>DBMO01000026.1 GCA_002298995.1 Desulfarculales bacterium UBA696
CAACCCCCTCCCCCAACCCCTCCCGCCAGGGGAGGGGAGCTTTCCTCCGATTCCCGCAAAATTTTTCCGATTCAGCTTTTAGGCAACAGCCCATCCTGACCGCGCCACAACCGCGCGGTGGGCACGATAAAAACCGTGCCCACCCTACAGTTTGTAAGACATCAGAACTACAAGATAAAACTAGTCTATCTTCACGGCATCGAGGAACGGCATCATCGAGCGCAGTTTCGAGCCGACTTGTTCAAGAAGAAGATTCTTGTCTTTCTCTTTGCTCGCCCGGTAACCCGGCCGCCCCGCCATGTTTTCCAGTATCCATTCGCGGGCGAAAGCCCCGTTCTGGATTTCGGAGAGAATCTTCTTCATCTCCGCACGGGTCTGCTCGTTTACTATACGCGGGCCGCGGGTGTAGTCGCCGTACTCGGCGGTGTCGCTTACCGAGTATCTCATATAGGCAAGACCGCCTCGGTAGAAAAGGTCAACGATGAGCTTTAGCTCGTGCATGCACTCGAAGTAGGCGATCTCGGGCTGATAGCCGGCCTCGACGAGCGTGTCGAACCCTGCTTTTACCAGTTCGGAAACGCCGCCGCAAAGGACCGCCTGCTCACCGAAAAGATCGGTTTCGGTTTCTTCCTTGAAAGTGGTTTCGATAACCCCTGCCCGAGTTGCGCCTATGCCTGAAGCATAGGCAAGGGCGGTCTGCATTGCCTGTCCGGAAGCATCCTGATGGATCGCTACAAGTGCCGGGACGCCCGCACCGCGGACGTATTCGCTGCGAACCAGGTGACCGGGGCCTTTGGGGGCGACCATTACGACGTCAACGTCCTTGGGCGGAACGATCTGACCGAAGTGGATGTTGAAACCGTGCGAGAAAGAGATGGTCTTGCCGGGCTTCATCGCCGGTGCGATTTCCTTGCGATAGACTTCCGCCTGCACGTGGTCGTGGATAAGGATCTGTATCAGGTCGCACGTTTGCGCGGCTTCCTGGACGGATACCGGAGTGAAACCGTCCTCGACCGCCTTCTGATAGTTGGCCGATCCGGGACGGTTGGCAACGACCACCTGGAGGCCCGAGTCTCGAAGATTTTGCGCCTGCGCGTGTCCCTGGCTGCCATAGCCTATGACCGCGATTTTTTTGCCGCGGAGTACGTTCAGATCCACATCGGCATCATAGAAAATACGCATTTAAACCATCCTCCCTGCGTCTGCTCGGCTTCAATGTTTCTTGCTGCGTGCCAGCGCCGCTTTACCGGTACGTGCAACTTCGACTATTCCTATCTGTCCGAGAAGCTCCAAAACCGCGTTGATCTTTCCTTCGTTTCCGGTAACCTCGAGGGTGTAAAAGTGCGGGCTGACGTCCACAACCTTTGCCCGGAAGATGTCTACTATGCGGAGCACCTCGGCCCGTGTGGCCTGCTCGGCCCTGACCTTTATCAGGGCCATTTCGCGGTCCACGAATTCGGTTTCGGCAAAATCATAGACTTTTATGATGTTTATCAGCTTGTTTAGCTGCTTGATTATCTGCGACAGCACGCGCTCATCGCCCGTCGTTACCAGAGTAATACGGGTGAGGCCCGGTTCGTGGGTCTCGGCGGCCGTGATTGTTTCGATGTTGTAGCCCCGGCCGCTGAAAAGCCCGACGATCCGGGCAAGAACGCCGGGAACGTTCTGAACCAGTATGCCTATAGTGTAGCGCTGCTTTTCGGTGATTATCACTTATGTTCCCTCCTGATGCGGCATGCCGATTTGAGTTTTGAACCGAGGCCGCTTCGGATCGCTTGGAGACCTTCGGTCGTTTTGGCCGGCGCGGTCGGGAGACCGTGCCATAACTCGGGGGGGCGATGCCGCACCTTACGCCAGAAGCATCTCGGTTATGCTCTTTCCGGGAGGCACTATCGGGTATACGCCTTCTTCCCGGGATACTACAAAGTCCATGAGAACGGGCTTCTTTATCCTGAACGCCTCCCTCAGGACAGGCTCGACTTCTTCGGGCTTTACGGCCCTCAGGCCGACCGCGCCGTAGGATTCGGCAAGCTTTACGAAATCAGGGGAGCCTTCGAGGCACGACCCCGTGTAATTCTTCTCGTAGAAAAGCTCCTGCCACTGGCGGGGCAAGCCCAGGTATTTGTTGTTAAGAATCGCGACCTTTACCGGGATATCGTTGCACACCGCGGTGCAAAGCTCCTGGATATTCATCTGGATGCTGCCGTCGCCGGCTATATCGATTACGAGCTTGTCGGGAAAGGCCATCTGAGCCCCGATTGCCGCCGGAAAGCCGTAGCCCATGGTCCCCAGGCCACCCGAGGTAAGCAGGGTGCGCGGGCGGTCGAATTCGTAGAACTGCGCGGTCCACATCTGGTGCTGGCCAACTTCGGTGGTGATAATTGCATTGCCCCCGGTCATTTCGCAGATCTTCTCGATAACGTACTGGGGCTTTATTACCTCGCAATCCTTCGAATAGGTCAGGGGATGGTCTTTTCTCCACTTGTCTATCTGTTCCAGCCATGGTCGGCGCGCCGCGGCCTGATTCTCGATGGGTTCGGCCTCGCAAAAGCGGATCAACTGCTGGAGCGCGTTTTTGCAATCGCCAACGATCGGAACGTCAACATCCACATTCTTGCTGATGCTCGAAGGATCGACATCAATGTGAATTATCCTGGCCTTCGGGGCAAACTCGCTGATCTTGCCCGTAACGCGATCGTCGAAACGCACGCCGACTCCAAAAATGACATCCGCGTGGGATATGGCCATATTTGCCTGGTAGGTCCCGTGCATTCCCACCATCCCGAGCCACAGCGGGTTAGGCCGGCGGCGGCCGTCACTGTCCGTCACCCCGGCCGGAAATCCGCCAAGTCCCATAAGCGAACAAGTTACGGGGGCCTGGAGCAGGTTGGCTATTTTCATCAATTCCCGCGTTGATTCCGAGATAATGATGCCCCCGCCGGCGAAGATTACCGGCGCCTTTGACTTTTTCAGGATATCGTGGGCCCGCTTCACTTGCCCCGAATGGGCTTCCAAAGTGGGATGATATCCGGGGAGGTCCACTTTCTTGGGGTATTTGAACTCGGTTTGGGCCTGGATTACGTCCTTTGGCAAATCAACCACTACCGGGCCGGGCCTGCCGGTGCGCGCAAGGTAAAAAGCCTCGCGGATTACCGTCTGCAGGTCGTTGATGTTTCGCACCAGGTAGCTATGCTTCGTGCAGGGCCGGGTAATGCCGATTATGTCCACTTCCTGGAAGGCATCGTCTCCGATGAGAGGTGTCGGGACCTGCCCCGTAAAGACGACCATGGGAACAGAATCCATGTATGCGGTGGCTATGCCCGTGACCGTGTTGGTCGCTCCGGGGCCGGAGGTTACCAGGCATACCCCCACCCGTCCGCTCGACCTCGCATATCCATCTGCCATGTGCGCGGCGCCCTGCTCATGGCGTACCAGGATGTGCCGGATGTCGTGTTTTGGCATCTCGTGATAAATGTCAAGCACGGCCCCGCCGGGGAAACCAAAGATTACCTCAACGCCCTCCTTCTTCAGGCACTCGAAAAATATCTGTGATCCCTTCATCTTCATAGCCAGCCCTTGATTTTCTCGCCCTTTCGGGATGATGCGGAATTTCCGTTTGCGTCCCAAAACCGGCAAAAACACGACCGGTGGAAAACAGCCGGTTTTTCAAACATTGCCGGAAGATAACTCAAAATACTAACAGCAATAAAGCTAAACTGTCAATCGGATTAGAGAATCAAGATTCGCGGGGAGAATTGGCGGCCCTGCCGCACCTGTGCGGGGATGCTGAACTCGATAATGGAGCTGGGATATTATCCCAAGTTGCAAGCGAGGGGCAAGTGTTGTCGTACATTGGACTTGTGAAGGCAGGGACGGTGTATGAGGGGTATCAGGTGCTGTTTGTCCGAAACTTCGCATTGGGCTTGCCTACCTGCCCGGTGGCGGCGGGATGGGTTCCACGTCTTCGGTATCGAGTTCCACGCTCACCGATTTTTTGATGATATCAACGCCTACTACCAGTCTGCCCTTTTTGCGGTCCACGCGGCTGAGGATTCCGATGCAGCCGGCAAGAGGACCGCGCACCACCTGGACCCAGTCGCCTTCATTGAGGTAGTCATGCTGGCTAAGCGGCTGAGTGGAGCCGATCAGGGTCAGCAGGTTGTTTACCTGGTAGTCGGGAATCGGCAGGGGGCCTTCGGAGTTGCGCAGAATGCTCAGCGCTCCGGGGGTCTTGAGGATATTGATGTTGGTGTAATTGTCCAGGACCGTGCGAACGAATATATAGCCGGGGAAGAGCGGGACCTGTATCTTCTTTCTGCGGTCGAGCCTTTTGCTCCAGCACTCCATTAGCGGCAGAAAACAATTGATTTCCTTGTTCTCCAGCCGTTTGGTCACCTCTTTTTCGTGATTCACCTGGACGTAGAGCGCAAACCATGCATCTTCCGCTCCCGAGAGACTGGGGAAGGAAATCGGCCCAGACGCTTCACGCGGATGTTTTATATCGAAACCGCCCAATCATCTTCCTTTCTCGCCTGTCCGCGAAACCCGAATCGTGGATACACTCAAATCCGGAATTTAAAACACATACTTGTGGTGATGCAAAGGCAAAATTGCCGTCCCTTTTCAGCACTTGCTATCAGCCCTGATCAAATCTTCGATTTTCCAGGGAGTCGGGAGCCGCAGCACGCGCATCTTCTTGTCTGAATAGACCAGGTAGCCCTTCTCGACGGCATGACGAAAGAGATCGCGCGTGAGCATGACGTCCTCGGTGCAATAGTTGATGAGGCTTTCCCATTCGCCCTTGCGAAACCATTTGACCGCCTGGATGCCGTCACACCCTTTCGGGCGGCCGAGGGTCTGTTCTCCCAGGTGCCCCAGGCTTATCCGAAATCCCAGGCCTTTGTGTATTTCACCCAGCATGTCGAATGTTGGCAGTCCATCGAGCCTGAAAGGGGTGTAGGCGCCAAGGACCCGGTAGTCGAACCTCGATATGTTGAATCCCACCACGAGGTCCAGTCTCTTGAGGTCTTCGATTAGTTCGCCTGCCTGATCCTCCCTGTATATCCGCGTCGTTCCGGAGGGCATTTCGTGGAGGACGGCAACGGATATCCCCATGAGGTGCGCATTCTGCCAGCCTCCGACCTCATCCGCCAGCCGCTGGGTCTCGAGGTCGAAAAAGCCGATGCGAAAATCCCGGATCGAGCGGACCGGGGCAGGCGCCGGCGGCTGCCGCACGACCTCGGGCGCGGCTTGAATCGGCTCGCCAAGGCATTTTCTACCCGATAGGAATTCCAGAAGCATCCGGGCCGAATTCTTATCGAGCGGCTTATTCCCGGAACCGCACTTGGGTGAATGGATACAGGCCGGGCAGCCATCCGTGCAGGGGCAGGAACCAATCAGTTCCAGCGTCTTTTCCATAAGAGGCAGGATGATCTCGTATCCTCTAGCCGCCAGGCCGATACCCCCCGGATAGCCGTCATAGATAAATATCGCACCCTTTTCGACCTGCGGGTGGAAGGGATAGCAAATCCCCCCGATATCGTTTCTGTCGCACACCGCAAAAAGGGGAAACATGCTTATCAGCGCGTGCTCGATTGCATGTATTCCGCCCATGAATTCGAGTCCCGCCGAGTTGACTTTTTCGGCCAGAAGGGGTTCGACCTCGATCCAAAATCCGACCGTTTCAAATGTTTGCGGCGGAAGATCGAGAGGATTTCTGGAAAGGATTTCATGAGAAAAAAGCCGCCGGACCTCATAGCCCCTGATAAACTCGGTTACCCGCAGCCGCCCGAGGCGAATTATGAAATTCCCGGCGGGCTTCGATGCAATGGTCTCGAGAATCTCGGTTTCCTTGTCGCTCACCGTTCGGGTGAAATAGGGCACCTGGGCGGGAGCGGCCCGGATCACCTTCTTTTCGAGATCGAGGCTTTCCACCTGGTAGGTTTCCCCCCGGTGCAGGTAAATCGCCCCCTGGTGGCATTCCTTGAGGGCCCTTATCCCCTCGCTCTTGCCGAGCGGCGAGGTTTTGCCGTCGAAAACCTTGACGATTGTATATGATGCGCCGACGCTGCGGATGTCCACATTCCGGTGGGGCTGAAGAGCCGAGCAAATCCACCGGTTCCCGTCGAGGGTCTGGAGCAGTTGGCCCGAAGCGGTAAGATCGCCAATGACCTTTTCGGTCATTTTACCGCAAAACTCCGGCTCGCCGTCCTCGATAGGCAGCTCTGCCGCGGCGCAGGGAAGGTGGTCCTTGAGGATATATTGGTTGAATGGATCAATAACCGCCCGCTCATAGCGGCTCTCCAGAAACTGCGAGGGGTGGTTTACGATGTACTGGTCGAGTGCGTCCTGGTCGGGAACGAGTATTATCGCGGACTCGCGCCCGCTTCTTCCTACCCTGCCCCCCCGCTGCCAGGTGGTCATGACGGTTCCGGGATATCCCACCAGGATGCAGAGGTCGAGCCCTCCGATGTCTATTCCCATCTCGAGGGCGCTTGTGGAAATTACCGCCGAAAGTTCCCCGCTCGAGAGCTTCTGCTCGATTACCCGCCTCTCTTCCGGCAAAAACCCCGCCCTGTATGAGCTTACCTTTCTTTCCAGCCGCCGTTCGGCCTGGAGCACGCTCATGTGGACCAGCTCGGTTAGCTTTCGCGATTGTGTGAATGCTATCGTCTTTAGCCCCGCTTTTGCCGCCTGCACTATCAGCCGGGCCGCGATGCTCGCGGAGTGGGTCGGAAGGGAGGCGTCAATCGGCCTGAGGAATATAAAATGCCTCTTTGCCTGGGGTGCGCCGCTGCCGCCCACAACCTTGATTCGCTCCCCCGGAATACCCGTGAGTCCCGCCGCAAGCTCGTCGGGGTTGCCGATAGTAGCCGAGAGCAAGATAAACCGCGGATCGCTTCCGTAATGGCGGCAGATTCTTCGAAGCCTCCTGAAAACCTGCGCGACGTGGCTCCCGAAAATGCCTCGATACGAGTGCATCTCGTCGACTATTACGAAGCGCAGCTTCCTCCAGAAATCCTCCCATTTTGAATGAAAGGCCAGCAGGGCGTAGTGCAGCATGTCGGGATTGGTGAGGAGCACGTGCGGGTTTTCCCGGCGTATTTTGGACCTCTGGTACGGGGTGGTGTCGCCGTCATAGACGCAGGCCCGGTAAGGGGCACATCCCGCCGCGGGCGCCAGGTGCTCGAAAAAGGTCCCGAGCGCGTCAAGTTGATCGCGGGTGAGGGCCTTTATCGGGAAGAGGTAGAGCGCGCGCTGTTCCGGGTTGCTCAGGAGCGATTCGGCGACGGCGAGGTTATATATGAGCGATTTGCCGCTCGAAGTCGGCGTCGAGACGACGGTGTGCATGCCTGACCTGATGCATTCGATGGCCTCGGCCTGGTGGCTGAAAAGCCTGGTGATTCCAAGTCGTGGAAGGGATTGGCGCAAAGGCTCGCAAAGGGGCCGATCGAGATCTCCGAAAATCGGCGGCGAGGCTGGAAGCTGGGCGTGGTGTGCCAGTTCGAAGTCTTTCAGCCTGAAAGTGAGGAGCCTGTTTAGGTAATCCTGTATCACGCGCAGCCCCGGATTAGGGTCAGGTAAATGAGAAAATGCGGGAAAATGGCCGGTGAAAGCCCCTCTCGGGCCGGTGTGGTTTAAATCCCACCGGCGCAGGCACTCTAACCTAAATTACCGCCCGCGGGCAAGACGGGAAACCGTGGTGCACATGCATGGCGCGGTCCGGAGGACCTGTTGCCCGAAAGCGGAATCGAGAAGGACCCGCGGGAATCGAATGAAAGCTGCTCTCGCGATCTCAATTAGTCTGAGAACCGCCTTACCCCTTACATCTAATGGGCAATTATTCACATAGTCGTGTATAAAGAAGGCCTAATGAAAAGCGCGAATGCATTTTGCTCATGAATCAAAACCGCTCCATCCAAAGAGGTGTTTATGCGTACCAATTACAGGTCCCGTGCGACTGTTCTTACAGGGATTTTTCTTTTATCTCTTCTGCTTGCCGGATGTGGTGAACAGAAAGCTGCCGGTGGATCTCCGCAGAGCGGCCCCGCCGAGGTGGGTGTGTTTGTCGTGGAACCGCAGTGTTTGACGATAACGTCTGAATTGCCGGGACGGACTTCGGCGTACCTCATTGCGGAGGTGCGGCCGCAGGTGGGGGGAATAATCCAGAAACGACTCTTCGCCGAGGGGGCCGATGTAAAGGCGGGCGAGGTTCTCTACCAGATCGACGCGGCCTCCTACAAGGCGGCTTATTCCAGCGCCAAGGCGGCGCTCAGCAAGTCCGAAGCGGTCCTTGAGACCAACCGCTCGAAAGCAGGCCGCTACAAGCAGTTGCTTCCCATAAAAGCGGTCAGCCAGCAGGATTGCGAGGAAATGGCCGGCCTTGCCAAACAGGCCGAAGCCGATGTTGAATCGAACAAGGCGGCCCTTGAAACAGCCCGCATAAACCTTGATTACACTCGCGTCACCTCGCCGATTTCGGGCCGGGTCGGCAGGTCATCGGTCACGACCGGCGCCCTGGTGACGGCAAGCCAGAACTCACCGCTTTGCACCGTCCAGCAGCTCGATCCCATCTATGTCGACCTGACGCAGTCGAGCACCGAAATGCTGCGCCTGAGGCAAAACCTGGCGGATGGCCAGCTGAAGAGTAACGGCATTAAAGCGGCAAAGACCAGGCTCCTGCTCGAAGACGGCACCCCATACCCAAGGGAAGGCACCCTTAAGTTCTCCGAGGTAACCGTTGACCAGAGCACCGGTTCGATTACCCTGCGCGCCGTCTTTCCCAATCCCGAACACCTTCTGCTTCCAGGAATGTACGTGCGGGCAGTGATAGAACAGGGCGTGAACGAACAGGCCATCCTCGTGCCGCAACAGGGAGTCGCCCGCGACCCCAAAGGCAAGGCTACGGCCCTGGTAGTTGGAGATGACGGAAAGGTCGAACAGCGAGCGATCAGGATAGCGCGCGCCGAGGGGGACAAGTGGCTGGTCAGCGAAGGGCTCAAACCAGGTGATCGGGTGATTGTCGATGGGCTTCAGAAGGTTGGTCCGGGTGCTCCGTGCAAGGTGGCGCCGACCTCGACCGCGCCGGTGAGTGCAAAAACCGGGACGGCCGGTCAGTAAAGGAGAATCCAGTGGCCCACTTTTTCATAGACCGTCCCATATTCGCATGGGTAATCGCGATCGTCATCATGCTTGCGGGTGTTCTCGCAATCAGGACGCTGCCAATAGCCCAGTATCCCGCGATCGCACCGCCGCAAGTCGGCTTGGACGCTTCATATCCGGGAGCGTCGGCAAAGACTGTCGAAGATACCGTGACCCAGGTGATCGAGCAGAAGATGAACGGGATCGATCACCTGCGCTATATGTCTTCTACCAGCGACTCATCCGGCAGCATGAACATTTCACTCACCTTTGACGCCGGTACCGACCCCAACGTAGCGCAGGTGCAGGTGCAGAACAAACTCCAGCTCGCCATGCCGCTGCTCCCGCAGGTGGTCGAGCAGCTGGGGGTTCGTGTCAGTAAATCCACGCAAAACTTCCTGATGGTTTTGGGTTTTATCTCCGAAGACGGCAGCATGAACCAGGAAGATTTATCGGATTACGTGGCAAACTCGATCCTGGACCCCGTAAGCAGGATCGACGGAGTCGGGGATGTTCAATTATTCGGGTCGCAATACGCGATGCGGATCTGGCTCGATCCGAACAGCCTCAACAACTATAAACTCACACCCTCCGATGTCAAATCGGCCATACAGGCGCAGAACGTGCAAGTTTCCGCCGGTCAGCTCGGCGGCTCTCCATCCGTTAGCGGCCAGCGGCTCAATGCCACCATTACCGCGCAGACGCTTCTTCAAACGCCTGAACAGTTTGGCGCAATCATGCTGCGCACCAACTCCGATGGTTCAACCGTTCGCCTTCGCGACGTGGCGCGCGTTGAAATCGGCAGCGAAAACTACGATACGGTTGCGCACTTTAATGGCAGGATGGCAACCGGCATCGGAATAAAACTGGCCGCGGGCGCCAATGCGCTAAATACCGCCGAAGCGGTGAAAGCGAAGATCGCCGAGCTGTCGCAATTCTTCCCGATCGGCATGAAGGCGGCAGTGCCATACGATACGACTCCCTTCGTCAAGATATCCATCGAGGAAGTGCTGAAGACCTTGGCCGAGGCGATCTTGCTGGTCTTTCTGGTGATGTATCTTTTCCTTCAGAACTTCCGGGCCACGCTGATCCCGACCATAGCGGTGCCCGTAGTATTGCTGGGGACCTTCGGCGTGCTGGCGGCTTGCGGTTTTTCGATCAACACTCTTACCATGTTCGGCATGGTGCTCGCCATTGGACTGCTGGTCGATGATGCAATCGTTGTGGTGGAAAACGTCGAGCGCGTGATGAGGGAAGATGGGCTCTCACCCAAAGAAGCGACTCGAAAGTCCATGGGTCAGATAACGGGCGCGCTCGTGGGCATAGCACTCGTGCTCTCGGCGGTTTTCGTACCCATGGCTTTTTTCGGTGGATCGACCGGGGTTATCTATCGTCAGTTTTCGATCACTATCGTCTCCGCCATGGCCCTGTCCGTGCTCATAGCCCTGGTGTTAACCCCAGCGCTTTGCGCGACCATGCTGAAACACGTTGAAGGTGGACACGGCAAGCCCCGCCGCGGTTTTTTCGGCTGGTTCAACAGGGTTTTCGACCGAAGCAGCCGGAGCTATCAGAACTCGGTCGGCCGAATCCTCGGCAGGCGCGCCGGTTTTATGGGAATCTATATAGTCATAGTCGGCGCGATGTGCTTCCTCTTCTGGCGCATGCCGACATCGTTTTTGCCCGATGAGGACCAGGGCGTCCTGTTCGTTCAGGTACAGTTGCCAACGGGCGCCACCCAGGAGCGGACCCTCGATGTGATACGCAGGGTTGAACATCACTTTAGGGTCGATCAGAAAGAAGCGGTCGAATCGATATTCACGGTGGCGGGGTTCAGTTTCGCAGGGCAGGGACAAAACACCGGCTTCGGGTTTGTCACTCTAAGGGACTGGAAAGAGCGCACACGCCCGGAGCTGCGCGTGGATGCGGTTGTCGGCAAAGCCATGGGGGCCTTCTCCCAGATCAGGGATGCGATGGTTTTCGCCTTTGCCCCGCCGGCGGTGGTCGAGCTTGGGACGGCAAACGGCTTTGACTTCGTGCTTCAGGACCGCGCCGGGCTCGGCCACGAGAAGCTGATGCAGGCTCGCGGCCGCTTTCTTGAAATGGCGGCAAAGGACCCCAGTGTCATCGGCGTGAGGCCAAACGGCCAGGAAGACACCCCGGAGTTCAAGCTCGACATCGACCTGGCAAAGGCCGGGGCGCTTGGGGTTTCAGTTTCCGAAATAAGCGACGAACTATCCACCGCCTGGGGCAGCGCCTACTTAAACGATTTTATCGACAGGGGCCGAATCAAAAAAGTGTATCTGCAGGCCGATGCGCAGTTTCGGATGCTGCCGGAGGACATAAACAAGTGGTATGTCCGCAACAATGCGGGGACCATGGTGCCGTTCTCCTCGTTCACCGACGCACGCTGGACTTACGGCTCCCCGCGCCTGGAGCGCTACAACGGCCTGCCTTCGATCGAGATCCTCGGTCAGGCGGCGCCGGGGAAGAGTTCGGGGGATGCAATGAAGACGGTGGAAGATATTGCGTCCCGCCTTCCAAAGGGTATTGGCTATGACTGGACAGGCCTCTCGTTTCAGGAGCGGCTCTCTGGTTCGCAGGCGCCGATGCTTTACGGGATTTCTCTACTCGTGGTGTTTCTGTGCCTTGCCGCCCTGTACGAGAGCTGGGCAATTCCCTTCTCGGTCATGCTGGTCGTGCCTCTCGGGGTATTCGGCGCGCTCGCGGCGGCGAGTCTTCGCGGACTGCCAAACGACGTCTATTTTCAGGTCGGACTGCTCACCACCATCGGGTTGTCCGCTAAAAACGCCATTCTCATCGTGGAATTTGCAAAGGACCTGCACGATGCGGGGATGGGCTTGATAGAGGCGATTCTTGCCGCGGTGCGCATGCGCCTGAGACCGATCCTCATGACCTCGTTCGCCTTCATTCTCGGCGTAATGCCCCTTGCTGTCAGCAAGGGCGCCGGGTCAGGCAGTCAGAACGCAATCGGAACGGGCGTCATCGGCGGTATGTTTTCGGCAACCGTTCTGGCCATCTTCTTCGTGCCGCTCTTCTTCTTCCTGATATGCGGGTTATCGGGAAAGACCCGGCAGGGTCCGACTTCCGACGAGCAGCATGTCGCCGTCCCCACACGACCGGGCCATTAGTCTGAAGGCGACGGTCGCCGGCCTTGCGACTTGCGATGGGGGCCGGTTTAACCGCCAAGATTGCTTTGCGCGAGTTAAATTCTATAGTATAAAATCCGACTGCGGCATCAAGCAGGAACCATCATCGCAATTCAATGATAAAGCCGAGGAAAAGGAGGATAGAAATGGACCTTAAGGAAGCGGTGAAAAAGATTCACTGGCTGGGCCACGATTGCATTCGACTGGACGGAAGCACTGTTGTGATTTTCGATCCATTCCAGGTAAAGGATTCCAAGCCGGCAGACCTTATCCTCATAAGCCACGATCATTTCGACCATAATTCTCCGGAAGACCTGCAAAAGGTTCGCAAAAGCGATTCCGTTATCGTTACCGACAAATCTTCAGCCGAGAAGATCAGCGGAGATGTAAGGGTCGTTGCACCCGGGGACAAGCTGAGCGTCAAGGGAGTGGCAATCGAGGCCCACCCGGCCTACAACACCGACAAGGAATTTCATCCGAAAGACGCCGGGATGCTCTCCTTCGTAGTCACCCTGGACGGAGTGCGCTATTACCACGCCGGCGACACCGATTTCATCCCGGAAATGGCCGGCCTGGACGTCGATATCGCTTTCCTGCCGGTATCCGGCACCTACGTAATGACGGCCGACGAGGCTGTACTGGCCGCCAAGGCAATCAAGCCTAAAATAGCCATCCCAATGCACTACGGTGCGATAGTCGGCTCCGAGGAAGACGCAAAGAAATTCAAGAAAGCCCTGGAGGGACAAATCGAGGTAGTTGTACTTCCGAAAGAATAGCGAATCGGGCCGAATCGGGCGCGGAAGGCGCGACCAGAGTGAAACACCGGAATGCATGAACACATGAAAGTAGGATGGGCACAACGCTTTATCGTGCCCACCGGCGGTTTGTGGGCGCATGACAGGTTATTGCGCGGTCTCGTGACCGCGCAATGCGCTCGACCGAAGGTCTCCAGTTCTTTGAGTAACGGTCGAGAGTTGGAGACCTTCGGTCGATGCAGCCGGCAAGGTCGGGAGACCTTGCCACAACAGAGTCATTCCCGCAGCGCTTCTGGGCGGGAATCCGGTGTCTTTGTTTCGGCAGGTAAACAACTTTGGGTTTAAAGCCGCTGGATTCCCGCCAGAAGCGCTACGGGAATGACGATTTTCGATACCGTCCCGGAGGTGAATCCAAATCTGGTTTGGGCAACAGCCCGTACCGACCTTGCCACAACAGAGACCTTGCCACAACGCCGAGGTTTCAAAAAAGCTATTTGGGCAACAGCCGAGGGCGACCTTGCCACAACCGAGGACAGCAACCCATAAACCTGTGCCCACTCCGCTTGAACTCGCTTTTGAATGAAAGAAGAATTCAAATCCACATGAGAGCACTTGAACTGAAAAAATGTCCAAAGGTCTATATCAAGGAGACGCACCGCTCCAAAGAGCCGGCGTCTACCCTGGAACTGGTCGAGAGGGTGCGCGGCGTCGCCGGAATGGATGAGATTATCGAGATCTCGGGCTGCGACCGCACGGGGATCCCGGCCTTCATGTGCGACCGCATCAGGCCGGACGGTTCGCGCACTACCCACACGGGCAAGGGGCTTACCCATACCCAGGCTCGGGTCTCCCTCATGATGGAAGCCGTTGAAAGGTATTCTTCCGAGTACCGCGACGAGTATTTCGGAAGCCTTGTAAAGGGAAGCTACAACTCGCTTCGATCCGGCCAAAACGTGCTCGACCCGCGGGAGTTGATCCTGAGTGCTTACTCCGAATACAATCCGGACGCCGAATTTTTCTGGGCGCGCTGTTTCGAGCTGATAAGCGGGACCGAAATCCTGGTCCCCGCCTGCGAAATATATCATCCGTTCGCTCTGGACGGCCTGAAGGTTGTCAACACCCATACCAACGGCCTCGCTTCAGGAAATACAATCGAGGAGGCAATCTTTCACGGGCTTTGCGAGCTGATCGAGCGCGATTCGTGGAGCATTGCGCAGTTCAACAGCGAACCGGGAGAGGCGGTTGTGGTCGAAAACAGCCCGGAAAGCGAATTCCTCGTGCGCATTGTCGAAATGTTCGAGGAGGCCGGCATTCGCGTTACGGCAAAGAATATAACCTCGGAAATCGGGGTGCCTGTCATGGCGGCCTTTGCCTCCGATACGCTCCAGCCCGAGATGATGATAATGGACGGATTCGGGGCGCATCTCGACCCGAGGGTCGCAATGGCTCGCGCGCTTCTCGAACTGGCGGTGACCCGGTCGGTGTTTCTCAAGAAATACGGCTGCGACGGTCTTCGTCATTCGCTTTATGCCGCCGCCGCGGAAGAGGACAATCGGTTTTACTGCGATTCCGAGATAAGCCTTGGAGAAATGGCCGCCCAGTTTTCCGGCGATATCCGCGAGGACGTTGAAATCGTTTTGGGAAAACTCCGGGCGTGTGGTTTCGAAAAGGTCATCGCAATTGATCTGTCCCGCGAGGACATGGGAATTCCGGTCGTAAGAGTTATTGTGCCCGGCCTGGAGAACTTTTGTTTCGATAAAGGCAGAAGGGGACCGAGGCTTTACGGGAACAGCCAAGAGTAAGAATTCGAGAAACGTTAAGCACGAAAGAGGGGTAGAACCTATAAAATGCTCTCTGAAGACGAGGTCCGCGAAAGGGCCAAATACTGCTACCTGGTCTTTCTTCAGCTTAGCTGGCTTCACAGCAATGACGACATTCCGCCGGAGAAATATATCGAGCGGCTTCGGGAATCCTCGCTCCAGCTTGGAGCCGATGAGTTCATCGTGATGACAATCGAGGAGGCACTGATGGAAAGTATGTCCGACGCCGGTCTTCTCTCCCTTATGCCCCTTTTCGAGGGCTTTGCCCACGCTTTCTGCGAAGTTCTCGAAACCACTGTAGATGAAATCAAAAGGGACATTCCCAACGATCTCCTGGTAAAACTTGCCGAAGAAATGGGAGTAAAGCCGAATATCCCGGAGGAGGGGCAGCAGCGCTGACCTGCCGGTCGCGATTTGCTGCCCGCGGTTCCCTGTCCGGCGGCGCCAAAATCAAGCCTTGAGCGCAGGCTTCGTGTTAAGATGGAATTGAAGCCGGCTCCGGCATCCAAACTGCCCTGGTAAAAACCTGGTAATCATTGGTGACGTGGTTCATGAAGGACAAATATATACAAATCGGACTTGCCCTGGTCATTGTGGTTGCCCTGTGCACGGGTGGATATCTGATGTACGGCGGGCAGGATACGCCACGCTACACCGGACCTGTCGAAAAGATCAGCATCGGCACCGTAAGCAACGAAACCTCGACTTTGGTCCTGATAGCCGAAAATAAAGGGTATTTCAGCCAAAACGGCCTCGATGTAACTATCCGCGAATTTCAATCGGGGAACTACTCGGTGGACGCCCTTCTGGACAACAAGGTGGATTTGGCCTCCTGTTCCGAGTTCGCCCTCGTGGAGAGGATATTCAAGCGAGGAAAGAACCTCAGGTTCATGGGGTCCTACGCAACCGTGGACAATACGGAGGTTGTGGCCCGCAACGACAAAATCACCAGTCCGGCTGATCTGAAGGGGAAGAAAATAGGTGTCACCAGTACAAGCATTGCATCTTTCTACCTTGGTGTCTTCCTTACTTTCAACGGTCTGACGCTCGATAATGTGGAACAGGTGGATGTAAAACCCTTCGATATGAAAGATGCGTTGGCAGAGGGCAGGGTGGACGCGGTCATTACATGGGAGCCGAATTCGTGGGCCGTAGAAGAGAAGATGGGCGACCGGGTGGTTGTATGGCCCGGTCAAAACCAGCCCTACTACTGGCTTTTGGTCAGCAACAATGACGTATTAGCGTCAAAGGCGAGCGCCATCGAGCGTTTCATGGCGGCGCTGGCTCGGGCTGAGGATTTTGCGAGGCAGAAAGGAGAGGAGGCCAAGGAAATCGTCAGAAGCCGGTACAACTTCAATCCCGCTTACCTGAACCACGTGTGGTGGAACAAGACAAGATATGAGCTTTCGCTCGACCAGGCGTTGCTGATCGCCATGGAAGACGAGGCGCGCTGGATGATCAAAAACGGTATGTCATACGGGCGCAAGGAAGTTCCCGATTACTTGCAGTATCTTCATTCGGATGCCCTGGTAAAGGCGAGACCCAGCTCCGTTCGGCTGATAGCAACGGAAAAACACAGAGACAATTAACAACTCTATTAAAGTCCTTTCGAGCAATCAAATGAAGATCAAAACAGGGTTAATGATTGTCGTAGCCGCATCCTTTACCATCATCTCCATTGCTCTGGGGACCTCGATTGTTGCCGGCAGGTATACGCGCGAAATGGACAGGGAAATGAATTCCCTGAACCAGATTCTGGAGAAGGTAAACGGGCTGCGTTCCCTGACTTATGAATTTTTAATGTTCCGGGCTGAGCGGGCAAAGAATCAATGGTGGCTAACCCACAACGACATAGAAGTCCGGTTGGCCGCGGCCCAGTTTCAGGCCTCTGACGAGTCTATCGAGGATTTGAAAAAACGCCACGCCAGGGTTCATGGTATTTTCGAACACCTGCTTCAGACCGACGAGAAGAGATCCTCGAATCCGGAGTTGGAAAATATACTCAAGGAAGTCGAAAACAGGCTGACCGGACAACTGCAGTTTGAGACGCAGAAGATGGTCTCCGATATCTCTCAAATCTCATCCGCGCTGGGCCGGAGATCAAGCTCCACTCTGCGGCTGGCCGGCTTGATCAATATGGGGTCCTGGATACTGGTTCTTTTCATTATAGTGGTAAACTCGATCTACATTTTCAATTCGGTGGTAAAGCCTCTTTTCAGGCTGCACAAGGGGGTGGGAGTTGTAGCCGGGGGGAATTTGAGCCACACGGTCGGGCTTGAGATCCAAAACGAAGTCGGAGACCTATCCCAGGCCTTTGACCAAATGACGGAAAACTTGAAAGAACATACCTTCCAGTTGGAAAGGAGCAACAGGGAACTCGAGGACTTCGCCTTCGTAACCTCCCACGACCTTCAGGAACCCTTGCGCAAGATACAGACCTTTGCCGACCGGCTAAAAGGGATGACAGATGCCTCCGGAGATAAAGCCAGGGACTACCTGGATAGGATAGAACGGTCCGCCGGAAGGATGCAGGACCTGATCATTGCTCTTTTCAGGTACTCGGGCATAAAAGCCGGTGTCGAGCCAACCCTGCCGATTGACCTCAAGGACCCCGTAGAGCAGGCAATAGCCGATTTGGAGCCGTTGCGGATTCAAGCCGAAGGGGTTATAAGGGTCGGTGAGCTTCCGTGCATAGAGGCGGACGGGGCACAGATGCGCCACCTGTTTCAGAACCTTATCGATAACGCTTTGAGATATCGCGGCAAACGAGGGCCCGTGGTCCGGGTTTATTCCAGCTGCATATGCTCTGACGGATACTTTGAGATTCATGTGGAAGATAACGGGATTGGATTCGAGGAGTCATACCTGGATAAAATTTTCAAGCCGTTCCAAAGGCTGCATGGAAGGAATTCACCATACCAGGGTACGGGGATCGGTCTTACTATTTGCCGTAGAATTGTCGAGCGGCACGGGGGCGGCATTACGGCAAGAAGTGAGCCGGACAAAGGGTCGGTATTCACAGTGAAACTGCCTCAAACCCAAAGAAGAACGGAAAAGCCCGTATAGTGTCCGACCAATTTAAACCGACAATTTTGATGGCCGACGACGACGACGATGATTGCCTGATCGCCAGGGACGCATTCGAGCAGACCCTTCCACGGGGCAAATTCCTTTGCGTCGAGGACGGCGATGAGCTGATGGCCTATCTTATTGGTTCTCTGCAAAGTGGGTCCGAAGAACCCAAACGCCTGCCTGACTTGATACTGCTCGACCTTAACATGCCCCGAAAAGACGGCCGGGAGGCCCTGAAAGAGATAAAATCCTCGCCGGGGCTTCGGGACATACCGGTCGTGGTGCTTACAACATCGCAAGAGGATAAGGATAAAGTATTCAGCCGGGAAATGGGGGCAAAGTCCTTCATTACCAAACCGGCAAAATTCGAGCATTGGATCCGGATAATGGCCTGCCTGACTGAGGCATGGCTCTTATAGCTTGAAACCATCACAAGTTTTGGTGAGTGAATTGGAAATGGGGGCAACGGCCCCTTCCGGCCTGCCCCCACTCCATCGTGAATTTTTATCTAGAATTGAGTAGTTTCTTCATCGAATGGAATCAAAACAGGTTTTTCCCTTCTTCCCTCCGCGAATACAACGGCTTTCCCGTCCGCTTTTTGTGCGGTGCTGCTTGCCGGGAGCGCGTTCCGGGTCTTTCGGGCGAGTCTGTCCAGAGTTCTTCTTCCGCGCGCCGTGCTTGCCGTTGCGCCGTTGACGGCAGATCCTCCGACCAATTCCTTTAACTCCATTACGAATTCTTTCATCCGCTCAGCCTGCGCGCTCATTTCCTCCGATGCGGATGCCGATTCCTCGGCATTGGCGGCATTTTGCTGGACCACCTTGTCCATCTCGCCAACGGCCTTGTTCACCTGTTCGATACCCTGGGCCTGTTCGCTCGATGCCGCCGTGATTTCGTCTACCAACTCGCAGGATTTGCCGATGCTCGATGTCACCTCGTGAAATTCCTTCGAGCTCAAATCGACGATTTCGGAGCCGTCCTTTACCTTTTTGACGGTGCCTTCGATTAAATTTGCCGTGTTCTTCGCAGCTTCCGCCGCCCTCATGGCAAGATTTCTCACCTCGTCGGCCACGACGGCGAATCCGGCCCCGGCCTCTCCCGCCCGCGCCGCTTCAACTGCTGCGTTGAGTGCAAGCAGGTTTGTCTGGAATGCGATTTCATCGATTGTCTTGATTATCTTCGATGTTTCCTCGCTTGCCTTGGATATCTCGACCATCGAGGCGGTCAGCTTTCCCATGGATTGCCCCGCGCGGTCAACGATGTCTTTGGTCGTCTTCATAAGCTGATTTGCCTGGTTCGAATTTTCGGCATTCTGCTTTGTCATGGAGGCCATCTCCTCAAGCGACGAAGAGGTCTCTTCAATCGAGGCCGCCTGCTCCGATGCACCCTCGGCAAGCTGCTGGGAGGAGGACGAGACCTGGACCGAAGCCGAAGCCACCTGTTCGGCGCTTTCCGAAAGGCCGTTCACGACGGTGCTGACTGTGCGTGTGATGCCGCGCGTGATGAAAAATGCAACCAGGATACCGAGGACCAGGGCCGCGAAGCCGATTGTAAGGATCAGATTAACAGAGCGGTTATTCTCAGCCTGCACCCTCTGACCAAGCTGATCCTGGCTTGAAACCAGGGAAAGCATTATCAGCTCGAGAGTATCGCCGATCTTGGGGCCGACCCGATCCATTGACTCTTGAATGATTTTGTTGCGCTCGGTAAAAACCTGGGCCATTTGATCGAATATTTTCACATACTCGGATCTTACCTCCGAGACATTGGCCAGTTTCTTGCGCGACTCACTTTTCTGGAGCTTTTTGTCAATGGCTTCGAGCATTTCCTGCATGGATTTGAATTGCTGACGCACCTGGTCGATTTGCTTTGAATCAAAGGTGTCATGATATTTTGTGGCATAAAGCCTTCCAAGAATCATGTCTTTCATTGCAAAACCCGCCCAGGTGCCGACTTCGAAATCAGAATCCTCTTTGGCCGAGAGCATGATTTCGGTTAGCCCTTTTTCCATGGCTGGACCTCTAGCGTTGAGGTCGGAGAAAAGCTTCTCGGCGTTCGCGGTAAGGGAGATTACTTTGTCAAAGCCTTGCCTGTATTCATCCATCTCCGCACTGATTTCATTTATTCTCTTCGCGTTTTCCGGATCGGTAAGGTCCTTTTTCGCTTCAGCAAGAAAATCAGACATTTTTTTCCAACGCTCGTTAAACGAACGAATATCAGCCTCATTGTTGGTCAGCAGGAAATCCTTGAATTCGAGACTGGCCTGACCCATATTTGACTGAAGGTGGGCGGCCAGATTGGAGTCCTTTGCCATGCCGTTGTAATCATTAAAACCTATCGAGGCATGGTTGAGCGAAACTCTTGCGATTATGCCGACAGCCACCAGGACTAACAGCAGTAGGCTGAAACCAAGGGAAATCTTCTTTCCGATCGTAAGTTTGGACATTAGCTGACTCCTTCATCTTCCTCGATGTCATTGGAATTTCGTGAGAGCACCGGTCTTTTGTGCAAAGCCCCTTGCGACTATGGCGGCTTTTCGTTTCAGGGTGGAAGGACGTGTCCCCCACTCATGTCCCGCCGGTTTCGTAAATTATTCCCAATGTTCAAATTTCCTTAACAAATTCGGCAGTATATCCGGCAATTGCGGAAGGCATGCCCCTGCTGCGGGTTCGGACATAATTGTTCCTCCTGTTTTTTGGACTTCCCCCGTCTGTGTCCAACAGACGGGTGCGGTACAGTCGATCCCGCCCGGCTAAAAGCGATCTGCCGGTGCGGACTGCCGCACCCTTGTTCATTCCCTCTGCTTATTGTAAATTTCAAGACTAATTACCAGATCGGAGAATTTGGCGAATTATCTGACCGGGAAAAATGCGGGAGGATTGCGGAGGAAAAATCCGCAGTTTCTTATTCGAAGGACCTCAGCCAGGAACCCAGGTTCGTTTTCCTGCCTTTAAGCCCCAGCTTTTCGCGAAGGCTTTCGCGGTGGGAGAGGACCGTGCTGGGCGAGACTCCCAGCAACTCTGCTATTTCCTTGGTTCTCATTCCGTTCTTTATCTTTTCGGCGATGCGGATTTCGGTAGGAGTCAGGCCCATGAAGCTATGGGAGAGCTTCTTAACATAGGGGGAGGCGATTTGATTTATATTCATTTCCAGGCGTTCAACCCAGACACTCTGGATATCGGACAGACGCGTCCTTTTTAAATTCTCCAGCTCCGGGAGTACGAGCATCTGAATATTTGCCAAAATGGCTTCTTCCAAATCGCTCTTGTCTTTTTCCCTCTGGTCGAGCAGGACCTTGAGCGCGGTGTTGATTCGCTCTAGTTCGGCATTCTTTCCGATAAGCTCGGAATGGGCCCCGCGCAGATCGCTCTCGGCCGATTTGCGCTCGGTGATGTCCTGAATCATTGCTAGAACGTGAGTGGTCTTTTCTTCCGCCTGGAGCACGGTCGTGGAAATGCTGATGATCCTTTCGAGCCCGTCGGCCCTTACGATTTCCCACTCCTCATGATCGAGATTATCTCCGTGGCGCATTCTATCCATCCGCTCGATTGCCTTCTCACGCACGGATGGATCGGGGTACAAACTCTGGTACCATCCCAGCCGGTTTATTTCGGCCATGGAATACCCGGTGATCTCCTTCATTCTTCTGTTCCAGACCGTGAATTCGATATAAGGATACTCGGCAACTTCGTGGCAAACGCACACACCCTCGCCGGCAAGCTCTATAATCGCTGCCTTGAAGGAGGACTCCTTTTCCAGATCGCTTCGCGCGTACCCGCGCTGGTTGACCTGCCGCTCCAAATCCTCGTAGAGGATACTGTTGACAAGTGACACCGATATCTGGGCCGCCATTATCTCCAATACTGCCGCGCTTTTGGAAAAATCGACAGGGCCCCTGGAAGCCAACCCCAATACTCCGAGAACCTTGTTTTGATTGACCAGGGGAATTGCGGCAAAGGAGCTGATGCCCAACTTCTTGCACTCTTCCCTGGTAAACCTGGGGTCGGCTGCAATATCGGCGCAATAAATGGGCCCGCCCGAATTGCAAACCAGGCCGCAAAGGCATTCTCCCACTATTTTGCACTCGCCCCCCGCGGTCCGAAAAGCAGTATCTTCCGGCTGCATGCCATGAAGGATAAGCTTGTCCCCTTCAACCAGGTAGACCATGGTCATATCGGGCGAGAGCAACTGGTGGATCTTTTCCTGGGCCATGGCTATCACCTGGTCAAGGCGGATCCGAGCCGTGATACACTCGGCCAGGCTCTTTAAAGTGGCTATACTCTCGGGTATTTCATGGTTGTCCATTCGCTTCCCTTAAGTGGATGCGCTCGGTCCAAAAGCCACCCATTTCCAGTTTTGAAAAATGGCTCGGATAAAATCAAACCACGGTCTGTTCTCGGAGCGGGGTCAGCTCAACCGACAACTCCGTTATTCCCGGATAATACTACATCGGAATATCGGAATCATTTTCTAATCACTGTAGGTATTAAGCGCTCGAAAATATCGTTTGTTAAATTGAGGAACTCAGGAATGGAGAAGTTCTGAAATTTGTGGAGTTTTAAGGAAAGAAGGCGGGCCGTTTCACCGGCCCGCCCTCTTTATTACGCTTTCAGGTGCTGCTGTTACTGATTTTGAATCTCCGCCTAGGATTCAATAATCGACTTGATCGCCGGCGGATATTCCATTTTCTGTGGCAGGAAGATGAGTTCAGGGTCAACGAATTCACGAAGGACGAACAGCTCCTTGTACGTGGGAGCCTTGGTCTCGCCGCTTAGTCTTTCGACGTTGAGCTTGAATCCGCAGTTTTCCTGAACCTGGGCTACACTCACGCCCGGATGGTTGGTTGCCAGGTAGATGATGCCGTTTTCATCGAACTGATAAACGCCCATGTTGGTCACTACAGCGTCGGGGCCGCAGTTCGCGAAGGGAGTGTTCTTCCACACTTCCTTTTTGGGCTTCCATTCCCTGGTCTTATGATCCCAGCACCACCAGCCGGGTGTGGTCGTGTAGTCGTTTCTTTCCAGAAACCGCCTCTTCTCCTGAAGGATAATGAAGGCGGTCCTGGATGCCATAGTGCCGATATCCGAATTTCCACCCGACCCGGTGAACCTGTGGGAAGGGTTGAAATAGTCGCCGATGGATGTAACGTTTACGCCGCCGTATTGGTCGATTGCCGCCCCGCCCAGAAATCCCAGGGTGACGTAGCCCTGCTGGAGGTAGTAGCCGAAGGTGTCCACCAGCCCGCCGAGCGAGGAACTCATGTTGGCCGCTCTCTGGTCGCATACCGACATCGGGACGTGCATCGTCTTGCCGTCGCAAATTCCGGATTCGTAGATCAGGAGGGCATGTGGAGCATTCAGCATGTTGGCGGTCATAATTCCGACCATGGGAAGGCCGGTGCCCGCGAACACTATATCGTCATCTCGAACTTCATGGGCCACGGCGATAGCCATCAGCTCCGGCAGCAGGAATTCGCCGGGCTTCGCGGGCTCGTCGGGCATTTTGTCAACCAATTCCATCAGTTCGTCCATGGACTTGCTCATTCCGGTCCCCCTTTCCTAATAGCCGCTTCGTGCAACTGACAGAGGCATGGTCATTCTCGGCGCGGGTTTTTTCCCTCTCATCATCCTGGTGCTGTATCCCGTTACGCTGTCGGCCTTGAGATCGAGCAGCCTCTTGGTACCTAGTTTTTCGACCAGGTCTTCCCAGGATTTGGGGCCAAAAACCCATTCATCGAGCCATTTTTTGAGGTCGTCCTCTTTTCTGGACGCCGCATCCATGGTCCTCATGAAAGGAGCATCGTAGTCATAATAGAAGGGAACGGAACTGGGGAAAGCGCCCCAGGGCTGTACGACAATCGCGTCCACCGTGAAAAACGGTATCTGGTTGTTTTCGGGGCTTCTGCGCAGTTCGGCTTCAGGAATGAGTTCCTCGCATACAAGGATCACCTTGTCGGCGGCGAATGCGATTTCCTTGTCAATCGTGCCGACGCCGCGCCAGCGGGCCGTGCCCTTTTCGCCTGCCTGGGCCACGTGGAGAATGGCAAGGTCGGGTCGGGCCGCGGGGAGGAGTATCACTTCGCCTTCCCCGAAGAAAGGATCTTCCATCTGCAAGAATTTCTTTTTCGCTATTTTAGGATGGCTGCCGTCGCGCTTGCCGGCCCGACCCAAAGCGTCGTAGTCCGGATTGTACAGATCGGAGCCCAGCGGAGCATGATAGGGGATAAAGGGGGCCCCGATTGCTCCCGCCAGGAATCTCATGGCCGTTGCACCATGAGCGTAGTCTTCCAGGATTATCTTTCCCGCTTTATATTGCCTGTCGAGATTTACGTCCAGTTTCCCGGCCATCTCGCCCCAGCCCATCCAATTCGTTTCAAAAACACTCATGGCGCCGACCGAGTTAAGAAGCCAGGTGCAGCAGCTTCCGTGGCGGTCCATGATATGAAGGTCCTTCTTTCCCTGCCGCACCATTTCCCATGCGAAGGCGAAGGGATTCCTGTTGAAACCGGTGAAACCACTAAAAGCGCAAATCTGGCTGTCGCGCACGTACTTCTTGACTGCCTCGTCAAGAGATATAATTTCAACCTGCTTTCGTTGCCTGAGTGCCCGTGGCATTGATTACCTCCTTTCGGGATCTGTCAGCTTAAACAAACGAATTGAAGCCCCCAATGCGCGCTCGAACGCTTCACCTCCTTCCGAATATGAATACAAGATTCATGTGAGTGAAATATCGAGAGAAAATTGGTCGCCGTTTCAATTCGGCCCGGCAGTTTCTTTATCAGTTCCGGGCGAGAATTGCTTGTTCCAGAGCTTCGGGGAAATTCCCGCGGTGTTTCAGAAAGGGCTGGGGATGACCTCATGCTCCAGCTTCCTGGCAAAAAGACAGAAGTTTTCAAAGAGAGGCTTAGCGCAAAAGCGAAACCGCCTTTCGGGTAATTCCCTCTGAAACAAATAATTGGAGTGGATTTCGTGCTTATGCGCAGTTTCGAATCAGTAACAGCGGGCCAGCATGTAGAAGTGGGAAAATCAGGGAGTATGAAAAGAAATTGCAAGCACGTTAGTGAAAACGGCCATATGTTAGGAGCAAGTCCCGCTCAAGTCAAGGATTTTCGGTGCGGAACCGTTCGATGTTTATTTTTGAACAGTCCGATAGCTCCTTTATAATTCGAACTCTTCATCCGGTTCGGGCATAAATACCCGCATGTCTTTAATTTTCTCGATGAGCCAATTGATTTCATCGCGCCTCTCCCGCCGCTCGTCCCTCTGGATGTGCACAAACGCGAGCGCCTTTGCCCCGGCATTTGACGCAAAATCGATTGCACCGCGCATGCTGCCGTGAGAGGGATATTTCTGCTCGACGCTGAATGCCTCGTGTATAACCAAATCGCAGCCATGGGCTATCTTCAAGGTCTGATCGGTCGGTGGTCCGTCGCCGCCATAGAAAAGCGATTTGCCTCCCCTTGCAAGGCGCAGGGCGAGGTTTCGCTGGGGGTGCCCGCTTTCCGCCGCACTCCAGGTAAAGCCCGCTGCTTCGACCGTGTTTCCAGGTTCGATATCGAGAAATTGCAGCTCGAAGCCGAATTTATCCATAACCGACGAATAAGCGAGACGTATTGCCTGGGACACCACCGTGCCCACGCCCTCCTGACCCGCCACCACCAAAGGTTTCCTGCGCCCGGACTCCCAGAACCTGGTCAGCAGGGCCGGAATTCCAAAGAAATGATCTCCATGAAAATGAGATATCCAGATGGCCTGGAGTTCGTCCGGGTCGGCGCAGCTAGCCCAGAACCGAGGTGGAGCCGTAAAACCGCAGTCGAGCAGGACCGATCTCCTGCCCCCGCCTTCTTCTTCGTCCCGCACCCAAATGGATGTATTGGGCAGTCTCTCATCGAAGGCTTCACCGACTCCGAGGAATTTCACTCTCATTTTCCGGCTCCTTGAATTTATTCTGTATTACACTGGGCGTTGCTCCCAAGAAAAGAGAAGCACTATATACAACCTGAAGCAATTGCGCAAAGTTTAGGACGGGCGCTTTAAAGGGCGCGTTGTCCAAACGGAAAGTTTCGCCAATCTACAGGTTGGCTAAATTGTTGGAAATAGAAGGGCCACCCGGATTCATATCCGGGCGCGAAGCGCAAGAAGGTGTTACCCACATTCGGTTCCGTATCGATTTTGAGCGCCGCAACCGAGCCACTTGTGCTCCTCACCCGGATATAACTCCGCCGGCATCTCAAATTCATGGACGCCGGCGGTGTGTTTTTCAGGCGGATCAGGTGCGGGTTGTGGTCAGCTTCTAGGGCGCGTCAATCGTCAAGGAGTTCGAGTCTGCATAATGCATTGTATGACAGGTGAGACACTGAATCTCACCGGATAACCCTAAAACCAGGTTGTTTGTCAGATTCGTGTCAGCCCCGCCGTTCAGTTCACCTCTTGTTCCCGCCTGCACGGCAAAACCGGCCTGCTCGGGTTCAGCGGGAATATTGAAAAACCGTGCCGGTTTCTTTGCACTCGCCATCGCCAGTCCAACCGGGTGGCTGAGCATCTCGCCGGTGTAAACCGTCACGTCCGTCTGGACCCTGTAGTAATGGCAGTCTTTGCACATCTCATTGGCCGAATTGGCCGACCTCATAAAATGCCTGTTGCTGGTCATGTAGTAGGTGTCACTTGCCTCGATATCGGCATTGAATGCCGGCGAGACGGTCAGTGTATTTGCGGTATTGCTGATTACCCTTCTCGCGGCGCCGATATTGGCATTGGTTCCGGGGTGCGGGCCGTCGGTTATCCTTACAAATGCATTGGTCCACCGATTGACGGTCCAGCTTTTGGTAGTGTCAACCAGGGTGGTAGTCGAGCCTGCGGTTGCAGTACCGGAATCGGCGACCCTTGAAGCAAGGATAAACGGGTCCCAGGGAGCATTGAGCTCGGAGTGCTCATCATGGCATACGGAGCAAACCACTACACTTCCCGAGCCATTGAGCCTGACCTTCATGGCTGAACTCGTAAGGTTCGCGGTTGCTCTCAAACCATACTGATTCGATGGATTCGACACCGCCGGCATCACCCCGCTCCACCTGTGGGACCTCCCGGATACGCCGGGGACTGCCTGGTCCCCATCCTGAAAGGGCCAGCGGGATGCCGTACCCGTTATATTGTGGCAGCTCTTGCAGATAGCCGGGTTTGTTGCCTGGCCGGTGAGATTGCTTCCCAGGCTGTTATGAGCGATGTGGCAACTTCCGCAGCCTATTGTCTCGGAGGCGTTATGCGGTGCATCCAGGGCGAAGACACTGCCAAACGGAGCCAGTATGAAAAGTCCGGCCAATAAGGCTATCATGCGAGGTTTCACGTGAATTCCTCCGTCTTTGATTCATAGCTCAATCTACTGAACCTGGACATTCGGGCTGAACTCCGAGATATTGCCTATCGAGTTGGAAAATGACGTCCTCCTCGCAGTAATCCACTGGCCGGAGTTGACGCCCGAAACCGTTACAGTCACAGACGCCCCGCCAGCCATGGCGGAGCCGATCAAGGTTGTTCCCAAGCCGCTCCCGTCGGACAAATAGACATCAACCAGTTCGCCGCTCAGCACGCCGGAGACGCTCACCGATGTGGCCGTGGCGGAGGTGATCGTTGGCGGGGCAAAGCTTGCCTCGGGCGCCTGACCGGCGGGGATGCCGCCCCGAGGATTGTCGCCGTTATGACAACTCGAACAGGGAGTATTCGCGTCGACCTGGTGAGGGGCCTGCTGGGCAAACACCTGACAGAGTTGAAGCAATATCGCAATTACCGTCACTACGACTAGTGCTTGGGGCTTCACTGAGTTCCTCCGTTTAGGCCGGCTGCTCGGCCAGGGTATTCCAGCTGAACGGCGTTGCGTGACCAAGGCCGTAATGCTGATTGCCGACTGCCTTACGGGCTGATGGTGAAGTTCGCATTCGATACATCCGTTGACTGGTTGCCTGCACGGTCGGTCGCGATCAGCTGCACGCGAACGGTTGCACTGTTGATCATCGGCAGCGTCCAGTTATAGGTGCCGCTGTTTGCCACGTTAGCTGCAATCGTGTTGGGATAGGTCACCCCGCCGTCAGTCGAATATTTCAGGGTTATGGGAGACAGTTTCAGGTTTGTATCGCTCACGCCGCTCCAGGTAATAGCGTGAATGGATCCCTGGATCCATGCCTCGCCGCCGTTCGGAGAGGTAATCGCAGTAGCCGGGACCGTCGGCGGAGTCATGTCAAGTACTGTATTCATGGTGGAAGCATTCGATTCACCACGTGCATTTCTTAACTTTACATATACCGACTTTGTGCCTGCCGTGGCCGAAAGGGTGTAGTTATATGCGGAAGAGTAAGGAACCCAGCCGGTCGGATTCACCGTGAAAGCAACATCTTCGGCAATCATCATGTCGACCCCGCCCATGGCTAACAATGTTACCCTGATGGTCCTATTGTTGGTAAAACCCACGTCGGCCGGGGAAGGATCGCTGACATTCATATCGCTTAAGGCCATGGAAACGATAGCCGGCACTGCATTGGAATACCACTTGGAAGTACCGTCCCAATGGCATGCGGTATTACAGGTTCCTGTCGTCCACGCGGGACCGGTGGCCTCGCCATAGTCCCCAACGGCATCCGAGCCGCGTATAACCCCGTAAAAACCGCGGGTCATCTTGTGAGTGGCATTGCTATTGTATACGTCGCCATGCGGATTATGGCAGGTAACGCATGAGACGGCCGAAAGCCCTGTTCCGGAACCCCGGCCATCGGAGTACCAATGCGCTCCAAAACTTTGCGCATCAATGAGATGGTCGGCGTGGAAATTCGCTGGGATATCGTTGGTGCCCGTATCATGCCCCTGCGGATGGATATTCCTGAAGTTGGTGATAATGGCCGCCGCATTCTTGTAAGGGTTCGAAGTGCAGTCGTAGCAGCCGTGGTTTTTTGTGTCGCTCAACAGATTTGCTTCGCTGTGGCACGATAAACAGAGCTTATAATAGTTGGTGCTATAGTTGCACCCGGTCGGCACCGGAATGGTCATGTTATTATTGAGGCGAAATCCCGCCACATAATTATTCGACGCCGCCAGGAAGGTCTTCTTGCCGTCGAAATTGTGGTTCGACCCCAAGCTGTGGCAGCCGGCGCATTCGGTCGATCTGGAACCGTGGCCGCTGACATAATATCCGTACGCGGTGTTGTTTCCCGCAACATCCGGCGCCTGCCTTCCGCCGATAACCGCTATTCCGGTATCATGGCAGCCTATGCACCATTTCCCTTTACCCGCTTGCAACGCATTGCCGGTATATACGCCGGTTTTCCAGTTGTCCTTGGCGCCGACAGAACCACTCACCGAGTTGACACCGTTGAAGGGGCCGCCCGGACTGTGGCAACTGTCGCAAACGGTTGTTCCGGCCAAATTCTGCCCGTCCTTGAATGTCGGAAACCTGGTCGTATCGTGGCAGTCGGCGCAGGCCATATTGGGCCCTCTAATGTCGTCGCCGTCGTTTTCGGTATGGGTCGCATGGCTCTGCTTCGTACCATGCCATGTGTTTCCGGGAACAACGGGCCAGTCATCTTCATGTCCGTGGCAACTCTGGCATCCGCCGCCACCACCGTGAACGAAACCGTTTTCGTGGAAGTGGCATTGAGTGCAGTCATCCCCGTCGTAATGATCCAGACCTACTTGTCCTGATGTATTGTAGCGGTGATGGTTCGTCATGGAATGGCAAGTCTGGCACACTCTTGAAGATGTGGCATGCCCGCCCGTATCGTCTCCAAGGACACCATCGGATACGCCCGGGTTGGGAGAGCCTTCGAGGGTTTTCTTCTTTAAAACAACCGGGTTGATGGTCGGCGTTCCGGTCGATTCCCAATTCGAGCCGTCGGGAGTCGATATAGAGTCTCTAATCAGAAAAATGTTGCGGGTGGCGTGAGCGGTGTGACAGGTAGTGCAGCCGAATTCGCCGTATTTACCCCCAGGTATTCCCCATCCGCCGCTTGCGCCCCACTTGGTCGAGCCGGTTGTCGTGCTGTTATGCGTCTTAATCGAGTTGGGGTCGGCAGGGGCATTCCTGTCCGTTTTATGGCATCCATGGCACGTCTCCTCGGGAGAGCGCTTGAGGAGGTTGCCGTCATCTGTCCAACTTACCTGGGCCGGCATTAAAAAAGAAAGACTACTAAACAGGAAGGCAAATAAAATAATAGATAATCTGCGCTTGGGCCTCGAAATCTTCAACATGGAGTACGCTCCTGTTGGAGTCTGTAGCACAATCGTTATCAGTCTATATTCATCATCTAATATGCTGGTCTAAATTAAATCGGCAGAAACTGTATAATACTTAAAACATTACTTGAATGCCACGACTAATTAATTTCTACTAATTGAATATTTATTATCATTTTACGTATACATATATTTTGCGCCTGTCCTTTGGGATGCCATTGGCCGACAATCCATGCCGTCGCCGGTCGTGAACGGGATATATTCTTGAATCATCAACTCTGCCGCAATCGGTGAACCGGGTAAAAACTCGCGAATCGCAGGCAGCGAGAGCTAAGCCAAGTTTTGATTAATCACTAAGGCTTCCAAGGGGGATCGCATTTATACGCAGCGTTCAATATGGAGCTATTTTCCGCGAAGTTGTCTGGCCCCTGGGACGTTTTCCCGTCGCCGGCTTCCAGCCAAGAGAAAAAAATTTGCGCCAGGGAGCGCCGCGGAATGACGATATTCGATGCTCATCTTTGACATGAACCATGGATGAAATTCCGGCTAACGGGGCATCCCGAGCCGAATCCGCCGATCAGTGTTAGAATAGAAATCCACCGCGGTCAGGAAAGCATGTCGAGCCCACCCCGATTTACGTTGAAAAAGATGCCAAAAAGAGCTATAATCCCTTGTTTTGATAGGTATTTAAATTATTTATCACTGCGGACCGCTTTGGGCCGCTAAAAACTTGCCGTTAATCAAAAAAGCTCTTACAGGATCCTTATGCCAGAAATCGATGTACTGCAAAATCTTCCCGAAGACGAATATACCGCACAACAAATAACAGTTCTCGAGGGACTCAGCGCAGTCCGCGTGCGGCCCTCGATGTACATCGGCAACGTCTCCACGGAAGGACTCCATCATCTCGTATACGAAGTTGTGGATAACAGCATCGATGAGGCCCTCGCCGGGCATTGCAATCACATCCGGGTCCAGATTCACCTCGACGGCTCGGTTACCGTGGACGACAACGGTCGAGGCATCCCCGTCGATTTGCACGAAAAGGAAGGCGTGCCGGCTGTTACGGTCGTTATGACCAAACTGCACGCGGGCGGCAAATTCGATGATTCGACCTACAAGGTTTCCGGCGGCCTCCACGGTGTTGGCGTGTCCGTGGTCAATGCCCTCAGCGAATATCTCGAAGTCGAGATACGGCGCGACGGCAAAATCTATCATCAAAGATTCGAGCGCGGCGTGCCGGCAACTCCTCTCACAGTGAAGGGCGATACCACCAAGCGCGGCACCAGGGTCACCTTCGTGGCCGATTCGCTCATCTTCGAGGATACAGAGATCAGTTTCGACATCCTCGCCGAGCGACTCAGGGAGCTTGCCTTCCTGAACTCGGGGGTAAAGATCGAGCTTTTCGACGAGCGCATCCCCAAAGAGAAGATCTTTTACTACGAGGGCGGACTTACCACCTTCGTCGAATATCTCAACAAGGCCAAGGAACCGATTTTCCCCGAAGTAATCAATATCACAGGTGAAAAGAATGCCATCTCGATCGGGGTGGCGATACAGTACAACAGAACGTACAACGAGAAGATTTTTACTTTTGCCAACAACATTAACACCAAAGAGGGCGGGACCCACCTGGTGGGCTTCAAGGCGGGGCTGACGCGCTCGATCAAGCAGTACGCGACCCAGAACAAGACGATCAAGGCCCCCGACCTCGAAAAAATGGTCGGCGACGACGTTCGCGAAGGCCTGACCGCGGTTGTAAGCATAAAGATTCCGCAGCCCCAGTTCGAGGGCCAGACCAAGACCAAGCTGGGGAACAGCGAAGTAAAAGGAATGGTCGAAAACCTGGTCTATGAAAAGCTCTCGGCCTTCTTCGAGGAGAACCCGAAAATCATCCGGGCAATCCTGGACAAGGTGCTCGAAGCCGCCAGGGCCAGGGAGGCGGCACGGCGAGCAAAGGAGCTTACCCGAAGAAAAGGCGTGCTCAGCGACCATTCGCTTCCCGGAAAGCTAGCCGATTGCCAGGAGCGCGATCCCGTAAAGAGCGAGATATTCATAGTCGAGGGCGATTCGGCCGGCGGCTCCGCCAAACAGGGAAGAAACAGGGCCTTCCAGGCTATACTGCCGCTTCGGGGCAAGATATTGAATGTCGAGAAGTCACGTTTGGACAAAATGCTCGAAAACCAGGAAATCCGGAACATGATCTCGGCCCTCGGCACCGGGATCGGCAAGGAAGAATTTAATCCGGACAAGCTGCGCTATCACAAAACGATCATTATGACCGATGCCGACGTGGACGGTGCGCACATCAGGACCCTTCTTCTCACCTTCTTTTTCCGCCAGATGCCGGAAATTATCGAGCGCGGGCACCTCTACATCGCGCAGCCCCCGCTCTACCGGCTGGCAGTGGGAAAAAGCGAACACTACCTCAAAGACAATGACGGCCTGAACGCCTTTTTGCTAAAGCGCGCATCCGAAAAGAAGCAGGTCATTTTGCCGGGAAGCCCGCAGCCGCTTCTTCCCGAGCAGCTTACCCAGCTTCTGCGGCAGTTTTCGCGCTACGACGACTGGCTGGAGAGGCAGGCGCAAAAAGGAATCTCGAAGAAGCTGATCGAGGAGATGATCCATATTTTCCATCAAAACGACCTTGACAATGAGGACCAGAACCGTTGCGTGGCCGTGCTCAAGCAAAAGCTGGACGAGATCGGCTACGAGGTCGTGTCAATCGAAGAGGAAGAAGAACACCGCGGCTACGACCTTGACGTCATGGAGCCTACAAACGGCCAGAGAAGAATGCGGGTGGGATACGATTTTCTGACCTCGATCGAGTTCCGGAAACTGCTTTTGCTCTACCGGCAGCTCCAGGTCCTGCACGAGACCCCGTACGTGGTTCGAGACAACCAGGGGGAGATCGGGTTCGACGATCCGAGACTCCTTTTCCAGCACCTCATGGACGAGGCCCGCAAGGGTACGAGTATCCAGCGGTACAAAGGCCTTGGCGAAATGAACCCCGAACAGCTCTGGGACACCACAATGAACCCGGAAAAACGGACCCTGCTCCAGGTAAGGGTGGACGACCGGTACCTCGCCGACGAGCTCTTCAAAACCCTGATGGGAGACCCGGTGGAACCCCGGCGCGATTTCATCCAGGCAAACGCGCTGGATTTCAGGGAGTTGGATATTTAGCCGGTTGGTGGTTGCGGGTTCGGAACGCGTTCGGGGGATCAGGATCAGCATCCTGTTCATTAACATAGTCGGAGTTTATGGGAGCGGCTTCCAGCCGCAACATCCCATTTGTCACCTCGGCGAAGGCCGGGGTCCAGCATTGTAGGTTGGGTTGAGCGCCAGCGAAACCCAACATATTATCCAGGAAGAATAATGGACCAAAAAACAATCAATATTGCCGACGAAATAAAACTTTCCTACCTCGATTACGCAATGAGCGTAATCATCGGCCGTGCCATACCCGATGTTCGCGATGGGTTGAAGCCCGTGCACCGGCGCATCATGTATTCGATGAACGAAACCGGCAGCGACTTCAACAAGCCTTACAAAAAGTCGGCCCGCATCGTCGGTGACGTCATGGGTAAGTATCACCCGCATGGAGACGCCGCGATCTACGATGCAACGGTCCGGATGGCGCAGGATTTTTCGATGCGCTACCCGCTGATCGATGGGCAGGGAAACTTCGGGTCGGTCGACGGCGATCCTCCGGCGGCGATGCGTTACACTGAAATCCGCATGGCGAAGCTCGGCATGGAGTTCATGCGGGACATCGAAAAAGAAACAGTCCCGTTTCTTCCGAACTACGACAATACCATCCTCGAGCCGGCAGTGCTCCCGACGCGCGTCCCCAACCTGCTGCTCAACGGCTCTTCGGGCATCGCCGTTGGCATGGCGACAAACATCCCGCCGCACAACCTCGGAGAACTCTCGAAGGGTCTGCTTGCGCTTCTCGACAATCCGGCCACAACGGTCCGTGAACTCATGCGCTTCATTCCCGGCCCGGATTTCCCCACTGCCGGGTTTATATGCGGCTGCGACGGCATCGTGGATGCCTACGAGACCGGGAAGGGCATCGTGAAGATGCGCGGCCGGGTGGAGGTCGAAGACTCCGGCAGAAAGCAGCACCTGATAATTACCGAGCTTCCCTTTCAGGTGAACAAGGCGAGGCTCCTGGAGCGGATAGCCGAACTGGTAAAGCTGAAAAGAATCGAGGGGATACAGGACATTCGCGACGAATCCGACCGCCATGGAATGCGAGTTGTGCTGACGCTTCGCCAGGGCGACGAGCCAAAGGTAATTGAAAACCAGCTCTATAAGAACACCGCGCTCGAAAGCACCTTCGGAATAACAATGCTCTCGGTCGTTGACAACAGGCCTGAGATCCTCAATCTCAAACAGCTCCTGCAGCATTTTATCGATTTCCGCCGCGAGGTGGTCGTCAAGAGAACGCACTACGAGCTTAGGCAGGCCGAAAAACGCGCCCACATCTTGGAAGGCTTGAAGATCGCGCTCGAAAACCTCGATGCCGTGATCAAGCTGATCCGCGCCGCCGCGACCCCTCCCGAAGCCAAACGCGGCCTCATGGAGCAGTTCGGGTTTACTGACATCCAGGCCCAGGAAATCCTCAATATGAGGCTCCAGCGCCTGACCGGGCTCGAGCGCGACAAGATCATCAGGGAATACGAGGACCTCATCAAGGAAATCGAGAGATTGAAGCAGATCCTGGCCTCGGCCGCACTCGTCGACGAGATTATCAGGACGGAAATACGCGAGCTGATGGAAGAATTCGGCGACGGCCGCCGGACCGAGATAATCCCCGATTCGCAGGATATCTGCCTCGAAGACCTGATCCCGATGGAGGAGATGGTTGTAACGGTCTCTCGCGCCGGCTACATCAAGCGAACTCCGCTGTCGGTATACCGCGAGCAGAGGCGGGGCGGCAAGGGCCGCACCGGCATGGCCACCCGCGAAGAAGACGTCGTAACCAGCCTTTTCTCGGCCGCGACAAAGGACTACCTGCTACTTTTCACCAACCGCGGACAGGTATTCTGGCTAAAAGTCTATGAACTCCCGGAAGTCGGCCCGACGGCCCTCGGCAAGGCTATTGTGAACCTGCTCCCGCTGCAGCAGGGCGAAAAGATACAGACCATCCTTCCGGTAAAGGAATTTTCGCCCGGCCATTTCGCCGTGATGGCGACAAAGAACGGCGTAATAAAAAAAAGCGAGCTGTCCGCCTACGCAAATCCACGCTCGAACGGCATCAGGGCAATAAACCTCGATGACGACGACGAACTCATTTCGGTTTGCGTAACCGACGGCAAGCGGGACATTTTCCTCATGAGCCGCAGCGGGAAGTGCATCAGGGTAAACGAAGAAGAATTTCGGCCCCTTGGACGCGTGAGCCGTGGCATACGGGGTATGAACCTCGATGGGGCCGAGCTTGTCGGAATGGACATGATCGATCCCGGCAAGTGCATCCTGATTGTGACCGAGAAGGGATTCGGCAAGCGTACGCCGGAGGAATCCTACCGCGCCCAGTCGAGGGGCGGCAAGGGTGTTCTCAACCTCAAGGTGACGGAGCGAAACGGGTCTGTAATAGGCTTCCGCCAGGTGGCCGAAGAGGAAGGCATAATACTCATCACGGACCGCGGACGCCTCATTCGCATGCCGGTTGCCCAGATAAGCAAGATCGGCCGGGTGACCCAGGGTGTAAAGCTGATCGACCTGTCCGAAGGCGAAAGTGTTGTGGATCTTACCGTTCTTGATGAGGCGGACGGCACTAGAGAGGATGGCGAAAATTGAACCATTTATCGCCGGTCGGCGTTATCGGGGCCGGAAGCTGGGGAACAACCCTCGCCAACCTCATCGCCGCAAGTGGAACTGAAGTAAATCTGTGGGTCTTCGAAAAGGACCTTTGCGAAACAATCCGCGGTACTCGGGAGAACCCGTATTATCTGCCGGGCTTCAAGCTGCACTCGAACCTCCAGGCGCGAAACTCGCTCGAAGAGGTGGTTAAAAACTCCCGGCTGCTCGTAATGGTCGTCCCGTCCCACGTCTACAGGGGAGTTGCACTGGACATGCTTCCCTGCCTTCGCGATGACGCATTGATCGTCAACGCAACCAAGGGAATCGAAAACGATACCCTGCTCACAATGTCCGGCATCTGGCGGGAAATTCTTCCGCCCGGCAGCAATATAAAGGTGCTCTGCCTCTCTGGGCCTTCGTTTGCAAAAGAGGTCATGCAAAAGGTCCCGACCGCGGTAACCCTTGCCGGAGAAGACATTGAAATAACGAGAAAAGTCCAGCGAGTCCTCTCGACCGACCTTTTCCGGATCTACACCAGCCTGGACGTAATAGGGGTGGAACTGGCCGGAGCGTCTAAAAACGTAATAGCCCTTGCCGCCGGCGTCTGCGACGGCCTGGGTTTTGGATACAACACCCGGGCGGCCCTGATCACCAGGGGCCTCGCCGAAATATCCCGCCTGGGAGTAAAAATGGGCGCCCACCCGCTCACCTTCTCGGGTCTTGCCGGAATCGGCGACCTCCTGCTCACCTGCACCGGAGACCTCAGCCGAAACCGCACCGTGGGCTTCCAACTCGGACAGGGTAAAAAACTCGAAGAAATCCTGGGCGGAATGCGCCAGGTGGCCGAAGGCGTCGTCACGGCCAAATCGATCCACGCCCTGGCAAAGAAAATGGAAGTGGATATGCCCATTTCCGAGCAGGTCTACCGGGTCCTCTACGAAAACAAAGACCCCCGCCGCGTCCTGCGCGAACTGATGGGCCGCGACTTAAAGCATGAGCTGGAATATGATCCGGAGATTTGCCGGGTGGATTGATGGCAAAATTTGAGTGGAGTCGCTATGCCCTGAAGTCGATTGACCCGGCAATCGTCAAACAGGAAATTATCCAATTCTCTTATTGCAGGTTTTCCTCCGAAGATTTCGGGATTTGAACTGATTCGTTTCAGAAGGCTCTCATGCTCCATGGTTTTCCTTATGGTAATGTCGAACCTTTATGCTGCTAATGCTCCCGCTCTTTGGACTGGTTCACATTGCATTCTTGTTTATTGGATTCGATTACTTACTCATTTTTTGGAGTGCTTGGGAAATTCAATCCTAAGCTGCATTGGCCGACGTAGCCCCACCCTGATTACTCCGCGCACCGAGGCTCGTGCTCGTTTTAGCTCAACAGTCAACGTCAAATCCTGGTCTCGCTGATCTTCCCTTGGCATTGAGAAATTTAGAGTTTCCTTGATATCACCAATCCGGTTTATTTCAGCCTCAAATGTGAAGAGCTTTTCAATTTGCTGGTCATTTTGCCGAAGATCTGGGCGACGATACAACCGTTTTGAGGGGATATCTCGCTCAAATGAAATGGTGCGTTCAGGAGGCTGATGAATATTAAGTCCTAGAGACGGTGGATCTGGCGTGAGGGGCTGATGTTTCTGAAGTGAATGCGGAGAGGTGGTTTTGAGGAGCATCAAACCCTTATCGAACCCACCTCGACGTTTCTCTTTTTCTTCACGCTCGTTCTCAACGTCAGCCAAACTCACATCCAGGGCATTGCAAAGTGATCTTATAACCTCTTGAACGTCAGCGATTTCCCCCAATAGTTCCTCTTTGGAATTTGCATCTAAGGCTTCAAAAGCCTCCTCGACCAGCTTCTGACGCAGGGCACTTATAAGTGCATCTCCAACCAGTTTCACGGTTTTCACATGTTCACCACGTCTTGCAATAATGGTTGGAATCTTGTCACGCACTATTTTGTTATATTCTGCCTCCTCGACATCTGCACCAAACAGATCACTACACTCAACCCTTGCACCATTTCTCTGCAAAACATAGTACACGTGAGCAAGCAACCCGCCCGACAGTTCTATTACAAATTTGCGCAATGCAGCTAAGCGTCCCAATTCTTCGGCAAACTCTCGGTTCCTGATAAGTTCAACTTCATGAGGTTCGACTATGACGCGCTCAATATGTTTGCCGGTTCTCAGATCTTCCTTGAGCTGAAGCCAATCGTCAACAACCCTTATCCTAAAATCCTTGGCTCCTGAACGTTTGCGTCGTGGAGCCGCCCTCGGCGTCCCAGCTTTGTGGTGAAACCAAGGGAGCACTTTGTGGGTAGTCGCTTTTGAGTGATTATCTATAAACCACATTACCGATACACCGTGTTCCTCACGATCAGCTATTTGCCTTGTCGTGAGAGCTATATCAAAGATCCAGTTCTTTTCTCGTATACTCTGACCCCAATCGAAGGGGGGCTTTGATTGATAAGGTATCCAATTGCCATCCTGATCCGGGGCAATAAATGTCCCTTTATATCTCAATCGCTTCCGAAATTTAAATTTATGTTTAGGAGGAATCTGGCTGGAATCAGCTTCAATAGTGTCAACTTCAAAGGTGTCATGAGAGTACCAATATAGTCCCTCTGGAATACCCCAGAGAGACTCAATCCTGACGATCCTGTTCCCTGGCTCTGCCCAAGCCCATGCTGATGCAACCGAAGGAATGAAATGATGTGCAAGTAAACAAATTTCTGAGTCCTGTAGCTCACTCCCAAAGATATTATCTTTGAATTGGCCGAGAAGCCATTTTTTTGCTTCAGCTTGGGAACGGAGTTCGTCACTACGCGGAAGCATTTCGGTCTTATCATGAGGTATGCTCGTTCCATCTGTGCGGATAATGAGAGGACGCCTTGTGAGTTCAGCCAGGTCTCTTTCAAGATCAGAAGGTATAGTCCCTTTCAAAAGGCTCCTCATCATTTCCGCATTGTCAAGAACATAGAAAACCGGCATGTTGTAACCAATGCCCTGATATAATTTTGCATTCCGCAACTTACCATAAAGTTCGAAATCCTCACTGTTGGCAGGTCGAAAGATGCGTAATGAAGATATCTTTAAATCAGGAATCTTGTCGGGAACGAGTGATCGTGGATCATGCCCCATTTTCGAAACTGCTGTATCGGCCTGTACTATCCAGACATAATCCCCATCCCACACCCATTCAAACTGGGCACGGGTTAAAAGCAGAAGGGTGGCCCATTTTGCAACGTGCTTCAAACGGCGTGATATATCTAGTGCAGAAGTGCAGTTCAAATTCAGGTCAGTTAAGTCAGTTCCATCGCGCCATGGTCGGTATGCGACAGATATCATGTATCCTGGTTTTCCCGCTTTTGGCTCAAATTCGGCTATCCAATCACGCTTTTCCCTGCTGAGATGCCTTGTATTGGAAAGTTGCCCCATTTCCTTAGGGTTTATGTACTTTTGCACTATCCAGTGAACATTTCCCCCAAAGTCTGCTGGCAGTGACGATATTAATTCCTGTAATGTTTTTAATACCTGATCTGTTTGGCAGGATCGCGATTTCAGCTCTCCGCGACTCAGCATCGTTTCGGATGTTCCACTCGAACGCACTATGACGTCGGAGCCGGCACTCATGCCAAAACGGGAGCAACAATCATTAATCCACGCGAGGATAGTTCCTTCTGGGGTTTTTTGAAGGCATGATTCACTTATTACGAAAAAAGAGGGTACCCAGATTGGGGGAATCGAGGCGAGTCCGTAAGCTTTATGACCAAAATGCTCCGTGGTGATTTCATCAATTGAGATTTCGGTAGGGCCTGTTTCTTTTACCGCGATGATTGGGTTGAGCGGAAAAAGTTGATGCTTACGAGAGATTTTCCTGCTACTCGAAGGATCGTAATCTCGAGTTAAATTCGGAGTTTTTCTAGAGGCATCTTTTTCTTTAGTCATAGTACTTCCGAACTGTCCCACTGGGTAGTAAAGCAGGGATATTTGTATGTGTTTAAAATACTGCTTGTGATAGGCCTATGCGCTAATACTCAATACATAGCTATTATTGAATTCATTTTGGAATTCGAAGCCCTGGCGAGAAGAATAGGATTTCGTCGCCCTTGTGTGCAGTTCGTGCTGTATGAAGCATGCGTAGTTGTATAGATGCAACGGTTTTATAAAGAGTGTGAATTTCGCAAATATCATCGTATGATGTGACCCAAGGAGATTTTAGCTCCATTATACAATTTCTCAACTCAAGGTGATCACTTGGTTTGTAGAAACTCATATACAAGCGTCTACCCGACCTGTAGTATGGTGGATCAAGATAAATTAAACTATTGCTATCAAAATCTTTATCACGAAGGAATTCTATGGCATCTTCAGATGAGAGATGGATTTGATCTTTTAAATTCCCAATCAGTGAAATACGTCGTTGCAGCTCTAATCGATTGAATCGAGCATCGATTTTCCAGCTTCCACTTTGTTTCTTGCCACCGATCATTCCACCATTCAAAATGCCTGAATGATTTGTTCTGTTGAGGAAGAAGGTTGCAAAACCCAAAGCAAATTCCCCCGCTGATGGTCCACTTGAGTAAATTGATTTCTGCCTGAGCCATTCATCAGGAGTGACAGGGGTTTCATTAACGAGCTGGAGAAAATCCTTGTTGCGGGTGAGGATGGAATGCCAGAATGCGTAAATGGCAGGATCTAGGTCGTTAAGGTGAATTTCGGATACCAGGCCTTTAAAGAGCAAACTCAAGGCCAGGCTTGCACCCCCAGCGAAAGGTTCGACATATAGCGGCTGAGTAAAGCCATTCATCTGAATGACCTTCTCGAAAAATGGCATTAATCTCCACTTACCACCGGGATACCGGAGGGGAGAGGCGGCACGCATAAGCCTCCAAATCATTCAGCAACAAGAAGTCCATAGCAGCACCAATCAGGCACTTAAGAGCTGTGGATTTGTCCTAAGCCTCACTTGCCTTCAGAGGCATTCCCATTGGGTATTTCTTTGTGCCTTTCTTTCGCACGGCTTGCACCGAATAAAGTATCTGCTATTTCAGTGAGCTTAGCAACTGCACTATCAGAGAAGTAGCCAACCAAAAAACCGACTCCTACTATTAAGGAAAGGGATTCGACTGCTTTGCGATCAAAAATACGGAGCATTCCGGAGGATATGAGTGCGATAAAAGCAAAGGCGAGGCCGCCCGAGATATGCGGCGTAAACAATCGCCAAAGTCTACGGTCCAGATGCCATATCTGACGTGCAACGGAATGATATAACCATTTCACATCAAAGAGCGTTCCTCCCATCATTCCACTTAACCACGCAATCCCATATTTCAGAATTCCTCTATACTTCTGATCGGAAAGACCAAGCCATTCTTTAGGGTAGCCCAACCAAAGAATAGCAATTAAAGCAGGCACAAAAAACAGCAAAACAGCCAAATAAGCAGCCTCAAGCCTGATGCCCCATTTTGCACCGGGATCTGTGTATCGTGATTTCCAATCTCCCAGTTCTCGGCCACCATCTGAGCGATCAACGGGAGCAAATTCTGGCACTTTCGAAAGCTCGCTCAAGCCGCTTTGTGTCGGGTTATGCACGAGAACATGCCTCCATCCCAGGCTTGCACTGTACTAATTGTGGCGTACACGTTTTGGAACTGTGGAAATTCACGCCAGTTGAACTGGTTTATTGCTCCAATCTGTGACGCAATCGCACGCCGAAACAATTGGCTTCCGAAAGAGTTATGAGTAGCTATGCGGCCTCTACCTATTGGCTGCTCTAGGTAGAGATAATCTGAGCCATGAAGGTAAGCATCCCGGCACTTTTCTAAATTGGCTTCAGACCAGAAAATCTCTTCAGGCAGGAATGGACTAACCGCAGATGCCAAATTGAATGAGAGGGGCAGGAAATGTAAGTGGGCATGATCTACCCCACACCCAATATTGAGATTGGCCCTGTTGGGGCCGTGCTCAAACACGCAAACTTCTCCATAGGTTTGATGAAGAGCAGAGCAGAGGATGCCTTTTATCGTTTGCAGCTCAACTGCGAACTCGTCAGGTATAGCACCCATACAGATATAATGATTTTTCGGGACAAGAAGGAGCCAGCCTTCAACGAGTGCCCCGAGAGAAGGCAAAACGACGAAGTTTTTGGACTCTAGCAAGGGCCTGTTCCAAGCCTCTCCTGGCCCCTGTAGCAAACCAGCACACAGGCGGCAATTGGACATAACTCAACCTCCTTTGCCTGTCGAGCATACCACGATTGATCATAATTGGGTCTGAAATATTTACCATGATTGTTCGATGTAGTCCAGATGCGCTTTTTGCTGACCTTAGTGCCAGATGTTAGGGGTGGTCGGAAGGGACAGTCCTGGAATACGGCGACTGCACAAGTTCTTCCCCTCCGCCAAATTAAAAGGTTGGGGAACTGACAATATGGAAAATACCCGCAATTTCTGGATGAGAAAGAAAAGTAAATTGACCGATTTGCAATTAATCTGCGCTCGATAACCGTAGCGTCCACCCTAATCCTGATCCGGCCTTCCCGAATCTTGCCCCTCCGCCCCTCTCCGCGCCAAAAAACCTTGGTCTTTGGCAGCATTTTTGTTAGTTTACCAAGTTGCGCCGTCGTTGCGCGTATTTGGTCGAGAGGAAGCTAAGAGAAAGTGATTGCCTGGATAAAACAATCAATTGCGAATATGGCCGCTCTGGGTCGAAAAGACCGGTTCGGGTATTCGATCGATAGTAAGCCGCGATTTCCATTGCAGAAATGGTTTGAGCGGATGGTGGCCCGGGTCACCGTGCCTGAAGACCAGCAGTTGGCGCTGGAGGAGCTTTCGAGGCGCGGCACGGTGATTTATGCCATGAAGTATCCTTCACAGGTCGATTTCGCCTACGTCAGCATGAGACTGCACCAACTCGGGCTTGCCGCGCCGACGTTTATTTTCGATATGCACCCCTATTTCTGGCAGCCGCGCTGGTTCGCTATAAAAACGCTCTTCTACCATCTTGGGCACCTTGTCCGACATTGGGGACTTCCGGACCCCTATGCCGGCGGGCATTATTCCGAGAGGATCAAGGAAGGCCAATCGGGCCTGGTTTTCCTGGTAGGCAAGCGGGGGTACTACCGCAGCACGGTGCTGGTGAAAAACGATCCGCTCGAACACCTCGTTGAGCTTCAGAAACAAACGGATCGGCCCATTTTCATCGTTCCGCTCGTGCTTTTGTATACCAGGAAGCCGGAGGGGCAGCGCCGCCGCCCGTTCGATATCCTGCTCGGACAGAAAAAGCAGCTTGGGGCCATACGGAAGATAATGTCCTTCCTTAGCGGAAATCCATACGCCGTTATGGAATCCGGTGAGCCGTTGAATCTTCAGGAGGTGGTTCCGGAGCTTTCCGAGGACGATTATCTCAAGCGCAAGCAGATATTCGAGCTTCGCCGGAGCATGGTCGACTCGCAGGACGAATTAAAGCGCGCCATAGTGGGGCCGACCCTCAAGAGCAAGTTGGAGATCAAGGAAATAATCCTGCGCCATCCCAGGCTCGAGAGCCTAATGCAGCGCCGGGCGCGCTCAAACGGCCAGGAAGTCTGGAAAGTACGCATGGAGGCGGACGAATACCTCGAGGAGATCGCCTCCAACTACAGCATCACTTTCATTCAGATAGCGTCGAAGATTTTCCACTGGGTCTGGAGTACCCTTTTCGACGGCCTGGACCTGGACGTCGAGAGCCTTCAAAAGGTAAAGCGCGCGGCGAGGAACAGCACGCTCGTCTACGTGCCGTGCCACAAGAGCCACATGGACTACCTGCTGCTCTCGCACCTGCTATACACAAATAACCTCTATACGCCCTTTATAGCAGCGGGTAAGAATCTCTCTTTCTGGCCGCTGGGGGCGCTTTTCAGCAGGGGCGGGGCTTTTTTCATACGCCGCTCGTTCAAAGGCTTGAAATTTTACGCCGAGGTCTTCTCGCTTTATGTGAAAACCATGGTCCAGCTGGGCCATAATATAGAATTTTTCATCGAAGGCGGGCGCAGCCGGACCGGCAAGCTGGTACTGCCCAAGATGGGACTGCTTGCCATCCTGATACAGGCGGTCGAGGAAGGGTTCTGCGACGACCTTGTTTTCGTGCCCACGTCCATCTGCTACGACCGGATACCCGAGGAGGAATCTTACCTCAAGGAAATCTCCGGAGGAGCCAAGGAAGAAGAAAATTTCGGCCAGCTCGTAAAGGTGCGGAGGGTCCTGCGCAAAAGATATGGGCGGGTTTACGTTCAGTTTGCCGAGCCGCTTTCGCTTCGGCGGTATCTAGAGCGCAATAACCACGATCTCAGCCTCATGGTACCCAAGGAACGCCATGCGATGTATCGCGATTTTGCTTATCGCATAATTAATTGCATAAACGAGGCGTCCCTTGTGACCCCCCATGCCCTCGCCGCCTCGGCCCTGCTGACTTCGGCGCGGCACGGCGTATCGAAAGCGGAATTTAACGAGACATCGAAGACTTTCTACGATTATCTGACGGACCGGGAAATCCGCGCCTCGAAGACGCTGAAAAACCTGGAAGCATGCCTGCAAGACTCTCTGCGGGACCTTGAGCGGAGCAAGCTCATCGGCAAATTGAAAGATGAAGACGAGGACCTCGAAGAAGAAGTTTTCACAATCGATGACAGCAAACGGCTGACCCTCGAATACTATAAAAACAACATAATCCATTTCCTGTTGCCGGCCGCCTACGTCTCCACCTCGATTCTTGCCCAGCAGACATTCCGGTTCAGCGTCGGCCAGGTGATCGAAGATGTCTCATTTATGAAAAACTTCTTTAAATTCGAGTTCGTTTACGATAACGAGTTAAGTGATGAAGAATTGGCGCGGGAGACCCTGAACACCTTCGAGAAGCTGGGATTTCTGCACCGGATCGGCGAGGGGGACCAGCCTTTTATTCTTGCCCATAGAGGGCTGCAGGCCGCGCACTCGTTCCACGGCCTGCTCAGAAATTACTTCGAAGGCTATTGGCTTGTGCTGAGGGGTTTGCGCTATCTTCAGAAGACCGGCTACACGGAGAAGGATTACGTCAAAAAAATCCTCGGCCTGGGGAACAAAGCCCTGAAGCTCGAACTCGTGGAAAGGCCCGAGTGCATATCGAAGATCATTTTCGATAACGCGCTCAAGCTATATATCGAAAAAGATGTAATATCGAAAAAGGCGAACGGAGATAAAGGCAAGGAATCGGAACTTAGCCCGGGGACCGAAAGCCGCGCTCTCATACAGCTATACAGCAGGCAAATCGGAAGATTTCTGCGCTCTCACCACTTCGCGCTGCAATAAGGGCGATCCCGGTTTTTGTTGGGTTTGGCTCACCGCTCGACCCAGCCCGCGGCTCTACAGTGCTTGCCTCTCAACGATGGGGTTTCCACTCCACGCAGTTCCATGTGGGGCAGGCTTTGCAGCCTGCCATTGGAATAGAGCGCCTGGACCGCGACAGGCTGAAAGCCTGCCCCACGGGGGTTTTCGCCTAGCGAAGCCTTTACGGAAGGCGGAAAGTCCAAACCGGGCCTAGCGGGTTCACACCTGCGGATGAGGATGTAATTTCGAGCGCCGGCGGGCCGATATCATGATGCAAATCGGCGCCCGAAATTACACCCTAATGTGTGCAGCCATAGGGATCGGGGACACCCGATTCCGCATTTTTGTCGGCGAGATCTTTTACAACTTACCCCCTTTCAAACGCTCAACGCACCGGATTTCCATGCTACGCGAAAAGCGATATGCACCATCTTGGCCGCGTTTGCGAAACATCCTCAGGAGGCTTTAGACATGGATATAGCCATTCATCCACTGGACCCGGCAAAAAGACGCCCCAAACCCGCTGACAAGGACCTGGTTTTCGGCCGAGTTTTCACCGACCACATGTTTGTTATGGACTGGACGAGAGGGAAAGACTGGCATGACCCCAGAGTCATTCCTTACCAGGACTTCAAACTTGATCCGGCCGCCATGGTGCTCCACTACGGGCAGGGAATATTCGAAGGTCTCAAGGCTTACCGCTGGCCGGGGGACAAGATCAATATGTTCCGCTCCGATCAGAACTGGCAGCGTTGGAACCGTTCCGCGCGCCGGATGTGCATGCCTGAGATGGACCCGTCGGTACAGGTGGCGGCCCTTGATGCATTGCTTAGCCTCGACAAGGACTGGGTCCCTCGCAGCGTGGGTTCCTCGCTCTACGTGCGCCCCGCAATGATTGCAAACGAGCCGCACCTGGGCGTGCGCCCGGCCGACCAGTATATCTACTTTCTCATAACCGGACCGGTTGGCGCATACTACGCCGAAGGGTTCAGCCCCACAAAGATCTACGTTTCCGATGAATACGTCAGGTCGGTGCGGGGCGGAATCGGCGAGGCCAAGACGATGGGCAACTACGCTGCAAGCCTTTTTGCGGCAGAGATCGCAAAGAAGAAGGGATTCACGCAGGTTCTGTGGTTGGACGCAATCGAGCGCCGCTACGTCGAAGAGGTCGGGACCAGCAACATCTTTTTCAGAATAGGCAATGAACTGATAACCCCCGCCCTTACCGGGTCGATTCTTCCGGGCGTAACCCGCGATACGGTGTTGACCCTGGCCAAAAACTGGGGGATCACTTGCACCGAACGGACCATCAGCATCGATGAAGTGATCGATACCATAAAGTCCGGAGACATGAAGGATATTTTTGCCACCGGAACCGCCGCGGTCATTTCTCCGGTCGGCCAGATATCATACAGGGACGAACTGTTCACGGTCGGCGACGGCGGCGTTGGAGAACTCTCCCTCAGGCTCTATAACGAAATAATCGGTATCCAGTACGGGGAGAAAAAAGATACCTTCGGGTGGATGCGGCAGCTGAATGTGTAAGGCAACTTGCGGGATTCCGGAGTAGACGGTCCCATCGGAAGCACCGGGACCTCCGGAGTTATCGTGACCTGCCGGGCAACCCTCGTAGCTTTGCGCAATTAAGATTTGATCTGCAAAGAAGGTAAACGTGGCGTCATTCCGGCGAAATCCGGGGTGACGCCCGGTTCGGCTGTCCATCTTTTCTAGTTGCGTTTGGGCAACAGGCCCTCATTATCGTGGCCACCCTGCTATACTGTTTGATTGGAGTGGATGGTTTCTTCGCTAATGTGATCGAATACCTGTTGATATCCTCCCTCAAAAGCCTTAACTGTCCCCCATATATCAATTCTTCAGACAAATTGGCCGGCCCGATTTCTTTCGGCCCCGGAGTAATCTTTTCGCGCCAACAGGAGTTAATGGATGCCGGCAGGATATGCTCACATGCTTGCATGCGATCAGGCTAGTATGGCCTTTATCGGACAAGATTCGATTGAAGAAGAGCTGCGCGGGCATTGCCGGGATAATCCCAACTTTATCCACCTTGGCTCGGTATCGCCGGATTACCCGTACCTCAATCTTATTCACCAGGAGCAGGGACACTGGGCGGATCACATGCACTATGAGTTTACCGGCGACATCCTGAAAAGCATGGCTCAAAGACTTCTCGACATAGCCGCCGCCAATGGGACAGCCGGCAAGGAGTTCATGATCCCATTCTGCTGGACTCTTGGCTATATCTCCCACGTGACTGCCGATCTGGTCGTGCACCCGGTCGTGTACGATATTGTCGGGTCGTACAAGGGACATGAAGACCGGCACCGTGAATGCGAGATGATCCAGGATAGCTACATCTACAATAAGCTCACCGGTGATGATATCGAGCACAGCGGTCTGCTCGCCGGAATGCGTGAATGTTCCGACCCGGACGATGAGGATAAGATAGATCCGGTTCTCCGCACTTTCTGGGTCGAAATGTTGCAACGGCATTTTGCCCATGATTTCGAGATTAATCCCCCCGACATAGACCACTGGCACGAAAGATATCTCCGTTTGGTTGGGTTTTCCGGCAATCCACTCTTTATTGGAAGAATACTGGACCCCGGCCATTCCTTCACCTACAAGCCAAGCTCGGATATATCGGCAATTGATAGGAGAATGTACCTCGATTCAATTCGTTTGCCCGATGGCCGTTTTGGGACCTACCTCGATGATGTCTTTCCCAAGGCGGTCAGTTCGGTAGCCCAAAAGTGGATCCTGCTCGGAGAAGGCATTACCCGGATGAATATTGATAATTTCCTCTCGGCGGTTGTTAATTCCGATTTGGATTCGGGTTTTGAAATGACCAGGCACTCATACTGGTAGCTCAGAAGCTGTGCTTGAAATCGGGGGTGATGGATGTCAATCAAGGCGTATATCAAAACGACTTTGATGGTTGGACTTGTTGTTCTTTCGCTGGGTGGCCTGCTGCTTCATTTACGGATACACCCCGTCTCTGATAATTCATCGAATTTTCTACCGCTCGTTTCCGGTATTCTTAGCCTCATAGTCGTGCCGCCGCTATTCTTAAGCAAGAAGACAATCGGCTATGGGTATACCCTGAATGGCTTTCTGGTGATACTCGGGACCATAGGAATGGCGCACTTTTCGTGGATTCGCTGGCCGGAACCCGCCACTATCGGATCGATTATGCTCAAGACAACTTTGCCCGATATCGCGGTTTTGTGGACCAAATTCTTTATCGGAAAGGCGATATTCGAGCTGGAACTCTTCGGGTACGATCCTGGAAGGAACAAGGTTGGGATAACTTATCGCTATCCAAACACCGGCTGGTGGCTCATTCATCTTGTGGCGGTAAGCACGGTATATATTATCGGCGCCCTGGTGTGGAGGTAATCGTGAACAAGTTCAAGATGTTTACACTGAACTGGTGGATTCTGCATATTCTGGCGGTCGCGTTTTTTTTGTACTTAGGCCATGTGATGCATTTTTTCCCAGCCCCTAAATGACGTAGGGCTTATCTTTAAATAAAACCAATTGTAGGGTGGGCACAAGTTTTATCGTGCCCACCGCCCTGTCTCGAGGAAAACTACAATCGGTGGGCACTATAAAGGGGCTGTTGCTCAAATC
>DBMO01000071.1 GCA_002298995.1 Desulfarculales bacterium UBA696
ACCTATGTCCCCGGTCTATACACTTAAGAAGCGGCGCCGTAAAAGCGCCGGACAGGCGCCGTCTCAATCCAGTGGCGGATGAAGGGCAGGATGATCCGCATTATAACAATGTGGCCCCACCCGCCGTGGGATAAACTCTCCTTCGTGATATCCCCGCTGCAAAGCCATGGCATCGCGCAACTGGAGGTCCAGGGCAGCCGATATGACCTTTCGTCAAGAGAATCCCATACCCTTACATTCCAGCAGCTATGATCTTCCTCCTAAAACCATGCCAGTGCATTAAACCTGACCAAGCTTGGAGACACCCCTCAGGCTCCGCAGCCCGTTTGGAAAATCTTGACAATTTCCTCCCGGTCAACCTGGAAAGCCGAGATCCAGTCGCCTTCATAGTAGCGGCCGAAAAGCACGATTTCCATGACGCCGTCCCCATTCAGGTCCAGAATTGCTCCTATACGGTGCTCAGCCGGCGCCCCGAACTTGACTACTTTTGGAAAGAAATCCCCGGCGATGAGGCGGGTCACGACCTTACCATTCACCACCCGCCTTAGAAACACCATGGAATAGTCCCCGGAAACCGCTTTTGGACCCAGCCCCTTGTCGTAGCGAGAGGCGCTCACAAGGACTTCCTCCGCTCCGTCGCCCTCCAGGTCCACCCGAATCACCTGAGCAAGACGCACATCGGGGCGGGCGATTCCTTGCTCCCGGAGGATAGCGGCCGCGGCGTCCCTATACACCTGCTGTTCGGTGCTCAATAATTTTGTCACGCGCGGCAGGGGGTTAAAAGTACCGCCCACTGCCACAAAGCCACCCTTGATCCTGGGATGGGCGGCGAAAGATAGGGCCAACGTTTCATTGCAGGGATCGCCCTCTTCGCCAAAAGCCGACGGCGGGCCACCGGGCGCAACGCCCAGCTCGCCGGTAAGATTGTAGAACCGGTATTTTTCTCCTCCCCGAACAAAAACGGCCGCGGCTTTATCCTGGAGCCACGCTTTTCCCGACCACCCGCCCAGTAGATATGCGGTGAGTTTCCCGTCCGGAGAGTCTCCCTCGGCAAACTCTCCCCAAGCGACAACCGGGCAAAATTCCTCCACCGCCTTTGTGGCTGCTCTCCCCTGGACGGAAAACACAAGAAGCAACAATAATGATGAGCAGGCAATCCGACAGATCCTCATCCTTTCCTCCGTGGACCCTTAATATGTACGAACAAATTCAGCCATGATCGATTACCTTTCCCCGCGGCCTGATAACGAATTATTCGGCTGCTGCTCCAAGAAATATCTCGTTTACCCGACCGTCCGTAAAATTGAAAATCAATCCTCCGTAGATTGAGCCCGCAACAAATCCACCGAACCTTTCACTATCCTCTTTATTCCAGACGTCTTTGTAGGCGGCACTAACTTCCTCCCTGGTGCTCCCGATAAGGATACCTCTTTTTGTGGCTAGGCGGCAGGGACTCTTGACACGAAGGGACTCAACCAGCTTTTTGCCCTTTTTCTTTTCTGAAACCATCCCCACCGAGATCCCGGAATCTTTGTATTCCATTGTTTGATGATATGCTCCATCCGCTCCCCACAGTTTTTCCTTTCCGCGTTTCGAAGGGGAACCGAGTACTTTTTCGACCTCTATTTCAGGCATGCCAATGGAAATGTTTCCAATGCTATCATCCCAAAGGAGTCCCCCATCATCATTGGCAAAAGAGACACCATTCATAAGACCAACCAGGACAACAAATATAGAAAAGATCTTCACCATGGTTCAGTCTCCTGCTGAATAGACTTGGTTTCGCCCACTCCAAGATCTGAAAACACATACGCTATTCTTTACGAGCTTCTGTCGGTGCACGATAACAACAAGAGCTACATCCATCGGTCTGTGACCTCATCACCAATGATGCTGCCGTAAATGGAGGCCATACTCTGGGATGGATGAAAAATGCGGCAGATAGCTTGCGTTAGACCGCAGGCGCATGATGCGGCACGCGCTGCAAAACTCACTCTATTTTCTTTAGTTCCGATGGAACGAATGAAGGCCGGGAAGTATCATCATGATCTGTCAATCTTCCCACTTGGGCAACAGCCCCACATGAAAGCTCCGAATCCCCAAACCCTAAATCCCTAAATCCTTCAATTCCTATATTCCTCATTTTTCATTCACCAATCACCCGGCCTGCATCGGGTATAAGCTCGAAAACCTCTTTCAGATGAGCAAGTTCGAATATGGACGCAACGGCCGGGTTGGCTCCGGCAAGGGTGAACCGGCTTTCTGCCTTGCGGGAAAGCTGGAGGCCCTCGACGAAAGTGGCGATCCCCGAGCTGTCGATGTAGGCTACCTTGGATAAATCTACAATTACGTGGGAGGGTGTTTTGTTCAAGATTTGAAGCAGCGTGCTCCTGACCTGGGGCGAAGCGCTCATGTCGAGGTCTCCTTCGAGATCCAGCACGAAAATACCCGAACCTTTCTCAGCTACATTTATCTTCAATTTGCGAATTCTCCCGTTTTATCCTGAACTTTACCAGTTTTAGAAGCATGCCGCCGTCGGTAAGGCTTTCATATTCCAGCTCGTCTACGGCCGATTTTATGAAGTGCAGGCCCAACCCGCCCGGACGGACTTCATCGAGGCTTCGCTCCTTAAAGGTTGCCGGGTCTGACTTAGGCCCGAAGTCCCTGATATTGATTTCAAGATATTGGTCGCTCGTGAAGAATGTGATGATGATTCTTTGGGTGCAGCACCCGCGGTATGCGTGGCGAATTATATTCGTGCACGCCTCGTCTATTCCCAGAATGAGCCTGGTAGATTCCTCCTGGGAAAAGCCTGCTTTTTCGCTGATGTTCGCCACCACAGCCCTGAGAATCGAAAGAGAGTTAGGGTCGGAAGGAATTTCGAGAACCACCGGGCCGTTCAGTTCCTCGGAAGCCACATCATCCCTCCTCGATTCCTATCACCACTAATGTTATATCATCCGCCATGGAGCGATCACCGGCAAATTCCTCCACCGACCCGATTACACGATCCTTGACCGATTCAACATCGGAGCCACCGGACCGGACGGCCTCTTCGAGCCTGTCCCACCCGAAAAGTTCATCACCGGCGTTTCGGGCCTCGACAATGCCATCGGTTGCAAGCAGAATGCAATCGCCTGGATTCACCTGTATCCGTGAAGCCTGGAATTGAGTGCCTGGAACAACCCCCGCGGGCGGTCCGCCGCCTCCAATCTTTTCAAATATTCCGGTTGCGCTGTTCCAGATAATCGGCGGAAGATGCCCCGCATTGACGTAGGTCACCTCGCCTTTCCCGCTGCCCAGGACGATAAACTGGAGCGCTGCGAACATCCCCCTGCACCAGCTTTGATCGCAAATCTCGTCATTAATGCGGCCGATCAGCTTTTCAGGGTCTTTGAGGCGAATCGCGAGCATGCGGAAATCAGATGTCAGTCTTGCCATGAACAGGGCCGACGCAACACCCTTTCCCGAGACGTCGCCGATCAGGACGCCCAGCCGGTCCTCGTCCAGCGGAATGAAGTCGTAGAAGTCTCCCCCTACCTCCCGGGCCGCCTGGTAATGAGCGCTGAACCTGAACCCTTCAACAATCGGCATCTGCCGCGGCAGAAAGCTTAGCTGCACGTTAGATGCGAATGCCAGGTCCTTTTCGATTTGCTGCTTTTGCAGGATTTCCCGGTGTAGCCGCGCATTTTCAACGGCAAGGGCCGCGTTTATGGAGAGGAGGCTGAGGTTTTCCACATCCTCGGCAGTGAAGCTGCTCCCATCTGTCTTGTTTATTATCTGGGCGACTCCGATCACCCTGTCTTTAAATAGGAGGGGTGCGCAAAGGATGGACCGTGTAAGATAGCCGCTCATGGTATCGAAAGTCCGGTCGAAGCGCGGATCGGCATAGGCATCCTCGATCAGAACCGGCCTTCCGGTCTCGAAAACATGACCGGCAATCCCCTGCCCTTTTTTTAGCCTGACTCCCCCCTCGAACTTGTCCGCAACCGGCCCCTGCGAAACCTCGAAGGTCAGTTCGCCGCTTCTTTCGTCAACCAGCATCAGGCTGCATGATTCGGCCCGCAATATAGACCGTGACGCCGTCATGATGTTTTCGAGGACTTCATCGAGATCCAGGCTGGAATTGATAAGGCTGGATATTCTGAAGCATTCCTTCAGATTATCCAGCCGATCGCACAGCCTTTCAAGTTCGAGTTCGGTGGAGTGCCTACGGGTATCCATGGCGCGGCATACTCGGCATAAGTGGAAAGGTTTTCCGGCACCCCTGGAATATCTTGCCAGGGATTCAAAAGCGTTATACCGGTGCCGGCAATTTAACTATAGGCAATATGAACGATGATATGAACGCAGGCTTGAAGTGTCAAACTGATTTGGGAATTCAGGATTTACGATTTGAGGGATCGAGAATTAGGAGTGTTGCTTTCGCTCATCTATAATCTATTCCGTGTTGCCCCTTGGAATTCGTGAAATTCCTCAATTCCCTAATTTTCCTGGGTGGTAGGACTTTTCGAGTATTTTGCTTCGCGGTCCTTTTGCTGAAGTTCCCAGCCTCCGCCGAGCGCCTTGAAGAGGGAAACCAGGTTCGACGAAACCTGCTGGTCGCTTGATGCCAGTTGGTCCTGGGTCAAGTATAAAGAGCGCTGGCTGTCGAGGACTCTTAGAAAATCGACCAGGCCCTTGGCATAAAGTTCGCTCGAGATCTCGTAGGCGCGCTCGTTTGCTCGTACCGCGGCCGCCAGGGACTCCCGCCTGGCCAGCTCCTTTGAGTAGGCAACAAGGGCGGACTCAACTTCCTGAAGCGACGTCAGGACGGCTTTTTCGTATGTACCTAGCATCTGCTCGGTCCTGGCTTTCTCGACCTCGATATTTGCCCTGGTGGCGCCTGCGTTGAAGATATTCCACTTGATCGTGGGACCGATGCTCCACATCGAACTTGAAGACATTGTAAAATCGGCGAGGCTCATGGAAGCCTGGCCAAAGTTTCCTGTCAGGCTGAGCCGGGGGAAGAGGTCGGCCGTAGCCACTCCTATGCGGGCAGTTGCCGCTGCGAGCTGTCTTTCAGCACGCCTGACATCAGGCCTTCGGCGAAGAAGGTCCGACGGAAGGCCGACCGGCACCTCGGGCGGTACACCCGGAACCGATTCTGCCTTCGAGAGCTGCTCGACCGTCACCTGGGGCACCGTTCCCAGAAGTGTGGCAAGACGGTACATGGATTGTCTTGCCGAGCTTTCGAATGAAGGTACCTGCGACTCGGTTACCGCAAGCTGAGCGCTCGCCTGGGAGACATCGAGCTCACTGCTGAGTCCGGCATTGAAACGCTCGCGCGTTAGCTCCACTGTCTGGCGCTGGGTATCGATGTTTTGCAGGGCGATCTCGAGGCGGAGCTGCGATCCGCGTACGGTGATGTAGTTAAGGGCAACTTCGGACAGAAGTGAGACAAGCGTATCGCGGTAATTCTCTTCAAATGCGGCAACGTCTGCCGTAGCAGCCTCGACGGAGCGCCTGACGCGCCCGAAGATATCGATTTCCCAGGTTGCGTCGAACCCAACCTGGTAAAGATCAAGACCATTTATGAATGTTGGAGTTTCACCGCCGATAGTGTTCGCGGCTACTCCTGATGGCGCTGAATTTTCACTCGTCCGGTAATACTGATACAGCGCCGTCGTATCGAGCGACGGGAACAGTCCGGAAGATGTAACGGCCCTTTGAGCCCGAGCCTCGCGCACCCTGGCCGCGGCAATCTTTAGGTCCTTGTTTGCCTTCGCCGCCTGGTCGATTAGCGAGTCGAGCGTTGGATCTCTGAATACGCTCCACCAGTAGGTTACATCAGCGGGCGCATCAAAAGCGATACCCTGCGCCTTTGTGTCGACCCATTTCTGGGGCAGCCATTCCTTGGGCTTGAGGTAGTTGGGACCAACCATGCACGCCGACGAAATCAGGCAGACAACTGCATAGAGCAGCGATGACCGAAGTAAACAAGACAAATTCATTAATTGCTCCGCTTTTTCTTGGGAGCCGTAGCTCCTTTGATGCCGCTAGTGTCTGAAAAGGCGAGCAAGTGTACGGCCCCGGGGCGGGATTTGTCAATTTTTTCCTACCCCGGACAAGATCCCGACCACCCGGAATCTTCCGTCCTTTACCCTCCGTGTCGAGCACGGGTTTTGCATACTTTCTTTGCGTACACTCTTCCCGGAGGCAAAAGCTCATGTCGGTACAGGTCGGAAATTCTCATAGGACAGCACCTGCAAACAAGGTCGAAGACAAGGCCGCGGGTAAGGCAAAGTCTGAGCGTAGCCAGGATAAAGGTATATTTGACAGCCTGCTAAACAGTATAAAGGGAAATCCCACCGATTCCGGCAGAGCGAGAAACTCGACGGCCGGCCATCAGCACAGGCCGCCCTCTTCAATGCTCACCAACCCCGAGTTTCACAAAGCACACTCGGCAAGTGTCAATTCGCCCCCCGCCCAGTTGACGCAGAGCATCAATAATATGGCGGTCTCCGCCCTTATATCTCTGAGGGCCATGTCGTCCGGCCAGAATCGGATGAATAATGTCTATTCCATTGGATCCGGAATGTCGGGCCAAATTTCCTTGCCGGCTGCGAGCGGCAGCGGCACTGCTGCGTCAAACCATTCGAATGGTATAGGACGGCTTTCGGCCAAATTCGAATCGGGAGAGAACGGACCGGAAGTTATAGGTTTTGATGCAAAAGGAGGGACTTCCTACGGCACATTCCAGATTTCATCCAAGGCGGGAACGATGCGTCAATTCATAGACTACCTGTCCGAAAAGGCGCCGGAATTGTCGCGGAAACTTGCCGCCGCCGGCTCTGCGAATACCGGCGGCCGCGGGGGAAAAATGCCCGAGGTCTGGAAGAAAATAGCACAGGAAGAGCCTGCCAGATTTTCGAAGCTTCAATACGATTTCATCGAGCAGACTCACTACCAGCCGGCGCTCCAGGAAGTAGCCGAGCGCACCGGAGTGGATATCGCACAGGCCCCAAAAGCCCTGAAGGAAGTCCTCTGGAGCACTGCCGTTCAGCACGGCCCCAGAGGAGCGGCAAAGATCTTCGCAAAAGCCATCGGCCGGTCCCAGGCAAAGGACGGCGGCATCCAGGTAGCGCAGCTCATCAATTCTGTCTACAGGATGAGAGCAGGACAGTTCGGCTCCTCTACCGCCGATATCAGAACGGCCGTCCATAACCGGTTCAAACAGGAGGGCAAAATCGCCCTTGCGATGCTTTCCGAACCCTACGCGCCTGACAGTGCAAGGGCCTGATTCGGACATCCCCCGAGAGGAAAATATTTCGTGTACAGCCTGAAAAAAATTCCACCTTCCACTGCACGCCAGCTTGAAATCTCCGGGACTGCCGCCTTAACAGCCTGATATTCCTTGGCCTTTGTCGATGCCCCACCGCTGGCATCAACCTTGCTCTGTTTTGCCACCGAAGATCAAACTCAAACCTCTTCGGGGACAAAATAATGCATTCAGGTTCAGTAAACGCGGCACTGTTGCTCTCTTCCTATCTCGGAAACGAACACGACAAAATCGGGCACGGCATTGCGAACTCAGACTTTGCGGGAGAGCTTGGCAAGCTTTTACCGCAAAACTCCGCGACCTCCGATACCGTGGCTGCCGAAAAAACCGAGGCCAAGAAGGCCGATGCGACCCAATCGGCCGCCACGTCAACCGATGGCACAGCTGTTGCCGCGGGCGCCCTTAAAAAGAATTCGGTGGGCTCGGTACGGAAGAAATCAGCATCCCAGACCCCGGAACAACGGCTTGAAAATGTAAAAACCCAGACGAAAACCTACAAAAAGGTCTTTATTACCAACCCGCTCGCTTTGGAATCGGCTCTGGCCGAGCTCGGGTATCCCGCGGAGACAATCAAGGCATGTAAAAGCTTGCAGAATCAGGATGGATGGATTTCTCTCAAAGACCTAAAGGACCTTATTTCAAACAAGGGCATGGCAACGGAGACTCTGGGCCAGGGACAAATTTCAACTGCCCGCGTCCAGGCGCTCCTCTCCTCGATCGTGCAAAAGACAGAAGCTTCCGGAACAAATATCGGCCGAACTTTCGAGGCGGTAAAATCCAGTATCGCGTCAGTTGTTCAGCAGGAATCGGCCGGCGTTTTCAACATCGACGAATTTCGTGCCTTGCTCGACGGGGTATTGCAGCAGGCAAACAATGCGGAAGCTCTAAAGAAGTCAGCGACCGCCTCGTCGGGAACTTCTACTGAAGGGGCATCGGAAATAGCGCTGCAGGCCGCAATAGCGCCGAAGCAGGGGCAGACCGAAAGCCTCGCATCCAATATTCTCCCGTCTTTTTTATCCCAAAATTCAGATGAGTCGGGGAAAGGAAAAAAGCAGGACACGAGCGCGAAAGTTTCTTCCGACAGCGCACCCCAGAGTACAAACATTACGCAAGACACGCCATCTTTAGACAAGATTGTCCCTGGAGCAGAAACTTCCGCTGCGGTACAAAGCGCTACAGCCCAGAAAATAGTTGCCGCGGAAAATAGCCAGGCAAAGGCGGCACTCTCTTCCGGCGCAATCTCGGAAAATAGCGGACAAAATGTTGCAACGGACACTTTCGCGGAAGCTCCGCAGGAAGAGCCTGCCTTGAAGACCGAGCCTTCCGCCGCCGCTTCACAGGAAACCGGAAAAGGTGCCGGGCAAGTTGAAAAGCGGCAAGATCTCGCTGCGCTCGCTCAAGATTTCGGTGCGACAATCGTGTCGGTGAGTAACGACAAGCAGGCATCCCAAACCACGGAGGCGTTGCCTCAAAGTGATTCCCGCGACGCACCGTCGGTCCAGGGGCAAAACATCTCAGCCCTGGCAAAGGAAGCAGTAAAGAATGCCGATGAAGGGATCTCGACCATCCAACAGCAGACCAGGACAAATGTATCGGAAACCGCACCCGGCACGGATCGAATAATCACTCAGCAGTCCGAAAACACCCAGGAACAACCCTTACCGGACTACAATGCAAACCGCTCGGTGGGCCTTGCCTCGGGCCTTCGCGACCAGGCGCATGCCGCCTCGGCTTCCGGGCAATTCAGCGAGACGCTCGAGGCTGCAAAATCCGGCACCGATGCCAAAGCTGCTGATAATCGAGAAAGCGCTGCAACCGCGAAGACCGCCGCCCAAGGGACCTTGAGCACCGCCGGAAAGGATACAGGCGCCGCAGCGGCATCGGTTATAAGCAAGCTCTCCTCCGGAGATTCGGGAGCAAGCGGCGCTCAATCCGGCGAAAGCGGCTCGGCCGGCCAGGGCCGGCAGGGACCGGGAGGGAATGCGACGGCACAGGCCGCCGTGGTTCAAGGCGCCCAGGAAGGGAGTGTCGAAAATGAAATTTCCGTCCAGAGCCGTGAATTGGCAGGTATGGCAAAGACTGTCGAAAAGCAGCTGAAGTTGGGTGATTCCGCCCCTGATTCCGCCCTCTTCCAGAGTGCTTCTCAAAGGGCGGCCGAAGTCCGCATGGAAGTCCCCATTTCGCAGCAATCGTCCGGCAGCAACCTCAACTACAACCAGCCCGGCGACATGGCCGAAACAATCGAAAATTGGCGGGCGCAGTACCGGGGAGTTGGCGGACAGCAGCTCATACTCGAACTCGAGCCGGGGCAGTTCGGCAAGGTCAGCATCAAGGTGGGTGCAAATAGGGACGAAGTTTCCGCCATGGTCTTAACGGAGAATGAATCCGCGAGGCAGGCAATACTGCGGAATGCGCCGGAACTGCGGCAAAGTCTGGATGACCAGGGGCTTATGCTCGGCAAGTTCCAGGTTGACGTAAACGGGGAGAAGGCCGGCAGTGGGAACTCCTATACCGGCAGACAAACCCCGGAAGGCCAAACATCTGACGGCAGGGCGGAAAGAACGGGCAAGACCGCTGGACGGCCAAGGCCGAAGCCGGCTTACATACGCAGGGGCAACGGCCTTTCGCGGGTCAGCATTTTCGCCTGATCCATCAGGGCGAGAAACCCGAAGGCACTTTTAGCCGTTAATACAAGAACTTAAAGCGAAAGTCCCTGACCCGGACTTCCGCCCGGGACGAACTCACCAATCAAGGGGCCCGCCAAGTTCAGCAGCAATCGCAATCAACCCCTATTTCTTCTTTTTTGCAGGCTGCTTGGCCGCCTCGGTCCCGGGCGATTCGGGCTCGGGCTTTTTTGTTTCAGGCGCTTGAACTGGCGCAACTGCCACGGGCGCCGCTTTGGGGGCTTCCGGCTTTTCCTGCTTGAAGGTCTCCATTAGCCTTTTAAACTGCCGGGACTGCTCATGGATAAGATCCTGCATTTGTCCCGTGAGTTCCTTGTGTTCCACCTTCTTTTCTTCAGCCAGCAGGGTCCGAAGATGCTTTATCGTTTCCTTCTGTGAAGTGACCTGCTCCTTTAATTCTTCGTATTTCCGGATCAAGTCCAGGTGTTCGCCCCTGGGGACTCCGCCAATCAAGGCCAGGTATGTGGAAATGGATTTTTGATAATCTTCCTGGCTCTTTTTCATAACTTGCAGCAAGTCGATGCTGCCCTTTGTGAGTTGGTCAAGGCCGCAGGCTTTCTGAAAAAAAGCGGTCATTTGGTCAAAACCGCTTAAGCCCTGCCGCATCCAGACCGAAAAATCGTCCAAACCTCTTCGGCTCTCTCCCTGCTTCAGGAAGAAGTTCCTCCAGAATTCGACAAAATCCATATCCATCTGTCATTCCTCCTGGTATTGCTGGAATCTTTTCGCGAGGCCAGGTGTTTGTCCTGGCCAAAAGTGGTGGGCCGGCGATGGCCGGAGGCGCACGATCGTGCGCGGCCGGTGCGCTTGGATGAATGGAGTGAACACCGCTCGGGCCAGGAGCACTGACGAAAAACAGGGCCGACGAGTAATCCCTAATTCCCGGGTGGGAGATCTCTGGACTGCTGCGCTACCCTAGTGCCGCTGATTCAAAACCGAAGGACCCGAGGGAGGGCTTTCCAGAATCAGCAGGCTTTTTCATCTGCCATGAGACCGGTATCCCGGAAAGCCCCGTATTTTTTCAGCGGCGACACAGAGGAGTCGATTAAGACCCCTGCTGGCCGGCGAAGAAAGATTCTACTTTCGTGAAGCCTTCATCTACGGCCTTCTTGAACTCTCCACGGCCCTTCTTGAGCGATTCAACCCAATCGCTCAGGGCTTTCTTTCCATCATTCGGGATCCAGGTGGCCTGTTCCATGAAGGCGCCGACCATCTTTTCGGTTTGTTCCTGCAACAGAACCATTGCATTAAATGTGTTGTCGAAGGTGGTCTTGTTGAATTCGATCATCTGCTTGGTCAACCTCAGTTGGTCCATGCTCTAAACCTCCATTTTTATGTGTGTTGAGTCGGAAAGCCACAGTGGAATGGCGGATGACAAAAGATGAGCACTAATATAGTCGCGCTGAAAAGGAAGTCAAGGTGGTTTGTGCATTGCACAATTCTTTTTTCTGGCTTAATCTTGCCCTCAGTCTTATAATTCCAATTGACCTTTCTGCAATGTGTCATAAATTCAGGCCAAAAGGGAGACCCAAATGGCTAAAAAGGTTATTCTCAAAAAATACGCGAACAGGCGAATCTACGATACGGACAAAAGCGCCTACATAACTCTGCAGCAGGTATCGGATATCATAAAGGACGGCCGCCAGGTCGAAGTAATCGATGCCCAGACCCAGGAGGACGTGACCTCCTTTATCCTCACCCAGATTATCGTTGAGGAGGCGAAAAACAATAAAACCCTTCTCCCCGTCCCGCTGTTACACTTGGTAATTCAGTACGGAGACGGGATATTGAGTGAGTTTTTTGAAAAATACCTCGAAATGACTATAAGAAACTACCTGGCCTATAAAACAGCCTTCGACGAACAGTTCAGAAAATGGCTCGAAATGGGAAGAGATTTTTCCACTCTTGCACATAAGACGGTCCCCGGCCTTGCGCAGTGGAAATCATTCATGGATATGTTTTCAACGGTCGAGAAAAAGGCGGAGTAAGACTTAAGAAAATTTAAGGGATCTTGGAAGTTTAAGTATTTAAAAGATTTTGGGTTTTTTGGAATCCAAGGAATACGGGAATTTTCAGGATCCAAAGCAATTTCAGAAACTCAGATCTAAGTGGCGGGTAATTACCGAACACACCGCCGTTTCAGGTCAAAAGCGGTTCCTCCCGGCCTTTTGGCCCTCAGTTGTCCGCAATTTCTCGTCTATCCTCGAAAATGAGCTTTTTTTCTCTATCTTCGTCCCGCCTCTTGATTTCCGGGCATCGAGTTCTTTTATTTCGGGGCATGTGGCCCAAGATTCAAGATTTCGCTACGCAATTCAATTCGCTTGGCGCAGCTCCGATTCCCTGATGCAACTATGTCCGGGCCTTCGTATCCTTCAAGCCGCGTGTTTCAGCAGAACCTAAAAACAAGCGATTTTGGATTATGAAGAATTCCATCATTTTCTCAACCGGCAGTTATGTGCCGGAAAAAGTCGTTTTTAATGAAGAACTGACTCATTTCCCGGCTTCTTCCCTCCCACTGATAGCCCAGAAGACGGGGGTCAAGTCCCGGCGGCATTCATCGGAGAACCAGTGCACCTCCGATCTGGCCCTGGAGGCAGCCCGCGCCTGTTTGGCGAAAGTAGATTTTCCCGTGGAAAATATCCAGGGAATCATTCTTTCAACCTCATCTCCGGACCGCATCCAACCGGCCACGGCCACCCGCGTTCAGCACGAACTGGGGGCCCGCAATGCTTTTGCACTCGACATCAATTCCGTGTGTTCGGGCGCGGTCTTCGGCATCAGCCTTTCCGATTCGCTCATCAAGTGCGGCAAATACGAAAACATCCTCTTCATAGCGGCCGAGATGTATTCGAAAATACTCAACAAGCAGGATTTCAGCACCTACCCGTATTTCGGCGACGGATCGGGGGCCCTGCTGCTAACCGCGGCGGATACGGACCGGGGGGTAATGCATTCACGCCTCAATACGGACGGGAGCGGCAGGGACGCCATCTGCGTTCCGGGGGGCGGGACGATGATGCCATTCGATAAGATCGTCAATCCACGGATGGCCTACTTCAGGATGATCGGAAAAACCGTATACAACTTTGCGGTCGAGAAGGGCACCGAGACGATCCTGCAGATCACCGCCGAGGCCGGCGTCAAGATCGAGGACGTGGACCATTTCATCTGCCATCAGGCAAATATCAACATCCTCGATGAAATTGCCGAAAGGATCGGCTGTCCCCGCGAAAAGTTCATAATGAACCTCGACCGCCACGGCAACACGGCAAGCGCCTCCGTTTTGATCGCGCTCGATGAAGCTCTGGACAGCAAAAGAATTCGGGAAGGCGACCTGGTCGCCCTCGTTGCATTTGGCGGCGGATTGTCATGGGGAGGCAATCTGATCCGCATGTAGGCAAATTGTTACCCTGTTCATAGATCCATCGCATCAAAGATCAAAAGCATTGAAGGAGATGACCCCATGAACGAACTTTTTGTCAGAATCCAGGACGGAATAGTGGAAATTTTACCTGCGGCCGCCGGCTTTCAACTCCAACCCGAAACCTTCCTGAACGAGATCCCCGAATGGGATTCCATGACGGCGGTGAATTTCAAAATCTTCCTCGAAGAGGCCTTCGGCGTGAGGATTCCCGACGAACTGCTGGAAGGAGAATCAAGCCTGCGCGACGTAATAGAATTCATCAGAAGGACGGACTAATGAATCCAACGAAAACGCCCGTGGATCCTTTCGGAGTTGCGAACTCATTTCAGAAGGCCACTGAATACTGGTTGCTGAACAGTGTTGACTATGGGGACATGCTGCTCAAACTGGTCTCGAATCTCCAGGCCGCCGCCTCGGATGAGTTGGGCCCATTGCTTGCCGACAGCAGTAAATGGGCAAAACCGGAGGAGGACTCCGAAACCGCCTTTCTAAACCTCGTGAGGAGGCAGTCGAGGGTCCTTCAGAAGATCCATGCGGTAATGGGCGGTTGGGCCAGGGACTACGTGGGCCGCGCCGAGGGGATCTCGGAGAAGGAGAAGCAATGCTCGGCCTTCTGGATCGGCCAGATGCTCAACTGTCTTTCGCCCGCCAATTATTTTTGGACCAACCCGTCGGCGGTGCAGAAGTTTATGCGCACCAAGGGCAGAAGCATAGTTGCCGGCTATGAGCACTGGCTGAACGATGCAAATAGTGGCGATATGGTAAAGATTGCCGATCGGGATGCGTTCAAGGTAGGCGAAAATCTCGCCACCACCCCGGGGCAGGTCGTATTCCGAAACCGCATCATGGAGCTGATTCAGTACTCGCCGACAACCGACACAACCTTCAATATCCCGATCGTTCTCATCCAGCCGTGGGTGAACAAGTTCTACATCTTCGACCTGACCGAGGATAAGAGCTTCGTATCATACCTCGTAAACCAGGGCTTCACGGTCTTTGTCACAAGCTGGAAGAACCCATCCCCGGAGATGCGTGACACCACATTCGAAGATTACATGCTCCGCGGCGCGCTCAAAGCGGTCGAAGTCGCAAGGGAAATCTGCGGCGCCGAACAGGTCCACGCAGCTGGATACTGCATCGGGGGGACCGTACTTTCCTCGCTTATGGCATGGCTGAACCGGGACCCCAACCGAAACGGCTCATTCCCGATCCGCGATTTCACCCTCTTCGCCTCCCTGGTCGATTACTCCTCACCCGGCGAACTGGGCGTCTACGTCAACGAAGATTCGGTTGCGGCTATCGAGAAACTGGTCAAAAAGGTGGGCTACCTGGACAAGAAGTACATCTCGGCAGGCTTTCGCCTCCTTCGGCCAAACGATCTCATCTGGCGCTACCACGTCCACAACTACCTGCAGGGCGAGGAGCCGCCAAAATCGGATTTTCTCTACTGGAACAGCGATGCGACCCGCTTGCCGGCCGCCATGTGCACCTGGTTTTTAAAGGAACTCTACCTGAAAAACCAGCTCATCGAGGAGGACGCGATCGTTTTGGCGAACCGCCCGCTGAGTTTGCGGCGAATCGAACAGCCGGCCTACATAATCGGCGCGGAACTCGACCATATTTGCCCCTGGAAGGAGACTTTCAAGACGACTCAACTGCTCGGCGGCCCCGTAAGGTTCACCATGGCCGGCGAAGGCCATATCACAGGAATTGTGAATCCGCCCTCCCCGAGGTCCAAGCGCAAGTTCTGGACCGGCGAGGTCAACGGAGAGTCGAACCCGGAAGAATGGCTCGCCCGACAGCCGGAGCGCACCGGCTCCTGGTGGACCGATTGGGTGGAGTGGCTATCAAAGGACAGCTACAGGAAAGATCCCCCGCCGATTGGCAGCAGCAAATATTGCCCGCTTGAAAAAGCCCCCGGAAGCTACGTGAAGGAAGAATAGCGGGGCGGGTTGTGGGTGTAAGTTATCACGAAATTTTGATAATTCGGCATTGAATGTGGGCAGGCTTTCCAGCCTGCCTCCTTCATCCGTGTCCACATTCAGTTTTTTTTGCACCTAAACTTTTATGGACCCCATGGCCGCTTTGGCCTTCAGGGCGGGAGGATTGCGGAGAATGTTGGAAATAAAGAACTCTGTAGCGCTTATCACCGGCGGCAGCGGAGGCATAGGGCTGGCGCTTGCCAGGCATTGGGTCTCAAACGGAGGGCGAGTGGTCCTGGTGGATGTTGCCGAAGGGCCGCTGGCTTCGGCACAGGAAGAACTCAAGGCAATGGGCGGCGAAGTCGCCACATTCGTAGCCGATGTAACCAAGGAAGATGACAGTGCCAAAATGGCCGATTTTGCAATCGAGCGATTCGGCGCTATCAACCTGGTGGCCCCGTTTGCCGGCATAATCAGGGATAGCATGATGGTGGCGCCCGACTACCACGGAAAAGTCGCCAAGAAAATGTCGCTCGATCAGTTCCAGTCGGTCATCAATATAAATCTTACGGGGGTCTTCCTGACCATTCGGGAATGCGCCGAGCGCATGATAAATAACGATTGCAGGGGCCTCATCTGCCTGGTTTCATCGACTGGATCGCTCGGAACGGCGGGGCAGATAAACTACGCTTCATCGAAGGCCGCCATGTCGGTCATACCCAAGGTCCTCACCGCCGAGTTTTTCCGCCGCGGATTATCTGCCAAAATCCGTTGCGTGGCCATTGCTCCGGGTTATGTCGGGACCCCGATGGTCAAGAGCATGAAACCGGAAGTGCTGGAAAAAATTGTCGAGCAGGTCCCCATCGGGCGCCTGATCGAGCCGGAAGAAGTTGCATCCCTTGTCGGGGAACTCTACCGCAATGAGGCCCTGGCTGGAGAAGTCTTTTTCATTCATGGCGGCCTTCGCCTCGGCTCGAAAGGTTAAGCTGTTTTATCGGGGGATATTGACCTGGCCCGCATCAATTTTTAACTTGCATGCAGTTGCAAAGCAGGCTTCCAGCCCGCAAAATACGCAATAAAATCAAGTGGCAGCCTCCGGACTGCGAAAAAAGCAGTCAACTTTGGGCGGGCTCCCTACACTGCCGCTCCGGAGCATGCCTCCTCCAGTCGCCCGCAATTGCAGGTAGAGTTGTGGGGCAGGTTCGAATCCCGCCGATTTCATGCGGCGTCGGCTTTCCGGCCCACCGGACTCAGCTTCTCCCCGAGGGCCAGGTTCTTTCCATGCCGCGGCGGCCAAAAGCCTGTCCCACGATCCAGATAATTTGCCGGGACCACATCGGTTCCGGCAAATCATTCACGCCGGATTTCCGGCAAAACGATCCGCACAGTTTGTCATAGGAGGCCTCTAGATGGAACAGAACCAGGTTTTTAAACAAATGCTGCAACTCAACAAGCTGGCTTTTGATAACATGTATAACTCCATGGTAATGTTCCAGGAGCAGATGGAAAACATGGCCAGCATGATGCCGATCCCGTGGCTTCCCGAAGACGGCAAGAAAGCGATGGGCGAGTGGATAAGCAACTACAAGAAGGTCCGCGAAGACTTCAAAAAGGCCGTGGATGAGGGCTACCAGAAAATGGAATCGTTCATGGGCGCCGGCTTCCAGGAACCCGCTCGACAAATGTAGCATCTCCTGCCGGAATTTCAAATCCGACAGTTGCGCCAGTCGCCAAGAAGCCGGGGCCAGGATTTTTGCGCACAGCATAAATCCGGCCCCGGCTTTTGATAATGTGCTCATCACTCAGGGCTATTGCCCAAGTAGCCCTTTTAGACTGCCAAGTTAAGCGGGAAGGCATCAAGCCTGACAGCATCATTCCGCGGCGCTTCCGAGCCGGATTTCGGGCACGGCGGGAATGACGATTTTTGATACCGCCTCGGGCGTGAATCGCTCCTCCCGTTGTGCAACATCCCCTTTAGCCAACACACCGGCTGTCGCGTCAACACCGGCCTCTGCATCAATTGACAAATTCCAGTACCTGTGCTACCCATTAGTACTTGATCCGTTTGCGTCGATGTTACTCGGTCCGGCCTCAACACCGGATCTTTTTATTCCGCACCGACCTTCAAAGGGCGACTAGCTCAGTGGATAGAGCGTTGGTCTCCGGAACCAAAGGTCCCGGGTTCGATCCCCGGGTCGCCCTCCAGTTAATTCCACCAATTACGGCTATTTCGCTGCCGTTCATATCTTGTCGGCTTTTTAGAAAATTAGTTTTTCCTACCCTATTGCCATCCTGAAGCGTGCTCCATGCCGGGCCCCCCTGGCCGTCCTGCTCTTGCCTGGATACCCTGAATACATGGTGGGGCTGATTTTAATCGGCCTTGCCCGGTTGGTCCCCTTGTGGAGGTGCCTGTGCTGATAAGCCTTGTGAACGTTGCTTTGTGGGTTAAGAGGAGATACTTTCCTTACGCGGTGAGCACCCCGACAGGCATCTGCCATGTCTCCTGCAAACCTTGAATTGCATGTGAAGGACTGAAACCCACCCCGTTTCCTCAAAACTGGGCGGGTTTCAGGACAGAATCTACCGGAAGTATTTTTCTACAACCTCTCCGGCAACTTTGCGGGCTTCGATGTTGATTTGCTCATCCGGCACCTCGTCCACACCAAAAACACCTGGATCATATTGAAAGAACTTGCTGGTCAGTACCACCTCGGGTTCAAGGCCTGGAACGGCGCCTTTGGCAATCCGGGTGGCGCAGGCCATTCCGCACCCTTCCAGAATGAGGACCCGGTTTGCCCTCGTCACCAGTTCCTTCATTCCTCCTGCCTTTTCCAGCAGTCCACCATGGCAGATGCGGACCGCCTTATCGGGAACCAGCCGATGAGCAATAAGATTTGCCGCCCTCCTTGCCGTCTCCCCTTTGAGGCACATCCCCTCACAGCATAGGATCGCATCTTTTGGGGAACTGGAAATGTGTTTTTGCGCATACTGAAGTCCTGCCGAGCAACTTTGTTCAGCCTGCTTTACCTGTATGGTATCAGCCATAGTCATCCTCCGTGGTGGCCGGCCTGCCGGCCCGAGGTTGATCGAATCATTCCGGGTTCTTCTCGCCGGGCTTATCAGTCCGGCCTTCCTTTTGGTCAACAGAGCAGCACTCCGGCATCATCTCGGACATGCCTTTCGCCGGAGCGCAGCAGGAACCGCCTTTACCCTGCATCATGGCGCGCATCATCTCCGACATTCCGGGAAAGCAGTCGCAACACGTCTTGCTTCCGTCCTTATCCTGGTTCGACATTGGATATCACCTCCCTCTGGTTTCCGGGCAACAGGTGTCGTCTTGTGAACCTGTGCACCGTATTTGTCTCTATGACGAGATGAGGGAGGGCAAGGTTACAGTCTTGGAGGAAGTGATAAGAATTAAATGCGGGGCGGAATCGGCTGGACTTAGAATCTAGGAAAAGTCTGAACTACTTCTTGTCGCGGTCAAAAGGTTCGCAAACGAGCACGTTTCTTTCATCGACTTCGAAAGTGCATTTTTGCTGGAATAATTCCTTTAATTTCTTCCTGCCGCGATGCAGCCTTACCTTTACGTTTTCGACAGTCGTACCGAGCACTTCGGCTATTTCCCGGTGGCTGAGTTCCGCGACATCAAATAACGTAATCACGCTCTGGTAAGGCTCGGGAAGAAGTCTTACCACTCCTTGAACGCAGAGGCTCATTTCGTGCTGCTCGAGTTTTTTCTGGACTATGGACTCTTTGAACGCATCCTTCGCATCTTCGATACCACACTCATTCAATGAGATCTTTTTCAGGCCACGGAAATGATCCAGGCATAGGTTGCGGGCAATGCGGAATATCCATGGAGCCAGCTTGGAGGCATCTTCCAGGGTATCCAGATTACTTCGGACTCGAATGAACGTCTCCTGGGCAAGATCGTCCGCCGTCCATTCATCCCTTACAAGGGCAAGAATGAATCTTCTCACCTTGGCGTAATTTTGGTCATAGATCTCGAAAAATTCCATCGAGGTTCCACTTCTCAAAATTATCGGCGGCAGGGATGATCCGCTTCACGGTCCCCATCCCCAGACCGTCCGGTTATGTCCCTGATACTGTTTATAATTGCGATTCCCGCTCCGGTTTTAACCTTGCATGCCAGTTCCACGGCCCTTTCGATTTCTTCGATCGGCACACCGGCGGCAGATGATTTCCTGAAGTAGTAGTCGAAGCATGGAACACAGTTGGCGGCAGTCGCCGCCCCGATACATATCAGGAGTTCGATTTTCTCATCCATCATTATAGCTCCCGGACTAAAGAATTAAAAACCGTCCTTGCAGCACAACAAACAAGACGAAAAAAGGATGTTAAGGTTACAGGAATAGGGGTATGGAATGCCACCCGAGGTATCGGAATGGGGCCGGTTCTCAACACGGACGGATTTACTTAGATCAGCTTGAGCTTTGCCAAGAAGTCCACGTACGAATTATCTTTAGGCCTGCCAATCGCCTCCGAGAATGCCTTTTCGATTAAAAGCGACATCTGTGTGGTGCTGCGGTAGCGCTTGGTAGGATTCGATTCCAGGCACTGCATAATCATGTCGTTTATCATGGAGGGAATTTCCGCTCTCCAGACCCGTGGAGGCGAGGGATACTGCTCGCAGTGCTGGATTTCGTATTCTTCGTATGAAGATGCCTTGAAGGCGGGAACCCCGGTAAGCATTTCATAGAAGAGTGTTCCAAAAAGGTAAATGTCTGTAAAGAAAGGAGGCCTTTTTCGCGCGAGATAAGGCCTGAACTGCTCCGGCGCCCTGTATGGAAGATAGTGGAGGGGAAGGTGGGCGGCGCAGGTTTGCTCCGGGGCAGCAAGCTCTAACCTTCTCCAAAGCCCTCCGTTGGTAACTTTGCAGCTCGGCTGATCGGTCCTCAGGAAAACTCGCGAGGGGCGCAGGTCGAGGTGGAAAATATTTCCGGGCTTACCGTCCAGCCCCATGTGGAGGTGAAGGTCCCCGAGGGCTTCGAGCACTTGGTGAGCAATTCGTATCGCCAGGGGGATGGGCATCACCTCGCCTTTTTCGAGAACGTCGTAGAGCGATATCGGAAAGTATTCCCTGACCAGGAAAAAATGTCCCTCCGAGTGTGCCAGGTCGTAGATCCTGGCCAGGTTGGACGAAGTTGCCGCCTGCTCGCGAACCCAGTCGGCCAGGGCTTCGGCGGAAAGGTGCTCGCCAAACATGCCGGTAAGGATCTGGCCGGCGAATTTCTTGCCGGTACCCTGCTGCTCTAGTTCAACGATCAGAGAACTCGACCCAACGTGAAGTAGATTTTGAATCCGGTATTCATGTAATACCCTGCCCTGCCGAGCATCGCCGGGCGGGACCCACGATTTGACCATCTTGCCAATGATCAGGTTAACCGAATATCCGTCAAGGGTTGAAATCGAGGAAGTTACTATCTCGGAGCCTGTATTCGCCTGCTCGGCACCGGCGGTGCCGCCGTTTCTGGCGTTTATCACCGACTCGATCGCAACCTTCTTCTGGGTTTGCGAGCACTTATTTATTTTGAGCAAAACCTGTTTTCGGTGTTCTTCCGGGACCTTGTGATCCGAATAGACCAGGTTGTAGAATCGAATGGCCTCGCCCCAGTTGCCCATCCTGGCCGCGCAGTCTCCGCAATACTCCCGGGACTTCAATTTCTCATAGCCCTGATCGGCCGCCGCGGCAAACTCGTTTATGGCCTCTTCCCAAAACTGGCCGTCCATAAGAGCGAGTCCATATTCGAAATGCTGCGAGGGCTCGCCTAAAACTCTTTGCGGCTCCGCGGAACGGTTCGATCCCCCCGCCAATCCTCTTGATTCGGATTTAACCATCAGGCGCAATTCTTCCTTTTGGAGGCCTGAAAGCCCGCACCCATCGATGTCGGCCAAAATCCGGCCGAAAATATCGGTAATTGCATTCTCATCAAGCCCCTGGTCCCTGTAGACCCTGGCTTCGGACAAACGGTCGATGAAGCTTTGAAACTGCTCATCAGAGGACATAGTGCAGCTCCTCAAGAACACTAAAACCGGTTGTGCAGACTACTTTTATCCTGCGAAAATTCGTGAGCAGGACCCATGTGGATCGGGGTTTTGGGCAGAGGCGGCAGGAAATGAAGCGCTTCCCTGCCGGCTGCTCCGCGGGCCGCGAATTGCAAACTACTTTTGCTCCCGCAAGGGCATCCTCAAATCAGGAAATCTTGCCGGCCTCACACTTAAATACCTGTCCGACGTCGAGGACCTCGACGCAAGCGCCGGAATCCGTGCGCACGGTTCCTGCCGCCGCGCGGCACGAGCATGGTCCGATATTCAATTCCGCCTGGACCTGGAAATCCATCTTTTCGGAATCGGAAAGAATCAAACCGTAGCTTCTGCCATCAGTCACGAATATGGCCAGCCGTGGTTCGGAAGGCGTCTCGACGGACTGGAAAACCTCAGGGCCGATCAGGTCGAATTTGATATTCTTCAAATCCTTTCCAGGCATACCGAGCAGCCTTCCGGCAACACCGGCGCTAATGCTTCGAAAGAACTGCTTCACATCGGCCAAGGTGCCATAGCCGCGGTCAAAGATTTCGCGTGCTTTCTTGCCGGGGACCAGCCGGGATTTAACCAGGTTCGCAGCCGGGATTCCGTAGAGTCTTCCGGAGTAGCGAAAAATCCACAGGTCCCTCGTATCGGGCGGCTCTGATTGAGGCTCTTGCGGTCCTTCGCGCTCTTCCACCTGTTCATTTGAAGAGGCTTCGCTAGCCACGGAAATTTTCTCCAAATTCTCGACCAGCGCGGCCTTACTCATCCATTCATCACTCTGCCCTCTAAGCTCATCCAGGGTGCGCTCAAGCCCGGCCCGGATATCTTCAAGCCTGACAACAACAGGCGATAGGGCCTCGCTCTTCCCCAGCGCGGATTCTATCTGCCGTATACGCGCCAACTGCTTGTCCGCCCTCCCGGCGGCTTCGATGAGTTGGCGGCTCGACGATTCCATCCAGGTCCTCAGTTCCAGGAGCGACCACCTGTCCGGCATTTTCCCGTAGACGTTCATAGCGGGCGAAGATGGTTCGGGCTGCACCACGGGAGCATCCACACTCACCGGAGCCAAGTCCGCCCGAGGCTCTGTCGCCCCGGTTTGCACGACCGCCGTCGCCTTTTGGCGCATCTGCCGAAAACGGCCGACGATGGCATTGATGCGCTCTTTTTCCTGCGACCCGGGAGGACCTTCGGTTAGAAGCAAATGGGCCAGAAGGCCCTGCGAGTCGCGGATCAGCTCGACTATCCGGTTGTTCGCCGATTCGGGATTTGCTCCGAGGAGCGACAGTACAGCCTTTAAAATCTTGTAAATAGTGGCCGATCCAGGAGAAATCGCAAAGGACTCCAGATCCTGCAACGCATATTCGAGCCTTCGGATGTTATCCGATGAGAACTCCCAATCGAGGCTCAGATAGGCTGCATTGAACTCCTCGACAAGCTTCGGAAGCTCTGCCTGGGGAGGGTATTTCGATTTAAATCCGGTTGGAGCGTCCGACGGGTATTGTTCGTCAGGCTGTGTTCCCGGCACATCTTTGGACGCCGTGAATTGGGGCTTGTCGTCCTTCTCGAAATCCGGCTCGGCGGCCTGCGCCAGTTTCGCTTCGACAGGAACTTCCGCCGAGTCTTCGGCCATGGATAACGAAATGGTTTCCTGCTCGGGCGGGAGAGCCTCGATCTGCTCAGCAAGTTTGGGGCCGGCAGCGGGAATAAAAAGGCTGTCAATCTCCTTGTCGATCTCTATCTGGAGGTTGTCCAGGTTGAGGGAGTCCTCAACAATTGGCTGTCCGGCAGCTTCCACCGGAGCAAGCTCGCCAAGCTCCAACTGCTGCTCTTTAGGGGCCGGCGCGAACATATTGTCCACTTCCATGCCGATTTCCATTTCAAGGGAATCGGGTAGCTCTTCCTCCCCATTTTCCTTCCCGCCTTCCGGAGAAACTGGCTGCGCTTTTGCGGCAGGCACAAACAGATTATCTATTTCCTTGCCGACTTCCAAATCCAGCAAATCGAGGTCCACATCAGCTTCCCTGTCTTTGTCTTGCTTATCAGCCATTGACTTCCTCTTTGTCTATTTTTTCAGGCGGCACGCAGGCAGACGAACCTATCGGCTTTTCGCCGCCAACTCTCCGCCTACCCTCTGGATTACGCTCTTGATCGTGCGCTTGCTGACCTCGCGCAGGGTCTCATAAACCCCTTCGCCGCTCACCGCGCTGGCCTCGAACCAGGGGACCTTCAGATCCAAATTGAGATCGTTCTGGAGTTCTTCTACACTCAGGAGCGGAATATTGGATTTAATGAGGTCGCGTTTGTTGTATTGCAGAACCAGCGGGACCTGCTCTATCTCCAACCCTTCCGCCTTGAGATTTTGCGCAAGGTTTTCAAGGCTTTCCACGTTTTTTTGCTTCTGAACCTTGAGCGAATCGCCGACGAAGACAACTCCATCCACCCCACGCAGCACAAGCTTTCGAGTAGTATTATACATCACCTGTCCGGGCACGGTGTAGAGCTGGATGCGGATGGTCATGTTAAGGACCCTGCCGATGCTTAGCGGCAGAAAATCGAAGAAGAGGGTCCTGTCACCCTTTGTATCTATGGTTACCATCTTTCCGCACACCTGCTTGGACATCGATTCGTGAACGTAGAGCAGGTTGGTTGTCTTTCCGCCTCGGCCCGGGCCGTAGTAGACAATCTTGGCCTGAATCTCGTTTTTGCTTAAATCTATGAAGGCCACTAGGCGATCCCCTCGGTTTCCCCTTGAATTATGTTGATCAACTGCTGGATTGCACCCACCAGTTTAAGCCTGATGAGGCCCAGAGACACATTGTCGTTAAAAAGCGTGATTACCAGATAGTCCTTTCCGAGTCTGCTGAAGTGAATATTGCGCTTGCCCCCTTTGTGGAACATGAGGGTGAAGTCGTCTTCACCGATCAGTTTGGCTATTTCCGCCGTGGCGGCGAAATTAGCTGCCGAAAGGGCAGCCAGCGAGAAGATATCGTCCATTTCAAGGGTGCCGCAGCGCAGTATCATATTTCCGGAGAGGTCTGCAATGACAACGAGTTCGGCTCCCGAATCGAGAAGCTCCTCGGATACTATTTCTTCAAGTTTCTCGAGTTCGTTTCTTGTAAGGATCAGGCTCATTCGTTCACTTTCCCGCTTCTAGCGAATTTAAAATTGACATATGCAAGAAACATGCATCCGCAAACATTAACCGACCGGTCGTTTATTCCAAAATGAGCCTCTCCATTTCCCCGAAAAGAGGATGGCCGCGGTCCAGGTCAACAAACTTCAGAGGAGCTATGAAAACATCCTCCTGCACCGCCACGGAACACATTATATCCTCGCTGTCGCTGGAATCGAATACATCGGTAACCTGGATATTATCGGAAGGGCTCAGGGTTTTGCACTCTTCATGGAGAAATTTCACCAGTGATTCCGATGCCTTTGCCTCCACCGGCATGTAATCCCTGATCTTGCGGACGAAGCCGGAGTATTTTCCATCGTATTTTTGTTCGTCTCTCAGGCGTACTGCCTGGAGGAGGAGGTGCTCCACGGGTTTTTCGATTGAAGCGCTTACGCCGGGAGCACAAGTCCTGGTGGTGAACTGTCCGTTCTCCCAACACAGAATCCTTAGCAGGGCCGCCTCGCCCTCCAGGCTGCCCGTAAGCGCGTGCAGGACCCGCCCGTTTCCGATGTAGATGCTCCCATTCTCGACGCCCGAGCCGACTTCGATCTCGAGGTCGGAGCGCGAGAGGCAACCGAGCTGAATGAGGTCGGAGAGCTTTATGGAGGTAATGGTGCCACGGAAATCCGTCAGGGCCTCTTCTTCATCGTGTCTGTCAGCCCCGCGGTCAAGAATCGTCTCTGTGAGATCGGCGCCTTCGAGATTTACCAGCTTGAGATTGGCATTAGTGAGGCGCGCTCTGCGCAGATTGCTCCCTTCCAGGCTCGCCCCTTCGAGGTCCGCGCCTTCCAGGTCAGCCTCCTCGAGGTCTGCCCGCACCAGGCTTGCCCCAACCAGGGAGATGCCCCGCATGTTGGCCCCTCGAAGCCGTGTGATGTTGAAATTAGCCACATTTGCTTTCACATTCATCAGGACAGCTTCATCCAGATTCGCCCCGATGAGGTTTGCGGAATGGAGATCGGCTTTCTCGAGGTTTGCACGAAACAGATTCGAGCGCCGCAGGTTCACGTTTGAAAGATCTGCATGCCGCAGGTCTGCCTCGACAAGCCAGCCTGCGTGGGAAAGATCCATCGACGATAGATTCAGGCCCCGGAGATATGCTGGTCCCCTCCCCGCTATCATGGCCATTAAAAGCTGATCCCGCTTGATCTCTGACATAAGCTCGACACCTTTTGCTCGTTCAGGATCTCCACCGGCAAGTACGCGGTCGAGTCCCCCGGCTAAATGAAATCTGCCGCTTTTCACCGCTCTTTTCGGCAGTCCCGATATGGCTGCTTTCTAAATCTCAACGGAATAATCGGCATTATCCGGATGAATTATAAAGTTAATTACCGGATGAGAGAGCCCCGCCTTCCAGTTTGACTAGAATCTGGATACAAAATTGAAATTGGGAAGGTAATTTCGTTCTTAATCCATGGGAATTTACGATTCAGGAATTGAGGGATTAAAAATTAAAAACCGGGTTCTCTGGATAGGTCTCCACATGCGGTACCCTTTACTCATTCGCTAAAAGTAAGTGCGGGGGGATACACCGATATAAAGGGGAACCGGATTGTAATCCTTGCCGTCGGAGTAGGTCAAAGGCAGGGAGAGACACGGCTCGTTCTTTTGAACCGGAACAGCGGAGTGTTCGCCGGGACAATTCCGGAAGTTGTCGCATAAGCGTCGGGTTTCGCTCTTTCCGCCGCCTCTTCTAGGATTTGAGCCCCGCGATCCAACTTACATCCAGGAACTACTCTTTGTACCGTATTTTACCCATCAGCATTCCGGATATTCGCTCCGCCGTACCCATTCCCATTGTCCAGCCAAGGGTCCCATGACCGGTGTTAAACCAGAGATTCCCGAATTTGTTGCTTCGGCCGACGTAGGGGACATTTGACGGGGTGGCCGGGCGCAGGCCCGTCCAGGGATTGAGGTTTTGCATAATCGAGTCGTGATCGAGTTTCATCCCCGAGAATACCCCCGGAAAAAGCTCCGCCGATTTTTCCACGATCGGCTTTATGCGATGGAAGGGCAAGTAGCTGTTCCAGCCCGACAGCTCGGCCGTCCCGGCTATGCGCAGATGGGTTTCGAGATTGCTGAATACGAGTTTATTCTCATCATCGGTAAGAGATACTTTCGGGGCGTGGACTTCATTTGACTCATCGAGCGGGACGCTGATGCTGTAGCCCTTTGCGGGATATATGTTCAGGAATATACCAAGCCTTCTTGCCAGAAGCGGTGAGTATGACCCCATGCACAGTACAAAATTTTCGGCCCGGCGGGCATTTTTGGAACCATCCTTTTCGGTGACCCAGACCTCGCTCACCCTACCGCCATCCGCAAGAATGTCATCCACCTGGGTGTCATAGTAAAAACGCACGCCGTACTTTGCCTCGCAGACCCTGGCGAGCGCCTGGGTAAAACTTCGCGCGTTCCCTGACTCGTCCTCCTCGGTATAGGTCCCGCCGATAATATCCTTGTTGTGCGCAAGCGTGGGCTCGATCAGGTCGATTTCCTCCTTGGTGACCGGCCGGCGCCTACAGCCGAGGCGGGTCATAAGTTCCGAGACCCTGCACGCATCCTGATACTCTTTTGCCTCCCTGTAGAAATGAAGAATCCCTAGGGATTTATGCTGATAGCTGATGCCCTCGAGTTCTCGAACTTCACGGTAAAGCTCGCGCGAGCGAAGGGCAATATCCACGATCTCCATCGTGTTTCTGTCCGCAGCCGACCTTCGGCACTCCCACAGCCATTTTCCGAGCCAGGCCCACTGCCTCCAGTCAAGCCGGGGAGTAAAATAAAGGGGGCTTTCATCCTGGAACAGCCATTTCAATACCTGCATCGGTGCACCGGGATGTGCCCAGGGCTCGGCATGAGAGACCGAAATCTGGCCTCCGTTGGCGTAGGTGGTCTCAAGGGCGGCATCGGCGCGGCGATCTACCACGCAAACGCTCTTTCCCGCCCTTGCCAGGAGGTACGCGGTTGTAACACCCGTGATCCCGGCACCAAGGACAATAACATCGCACATGATCCCTCCCTCGCCTGGCCGTAAGAGACTTTCCAGTTAATCGTCATCCCGATGGTAATTAGGTTGATATCTATTTACTGGTCATGAGTATCGACTTCTCTCTATTATAAATATTGCCGCAAATGGTGTCGACGCCCGCAAGGATTTCCTCAATCCCGAATCTCTAAAGCCCACAACTTAATCTCCTTTATTCCTTAAATGCCTCAAACCCCCGATTCCTTCCCCTAAATCCCTAAATCCACTACGTATCTCCGCATACTTTACCTAATTTTTCGCCCTCCCTCCCTACCCCTCCCGATCGGCATGATTGGGCATGTTTTAAATTGGGGTGCTTTTTACCTGTTTTTACTGGGAACGCCCCATATCATTTTTGGTTTTGATTGATAATCTTATGGTCAGAATTTGTTCCGCTGTTTGATTGAAAAGTTTCCGCCGCTGACTCTTTGGCGCCTCCAAGTTTGACGGAAGGGCACAAAATGAACGTCACAAGAAATAGTCTCGGTTGGCTGGTAACGATGACGATCTGGATTATTGGAGCCGTCATACTCTGGGCCGTCTGGCAATATCAGAAGACCATGGCGGACCCGGCCGCTTCCTTCATTGAATTTACAATAATGTTCGTATCGACCTTCTACATCCTCACATTGGTTCTCATTAAGGATACTGTCGATCGAGTTTTCAACGGTCCTTGTGAATTGTCCGATCCCATTCTTGAGTCCTGAGAACCCCCATTTCTCCCAGAACGAGCCGGATGGCGCCGGCGCCATCCGGTCCGCTTTTTTCGTCCATCACAAAAACTTTCCATCCAACATGCGGCGAAGCTCACGGGACTCTCTTATTCTTTAATCTTAATGTGTGCCTCAAACTGGCGAAGGATGCCCGTCTTGGGACTCTGACCGGCATAGAAGTCAATACAACCAAGGGAGTTGTGACGCTTGCCGGAAAGGTCAAAGACAAGTCCGAAAAGAAACAAGCCGCAAAGATCGCCAAAAGCATCAAAGGCGTAAAAAGCGTCAAGAACGAACTTCAAGTCGTCAAGTGAGCCAGTTTCCACGTACTATAAGGGCGAGATCAGCTCATTGGAACCTCGCCCATTTTTTTGCTTCCCGCCTTAAACCTGCCTGACCGCCAACACGAAAGAAGCTCACCGAGGGTTATCTCCCCTGGCCTGCCGATTTTGCACTTTCATATTTGGATTAATGGACTTAAATTCTGCTGCTGATGATTGTGGTGGATAGGCTTGGCCTGCATTATCCAAAAACCGCACAAGTCCTTCGTTACTTCAGAGGAGGGGTATCCTGCGAAAGAGCGGAATTTTAATCCATTTAACTTCACTGCCATCCGATTTCGGCATCGGCGATCTGGGCCGCGGGGCATATTTGTTTGCGGACTTCCTGGCTGACGCTGGACAGAGCCTGTGGCAAATACTGCCCTTCGGCCCCTCGTCTTCGGCATGCGGAAATTCCCCCTACTGCAGTTATTCGGCATTCGCCGGAAATCCGCTCCTGGTGGGCATAGATCTGCTGGAGCAAGAAGGATACGTTTCGCAGGCCGATCTGGGCGGGCTTCCTCCCTTCGATCCTCAAAGAGCCGACTACAATCTGGCCGCGCAGTTCAAATACAGGGTGTTGGGGATAGCTTTTGAAAATTTCCGCGAAATGTCCGACCACGAGTGCCGATTTGAAGACTTTTTGCACGCCAGCGCCTTCTGGCTCGATGACTACGCTCTCTTCACAGCCCTCAAGGAACATTTCGGCGGGGCCGCCTGGAACGAGTGGCCGCCCGGCCTGCGTGACAGAGAAACAGGTGCGCTGGAAAGTTGGAATCGGGAGCTTTCTGACAGAATTCTGCGCGAGAAGTTTTACCAGTTTCTCTTCTTCCGGCAGTGGTCGGAACTGAAAACCTACTGCAATCAGAAGAAAATCCAGATAATAGGCGACCTTCCGATCTACGTAAGCTTCGACAGCTCTGATGTGTGGTCGAATCCGCGCTTTTTCAAACTCGACGAGGCGAAAAGGCCGCTGGCCGTCTCAGGGGTCCCACCCGACTACTTCAGCGAAACCGGTCAATTATGGGGTAATCCGGTCTATGCCTGGGATGCAATCAAAGAGGACGGCTTTTCGTGGTGGATCAGGCGCATGGAGCACAATCTCACATACTTCGATATGGTGCGCATGGACCACTTCAGGGGGTTTGTCGCTTACTGGGAAGTGCCGGCATCGGAGAAGACCGCGATTAATGGCAAATGGGTGGAGGTCCCGGTATTTGATTTCTTCGATATGCTCCTGAAGCGGTTCTCGACGCTGCCCATAATCGCTGAGGATCTCGGAATCATCACGGCTGACGTAAAGGAAGTGATGGCAAAATATGGGTTTCCCGGAATGAAGATTCTCCACTTCGCCTTCGGAGGCGACCTTGCGACCAATCCCTATGTTCCCCATAATCATCTCCGCAATTGTGTTATCTTTACAGGCACCCACGACAACAACACCAGCCGCGGCTGGTTCGACCACGACCTGTCCGAGCAGGAAAAGAAAAACGTTATCAGCTACCTGGGGCGAGAGTTAAACGAGGCCAGCATCGCAGGGGAATTGATCAGATTTGCAATGATGTCCGTTGCCGATATGGCCATTATTCCAATGCAGGATCACCTTGGACTCGGTATCGAAGCCCGCATGAACACCCCATCGACCACCTTCGACAACTGGGAATGGCGCATGGTCCCCGAGCAGCTGACGCCTACACTGGCCCAAGAAATACTCGAGATGACAAAGCTCTACGGACGGGCTTGATCTGTGTTGTGGCGATCTACAATTTCCCATGTTCCTCCAATGGGTTGCGGCGTGGTCTCCTGACACAGGGTTGCGGCGTGGTCTCCCGACCGCGCCGCGATGATCCGCGGCCATAAAAAAAAACCCTCGAGCCAAAAGGTCCGAGGGGTTTTCATATAAGGATGAGGCGGCGGCGTCCTACTCTCCCACGCAGTTTTCCCGCGCAGTACCATCGGCGCAGAGGAGCTTAACGACCGTGTTCGGGATGGGAACGGGTGTGGCCTCCTCGCCATAACCACCGCCCCAAGATCGATGTCTTGGGAGGCTATTTTCCGAATAGGGGTAAAGTTTGCGTGCTTTTTCCTGTATCTTGGTCCGTTGTCCCGTAGATTTTAGGGATGGTCAAGCCGCACGGCCTATTAGTACCGGTTAGCTCAAGACATTACTGCCCTTACACACCCGGCCTATCAACCTCGTAGTCTACGAGGGGCCTTTAGTCAGGTTACCCTGAGGGAATTCTAATCTTGGGGTGG
>DBMO01000010.1 GCA_002298995.1 Desulfarculales bacterium UBA696
GGCTTCTTGTGCTCCGCACCCGGATATGAATCCGGGCTACCCACTGATTGCAACCGCGAGGCGTCATTCGACGATAACTCGACATTTTCGAAATATCTTATTTGGGCAACAGGCCGTCCTGACCGCGCCAGTTCTCGATCGAAGGTCTCCAACCCCACATTTTTCAGAATGTTTTGGAATAATCCCGGTCTATTTTCAGGCCCTCGATGTCGGTTGTCTTTTCGCCTCGGCCGGATTTTATCGAATCTATGCCGCGCTTTACGACCGCGCGCCTGGATGCGAAGGCCATGGCGGTTTCCTCGGTTATCTGTCCCTTGTGATACAGGTCCGCTATGCAGTCGTCGAAGGTGATCCAGCCGAATGGGTGGGCCTGCTGCATCATTTCGTAGAAGGTCTTCCCTTCGGACTCGCCGTGCGTGATTGCTTCTTTTACCCGCAGGTTCGTTCCCATGATTTCCAGGGCCGCAACTCGCCCACCGCCGATCTTGGGCAGGAGCCTCTGGGAGATGACCCACCTCATGGTATCGGCCAGCCGTATCCGGATCAGCCGCTCCTCTTCGAGTTCGAACATGCCGATCACGCGGTTTATGCTCTGAGCGGCATCCATGGTGTGCAGGGTCGTGACCACCAGGTGGCCTGTTTCAGCGGCGCTAAGTCCGATTTCGACCGTCTCGCGGTCGCGCATCTCGCCTACCAAAATGACCTTCGGCGCCTGCCGCAGGGCCGCTCGAAGCCCGTTTGCAAAGGTATCGAAGTCAAGGCCCAGCTCGCGCTGATTGAAGGTGGCCTTCAGCTGCGGGTGTACGAATTCGACGGGATCTTCCAGAGTAACCACGTGGTAAGCGTGGCGCAGGTTGATTTCGTTGAGCACCGCCGCAAGAGTGGTGGATTTACCGCTGCCGGTGGCCCCGGTCACGAATATGATCCCGAACTTGTCATCGGCGATCTGCTTGAGTACGGGCGGGTGGTTCAATTCGTCGATTGTCGGGATTTTGGTCGGCAGCTGGCGCATTGCTATCGAGTAAGTCCCGCGCTGTGAGAAGACGTTTACACGAAAACGGGCGCGTCCCGGCAGGTGGTAGGAAATGTCGCACGAACCATGGCTAAGCAGATGGCTGATTCCGCGCCGGTCGTTTCCCACCATGTTCATTGCGATGGTTTCTGTGTGGAAGGGCGTTAATTTCTGAATCCCGAAATCCATGCAAACCGGTTTCAGAAGCCCGTCCAGCTCGACTTGTGGTGGTTTGCCCACTGTAAAATTGATATCCGAGGCCTTGGGAGTCTCATCCAGTATCCGGGTGAGAAGCGCATCCAGCTCTGCCCGTCTCATCGGCGATTCCTTTCAATTGGCGCAACGCTAGTTCGGTTTAATATCAGGACAATAACCTACATCTCTGTGAAATCCTCCGGGGCTTCGGTCAGGTAGGCACGGAATTTATCCTTGTCGACACATTTCATGTAAGCCTCGTTGGGACTTATTTTTCCGGTTTTGAGCAGGGTCGCAATTGCATCGTCGAGGGTCTGCATGCCGTACTTTTTTCCCGTCTGAAGCGCCGAGGGGATCTGGTGTGTCTTGGCTTCTCGTATCATGGCGCGAACGGCATGGGTAGCGATAAGAATTTCGAGCACCGCTACCCGGCCTTTGACGTCGATTCTCTTAAAGAGCGCCTGTGAGACGACCGCGCGGATACCGTCGGCGAGGGTGGAGCGGATCTGGGGCTGCTCACCCACCGGGAAGACCTCGATCATACGGTCGACGGTCTTTGCAGCGCTCGTGGTGTGCAGGGTCGAAAATACGAGATGTCCCGTCGCGGCGGCCTCGATTGCAAGCCTTATGGTTTCGATATCGCGCATTTCGCCAACAAGGATGATGTCGGGGTCTTCGCGAAGAGCTGCCCGGAGAGCAGATGAAAAATTCTTGGTGTGAGTGCTCACCTCGCGGTGGTTTACAATGCAGCTCTTGCTCTGGTGGACAAATTCGATGGGGTCTTCGATTGTTATGATATGGTCTTTTCGCTTGCGGTTTGCCTCGTCGACGATTGCGGCAAGCGTTGTCGATTTGCCGCTGCCGGTGGGGCCGGTAACGACCACCATTCCACGCGGCAGGAGCGCCAGGCGGCTGACCACCGCCGGAAGCCCCAACTGCTCAACCGACAATATTTCGCTAGGAATTTCACGGAAAACCGCGCCGATCCCGTTTTTTTGCATGAAAAAATTTGCTCTGTAGCGGGCAAGACCCGGGATTTCGTAAGCAAAATCAAGATCTCCGGTTTCCTCGAATACCTTGATCTTCTCTTCCGGAGTTATCTCGTAGAGCATCGATCGGAGTTCGTCATCATCGAGTACCCGGTATTTGATTCGCTCAAGATCGCCTCGAACCCTCAGCACCGGCTGCTGACCGGAGACGAGGTGGAGGTCCGATGCTTTTTGCTCGTTTACCAGCTTAAAGAAGGCATCAATTCGGGCCATGGACTCCTCTTTGATTTTGGTCTATTCGGCGCGAGAGTGGTTTGAATCCTCGCCCAAATTGTCTTTACCATTCAGCGGATATGCAATAACTATTCCGGGCTTCAGGGCCAATCACGCAAGCAAAGCTGGATTAGCCTCCCTTAACGCTGCCGGGGCCGTCCAGGCGGATCAGCCCAGCCCGCAGTGCGGCCTGAACCGAGACACGAAATTCCTCAACCGTAATCCGGCGGTTTATTCGGCGGTATTTCGAGGCATTCCCGCAGGGATGATACTGGTCCATGACGTTCACATAGGTTTGGACCGAGATCTGCCTTGCAAGGAATTCCATCACTTCACCGGTACCCGCAAGTCCGTCGGGCATCACGAGATGCCGCACAAGGAGCCCCCGCCGCGCTATCCCGGCACGGTCCAGCACCAGGTCTCCCACCTGGCGATGCATCTCTTTCAGACCGGCGCGCGCACGCTCCGGGTAATCTGGTGCGTCCATCAGCTCCCCGGCTGCTTCCACACTCCAAAATTTGAAGTCCGGCATATAAATATCGACAATTCCATCCAATAGCTTTAGCGCCGCAACGCGTTCATATCCCCCGCAATTGTAAATTAGCGGAATGGTTAGTCCGGCTTCGACCGCGATCACAAGCGCCTCGAGTATGGCGTGGATGACATGGGTCGGGGTCACGAAATTGATGTTGTGGCAGCCATTTTGCTGGAGCGAGAGCATAATCGAGGCTATCTCCTCCGGCTCCAACGGCCTTCCCGCGCCTCCGTGGCTTATGTCATCGTTTTGACAAAAAACGCAAAAAAGGTTGCAGTGCGAAAAAAAGATCGTCCCCGATCCATTTCCGCCAACCAGTGGCCGTTCTTCTCCGAAATGCGGGCCGTAGCTTGCAACGACCGCCTTGCGCCCCGTTCGGCAAAACCCCTTTTCGTCCGCCATTCGGTTAACCCCGCAAAGCCTCGGGCAAAGCGTGCACTTTCTCATCCAAAGCGAAGCTCGCCCCAGCGCCTCCCGCAGCCGCCCCTCACGATATGCCCTGATATAAGATGCTTCCATAAAATGCTCCTTGAGCTAGACAGCTTGCTGCCCCGACGCAGTAGTATAATCGAGACGGGAGAGAGTGGACAGAGAACGGATAAGGGATGTCGGATGAAGCAGCCGGAAAAAAAAATCTTGACAGTTGAATTTGGCGGGTGATAAATTCCCACTAAATTGATGGGAATTGTTGTCATTAGGAAGGCGGGAAGTAAATGAAACTATCTACCAGAGGACGATACGGCGTAAGGCTGATGTTCGACCTCGCTCTCAACGGGGGCAACGGACCCGTTTCTCTAAAGGACATAGCGGCGCGGCAGGAAATCTCGGAAAAATATCTCTCCAACCTCATCCCTCCGCTCAGGAGTTCCGGGCTCATAAACTCGGTTCGCGGCTCCCAAGGGGGATACGTTCTGGGGAAGGATGCCCGGGAGATCACGCTAAAGGATATCCTGCTCGTGCTGGAAGGTCCTATGCACCTGGTCGAATGCGCGGGGCAGCCGGAGGTGTGTAACCGCTCGACGGATTGCCTGATTCGGGATGTCTGGTCCGAGGTCGGAACGAGAATGCTGGATGCGCTTGAATCCTTCACGCTCGCGTCGATAGCCGAAAAACAGAAACAGCGGGAAGAGGTACCCTCTTACAGCATCTGATTTGAAGCCCCGAGACCCGGACCTTTTGCGGATTCGATGCGATCCGATCAAAGTGATCGGAGAAAGGTTCCATGCAAATGAGCGGGAAGAACATCGTAAACGATGCAATCATAAAGGATCTGGCCGATAAAATTCACGGCATCGAAGATGGTACGGTGATCGTATCTATCTACAATTCCAGAATAGTGCAGATTGATATAACCAAAACTGAAAAGAGACGCTTCGACGAAGTCTGGATGCTCGAAAACGGCGAGGGCATTTAGCTCCGCGACAGCAGCCGCGAGATTTTCATATTTAATTATTTGGATACAAAGGAGTCTTTTATGAGTGAGAACTGGGGCCTCGAAACAATTGCTTTGCATGGCGGTCAGGTCCCGGACCCCACGACCGGGTCGCGGGCCGTACCGATCTACCAGACCACTTCTTACGTCTTCAAGGATTCGGCGCATGCCGCCAATCTCTTCGCACTCAAAGAATTCGGAAATATTTACACCCGGATTATGAACCCCACGACCGACGTACTGGAACAAAGAATAGCGATGATCGAGGGGGGGACCGGAGCGCTTGCCCTGGCGAGCGGCCAGGCGGCGGCAACCCTTGCCCTGCTTGCGATAACCCGTCCCGGTGACGAAGTGGTCAGCGCGGACAATCTCTATGGAGGAACGTACCAGCTTTTTCATTACACCTTTCCAAAGCTTGGCAGGACAGTTCGGTTCGCAAAATCCACTGACCCTGAAGCCTTCAAAAGGGCCTTCACTCCTAAAACGAGGGCGGTCTTCGCCGAGACCATCGGCAATCCAAAGCTGAACGTACCCGACTTCGAAGTCATTGCGAAAATAGCCCACAACGCCGGCGTGCCGCTGGTGGTTGACAATACGGTCGGCGTGGGCCTTGTTCGGCCTTTCGATTATGGGGCCGATATTCTGGCTACTTCGGCCACCAAGTTTATCGGCGGACACGGCACATCGATCGGGGGCATCATCGTTGACGGTGGAAAATTCAATTGGGGAAACGGCAACTTCCCCGAATTCACCGAACCGGATCCAAGCTATCACGGGCTGAAGTTCTGGGAGGTTTTCGGAAATTTTCCGGGGATGGGCAATGTTGCTTTCATAATAAAGACGCGCGTGCAACTGCTTCGCGATCTCGGTCCGGCACTGAGCCCGTTTAATTCGTTTCTCTTCCTTCAGGGACTTGAAACACTGCCCCTCAGGCAGCAAAGGCATTCGGAAAACGCCCTGACAGTAGCACGATATCTGAAAAAACATCCCGGCGTAAAATGGGTTATCTACCCCGGGCTGGAGGACGATCCAAACCATGCCATTGCCAAAAAATACATGGGCGATCACTTCGGCGCGCTGGTCGGTTTTGGAATAAAGGGCGGCCTTGAGGCCGGCAGGAAGTTCATCGACTCCGTCAAGCTCCTGTCTCACCTTGCAAATATAGGAGACGCCAAGAGCTTGGTCATTCATCCGGCTTCGACCACTCACCAGCAGCTCACGCGCGAAGAGCAGGAAGCGACCGGAGTTACGGAAGACTACATCCGCCTCTCCATCGGCATTGAGAAGGTAGATGACATAATTGCGGACATCGGACAGGCACTTGAAAAAAGCGAGCGAGGCTAACCATGTCAAAAATCTATAGCGACATCACAAAGACTATCGGAAACACTCCTCTGGTGAAGTTAAACAGGATGGCCGAAGGAATCGGGGCAACGGTTGTCGTTAAGCTTGAATCGTTTAATCCCCTGTCCAGCGTGAAGGACCGGATCGGGGTCTCGATGATCGAAGACGCCGAAAAAAAAGGCCTTATCGGGCAGGGATCGGTAATAATCGAACCCACGAGCGGCAATACCGGAATAGCGCTGGCGTTTGTGGCCGCATCCAAGGGATATAGGCTGATACTGACCATGCCCGAGACGATGAGCGCGGAGCGGCGTCAGCTCCTAGCCATCCTGGGGGCTGAACTGGTGCTCACTCCCGGCCCCGAGGGAATGCCCGGCGCAATCCGGAAAGCCGAGGAACTCTCACGGGAAATCCCCGGTGCGATAATCCTGCAGCAGTTCAACAACCAGGCCAATCCGCAAATACACCGCCTCACCACTGCCGAGGAGATCTGGAACGACACCGATGGAAAAGTCGACATCCTCGTGGCGGGGATAGGCACGGGCGGCACCATAACGGGTGTTGGCGAGGTTATCAAGTCGCGCAAAAAGGACTTCCAGGTCGTGGCGGTCGAGCCTGAGACCTCACCGGTGCTTTCCGGGGGGAAGGCCGGCCCGCATAAAATTCAGGGTATCGGCGCAGGATTTGTCCCCCAGGTACTTAACCGGGAGATTGTCGATGAGATCATCCGGGTCAAAGACGATGACGCCGGCACAACGGCCCGCCTTCTCGCAAAAATGGAAGGCATTCTCGTTGGAATTTCTTCCGGGGCCGCTGCCTGGGCCGCACTCAAAGTGGCCGCCAGACCTGAAAACGCCGGAAAGCTCATTGTGGCCGTTCTGCCCGACACGGGTGAGAGGTATCTTACCACATGGCTATTTAAGGAATAGTCGCGGGTTACAGGACAACTGTTGCCGCTTGGGATTGATCGTTCAATAAAAATTTGGTGCCGGGTTGCGGAATTGGGGTTATGTAGATGGGGTTGAGCGAAAGCGAAACCCAAATGCTTCGTCCCTCTTTCCCGGTCCGGCCGGCTCATTTGTGGGTTGCCCTTCCGCTCAACCCTAACCTAAGCTTTACCGGAGTGCACGAATGGTTTCGCAAAAGGGTGTCGGAATAGTTGAAACACAGCACGCCACCTTTACGCCGCCGGGCGGATTTATCCTGGAAAGCGGTGAGAAGCTCGATTCCGTTACCCTGGCCTACGAGACATACGGGCGTTTGAACCAGGAAAAAACAAACGCAATCCTGATCACTCATGCACTTTCGGGTGACGCTCACGTGGCGGGCTACCACAAGGGAGCGAAAAAGCCGGGCTGGTGGGACGAGATGATCGGACCCGGCAGGGCCTTCGATACGGAAAAATATTTCATCATCTGTTCGAACGTGCTCGGCGGCTGCAAAGGGTCCACGGGACCGTGTTCCATTAATCCGAAAACGGGTAAACCCTACGCGCTGGAGTTCCCGATTATCTCGGTTGGCGACATGGTGGATTGCCAGGCTCTGCTGATCGATCATTTTGGAATAGACAAGCTGCTAACCGTTGCCGGCGGCTCGATGGGAGGGATGCAGGTAATCGCATGGCTGGTAAACCACCCGGACAGAATACGCAGCGCCATTCCAATTTCGACCGCGCTCAAGCATTCGCCCCAGCAGATCGCGTTCAACGAAGTCGGACGGCAGGCAATAATGGCCGACCCCCACTGGAAGTCGGGAAATTACTACGGCTGCCCCCTTCCCGCCCGGGGCCTCTCTGTTGCGCGCATGGTGGGACATATAACGTACATGAGCGATACCTCCATGACCAACAAATTCGGCCGCACCAGGAAACAGGACCTGCAGCCCCTGAAATTCACCCCCGGCTACGAGGTCGAGGGATATCTGCATTATCATGGAGAGAATTTCGTCAAAAGGTTCGACGCGAATTCCTATCTCTACATCACAAAAGCAATCGATGATTTCGACCCCGCGGGGCAGAGGCCGCTTGGCGAACTTTTCAAGGGTGTCAGCGCGAAGATAATGGTGATTGCATTCAAGTCCGACTGGCTCTACCCGGCATACCAGGCGCAGGAAATCGTTAGGGCATGCAAAATGCGCGGTCTGGAGACAACTTATTGCGAGGTCGACTCGACCTACGGCCACGATGCCTTCCTGCTCGAGATCGAGGAGCAAACCTGTCTCGTTAAACATTTTCTAAAAAAGGTTTTCAACGGCTACGCGGTATTGGACCAATATGGCGAATGAATCTGTAAGACCCGATCACCGGATCATCCTCGACTGGATACAACCGAACGCATTGGTCCTCGACCTTGGGTGCGGGACCGGCGAGCTGCTCTATATGCTGATACGTGAAAAATCGGTTCGGGGCCAGGGTATCGAAATAGACGAGCAGGCAATCTACAGGTGCGTCGAAAAGGGCCTGAATGTTATTCACGGCGACCTTGACAGCGGCCTGACCGACTACCTGGACCAGTCCTTTGATTATGTTATTCTGAACCAGACGCTACAGCAGGTTCGCCACCTCAAGCCCGTGCTGGAAGACTCCCTTCGGGTCGGTAAAAAAGTTATCCTGGGTTTTCCCAATTTTGCTTACCTGAAGGCCCGCATTCAGCTCTCGATACTCGGGAAGGCCCCCGTCACGGAGTCCCTTCCCTTCACCTGGTATGAAAGCCCCAACCTGCATTTTTTGAGTATTTCCGATTTTCTCCAATATTGCAGCGATTCCGGAATAACGGTCGAACGAAGGGAGTTTCTCAATGAACGCGGGCGGATCTCGATCCTGCCCAATCTGCTGGCGCAAAGCGGGATTTTTCTTGTTTCGGCTCCCAAATAAAAAAGCGCTCACAACCGGAGCGCTCTTAAATTAAAAATGTCTGCTTCAATTCCTGTCGGCCCCGACCTTTCAGCCCTTTAGCGATTCGAGCAATATCTGGTAGTCCTCGTAGAGGTCGGCGTAGCTTTCTATTACTTCATACAGGTCGTCGAGATCCATATTCACAACAGCATCCTTGTCAGGGGATTCTTCCTTCAGCTCGATCCAAATCCAGTCCAGAAGCATCTCCTCGGAATCTCCGTAGCCTTCTTCACGCGGATCCAGGGCGCCATCCCGCACCTTTTGGCTCACCTTTCGCACGGCAGCCCTCACGAACTCTTTCATATCCATCGACTCCTCCTATGCCAAAAGCCTGCCCTGTCCTGTCGAGAGAGCCAGGCATCGAAAATTCCTGTGAAAATTTTGCCGGACAAAAATAGCATTATTAATGCTGACCCTTCAAACACTATTTCTCCGCAATCTTTCCACCTTTCAGCTCTCGACGATGTTTATTCCGCAAACTCGCACTTGTTCTACATACGACTCCTTAATATAATTCCGAGTCCTGTCGAATATATAAATAGGCTTAAGTTAAATCGCAACTTTGGGCATTTTAGCCTCAAAATAATTCTTATTTCCGCGCGCGGCGGGGCGGGAAGGGCTCGCCCGTATTGCTATTGAATGCGCGGAAAGTGCCGGTAAAAGGGCAGCCGGCTATAACGGCGCGGGAAGGCCCTCAATGGGTCGCAGCGGAGTAGTTGAAATGTCTCAAGAAAATCATAGTTTTCCGTACAGAAGGAACTCTCACGGGCCGGAGAAACAATATGTAATTGACGCCATGACCATCGGCGACTCATGGCGTCTTTTCAAGATCCTGGCAGAGTTCGTCGATGGCTTTGAGCTCCTTGGCGACCTTTATCCGGCCGTTTCCATTTTCGGATCCGCCCGTGTAAAACCCGGCGATGAGACTTACGAGAAGACGGTTGTAATCGCAAGGAAACTGGCCGAAGCCGGATATCATATCATAACGGGAGGGGGTCCCGGCGTAATGGAAGCCGGGAACAAGGGAGCAAAGGAGGGCGGGGCCAAATCCGTTGGCCTGAACATAGAACTGCCCCTGGAGCAGAACCCCAATCCTTATGCGAATGTCCGGCTTGATTTCCAGTACTTTTTCGTCCGAAAGGTAATGTTCATAAAATACGCTCAGGCATACATCGGCATGCCGGGCGGTTTCGGAACAATGGACGAAGTTTTCGAGGCGCTGACCCTCATCCAGACCAGGCGCATAAAACCCTTCCCGGTGATACTCGTCGGCAAGGATTTCTGGGGCGGTCTGATCGAATGGATTAGGAGCAACCTGATCTGTGGCGGCTACATTTCGCCCCAGGACCTCGATTTTCTCACTCTTATGGACGATCCGGACGAGGTGGTCCACAGTATAAAGAAATATGTGATTGTCTGAGCAAGGGTTGTGGGTTGCGAGAGAAAAGAGCCGATTTATGCCCATCTACGAATACCGCTGCGGAAAATGCGGAAAGAAATCGGAAGTAATAACCTTCCGGGTCTCGGAGGAGGTTTCCACCGCGTGCAGTCACTGCGGGAGCGAATCAACCCATCGAGTACCGTCGCGGGTTCGGGTTCGCCTCTCCGAGGAAACCCGAATGGAGCGGCTGGCCGATCCTTCCCGGCTGGCGGGCCTCGATGAAAACGACCCCGCGGGCATGGCTCGGTTCATGAAAGAAATGGGCCGGGAAATGGACGGTGAAATGGACGGCGTAGACATCGACGCCATGGTTGACGAGGCGATGTCGGAAGGCGGCGGCGCCGAAGGCAGCGACTACGGCGCATGTTCGGACCTTAACGATGAATAATGAAAACCGCATCTTCAAAAATCCCCATTTGACATGAGCCCACATCAGGCAGGTTTTGGCACTTTATTTAAGTGGAGGGTGTCCGATGAACACGCGGGGCGCGGACTTGCCGATGAGATAACCGGGTACCTCAAGATAGCTTCAGGCGAAGTTCTCGCCCTCATTGATTTCGGCTCGGTGTACGTGCGGGGCCGAATCGAGCGCAACCCGGCAACACAACTGTCCGGTGGCGAGGAGATAACGGTCAATTTTCCCGCTCACGGCATCCGGAAGTTCTACGAAATAGACCCTTCACGAATAATTTACCGCGACCGGTTTTTACTAGCCTACGACAAAGAACCCGGAATACCCAGCCAGCAGACCCCTTCTGATGCTTACAACAACATATTTGCGGCCCTTTTGCGATACCTCGAAAAGGAGCGGTCGTCCGGCGGGCAGGCGCCGTATGCCGCACTCCATCACCGGCTGGACGCGGAGACGAGCGGTGTAATGCTCTTCGCGCTTGCCAGGCAGGTGAACCGCTCGCTTGGCGAAGCCTTTCAGAAGAGGCGCATTCTAAAAGAATACCTCGCATGGATCGAAGGGACGCCTGAAAAAGACGAGTGGACGGAGGACCGAGCTATCGGAAAAAAGGGGGGCAGATACGTTTCAGCGCCGCCGGGCCGCGGGCTTGAGGCCGTGACAACTTTTCGGGTCTTACACCGTGAAGCTGGCCGCTCCCTCGTTGTGGCCGTCCCGCATACGGGCCGGACCCACCAGATACGAATTCACCTCGCAGCCGGCGGGCATCCGATTGTGGGCGACCGCGCATACGGAGCAAAGCCGGCCGGGCGGCTGTTTCTTCATGCCCTGCGGCTTACGCTGAAGCACCCGGCCCGCGGAGAACCCGTTGTTTTGGAAGCGACGCTTTCCGACGAGTGGCCTTCTGCGGCGGGGCAGTCAATCCCGCCCGCACCTCCCGCCTGAGTTCCTCGAGCCCCTTGATCATTTCGGAGGTGACGCAGTGTGCTCCGGCCAGGGCCTCCGCCGCGGCAATCCTTTGCTCCCCGCGCAGGTTGCTCCGTCGCAGCAGGTCGGCGAAATCCACGTGCACCACTTCCGCCCTGGCCCTGAACTCACGCAGCAAAAAAACACTCCCCTCGTCAACCAGCCTGAACAGGTAGTCCGACTTGAGATCTTGCGTGAAGTGGGCAAAAGCGCGAAGCAGCTCTGCTTTGGCTTCCGCCTTCGCGTTTCGCATACCCTTTTCGAAAAGCTTTGCCGCCGATTTATCCTCCACGCCGGGCAGGATGCTCTTGCGCATCTTCGACTTTATCCCGGAAATGAGCGCGGCAAAAGAATTGAGGCCGAATTTCAGAAACAGGATTCCACGCGCAATGCTGTCGCGCTCCAGAAAAGAACTGAAGGGCGAAGGAGGTGGAACGTTGGAAAAATCAAGCTCACCCGCCAGGTAGCTGTCGGCGTGCTTTGGCGCTTCATCCATGCCCAGCACCCCCCGCCTGTAGTCCGCGAGGGCAGCGTCGAAAAAGGACCAGAGTGCCTGGGACGATTCTCTTATGCGATCCCGGATAAAAAGTTCCTCGTTTTTGGCAAATTCCATGATCCGCAGATTGACGCTCTCGGTCAGGCGGCGGGTAATATCACGACGAAATTCCAGGTAGAAGGCGTAGTATTCGCGGATCAGGCCGGTGTAGTCGGCGGTTTCACACCGGCATCCCAACTCGACCGGATGGCGCTCGACCATGTCGACCGCCTCACGTACCACCCTGCCTTTCGCGGGGTGGAAGCAGCTCTCTATTCTCCCATCCATCTCCCGCTTGAGGCTCTGATTTAGTCCCGAGACGGTCTCGGCAAGGCTTTCCAGCGCGGCATGGAGGGCCATTCGCCTGGTCCGGATCTGCTCGGCGGTGCCCTGGATCGCTTCGGCGCTTTTATCAAGAGCGGAGCGGTTGATTTGCACCAGGTCGAGCACATTGGACGCAACCATATCGAGGCGGCTCATGCCGAACCCGAGGAGTACCTGCGATCTTTTCGAGCGTATTTGCTCCTCCAGCTCTTTTTTGAATGCCGCAAATCCTGATTCGGTCGATTTGGCAACCGCTTTTGACTCCTTCCAAAGCTTCAGGTGCCGGCTTTCAAATTTGGAGGGTCCGTCTTCGAGCTGTTTTAACAACTGGCACAGGGCCGAGAAGGTGAAAAGATTCGGGTCGGGCGTAACCCACGAAAGCTCGGACCTGACGCGCTCCTGAATCTTTTCCAGGTCATCGAGGTCGCCGTGAAGGTCGAGGTCTGAGTTCAGGACGAAAAGGGTCTGTGGGAAAACCTTGAGGGCTTTCAGGAGATCGAACAGCTTGAAGTCGGCTTCGCGGAGCCCTGTGCGACTGCCGATCACATAGATAATAGAATGGGACTGAAGCAGGTACTTTTGCAGAAGCTCGAAATGTGAGGGGTTTGGCGAATCGCTTCCCTGGCAGTCCGCAAGCTCGATTCGCTCGCCCAGCCAGGAAACCGGACAGTTTATCTCGATATCCCGAACCCATGCGGCCCGGCGCTCATCGCCAACATAGAGCTGGTGGCGCTGTAGATCGGCAGCCTCGAATTCTCTCCGTCCGGTTTCCTCCCCGATTTCCCCTTCGATCAGGGGAAAACCCCGCAGGCAGCAGTCCAGAAACATGAAGTGCGGATCGACATTGCCCCGCGACTGGAGCCACTCGAACTTCATTTTATCGAGCCAGGAAGCGATCCGTTCGCGGTCCTCCGGCTTGCGGATATCCAGGTCTTCCATCTCGCCGCCTTCATGGGCAAAAACAGGAAGCATGCGAAGCGAGGCGTTTATTTCCTGGTTTATCTGGGACCAGGGCTTTAGTTCGACCCATCCGCCAGGGGTACCGGAGGTGGCCACCCTGGTAATAAAGGCCGTGATTATGCCCGCCCCGCGTTTAAGGAGGTCCTGCCCCAGGATGGCGTTAATCAGGGTGCTTTTTCCGGACTTGACCGAACCGACGACGGCAATTTTGAGCAAAGGGTCCTGAAGAGATTCACCGATTCCGGCAAGATGTGAGCGCCAACGCTCGGCGGTCGATGCGTCGGCCATTCCGGCACGCTCAAGCTCCAGGATGGTTTTTTCTAGAATTTCCGCTCTGTTAAGTATTTTCTTTTTGAACTCGGTGTGATTATCCATTTTTCGCTTTTCCCCAGCGGCCGGCGACGGGAGGGAGTTTTTTCGTCCGGGGGTGGGACGGAGGACCGGTATGCCGGTTTCGCTCATTGACTCGCTCGGTCGATCCTTTATAATTGATGGTTTATCCGCTATGCCTATTCGGTAACCGAAGGCGGCTCCATACTCGACAGCGGCTTGAACTTTAAAGCACATCCGGAAATAAACATAAAGTAAAATTGGGGGGAAAAAAATGGCTAAGGTGCTCATCATTGGCGCCGGCGGAGTTGGAGGGGTCGTCACCCGCAAGTGCGCCCAGGTCCCCGAGGTTTTCACGGAAATAACCCTTGCCAGCAGGACCCTGGAAAAATGCGAGAAAATAGCCGCCGGCCTGCCCCGGCCGATAAGGACGGCAAAGGTCGATGCGGATGATCCGGCCCAAACCGTTCGCCTGATCAATGAACTCCGGCCCGATCTCGTAATAAACGTCGCTCTGCCTTACCAGGACCTCGCGATTATGGACGCCTGCCTCGAGACGGGGGTCAACTACATGGATACCGCCAACTACGAACCCCCGGATGAAGCGGCGTTTTCTTACAAGTGGCAGTGGGCATACGATGATCGTTTCAAACGGGCCGGCCTTACGGCTCTTCTGGGCAGCGGCTTCGATCCGGGTGTCACGAACGTCTTCTGCGCCCATGCGCTGAAGCATCATTTCGATGAAATCAACATGGTCGACATAATGGACTGCAACGCCGGTGACCACGGGCATGCTTTTGCCACGAACTTCAACCCGGAAATAAATATCCGCGAGATCACCGCCCGCGGCAAATACTGGGAAAAAGGTGAGTGGAAGGAGACCGATCCCCTCTCGGTGCATAAGACCTTCGATTTTCCACAGATTGGCCCCAGGGAAATGTACCTGATGTACCACGAAGAGATGGAATCGCTGGTGAAACACATTCCGGGGCTTCGGCGCATTCGCTTCTGGATGACTTTCGGCCAGGAATATCTAACCCATTTGCGTGTGCTGCAGAATGTGGGGATGACCCGAATCGATCCAGTATCCTTTCAGGGCCGTGAAATCGTCCCGCTCCAGTTCCTTAAGGCCCTGCTGCCCGATCCGGCCTCCCTTGCCAGGAATTACAAGGGAAAGACAAACATAGGGTGCATGATCGAGGGCTTGAAGGACGGCAAAAAGCGCAGGTATTACATTTACAACGTTTGCGACCACGAAGCTTCATACAGGGAAGTCGGCGCTCAGGCGATATCGTATACCACCGGCGTCCCGGCAATGATCGGCGCCAAAATGATTCTTACCGGAAAATGGAGCGGCGCGGGAGTTTTCAACATTGAACAATTCGACCCCGACCCCTTCATGGCCGACCTGATGCAATACGGACTGCCTTGGACGGAGGAGTTTTTGGAGTAGGTTGCCTTTTCCCCAACCTTACACAACTTGAGGGATTGCGGTAGGCAGGCACATCCCTCTACCATGCCCGCCAATGCCGGTGGGCATGATAAAATGCCGTGCTCACCCTACAATCCTGGCGAAGACGAATTGTACAAAATGATACCCGAATCAAAAATAGACCCGCAAATCCTCGAAGATCTTAGCGGGATTGAAACCCCCAGCTATGTAGTCGATCGGGGCTTGCTCGAGGGAAACCTTCTCGTGCTCGATTCGGTGCGGGAGAGGGCGGGCTGCAAGATTTTGCTGGCGCTCAAGGGCTTCGCGATGTTCAGCTTGTTTGAGCAAATATCGAGGCACCTTGACGGCGTTGCAGCCAGCTCGCTTCATGAGGCGAGGCTCGGATTCGAGGAATTCGGAAAAGAGGTCCATACCTTTTCGCCTGGATATATCGAGGGTGAATTCGACGACATACTTGCCTGCTCGAATCATCTCGTCTTCAATTCTTTCTCTCAGTGGGAGTTTTTCAGGAAGCACATTCCCGCGGACCTTAAAGGCAAGAAATTCGGTGTACGCATTAATCCCGAGCACTCGGAGGTTAGTACGGCGATCTACGACCCGTGCGCGCCGTTTTCCCGGCTTGGCGTCACGCGCGAAAAATTCAGGCCGGACCTGCTCACCGGGATATCCGGCCTGCACTTTCATACACTTTGCGAACTGAACGCCGACTCGCTTGCAAGAACTCTCGAAGTTGTGGAAGAAAAATTCTTCTCATTTTTCCGCGGTATGGAATGGATAAATTTTGGCGGCGGGCACCACATTACCCGGCCGGACTACGATATCGATCTGCTATGCGGCCTGATCTCGGATTTCAGGGCAAGGCACGGGCTGGAAGTGTACCTGGAACCTGGCGAAGCAGTCGCGCTGAATACGGGGTTCCTCGTCGCATCTGTTGTGGATCTTATCGAAAACGATATGACTATTGCCATACTTGACACATCGGCTGCCGCCCACATGCCCGATGTTATAGAGATGCCTTATCGGCCGGAGGTGGCCGGCGCCGGAAAACCGGGTGAGTTTGCCCACAACTACAGGCTGGGAGGCCTTACTTGCCTTGCCGGGGATGTCTTGGGCGACTACTCCTTTCCATCGCCACTGACAATCGGGTCGAAGCTGGTATTCATGGATATGGCACACTACTCGATGGTTAAAAACAATACCTTTAACGGCGTGAGGCTCCCCTCGATTGCGATAAGGGAAGCCCCCGGAGACGTGCGTTTTGTAAAAAGGTTTGGCTACGAAGATTACCGGAGCAGGCTTTCGTGACCTGAACCGGGGAAGGCGTGCGCGACCTCGACGTCAAAACCCAGGCGGCAGGCAGTAAGGCCTGCACCACATCTGCTCGGGCAAATCAAAATTGGTGCTAGATCTACGCTGAGACTGTACCAACCCGATCGAACCAGTGTTGCGGACCCATCCTGACGCTGTCGATCGAGTCGGGGCCCGAGCTGTTGTATTCGGATATTATCCTGTATACGCTCGATTCGGATAATCCGGTGTGTTTCGCAATCTCGGCGATTGGCCTTGGGTCTATCATCAAATTATAGATGACCATCCATTTCTGAAATTTGAAGAACCCACCGCTCATCTGCATCTTCATCTTTATTTCGCCAACCGAGAGATGACCAGCAACATGTACTGCGCTCATTTCTCCCCTCCTGGTCAATTAGGCGCTCCCGTTGCAAATACCTTTTCCCAACCTTTTTGTTTCATATACTCCATGAACTTGGAGAGATAAATAGGGTCATTACGGTATTAATAACAGCCAGAGTAGTATTTTTGCCAACCATCCATGTAGAATTATTTCACGAGGGGTATGGAAAAGGATAGACGGTGTACTTATCTATTTTGCAATTCAGCTCGCTGAGAGTAGCGTGTTGCAGTTGCTTCCATGCTCCAGTGCAGAACCGACGGCAGCTGCTATTTCGTCGGATCTGGCGTTTCCTTTCGTGAAGAAATGGCTTGCGCCACTTTGCATCGCCGCTTCACGATACTCGGGGATGTCATAGCTGGTCAGGATAATCACTATCGTCCGGGAGCCGGAACTCTTGATTGCGCGTGTGAGTTCGAGTCCATTTCTGCCGGGCAGCTTTATATCCATCAGGACCAGGTCCGGCTTGCGGGTGTCTAAAATTCGCAAAGCATCATCGCCGTTCGAGGCTTCCTCGATTCCCGCCGTGGGGAATCGCGCCGCCAACATTTCCCTGAGAGAACTGCGAAAAATGGCATTATCTTCGACGATAAGAATGGTACACATTTTTTACTGTTTCCCCGCAAAGGCAAATTTGGGACTCGCCCGGTTAGATCCACTCCCGGACTTTAATCAAGGCCGGGTTTTCCCCCGTTCATATTCAATGATTGCACGGCGCCCGCTTCTGGTAAATACGCTTGATACAGTAATTTCGGGGTGGGTACAGTAAGTGGGAGTACTGTTCGGCTGTAATGGCCGCCGCGCTTTGTGAAAGGCAAAAAAACTGTTGGTTTTGGAAACGAAATGGTATTAAATGTCGAAAGATCGCTGACTTCCCATCTCCGAAATTATCGAGCATTTTTCGTGTTGTTTTTTGGACGGCAGGTCATCTAAATCGAGGTTGAGCCATGGACAGAAGACGAATCATAATAGCCGAAGACCACACAATTCTCCGGGAAGGACTGCGAATGCTGCTCTCATCGAATCCCGATTTCGAGGTTGTCGGTGAAGCTCAGGACGGTCTCGAGGCGATTCGCATGGTGGACTCGCTTAAACCCGACTTGATCCTGATGGACCTGTCAATGCCTAGGATGAACGGGATTGGGGCGATTCAGGAAATAAAGAAGCAGTCCCCCATAACCAAGATCCTTGTTCTCACCGTCCATAAGACCGAGGAATACATCCTTGCCACCCTCAAGGCTGGGGCGGACGGATACATCCTCAAAGACGCCACCCACAGCGAACTGATGCTGGCCATAGACAATATTTTCTCTGGGAAAAGCTATCTCAGTCCCGGCATTTCTGAAAAAGTTATCGAGGGATACCTTGAAGGCAGGAAAACCATCAAGTCTTCGACTTCCTGGGATACCCTTACTCAGCGGGAGCGCGAGATACTCAAGATGATAGCCGAAGGCTACAAAAACAAGGACATTGCCGATTACCTCTGCATCAGCGCCAAGACGGTCGAAAAGCACCGCGCAAATCTGATGAGAAAGCTGGACCTGCACAGCGCTTCATCGCTTACAGCTTTTGCGATGGAAAAGGGCCTGATAACCAAGTAGAAAGAAACTCCCACTAAAGCATTCATATTGAAATCCTCCCCTTGAACGGGAGGATTTTTTTTGAAGCCAACTTTGAAAGAAAATACATGGTCCCCATTCATCTTCATCCGGGCCGGGAAAGGCGAATCCTTCAGGGGCACCGCTGGGTGTTCAGCAATGAAATCACTGACCCTCTTGCCCAATTCGAACCAGGAAGCTGGGTGGAGGTCTTCACCTCAAAAGGCGTTTCGCTCGGGTCCGGCTACATCAATCCGGCATCTCTCATATCCGTGCGGCTGGTCTGCCCGCCGGGGCGAAAGCCCGACGAGAGCTTCTTCCGCGAGGCAATCACAGGGGCGGCGCGATACCGGGAATTGGTATATGCTGGCTCCAGGTGCTGCCGACTCATCTACGGGGAGTCGGACGGCCTGCCGGGGCTCGTGGTTGACCGCTATGGGGATGTCCTGGTCTACCAGGTCGGGACAGTTGGAATGTCAAAACTGATTCCTTTGATTTCCGGCCTCCTGGCAGATGTCTTTAATCCATCCGCACTCGTGTACAGAAACGAGAGTCCATCCCGCACCCTGGAGGGCCTGCCCCTTGAGAGCGGAATTGAGCGGGGAGGCCTTCCCAACCCCCTAATTGTCGAGATAGACACTATTAAATACAAGGTGGATGTGCTCCGTGGGCAAAAAACGGGCATGTACCTCGATCAGCGTGACAACCGCCGGGAAATATCGTGTTTGGCTGAGGGGAAGAAGGTTCTCGACCTTTTTTGTTATAACGGGACGTGGAGCCTTTCGGCAGCCGCGGCAGGCGCCCTTGAAACCGTTGGGGTAGACGCCTCTGCCGAAGCAGTCGCGCAGGCCGGGGAGAACGCCTCTCTAAACAAGCTCGGAGAGCGCTGCTCCTTCATTGCCGAAAATGTTTTCGAATACCTCAAAAAGCTAAAGCCCGGCCAATTCGATATAATCATCCTCGACCCGCCGGCTTTCGCGAAAACCAAATCCGCCCTGGCCGATGCGAAGAAGGGCTATACCGACATAAACCGCCGGGCGCTCCTGGCGCTCAAGCCAGGCGGACTGCTCGTTACCTGTTCGTGTTCATATCACATGAGCGAGGAGCTTTTCAGAGAGGTTCTTCTTGCGGCCGGGCAGGCAAGCGGGAGGAAGCTGAGACTTCTGCAGGTCCGGGGACAGGCCCTCGACCATCCGGCGCTCCTCGCCATGCCCGAGACAAGATATCTGAAGTGTTTTATTCTCCAGGTGATTTAGACAACGCAGGTTCAATTTCTGAAAAAGAGAGAGGGTGAGGCTTTCCATCACCGCCCCACATGCGGCCCAAATTTCTCGATCCATACCTTTTAGAACCAATCCCCCGACGCACCGGCTTTTTAATCAAACTCTTTTCCTACCCACCTCACTCGGCCGAGCACATAGCTTCTCAGCCTCTTTTCGGGATCGAGCGAGAACTCGAAGGGACGGTAGGCGGCGGTATTGTCGGATAGGCAGGCAAGCCGGACACCGCTATGGTCGCCGATCAGAACCAGTCTTTTAAGGGCGACCGTCCCGTCGGGCAATATCACCAGGTAAATGCGTCCGGTAAGCACCTGCAGTCGTTCGCCTTCGAAGGTGTCAACCAGTGCAATCTCACCCTGGTTGATCGTGGGCGACATCGAGTCGCCCCTGACCCGCATTAGAATCAGGCTTTTGCGCCTCTCCGGACTCCTTCCAACCAGCTTTTCCACCCACCACTGCTTGAAGGGATAATGATCGGCAATTTCCTCGAAGAGGATTTCCCCTTCCGGTCCGCCTGTTACACGCGATTCAAGCAGCGGAATCAGGCAGTATTCCTCACTGCGCTCGTATTTGTCCTGCCCGCTGCAGGCAATGTCCGCACCGGCTTCCAGCCCCTCACCACCCATCAGCAACCAGCCCGGATTGACCGAAAATTCCCTGCACACGGCCTCCAGGAACTCGGCCGAAGGCGAAGTAACCCCGTCGCGGTAATTGATTAGCGTGTTCTTGGCGACGCCCGTTTGCTGGGCGAAGCGTGACAAGGATAAACCAGAATTCTGGATGGTTTTTTTAAGCCTGTCAGTCAACATGGCTTTTTCCCCGGATCAGAGGTGATGAAAAAGCAAGGGGTCGCAGGTGCAAAAAATGTAAGCCGCTGGTCCGGCAAGCACTTCACCCCGATGAAAAATTTGAGATCGTGCCAATAAATTGGTTGACTAACCAGTTTTCTGGTGCTAGCATCCAGACCGTCTAACCAACTAATTAGAATGAGGAGGCAGGAAATGACATCGATCCAGATCAAGGTGGCGCTAATGGAAAAAAGGATTTCAATGAGATCCATTGCAAAAAAGCTCGGGGTTTCCGCAAACTCCGTGTCGCTCGTTGTAGGCGGGCGAATGGTAAGCAGGCGCATCATGGAAGAAATAGCCGCATCCATTGATGCCCGCCCCGCAGAGATCTTCCCGGTCAATACCCCAAACCTTGCCTCCCCAAGCAAAGTTTTGTGACTTGAGAGTATATGAAACAGGTTCCAATGTCAAGGATTTTGTCCAATATAATGGTTACCATTGCAGAAATTTAGGTGCAACAACTTGGTTAATTTCTCAATCGGGAGAGAGGGTCATGGAAAAGGAATCGATATGTTCCCATTGCGGTAAACAGAAGAAGTTGATCGGACACGGGCTGTGCTGCGCATGCTATCACCGCGAGCGGCGAAAGAGGCTGGGGGTGGGTGGCGAAGTGAGAAAAGAGGGCTTTACGGTTTCGGTGGATTTCACCCCGATGGCGTTTTTGCTCGAAGAACTGAAAAAGAGGGCCGGAGCGGAGCTTCGCGATGTTGGTCCTCAGATACTCTGGGAGCTGAACAAGAACGTGGGGGCGGGGCCATGTTGAACATAAAGGACTGGGCCGACGTGGAGGGTGCACTCGAAAATATAGGAATGCTCGATCTGAGGATATCGGAGCTCTCCTCTGCCCTGGGAAGAAAACTCTACGAACTGCTCGGCGAATACTCGGGAGAGATCTCGGAGCTTGGCAACAGGCGCAGTTCCATCGAGTCGGCGGTCCAGCTCTTTTGTCTTTTGAGCAAGAGCGAGTTTGCAAAGAAGCGCAGCAAGCGGTTCCATTACGGCCGGATCGCATTCAGGACGGCCGAACGGATCGAGATTCCCGATGAGCTGCAGTCGGCGGCGGCAGCCACGTTGAAAAAACTCGGGTTTTCCGAGTGCATCGAGATCAGGGAGCGCCTCGACAAGGGCGCGCTAAAAAGACTCTCGGATGCCGACCTCGCCCGCTGCGGCATAAAAAGGCTTCGGGAGGACCACTTTCGTGTAGAACCGGACCTTAATCTCATCTCGGAAAAGGTGGGAAAGAAGGATGCGCCCGCGCAGGCGTTTGCCGTTGACCTTGAAAAGCTGGCAAGGCTTCTAATAAAAAATGATGCGGACGATTGTCCGGGACAGGTTAGAGATGCGGTCGCGCCGGTATCGGCCGCGGTTGAGGCTGATTGATCGGCGCTCAAGGAGCGGCAGGAAGGGAAGATAGCATGTACAAGGTTGGACACCGTGGCAGGATGAGGGATCACGCGGTGATCCTCTATAAACTGCTAAAAGAGCACAAACGGATCTCCATCGCCAGGGTCGCGGAGGAACTGGGGACGAGCGAAATAACCGCCCGCCGCTGGATAGATTCTTTCAGCTGCGTCTTGCCGATACGACTGGAGCGAGGAGTAGTCATTATCGAGCACTGGATCAAATAGGGTTGGAAGCACTACTTGCCCCCGTATCGACCGCCTGGTTACCGGAACTGGAGCCGGTAACCGGGTCGATACCGCGGGGCATGCCCTCGGGATCATGCGGATGGGTCTGCAAGGCGAGTTATTTTAATAGGGAGGTGGATTAATAGCCCCTGTCGTAATAACCCCTGTCGTAATAGCCCCTGTCCCTGTAATAGTCTCTTTCCCTATCCTTTTCCCAGGAATCCTTAATGGCCCCGCCAATGACTCCTGCCGCACCGCCTATTGCAGCTCCCGCCGCCGGACTTCCGCCAGTCGCCGCGCCAATTCCAGCCCCGAGGCCCGCGCCAAGAGCACCGCCGCCCAAGATGTTCTGTTCGGTCCTGGACATTCCCGCACACCCGGCAAGCAGGAATACTATTGCCAAAATCGCCAACACGTATGTGATTCTCATCTGATTTCCTCCGCTATAAATCCTCTATCTCATGGTACTTTCGATCAAAATCTCACGAGATAGGTTAAGCACTGCCGCCAAAGCGTCAAGTATCCCCGACTTTGGCTTCTACCGTCGCAAAGCATTACCCGGTAGGGATTTCCCCTTTTTTAATTCCTACAGTCGAGATTTTACTGTATACCAATCGAAACAAAAAAGGAGGCCGAAGTATGCTTAACCTGCTTTGCGGTCGCGATCCCACGGAACTTGGCATTAAGACCTACGAGGGGTGGAACATTACCGCTTTTCTCGACCACCTGAACACCTGTGACAAATGTTCCAAGGCACAGGAGACCCTCATAGGCAACCTCAACAAGATCATAGGGAGTAAAGACCAGGGTTAAGGCAATTATCTACCCACTTATCTTCGTGCACCCACCTCCCCAGGATCAGTTTTTCATTTCGGCAAGCCGATGCGCGGGCCTTCGACTTTTTACTAAGACAGACCCCGCCCGTACTTTCCGAGCGATCCTCTATCCGAGGCCAAGCAGGATTCAGGCTGATATTGGCCGGTCTTTTCCTGAGCCGGCTTACCAATATTGCCATTTATTACTTCCGGGATGATCATACATATATTGGACGCCGGTCCGGATTGAGTGAGACTCGCCCCGGACCCAGCCAGCAGAGCCAAGAACACCAACAAAACGAGAACTCCTTTTTTGCGCATTTCTTTCCGCTCCTTTTAATGCTCAACCAACTGCCGGGCGGCATCAGGCTGCTTCAAACCTGATTAGTCTTTATAAATATGATAATCATGGGCGTAAGGGATTCAGCCGGAGTGGGTAATGTTTATATTCCATAAGAAGAATGCACCCGCCTGTCAGGCGCATCAACATCTTAGAGGTCGTCGATTCACATTGGCGCTCACGGGCGGAGAATAAGGAGGAGAAAATGCCAAAACCGAAGATGCCCCATCCGGCGCACGACGAGCATCTGTGCTACCTGCAGAACTTGGGCTACATCGAATCGAACCTGGAAGATTACAAGAAGCTTGTAAAAAACCCGAAGTATGTTTGCAAAAACTGCGGCAGGGCCGCTGCGGAAGAGAAAAATTTGTGCAATCCGGAGAAGCTGTAGCGTAGAAAAGGAGCCGGCGAAAGCCCATCGCCGACAATTTAATATTGGTTGGGCAAAGTTTTAGGGTGTTGCTCAAAAAAATCGGGAACTTTAGTGATGTGGGTGGCCCGGCTCCTTAATCGTGCCCACCTTTGCGATTAATGGGAACGATAAAGCTGTGGCCACCCTTGCCAAGGGAACTTCTGCCCATGGGAGCCGCTACCGTAGGTCTCTCTTGAGGCCGTAAAGCTGGAAAACCGATGCAAGCCATAGCATAATGGAGGAAAGCGGCGTCAGTATGCCGGCATGCAAGAACCCAATCCACGTGACCTCGGACATAAAATTTAAGATAAAAAAGGCCGCGAATATCGCCCACCACCCCCAGCCGATAGCCGCTTTCCCGCGCCTCTCCCAAACTGAAGCAATAAGGCCCATAACAGGCACTGCCGCAAGAGCATAGTAGTGAGGTTTGCAGGTTGTTATTGCCGGAATAATTGCAAGCAGGATTGCTCCGGGGCCAAGGACATCAGCCAGCGGGAGGCTGGAGGGCACCCTGCCGATGATAAGGAGTGTAAAGCCGATCATGGCGACGCCAACCGCGAGTTGAACCGCTAAATAAAGGGGCGGGATGCTGTCGGGCCATTTGCCTGGGTCGCGGTTAAGGGCCTTGAACAGTGCCGCGCCGTAGGTCGGGAACTGGCCCCCTAGCACATCGAGTTCTCCTGAAATATCCGGATGGGGTGCTCCTGTCAGAATGCCCTTCAGCCGCAGTTCATAGAGATCGCGGTACACCAGGGCCGTTCGCTCGGGGCCGATTGTAATCGACGGTATCAGCACCAATCCCGCAAACATCCCGGCTGCAAATCCAAAGAGCAATCGCCTGTTTCGGCAAAGGAGAGGATAGAGCAGAAGTACCGCGAGATATAGCTTGATGCAGCTCCCGAGCGCAAGCCATGCGCCGGCACCGAAGCTCCTGCCGCGCAGCATGGATGCGCACATGCCGCAAATCGAGAGCAGCAAGAGGAAATTAACCTGCCCCCTTCCGAGGGTATAGCCAATAGCCGCCATGCACACAAGGGCTGGGGTCAACCGCAGCGCCCACCAGCGGCGCTCGAACGGGACGGGCTTTTGCAGGGAGGTGTTTATGGATGCGGCTTCGATGGCGCCGGCGAGAAGATGCAGCGCCCACCAGAAGATAATCACACCGGCAGCGTACCAGATAGCCACTGAAACAGGATAGGGCAGCAGCCGCAAATCGGCATCCAAAGTGACACTTTCCGGCGGATCGGCCAGAGGAGCGAGCAGGATAGCAAGAAGCGGAGGATAGTGGTAATGCCAACCGTTGGTGTCGGAAACCTTATAAAGATTCTCGCCTGCCCGAATGGCCCAGGCAGCTCGAAAATAGACATCGGCATCAGTGTGGCGGTGGTCGAGGAAAGCCGAACGGTGCAAGGTAACAGCCCCGAACAGCACAACCAAAACCAGCAGGGCGGCAATCCCAGAGCGCTCGAATCTGTTAAGCCGGCGCGGGGCGGAGTCGGAGATCGGTGTACGCGGGGCGGGTTGTTGCCAAAACTTTACTTTTATCATGCATACTCAGTCTTGGGCGGGCGCTTTAATGCGGCTGTTGCCCAAGAAGCCATGAAGGAAAACTTCCCCAATTACGTCATCCCGTAGCGTTTTTAAGCGGGAATGACGAGTTTCTTCGATTGTTGCCGGGAAATAAATCACCCCCGTTTGGGCAACAGCCGACAATAGCCGTGCACTTCGAAAGCGACTGAAGAATCGGACAGATTATAGGGGGATCATAAAAATTACGGAATATCAAAATTTCGCCGGCAGACCATCAACATGCGCCTTTACCGGTCAGAACGGAAAGGACCGTCTTGAGAATAATCTTTAGGTCAATCCAGACCGAGTGGTTTAGGAAATACCAGACGTCCAGTTTTATTCTTTCCTCATAGTTCTCGGTATCGCTTCGGTTTCCGGTCTGCCAAAGTCCGGTGATGCCAGGTCTCATCGAGCAGTAGGAGCCCGCATTGTCTTTGTAATAGTTGCAAAGCTCGTCTTCGACAATCGGCCTTGCCCCCACAATGCTCATGTCCCCTTTGAGCACATTGAAAAACTGCGGGAACTCGTCCAGACTGGTCTTTCTCAGGAATTTTCCAACCCGCGTCACCCTGGGGTCATTTTTAAGTTTGTAGGTCCGCTCCCACTCTTCCCGGGCATTCTTATCGGTTCGCAACAGTTCCGCCAGCCTGCTGTCGGCATCGCGTACCATCGTTCTGAATTTCCAGCATTTAAATGGTCTCCCGGCAAGGGTTATGCGCCGGTGGCCATAGAAGACGGGACCTCCATCCTCAAGCTTTATCAGAAGGGCTATGAGCGATCCGAAAGGCAGAAAACAAATTATTGTGAAGAGCGAAAAAATAAAGTCGAAAAGCCTTTTGGTGTGAAAGCGCGGCGTAAAGCTAAGGAAAATTATGTCTCCGTAGAGCTGGATTTCCGAAGTATACATCTGCAAAAACTGGAGACTGGGCACAAGGAACAGCTCGGCTCCCAGCGAGCGGCAGCTCGAAAGTATCTGGTGTATCTTGTGCTCCTCCGACATGGGAAGAGCGATATACACGTAGTCTACATCATTTTTCCGGAGGTAATCCGCCAAACTGTCGATCTTACCGATAATCGGAATCGAAAAAGCGCTATCACGTTCCTTATCATCAAAAAATCCAATAACTTGCATCATTGACCAAGGCGATGTCTCTATAGTCGAAACTATCGACCTCGCGGTATCGTTTACACCCACTATAACAGCTCTGCCCGGCTCCATCCCACTGTGCCTGATGAGTCTCATGCCGTGCCGGCCAATCAGGTGCAGCATGAATATCACCAGCGGAGTAAATGCAAACCAGATCAGTATGACGGCCCTGGAGAAATCATTGGACATCTTCATTACGAAAAACAAAAACAGCAACACCGCCACGGTGGTGCTCCAGACTTTCGCTATAAGGATGAATTCCCTGTAAAGCCTCAGCCCGTACCACGACCTGTAGAGGCTGAATGTACAAAATACGGTGAAGCAATAGAGAGGCGTAAAAATTGAGAGATAGAGGTAGGAACCGAGGTGATCCCAGACGTTTACACCATAGGCGGCCAGCAAAAACCACAAGAAAGCTATGACCGCGAAACTGTCAACCGCGTACAGCAGATACCTTAGATAGGAACTCTTTCTAGAGCTCACCAACATGTGAATACCCTCAAACTGAGTTCTATGATATTCACGCGCCGCGTTTTCCCCGGCGCTGACTCCGGAAGGCGGAGCCGCGAACCTGCATCACTGCATCGTATTGCATTTCTGATGCCACTTTTTTCTTGAGACCGAGTCTTTCAGCGAACGCTAATGGTGGAACACCGGCTTTCTTCTAAACAGAGCCCCTTCAGGCGGCCCGCATTGTAGAAGCATCGAAAAAGAAACGCAATCGCTAACGAATCAGTTTCCGCAAGTACTAATTGTAGAATTTAAAAGAACCGAGCGGTCGAGACAGCATTATTTCGATCAAACGCGTCCCCGCCCCCAGGGCGCCAGCCGATCCCCTCAAGAATGTAAACAGTGGAACAGCCGCAAGGAGGCAAAAATCGTCTTTGGCCTGGAGTAGGTATGATGACTCATTTAGCAAAAAAATTAGTAGCACTAATAGAAGCGCCGTGAAAAAAACTGAGGGCACAAAGAGGCTCCCCGCCAAAAGGAAAACCAGGATGGGCGAGAGCATGACCTCCAGTTTCTGGGCGTTTGGAGTGTAGGAGTCCCCTATCGCTTTTTCCGGGTGCTTCTGCCAGGTAACCGCCCGCCAGTAGGCATACCTGCACTTCTTCCTGAAATAATCCCCGATATTCTCCGGGTGTCGATGAAGCACGCGGGCGTTGCGCGCCGGGACCATTTTGAAGCCCCTGGCGGAAAGCCTGTATGAGAACTCGACATCCTCCGCCGTGGCGCCTTTATAGGATGTGTCGAATCCTCCGTTTTCCAGGAAGAGATCGCGCCTGTAAGCGGCTGCGTGCGTGTCGATGAAGTCTATGGAATCCCGCAGCATCAGCCCCTTATATTTTGTTTCGTACTCGGCCTGGACGAACCGGGCGGTAAGGCTGGACTGGTTCGTGACGTAGAATCCCTTTGCGCCCGCCACCCCTCGGTCCGAAAATGGGGCAACCATTTCGGCGATCCAGTCATGTAGGGGCTCGCAATCGGAGTCTGTAAAAAGGATTATTTCAGATTGTGCTTCACGGGCTCCCAGGTTTCGAGCCGCGGCGGGGCCTTTGTTCGGCTGGACCAAAACTTTTACTCCAGACTTTTCGGCAATTTTTCTGGTGTCGTCGGTTGACCCGTCGTCCACCACAATAACCCGGCGCAGGTCTTGCGGGTAAGTCTGATTTCTCAGTGCGTCCAGGCACCGCTGCAGAGTTGCCCTGGCATTGTAGGCCGGCACTATTACCGTAACGGAGGGAAGTTGAGCCGTCATCGCATTCTGGTCCCGAAAAAGAGGTGCTTTGCAAATTTCCTGAAGGCCTTTAGCGTCCTGATTCCCTCCGCGGGGTCGCGGATAAGCTGGGCAAATTTATAGCCGACATAGCCGGGCCGAAGGTAAAATTCACGCCGACAGCGGTCGCAGAATTCCACCATTTCGACTGCCGAAATATTGGGCAGATTTACGATACACCTGTGCAGGCCCTCTTCGGTGATATAGTCCCTGTAATTACTTGATGAGATATACCCATTTTCCAGATAGAGGTCGTGGAGCCTGGTGCCGGGGTAGACCATCACGGGGAAAAACTGCGCCACGTCGGGATTGAGGGATTTTGCCATGGCGAGAGTCTTTTCCATTGTCTCCACGGTTTCGCCCGGCATGCCAACGAGAAAAGCTCCATTGACCAGCAGTCCGGCTTTCTTGCTCTCGGCCATGAACTGTTTATATATGCCGAGGCTAGTTCCCTTTTTCATCCTGTCAAGAAGTTCCTGGGAGCCGGACTCGAAGCCGACCAGCAGCGAACGGCACCCCGCCCTTTGCATCAGCTTCATTGTCTTCTCATCCAGATCCGCGCGCGCGTTGCACGACCATTTTACCTTCAGTTCCCTTCGAAGGATCTCTTCACAGAATCGTATCGTCCTTTCACGGTTCGCCGTAAAGGTGTCGTCTTCGAACATTATCTCGCCAAGCGGAGAAAACTCGCGAACGATGAATTCCATCTCCCCAATAACGTCTTCCATGGACCGGGTGCGCCAGGCGCGCCCCGTAACCGTCTGGGGATAAGAACAAAAAATACACCGGTTCGGGCAGCCGCGGGAGGATACCATTACAACAATGGGAAAGAGATTTCCCGAGTAGAAATAATCGCGGTAGTCCAGGTGCTTTCTGTAGGTCCTGGTCACCCAGGGTATGCTGTCAAGGTCCTTGAGCGGTTCCCGCGAATCGTTTACCACTAAGGCGTTATCACTGCGCCGCCTGAATGCTAAACCCGGAACGCCACTCAGGTCGCGCCCTTCCCCCAGCCTTTGCGTCAGCTCGGAGAGCACCGGTTCGTATTCGCCAATGACTGCGGCATCTATCGATTCATCCAGGCTCAGCGTCTCGGCGGGAAGCGCCGTTACATGCACCCCCACAAGGACCACAAAGGACTCGGGCAGAAGGTCTTTGAGGGAGGCGGCATAAGAGACGTCGCCGTAGATGCTGGGCGTGCTGGTTGCGACTACAACGATATCGGGCTTGAACCGTTCGATTTGATCGGACAAAAGTTCGGGCGGGAGCTTTTTTGCCGGGGCATCCAGCAGCCGGACTTCGTGTCCGAGGGATTCCATGAACCCGGCGGCATAGGAGAGCCACATGGGGTAGTAAAATGTCCCGCTCTTGGTGATAGCAGGGCTTCGCTGTTCCCTGGAATACCTGCCGTGGCGGTTCAGGAAAGGCGGATTGATGAAGGCCAGCCTCATGGGTCGGGACAATTCAGGTTAGGGGAAAGGATCTCTTTCACTCGGCCGGGGCTTTGCTCGGCACCCCCAGCGCAACGGCTGCAAATTGCATTTTGATTCGGTCGGTTGTGAATTCTATCCCCGGCGAAAACAGAGTCAAGAGAGAATCAGGGCAGATGGGCCGGCACCGCAAAGGCGCTAAGGCTTGACCAGACCGGCAGGCTGGAAGCCTTGCCCCATATTCAGTGCCGGGCGGCATCAATATAGCCGAGCTAACCACACGATATGCTTGTGTCTTTAAACAGAGGCACATCACCTTTTCGGGCCATTGAACTCCTTAGCGCCATGAATCCGACGTAGTACGCCGGATTTGCCATTACATAATCTTCCAGCCTTGACGCAAAAGCCTGAGTGATTCCGGTCTTCGTCTCCTCGGCCTCTTTTCCGGGAAGGATATCGAGGGGAGATTCTATGATTACTCGATTTCTTCCGGATTTTCCCCGCAGCACAAAGGTGGGCAAAACTGCGCATCCCGTTCTTCTGGCGATATCACTGGGGCCGGGGGAGAGAAGGGCCTCACGCCCGAGTAATCTCACGGGAATCCTCTCTTTTCCGCCGCCGCCGTCAACTGCAACACCAAGCAGCTCGTTTCTTTGAAGGCAGCGGAACGCCTCCTTAACCGACCGGAAAATATTTATATGCCTCACCGGGAGAGACTGCTCGTGCTCGGTACGCACATGCAGGGCATACTCTTCCATGGCCGAGAGCTTTTTGTCCGTAAGCACCTCTTTCCAGGCCGTGGCGGGGGCGCTGAGCTGGCACATCCTGTAGCCTCTGTGTCCTATCGCGGGCATTACCATTTGATTTGCGCCAAAATGAGCAAAAAGCAGTATTGCCCCCTTGCCTTTCGACAGCGCTGAATCAAGATTTTCCATTCCCTCGCAGACCGCAAAAAAGGAGATGTTGGAGGGGCTAAGGATGGGGTAGAGCAAAACCTCGAGCTCCCTGCGGGCCTCGATCTGGAAGGCTTTTCGCACGATTTTTCTTCTCCGGCTTTCTTCCACATCCGCACCGAAAATAAATCGCACTTCCTCTTCAAGCGCTTTGCGCTTTCCCCTGAAACACAGATAAGCAACCGAGCCAAGCAGCTTTCCGGCAGGATAGACAATGGGCTGAGGCATCTTCTGGACCAGTTTCCTGAACGCCCCCCAGTAGACATAAAGGATGGAATCTTTAACCAGAGCCATGGCTGACTTTCAAAGGCGCAGCTTAAATTTCACCTAAAAGCCGACAGATTGGGCTACCCACTCTCCCGGCCTTTTTTCACTAGACAAATGCCACGGTTGCCGAATTGCCTTTAGCGGATGGGACTAATGAGACTTGGCCTCAGGGCCGAGCAGGGCTTTAGGGGCCTCCTCCTTTTTAAACCGGGGCTACCTTGATCGCCGCGCCGGGTCAAAAACTTCCGTCCAAAGCCCGCCGGATTCAATCGGCAGTTTTTCTGCCTGAATTGATCAGGCACGAACGCTACCACAAATCCCATCTGTTTTAGTACCATGATTCGTTATAATTCGCAAAACAGTTGCCAGTTTCCGCCTGGGATAAGCGGATGGCGATTTGATTGAATAAAATTGAAAATCCGGGGGCTTAGTCGGTCGGAGGACTAGGACTGAATTTTTGCTATTTCGTCAATTAAATCATTGAGTTTCGCGGGCGGGTTATCAATGGCCCATTGTGTCGATTGGCTGAGACCTTCCCCATGGTTGAAATCGACCCCCGGTACGGTGACGAGCCAAGCCGGAGGGGGTTTCTTGAAAAGATAGGCGGTGTATGCCAAAAGGAGCGATACATCGAGATGATGGCCCATACTCGGAGAGCCAATCTCGGCTGGTGCAACCTTTTGGACGTGGATCCGAAAATCATCGTCTGGGTCGGTTACCGCACGCGTGTCCAAGAAGATAACCGCGCGGATGTTTTCCTTCGAAATATCAAGGGAGAGTTCAGGGGTGAGTTGATGGACTTCCAGGCGAACCGCTGCCTGGCCGGACTGCAGGAAAATCCGTTCGAGGTTTTCAGCAAGAACGAAGCCCGCTCCATCGTCCCGGCGCAGGCTGTTTCCATATGCAATCAGCAATACCATTCGCTACTCGGCGGTGGACCGGCCGGAGCGTGATGACCTGTCGAGCGTTTTTCGTCCATGGCCCAGCTTCCGTTTCCGGGGAAATAGCCCGCCCGTGCTGTTCAAGCGAGCACCAGCTCTTTTTGGATTGGCGAAAAAGCAACATGAGTCATCTGTCATTTCGGCTGAAAACACGGGGTCCGAACTTACCGGAAACGGCAAGGTAGAATCCGGTGAGTTCCAGCGCATGCCCCTAAAGTCTACCCGAGGGTCCGCCGGGATAACTTAGGTTTTCAAGCTCTTTTTTGCAAGTATTCTCGACCAATTCCGTCAAGAAAAAGTGGAGGTGGGCCTTTCGGCCCGCCTCCACTATCATGACTAACTTTAATCCCTTACCTTCTCCTCCACCAGTTCGCCGTCATGGCCGAACAGTTGGATATGGAGCGGCATCTGGCCGACCGCGTGCGTGGCACAGCTCAAGCAAGGATCGTAGAGCCGGATTCCGTGTTCGACCCGGTTCATCAGCCCCTCGGTGATCTGGGCCTTGCCGTTCATGTAGGCTTCGGCAATCTGGCGCACAGTCCGGTTTATCGCCTGGTTGTTGTTGCCGGTGGCGACGAGGAGATTGGCCTTGGTCATTATGCCGTTATCGTCCACGTGGTACTCGTGTATGAGAGTGCCTCGCGGGGCCTCCATGATGCCAATGCCCATGGGCTCATTGGGACCGGCAACGCTTCGCAGATGATGGGCGTCATTGATCTGCGGATCGTCGATGAGTTCCTGGATCCTCTCCAGAGAAAACAGGATTTCGATGAGGCGGGCGTAATGAGCATGGAAGCTGCCGGAAACGGGCTTCCCATGTCCGAGGCGCCTGAATTGCCTGAGTTCCCTGTCGGCCATCGGGGTCCCTGCGAAATCGCAGATGTTGAGGCGCGCCACGGGACCAACGCGGTACAGGCCGGCGCCGTTTTCGTATCCAGCCGGCTTGTAATACGGGAACTTCATGTAGCTCCAAGGCTCGACGGCTTCGGCTATGATCTTGCGCCAATCGTCGGTAGGCATCCCCGGCTCGAGCACCCGACCCTCGGAGTCCATTACCCTTAAGAGGCCGTCATAGTGTTCCAGACCGCCTTCGGAGGTAACCAGGCCGATGTAGTAGCTCGGAAAATCTCCGTAGTGCTTCGCCTCTTCCTTGAAGCTGTCGTAGTTGTCCTTGAGCAGGTTGAGGGCGATTTCCGCCGTATCGAATGCTTCCGGCAGGCCCTTCCTGATGACTTCCAGCTGGTCGGCCGACAGCGCCTCGCGCACGCCTCCCGGAACTGCCCAGGGCGGGTGGACGGATTTTGCCCCGAGCATCCGGATGATGTTCTGTCCGAAGGCCCGCAGCTTTACGCCCTTTACCGCCAGGTCGGGGAATTTCTGAACGAGGCCTACCACGTTGCGGATGGCGGGATCGCTCTCCATCCCCAGCAGCAGGTCGGGTGCGCTCAGGTGGAAAAAGCTCAGGGCATGGCTCTGAACGTACTGAGCGTGGTTGATAAGCCTGCGCAACTTATTGGCCGCGGGTGGGATCTTCTGGCCCAGGATTCCGTCACATGCCTTTGCCGAGGCCAGCATGTGGCTGATCGGACAAATGCCGCAGATCCGCATCGTTATACCCGGCATTTCAGGGAAGCTGCGCCCTTCGCAAAATTTTTCGAACCCGCGGAACTCGACCACGTGGAACTTGGCATCGGCAACTCGGCCGGCATCATCCAGGTGGATGGTCACTTTTCCATGACCCTCGATGCGGGTGATTGGATCGATAGTTATTGTCTGTGCCATACTTGTCCTTCTCTATATCGTCGCAAATGGGTTTCCAGTTGGACGTATGACAAAATCAACGCCCGCCCAATTCCGATCAGGCTAACCGAAACTGCGCATCTCGACGGGCAGCTCTATCGGTCCGCCCGACAGTATAGCGTTAATGGCCGCCCAGATCCGCTCCGGCGCCGGCGGACAGCCCGGCAGATGGACATCTACATCGATTACCTGGTGAAGCGGGACCACCCTTGGCAGCAGGACCGGAAGACCGGTCTCGGTGTTGGGCATCGGGCCCGGACCTTCCCTGTAGAAACTATCCGTGTAAACGGAGGTCAATATGCCGTCCAGTTTCATCCTGTTGCGGATGCTCGGGACATTGCCGGTAATTGCGCAGTCGCCAAATGCAACAACCAGTTTGCTCCTCTCCCGGATCTCGCGCGCAAGATGCAGGTTCTCTTCATTGCAGATCGCCCCCTCAACGAGGGTGACATCAACGTCTTGCGGAAAAACCTTGATGTCCGCCACCGGGCTGTAGACCAGGTCAACCAGTCCCAGAACGTCTACAATGCGCTCATCCAGGTCCAACAAACTCATGTGACAGCCGGCGCATCCACCCAACCAGACGGTGGCCAGCCGAGCCTTCTTATTCGATGTTGACATGCTCCGTGTCTCCTCTCATCAGGACCAGTGCCAGACTTTCTTTTCACGACCGTCCAGAATCCAGAGCAAGAAATCGTGCTGCTTGTGCATCTCTGCCGCGCTCGATCCCTTCTTGAAAAGTGCCCCGGTGGGGCAGACCTG
>DBMO01000048.1 GCA_002298995.1 Desulfarculales bacterium UBA696
CTGAGGAACTCGAAGGCCGGATCAATGTCTCCGTCCCTGGCCCGCCCGCGCATATCATAGCAATCGTTCCGGCACAGGATACACCTGCACACCGGAATCCGGCACTCATCCGTTTTGCACCAGACATACTGCATTGTCATCAGGAATCTACTCGAAGGGGATTTTTCAAACCGTTGCATTTTAACCCAAACGGGTTGCAGTTTACACCGAAATGCAACACGGAGGATGAAACTCTTCGGTTTTTCGCACTTAGGGCCAAAATATTGAAATCTCTTGATCCCAAGGCCATTTGTGTTATGAGGATGAACAACCCGTTTGGAAAAGAGAGAAGCAGTTTTTTTAGACAGCTTTCAGGAGCAACCGATGTCCGAGCGCAAGAAAATCGTACCCACAATCCTCGCTGCCTTCCTCGGCCTTATGCTGGCCGCTGCCGCAGTATCATGCACATCCATCGGACTTACCAAGGACGAAAAGGGGAAAGAAGTTCTGACCTCATCCATTGAGGCGTTCAACCACGCATTCAGGTGGGAGGACCATACTGCCGCGGCTGTCTTTGTGCCTTCGGGCAAAAAAGAACAGTATTGGAATGAGGTCGACAACTTCAAGGGAAAGATAAAGATTATCGATATCCAGATACGGGACATCGACCACGTTGAAGACGGCACCACTGCCACCGCGGTACTTAACGTTCAATATTACCGCCCTGAATCCCCGATCCTGCAAACAGCGACTTTTTCCCAGAAATGGTTTTTTTCCGAAAAAGAAAAAGGCTGGCAAATCGGCCAAAGCGGCTACCAGGCAATGTCAAAACAGCCGACCGGGATGTAATTGGGATTTGGAAATTTAAGGTATTGAGGGATTGAAGAAATTTAGCATTTTCGGAGCCTCAGGGATTTCGAGGGTTCCGGGATTTGGCTATTCCGGTAGGGTGGGCACGGTTTTTTGGTGCCCACCATCTTTTTCGAGGGTGAGCCGATGGGCACGAAAAACCCCTGCCCACCCAATAATTCCCAGTTTCCGATTCCCTTGATCCGTTAATCTCCCGATTCCTCAAATTCCTAAACCCCTCAATCCCCCTTCGTTAACTCAACTTCGAACAGCATCGGCCAGTTTTTGCCGGTCACGAAGAGCCTCTTTTTTTCCCGGTCCCATGCTATGCCGTTAAGCTCTTCGGCCTTTGTATCTTTGGGGAATTGCTTCCGGAGGTCGGAGAGATCGACCCAGCCTGTGACTTCGCCGGTTCGAGGGGAGATTATCACTATGGAGTCGGTCATCCAGACGTTGGAGAAGATCTCGCCGTTTATGTATTCGAGTTCGTTCAGGTAATGTATCGCCCGGCCGGCAGAGTGCACGGCGATTGTACGCTCGGGCTGGAAAGTGGTGGGATCCAGAAATTTAAGCCTGTTTGTGCCGTCGCTCATGATGAGGTTTTTTCCGTCACTGGTAATGCCCCATCCCTCACCGGTGTAGCTGAATTCACTCTTCAATTCGAAACTTACGAAATCGTATACGAAGCCCTTCCCGGACCTCCAGGTGAGTTGAACAAGAGAATCCCCCCAGTCTGCAAGGCCCTCGCCGAAGTGGCACTCGGGCAAGTCGTGCTTTTGCACCACCCTCCCGGTTTGGAGCTCGACTTTGCGGATGCCGGACCTGCCGTTTATTCCGGTGCTTTCGTAGAGAAAGCCGTCGCGGAACAACAACCCTTCGGTAAATGCTCCCGTATCATGAGGGTAGGTGTTTTTGATCCTGACTTTATATTCCGGGACGGATTTTGAGGTCGGGCGGACGGGCTGGAAAACCTGGCCCTCTACTGGAAGAGTCTGGAAGCAGATCAGAAGGACAGCAACCAAAAAGCAAAAAGAGCGAGGGAACCAATCCCCCCGCACCCCCCTGAGTGTGCCGCGCGGCGGAGAGGGGGTGTTGGGGGGAGCGCAGTTCCCCCCGCTTTTAACCTGTCTAATTATCAGCGGACGTCCTTCCGACGCTAAAATAATCGAATCCCAACTGCTTCATTGCAGCCGTGCGGTAAACGTTTCTAAGATCGATAAAAATCGGCATCTTGAGTGCCTTCTTTATCCTTAGAAGATCGAGTGCGCGGTATTCGTTCCATTCGGTCATGAGGACCACGGCGTCAGCCCCTTCGCATGCCTCGTAGGGGCCGGAGCAATAAACTACCTCGGGTAGCACCTTCCGGGCCTCGTTCATGGCCTGGGGATCGTGGGCCCGAACGGAGGCGCCGTTCTCGATAAGCTTGGATATAATGGTGATAGCCGGCGCGTCGCGAATATCGTCTGTTTCGGGCTTGAAGGCCAGGCCCAGAATAGCGATCTTCTTGCCTCCCTCGCTCCCGCCCAGCGCCTGCCGGATCTTTCTGGTCATGCGCGCTTTCTGTGCCGCGTTTACCTCTACGACCGCCTCGACTATGCGGCACGCAACCCCATTATCCTGCGCCACCCTCAGCAGGGCGTGGGTATCCTTGGGGAAACACGATCCGCCATATCCAGGTCCGGCGTGGAGGAACTTGCGCCCGATCCTGCCGTCGAGTCCGATTCCCTTTGCGACGTCCTGGACGTTGCCGCCTATCTCCTCGCAAAGGTTGGCTATTTCGTTAATGAAGCTGATCTTTGTCGCCAGGAAGGCATTGGCGGCATATTTTATCAGCTCGGCCGTTTTCGTATTCGTTATGACAAAGGGGGTTTCAATCAGGTAGAGCGGCCGGTAGACTGCTTTAAGGGCTTCTTCGGCCTGCTTGGAATCCGTCCCTATCACAATGCGGTCCGGGCGCATGAAGTCGTTTATTGCAGCGCCCTCGCGAAGAAATTCGGGGTTGCTGGCAACGTCGAAGGAAACCCCGGGGTTGGTCTCGGAAATTATGCGCTGGACCTGACAGGCGGTGCCGACCGGTACGGTGCTCTTGTTCACCACCACCGTGTAGTCTTTCAAAAAGGGTGCAATCTGGCGGGCTGCATCGTAGACGTAAGAAAGGTCGGCGTAGCCGTCACCGCGACGCGACGCCGGAGTTCCCACCGCGATGAAGATGACCTCGGCCTCGGGCACAGCCGGATCGTATTTGGTCGAGAAAATCAGGCGACCGGCCTGCACGTTCTTGAGAACCATTGCTTCAAGGCCCGGCTCATAAATCGGTATCCGCCCTTCCTTGAGGCTTTTTATCTTGGACTCGTCGTTGTCTATGCAAGTGACTTCATGGCCGAATTCGGCCAGGCAGGCCCCGCTGACCAATCCCACGTACCCTGTTCCAATGACTGCGATTTTCATTTCGAGGCAACCTCTTGAATTATTTGATCCCGATCCTCCGAACCGGAAGATGGATTATCCTTTGCGGCCGCAAACTTATCAATTTTATGGAACTTCTACAAGAACCCCTGTCAAATATTTAGGAGTTTAAGAACTGTAACCTAATCACTGTGGCTTCAATTGCTCAATTCCTAAATCTCTCAATCTTTCAATTATCTCCACAAACTCGTCGGGCAGAAGGGCTGGGCGGCCGGAGAAGCGGATGCAGACCATGCTGAGATCGGCTCGCGTGCAAAGTTGCTTTGTTCCGTCTTTGCCCTCCCGGAAGATGACCTGGAAAAAACCGACACTGCGCGTGCGGGTCCAGGGGACGGCGGTATGGATTTCGATCATCTCGTCATAGCGCAGGGGTTTGCGGTAGCTGACCGCGGCTTCGACAACAGCGAGGTGGAGCTGGCGGTTCATAAATTCCTTGTACGGAAAGCCGATTGTCCTCAGAAAATCCTCGCGGCCGAGTTCAAGAAGGTGAAAATAGTTGCCGTGATATACCCCCTGGCCCAAATCTATTTCAAAAAGCGGGACACGGACCCTTGTTATGTGATAGGAAGTAAGGGCGCCGTCGCCTACGGGAGGGCGCGTAATTATCTTTTTAGAGGGAGTATCGGGCATTTATGCGCTCCTCGCGGCCCCGGAGGCGGATTTCATAATTTGTGACCGCTCCCAAACCAGGCATATCGCGAATATCTTGCTCGCAATCGAGGTAGTCTATTGCCCATTTTTCCACAAATGAACAGACCTGACCGGAAGCGCTACCGTTCTAAACAACGCACACACCCGTTGTCAATCAAATCCTCGGGGCCGCCCTGGTCGCTGAAAATTTACCGCAGTTTGCGCCCTGTTCTGGACCGCATCAAAACCCCGGAACCGTCTCCGTTCGTGCCCGACCCCTTCCAGGTCGAGGCGCTCGAAGTGCTTGCCGGCTCGGACGTTCTGGTGACGGCCCCGACCGGATCGGGGAAGACCTACATAGCGGTCGAGGCCCTGAAACAGGTATTCGAACGGGGCGGCAAAGCTTGGTATGCATCGCCCCTCAAGGCCCTCTCCAATGCCAAATATGAAGAATTCCGCGATCTCTTCGGCCCCGAAAACGTCGGTATCCTAACGGGCGACAGAAAAGAGAACGTCCATGCGCCGGTGATCGTCGGCACGACCGAAATCCTTCGCAATCAACTATACGACATAATGCACCGGGGAGAGGACCTCGATATCGACCTGGTGGTGCTCGATGAGGCGCACTTCCTTGGCGACCCGGACCGGGGGGTCGTATGGGAGGAAGTTCTTATCTATCTTCCGCCGCGAGTCAAGCTGCTGCTGCTTTCAGCAACCATCAGGAACGCCAAGGAGATATGCGGCTGGCTTTCATGGATGCGGGGGTCGCCGTGCGAGTGGGTTTCGGCATCCCAGAGGCCGGTGCCGCTTTTTCCGCTCTTTCTTTTCCCGGGCGGCGAGCTTGCCCCTCTCGGCTCGAACCGCGGGCTGCTTCCAAGGATTGCAGGATTTGACCTCAAATCGCTCCCGAAAAGCGAAATCCCGGAAATACCCAAAATTTTGGACATTTTGAGGCAGGCAAACCTCCTCCCGGCGATATTCTTCCTGAAGTCGAGATCGGATTGCGACAAGGCCACGAGTTTTTGCCGGATGGCCCCCGAGGCGAAACCACGGAATGATTCCAGGGCGTTCCAAAAAAGATTGGATGATGTTCTGGATGAGCATCCCTTTCTTCGCGGCCACCAGCACCTGTCGATTTTGAAAAGCTGCCGGGTTGGATCGCACCACGGGGGGCAACTCCCGCACTGGAAGATCCTCCTGGAGAAAATGATGCAGGAAGGCTATCTCGACGCCATCTTTTCGACCTCGACGATTGCAGCCGGCGTTAATTTCCCCGCCCGCACAGCCGTTATTTTCCAGAGCGACCGCTTCAACGGGCGCGAATTCGTTCCACTCTCCGCTACAGACCTCTTGCAGATGACCGGAAGGGCAGGCAGGCGCGGAATGGACGAAATCGGGTTTGCTCTGGTCGCGCCTGGGCAGCACCAAGACCCGAAGCTGATACACGATCTTTTGAAATCCCCGCCCGATGCGATCCATAGCCAGATTCGGGTGAATTTTTCGATGGTCTTGAACCTGCTGCTCTCGCACACCCCCGAGGAGATACGAAACCTCTTTGTGGCCTCGCTGGCGACCTTCCAGAACATGAGCCAGGATACGCAGGCCATGAAAAAGCTCGAAGCGGCCAGGGCGGAACTCGATGCATGGCGCGAACAGATGGGGTGCGGATCGATCGAGAGTCTCTCCGAGGTGCGGCCTCAGTACGGGGCTGCCGTCGAGCAGTTCCGCAAGATGCGAAAATCGATCAGGAAAAAACCCCAATACAGGTTCTTTATCGACCGGCTGGCCCCCGGCCGGGTATTCCTGAGTTCGAGAGGGACGCCTTACGTTTGCATTGCATGGCCCGATATGCACTACAGGAACGTGGAAGCGGTGCGGATGGCCTCCCCGGTAAGGTTCAGGCGGAGCCGCATCAGGGTGCACCGGGTGGCATTCCAGCGAATACGCGAATTGAGCGTTATGCTCGAACCCCTGCCCGAACTCGATGACCGCGATGCTTGGCTCGCATTAATCGAGCGCGCCTCCTCCGGTGAATTCAAGGCGGAGAACAGAGAGCATGCACCGTCTCCTGCCCAGGCAGATCATGAATCAGGTGAGATAGCCGCCCTGGTCGAGCGCATCCAGGCGCTTCCCTGCGGGAAATGCACCTTGTTTGGACCTTGCCAGAAAGATACCTCGCACGCGTTCGCTTCCGCTATCAGGAGGTATTTTCACCATTACGCGCAGGTGGATTCGACCCAGGAACAGCTCTGGCGCTCGTTTTTAAAGCTCTTCCGGGTGCTCGCCGAGGAAGGCTACGCGGGAGAAGACCAAAGGCTTACCCCCGACGGCCTCTGGGCATCGAAACTAAGGCTCGACCAGCCGCTGCTTATCTCGGAAGGGATCCGCAAAAACGTCTTTCCTCAAGACCAGCCGGAATTGCTCGCCGCTCTCATCGCCGCTTTTGTAATGGATCGCGACAGGCACGGAGACGTCCAGCTCGCATCGCTCGTGTGGAAATATCCCGACCTGGCAAGACCTTTTTTCAAGATGCTTAAGGAACTCCAGCGCCTGAGGGAGCGCCTCCAGGCCGATGGCTTCGAGATCCCGCCGCTTCCGTTCTGGGCGGTGGTTACGGTTTTTCACTGGGCGCGCGGACTTACCTGGGAAGAGGTGCGGGAAATTTCCGGAATGGATGAAGGCGACCTGGCAATGATCATATTGCGAACGGCAGACCACCTGCGCCAGATAGAGTCGCTTGCCGACACGCATCCGCAGCTTGCCCGGACCGCCGGGGAAGCGATCCGGATGCTCTTGCGCGAGCCTGTCCTGGCAAGGTGATTTCGTCAATTTGTCAGAAAAAGCTTGACACTTGTCTCCCGGCTAAAATATATAAAGCAATTCCAAATATTTTTTGCCGCGAAGGAGGCATCGAGATGGTAAAAAGCCCGTGTGTAAATTGCGTTCGAGCCACAGAGGACAAAAACAAGTGTTTGGATAACTGCGAGAGATTGAAAGAATATCAAGAGATGATTCTTAAGCAGGGCATTTATGCTACAATGTAATTAACGGGCTTGTAAGGCCATTCCGAGCGGCCGGGAGGCCGCTTTTTTTATCCGCGCCACGGCGCAAATCGGCAACGGAGCCGGTTTTTTTGGAGGACCCTCAGCATGTACGCAATTTTCAAGTCAGGCGGCAAGCAGTACGAAGCACGGCCGGGCCATACAATCAGATTGGAAAAGCTCCCCGGTGAGGTTGGGGAGAATGTGGTTCTTAGCGAGGTGCTCTTTTTCTCGGACGGGGAAAAGGTATCGATCGGGCAGCCACTGGTGGAGGGATTATCGATCAAGGCAAAGATAGTCGAGCATGGACGCCTGCCCAAGATCGTTATCTTCAAGCATAAAAGGCGCAAGGATTACCGCAAGAAGACAGGCCACCGGCAGAGTTTCACGGCCGTGCGCGTAGAAAATATAGGATAATCGAAGCGAGTCGGCGGGCCTTGCAGCCCAGGGTTAACGGGAGGCTTTCCCGCCCCCGGTTTGCTTTGCAGGCCTTAAGCTCGTAAGTGGGGCAGGCTTTCCAGCCTGCCGTTTTCGGAGGAATAAAATGGCACATAAAAAAGCTGGCGGAAGCTCCCGAAACGGCCGAGACAGCGCCGGACAGCGAAGGGGAGTTAAAAAGTACGGCGGTGAATTCGTTCGCGCCGGAAACATCATCGTTCGGCAACTGGGGACCAAGTTTCATCCCGGACTCAACGTCGGGATGGGAAGGGACTACACACTTTTCGCACTGCAGGACGGGCTTGTAACTTTCGAAAATTATGACAAGCTGCGCCAGCAGATCAGCGTCTATCCCGTTCCCACGGAATCCTAGCTTTCCTTCCAAGACAGCTTCCAATTAAAATTCCGAAGCTCCCCTCCGCCTATGTCCGGCGCGAGGGGAGCTTCCGTTTTGTCCTCCCGCGACACCTTCACGGCTGTCGTGTTCAAATTCCGCATCCAAAAGTAATATATTCAAGGCGCGTAGCCCATCTTCCGATATCTAGCTTATAACGTTTACTTAGGATCGGAGAGACCATGGATATCATTATCGGTGGAACCACTCGTGTCGGCCCCGGCGGCGGGCAGGGGAAATCGGATTCGGAGACCGCGCTGGTCGAGGCAAAACTCCTCGACATCAGGAGCCCTCGCAGGCGGCGCGGAAGTCCTCCCAATGGGGCGGAAAGACGCGAACATTCGCAATCCGGCGACCCCGCCGAAGGCAGGGTGGTCGTTTTGCTGATTCCTGAAGGTCAAAAGGTCCCAAGGGGCGTGGAATCAGGAAACTACCGGATATTTTTGAGGTTTGTTCCTCGATATCGCGCCAGGTGAGATTGCCGTTATCCGGAACCCGGGCGCCGTTTTACGGCGGTCCGGAGAACTTCGCCATTCTGAGCCCCAGACCTTGCCGCCAGGCTGGAAAGCCTGCCCCCACACGCAGTTGTACCCCTCGGATCATATTTTAGACTCTTGACTCCCTTCCTCTAATGAACGATTTCCTTGAATTTTCCAGGCGTGAATGTATTGTGTGCACTCACATAGGTGCATAGTCGAAATAGCAGCGGCTTTGAAACCGCTCAAAAAACGATCATTCAAACGGAGAAAAATATGGCGGGCCAGCGAAAAGGCACTGTGAAAAGGGAGACCAAGGAGACGCAGATTTCCGCCGAAATAGTTCTTGATGGAACCGGCAGGGCGGAAATCAACACGGGGGTCCCCTTCCTCGATCACATGCTGACGCTTTTTGCGGTGCACGGGCTTTTCGACCTGACCGTCAAGGCCACGGGCGACCTGGACGTGGATGCCCACCATACGGTCGAAGATGTCGGGATCTGTATCGGAACGGCTCTGGACAAGGCCCTGGGGGACCGTAGCGGGATAAAGCGGTATGGGGATTTTACGGTCCCCATGGATGAGGCCCTGGCATCGGTTACGCTTGACCTTTCGAACAGGCCTTTTCTGGTTTATAGCGCCGTGCCGATGGCGGACCGGACCGGGGAGTTCGAAACCGAGCTTGCCCCGGAGTTTTTCAGGGCTTTTGCCCAGCATGGCGGGGTGACGCTGCACGTCCGCATTCAATACGGCTCGAATACGCACCACATGCTGGAGGCCGCATTCAAGGCATGGGCTCGCGCCCTCGCAATAGCGGTATCGCTCGATCCGCGCCGAAGCGGGGTCCCTTCTTCGAAGGGAAAGCTTTAGGCGCTGTTGACCAAATGTATTGCAGGGCAGGACTGGTAAACCTGCCCCTGCAGTTTGGACATCTCCGGCTTGTAACAAAACCCTGGTAGTGGGTAAAAAGGTAATAGGGGAGAGGGCATGAAAATCTTTCTTAGTATTTTCATTGGCTATCTTCTTTCAGGCATATCCCAAGTTGTTCGGGATATTGGAGCAAACCCGATTGATAAACCAGGTTGGGCAAGAGAACCTGCACTCACCAAAGCCATTTTAATAGCTGCCACATGGCCGGTCAGACCATTCGCGGAAAGATTGCTTGGCCAAAACAAAAAGCTAGAGAAATCGCCTTTTGTTCTATCGGGGTAATCTGGCAATGGACTATTTTTGCTCTGGCAGTCTATGTCTGTATAACCATTGCCGATTATCTGTTCAGAAACCTATTGTTAAAAATTATAGCCATGGCTGTCCTGGCCCCTCTGAGTTTCCTGGTGATCCTGCCGTTATTTGCCTTTCTTGGCACGCCGATCCAGCTAGTATTTTGCGGCATCATTGATTTCCTGTTCCCAAGGAAAGAATGAGCCTGAGACAAAACCATGCTTCAGCCTAAAAATGCCCTGAAAGGGCGTCATAATCCAGCCCAGGGTCAGCGCTGAGCGCCACCCTGGGAGGATGTGGCCTCAAATGACTTTCCCTGAAAGGGATACATAAAAAACCAATTGGAATCTCTATGCCACCGGCCTATGGAATTATTAAACCCTTTCAGGGTATGAATTCCTCTTGACCACCTACCCAGGGTGGCGCTGGCGCTGACCCTGGGCTGGAATATGATGCCCTTTCAGGGCGACCCTTTTGGGGGCCGTAGCGAGATATATTTCCGGCGAATATTTATGTGCTTCCGGATCAACTCCAAATAACCCAGCTCCAGCGGCAGGCTGTAAAGCCTGCACCTCCTCTTTGGCTATATAAAAGCCATAACACCACATTTATTCTCAGCCTTAAATTGAGGCGCCCTCGCTGTGGTTAGTCCCGGAGCGCCTTCAAATTGGCAGGCTTGAGCATCGCGTAGGCGAGCCCCATGACCGGAGTCGGGACCCCATATTTCTCGCCCATTTGCGCCACTATGCCCACAAGGGATTCCAGTTCGGCGGGCTTTCCGCATTCCATATCCCGCTGCATCGAGGTTCTCATCGACGGCGCGCTATTGTCGGTAAAGGCGAGTGTTTTTTCGACCACGTCGGCATCAAGCGCGACACCCGCGGCCGCACCCACCGCCGCCACTTCCCCGATTGCGGCGGCAAGGGCCGAACGGGCTTCGGGAACGTCGCGGAAATCGCCAAACGGTGAGCGCGTAAGGCAGCTTATCGCGGCAACCGGTGCAATAAATGCGAATTTTGTCCAAATAAGCCTGGAGATGTTATCGCTTAGCTCGACAGATGCGCCCGTGGTCCGGAGAGCTTCGAAAACCGCAAGGGCCCTTGGGGTAATTTCACCGCTTAACTCACCCACCGCGATTCTGCGAAAATCGCTGTACTGGCCGATAACTCCCGGCTCCTCGATTGCGGCGGACAGCCAGGTGACACCGCCGACGAGGTGTTCCATGCCGACCGCCGCTCCGATCCTTTCCACCGAATCGACACCGTTTTGCAGGGGCAACACTATCGTATCACGCCCCACCATCGGCCTGATTGCCTTTGCCGCATCATCGGTGTGGTAGGTCTTGGTGGTAAAGATTATCAGGTCGACCGGGCCGATATCCGCCGGTTTGTCGGTTGCCCTCGCGGGAGCAACTGTGAAATCGCCGTGTACGCTCTTAACCCTGAGGCCCTTATCGAGGATGGCCCGAAGATGGGCGCCGCGCGCGATAAAGGCCACGTCGTGTCCTTTTAACGCAAGCAACCCGCCGTAATACCCTCCAACACCCCCCGTACCCATTATCGCGATTTTCATCATACCTCTCCGTGAAAAAAATGCCTCATTCACCAAGAAGAACACGAAGTGCACGAAGGTAGGGCAGTCATCTTTTTTGAGATACCACCATTGAGAAATTTTTCAGGCGGCCGGCGCCCAATGGAATACTTGGTACTCTTCGTGGTGATTATGCCTTGGCCGTGTAAATTTTGGGCTTCTCGGGCTCTACTCCCTCGAATGTGTCCGGGTCGATTCCATCGGACTCGAGGTTATAGACCGCCTGGGTCGGGTAGGCAAACTCGATTTCTTCTTCCCGGAAACGGCGCATTATCTCGAGGCAAGTACGCTGCAGCCATTCCTGGTATTTCCAGAAATCACCCGGAAAGTACCAGGCGAAAACCGAAATATTCAGACTCCAGTCGTTAAAGCCGTTGAAGTGGACACGGGGTGGATGGTCTTCGCGCATGCCCTCGTGGTTTTCCAGTGTCCCGGCGATTATTTCCACTGCCCGTTCGACTTTCTCGGGAGGAGTCGAGCAGGTGAGTCCGAAATTGGCGCTCCAGCGCAGGTAGTTTCTCTTTCCGATGTTTTCGAGCGGTGAATTTATGATTTTCTCGTTCGGAATCGATACCAGGTTGCCGGTCAGGGTGCGAATGCGCGTGCTGCGAAAGCCCACTTCCTCGACAAAACCATCGTGCTTGTCGATTATTATCCTCTCCCCGACCTGGAAAGGCTTGTCCAGCAGGATGGTGAGGCTCCCCAGAAAGTTGGCTATGGAGTCCTTTCCCGCCAGGGCAAAGGCCAGGCCGCCGATCCCGAGTGAGGCGACAAGGGGCCCAATCTCGATGCCGGTCATGTTCTGGACCACCATGATGCCGCCGACCACTATCACGAATCCCTTGAACGTTTTGCTGATAAGCGGGAAAAGCATGTCGTTAATGCTTTTGTCGCCTGTCCTGGTCCAGGTGTGCATTCTGGAATCGGCTATGCTGATGAACCTGTAGATAAACCAGAAAAGTGCAATGGTCCCGCCAAAGTCCGCGGCCTTCCCCGCCGCGCGGTGGACCAGGCCGAAACCGCCGGGTGAGTCGAAGCTCGCCCAGATGGGCGAGAGCGCCCAATAGATACCGTAGACCTTCACAAAGAGCGAAAGCGGGCTGGTGAGCGCTTCGAGCAATAGATCGCACCAGGTTAACTCGGTCCCGCATCTTTTGAGTCTCATCGCGATAAGGCGCTGAATCACCCTATCAAGGCCGGTCACGAACAGCAGGAGCCCCGCGCAGACCAGCAACCTCAGCCAGCTTATGCCACCAAAGGCAGTCGCGCTGATCCACTTGCCCATGCTTTTCGAGGCATTCTTGCCCACCTGGTCGATGCTTTTCCCGAGCGCTTCCCCTGCTTCATCGATCTTTTCCGCATTGATCGGCACCGGGACGTCTTCCGGCTGGAGCATCGGGATTCCGGTCTGGACGGGCTTGTCGGCGGCTTGATCAGGCTGAGTCGCGCCGGATTTTGCGGTCGGCTGACTTTTTTGAGCCTGAGCCGCGTCGGCGGCAAAACAAGGGGAAGCGAGCGCCAGCAAAATAAAAAGTAAGAGTGCTGCACGGATAAACTTACTGGTGGAAATCATTAAAAATTGACTCCATTTCTATACTGCGCGGACAAAAGTTCCGGTAATTGTAAAAAAGGGCGAGCATCATTTCAAGGGAGCTGTCACAACGAGGGCGCGGCCCAGCGGATTTTCACCGCGGAGAACGCGGAGGACGCAAAGAAAGGTCTGAGCAAAACCATTTAGTCATCGCATGTTATTTAGTAAAACTTTGAAGCTTTCGGAATACCCGATAGCCTCTGTTATTTTTTCCTCGGCGTTCTCCGAATTCTCAGCGGTGAATCTAATTAATCCTCGGCTGATGCTTTTGCCGGGATGGGCTTTTTAGGTTTAGCGGAAGCGGCCGGCAGTTTCTGCGCCGGTTGAAGCTTTTTGGCTGCTATCGGCTTTTCCGCTTTTTTATCAGCCGCGGGGGCTACCGATTTCTTTGCTGGAGCTTGAGCCGGAGCCGCGGGTTTCACAGCTTGCTTGGCAACGGCCGGTTTTTTCATGGCCGCTTTTGCCGCTGGAGTCTCCAAGCCGCAGGCGACGGCACTTTTTATTACCGTGGGACTAACCTTCTGTTCGCTTTTTAACTGTTCCGCCAAAGTCGATGCCTTGCTCATGCTGGGGACGGGTTTTGTCACCACGGTGTAGGCGTAGCCGCCTCCAGCGGAGGAAGGACATAAGGAAACATCATATCCCTTTTTACGGAGCCTCCCCAAGACCTCATCCGCCGATTGCTTTTCCTTATAGCAGCCGACCTGGACTGAAAAACTTCCGGCTTTGCCTGCCGTGACCGCTTTGGTCTCGGGCTTTGCTCCGGGTGCGGCGGCGGCGCTTTCGGGCTTTTCGGAAACAGGAGCCGTTTTAGCGGTTTTGGCCTGCTCCTTTTTCTCCCTCTTTTCAGCTTTTTGCGGTTGCTGTTGCGCCTTCTCGGGTTGTTTTTGCGCCTGTGAAGCCGGCGGCGCCTTCTGGGTCAGCGCAGGCGCCTGGGTATCCTTCGGAAATATATCCCTTGGGACCTGTTCAGGCGGTTTGACGGTCTGAGCGGGTTCCGGCGGCTGTACGGGCTGCTGGGGCGCCGGCTGCGGCTCGACGCTCGGCGCCGGTTCCGGCGGTTTTGCCTGCTCTGCCGGAGCTTCGGGTTTGGCGGCGAGGACACCCGGGGTTCCCGGGGCAGTCTCACCCGGTGCGGGTTCCGGCGGTCTGGGGAGTTCCTTTCTTACGGATTGCTTTTCCGGCAAAGCTCTCCTGGATGCTTCCCTGGTTTTAGAATTCAACAGGTAGGACGCCGCAACGACCGCCAAGCTGATGCCAAGAATCGCCCACAGCAAGTATTTCACGTATGGCGGCCCACCTTCCGGCCCTTTGCCTGCCCCTCCTCGTCGCAAAAAGACCTTCTTTTGCATCTCCCCTCCCCCGCCTCTACTACAGGCTCTTCGCCGCCCTTATAGCCCTTTCGAATCCGGGCAGCGACCCTTCGATTAAACGGTCGTCAACGCAATAGGCAATTCGGAAATGGCCCGGTCCCCCGAATCCGGTCCCCGGAACAACCAGTATGTTCTCCTCCTGGAGAAGCTTTACGAACTGGATGTCGTCGGGAATTGGCGATCTCGGAAAAAGATAGAAAGCGCCGCCCGGAACCGTTAGTTCGTAGCCAAACGAGGTAAGCGCCTCTACCAGCCGGTCCCTCTTGCGCTTGTATATGTCAACATCGACACAGACCCCCTGGAGTTCCACGACGAGCCGCTGCATCATGGCCGGGGCGTTCACGAAGCCAAGGATCCGGTTTGCGAGTGTCAGGGCGTCCATCACCCCCGCTGGGTCATCGATATCCGGACCGACCGCCACAAAACCGATCCGCTCGCCTGGAAGCGAGAGGTCCTTCGAATAAGAACTCGTGATGAGCGAGTTTGGGTAGTGCTGGAAAATGCAGGGCACGGCCTGATTGTCGTACACTATCTTGCGGTACGGCTCATCTGAGACAAGATATATTGTGTGGCCGATTTCACGGCTTTTTTCCTGTAAAATTCCGCCGAGCCCCGAGAGCGATTCGGCTGAATAGATCTGCCCGGTTGGGTTGTTTGGCGAGTTTATCAAAACGACCTTGGTTTTCGGCCCGATCGCCTGCTTTATCTTGTCGAGGTCGAGAGTGAAATCGGGCTTTGTGGGAACGGGTTTCAGCACCCCGCCGTGATTGTCGGAATAGAACCCGTATTCCACGAAAAAGGGCGCGGGGCAGATAACTTCATCTCCCGGATCGAGCAGCGCCTTGAATATAATATTGAGGCCCCCGGCGGCCCCGCAGGTCGCGATTATCCGGTCCTGGGCCATCGAGACGCAGTATTCTCCGCAAAGGTAGGCGGACAGCGCCGCGCGGGTACTCTGGAGCCCGGCATTGGGCATGTAGGCGTGTGTTCCCGGCTCCTCACTCTTTGCCAGCTCGATCAGTTTCTCCCGCACGATGTCCGGAGGAGGAACATTGGGATTGCCCAAACTGAAATCAAAGACCTTGTCCGCGCCGTGGATTTGCTTGAGGCGCCCGCCCTCTTCGAACATCTTTCGAATCCACGAGGATTTTTCCGAAAATTGACGCATTTTTGAGGAAATTGCCATTCTGGTGCCAAACCTCCCTGGATCTGCCCTAAACTCTCATCCGGAGCCGGTATTCATTTACTCCCTACTTAGTGAAAATCCTCCCCATTCCGGGGGCACTATAAGAGAGATTCGCGTCCTTATGCAAGAAACTATTTGGGCGTCGCGGGTGTGGGTTGCGAGTTGCGGGTTGTGATATGAGTTCTCATGTTGTGGCGTGGTCTCCTGGGGTTGTTGTCCAAAGGAGTTTTCAATGCTAGTCCCCATCTCTGCGGTCCGTAGGGGTTGTTGCCCAAACCGGATTTGGATTCACGTCCGGGACGGTATCGAAAATCGTCATTCCCGCGCCGCTCACGCCTGACCGATCCACTTGGCAGTTTCAAAAAAAGGCTATTTGGGCAACAGCCTCCGTAGACCTCGCCATAACTTCGAGAAACATGCCGCCAAGGGTGCCCAATTTACCAAGTTATCCGCAAAAAATTTAGGGGCAAACACCTAAGATGGTGATGCCCCTAAGTAATTTTGGTTTATAGGCCTTGCCGAAGCCGGCGTGGGCCGGCTTCGGCTGATGTGGTTATTCGAGGAATGTCTTTACCAGCTTGTTCCATCCCAATTCCGGGAAGGCCCCGTAGATGTCGCCGATTGCCTCGCCGCCGGCGGCCGCAAGATTGTCCTCGCCCAGCATCTTGGCAAGTTTTCCGGCCTCGTCGTCAATCCAGGACATACCTTCCTCGTCGAAGAAAAGGTTCTTGAGGCTGTTGCGAAGGCTCTTGGGCTGAACCACCATCAACCACCCGTCGGAGTAGGGCGAGTCGTTGGCCGCGGAGGCCTGGCTGAGGATATTATGGTTGATTGCAACGATCTCGCCGTCGATCGGGCTCATAGTCGGCGCCTCATTGCGGGAGCGTTTCAGGATCGCTGAAGGACGGTTCTGGCCAACGGTCGATCCAAGGGCCGGCATCTTGATTTCATCCTGGGGTCCCAGGAGCCTGAGGGCGAAATCATCTATGCCCACCCTGACCCGTCCGCCGTACTCTACTCTCGCCCAGGTGTGGCCGTGATGATAGTAGTAGTCCCTGGCAACGCCGAAGCCAGATGCCCTGTCCACGGTGGGCTTGCGGAGGTTGGGCAGGTAGCTGGTGTCCTCGATCATCTGATCGTAGGGGCACCTGGCGCAGTTGTAGGCATACGAACACAGTCCGTATGAAATCCGGCCGGTGAGCATGTGGCGGCACTTGCCCTTGGTCATCATGAGTTGCAGCCTGGCCGACGCTCGGTCGGACTGCCCGGAAACCTTGCGCTGCTCGTCAAAGCTGGCCAGAATCTTGCTGTCTACCGCGCATCCGAGACAATCAAATGCGTTTACACACTTGGTGGGTTTGATAACTCCGGCCTTCCCCCACACACACTGATCGTTTCCCATCGAGAAGACAACGGGCTGAACTGGTCTTTTGCGCTCTTTGGTTTCCATTTTGTGCTCCTTCCGGTCAGATGAATATTTTAATCGCAATTTTAAACCCTTGCCGAATCATGTCCTGTGTTGGCAGCTAATTAGAGCAGGATTCGGGCCAGAGGGGGAGGGGACAGGAAAAAAAATTATAAGGTGGCGGAATTACAGATTTTATTTTTGCAAAAAGCTGGTTTTAGAGGTGTTGTTTTGCAGCAGTGAAACCATCGAAACATGGTGCATATTGCACCGCTGCTTTTATGAGGTCCGGGAAACCCTTTCCAGATGCGGTTCTGCGAAGATGAGGCATTTTGCTTGCCCCTGATGCATTTTGCACCAGGGCAGAGGAAGGAGCTGTGTGGGATTTTAGCGGGCTCAAAAATTCACGGTTTGATTGAGGCCGGCACCAAGCGTGGGCAGGCTTTCCATGCCTGCTCCCGGAGTTTGGATTATCAGGCCGGCCAGTAAAACTTATATCCTGAAAGGGTTTAATGAATTCCAATGGGTCAGTCGCACAAATTGTCCATGGTTCTTATGTATCCCATTCGGTGAAAATACTTGCGGGCATCCTACCCAGGGTAGCGCTGGCGCTGGACTGTGCTACGAAGCCCTTTCAGCCCAAGCCCCATCCACCCATGGATTCAAAAAGCAAAATCCAACACTCCGGGGCCGGAGGTTGGATTTTTCCTTCAGGGGTATTGCTTTGAAGATAAGCCCTCAACCTGGTTCTCTTGCACTCAATCAAGCTTGCATAAACCGACTTCGTGGCAGTGCAAAACGACCGCCGGCTGGAAAGCCCGCCCCACATGCCACCATGCGGCGTGGTTCCACAAGACGTGCCTGATTGAGCAGCGGCTCAGGCTTCATTTCAAGAATTGCGGGCACTCCGGAGGCGCGCCGCCGTGACTTTATCTTTTCTCTTCTGATCGAGATAGATCTGGAGCTTTTCGGGAAGGCCGCGTTTTTTTGCGGACCTGCTCCGAAGTTTTGTGAGGACCCTTGCCGCAAGAGGTTGTTTTAGCGGGAAGCCCCACTTCTTCTTATACTCACGGGGCGAGATCTGATGGGTCCTCAGATGATTGGCGGTAAGCTGCCGAAATTCCGATCGGCATTCCATGCACACCACCCTGTCTTCCTGAATCGAGGAGCGAGGGTCCAGGTCGGCGCCCGTCCATGCTTGCTTGCCGGATGACGACATATCTTCGGGCAGGATCGAGCGCTCCTCATTTTCAGCAAGCTTCATCTTATGAAGTGCGTTGTAGACCCTCACAAGCGCCAACTCTATCTCATCCCCCGTCATCTTGCTAACTGACGCCTGTGCCTGTACGATCTCCACGGCAAGTTCAAGTAACTTTTTTTCCATCGAGACTGTCTCCCTGGAATAAAAGGTATCGCATTGGAATTTCGGATGACCGGAAAACTTGAAACAATATGATTACGGGATTTCCATTTGTAAAGAGAACGAGCGCAAATTGAATACGAATCGGGAGAATATGTGGGGTTTTCTACATCTACATCTATTTAAGTTCATCGGAAAAGTAATATCGAAAGCGAATTCAAGGCTAAGCCGTCATCTACATGGAAGTCATCGCTGTTCATAGAAAATGGTCTTCGGTTTGTGACAAACCTTTTCCGGGTTAAATGATAGTTCATAAAGACTTTTTCCAGGATTTTTAACTAGCCGGTCCGAATGCCTTTTCCGCGGGCCTTCTTTCCGGGACGTAGAGATGGGGAACCTTGCCCTCATTCCACTCCCTGGATACGTACAGGCCGCAATAGCAACTGCCGTAATCGGCAACGTCCGGTACGCGGTAGACGCAGGGGCAGTTTATATCCCTGTCCCATTCGCGGTCGTTTGCGGCAAGCCGGCAGGGACAGCACATGTAGCCGTATCGATCTTTGTTGACCAGCAGACTGTCCAGGAGCTGGAAGACGAATTCCCTGTCACGGTTGAAGTAGTAGCCTTTCGGTTCCTGGGTCTTCCTGAGAAATTCATATAGTTCTTCCGCGGTCATCAGAGGTTCAGCGCCTCCCTGATCTCTTCGGCCCTGAAGCCGATTATTATTTTGGAGCCGATTATCAGCATGGGAAAAGAGCACTGTGGGTTGTCTTTTTTGATCTGCTCGATAATTTCGCGCCTTTCGTCGCCGGTAAGCTTGTCCACATGCACGCAATCGTATTGGACGCCGCAGGCGTCGAGCAGTTCCTTCGCGTTTTTGCAATGAATGCACGTACTGAGAGCATAAAGCTTTACGCAATCTTCCATCCAATTCTCCCCCTGAATTATTGACGGCGATAATGGTCCAGCTTCAAACATTCCAGGATTTCGTCAGGAGGCGCCTCGTTGCCGATCCCAAGCCGTGTAAGGGCGAAATCGTAGCGAACGGGGTCCTCCGGGCAAATCGCGGCAAATCTTTCGGTAACTTCCACCGCGCATCGCATGTCGGCCTGTTTGCGCTCCGTCAGGCCCAGCGCCAGCGCGATCCTGTGCATGTGAGTGTCGAGAGGTATAACGAGCAGAGACGGCGAAACGTTTCTCCAGACTCCCGGATCGACATTGTCGCGGCGAACCATCCACCGCAGAAACAGGTTGAGCCTCTTGCACGCGCTCCCGTCCTCCGGCGAAGGTATAAACATAGGCATCCTCGCGCCGGCGGCAATATCAACATTGGATACAAATGAACAAAGGGCGGGAAGAATATTTTCATCGCCCGGATCAAGGTGGCTTAGAAAGCAGGATTCGAGCGAACCGTATTCCAGGATAATTTTTCCGAGCGCTTCGAGCAGCCCGGAAAGAATGGCGCCAGTGGTAAAGCGGTGTTTGAAGGATTGGAAGATGTTTCTGATTTCGGCCGGCTCGGTTCCCGTCAGGAATGCCGAAGGGGAGTGCCCCATTTGATCGAGCACCCGGCTTACGCTCGATTGAATCTGCTGCACCCTTCCGTAGGCAAGCGCGGAGGCGATGAATCCGACGACTTCCCTGTCGAGCCGGTTTTCGTAAAGGTACACAAACGAAAGCGGATCGGGATAAATGCAACCGGGCCGGTTGTAATGCTCGTAGAGTGCTTCCAGGGTTTCTTGCATGACGGAAAGAGAACCTGGTTGAGTGGCTGGGACTTTTATCAAAAAGGTCTTCTCCAATCTTTTCAATCCGAGTCTTATAATGCGTGTGACCAGCCTACGTTATCTCGGTTGCGGCAAGGTCTTCCGACCTTGCCGGCCGCATCGACCGAAGGTCTCCAAGGATACCCGGTTGGATTTTAACACACGCGGAGCGCACCGAACAGCCGCGGCACTGCTCTCTCTGGGCGCGGCACCTTAAGCAGGCGAGTTTTATTATCTTTTTCAATTCGGGATGATTCTGGTATAAGCGATTAAGGCGCCAACGCGCGCGAAGTCACATTTTTATACCCGATTCAGCAATCCCAATTTTCCTTTGACCGGAGGGCAATTATGCGACGAATTCCTGCCCCTGTTTGTCTGGCACTCCTGGCTATAATCTTTCTGGCCGTCGGCATTTTTTTTCGGGTACCCGAAGGGCTTACGCAGCCCGCGGGGGAGGTATCCGAACCGGCTGAGGCCAAAGCTAATGTCGAAAAACCCGCGCAATCCGCTGAGCAGCCACCAGGCCGGGAGCAAAATCAGGTTCAGCAGCAACAAGGCCAGGGTCAGCAAAACCAGGAACTCTCCTCGACAAGGCCGCCGGCCTCATGCCTCGAATGCCACACGCGAATTACTCCGGGTATAGTAGTTGACTGGCGGCTCAGCAAGCACAGCAGAAACGAAGTCGAGTGTTCGACCTGTCACGGCGAGCGGCACAATTCGATGACCGACGTATCCGAGGCCAGGATTGCACTTCCCGAAACGTGCGCCCAATGCCATGAAACCCAGGTCGATCAGTTCGCCAAAGGAAAGCATGCCCTTGCCTGGGCGGCGATGAAGGCGATGCCGACCATCCATTGGCAGCCGATGGCCCAGGTCGAGGGCCTCAAGGGCTGCGGCGGGTGCCACCGGGTAGGCCTCAAGACCAAGGGCGAAATTGGAGACCTGGTCGAAAAAGGGTCTGCTTTCGGAGTATCATCGTGTGACGTTTGCCACACACGGCATCTCTTTTCCGCCGATGAAGCCAGGTCGCCCCAGGCTTGCCGGACGTGCCACATGGGGATAGACCACCCTCAATGGGAGATGTACTCTTCCTCCAAGCACGGCGTTAGATTTTTACTCAAGCAAAGCAGAATACTGCCCGAGGAGGCGGCTGCCCCGACCTGCCAGAGCTGCCATTTTCGCGAAGGGAGTCATACAAACCGGACCGCCTGGGGATTTCTGGCATTAAGGTTGCCTCTTCCCGAGGACCCGCAGTGGGCAAAGGATCGAACGACGATTTTTCAGGGCCTCGGCGTTCTCGACCCTTCCGGAAAGCCGACCCCGAGGCTCGATGTAATGCAATCCGCCGACGTGGTCAGGCTGAGCGATGAAGACTGGCAGGCCGAGCGCGATAAGATGCTGAAGGGATGCAATGATTGCCACTCGATCAACTTCGCGCGCATCGAGCTGGAAAAATCGGACCAGATGATCCGGGAGGCCGACAGGCTGATGGCCGAAGGCATCCTGACAGTAGCCGGGCTATACCAGGATGGGGTATTGAGAAAACCCGACAGCTACACGTACGCATTCCCGGACCTGCTGACGTTCCACGATGCTCCGACTGTAATCGAACAGACGCTGTTCCTGATGTTTCTGGAATACCGGATGAGGGCCTTCCAGGGAGCTTTTCACGCCAACCCCGACTACTCGCTCTGGTATGGATGGAGCTCGATGCAAAGGGCGCTTACCGAAATAAAGGAGAAGGCGGCCGAGATGAGGTCAGCCCGAACGGAGCAGCCGCAGCCCGCGCAAAAACCCGTCAAGCCATCCGGCAGGAAGTAGGATGCGGGCCCTATTTGCCCCGGCATCGGCAATCCGGGATGAACTGTACGGGGCCGGCTCGCGCCGGCTTGCCCGGATATGGAATACTCCAGGCCCTGACCTGCCCCGGGACGGTCTCATCGCTCTCCTGGGTGGTGCTTCGAAAGTATATGAGAAGCTCCTGCGAATCGATCAGGCACGGGCTTTGGCAAATCTGGAAAGACTTCCCGTTCGGGTAATCAGTGTTGGGAATATTTCCTGCGGGGGTACGGGGAAAACTCCCCTGGTGCTTTGGATCTGCCGATACCTTGCCCAAATCGGGGCAAAACCGGCAATCCTTACCAGGGGCTATGGGCGAAGCGGCAAAGGTATGGCACGGGTTAACGCGCGGGGGGAAAGCCTTTATCGCCAGTCGGCCGTTTTTGGGGACGAACCGGTGCTGCTGGCGCAAAGCCTTCCGTCGATTCCCGTCAGGGTTGGCCGCGGGCGCGCGGAATCCGGCAGGGCCGCCCTTCTGGAAGACCCCGGCATCGACACGGTTGTGCTGGATGATGGTTTTCAGCACCTCACCCTCGCCCGCGACCTCGATTTAGTGGTCCTCGACAGCCGAAATCCTTTCGGAAACGGGCGCACGCTGCCCCTTGGGCCGCTTCGCGAGCCTGTCCATCACCTTCGAAGGGCCGATGCCCTGGTCCTGACCCACTCCGACCACCGCCAATTCGATAAAACGAAATCAATGATCGAAGAGCTTTTCCCCGATAAGCCCACTTTCTCATGCCGACACGGGATAGTTGGTCTCAGGTCTGATTTTGGATTTTTTCCAGTTGATGCCCTGGCGGGCAGAAAAGCCGCCGCATTCGCGGGGATTGCCGGGCCGGAAGGTTTTTTCGACGCCCTGGCAAGCCGCGGTATCGATGTCTGCGCCCGGCTCCCTTTCCCGGACCATCACAGGTACTCCGCCCTGGACCTTGCCCGCGTAATAGAGACCGCCTCGGGCAGCGGGGCCGAATTCATACTCACCACCGCGAAGGATGCCGTGCGCCTGCCCACGGAATTTCGGGGGGCCGTATTGACCGCGGATTTGCAGCTCGATTTTGGCACGGATGAGGAGAGATTCCAAAAATTTGTTCGAAATAGGACTTGCTCCGCCTGGAATCCGCGACCTGCCTGATTCCTCATCTTTCCTCGTACTATCCGATGATTAAATTCACCTCACGCTTACCAGGCCCGCGGCGGGTTCGAGTCGTACCACGGGGCAAATCCCAAATATGCATCGTATCCATTAACCGGTTCGATTAGCTCAAAAGACAGTCGGGGTTGGATTTGACCGCCGAAATTAAAAGAAATTTCCTCATCATCATTTCTTTGAGCCTGGCCTTTGCGGCGGTCCTTTGTCCGGCCGCCGGGACCGCGGCGCAGACCGCAATTAATTACGACGTCGCCATTGAAGGCGTTAAAGATAAATCTTTGCGCGGCACGCTCGAGTCGGTTTCGAATACCTTCAGCTACAAAAACAAACCGCCCGCAACGTTGAGCCTCCTGGAACACAGGGCCAGGATGGATATTCCCGACATGCTTCAGGCGCTAAAGTCGGCAGGATACTATGAAGCCGAAATAGATGTGAGAATCGATGATACCCGGGACCCTCCGCTTGTCACCTTCCACGTCAAACCGGGGCCGGTATTTCGGCTCGAGTCGGTAAAGATTGAACTCACCAACGCTGAAGGGAAGCGGGCGGTGAAACTTCCGTCGCTTGGGTATCTGGGTTTGGATTTGAAAGACCCCGCACGGGCGCGGGACATTCTCGACGCCAGGGACAAAATAATGAAATTCTACAAGGAGTTGGGCTACCCGATCGCCAAAATAGAAGAGCAGCGGGTGGTGGTGGATCACGAAACGAAGCTGGTGTCCGCTGTTTTCAAGGTTGACACGGGACCGGCGGGTTATTTTGGGCAGACCACGGTAACCGGCCTGAAGAAAATAAACATAAAATTCGTTACCGGCCTGCTACCCTGGCGGGAGGGGGACCGCTACAACTTCGAACTAATTTCGAAGCTGCAAAAGCGCCTGATCGACACGAGGATCTTTTCCCTGGTTCAAATCAAACAGGCAGAGGCCCTGGATGAGCGGGAAAGGCTGCCGATCACAATTGACCTCAAGGAGCGGGACACTCATACAATCAGCGGAGGTCTCACCTATCATACCGATGAAGGACCGGGGGCGAAAATTTCGTGGGAGGACCGCAGCCTCTTCGACGGGGGCGAACTGCTTAGAATCCAGGCGGGCGCATCAGGGATCGGATATTCGGGGGAAGTCCTCTATAAGGAGCCGCAGTTTCTCCGAAACGATCAGACCATGGCCTTCACCAACCGCCTGGCTTACGATCAAACCAATGCCTATAACAGCCGCAATTTGGATTCAGCGATAATCCTGGAGAGGGAGTTCCGCCCGGGAATACGCTTAGGGCTTGGACCGGCGGTAAGGGCCGAAGAGGTCGATCTGGTTGCGGACCCCCTCGCGCAAAAGCGGGATTTCATACTCCCCTCTTTTCGCGCCTTCTTTAATCTCGATACCACCAAAAATCTGCTCGACCCGACCCGCGGCGGGCGGCTCGAAGTCCAGCTGGCGCCTTATTTTGACGTCCTTGAAACTCATGTCGGCTTTGTGAGAGGGCGAGTCAGCTACAGTCATTATGTTAAAATATCCGATGAACCTTTCCTGCTTTTTGCGGGGCGGGCCGCTCTCGGCTCGATAGTGGGGGCGGAGCGCGACGAGATTCCGGCCGATCTCAGGTTTTATTCCGGCGGCGGCGGTTCCGTTCGAGGGTTTGCCTATCAGTTGGCCGGTCCTCTTTTGAATAACGATCCCATCGGCGGAAGGTCCGTCCTCGAAATCAGCACCGAGTTGCGAACGAAGATAACGGATAAAATAGGACTTGTCTTCTTCTTGGACGGTGGGAGCGCTTTCGAGCCTTCATTACCGGACCTCGAGACCGCTATGCGATGGGGAGCTGGAATCGGCGGGCGCTATTACACCCCGATCGGTCCGTTGAGACTCGACGTCGGGGTCCCCTTGAATCCGCGGCCAGGGGTGGATGATTCATTCCAGGTCTATGTCAGCATAGGGCAGGCTTTCTAAAATGGAACAGTATCCGGCAGTAAGAGGTGCGGTCAGATGGTTGACCGGAGTATTGATATGCGTGCTCCTGCTTTTTGTCATGCTGCTTGCCTCCTTGCAGACATCAGCCGGCAAGACGGTGGTTTCCTCGCTGCTGTCGCGCCTTTTGAGCTCAAGCCCCGACCGGGTGGTTGTCATCGGTAAAATCGAGGGAACGGTACCCTTCGATCTCCAGGTGGAAAGGATTAGCGCAAGCGATTCTCAAGGGGAGTGGTTCTCCGCGGAAAGCGTCCACCTGCGGTGGTCTGCCGTGGCTCTGCTGCATGGGAAAATCCTGATCGGGGACCTTAGCGCATCCACAATCAAGTTTGAGAGGCTGCCGGCGGCAACGCACGGGGAAAAGGGCGCAATATGGCAGCCCCGAAAAACGCTGAATGATCTCAAGCGGGTGCGGGTCGAGCACCTGGCGGTCGGGAGTCTTTCTATAGGGAGCTCTTTGCTGGGGCAGAGCGCCATGTTTCGGCTCGAATCCCGGATAATGAATGAGCCGGTACAAAAGATTTCGTTCAACCTCGATCGCATCGACCAGGGACCTAAAACTTCGGCCGATATCGAGGCTTCGATCGAGGGCGACCCCCTGGTTTTGGCAGTGAAGGCAGCCTTTAAGGAAGAGCCTGGAGGACTGGTTGGAAAACTGATGGGGATCGAGCCTTCTCCTCTATCGCTGGCACTCTACGGAAAAGGGCCGATAGCTGAATGGAGGGGGACCATCGAGGGAAGCGTCGGCGGATACGGGGCGACAAACGCCGACATCGCTCTTGGGATCGATCAGGAAAGCATTGTTGACCTGAACGGAAAAATCCAGCTCGCCGAACCTTTCCTGCCCCCGCGCCTCTCGCCTCTCCTGGGCGGTGAAAACTCTTTTAGCCTGACCGGCCGCTACCTGCCCAAAAAACTGGTCTCAATAGAGGCAGGCCGGTTAAGCGGCAAAGGATACCACGGCGAGATCTCCGGGCGCCTGGACCTGGAAACGCACGACCTGAAAAGCGACTGGGCGCTTGATTCCACCAATGTAGCCGTGCCGGAAAGCTCTGGAGCATCGAATACCAAGAGTGAAGTTTCCGCCCGAGGCAGCCTGTCAGGCAAACTCGAACAGCCGGAGGGATCGGCATCGGTGCTGTTTAAAAGGAGCCGTGCGGACGGAGTCGAACTGGAAGAGGTTCAGACAGAACTTCAGATCGAACCGCTCAGGCGGACAAAGCCCACCCTCTCCGGTCTTCTAATGAAAGGGACCAGCAGGGCACGATTAGAAAATTCGACATCGGGGGTTCGGCCGGAGAGTTTGATTGCCTGGTCGCTCGAAACGGAAACCTCCCAGGCCGAGAGGCTTTTGCTGACCCTTTTCCTGCAAAACGAGCAAAATACCCTCAATGCAAAAGCTGATCTAAATACCGGAAAGCTTTCCGGAAATCTGGATGCTTCACTCAAGGTCGTCGACTTGAAGCCCGTGGGAGTTTTCACCGGACAGGATATCCAGGCGCCGGTCGCACTTGATTTGCGCATTCAGGCGTCAGGGTCGGAGAACTCGATTTCCGGCACCTTACAGGGCCAAATTACACGCAGAGAAGAGTTTGAACAGCCTCTTTCCTTGCTTCTCGGTCCTGAATCTATCTTCTCCGGCAGCTTTAAATTCGAGGGAACCCGGGTGGACCTGTCAGATTTCAAGTTTGGAAATCAGGTAGTCCAATTGACCGCGCAGGCCGGGGCAGATTTTTCCAACCGGATGTGGCAGGGAGACTGGAGGCTCGTCCTCCCCAAACTGGAGCCCCTGGCGCCGGCGGCAGGCACGCCCATTTCCGGAAGCCTAGATCTTCGAGATACTTTTTCGGGCTCGATTGAAGCGCTCGAACACAAGCTTTCTTTTACCGGAGCCAATGTGGTTGTCTCGGGAAGAAAGCTCCCCGACATGATGGGAACGGTTGAGGCGCGCGATGTTCCTGAATCCCCTCGCGGAACCATCCATCTCGAGGCGTGGCGCGGCGGGCAAAAACTTGCCGCATCCACTGCTTTTTCTTCGCGGAAAGGGCAGATCACCCTGCCGTCGCTCTCGGTCGAATTCCCCGGCGGAAAGCTTTACGGCAATGCTGCTCTCGACCTGCAAAAACATTTCATCCAGGGCGAAATAGAGGGAGCTTCAAAGGACCTGGGACCCCTCGGGCGAATCATTGGTGAAGAACTGGGGGGAAGCGCGGAGCTAAAGGGAAGATTTTCGCCGGGCAAAAAAGGCCAGGAAATCAAAACATCGCTAAGCGGGACCAACATTTCAGGGCATTTCGGCAGGATAGGAAAAGTTACACTCTCGGCCGACCTGGCAAACGCCCTGAAATCGCCAGAAGGAACGATGAAAATCGATCTCGCGGAATGGGCAACGGGCGGACTGGTCCTGGCTTCCGGCAAAGCAGCGATAACGGCGGATGAAAAAGGCGGGAGCTTCAACGGGTCCGGGAAGGGGCGGTATCGGGAAAAGTTCGATTTCGAGACCCAGGGGGGCTTTGGGCGAACAAAGGTCGGTGAAGAGCTTCGCCTGATTTCACTTAAAGGCAGCTACGGGGAACGCCCGTTCAGCCTTTCGAAACCGCTCGCGGTCGCAAGATCTGGCGCGAAAACCTCCTTTGACAAGTTGGCCCTTGTTTATGGCCAGGGCAAGGTCAGCGCAACGGGCAGCCTCGATGCGAGAAGGGTCAAACTGGATGCCGATATTGAAAAGATGCCGCTCGATATTCCACCGGGCCTGGCCGCGCCCGATCTAACCGGGACCGCCAGCGGCCGGCTGAGCATCGAGGGAGAATCATCCCATCCGTCCGCATCGCTGAATTTGCACATCGAGGATATCCGCTCGAAGGAACTCACTTCAAAGAAAATCCAGCTGCCGGGAGTTGATATCCAAGCAGCCGTTTCGGGAGGCGCCGCGAAAATCAACGCGCGGGCGCAATCCCCGAACAAGGGTTCAATAGAGGCAAACATCTCCGCCCCGGCGAGCTTTTCTCTTCAACCCATGGCATTCTCCATGCCGCCCCAGGGCGCGCTCAAGGGCCTTGTGGAAGGCCGGACAGATCTTTCGACCCTGGCCGTCTTCATCCCCAGCCCGGACCATGAATTAACGGGACAGGCCGACGCCCGTTTCGAAATTCGGGGCACAACGGCAAGCCCGGAGGTCAGCGGGAAATTCCAGGTGGAAAAAGGGACTTATCAAAACCTCGCTCAGGGCACTGTTTTGAAGGACCTCCAAATAGATGTCAATGCCAACGGACGCAGGATTGAAATAGCAAGGCTGCGGGCAACCGACGGCGGAAAAGGAACAGTTTCGGGCCAAGGCTGGATCGATGTGGATGTGGCAAATCATTTCCCCTTGAACGTTGACATCGTTTTGTCAAACCTGGAGTTCATCCGTCGCCCCGACGCAACGGTCACCCTGAGCGGGACGCTAAAAGCAACGGGGGCGGGCGGAAAAATCGATATGAACGGGCAGCTCGAAACCTCAACCGTCGAGGTGCTCCTGCAAAAACCCCATCCGGTATCGATTGCCGATATGAACGTAATCGAGATTCACGGCGGAAGCGCTCCCCCTCAGGCAAAGCCCGCGGATATCGGAGCCGGTTCGGCGCCTTCCAACGTAACGGTTGCCATCAAGATCAATATGCCGGGAAAGATTTTTGTGCGCGGAAGGGGCCTGGACTCAGAATGGAGGGGAGATCTTACCGTAAGCGGAACAGGGAACAAACCGACCTTTACCGGGACCCTGGCAACCGTTCGAGGCAATTTTGATTTCATCGGCAAAAGATTCAACGTCACAAACGGCATAATAAGGTTCTACAGTGGAAATCTGTCCGGATCCACGATCGATCTGACCGCCGAAGCCAAGGCAAAGGACATAACAGCCCGCCTCCTATTGAGGGGTCCCTTTTCTTCACCTGAAATAAAGCTCGAATCCGACCCTCCATATCCCTCCGATGAAATACTTGCCAGGGTCCTCTTTAACCGTGCCGCCGGCAACATTAGCCCCACGCAGGCGGTAAGGCTGGCGGATGCGCTAAGGACCCTTTCCGGCCAAGGTTCCGTTCTCGATTTCCTGGGACGCACGCGCAAGGTGCTCGGCCTCGAACAGCTCGAAGTAAGAGATGTAGCCAAAAACGGCAAAGAAACGGAGATGGGCCTGGGAATCGGAAAATACCTGACCGAGGATGTCTACGTTGACGTGGAAAAAGGGGTCAGCAACGAAACCGGCAAAGTTTCCGCTAGATATGAGATAACCCCGCACATCACCCTCGAAGGAGAAGCAGGCCTGACGTCGGAAGGAATAGGGATTCTTTGGAAGAAGGATTACTAGGAATTTAGGGATTCGAAGGTTGGAACGGGATGTTGGGCTGCATCAGCCCCCGCTGCGGCATGGTCAGGACGGGCTGTTGCCCAAACCAGATTTGGATTCAAGTCCGGGACGGTATTGAAAATCGTCATTCCCGCCACCCGTTGTGGCATGGTCGGGAGACCATTCCACAACCTGCGGACCACGCCATAAGCTGCACCTCTTACAAAAGTCTGGGGGCAGGCTGCGATGCCAACCCCCTTTCCGTCGCGTGTCCACGAGTAATGCTTGGTTGGATTAGGTTTTACCAAAAATGCTCCCCAACGAATTTGATTATGGAATTTCGCTGAATTGAAAATTAGCCCCATTGAGGGCGCCAAAGGGATTTCGGGGCTCGCTGTACTGGCCGGCTTCATAAAAATCCCCCTCGCTGTCGTCGGCTCCTTCGAAGAGTCGACCCGCCAGTCCGTCGTTTTCCGAAGATTCACCATGCTCGGCCACTCCCAGGGCAGACTCCTCGACTCGCAAGCGGTCGGTAATCGTAAATCCGAGTTTCTCGCCAAGGAAGCGTACCAGTGCATCACGCTCCGAGTCGCCCGGGACCGTACCGTCCAGGTACAAAACCCCTCCCCCAAACGAAATTACCACCTCATCCACATCGATATCGTGCTCCCCCTGGAGCCTTTCATAGACCGACTGCACAACCTGCTCGCCGGATAACCCCAGGAATTCGGGCGGAATTTCCGCCTCTCCGACAGCTTCATGGATGCTCGGCAGGGCAATCTTCTTGTTTTCGAATTCTCGCGCGCAGTCTATGCACAGCCTGGCCCAGGGAACGGCCTGAAGCCGCCTCGGATCTATGTCGTCGCCGCAGGCCTCGCAAACTCCGTAATCACCAAGAGTCATTTTGGTCAAAGCCAGATCGATCTGCTCGATCTCAACTTTTCCCGAGTGGTCAAGTTTGACGTATGGCCTGGAAATACTGGCCTTTTGCGCTTCTTCTTCTATTTCAATCGAGCGTTCCTCAAGTTCCTGCCACGCCGCGGCTATTTTTCTAACCCGCTCCATCAGGTCGATTCGCCTGTTCAGGAGCATATTTTTCAAAAAGGAGATTTCCTCTTGTGTCATTTTTCCCTCCACGTAAAACAGGTGGTTGTTAAGTGTGGAAGGTAAGAGCAATGGGAGAATTGTTCAAGGGAGAAAATGATTATTGGATATTGTGGGTGCCATGAACCGGGGAAAAGGGATGGTCCCGGCGGGACAGGAATTGATTTTTCCCCTTGCAAACTTATATGTACTCGGAATACCGTTGATGTACTAGAATAAACAGGGAAAAGAAGCTGCCGCGGGCCCCCCACGCAATCCTGCTATGATACCTCCTTCCCACGGGGACCTCTGCGTTTCCGATAAACTTTTCAGACAATAGAGTCCATCCGGAGGGCAAAATGAAGAATTCACTTCGTGTTGTAGTGATCGGTGGAGTGGCTTGCGGGCCAAAGGCCGCGGCGCGCATCAAGCGCCTTGTTCCCAATTCGGAGGTGACAATGGTGGACCGGGGCAGCATTGTCTCCTACGGTGCATGCGGCCTGCCATATTACGTCGAGGGCACATGCTCGAAGATAGAGGCCCTGGTCGAAACCGCAGCGGGGATACCCCGGGATGCCGGCTACTTCAAGAGGGTTAAGGGATTTGACGTCTTTACCCGGACCGAAGCCATGAAGATTGACCGCAAGAACAAGACGGTCCTTGTAAGAAATATCGATACCGGCAAAGAGGACACTCTGGCATACGACAAGCTGGTAATGGCAACCGGCAGCCGGGCGCTGCAACCGCCGATTCCGGGGCGGGAGCTCGAAAATGTCTGGTACATGCGCAGCCTCGATGATGCAACGAGCATGGTAGATAAAATCCAGGCAAAAAATCTCTCCCGTGCCGTCCTTATCGGCGCCGGATACATCGGGGTGGAGATGGCCGAAGCGCTCAAGGAACGCGGCCTTCAGGTCACAATGGTCGAGGTGTTCGACCAGGTGATGCCGCAGTTCCTCGACCCGGAAATGTCCATGCTTGTGGCCGGACATATCAGCAAAAAGGGAGTGGACCTCGCACTGGGTGAAAAAGTCCTGGCTATCGAAGGGACCGGCAGCGTATCGGCGGTAAAGACCGACAAACGCACGATCCCCGCCGATCTTGTCGTGATAGGCGTCGGGGTTCGCCCAAATGACGAGTTGGCAAAAGATGCCGGCCTGGACTGCTCTCCCAAGGGCGGCATTGTCATTAACGAATTCTGCCGGACGAGTGATCCCGATATCTACGCCGGAGGCGATTGCGTGGTCAATCGCTACATCGATCCCGCGATGCCCGGTCCGGTGTATGTGCCGCTCGGATCGACCTCGAACAAGCACGGCAGAGTCATTGCGGACCAGATCGCCGGCCGCGCCGCCTCTTTTTCAGGAATCACATCCACCGGAATCTGCAAGGCATTCGAATTCAATATTGGCCGGACCGGTCTTACAGAAAAACAGGCCAGAGAAATATATCCGGACGTCGAGACGGCAATCTGGGCGGGCGCCGACAGGCCTCATTATTTTCCGGGCAGCAAGAATCTGATAGTAAAGCTGGTGGCCCTGAAGAGTTCGCGCAAAATCATCGGCGCCCAAATAGTGGGACAGGGTGATTCGTCCAAGAGGTTGGACGTGGCGGCCGGCGCAATCTATTTCGGAGCAACGGTCGAGCAGGTTGGAAACATCGATCTTGGCTATGCGCCCCCTTACTCGCCACCCATCGACCCTATTGCCGCCGGCGCTCATTTACTCGCCAATAAGCTCGACGGCATCGCCCACTCGGTTTCCCCCATCGAGGCCAAACAGCGCATCGATGGAGGCGGCGTAGTGGTGCTTGACGTGCGGACTCCCCGCGAGTTCAATGCCAGGCGGGTGGCGCATCCGGACGTGCTGAATATTCCTCTCGACGATTTGCGGGAAAGGCTCGGCGAGGTCCCGCGCGACCGGGACATCTTCATATACTGCGGGGTGAGCCTGAGGGCCTACGAGGCTCAACTGATTCTCAACGCCGCGGGATTGGACAGGGTATTCTTCATCGAGGGCGGGCTTGCCGCATGGCCCTTCAAGACCACTTCCAGCAAGCAATCCTGACGGGGTGATCCCTTGGAGGTCCCTGATGGGCGACTTCCCACGGTTGGGCGCGGCCTCCTGAGGCTGTTGCCCAAACAAGTTACAATGCGAATTCCCCTCCCTCGATGGGAGGGGCTAGGGGAGGGTGACGAAAAAGGTCTAAGAATTTCAACCCCCTCCCCCAACCCCTTGTATAGACCGGGGACATAGGT
>DBMO01000058.1 GCA_002298995.1 Desulfarculales bacterium UBA696
GGAGCGGAACCCATCGGTTCAATCTTGAACGCGAACTGGTGTAAACCCTTAAATTCCTCAATTCCTCAATCTCTAAATACCCAAATACGCCTTTGCCTGCCTGTGGATGGCGGGGCTTTTGGATTCGGGCACTTCGCGAACGATCCGCTCCAGGGCAGGTATGGCGATCCGGCGAAGTTCGGGCTTCATAAGCTTGACGTGCTGGAAGGAGTTGAGCATGCGGCCGGCGTTGGTATAGTTTATGGGGGCGAGTTCGATAACGACGTCGGCGATCCAGTTTACGCCATGTTCATTCCAGATCACCTTGTTGTTGTTTGCCATTGTGAGAAAGAGCGCCCTTGCCCAGGTCGGCTGCGTAATGTCGAAGGTGGGGCGGCGTCTTTCTTTCTCGACGAGGTCGAATACGTCATCGCGTGTCCCGGAGGCAACCACGCGCAGGTAATTTGCGTAGCCGCTAAGGTGCGTGTGCCATTCGCGGTAGGTCTCATCGAGTATTTCGAGCCTTTCCGGGGCCGAACTCCGGTTGAGGGCCGCAAGGGCCGTGACCCTGTCGTTGGCGATTGTTGCGCGGCGGAGGTGGTCGAGGATCAGCGCATGGCTCTCGGTGGTTTCCGCGATTGCGATAAGGTCCAGAAGGACGTGCTTGAGCATCCTTTTTTCGATCCCCGCCGAAATTGTTGCCGCGTCCCAGAGTGTGTAGGTGTCGAGCCCTTCGAAAAGCTCCGTCAGCTCCGAGTGATACAGGTGGTTAACCGAGAGCATGAGCTTTTCACGCGCGCGCACGAGTTCCGGGTACCATGCCCCGTATGCGCGGTCCATGGGCTGCTCGTCGATGCGGAGAAGAAATGCCTTAATTGCCGGAGGGATTTTTTCGTCGGAGAGTATTTGGCCATATATGCCAAGCCATGCGGGATCGATTGGCGCGCCCGGATCGTGCAGGAGTTTTATCCGCTCGACGTCGGTCAGCTTGCGCATGGCATCGACCCGGCAATATGGGTTCGAGTCCAGCCGTGTTTGAAGGTTGAGGGACTCGAAATTTGCGCCCTCACCGGCGAAGGTCCCGTAGAACGAGTAATCCCGGTTTATCGATGCGAAAGCCGGGGGCGCGGAAACATTATCGTAGATGAGGCTCGCACTCTTGCCGGAAAGTTCAAAGATCCTTTCGGTTTCCGGAATATCTTCCCCGTTTGCCGCAACCAGGGCGACCCGGATTGGGATGTGGAAGGGCGGCTTTCCCGGGCCGGCTTCCTGGCTAAAATTTATCCTGTATCGCTTCTTCTCTATGTCGAACTTTGCCGATGCACTGACTTTGGGATATCCGATCCGGTAGAGCCACTCTTTTTTGAACTGGGCAAGGGATTTACCGGAGACTTCCTCGAAGCACTGAAAAAACTGGTCCGTATCGGCGTTGCTGTTCTTATAGCGGGTAAAGTAAAGGGTCTTGCCGGCCTTGAAGTGCTCCTCTCCGAGAATGAGGCGAAGCATCCTGATTACCTCGGCGGCCTTGACATAAGTCACGCCGTCGATCAGCTCGTCGGGATCGTTAAACCCCTCGCGCACAATCCTGCCGGCATGGCCGGCATCTTCGATCGCAAGCGGCCCGAGCAGCGGGTTCCTTATGCTGTCGACCTGGTTGAGCCGGACCATCGCCGGGTCGAACACATCGGCCATGAACTGCCGCTCGACGTCCACCGTGTAGGCCTCGTTTAGCCAGACGTCAAAGGGCGTATCCATCGTCGTTTCGCTCCCGCACTGACTGTGTTCGAATTCGTGTACAATCACCGCGTGGGCGTAGTAGAGCGACTGGTCGAGGGTGTGTTCGTGGATGAGCGCGGCGTCGGTTACGATGGTCGTGTTCCCGACGTTTTCCATGCCGCCGAAGTTGGAGCGGCTCATGGTGATGGTCCGGTACGTATCGCCCGTGTACTCGTAGTCCTGGGTCTTTTTGATCCACAGCACCGATCTTTTGAGGATCTCCATCGGAACTTCCGCCCCCTGGACCGATCCCGGCGGGACGAGGTATTCGAGCGAGACGGTGCGGCCGTCGTCGTAGACTGCCTTGTCCCGCAAAACGTCCCAGGTGCCGGCGCAGATGAGAAAGAGGTAGGGCGCCATCGGGACCGGGTTATTGAAGGTGATGACCTGTCTGTCGGGATTGCCGGGCATTCTCACCGGCACGCCGTCGGGGTTTTTCACCGGATCGATATTGCCGTTGCTGATAAGGTGAGTGTGGGCTACGTCGGCCTCGATTGTCGTGGTCATGGTGCACTTGGCCCGGCAGTCGTCGAAAATGGGCATGATGCGCTGAAAACCCCATTGCTGGCATTGCGACATGTACTGCTGGGGCGCACCCGGAGGAGTAATATCTTTGTAGATGCCTTCCAGGGTATATTCGTTAGGGTGGCATATCGTTTTCGTTCGCAGGAAGAACTTTTCGCCGCCGGCGACTTTTCGGGGCAAGAGAACCTCTAGCTTGCTGCGCTTCCTGTGGTATTCATATTCGAGGGCCGTGCCGGGGGTTTCCGGACCGGCGCACCATTCGACACAGACGATATCGAGTTCCCCGGCATCCAGTTCGATCCGGTCGAGATCGTGCCGGGCTGTCATTTCAAGGCAGTTCTCGGCTTCAACCCGGTCCTCGATGAAGTTTATATACATTGTGAGGTGATTCAAGCTTACCGGCAGTTCCCCAAAGTCTTCGCGCAGATAATTATACTTTTCGTTCGGCAAGACGGACCTCCCAAGTGGAGTAAAGGAGTGCGGTTTATAATTGCATGCTCGGTGAAGGAGCTAAAATGCATTCATCCCGCAACCGGTTTTGACACGGGCATGCGGCTGGATGCGGCAAAATTCGGACAATTACACAAATAAGAACTAATTGCAGATTTTTCCGCACGCAAGACTTGATATTTTTCATTTTTCCATGGCAGGTGCTGCCTTCATGAAAGAATTTCAATCGCCGCCGGAGCTGATACTTGACAAGCGCGTGCCTTTTACGCCATCCGACTTAGGAAGAGAACAACGACACCCTGGAGGAAAGGAGCTTTGTTATGGGCAACGATAATCGTTTGGGCGGATTTTTGGATGCCTTGGGAAACCCGGAGGAACCTTTCGGTATGTACTACACGGATACCGAGCCCGCGGAAGGGTTCGTCCCGAAGGAGGGACTGCAGGTTTCATACGAGATGGAAAAAAAGGGCGAAATCGATTTTTCGAAGCTTTTTGCCAACTGGTCATGCGTTATAGGCAATATCTGGCTCGCCCGCAGGAAGAGGAGCGTTGCCTATTTCGATGCATCGCGGTTCGGCTGCGTTGGAGGGTCGTTCTATCTCGGGTTTCATAAGCCGCAGCTCGATTTCATCAGCTACTATGTTTCGACGGGCATTCCCGGCCAAATGCACGGCGAGCGCTACCTCGCCTCTCCCGAGGTGACGCGGCGCTTTTTTACTGAGATCGACCCGAGACCGGCCCCGGCAAGATTTTGCGTCTTCAAGCCGGTTAGCCAATTTTCCGGGGGCGAGGTCCCGGAAGTCGTGACGTTTTTTGCCCGTGGTGAAGTAATGAGCGGCCTTTGTGTACTGGCCTCGTTCGTTACCGACGATTTCGAGGCCGTGGCCTCGCCGTTCGGCGCGGGATGCAGCTACCTGGTCAGCTGGCCCCTGCGCTACCTCGCGCAAGGCAAGCTGAAAGCGGTCCTTGGCGGATGGGACATATCGGATCGCAAGTTCATGAAAACAGACGAGATGACCCTTTCGGTGCCCTGGGAGTTGTACAACCGCTTCCTGGACCGCTGGGAAGAATCGTTTCTAACGACCGAAACATGGGCGGGAGTGAAAAAGAAAATCGCAAAGAGCAAAGAGGCGTGGCGGGAGGCTTGAGGCTTTGATGAGGGCTTGAGGCTTTGATGAGAGAATGAGGCTCTGGGGAGGGATTGAGGCTCTGGGGAGGGATTGCTTTACGGCGATCCCTTCCTCGGGTTGCGGCAATCACCGTTGTGGGGTGGTCTCCCGACCGCCCCACGGCTTCGACCGAAGGTCTCCAATCCTTTCTGTATCTGTCTAGGGTCCGGAATCGTATCATTTTTCCGCGATGGCATGACTGAAACTGAGCAGGGGTCGGGTAGGACTCAATATTTCACAGTGCCCGGGATTTTTGGGAGACCTTCGGTCGATGCGGCCGGCAAGGTCGGGAGACCTTGCCACAACGGAGGGAGACCTTGCCACAACGGAGGGAGACCTTGCCACAACGGAGGGAGACCTTGCCACAAGGGAGGGAAGACCTTGCCACAACGGAGGGGAGACCTTGCCACAACGGAGGTGCCTTGCCGCAACCGAGCACTCCCACGAGGGGCCAGGCCACTCACCGGAAGTTAGCTCCATAGTCAAAAAAAGAGATATCGGGGAATTTGCCCTAAATAGCGGTCGAAAGACTCCTCGTATTTTGACCGGCAGGCTCGTTCTTCCGCCAAAATCATGAAATGCTGCATCCAAACCATCGCCAAAAGGTAGCCGGTGAGCAAAAGGCAGGCAGTAGATAAGCATATTGCGGCAAACACGGCCGTGGCGGCAACGTACATGGGATTCCGGGACCATCGATACGGACCGGCGATAAATTGTTCATCGGGGGGAGTTTTGATGATGACCCTCAACGATGCGGCACAAAGCACCATCCCAAATGCATAGAGTAGAATGCCTGGAAAAATCAGTACCGCGCTGGAAGTAAAAGGGACCCAGAAGGTAGCTATCAAAAAGGGATATGGCGATAAGGACGCCATGATAGTTACAATTTTTTCCTTCCGGGTATATCCCGCCATGTCCGACATTCTGGCGATCACATCTTTTTTGAATCCAACCATGAACATCAAAAGAGCGAGGAACGGTACGGCCATAAGCCATGCATTCCATAGGCCCGGTTCTAATCCCGCCATCTCGTTCTCCTGCTCTTTTTACGTTTAATATGAGCCTGATGCTCTCAAAGTTTACACTTCAATCAGGCGTGGTTTCTCAATTTCAGCTCTAGTGGGTGCGGGTTCAGGTAATACTGCATCTCCAAGTAGTGCTGGCCGTATTTCCTGACGTAGTGATTTACCAGGGTGATGGGGACTATCAGCGGCACGTGTCCGTCATGATAGTCCTTTATCAGGTCGGCTAGTTCCTGCTTCTCGTCAGAGGAAAGGTCCTTTTTAAAGTATCCCGCCAGGTGCTGAAGAACATTGGCATTCTTGCCGGGGGTTGCCTTAAGCCTTAGCGCCTCCGCAAGCGATGTCTGGTACTGTTCGAAAAGAACTGATTCCTCGATGCTCTTTCCGCCAGCCACGAGCTTTCCCATCCGCGTATAATGCCTGGGGCTGTGAGCCATGATGAGGAGTTTGTGCCTCGTGTGGAAATCGACCAGGCCCCCGAGCGTCAGTCCCTGCCTCGCCATATCTTGCCAGCGGCTATGGACGAAGATCCTCTCGATGAAATTTTCTCTGATCGAGAGGTCGTTTAACCGGCCCTCGTCTTCCACCGGCAAAAGAGGGAAATGTTCCATGAAGGCGCGTGCAAAAAGGCCGGTCCCGATTTTGCGCGGGACACCGTTTTTGTCATAGACCCTGATTCGCTGCATTCCGCTGCTCGGGGAATTGCTTTTGAAAATGAAGCCGCAGAGGCCTTCTTTTTCGAGTTCGCGAACGCGCTTTTTTGCCCACCCGGTCATCCGGTCGGTAAGGTCTTGATGAGTCTTGCTGGTGACGAGGCGCGGCGCTGCCGTATCGCCCTCGAGATGCATGGATTCGCGGGGAACAGGGAGCCCGATCTCGACTTCGGGGCAGACAGGGACATATTCGACAAAACGCCCCAGAAGATCCGTCAGGTAGCGGTCAAGCTTGTGGCCTCCGTCATAGCGCACGGATTCTCCAAGCAGGCATGAGCTGATGCCCAGCCTGATTTTCTCCATCACGTACCTCCGGTCGATTTGGAAAATCTTCGCTCAAAAAAATCTATTTTACATTCTTTTTCGGCTTTCAAACTCCTTAATTTTGTTGCATTCAAGATGGCCGTTGGCTGCGTCAACAGGGATTGCTCTTTCATGATTTCAACTTCGCATAAATTATGCGGAGCCCAGTGGCAAGCGGCGGACCATCTTTACAATCGAGCTGTAAACTTTCTCCCCTCCTGCTTCGTCAAAAACGTTAAAAGGCGTGAAGCATCCGGTTGCGGGAGCACGGATTTCAACACGCAAGGACAGTTTGCCGGTTTTGCATGGCCGTGGCGGGCGAAGTTTTATTAGGGGCAGAATTTCGGCTGAAAAATAGAAAAATAATTTGATAGTCGTTGTTGTGAAGGCATGCAAATGCTATTCATTGCAGAACGAACCCGAAACAATCCGGTGCCTTCTTTTTTTACGAGGAGTTGAAACAAATGATTACCCTGGGGCGAACGTGCAGACTGTTGGCCGCCGTTGTTGCAGCGGTGTTTCTGAGTGGCTGTGTAGCGGGACCCACCGGCCATTATTACAGCGTGAGTGAGCCCGACTACCAGCAGGGAGCCACCTACCTCGCTGTCGGCCAGACGGACCGCGCGTTCGTGTTGCGAGTGGCGGACCGGACGCCATTCGGCCTGGGGCAGCTGCCGCAGGCAAGAAGCACGCTCTATCAGAAGGGCTATGATATGGTGGGGCGCGAAAGGGAAGCCGATTTCGAGCTGGACGTATCCTTTTTCGCATCCGCCAGGGATAATCCCGAACAGAGGGCCGGAAACACCTTGGGCGGAGCGCTCCTTGGAGCGGCAACCGGAGCGCTGATCGGCGGGGCCCTTGGCTCTCCCGCGAGGGGGGCGGCGATTGGCGCTGGAAGCGGCGCATTCCTTGGCCTTGTGGCGCCGGCCGGAGCAACCGTGGTGCAGATCGACATCAGGACGCGAAGCTTCCGCGACGGCACGACCTCCTACAAGACGTCCCTTGTGGACCTGGCTCACGTACCGCCTTACGACGTCCAGCGCGTGATCGATATGCAGGTTTCGAGGCTGCTTGAGACCTTGCCGAGCAGATAATTTCCCGCCGGGTTCGGCGGCGCCGTGACTAATTCCGTCGCCGCCGGAACACCCTGAAATCCCACCGTGTCCCGGCGCTGTCCACGAGGAAGCATCCGGCGAAAAAAGAGCAAACGAAAGCAGGTCCTTATTCCCGGCCGCTGGTGTAGTCCGTTTTATTGAGGGGTAAGATAGTACACCCCGCGGGCAGGGTCCCGGTTTCGATTACCACGTCTATGGTTATGCCGCCGCGAGCGTTCCAGAGTCCGGTTACGCGGATGAATTTCGGCGCCATTGCTTCCTTCAGGCGGTTGTGGATATAGACGGTGCAATCTTCGTGAAAAGTTCCGTGATTACGAAAACTTCCCAGAAAGAGCTTAAACGATTTGCTCTCGACCAGGCGCTCGCCCGGGACGTAATCGACGACTATTTTTGCAAAATCGGGCTGGCCGGTTATCGGGCACATAGTGGTGAATTCGGGGGCAGTCAGCCGGACCACGTAATCGCATCCGGGATTATTGTTGGGAAAAGTTTCGAGAATTGCTTTTTCGGGCGACTTCGGAATTCGGGCCTTTTTGCCAAGCTGCGTCAGGTCTGTTTGATCAGTCATTTTCGTTCCGTTTACTCGATTTCAGACAGGGACATAATGGGTTGGGTCGGGAACTCCGGCTTCAGCGAAGCCTTTAAGGCGCAGGATACAACTGTCGCACCTGCCGCAAGCACGCCCCAGGGGATCGGGATCGTAGCAGGAATGCGTAATTGAAAAATCCACGCCCATCTGGACCCCGAGCTTTATGATTTCAGCCTTGGTCATGCGGATAAGTGGCGTGTGGATTCGGATGCGCAGCCTTCCCTCGACAGATTCCTTGATCGCGAGATTTGCCATCTCTTCGAAGGCTTCTATAAATTCGGGCCGGCAGTCGGGATAGCCGGAATAGTCGAGCGCGTTTACTCCGATGAAAATGTCGGCAGCGCCAAGCACTTCCGCCCAGGCAAGGGCAAGCGAGAGGAAGACAGTGTTGCGGGCCGGCACGTATGTCACCGGAATTCGGCTCCGCATCTCCTCGGGGGCAACATCCTTGGGGACATCGATTGCCGAGGTGAGCGCCGATCCGCCGATTACCCCAAGAGGCACTTCGAGCACCAGGTGTTCCGCCGCGCCGAGTGCTTTCGCGGCCCTCTCAGCCGCGTTCAGCTCTGCCCGGTGCCTCTGGGTATAGTCAAAGCTCAGGGCGTGGGCCTCAAATCCTTCGCCCACCGCAACGGCCAGACAGGTCGTCGAATCCACCCCCCCGGAAAGCAGCACAACCGCCTTCCGTGCCTTTCCATTTTTTCCCACCGCCAAAATAGCCTCGATTCGTCGGAATACTAAGGAAATTATACCGCCTTTGAATTCCAGAAACTATCCCGCTCGCAATACCAAAACCCACCCGCTCTTCCTCTCGAAACAGCCCTGCCCGTGTGGAAGGCGAGCGCTCCGAAACGGCATCTGCTGCATACGGCTGGGGTTAGTATTCCGGGGGAGATTTTGATGGGCCTATTCTTCTATAGGGAGCTTGTTCAGTCAACCTAAAACCGGCTTTCCATCAAGGAGGCAGGCATGGAAATGGCCCATCCGCGGCATTGCTGTTAAAGGGTTCAAGGATAAAGGGCCGGCAGGTTAAGTGCTATTGAATAAGCACGAGCCGTTGGCACTTTGCCGTCGTCATCCGTCTCTTTCGGCATCGAGCGGCGGATTGAAATACCCTAATCTCAAGTCTGGGAACTCATTCCTGAGTCGCGAAATAAGATCGCCCACTCCAATCGTCTTTTGATCGGGACCGGCCTTCATCTCGGATACATACCATTCCGGATCTATATTGAGATTTCGCATCTGGATAAGATCGAGTCTTGTTTGAGAAATCAGTTCTTTAAGCGCTTGCCACTCGTCTTGCTGATCCGAGAATCCCGGAAAGATGAAATAGTTTATGGACGCAAAGCCGCCGTTTGCCTTTACCGCAAGAATTGAGTCGCGGGCGTGCTCGAACGAGTATCCCTTTGGGCGGAAGTATTTATCGTAGAACTCGGGGCGGACGCTGTTCATGCTGACCCGGATGCTGTCGAGGCCGGCGCGGCAAAGTTTTTTCACCTCACTGGGGAGGCTACCGTTGGTGTTCAGGTTTATGGTCCCCCGAGAGGTAGCTTTTCGCATCATCGAGATGGATGCTTCGAGCGTTTTTGCCTGTAGGAGCGGTTCTCCCTCGCAGCCTTGTCCGAAGCTTACTACTGCCCGCGGCGCTTTTTCGAGATGCGGGATGGCGACCCCGCAGATTTCTTCGGGTGTCGGGACAAAGGTTATGCGGTCCTGGGTCGCCGAGAGGTCTTTTCGCTTCTGTAGGCTGATGCAGCCGATGCAGCGGGCGTTGCATTCGGGGGAAGTCGGAAGAGGGGCCTCGAAACGGTCCATGAAAAGGTTTCTGGCTGCCGGGCAGCCGTAGGTGAGTGCGCATTTGCCGAGATGGCGGACCAGCCTGTTATCCTTTTCCCGCGTCATGCGCCTGCGCGCGTTTTGCTCGATCTTTTTCCGGTCGAAGCCGCTGAAGTCCTGGCGCCGGTCGGGGTCGATCCGCACCGCCGGGACGACGAAGGTTCCATCTAGCCACCCTACCGTGGTGTATGCGAAAAGGGGCAGGATGGGCGCCCCGGGCAGGCTCTTGTATGCCGCCGAATATAGATGGGTGTGGGCGGGGGCGATAAAAGCCGCAACCGCGCGGACGGGTTTTGACGGATCGAATGGGTCGGATGCAAGTGGCTCGAAAGTCTTTGTCGCGAGGCTGAATCCCACTGGAATGCGCTCAGGGAGCAGAAACAGCTCACTTCCCTCGGGAAGCGGGATCAGTTCGTCCGAGCGCGGTTTTTTGTACTCGCCAGCGCTCGCCCCGGCCATTTCAAAGGCTGGATAATCAATTATGTTTCCGCTTTGGTCAGCGTAGACCAGAGCCGGCCTTTTTCCCATCGGCTGTATTCAAGATCTCCCTGAAGCTGAAGAATCGCGCACTGAGCACGTTTTTTAAATTATATAGCAGATGGTCGAGGAATTGGAAGGCGAACAGCGTCATTTGCTGGTGGTGGATCATTATTCCGGCGTAATCGGCCGTGTTTTGGAGTTGCCCAATCCGTTCGAGGATCTCGTTCAAATCGCTTGTGGGGTTTCCCGAGTTTCTGGTATGCAGGTCGATACTAATCGGCAGGTTGAAAAACCCCCAGGGAACTTTAACGCCGGCTGGAAGTGGGGCTGCCGCGGAAATTCCTTTGAATCCCAGGGTGCGCAGGGCTTTGAGCGTAACCGCTGAAAACCTGTTCCAAGGCGGTGAAAAGATCGGAACGAAATGAGGTCCGAATATCAATTCCATTTTCCGCCGGCCCTGGAGAATGTCCTCGTGCTGGCGGTCCAGGGGACGGTCCTCACCGAATTCGGCCTTTCCGCCCGATTCCTGCCGGCTGACATGGCGCCATCCATGCTGGTGCCAGCCCCAGAGGTCCTCGTCAATGGGCGCCGACCGGAAGAGGCGCTCCCGCCGTGCATCGCTTAGCCATGCCGGAACGACGGCCATTGCCAGAGGGACTTGATGACGCCTGAAGATCCTGCACAGGGCGTCGAAGGCACGGCCCTCCGCCCCGATATCGTCTGCCACGAAAAAGATCGGAGGCAGCTCCGTTGCCGCCATGCCGTCAATTGCGGCGTCGAGCCGGTCGCGCCAGCCCGGTGGCGACGTCTTCCATACAGGTGAATATTGTCTTGGCACGTAGGACGCACCGAGACCAAAGTCCTCTTGCAAACCGGAAGTCCCCGGCATCGGGTACTCCTTCCAGGCAGGTCCTGGTAAGATGATTCAGTTTATAAGTAAAAGCGGGATTAAGAAGGATGGTACATTTGTTTCGGCTTGCTAAAGACATTACAGTAGAGCCTTGGTCGAGTCAACCGGTAGAATACTATTGGCTCTATTTTGTATGTGTCGGATTTTACTAATCATATTAGATCAGCAACTTATAAGGGCCCGGAATGGATAAGGGGTACTTTAAAGAAGAGGGCCGGGCAAAGGCGTTGGAGCGGCGTATCAGGACCCGGCTAATCGGCCCACCGCATAGCTTTGGGGTAGTCGTTCCAAGAGAACTCGCCCCGCTGTGCCTTCGCGAACTGGGGTCCCTCGGGATCGCAGCCGAGCCGGGAGAGGCGGGGGCCGAATTTACCGGTAAGCTCAAAGACGCCTGGCTGTGCAATCTCTGGTCGAGAACGGCCGGCAGGGTGCTTTGCCGCCTTCCTGCTTTTCGGGCCGGGGTAGCGGAGGAACTTTTCTACAAGGTATCCGAAATCGACTGGGAACTCTGGATCAATCCGGATATTCCCCTGGAGATCGATTCACACGTGGAGTACTCGCGAATCAGCCACGAGGGTAAAGTTGCCGAACTGGTGCTGGAAGGGATTGCAAAAGCCGTGAGGACAGCGCTGCCGCCCGGTGCCGGTGTGCGCGGAACGGTCGCATCGCAAAGCGATCCGGACGCCCCCGCGCTGGCTGGGGATGAAGGCCTGAGGCAAAAGGTTTTCGTGAGACTGGAAAAGAATCATTGCCGGATAAGCCTCGATATGTCCGGCCGGCACCTGCACGAGCGGGGCTACAGGCTGGAGCACACCGGAGCGCCGCTTCGCGAGACCCTTGCCGCCGCCATTTTGCTCAAATCGGAGTGGAACGTGAATACACCGCTAATTGACGGCATGTGCGGTTCGGGCACCTTTCCAATCGAGGCTGCCCTGATCGCCAGGAACATCGCTCCGGGGCTCGACCGGGAGTTTCTTTTCCAGAAATGGCCTTCGTTTCAGGAAAAAACCTGGAAATACCTTCTGCGAAGCGCCAGGGAGGCCGCGCTTTCAAAAGCCCCCGCGCCTATTTTGGCGCTGGATATCGATTTGGAGTCCGTGCAGGTATCGGCCAGAAATGCCGGCAGGGCGGGTGTGGAAAAGGATATCGCTTTTCGTCATGCGGATTTTTTCGGCTTCGACCCCGCGCGGGAGAAGATCAAAACCGGCCTGCTGGTGCTTAACCCCCCGTATGGAAGACGGCTGGAAGGCGGAGGAGAGCAGGTCTACGAAAAGATTGGAAACCACTTGCGCCATGCGTTCAGGGGATGGAAATACGCGGTGCTGTGCGCGTCGCGAAGAGAGGCCGGAGCAATGAAAATGCCCCTCATGCGCTTATGGTCCATCCGGCACGGAGGCACTCCCATATACGTCGCCCTTGGGCGAGCTGCCGGGTAGAGGAATCGGGGAAGGGTGGAGCCTTACCGGGCTACCCACTTATCCTTAAATAAAACCAATTGTAGGGTGGGCACGGTTTTATAGTGCCCACCTCGCTGTCTCGAGGAAAACTACAATCGGTGGGCACGATAAAGCTGTGCCCACCTACAAAATTCACGGTTTTGGGGCGGTCCGAATTATTTACGGATAGGCTCTTAATCTACAATTGGTTCTCGCGGTCAGTTCTCTGCTGCCCCGGCCTGGGCCGTGTGTGAGAAGCGAGATCAGCATCGGGCAGATGAGAATGTATTGCGTGACTTATCTCCGAGATGCCTGTGAAAATAATTCTTTCAAGATGGAAGATTGAATCGAAGTAATAGACGTGGACGGCCATGGCGATCCAGATGATGTTGCGCGCTGGGGCTTTCCAGGTCATGGGGGCGTCCACGCCGGAAAAGCAGCCGCATCCCGTTGAAATTCCCCTGATAAGGGTTATCGACATGGCGGCTGTAAAAAGCGCCAGCATGACTCCGATCATCGTGACGGCCGATTTTGACCGGATTCCGGCAACCAGCAGCATTCCGCAGATAAGCTCCGTCCAGGCGAATATGATGGCCAGAATATTAACGGCCCAGTATGGGACGATCTGGTATGAGGCTATCGATTCGGCGAACTCGCCTGCGTAGCCGATTTTGTAAACACCGGCGTATATGAATGTTGCTCCGAGAAGCAACCTGAAGGCCAGCGCAAGATATTTATGGCCGAGGATTTTTTTTGCTGAATTCCAGGATTCCATTATTCCACCTGGCCCCCTTCCGCTTCCCAGGCCCGAATCCCTCCGGGCAGGACCCGCACGTCCTCGTGGTCGTGCTTCTTGAGGCGATTGGCAAGTTCCACGTCGTAGAGCCTGCTGATCGTTCTTCCGTAGACAATTATGGGCCGCTTTGGATCCAGCCGGCCGAGCTTCACCGTATACAAATTGTCAAAGAGCGGAAGCGGAACGTTTATCGCCCCCCTGATATGTTTGCGGTCGTAGAGTTCTTTTGGCCTGGCATCTACAATGATGGTCGCGCCCTCATCCACGAGTTTTCGCACCTGGGCGGCGGAAGTCGATGGTAAATCCGATTTAACAGACTCCGGAATGATGCTTATGCCCTGAGGGGCGAAATTGAAAAGCAGGCCGATCGCCGCGGCGAAGAAAAGTATCAGGGCACAGTCGAGCCAACTTGCCTTGGCTGCCCGTTCGGCTTTCTTTTGGACGACCAGCTTGAAATGCGCTCGCGCCTTTTCCAGTGCGGATATCCGGTTCATTGCCCGCGTCAATTCCTGCACCGTGTGGGTCAGCTGCTCGTTACGGTTGGTAAGGTCCTCGTTGAGTTTCTTTATCATCGAAAAAGCCCTGGCCTTTTCCAGGTAAGCCATAAAGCCGGACATCTGACCGGCCATGAGGCTCATCTCATTCGAGGATAAAGATTGGCCTGAAACAGGCGGTCCGAAGGCGGCTATGCCCATGCAAGCCAGGTCGATTACGAAGAAAAACCCGCACTCGGGCTCAAGGTCGATGCCCGCTTCCTTGAATATCCCTGGGGCGTTGAAGCGGCCAAAGCTCATGTTGGCAAGAGATTTTGGCTCCGTTTTATCGAATGCGCTGTAGAGCAGCATCTCGCAGACCTGCGAATGGAGTGCCTTTCCGTTCTCGATTCCCCGATACGCGGTCTTTGCTATCCTGTCTTCCCGGTCATATACGAGGACAAATCCCTTTTCGATCCCAATCGGCCCCATTGACGCAAGGAGGAAGAGCCGAAGCAACTCATCCTCATTAATGAGGGACCTGAGTTCGGCGTTGAGATCAAGGAGGGACTCGATATGAAAAAACCGCCTTTCGAGATTCTGACGGGTTTGTCCGAACTCCTCGATAGTTGCTTCCAGTTCGGCGTTCTTTTTCAGCAGATCGGCGTTCATCTGCTGGATATCCATGAAGCAAATCGCGTGGGAAAGTGAGTTCGCGAGAATGTTCGCCAAGTTTAGCAGAACGTTCTTGTCCTGTTCGCCAAGCGGCTCGCCGGTGATGCGCTCCCCGAGCGCCAGAAGACATGAAAATCTGCCCGGCAGCAGGTCGGAGAGGATGAGGACCTGCATGTGGGCCGAACAAAGTCCCTGGCCCGTGATGGCATCTCCAGTGATGACCTTCACCCGTGGCGCGGAACCGGAGGAGGTCCCTCTTTCGGGAAAGTATTTTTTGCTTATCCGGGGAATATCGTCGCTGATTTCATTAAGGGCGGGATCGGGAATTCCGCGGCCGGTAACCAGCCCATGGCCTGTCTCCGTGTTGATTACCGCGCCCACCCCTTGGAGAATACCAAGGGCCCCCATTACCATGAGGAGGAAGCGATCCAGGATTTGCCTCGGCTGAACAAGATCGGCAAGCTCTCTTGATGTGTCCAGGAGCGTCTCGAGATAAAATGCCTTCTTTTCCAGGTCCTCCAGGCCTGTTTGCGGTCCCCGCGGGGGTGGATTTATTTTGTCAGCGCGTTCGGTCATTACTTCTTCAGAACGTCCTCGAAGGTATCGTAGACTTTTACCAGGTTAGCTATTCCCACCATCTTGAAAACAGTCCTGTAATTTTCGGAAAGGCCGGCCACGGTGACGTTTTGGCCGTGTCTTCGTGCATCCATGAGCAACTGGGTCAGAATCGATATGCCGGCGCCGTTTACAGAGGCGTTTTGATCGAAGAGCAGCAGGATTTGCGGCTTGCCGGTTGCCTCAGCCTCTTTGAAGGCTTTTAGCAGTTGAGCTTCAGAACTTGAGGTCAGGCCTCCGCGCAGGTTTATGACGGCTATTTCGTCCCTAACTTCTACGTAGATCTGCTTTTCGCTGTTCCTGTGATACTCGATCCGCTCTCCGGCCCTCTTTAGTGCCTGCTCCAGGTACCGGCGCTGGATGGGCTTGTTTATGAAATCGGTCGCGTCGAGGTTCAGCGCCTTTATCGCCAAGTCCATGTCACCGTGACCGGTTATCACGATAACTTCGGCTTTGGGATTGGATCTCTTGATAATCCTTAGTACCTCGATTCCGTCCATGCCCGGCATCTTTATGTCGGTAATTATAAGCGGCGGCCTCTCGCGTTCGAAGACTTCAATGCCTTCCCTGCCGTTTTCGGCCGTAAGCACATCGTATCCATGCGCGCTCAGGAGCAGCCGGAACATATCCAGAGTGGGCTTTTCATCATCGATTACCAATATCTTTTTCATTTGTCCTCCATGGAGGAAATCATGCAGCCGGAAAGCTCACCCGAAACCTAGTGCCTTCCCCCTGCTTGCTGAAGACTTGGACATCGCCGTTGTAGTCCTTAATGATACCGTACAGAATGGCAAGGCCGAGCCCCATATCGTGGCTCGTTTCCTTGGTGCTGAAAAAAGGTTCGAATATCTTGTCCCTTATAGCCTCGGGAATACCTGGTCCGTTATCCTCGACTTCGGCCACCACTCGTTTGCTCTTCTCGTATGTTCGTATTACAACCAGTCCCGCTTCCCTTGCGGAGGCTGCGTCGTTTTTCTCGTTGATGGCGTCCCTGGCGTTTGTCACCAAATTGAAAAAGACCTGCTGCAACCGGTTATCATGTGCCAGGACAGGGGGAATACCTTCGGACAAATCCAGCCTGATATAGATGTTTTCAAGCTCCAACTGCCTGCGCACGATCGAAAGAACGCTTTTGACCGGTTTATTTATATCCACTTTCTCCCTGCTCAGGCCCGCTTTTTTTCCGAAAGATCTGAGCGTGTTAATAATATCCGCGGCCCTGTCAACCTGCGTGCTAATCTCCGAGACCACCTGCTGGAGATCATCCGGAGGTATTTCACGCCGGTTTTCGACCATCATCGAGAGATACTCTCCGCCCATCTTTATTGCGTTCAGGGGCTGATTGAGCTCATGGGCTATTCCAGCCGACATTTCGCCAAGGGACCTCAGCTTGCTTGCCTGGATCAGCTGAGCGTCCTTTTCCATCATCTCGGTTATATCAACGGCAGCAATAATGATTGCCGGATTGTCACCGTAGCTGATCTGGCACGCGTGCAAATTTACGAAAAAGGGCTTGTCGCCCTTCTTGCGGTGAAGCACCTTTTCGAATGAGACGCGCCCGAGTGATGCGCTATTGGCTACAAAGGTCGTGATGGACCTGGTGCCCGCGGGTTCGAGATCAAGAAAGGATTTGCCTATCAGTTCGTTTTCGTCGAAACCGTATAGCTCGATAGCTCGCGGATTGGCGTCGGTTATGCGCAAGGTATGCGGATCGACAACAAATATCGGGTCGGGACCGCTATCGAAAAGGGAGCGGTACTTTTCCTCGGACTCGTGGAGCCTCCTCCTGTAGAGCTTTATGCTCCAGACCATGTTGTGGAATGAGTCGGCCAGCTGAACCACTTCGTCCCCGGAGCGTTTGCGGTAGAATGCGCAGTTATCGCACCTGGGCAGGTCCCTCGTGGCGACCGGGCGCCCCGCGGAAGAAGAAAGGTGGTCGAAATGCCAGCAGGGAAGGTCGGAATCGAGGTAGGCCGGACATTGTGACAAGTCCCAGGTGCTGCCGGTTACCCCACCCAGATCGACCTCGATGTCGAAGTTGCCACGGCTAAGTTCATCCGAAATCCCTATCAGCCTGTATATCGGCATCGTTATGTGCTTTGCGAGCCAATGGCTCATCAGAAAGACCAGGACTATGACAAGGGAGATGAAGCCGAGAAAGGTGTTTCTCAGCGTGGATACCAGGTTGTCGATGTGAGTCTTGTTCAAACCGACGTGGACCGAGCCGATCCTGTAAATTCCCTCTCTTACCGGAGTAGCGATATCGTAGGCGGCCTGGCCGAATACATACAACAAATGCACGCTCTTGTCCTGCTCGGGAAGCACTGGATTGGCAAACCTGATATCTTCGGGAAACTGCCGGGTGAATGTATGGCTGATTACGTTATCTTCGTTGTCAACCACAAAGATGTATGAAATCAGATGCTTGCGCTCGGTTAGCTGAGACTCGTCAAAGATCAGGCTGAGCAGCATCGGGTAGTTTTTGTCAAGGATATAGCCGCTTCCTCTCTCAGCTATGGTCCTCGCGATCGCGGCCCCCCTCAGTTCCAGCTCCGAGATCAGGCTTGATACGATAATCCAGCGCGCGAGCGTGGCTATGGCCAAACTGATGATCAGCAGCACTCCAAGTATCGAAAAGAATATCTTGTTTTTGAGGCTGATTTTATTCAGCCGGGCGACTATAGCCATCCGGAATCGCCATCTCCTGTTGCTGTGAGGATCTCCCCTCGATTTTTTCTCTGATGAGCGACCAGTCCTTCAGCAGTACAAAACTGCCGTTGCGAAGAACCGTGAAATAGACCTTATCAAAGCCCTGGTGGTCGTTTGGACCGAAAGAAAGATCGTTATAGGGAAGCAGGGGAAACTTCTGGATAGATTCAATTGCATCGATAAAGCCCTCCCTGGTCAAATCTCTGCCCGCCCTGTGCAGACCCTCGACCAGGACTCTTGCATTGAGATAGCCCTCCAGTCCAACGAAGTTGGGCCTATCATCCGGGAAGTACCGTTTCAGCAAAACAGGGTACTCGGACGCACTGCCAAGCAACTCCCCTGAATCCGGCCCCTCGGGCGGCGGAACTACCTGCGAAACTATCAGCACTATGTCGGACGGGGATTCGAGCCTGCGGGCAAGTTCCTCGGCCCCGGTAAACGAGACGGTATAAAAGACAGGGTTGAATCCTCTCGAATGGGCGAGCCTTACGAACTGGGCGCAAGGGCCGTAAGTGCCGATCATTACCACTGCCTGTGCGCCGGAGGCCATGATCTTGTCGAGCCCTTCCTCGATGTCCTGTGTGCCCCGGACGTACGAGCCCCGAGCCACCGGGGCAAGGCTGTACTTCTTCAGCGCGAGCTCCGCCCCGGTCAGTCCGTCAAAGCCGTACGCGTCGTATTGATAAAAAACGGCAATCTTGGTCATGCCCAGGTCCTGGACCAGATGCGAAATAACCGCCCCGGTTTCCTGGTAGTAAGATGCCCGAACGTTTATCACGTATCGGCTGAGCGGCTCGCGCAAGGCGTTTGCGCCCGTGAACATGCCGAGCAGCGGGACCTTTGCTTCCTTTACCATGGGCAGGATTTTTACGGTTGTAGGCGTACCGACATAGGAAAAAAGCGCAAATACCTGGTCATTAATTATAAGCCGCTGCGTGTTGGCCAGGCACTTTGGAGGATCGTAGCTGTCGTCGTAGGGGATAACCCGGATGGCCCTGCCATGAATGCCGCCGTTTTCATTGATGTGCTTGATATAGCACATATATCCGCGCATCGTTTGCGTCCCGAGATAGCTGGCGTGACCTTCCAGCGCGAGTGAGGAACCAAGGACGATTTCGGTGTCGGAAAATCCGGGGGTGGCGGGTTCCGGCTCGGGCAGGTTCAATTTGCGCTCACAGGCCGGCAGTGAGCAGAAAATGATCAGGGCTGCGATAAATGCGCAGATGTATCGCGACAATGAAAACTCCTTGCAGCAGGAACCGGTAATTCGAATCCACCGGAAAAAATCCGGCGGAAAACCGAGCGTGAGCCTGAGCTTCGGATAACAAGACAGGAGTATTCACCAAACCTTGATTTTAAATTCAGAATGATTCGCTAACCAGTATAGATCGTAATGCGCGTTAATGGAAGAAAAACCATTCTTTTCTCAGTCGAATTGTTTGATCATTTTCGCTGGGATCTTACCTGGCAATTCTGGAGTTCAGCCGGGCTTTTACGCCTGAGAAGAGGTCCAAATCGGTGTGAGGGAGAAACAGGGCGGCCATGTAGCGGTCCATAAACGAGAGGGTTTCGGATAGTTCGAAGTTTGTCATCTTCTTTAGAACTTCAACAACGTCTTTTCTGATCCTGTTGGTCAGGGCGCTCATTCTCGCGCCCATCAGCGATCCGTTTCCAATGTAGGTGACCCTGGCCGGATCGATCTCGGGGAGCAAGCCTATTGTCATGGCCCTGAGTATGTCCACATGGCTGCCGAACCCACCGGCAAGTATTATTCGGTCGAGGTCTCTTATGCCCAGGCCCACTTCCCCGAGTAGCGTCTGGCAGCCGCTGAATATCGCGGCTTTTGCGCGGATGAGGTTCTCGATGTCTATTTCCGTCAGCACTATGTCACGGTCAATGCCGGCGTCGTTTTTCCACGCAAGGACGTATTCGTAAATGCCGTCCCGGTCTCGCAGGCGCGCCGATTTCAACTCGCGGTCGAACCTGCCCAGGTTGTCGATGATGCCCGTCTCGAAGAGGTTCGCAACTATGTTGATCAGGCCCGAGCCGCAGATGCCCCTTGGTTTGGCGTTTGCAACCGTTAAATACATCGGCTCCAGTGTGCGCGGATTGATTGAAAAATCTTCGATGGCCCCTTCGGCCGCCCGCATGCCGAACTCGATGCCGCCCCCTTCGAATGCCGGCCCGGCCGAACATGCCGCGCATGCGAGCCAATCCTTGTTGCCGATCACTATTTCGGCATTCGTCCCTATGTCTATATAGAGTGACAACTTGCTCGAACGGTATATGCCCGATCCCATCACTCCAGCAACTATGTCCCCACCCACCCAGCTCGAGACGCTTGGATAGAGCAGGGCATTGGCATGAGGCGCCAGGTCGAGGCCGAGATCAATCGCCCTGATCGGGGGATAGAGGGTGGTTACCGGGACATACGGGGAGCGCCTGATGTATGCCGGGGTTGCCCCTATAAGAATCTGGCTGAGAGTGGTGTTCCCGGCGAAAGTGATGCTCGATACTTCATCCTCCCGAACGCCGGCTTCCGCGGTAATATTTCGTATGATTCCGTTTATCGTTTTAACGAGGGCGCCGTGCAGCTCATCCAGACCGCCCGGTTTTTCGGCGTGTATCAGCCTGGAGATGACATCTTCGCCGAAGGCTATCTGTGCGTTATAGTCTCCCTGCTCGGCAAGTATTTGACCGGTGCCGAGATTGATGACCTGACCGTATATGGTCGTAGTGCCGATATCCACCGCTATTGTGAAATTTCTTGAAGTGGTATCCCCAGGTTCGACGTTTGTTATCTGGTTTTTCCCGTCATCGAAAACCGGCCTTACGATGGTCGCGGTAATCTTGAAATCGGCCTGCCTGATAACGTCGGGGAGCTTCCGCAAAACAGCCAGCCAGAAAACCAACCGGTGCTCGTTGTGGTGAGTTTTCAAGAATTTTATAACGCGGCTCGAATCCGCCAGGTTTTCGACAGTGGTTGGTGGAGGCAGTTCGAGGTATTTTTTCTCGACCGGGGGAATGATGAGGCCCCTGCTCTTGAGGTCCTCGAAATTGACCTGCCGGACTCGGGCCGCCTGCCTCGATGTTTCGAACTTCTTCAGCATGCGCGGATCTATTTCGGATTCGATCGGAACACGCACAACCAGATCGCTTTTTGCCCGGCAGATACAGGCAAGCCTGTAACCTTTTTCCAGGTCTTCCCGGTTCAGCCTCTCGGAGGTTCCTCCCTCGATTTCGCCGCTTTCGACTATGATGCGGCACTTCCCGCACTGCCCCCCGCCTCCGCAGGACGCATTTACGTGAACGCCTGCCTCCAATGCAGCCCGGATCACGGTTTGCTCTTCGGAAACCTCGATTTCCCTGTCGTAGGGTAAAAATTTTATTTTGTGCTTTGTCATTTTCGCAAACCGATCCTGGGTTGTTGGCCCACGCTAAGCTAATGCGGCACCGGCAAAAATCCAGGGGTGAATAGAATCCTGACCCCGCCCAAAAGCCGGAACCCGATCATGAGTGTGCTCGACGCTGAACTGATGAGGTCGTAAAATGGGAGATTGTCTTCGGATGGCGTCGAGCAATAAGTTTATTCAATTAAACGAAATTTTTAAAGCAAGATTAAGAGAACGAGTTTGAACGGCAGCGGCAATGCTGGCTCAGGCCGCCTTGCCTGGCTGAGAGTCAGGGAGGACCTTGCCCTTGGGGGGGATGGCAACGCGGAATGTTATCCCCGATTCGGGATTGTCGAAAATTTGAATTCGCCCGTGGTGCGATTCGACGATCTTCTTTACAATAGGAAGCCCAAGCCCCGTGCCTCCTTCCCTGAAAGAAACGAAGGGCATGAATATCTCACCTCTTTTTTCCGGGGGGATTCCGCATCCGCAGTCCTTCACATCTATTAGAAGAAAGCCCGAGCGCCCCATGCGAGTATATACGATAACCGCTTTCCCCTCGGGCGATGCGTGTACGGCGTTGGATAATAGATTTATTACCACCTGCTTTATTCGGGCAGGGTCGATTGCAACCGGGGGCAGGTCGGCCGAATACACGGTTTGAATTCCTATCTTCTTTTCGCTTGCCATGCTCCTGACAACCAGGATGCACTCATCTATGAGCTGGTTTACGTCCTCATTTTGCAAATGGAGTTTCAGCGGCTTTGAAAAATCGAGCATCTCATTTATCAGATTTTCCATCCGGCCGGTTTCCTTCATGACGATTTCGAGTTTTTCGCGATAGGGGATATCCCGACCGATGTGCTTGTAAACACTCCTTGTGAAGCCGCCGATTGCCACGAGCGAGGTTTTGAGATCGTGCGCCACGCTGGAAAGCGCTCTTCCAAGCGAGGCCAGATTTTCAGATTCCCTGAGCGCTTTCTGGGCTTCCTCGCGCTGCAGCAGTTTCCAAACCCCGTCCATAAGCAATGTAAGCCGGCGCACATCCGCTTGATCGTAGTCTTCCTTTTTGTCGGCCACCAGGGCCACGGCTACAACCCGGTCCCCATCGATCACCGGGACGCACATTTTCCGGTGCAGGCCTGAACCGGCATCGGGGAAAAGATCAGTCGCCGGTTCGTCAAGCGTGATGAATTGATTGACAATGACGGGTCCCCGGTTTCGAATCGTATCCGACCAGATGCCGTCTTCTCCTATGGGAAATGAAACCGGCCGATTGAGTATCGTGCAACCGCCGGCGGTGCGGCCGGTACAGGTGTAGACGGAAAGAGCTGTTTCGTCCTCATTGGTGAACCCCAGCAGGCCGAACCGGCTTCCGGTAAGCCTCACCTGCTGATCGAGCACGAAGGCATACACTTGCATGGTCGAGGCGGCATTCATCTGGCTCAGCTCCCACAATGCTTCGAGACGCGACTGCTCGAGATTGAGGGCTTCGTTTGCGCGGGCCAGTTCGTTCGTGCGCTCCGCCACTTTTTTTTCGAGCTCCCGGTGAGCCGCCGCCAATTCCTGCTGCGCCAGAACGCGGTAATCGTTTTCCCGCAGCAGTTCCTGGTTTATTTCTTCAAGCCTGTCCCTTGTCTTTTCGAGCTGAGACGTTCGCTCCTTCACCAGTTCTTCCAGGTGATCTTTGTACTTCTTCAGCTCGGTTTCGGAATGCTTGCGTTCGATGGAATAGCGGATCGAGCGATCGAGAAGATCGGGTGTTATTTGTTCCTTGACCAGGTAGTCGGCCGCCCCGGCTTTCATCGCCTCGACGTCGATTTCGTATCCGCCTTGGCCGGTAAGCATTATGACCGGAACATCGCAGCCGCTGTTGTTCGCCAGGTAGAGCAGCTCAAGCCCGTTTCTTTGGCCCAGCCGATAATCGACGAGCACCACATCATGCACGCAGCTGGAAATAGCCCGAAGCCCGGCATCGAACGAACCCGCCCAATCGAGCAGCATCTTGCGGGGGCATGCCGATAGGATGCTCCTGAGGAGTATGTAATCCTCCTCATCATCTTCGATGAGGAGCACTTTGAGTGCGGGCGTCATCATAAAGGGGCCGGAATAACTTCCAGATCAGCGGCGAAGCGCACCACGGCACTTATATCCGCAACTCGACCACACCGGAGCAGTAGCACAACATCTAGAGGGGGAATAACGACATGGAGCTTGGTAAATATCCGGATGTGCCGTGTCAGGCCATCGGCTGCCTGGAAAAAAAGGTTTAGAATTGCAGGATGGGTCGTCTCACCCTGCCCATGGTTTCATATCATTTCCTCACGCAAAAGAGTAGATGCTCCAAGGTCCCGGTTGAATGAGAAGACGAAATGTCAGTGATACTTTTTTCTTAAAAACCTTCAGGGCCGACCCCAGCCGGTTTGATCCGGTATTTACCGATCAGACAATGGTGGGGATGACCGGGCTGGAGTCGGCACGCTGAAGGTCCTTTGCCGCGATTCATGGATTAAGGCGCGCATGCATCTTCTGCACGGCTTCGAGGGATTCGGGGGTATCGACGCCTGTCACCTCCTCCTCGCCTGCTTGGACCATCCCGACGAAAAGCCCGTCGGCGTGCATCATCTCGGCGATATCGGTCAAAAAATATTCCCTTATTACGGTTTCACGGCCTTCCCTCATCTTCAAAACCTCGTGGGGCTGATTCTCGAGCTTTCCCATATAGTGAAGAAGGGCCATACGTCCGACCGCATAGACTCCGGCATTGCAGTATTTCAGCTTTTCGCGCCTGTGAGGCGGGAATTCCTTAGGGTCGCTCCAGTATTTCCACTCGACTATCCGCACGACCCGGTCCCCCTCCATTTCAAGCATGCCGTACCGGGCGGGGTCTTTTGGCGAAAATGCCAGAAGGGACATATCGCAGCCGCCCAGTCTGTCGAGAAGCCTCAGATATGTGGCCGGCCGTATCAGCGGGACGTCTCCCATTGTGATAATGACGTGCTCGGCGCCAACTCTTTCCAGGAACTGCCGGGCGGCAAGAAGCGCGCCGCCCGTCCCGTTTGTTTCGGGCTGGGGGATGTATTCGATTCCGGGGGCTGCCGTGGCCTTGATAACGTCTTCGGAGCGGTGGTTTACCACGATTCCCTTCGGCCCCGGGGGCAGGTTATCGAGCACTTCACGGATGAGCGGCCGTTCGCCCTCGAACAGGGATTTTCCGGGAATGAGGGGAAGCAGGGTCTTGTTGCCGGTGAAGCCGGTCATCCGTGTTCCCTTCCCGGCGGCAAAAACGATACTGGCGGTTTCGGTCATGATTAATCCTTGAAGTAATCGGTCAACCACGAAGACACGAATGTATTTTTCACGGAGCAGGCTTGCCGTTTTGGATCTCGACTGAATTGCCGGCGGAACTCTCCGTGCCTGGGGCCGTTTGGGCCGATTCCTTTTCCGCGGCGACGTTTGTTTTTAGATCACGATAGCGGCCGACGGCTCTTCGGTGCTCGTCGGCGGTGGTCGAAAAGCTGTGAGTTCCGTCGTTGTTGCTTACAAAATAGAGGAAGGTGACCTTTTCGGGATGCAGGGCCGCCCTCAGTGACTTGGCCCCCGGATTGCAAATCGGGCCCGGCGGAAGACCCTTTATGCGGTAAGTGTTGTAAGGGCTCTGCCTGCCGAGGTGGGTCGACGAAACAGGTCCCGAAAACCCCGGAATATCGTAGACCGCCGTGGGGTCGCTCTGGAGAGGCATGTTGATCTTGAGCCTGTTGTGGAAGACCCCGGCAATGATCGGCCGCTCAGAATCCACAACCGCTTCCTTTTCAATTATCGAGGCAAGAGTTACGACCTGGTTGAGCGTCATGCCGGCCTCGCGGGCTCGCCGCTCCCAATCGTCGGGCAGATTTCGCCTGAATTCCTTTACCATGGCCCTGATGATCGCGGCCGCGTCTATTGGCTTTTTGAACTGGTATGTTTGGGGGAAAAGGTAGCCTTCGAGGCTGGGCGATTTTATCCCAAGTTCACGTATAAAATCGGGATTCCCCGCAAGATCCAGCAATTCGTCGCTTGTGGCCAGCCCCTTTTGTTCGTAGATCCTGGCGATGTCCCAGATCGTCGATCCCTCCGGCAGGGTTGCCGCGTGAATTACAACCCTTCCGTTAACGATCTGATCGAGGACCTGCTCGGGGGTCATTAAGGTTGAAAAGGCGTATTCGCCGGCCTGCAGCCGATGAAGTGAGTTTTTGAGCCACGCCAGAAGATAGAAAGCGCGGGCGTCCCTGACGACCTCCTGGGATTCGAGCAATTGAGCAATCCCGAAGGCCCCCGTCTTAGGCGGGATGAAGAACTGCCTCGTCTCGACAGCCGGCTTTCCCGGAAGGCGCAGAAAGAGCCAGAAATGCAAAAGGATCGGCGTCGCCGCCAGAACGAAAAGGCAGCATGCCGCGACGCAAAATGAGACAAAAGCTACTCCGGCCCTTTTCAGAGCAGACATCCAGAAGACCTCCAGGCGGATTTCGTTTAACACGGGAAAAGCCGTCTGGCAAGTTGCGGGTTGCCGGTTGCCAGTTCCGTTTTATAGCGGGTAGCGCGGAAGCCTCTTCAGTCCAACCCCCATCCATGGACAGTCCCCCCCCGGGTTATGACACGGTCTCCCGGGGCTGTTGCCTAAAAGCTGAATCGGAAAAATTTTGCGGGAATCGGAGGAAAGCTCCCCTCCCCTGGCGGGAGGGTGTATAGACCGGGGACATAG
>DBMO01000004.1 GCA_002298995.1 Desulfarculales bacterium UBA696
TTTAAAGCCGCTGGATTCCCGCCAGAAGCGCTGCGGGAATGACGATTTTCGATATCGTCCCGGACGTGAATCCAAATCTGATTTGGGCAACAGCCCGTCCCGACCTTGCCGGGAGGATCGGCCGAAGCTCTCCATGGGTATTCCAGCAACTACTTGCGGAATCTTTTTTCCCGCATAAGTTATGTGCCATCGGAAAGGCGGCGGCTGTGGTGATAAAATCCCGAAGGAGTGCGAGAATGGAAGCACTGATAGACGGAGCGCGGATCAACTACATCGATGCCGGGACCGGCGGCGGCTATCCGCTCGTATTCGTCCACGGGATGGCGTTCGACCACTCCATGTGGCGCCCTCAGATCGAACTGTTCAGCAGGGAGCGCCGCGTAATAGCATTCGATATGCGCGGGCATGGAAAAAGCGAGGTGGGTGACGGCCAGTACACCTACAGGCGCTTTGTCGGCGACCTGGTCGGTCTTCTCGATTTCCTTGAGATCGAAAAGGCCATCCTGTGCGGACTTTCAATGGGCGGCTCCATATGCATCAGGGCCTGCGAAGACTATCCCGAGAGGGTCTGGGCGCTTATTGCATGCGACACGACTTGCGGCCCGGATTCCGAGGATTCGAGAAAGCGCCGCGAGATTGCAATCGAGGGAATCAAAAGAGATGGCTTGGGAGCTTTTGCCGATGACTTGCTGGCGAAGGTTTTTGCGCCTTCGAGTTTTACAGCCATAAAGGAAGTAATTGCCGGGATAAGGCAGGTGATGGTTTCGTCTTCTCCGCTCGGAATCCGCGGGGCGCTTCTGGCCCAGGCGGCCCGGACCGACCTGTGCCCGTGGCTTCCGGCTATTTCCGTCCCGACTCTCCTAGTGGCGGGGGCCGAGGACGTGATTTCACCGCCCGAAGTGATGAAAGAAATGCTCCGGCTTATTCCTTCAGCCCGGATGGCTGTCATCCCTTCCGCCGGCCATGTGCCGAACCTCGAAAATACTCCGGAATTCGATGCGGTATTGAGCGGTTTTCTCGGGGAGCTTTGAAAGCCTTAGTCATGCCGTTATGACTCGGTAATCAGTTTCATGTCGTTTTGGGGCCTTTCGGCGAGCACTTTTCCGTCTATCAATTCGGTGAGCCTGTTTACAAAGGATATCATCTGCTCGGCCTCGTTTCTCATGTTTGCCGAGTGCCGGAAGCGGCGAAGGTGCGCATAAGCGACTCCATGGATATGCCGTCCAAAACGGCCGGACTCGCCCAGGACAACTCGTTCCGAATTCCCCGGAGAAGCCATCGTTTGTCGAAGATTTTTAAAGCCGTCGATAATCGATAAATCTTACAAAAGTGTCAGGCTGCGCCGCGGAAATACCGCGGTGTGGCCTAAGATAGATGCTCGGCGCAGAATTCGATCTCGCCGGAGCCCAGGCAAAATTCGCAGTCACTGTTATCGAAGCAGTCGTAGCCGCTTCCGTTGCAAGCATCGCAAAAAGCCCTGTGGCAGCGTTCTATTCGTATCAACATCTTTATTCTCCCTTCCGAGGCCGCTTACCGCCGGCCGTTGTTGTCACAGATTGTGAAATTTGCTACATGAGGCGCGTATAAATTAAGGTTAAGACTTTCCGGACAGGCTCGCCAGAGGTCTTGAGGCACTTAAGGCATTCAGGGTATTCGAGGAACTATCTGATGTTGATCCAGGTTGGGCGGTGAGCGGGTTTTAGGGGCTTTGCCCAAATGCTTTTTTTGCGAACTGCTAATTAAAATTGAAAGCGATAGGGCCCCGATAACGTCCAAGGTGGTTAGAAAACTTTGTTTTCCTGCGCGTCTATGACGGCTATCGATGTCATATTTACCACGTCCTCGACGTCACAGTTGCGCTGGAGTACGTGAATTGCCTTGTTGGTGCCCATCAGAATGGGGCCGATGGCTTTTGCTCCGCCCAGGCGGGCCATCAGCTTGTAGGCGATGTTTCCGGCCTCGAGATTTGGAAATATCAGCACATTTGCCCGTCCCTTGAGCATGTTGAATTCATAGACCGAGTTCAAAATATCCGGGGTCACGGCTGTGTCGGCCTGGATCTCGCCATCGACGTTGATATCGGGGCGACGCCGGCGCACCATCTGAGTGGCTTTGGCAACCTTTTCCGTAAGCGGATGGCGCATGCTGCCGAAGTTGCTGAAGGAAAGCATCGCCACACGGGGATCGACGTCGAGCTGGCGAGCGGTGTCGGCGGTGTATATGGCTATCTCCGCAAGCTGCTCGGCGCTCGGTTCGATGTTTACGGTTGTGTCGGCGAAGAAGAAGACCTCTTTCTGGAACACCATCATGTAGACGCCGGCGATGAGCGAGCTGTCCCGGCTGATTGACAGGGTTTGCAGCGCAGGGCGGATGGTGTTTCTGTAGTGCTGATTAGCCCCTCCGATCAGTCCGTCCGCATCGCCCATTCTCACCATCATTGCCGCGAAATAATTTGGATTATTGCGAAGAAGACCTTCGGCCTCGACCCTGGTGATGCCTTTCCTCCAGCGGAGCTTGTGGAAAACCGACGCGTAGTCGTCCATTCGCTCAAACTGCATGGGATCGACCATCGAGGCGCCTTTCAAGTCCAGGTGAAGATCGGAGATCCTCTCCTCGATTTGCTCCGCGTTCCCGATGATAATGGGAACGGCTATGCCTTCATCCAGAATCACCTGGCATGCCCGAAGAATTTTAGAATCGGTACCTTCGGGGAAGGCGATGCGCTTGGGGTTGCGCTTCGCTTTCTGCATGATTTTTCGCACCACCTCCTGGCTGTGGCCGAGGCGGCTTGCGAGCTGATCTCCGTATTCCTCCCAGTCCGAGATGGGGCGCTGTGCCACTCCGCTCTCCACGGCGGCTTTGGCTACCGCGGCCGCCACCCAGGTGAGGACCCTGGAATCAAACGGCTTCGGGATGATGTAATCGCGGCCGAAGCGCAAATCCGCTCCCCCGTAAACCTTGAGCACCGAGTCGGGGATGTCCTGCCTGGTGAGGTTTGCGAGGGCATTTACAGCGGCGATTTTCATATCGGCGTTGATGGTCGTCGCTCTCACGTCCAGCGCTCCGCGAAAGATATAGGGGAAGCCGAGGACGTTATTGACCTGGTTGGGAAAATCCGAGCGGCCGGTCGCCATTATCAGGTCATCGCGAGCGCTTACCGCGTCGCTATAGCTGATTTCGGGGTCCGGGTTGGCCAGGGCGAAGACTATGGGCCGCTCAGCCATGCTCCCTATCATTTCCTTCGATACAAGTCCCGCAACCGAGTAGCCGGCAAAAACATCCGCGCCCTCCATAACCTCGGCCAGAGACATTGGTCCGTTTCCGTTGGCCAGTCGCTCCTTGTACGGATTCATGCCCTTTTCGCGGCCTTTGTGGATAAGGCCCCTGGAATCCACCATGTAGACGTTTTCGCGCCTCGCTCCCAACTTTATGCACAGTTCCGCGCAGGCAATACCGGCGGCGCCCGCCCCCGAGAAAACCATCTTTACCTGATCGATCTTCTTGCCCTGCAGTTCGAGCGCATTCAGCAGGGCAGCTCCGGATATTACCGCCGTTCCGTGCTGGTCGTCATGGAAGACGGGGATTTCCATTATCTCCAGAAGCCGCTCTTCAACGCGGAAGCATTCCGGCGCCTTTATGTCCTCCAGATTTATGCCGCCGAAGGTCGGTTCCAGGAGCTTTACCGTCCTGACGATCTCATCCGGGTCGGTCGAATTGATCTCGATGTCGAATACATCGAGGTCCGCAAAGCGCTTGAACAGCACCGCCTTGCCTTCCATCACCGGCTTTGCGGCAAAAGGGCCGATATTTCCAAGTCCCAGTACCGCCGTGCCATTGGTGACAATGCCCACCAGGTTGCCGCGGATCGTGTAATCGAATACCTTGCCGCGGTCGGCGTGGATCTCCCTGCAAGGCTCCGCCACTCCCGGCGTGTAGGCCAGGGACAGGTCTCTTTGGGTAAGACAGGGCTTCGAGGATTTTACTTCTATCTTTCCGGGCCGGCCCTCGGCGTGGTACCGTAGAGCGTCTTCCCTTCTTATCATCTTCTCCCTCGCATCTCTCCTTGATCGACTCAGACGATCCGCCCTCAGGGAGATTCAGATCCGGCAAGTCGCCGCTACTGCTTTACGGAGCGGTTGATAAAGCCTTCCAGCATGTTCAGGCCGTCGCATGCGGCGTTCCTGAGGGCATCGCATCCCTGCTTATTATGCTCAATCCAATCCTTGAATACGGCTTTGCTCGCCGGAGGTGTCCAGGTGGCGCCCTTCACGTAATGGCCGAGGATTCTTTCAGTTTGATCCAAAAAAATGATCATGTTGCTGGCCATGGCGTCGACCATGATTCTTTGGAATCCAAGCATCTGCTTTGCAAAGGTAATCTGCCGTTCCATTTCAGTCCTCCGTCTCTTTTCTGCCGCTTTCTCACTTAAGAAGGCGCGATTCGGCGGAATTGCCGGCACGCCATGTCTGCTATTTTAGGGTGGTCCGGACTACTATCAATGGGGGAAAGACCCCATTTTTTCATAGATGAGGTGGAAAGGCAGGAATTCCATAAGACGGCATTGAGAGACATCCGCAATGTTGGACTGGCCATCTCTATGGGATTTGCAGCGTATTTTTGAAATCTTAATGCTTAAGGGCTTATCCTTAAATAAAACCACCTGTTGCCCAAATAAGATATTTCGAAAATGTCGAGTTATCGTCGAATGACGTCTCGCGGTTGCAATCAGTGGGTAGCCCGGATATGAATCCGGGCCACCCCTTCTACCCTCATACCCTCGCTAACTTATAGATTGGCGGAACTTTCCATTTGGGCATCAGCCCCTGGAGACCTTGCCACGATCTCGTGAGTCACGTAGGCGACAAGTCGAAAATCGTCATTCGCGCCCGGAAGCGCCGCGGGAATGACGTTAATTGGCTCATGTATTCAACCCGCCCTTTCGCTGTGTCTCTTCAAACAGGGTCCAAAGCTCCCATTGGTTCGAAAAGCTGTTTCCCTACTTGTAAATACGCGCAAGCGGGCATAGATTTTCCTGTAAGGTTCGCTATTAGTGGCGAGTCGGTGCTATTCGAGGGTCAGGAAAGGAGTCACATTATGTTGATTGAGATGAACAGGAGAGAAACGGTTAAATATCGGCCTGTTTATGATCGTATTCCGGAGGGCTTCGATCCTCTGTTCGATGTCCCCGGTGATTTTTTGGATTTCTTACTTCCACTTCATAGAGAATTTACTCCAAGGCAACAGGCATTGGCCGCGAAACGCGCCGTGGTTTTGTCCAGGGCGCATCGGGGGCTGTCCCCGAACTATCTTCCGCCTTCGGAGGCAAACAGAGTCGAGTGGGCGATCGAGCTTCCGGAATGGTGCAAAGACCAGAGAAATCAGATGACCGGTCCGGCCGACGATGCCGAACTGGTCGTTAAAATGTTGAACTCAGGAGCGCCGGGCGTACTTCTCGATCTGGAGGACTCAATTGCAAACAACTGGTCCAACCTGAGTCTGGGTATCCACAATATCCTGGAGGCGCTGAGGGGGCGGCTCACCTTTTTCGACGCCAAGCGAAAGCGGATGGTGGCGATAAATCCAAGCGATACCGTGGTATGGCTAAGGCCCAGGGGGCTGCACATGAGCCAGGGCGGCGTATTTAACGACGATCCGGTCTCGGCGTCTCTTTTCGACACTGCGTCAATTGTATACGGGATTGACACCGGTGTACTTAAACACCCTCTCACATTCTACATTCCAAAATCCGAATCCGCCGAGGAGGCGCTCTGGTGGCGCGACCTGTTCCGCGCATTGGCCAGGGCCAAGGGGCTGCCCGAGGACTACATCAAGTGCATGGCCCTGGTGGAATCCCATCCGATGGCTTTCGAGATGGAAGAGTTCGCCTACAATCTGAGAGAACACCTGCTGGGTTTGAACCTGGGTAGATGGGATTATATGGCGAGCCTGATTCACTTTAATATGTACGACCCGGCCTGGGTTTTGCCGGACCGGAACACGATTCCCCATAATGTGCCTTTCTTCCAGAATCTTCGCGAGCTTATGGTCGAGATTTGCCATAAGCACGGGTTGCTGGCAATCGGCGGCATGACCGCGCTATATCCCAGCAGGACCGATCCGGAGCTGAACGAGCGGGCGCTCAAGGTTTTGGCCGAAGACAAGAAAAATGAAGCCGATTGCCTCATGGACGGCGCCTGGACAGGACATCCCGATCAGAATGAGATTGCCGTCAGCCAGTTTCCTTTTCCCAACCAGATGGAAGCCAGAAGGCCCAATCCCGAACTCCATCCGGATCTCAGGCCGGTCCCGAGTGGGGTTGGCAGGATCTCGCTCGAAGGGACCCGCGCCGCGGTTCGAACCGTCATCCGCTATCGCTTCGGCGTACTGAACGGCAAAGGCGCGTCACTTCTCGACGGCTACATGGAAGACCTCGCAACCGATCGCATCTACCGCCTGATGATTGCCCAGAGGACGATCAACCGCGCCGACGTCAAGATCGAGGGGCCGGACGGCGCAGCCACCGAGCACACGCCCGAGCTGGTCTCGCTTATCTTCGACGAGGAGCTGCATCGGATTCTTCTCGAACTTCCACCTGATACGGACGCCGAGGTATTTGAAAAATACGGCCGGGCGAGGCTTATCAGCGAGGAGATGATTAAAAGCGGACAGTTCAACCCGGTATAATCCCCGGTCTCCGGGGTTGAGATAGTCTTAGGAGGAAACGCAAATGATCGATGAGCAAAAATCGGTCGAACCCGATCAGGGTTGGGACCAAGACGACCGCTGGAGGGGAGTGAAACGCCCTTACACGATGGAAGATGTCAAAAAACTGCGCGGATCGATGCGTATCGAATATACGCTTGCGGCCCACGGCGCCCGCAGGCTCTGGGACCTGCTTCACCGGGAAGAGTTTGTCGCGGCGCTCGGAGCTTTATCCGGAAGCCAGGCGGTGCAGCAGGTGCAGGCGGGACTCAAGGCGATATATGTAAGCGGGTGGCAGGTGGCCGCCGACGTCAACAGCACGGGCCAGACCTACCCAGATCAGAGCCTCTACCCGGTGGACAGCGTTCCCAACCTGGTGCGCAGGATAAACAATGCGCTTCAACGCGCCGATCAAATCGACCAGATGGATGGAACAAACGGGGTATATTGGTTTGCACCCATAATAGCCGATGCCGAGGCCGGCTTCGGCGGCGTTCTCAACGCGTTCGAGCTAATGAAAGCAATGATCGAAGCAGGCGCGGCGGCCGTGCACTTTGAAGATCAGCTCTCCTCGGCCAAGAAGTGCGGCCACATGGGCGGAAAAGTGCTGGTCCCGACCTCCGAGGCCATAAAGAAGCTCGTTGCCGCAAGGCTTGCCGCGGACATCCTGGGCGTGCCCACGATGATCATCGCGAGGACCGACGCCAACGGGGCGGCGCTTCTCACAAGCGATATAGACGAGAGGGACAGGCCCTTTCTTACCGGCGAGAGGACCGCCGAGGGCTTTTTCACCATAAAAAACGGCTTGGAATCGGCAATAGCCAGGGCGGTTTCGTATGCCCCTTACGCCGACATGCTGTGGTGCGAAACCTCGGAGCCGAACCTCGGTGAGGCTCGAAGGTTTGCCGAATGGGTGCACGCGGAGTTTCCCGGAAAGATGCTCGCATATAACTGTTCGCCTTCCTTCAACTGGAAAAAGAAGCTCGACCCGGCCGCAATTGCAAGGTTCCAAAGAGAGCTTTCCGCTTATGGATACAAGTTCCAGTTCGTGACACTGGCCGGCTTTCATTCGATGAATATCGGGATGTATGAACTTGCCCGAGACTTCAACAAGAACGGCATGAGCGCCTACTCCAAAGTGCAGGAGATTGAATTCGAACGGGAAAGGGACGGCTACCGGGCGGTTAAGCACCAGGCGTTCGTTGGGGCCGGCTACTTCGACAAGATAGCGCAAACCATCCAGGGTGAAGACTTCTCGACCGCGGCCCTCAAAGGCTCGACCGAAGAAGAGCAGTTCGAGAACGAGTACATCAACCCAGCGCATGTTTCATCGCAAGATGCCCAGGAGTGGACATAAATCAGGGCTTGCGCACTCGCATCAAATTACTATCATAGGCCTACCGAATAGCGGGGGAGCCCACATCCCCCGCACCCTCATGCTTCCGCGCCGCGAAGCGGCCAATACTTACCGTCAACCTTATACAATCGCTCGATCCACCAAAGGAGGAGGACCTCATGAGAGGCAAAACCATGGCTGAGCTGAAGGTAGGGGATACCGCCGAATTTTCGAAAACGGTTTCCGAATCAGACATATACCTCTTTGCCGGAGTGAGCGGCGATATGAACCCTGCTCACATTAACGAGGCCTACGCCAATAATACCTTTTTCAAAACCCGCATCGCGCACGGCATGCTTTCCGCCGGGTTCATATCGGCGGTACTCGGAATGAAATTGCCGGGTCCAGGGAGCATTTACATAAAACAGGAACTCAATTTTCGCGCACCGGTGCTGATCGGCGACACCGTTACAGCCCGCGCTGAAGTCGTCGAACTCATTACGGAAAAAAAGATGGCGAGGATCAAGACCACCTGCACGAACCAGGAAGGGAAAACGGTTCTGGACGGCGAGGCATTGATAATGCCCCCGCGCGGGTAAGGCCTACACACAGCATCCGGTTGTCGTTCCATAGCTGCCTGTAGTGATTAAAGTGAGGTATCATTCATGTTTAGCAAGGGATGAGACCCTCATGAGAATCAGTAAATTGCAGAGAATAGTTCTCGTAATTACCGCCCTCGGTTTGGCGTTCCACTTGATCATGCTGCTCCAGGTTCCACTGCCCTATTATATGAGGCTGTTGCCCAAATAGCCTTTTTTTGAAACTGCCAAGTGGATCGGCAGGCGTGAGCGGCGCGCGCGCCCTAACAACGTCATTCCCGCCCAGAAGCGCCGCGGGAATGACGATTTTCGATACCGTCCCGGACGTGAATCCAAATCCGGTTTGGGCAACAACCCCATATGATATGGCCGGTGTGGGCGGTGCTGGGTTTTATCGTATTCCCGGCCCTGTTTCCGACAAATGAGAAATGAGGGCACCTCCGGCAAATGTTGGTAGGTTGGGTTGAGCGGTTAACCGGCCCAAGTATGCGAATTGATTGCCAAGTAGCGAAACCCAACGCTCCTGCGCCGAGGTGTTGGGTTTCGCTCCGTTCAACGCCATTCGCGGCGGATTTCCATTCACCGCTCAACCCAACCCGCGGACTGCCTTCCTGTTGCCCTTCAAATGCGAAGGGCAGGCTGGAGAGCCTGCCCCACATGTGTTTCCGAGCTTCGAATTTAAATTCCTTGACCTGGGTCCGTTATGGAATGCGCCTCGAAGTCCGAGCCCCAAAAGCGGGCATACCCTCCCAGGCTATGCCCTGGCGAGGCTGGCCGGCGCCTGATCGGGGATAGGGGCTTTCCTGGCTTCTTCGCCTGTTTCGTAGATATGGGGCGAGAGTTCCCTTTTCTGCAACTCATCGCCGAGCTTCATGTGCAGGAAGGTGCTGGTCGTGTGCCCGGTTACCCCTTCGTAGTACTGGAGCACGTCCTTTACCATGTCCGCGTATTCGTCCACCAGTTCAGGCACTGCCTCCTATTACGCCCGGCGCGGCCGTGAGGGTCATAAGATCGGTTGTTTTCTCTTCGTTTGCCACCATTGCCACGCCTTCGGGCGTGCCGATCCCCCCAGGGCGCGAATAATTTGATTGACCGCGACTTGCCATTATATTAGCAACCGTTGTGCCATGAATGCAAAACGACGATGCTTTTGCAAATACCGGGAGCGGTGCAATGCCCTGTCACCGAAGGATTTGAAACCTGCCCATGAATTTACCCATATGGACTTGCATCCCATTCGCTATCCTGCTCCTCACAATAGCGCTCATGCCGCTGACATGGCCCCACTTTTGGGAGAAGAACCGCAACAAGGCGATCGTTTCATTGGCCATCAGCTTTCCGGTAATTGTTTTTACCCTGTTCGAGGCCCCGCATCTGTTGTTTCACACCGCCGGGGAATATATTTCGTTTATGCTGCTCCTTGCCTCTCTCTTTATCATCTCCGGCGGGGTGCAGGTGCGGGGTGATCTCAGGGGGACTCCGGCAATCAATTCCGCATTTCTGCTGACCGGCGCTGTAATCGCCAACCTGATTGGGACCACCGGGGCCAGCATGCTCCTCATCCGCCCAGTGCTGAAAACAAACAGCGAGAGGCGGCATACGTTTCACATTCCGGTCTTCTTCATCTTCATTATTTCAAACATCGGCGGCAGCCTGACCCCAATAGGAGACCCGCCGCTTCTCCTTGGGTATTTGCGCGGAGTCCCTTTCGAGTGGACTTTCAAGCTGGTTCCGCATTGGCTCACGTCGGTAGGAATTTTGATCCTGATTTTCTTTATCTGGGACAGTCTCAGCTACGCGAGAGAGACTCCGGCAGCAATCATGAAGGACATCGGATCGCAGGAGCCTTTGAGCCTGGCGGGCAGGAGAAACCTCATTTTTCTTGCCGCTGTCGTGGTGACGATCTTTTTCAAGGTGCCTGCGCCGTTTCGCGAATTTATCCTTATGGCAATGACCCTGCTCTCGGTGTTGCTTACAAGTGAAGTGATACGAGCCGGAAACAAATTTACCTATTATCCGATTATCGAAGTCGCGATACTTTTTGCCGGAATTTTCATTACCATGGTCCCTCTGCTCGATCTGCTCCGGGCAAAAGGGGCCGCCCTTGGGATAATGCGGCCGTGGCAATTTTTTTGGGTGACGGGGGGGCTTAGCTCATTTCTTGATAATGCTCCAACTTATCTCGCCCTCTCCTCCCTGGCACAAAGCGTAACGAGTGCGACTAATCTGCCCGGCGCCGTCGTCGCCGGGGTTCGAGAGGACTTGCTTCTCGCGATCAGTTGCGGAGCCGTGTTCATGGGGGCGAACACCTATATCGGAAACGGGCCAAATTTCATGGTAAAGTCCATTGCCGAGGAACAGGGCTTCAAAGTGCCTCATTTTTTCGAGTACATGTTCTATTCCGGCATCGTTTTGATCCCCCTTTTCATCCTGCTGACCTTCTTGTTTTTTAATTGAGGAATTGTGGGATTTAGGGATTTGCGAGTGGAAGAATTCAGGACGCGGCAATAACCCGTAAATTCTCCCTCGATCCCTTAATCCCTAAATTTCTCAATCCGATCCATCCAGCCCGATTCCGTAGCCATTCCTCCGAATGTATGGTATAAGGCGTCTGAAGATGATTCTCGGGTACTGAGGGACATGGTATGTTCTTCCTGATCGGAGGGGTACAGCCGAAAACGGTCACACTCGATGAGACCCCCAAGATTTGTTGCGCCTGCGGTCTTGCTCAGGCGAGATTGAAGCGAATCGACCATTACCTCAGCCTTTTCTTCATCCCTTTATTTCCCGTAAAAAAAGGAGTGCCCGTTCTAATCTGCGACAGGTGCGGCGCCTCTTCGCAGCTTGGTGAGCCTTTAGGGACCCCTGGGCGGGACCCTGGAAGGTGCGCGCGGTGCGGGCGTCCGGTTTCATCCGATTTCCGGTACTGCCCCGAATGCGGCGACCGGTTGTAATCGGGTACAAGTTCAGGTGGTAAAAAGTATGGTTGTGAGCAAAAAAGTTCTGCATTTCCCCACGGTAGCGCATCCTAACATTGAAGAGGTGCTTGCCTGGTTCCTCAAGGACCAGCAGAGGCGGCTCAAAACTCGCACGTTCAACCGGTACGAAGAAGTTGTCGATTTACTTCGGCATTGCCTGAACGGGCACGGCTATCATGAACTGGACAATTCGTCGGAGGTTGCCCTCTACGAAAAGCTATACTTTCAGAAAAATCTCGAATTTTGCTTAATATTCGGCCCCGAAAAGATCCTCAATTCGCTTTCCAATTTTTTGAACTATTTCATGATCCGCAAGGTAATGGCTTCGGAAGCGTTGCTCCAGGCGGCTGGGGTGGTTACCAAAAAGCTCGTGAAATGGCTCGAGGAGAAGGAATTTATCGGTAAGGAAACGGCGGACAGGGGGATCAGGCTGGCGGCGGAAGCGGCCCGCGAGCTGCCGGCCGCGGAACGACTTGCAAGGCTGCTCTACGAATACGCCCAAAGTCACGCCCCAAGGTACTGGACTTCCGAACTCGACGACTATTTTGTCGTCGAACAGGTGCATCCGGGCATTTTGATCCTCTCCGGTGTGGCAACGACGGGCATAGTCGAGGTGAGGGTCCCCAAGGAGATCACCGATCACTGCCGCAAGGGCTGGCAGGTAAACCTGCTCCTCGGCAAGACCCGAAACGGCTGGTGCATTCTCGAGACCGGAAACGTATATCCGAACTAGCTCCGGTAGTCGTGCAACGGCACTGCGCAACAACTTTTATGCAAAAAAGGCGGGAAATCCTCCCGCCTTTTTGCATTCTTAAAGGGCGCACTCTTATTTCAGGTTCGAATTGACAAAATCCCAATTGATGATGTTTTCAATAAACGCCTGGATGAAGTCAGGCCGCCTGTTCTGGTAGTCGAGATAGTAGGCGTGTTCCCAGACGTCCACCGTAAGGAGGGGGTTTATCCCGTGGGCGATGGGGGTGTCGGCGTTCGCGGTTTTCATTATTTCCAGCTTGGCGCCTTTTTGCACCAGCCAGGCCCAGCCGCTCCCGAACTGTGTTACGCCCGCATTTTTGAGCTCCTCCGCAAATTTTTCAAAACTCCCGAAATCCGCCTGGATCTTCTGCGCAACGGGACCCGTCGGAGCGCCGCCGCCTTTCGGCTTCATGCATTTCCAGAAAAAGGAATGGTTCCAGGCCTGCGCCACGTTGTTGAAAATGGCCGCCTTCGAGGTGTCTCCCACCACTTTTTTAACAATCGATTCGGGGTCCTGGTTCTCGAATTCCGTTCCGGCAATCAGCTTGTTGCCGTTGTCCACGTAGGCCTTATGATGTTTGCCGTGGTGGAATTCGAACGTTTTTGCGCTGATGTAGGGTTCGAGCGAATTCGTGGGGAAAGACAGGTCGGGTAAAGTAAGAGCCATTATTCTTCTCCTTTGGTGGCAATGATTATTCTGGATTTTTCTGGAAATGCCGAATGGGCCCAATGAAAAGCAATCACGAAATTAAGCACAGCAACAGATCAATGCAATGGAGAAGCCGGTTGGAAAGAGCGGGGGTGCTGGGGAAACATGCGACAGGCTTTCAAGCCTGCCGCTGGAATGAGCTATTTTAGCCTAATCGAATACAAACATATAGAAATCAATTGGATCTATCAGCGCAAAAACCCGATCCTGGGTATTGGAAATGATTTCCTCATCGGCGCTTACCAGGAGGATTTTCTTGTCCTTCCTGGCCGATATCCTCTCAATTATCATCGCATCGGCCGATTTTTGCCGATTGTCGGTGAAAATGATTTCCGTGTTGCCCCGGACTTCCCTCGAGTTTTCAACCCCATCGAAGACTAGAAAAACCCTGGAAAAGTGCGCGGCCTGCTGCGTTACCTTTGCCACAAAACCTTCGCGCAGCTCCGTGAATCTTTGCCTGACAAGCTCCTCGTTTTCCCCGTGCGCCCTTAGCAAGACGTTGTATCCATCGACGAAAAGATCATATCGTCTGCTCTCGCCGGATTTTACGAATTCATCGAGGGTTCGGGGCGTGGATTTACCACGCTTTAGCGCCTCTCCGCGAGGCTCGAACCTGGAGTAGATTCCGTCCAGGACCTGTTTTCTCTTATGGCGGATTGCCTCTTCAATCTCGGAGGCTTCGCCGATTAGACCGGCGCCGGAGAGGACCTCGATGGCCGCACGCAGTTTGTCAAGATTGTGGAGAGAGGCCGGGACTGGGTCAATCAGATTTATCCCGCGCGCCAGTTCGCCCTCGGGGCCCGAACGTGTTTTGCCGACTACCTTTCCGATGCCCGGCAAACCCAGGATGCGCTTCTTTTCGTCGAGCAGGGCCTTTTTTACCTTCTCGACCTCTTTGTGAACGAGGAGCGAATTGGCGAAAACCGATTCGATTTTGTCGAGCGAAAGATCGACTTCGAGCAGCCTCGCCCGGATTTCCGAAACCAGGCCGTACTCTTCGTCTGCCCGAGCCTGGAGTTCCAGCGCCCTTTTGGTCCTATCGATGAGTGAAGCCAGCCGGGAAGCATCGGCAGCCAGTTTGCCCGGCTTCATGTCCCCGTACCTGACGAACTGCTCCTTTTTTAGTTTTGCGGCCGAATCGCGCAGTTTTTGATCGAAATCGGTTTCAAGCTCCTTCAGCTTCTTCCTAAGCGCTTCATTTTCAGCTTTGAAGGCGGATAGCTGCTCATTGGCGTGGCCCAGGTCTTCCAGGGTCTTCTGAAACCTCTTTTCGGCCTTTTTTGAGGGCTCGACGGGTTCAGGCATCGGCGAGGGCTGTTCTCTTCCATAGACTGGCAAATCGGCTCCAAAAAGCTTGCGCAACTCCCTGTTGAAATCATCGTCAAGCTTGACGAACTTCTCGGGGTTTTCGGATGCAAATCGGCTCCAGGCGGTCATGGGGACTAAAAGGAGTTCATAGATGCTTCTATCCGGCGCCGGGGTCCAGAAATCCTCTTTTTCCAGCAAACCTGCAAATCTTTCATCTTCGAATGCATCGAGGGCGAACAGGGCAAGAAAGAACCGCTCGGGGCCGAGCAGATCCCTTATCTGTTTCCACCTGGAAAGAACGAAATCACCGTCAAGCATCGCCAGGTAGCCCATTGCCGTTGATTCTTCGCACCAGGCATTAAGGACGATGTTGAGAAAATCCATATCGGTATGGAGCCGTCGCTGGAGGCGGGAAATCGTTGCCGGATTGGAAAGCGTCAGGCCGATGTTTTTCGGCCTGAGGGAAAAACCTCCCAAAACATCTTTTCTTACGGAGGGGTTTTCTTTTAGAATCTCCGCTAATGACTCGGCCGGGAGGTCTTTAACCAGTCGCTCGAAGACCCTGACCGGGACTTTGGAAAGAATTTCCGGTGGTGCTGGTTTTTCTTTCATCTCAGACCTTCTCGGAGGAAAATCGCATGGAAGAAGTGTCTATCGTATTGGTAACCGCCGGCAGCGAAGAGGAAGCGGCCGCGATAGGGCGCACCGTTGTCGAAGAGAGGCTGGCAGCCTGCGCGAATATCGTTCCCTCGATCCGCTCGATATACAGGTGGAAAGGGAAAGTACACGACGAGCAGGAATGCCTGTTGATAATGAAAACCAGGACACCCCTTTTCGCTTCGCTAAGAGACCGGGTGCGCGCCCTGCACAGCTATGAAACACCCGAGATCATAGCCTTCCCGGTCGAACAGGGCCTGCCTGACTACATAGCCTGGGTGATCGGAGAGACAGCATAGCGGATCTGCAGGGCCGGTACTCAGCAACGTTGGAGGCTGGAAAGCCCGTTCCACATAATATGGCCCGCCCCTCATTTCCCCAACCTGATTCGCACCGACTGCGCGTGGGCGTCGAGGCCTTCGAGTTCGGCCAGTTGGATGATCGACTGGGCATCGCGGTCGAATGCCTGCTTCGAATAGGCGATTACGCTGGTTTTCTTTAGAAAATCCTCCACCCCGAGGGCCGAGGCAAACCTTGCGCTGCCGGCGGTCGGGAGCACGTGGTTGGGACCGGCGAAGTAGTCGCCGACCGGCTCCGGCGTGCGGTCTCCAATGAAAACCGCCCCCGCGTTTTCGATCATGCCGAGCAGAGGCAGGGGTTCTTTTACATGCAGTTCGAGATGTTCCGGGGCAATCCTGTTCGCGAGCGCAATAGCGGATTCGATGCTATCCACCACGAAAACGGCGCCGTAGGCCTTTATGGATGCAGCGGCGGTATCGCGCCTTGGAAGCGCCAAAAGCTGGTCTTCAAGGCTTTTTGAAACCTCATCCGCAAGGCCCCTGCTGGTAGTTATGCAGATTGCGCTTGCCGAAGAATCGTGTTCTGCCTGGCTGAGCAGGTCCGCCGCGATAAAATCGGCCCTGGCGGACTCGTCCGCGATGATGAGAATTTCGCTCGGCCCCGCTATCATGTCTATTCCGACCTCTCCGGAGACCAGCTTTTTTGCCAGGGCGACGTACATATTTCCGGGACCCACGATCACGTCCACAGGCGAAATCGCCTCGGTCCCGTATGCGAGCGCGGCAATCCCCCAGGCGCTTCCCGCCCTGTGAATCCTTGTAACGCCGACCTCCCTGGCCGCGGCGAGGAGGTGCGGATTTACGCTCCCGTCTTTTCGGGGCGGGGTCGTCATGGCTATGTCGCGCACCCCGGCGAGCCTTGCCGGGACCGCATTCATGACAACTGATGAGATGAGCGGCGTTTCGCCTCCCATCCCCCCGGGGATATATAGCCCGGCCGCCTTTACCGGCCTTACCATCTGGCCCAGAAATGTACCGTCGGGCCGTGTAATAAAATAAGAACTTCGAATCTGCTGCCGGTGGAATTCTTCGACATTTCGGATGGCCTGGCGCAGGATATCGAGAAACCCCGGCTCTATCCCGGATAAAGCGGCCTCTATTTCAGCATCGGAGACCGTGATTTGGTCACGCTCCATTTCCGGGGCGTCGAACTCCCGAGTAAAGCGCACCAGCGCCTCATCCCCGTCAGATTTAACGGCATCAATTATTTCAGCCACCTTCTTTTCAAGGGCTGGGTCGGCGCCCGGTTTGCGCTTCGAAATCGCGCCGATCTTCCGCTCCGATTCAACCGACGGGTATGCAAGTATCTCGATCACTTCTAATTCCCTTCAACAGATAGCACGAAAGCATCCGGAAATCCGCCCGACTTGAAGCGGTCCACTTCCTGCTTTGCCGCCATCAGGTCGCTGTAGTTTCCCACCTGCACGCGATAGATCGTTGCGCCCTTATCCAATCCCTGCGCGACCCTGGCTTCTACCTTCGCTGCCGCCATCTTGTCCCTCAACCTTGTAGCGTTGCCCTGGTCGCGGAAAGCGCCAATCTGTACGGCGAAGCTGCCGTACCGGAAAGATGGCGGCGGGTCAACTTTCCAGAAAGTATCCTGCCCGACTTTGAACTCGGACGCCACCTGCACCGCCTCGACCCGCACAGGGGCCGTCCCGCGGCCGTAGCTGCCAAGTTCCTGGGCCGATTTGCACGACAGGTCTATTACCCTGCCGGCGACAAAAGGTCCGCGGTCGTTTACCCGCAGAATTATCGATTTTTGATTCTGAAGATTGGTAACCTTGACGTAGGTCCCCAGGGGCAGGGTCTTATGCGCGGCGGTCAGCGCCCACATGTCGTAGGGTTCGCCGCAGGCGGTTCGCTTTCCGTGAAAATCGGCCCCATACCAGCTGGCGATCCCCTCTTCGACGAACCCATCCGCTTTCGACAACGGATAATACCATATGCCCTTTATCTGGTAAGGTCTCTGGGATTTCAGGCCCGTTACGGGCGGGACACCCGGCGCGGGAGGCTTATAGCCGGGCTTCGAGCAGCTCAGGACAAAGGCGCACAAGATCAGGCAAACTCCGGCAATCCCCCCGATTCGGTGCACAGCCCCCCCCTTTTTTGTTTTTCACCGCAGAGAACGCAGAGGACACAGATCTCTGAGGTGAAAATAAAGCTACCTGCCCAGTTCTCCGTTTTCCTCCATTTTGGCGAGGTCTTCGAAGCGGATGTCTATCCCAAGGATCCCGACGATTTCGTCCGATTCGTTCCGGATCGGCGCCGAAACGGTTATGCAAAGCGCTCCAGTGTAGCGGGACGTATAAAAATCGGTGACATGCACCTTGCCGTCGACTGTCGGGGCGATAAACCAGTCGCGGTCGGAGAGGTCTTCGCCGACCTTGGCCGATTCGTATTTTGCCTTATCAATGATGTGGGTAATATTGCGCGTGATCTTGCGCCCGGCGCTGTCGGTTACGTAAACATACTGGATGAAGGGGTTCAGCTCCAGGAATGTTTGCAGGAGCGGCTCCTGGCGCTGCGGATCGAGGCTCTTGATGGTCTCGCTTTCGACTACCTCTTCGACAAGGTGGGCCGCAAGCGCGTAGGCGCGGCGCTTGAGGAGGTCGAATTCGCTTATGAAGTACTCGGGCAAAAACCGTCTTGCCCAGCGTTCGAGTTCTTCATTGGAAATCGAGGTGTTGCGGCCGGTTTCATACTCGCTCATCACCCGCTTATGCATCTTCAAAATGCCCGGATGGCGCTTGTCGAGGCGGCGCTCCCCTTCGAGATTCAGCCGCAGGTTCACCCAGTAGGCAACGCTCGCCACCCCCGACTTGTCGGTTACTATGATGCTTATCGGGCGGTTAAGGAGCTTGCTCGTGTCGAATACGTTGTAGATTTCCTCGTTTTTAACCAGGCCGTCGGCGTGAATTCCGGCGCGCGTCGCGTTGAAATCATCTCCCGCGAAAGGATAGTTCGGAGGGACTTTGTATGCGAGCTCGGATTTGAAGTAGTTTACGATATCGGTTATGGCGGTCGTATCGACCCCGTTCGAATCGCCCTTCAGGCCGATGTATTCGAAAATAAGCCCTTCTATGGGAGCGTTTCCCGTGCGTTCGCCAAATCCAAGCAGAGTTCCGTTAGCCCCGCCGCACCCATAGAGCCATGCGGTCGAAGTATTTACCAGCACCTTGTGAAAATCGTTATGCCCATGCCATTCGAGCAGGTGACCCGGCACCCCGGCCTCGTCTATAAAGGCTCGCACGAGCTTCGGGACGCTTCTTGGCAGGGCCGAGCCGGGGTAGGTGACGCCGAACCCGAGCGTGTCGCACAGGCGGATTTTTACATCCACCCCGCTTTCCTCCCGAATCCGCATCAGCTCGATTGCCATCGGGATGCAGAAGCCGTATACGTCGGCCCGCGTTACGTCCTCGAAATGGCAGCGAGGGATGATGCCTTTCTCGACCGCCGCCCGAACGATCTTGAGGTACTTTTCCAGGGCGCCAGCCCGGTCTATCTGGAGTTTCAGGAAAATGTGATAATCCGATACCGACGTGAGAATCCCGGTCTCTTTGAGGCCGTATCGCGCGACCAGGTCCAGGTCCTGTTCGACTGCCCTGATCCAGCCGGTTATCTGCGGGTATGCGTAGCCTTTGGCCAGGCAGGCTTCGAGAGCCTTTTTGTCCTTATCGGTATAGAGGAAGAACTCGGATTGGCGGATAACCCCGTTTGGCCCGGAGAGCCGGTGTAGCAGGTCGAATATGGTCTCGATCTGCTTTACCGTGTAGGGCGGCCGCGCCTGCTGGCCGTCCCGGAAGGTGGTGTCGGTTATAAACATCTCCTCGGCCGGGTCGATCGGAAGGAGCATGTGATCGAAGTCGATCAGCGGGACCTTTTCGTAGGGGAAAATATCCCGCATCAGGTTCGGCTCGTCCGCATTCAGGACGCCCCTGCGTGACGATCCGGACCGCTCGCGGTCGAGAACTCTTTTCTTGGGGTTCCACCGGGCCATTTTTATTACCTCTTGCCGCCCTTATTTTTTCCGCTCGGCCTCGACTTTGAGGCACAGTTCCAAAAGTTGGTTCAGATCGGCATCCGAAGGCGCGCCGGTCATGAGGCACGTTGCCTTCTGGGTCTTCGGGAAAGCGATCACGTCGCGAATCGAACTCGAACCGCTCAGCAGCATGACCAGGCGGTCGAGACCGAAGGCAACCCCGCCGTGCGGAGGAGCGCCGTACTGGAGCGCTTCGAGCAAAAACCCGAATTTTTCGTAGGCCTCTTCAGAAGAGATGCCAAGGGTTCTGAAAACGCGCTCCTGGGTCGGCGTCTGGTGGATTCGGATGCTTCCCCCGCCGATTTCCGTGCCATTTAGCACCAGGTCGTATGCGCGGCTTCGCACCTTCTCGGGACTGGTTTCCAGAAGCTCCAGGTCCTCTTCGGCAGGCGATGTGAACGGGTGGTGGACCGAAGTGAAGCGCTTCTCTTCGTGGTCCCATTCAACCAGCGGAAAGTCGGTTACCCAGACGAAGTTGAACGCTTGCGAATCGATCAGCCCCAGGCTCTGACCGATGCGAACTCTGAGGTTTCCGAGCGAATCGTTTACGACCTTTCGCTGGTCGGCGCCGAAAAGGACTATGTCGCCAAGCTTGAGCCCGAGTGTGTCGGTCAGGTTCTTCTGTACGTTTTCGGGCAAAAACTTCGTTATCGGTGACTGCCAGCCGTCGGGCTGGATTTTTATCCAGGCAAGACCCTGCGCCCCAAAAATTTTAACAAATTCGGTGAGATCATCCAACTCTTTGCGGCTGAGGCGCGCTCCGTCGGGGACCCGCAGCGCCTTGACGATCCCCCCGCGTTCGATGGCCTGCTTGAACACGCGCAGGTCGGATTCCGCCACTATACTGGTTACATCCTGGAGCGGCAGGCCAAAGCGAGTGTCCGGGCGGTCGGTCCCATACAGGTCCATCGCCTGGGCGTAAGTCATGCGCGGAAACGGCAGGCTTACGCGCATACCCATTATTTCGCCGAAGAGGCGCTCGATCCAGCCCTCGATCATGTCATAGATATCCTGCTCGCGGATAAAGGACATTTCGAGGTCGAGCTGGGTGAATTCGGGCTGCCTGTCCGCGCGCAGGTCCTCGTCACGGAAGCACTTTACGATCTGGTAATACCGCTCGAAGCCGGAAACCATCAAAAGCTGCTTGAAAAGCTGCGGCGACTGGGGCAGTGCATAGAATTTTCCAGGGTTTACCCTGCTCGGCACGAGGTAATCGCGAGCGCCTTCCGGGGTGCTCCTGGTGAGTACCGGGGTTTCGACTTCGATGAACCCGAGGTCGTTGAAAAAGCCGCGCGTAAGCTGGGCAACCTTGTGGCGCAGCAGCAGGTTCTTATAGAGCTTCGGGCGACGAAGGTCGAGGTATCGATACCTGAGCCTGGTATTCTCGTTTACGTCAACTTCGTCTTCAACATGGAAGGGCGGGGTCTTGGAGGTGTTGAGGACCCGCAGTTCGGTTGCCGCTACCTCGATTTCACCGGTCGGCAGCTTGGGATTGGCCATTCCTTCGGGGCGAGGCCGGATTTTTCCCTTTGTGGCTATGACGAATTCGTTTCGAAGGTTTTCGGCGTTTGCGTGGGCCTCCGGGCTGATCTGGGGGTCGAAGACAACCTGGGTGAGCCCTTCCCGGTCCCGCAAATCGACGAAGATGAGCCCGCCGTGGTCGCGCCGCCGCTGAACCCAGCCCATGAGCACTACTTCTTTTGAAACGTCCTCCGCCCGCAGGCTGTTGCAGTCGGTTGCCTTTTGCCATTCGCCGAGCTGGTCCAAAACGACAGCGCTCACATCCGGAAACTGTTCCGGATTCTCCCGGTCCCGGGTTTCCACTCCATCCACCTTGATTTCCTCCATTGCGAACTATCCTTTAGCAAAGACCGCCGCCTCTGCATGATTGTGCAAGATTAAGATCTTTCGCTCAGTTCAAGCATTTCCCCGACGACTCCATCCAGCGGCAGGTTCTTCTGGGTCTTTTCGCGCATGTCGCGAAGCTGGATTTCACCCCTGTTCAGTTCGTCCTCACCAAGGATCAGGACGTAGCGTGCCCCGGTCTTGTCCGCCCGGCGCATCTGGCTCTTGAGGCTGCGGCCTTCGTAATCCATTTCCGCCTCTATCCCTCGGTCCCGAAGCTCTTGTACGAGCAGGAAGCCGCGAGCCCCGGCCGCTTCTCCGAGGGCGGCAACGAAAACCTGAGCCGCTCGGGCCGGTTCGGTTTGGTCCTGCTGGAGGAGCAGTATCAAGCGCTCCATTCCTATCGCGAATCCGATCCCCGCAACGTCGGGGCCGCCGAGGTCTTTCACAAGCCCGTTGTAGCGGCCTCCGCCGCCGATTGCGTTCTGTGACCCGAGGCGGTCCGTTACGACCTCGAAGGTCGTTCGCATATAGTAATCGAGCCCCCGCACCATGCGCGGGTTTATGACAAAGGGAGTGCCAAGCCTTGTAAGATACCCCCTTACTGCGTCAAAATGCGCGCGGCACTCGTCATCTATCGAATCCATAATAGCCGGCGCTCCCGTGATCAGGGCCTTGCAGCGCTCGACCTTGCAGTCGAAAACGCGCAGCGGATTCGTTACTCTCCGGCGCAGGCAGTCGGGGCAGAAATCGTCTCCGGCCGCAATAAGGTAGTCCTGCAGGACCTTCCTATAGGTCTTCCTGCACTCGGGGCATCCCAGGGTATTGATATTTAGCATGATGCCCGAGACGCCGAGGCGCTCCAGGAAAAGGTGCAGCATGTGCATTATCTCGGCGTCGATCATCGGGGAATCGATGCCGAAGACCTCCGCGTCGATTTGGTGAAACTGCCGGTAGCGCCCCTTCTGAGGCCGTTCGTGGCGAAACATCGGCCCGACTGCGTAGAATTTTTGAAGTATTGGATCGGCCTGGAGATTGTGCTGAATGTAGGCCCGAACAACGGATGCGGTCGCTTCGGGGCGAAGGGCCAGAAAGTCGCCGTTTCTGTCCTGGAACGAGTACATCTCCTTTTCGACGATATCCGTGCTCTCGCCAATACTTCTTGCGAATAATTCGAGCTTTTCCGCAACCGGCGTGCGGATCTCCCTATAGCCGAAATTTTCGAGAACTTCGCGCGCCGTCTTCTCGACCTTTTGCCACCACCCGACCTGGTCGGGTAATATATCATTCATGCCTCTAACGGCCTGAAGGGCTTCCATTCCATCTCCGCTGATCGTTAAAAATTTCAGGACAATCGAACACTTCTAAAAAAGGGGCAAGTAAAAGTCAAGGAAAACCCCGCCCCAATGCAATTTTCGAGTATATCCCGCAGGGATCGAAAATGAAATGGGCCGGAATGGGAAGAGGTTTATGACGTCCACGATTGCAGGTAAGTCAAAGAGCGCTGATGGAATACAATCAGCAGTTGGAATTACAAAAAGCGAAGTCCAACAATTGATGCCGGAGTGTTGGATTTCGCTTTTCGGGAAAGACAGGTTTGGGTTCGGCCACCATCAGCGCTCAACCCGCCCCAATGCTGAAGGCGGGCGTCTTTTTCCCGAGTGGAAGGCGAGAATTGCGAAACAGGCCGCGTAGGGCAGGGCGAAAAAGAGCTGCTCGGGAAGCGCGGTCCATCTGACGGAGAGCCATTCAGAGGCCGCGTCGCAAAATCCGAAGAAAAGTACCGCCGCGAGCACCCCAGCCGGCCTCCACCTTCCGAGTATTACCGCCGCAATGGCGAGATATCCCCTTCCCTGGGTCATATTCTCAACGAACTGTGAAAGGTCCCCGATCGATAGATACGCCCCTGCCATTCCCGCCAGCGCACCTCCGGCGCATGCCGCCAAAAACCTGATTCGAAAAACAGGCAGCCCGGCTGCCGCGGCGGCTTCGGGACTTTCTCCGCAGGCCTTGAGGCGCAATCCGGCAACAGTCCACCTCAGAAACGCTATCACTACGCCCGCGAGCGCAAATGCAACCGGCACCAGGATCGAAATCCCCTCAAAAATTCCGCCGGGAGATGTCATGTTGCGGTGCAGCAAAGTGCTTATTTCGGGGAGCTTAGCCACTGTGGGCGAGGTCCCGTACACTCCGAAAATCTGGTTCAAAAGCAGCCCGGTGAGCCCAGCGGCGAGCAGGTTTACTGCAATCGAGCTGACGATCTGGTTTGCCCCGAGCTTGAGGCTTGCAGTCGCGTGCATCGCCGAGGCAATTATTCCGGCTGTTATGCCGAACAGAAGCCCCAGCCAGGGCGAGCCGGTGGCCCATGTCCCAAGCACCGCGGCAAAAGCCCCGCACAGCATCATCCCTTCGAGGGCGAAATTGATCAGCCCGCCAAGTTCGCAAACCAGTCCGCCAAAAGCCGCGAGGAGCAGCGGGGCGGCTTTCCCGACCGTGAGGGATGTCAAGTCGATCAGGGCCGACATAGATCTAGGGATCCTTGTAAGGTGTCTCGCCATCAAATAGGGCAATTAATGCCCGACAATAGCCGCTCAAGGTGTTTCACTTTTAGATCAGATTTTGAAAAATTGCAAAGTTGAGCTATCGGCGGGATTTCTTTGGGAAATGGAACTGCACCGGACCTCTCCCGATTGACGTCAGTGCGTTATGGTCGTATCCTGATGGAGTTATCCATGCAAGTAGGAGCTTAGCGTAAATCCGGACTGGTCAGCGGCCCTTCTGCTACCGGGTGGGTGTTGCTGCTCAATTGGAGCCGATTCCACGAACGGTAAGTCTACAAGCAGCCAGACAGACAAACAGGCTATACACCAGGATATTCCATGGCGCCTAATCCAGTACTTCCTGATGATCCTCTCGAATTCATTCAGAAATGCGTGGCCGGCAGAAAGATCCTGTGGACTTACCACGTCAACATGCGTCTCGAAGGCAGGTACATTTCACGGCAGTCCATCTTAATGTCTTGCCTTGAATATGAGATTATTGAACGATATCCTGAGGACAAGTATCTTCCGAGCTATCTGGTCCGGTCGGAGCACCATGGAGAGACATTCCACATACTGTTCGCCGTAGATGTTGAATGGGAAAATGTCCGTATCATTACGGCCTACCGCCCGGACCCGGAGGAATGGGATGAAGACTTCAGAAACAGGAGGATCTCCTCATGAAGTGCCGTGTCTGTGGATCTAAAGTAAAACCCGTTGTAACTGATCTGCCATTCAAGATCAGCGAGACAACAATCGTGATCTTGAAAGGCCTGCCTGTTTTGCAGTGCGAGAACTGCAGTGAGTATTTGCTGGAAGACACTGTAATGGAGCGGGTGGAGCAGTTGCTGGAGAAAGTGAATGCAGCCGCGGAGCTTGAAATTATCAAGTACGCCGCATAGGAGCTACTTTGCCCACTCTTAATGCATTTGCCGATCACTGCCTCTGATACATAATCTTGCCCCCAACGATTGTATACTCCACCTTTGTGCCGGGGATTTCATCTTCGGGAATCTTCATGATATCCTTTGAAAGAATCGTAATATCAGCCAGTTTTCCGGGCTTGAGCGACCCTTTTATATCTTCCTCGAATGCGCCGTAGGCATTATTGATAGTGTAGGCCCGCAGCGCTTCTTCGCGGCTCATGCGCTGATCGGGATAGAAGATGGAACCGTCTGGCAGCTTTCTGGTTACGGCGGCATAGAAGTTTGGGATCGGGTTAACATCTTCCACGGGTGTATCGGTCCCGTTCATAACGGTTGCGCCGACTCGCTCAAGCTTTTGCCAGACGTAGGCACCCTCCTCGGAGCGCTTTGCCCCGATCCTTTTTGTGACCCATGGGCCGTCGGATGTGCAATGTATGGCCTGCATCGATGCAATTACCCCAAGCCGGGCAAACCGGGGAATATCGGCGGGATTGAGATGCTGTGCGTGTTCGATCCGCCACCTAAGCACCTTGCGGCCGGGATACTCCTTGAAGACAGTCTCATAGATGTCGAGGGTCTCGCGATTTGCGCGGTCTCCTATTGCATGTACGCAAAACTGGAAATCGTTTTTGATGGCGAGGCGCGCCGCATCAAGGATTTCCTGGATGGATTCAACGTTTAATCCCGTGCTCTCGGGAAGGTCGGAATAGGGTTCGAGCATCCAGGCCGTATGGGAGCCGAGAGCGCCGTCCATGAATTTCTTGACGGCCCGCACTGTAAGCCTCCTGTCGCCGAAATCCACGATCCTGTACCGGCCGATATTGGAGGCGAGAGATTGGTTGTCCTCGTGGATCATCACCCACAGCCTGATTCCAAGGTTTTGCTCTTGTGCCATTTTCTTGTATAGGTCTATATCCTTGAAAGAAGAGGCTGCATCCTGAAAGCTGGTAACGCCCTTTGAGAGGCAGTCCTGGACGGCAAGATTGACTGCCTGGCGGGAGTGGGCTTCCGCCTCCCGCGGTGTTAGCCGGGCAAGGCTTTCATCGTAAGCCTTTCTGATAAGGCCCTCCGCGCCGTCGAAAAACACCCCGGTGGGGTTGGCTTCGGGATCCCTTAGAATTCTTCCACCTTGCGGATCGGACGTTTCCCTGTTGACCCCGGCCATTTCCCGTGCCCTGGCATTAGCGAAAATGGCGTGCCCGCTGGCATGGGTCAACAGCACCGGATTTTGTGGAGAAACAGCGTTTAGAGCCTCATCGGATGGGTAGCCTTCAATAGAAGGCGAGGGAGTCTTGTCCCACTTTTCCTGGTGCCATCCGGTGCCTAGAATCCACTCTCCGGGCCTGGCCTTTCGGACGGCGTCTTTAACAATCGAGACAATTTCATCCCAATTGGCGGCCGTTGTAAGGTCAAGCTCCATTTTGGACCGGCCAAGCAGGGTCAGGTGCCCGTGGCCTTCTATGAATCCCGGCATCGCGAAGTTGCCCTTGATGTCCAAAACCTTTGTGGTATGGCCTATATAAGGGCGGATATCGCTGCTGCTCCCCACCGCCACGATGATGTCGCCTCGGACCGCCAGCGCCTCTGCATCCGGCCGGTTTTCGTCCACCGTGGCGATCTTGCCGTTGATGATGACCAGATCGGCCGGACCTTCCCGGGCATTGCAGGCGAGTGAGAAAAAACCTGCAAGGATGAACAGCGCGAGAAATAGAGTCCCATATCGCTTTTTAATTGATATCGACATTACTCTCTCTTCCTCACCCTTCGAGGTGCTCGTTCGGGGCCGGACTGGTTCGAAACCTGTTGAGCAGCCGAAAAAAGCCGCTCCCGAGCCGCTGCCTGCAGGCAACGCAGAGCAGTAGCACGGCTTGTATAACCCAGATAAAGTTGGGGGAGACGTTTAGTCCTATTTGCAGCCATTTATCCGCGGAGCGCAGGCTCGATAGGAAAATCGCGCTCAGCCAGAGCCATTCCGGCGAGCCGTTTGCCAGGAACGCGGCGGTCAGGCCGTCGAACCCATAGCCCGGTGAAAAAGCCCTGTAAAACCGGTGGTGAACGGCGGCGACCTCGAACGCCCCGGCAAGTCCCGCGAGGGAGCCGCTAGCGATAAAGATCCGCGTCTGCCATTTTGCCGCCGAAATCCCGGCGTTAAGGGCCGCTTCAGGGTTTGCGCCAACGGCCCTCGCCTCGAACCCCCAGATCGTCCGTGAAAGCCAGAAATATGCGCAAAAACACAGCAGTAGGGCAAGAAGCGGGGCTGCGGTGAGGTGGAGCGATCCGCTGTGGAAGATTGCGGGCATTTCGGCCCCCGGCGGAATAGGCGGGGTCCTGCCCATGGCCGACCCGTCGCCAAGCGGTCCCGAAACAAGGTAGCCGCAGATGTTTATTGCCAGGTAATTTAATAAAAGAGTGCTTATCACCTCGTGGACTCCGCGCCGCCTTCGCAGCACCACGGCCGGCCAGGCCCAAATACCCCCGGTCAGCCCACCGGCGACAAGGCAGAGCGGGAGCAGCAAGAATGACGGCAAAGAAGCGCACGCGAGCGCGACGGCTGCGCCGGCGAGCGCCCCCAATGTAAGCTGTCCTTCGCATCCGACATTCAAAAGCCCCGCCCTGTAAGCAAGCGCCACGGCAAGCCCGGTCAGAAGCAGAGGCGTCATCTTGGTTAGCGTATTTATCGCCGCATCGGTCGTTCCCCACGCCCCCATCCAGATTGTTTGCACAAGATCCAACGGACGCGCACCGATTGCCGCCGCCAATGCCATGCAAAGAAAGATGCCTATGGATAAGGCAAATAGGAGCGTTGCGGGAGATGAATTCCAATCTGATCTCAAGTTTTCTCCAACAGCTTAGGGAGCAGGCAAGGACAAACCATGCGGTATTCCTGGTTGATGGTTCCCGGCTATGGCGTGGTCTCCCGTGCATGGTGGCGTTATCACCAATGACGCCTCGGGGTTCCAACCAGTGGGTGGCCCGGATTCATATCCGGGTGCGCTAGCACAAGAAGCCCGGCGAAGAAAATCGAGAAGGAACCGGATGTGGTGACTACACTTCTTGCGCTTCGCGCCCGGATATGAATCCGGGCCACCCATTCTACCCTCTTTACATTTGCTAACTAGACATTGACGAAGCTTTCCATTTGGGCAAAGTGCAGCACTCGGAATTATTGCTCTTCGAGCGCGAATTTCATCTCAGGCGCCAATTCCAACCATCCACCTGCCGAGGGTCTCGCGGGAGAATTCGCTGCGTGACACTGTTCCCATCAGTTTGCCGCGGTAAATCACGGCGATGCGGTCGCACGATGACAGAAGTTCGTCGAGATCGAAGGATAGCACTATAATAGCCGTTCCCTGCTCGCTCAGCTTGAAAATTCTATCCCGCATTCGGGCTGACGCGTGCAGGTCGAGTCCGCGCGATGGCTGCTCCAATATCGCAAGTTTCGGGCGAAGGGAAAAAATGTGAGCGAGGGCGGCTTTCTGTCGGTTTCCTCCCGACAGGCTTGCCGGAGGGTCAAGGGGGCTGCGTGCCGCGATGCCGTTCTCGGAAATAAGATCGCGCGCGAATTGAAGCGCTTCGTGTTTGCGTATAATTCCCCTTTTCTGGAATTCGCCTTCGAATTGCCTCCCGAGAAGGAAATTTTCCCAAAGAGGATTATCTGGCAGCAGCGTCTCGTCGGAAGGGTTTTCCGGGAGCCGGGATATACCTGCCCGAAGCCTCGCATCCACATCGAGATCCGTTATGTCGGTCCCGCCGAAGATGATCTTGCCGCCCGATGCCTTTTCTCTTCCCGAAAGGGCGCGAGCGAGCAGGCGCTGACCATTTCCCACAACTCCGGCGATTCCGAATATTTCTCCACTGGCAACCGTGAAGGAGATGCATTCGATTCGCGGCTCAGGGCCCGCTGGTTCCATGCAAAGTCCCTCGACGTCCAGGAGCGGGGAAGCCTCTGCCGCAGCTGATGGGCGATTTCGGTCCTCATCCCCGACGCTCGATTGGGCAAGGTCATCCCGGCCTACCATCAAGCGGGCAATTTCCTCCTTGCAGGTTTTATTCGACTCGAGGGTTTCGACCAATTTCCCGCGCCTTAGCACCGTTATTTTGTCGGCAACGGCGAACACCTCATCGAGCCTGTGGCTTATGAAAATGACAGTCCTGCCCCCATAACGAAAAGAGCGAAGCACATCGAGAAATTTTTCGACCTCCATCGGTCCGAGAGAGCTTGTCGGCTCATCGAGAATAAGTATTTCGGCCCTGCGGTAGAGCATCCTCATAAGCTCGACCTGCCGCCGGGCGGCAAAGGGAAGCTCCCCGGCAGGAAGATGCGGGTCGATCTCGAACCCGAAGGCGTCACGGAGGCGCAGGACCTCTTTTTCGGCCGCGCGCCTTCCTATCACTCCGACACGTGAAGGCTCGCTCCCCAGAATTATGTTTTCCAGAACCGAAAGCTGTGGAAAGAAAAGAACTTCCTGAGGGACCATTCCGATCCCGGCTCGAATGGCATCACGAGGGCTTCGCAGCCAAAGCGGCCTTCCCCGCAACATTATGGACCCGGCGTCCGGGATCAGCCGCCCGAAGAGCACGTTCATCAGCGTGCTCTTTCCCGCCCCGTTCTCGCCCGCGATTGCGTGGATCTCACCGGCTTCGATGCGAAGATTAATATTTCTGTTCGCGTGGAAGGATGCGAATTTTTTTGAGATATTCCTGAATTCGACAATTGGGGCGTAGGAAGATGACACTAGATAGTCTCTCTTGCACACCGTTTGAAATACAAGCAAATGGATAAAGTAGGGTGGGCACAGGTTTTATCGTGCACACCGCCGCTTTCGGTGGGCACGATAAAGCCCGTGCCCGCCCTACATCCTCGATGGCGAAATGACGGCCGGCTACAGCTCCGGGGCCGCGAAGCCGTCAACCTCAGCCGGGCGCCGGGGTATTTTCAGCTCTCCGCTCCTGAGGAGCGTCTTTGCCTTTTTTACTCGCTCGATATCGGCGGGTGCGAACATCTCGGCCGAATATTTCATCTCACTCAGATCGATTGCCCCTTCGGCTGCCCCGAGCCAGAAATGGCCTGCCTTGAATCGGCTTTCCAAGGTGTCGCGAATAGCATTGTAGATGGCTACGTCCATACGCTTTAGGGTGCTGGCAAGTATCTTTCCCGGCATCTCGGCGTCCTGGTCCAGGTCCTCGGCGATTAGAAACACTCCGCCGGCGCTTCTCACAGCTTCGGAAACCCCGACACCGGTGTTGCCGGCGACGCGAAAAATCACATCAACTCCCTTGTCGATGAGGGTCTTCGCAAGCGATTTGCCCTTCACCGGATCGTTGAAAGATCCCGCCGAGGCGATATTGACTTCGACCGTCGATCCTTTTGCTTTCCCGGCTGTTTTCACACCGGCCCGGAACCCGCTCACGTAGGCTTCCACCGGCGGAATGTCCATTCCGGATACCACGCCTACTTTATTCTTCTTCGTGAAAAGCCCCGCCACCAGGCCGGCGAGAAAACCGCCTTCCTCGGACCTGAAATCATAGCAGGCCAGATTGTCGGATTGAATATCTCCTTCTATATGGATGAAGCGCGTCTTCGGGAAGTGGGGCGCAACCTGTTTTAGCGAGTCGGTGAACAGGTAGCCGAGCGTGACCACGATATCGGAATTCCCGGCGGCAAGGGTCAAGTTGGAGGCATAATCGGCCTGCTCGCGGGACTGGAGGAAGAGCGGTTCGAATCCGAAATCCTTCCCGGCCTTGAGCACCCCCTGCCAGCATACGTCGTTGAAACCCTTGTCTCCCAGGCCGGCGGCGTCGGTGAGGACGATAACTCTAGCCGGTGCGGCATTCGCTGCGGGATGCAGGAGCAAAGCGGCCGCAAAGAGCCACGCTGCCAGGTATGAGGCGGGGCATGAGAAGAACCGGCAAGCGTGCGTCCTCACGTGTTCCGGATTTTTCATCGTATTCCTCATTTTCATGAGTTTTTGGGACATTTTTAGCCCTTTTCGAACTCGGGCCGGCAAAAGCTTTCCAACGCTCCGCTCACAAGTTAAGATCGCGATTTTCCATGGGAATAAAATCTTTCAGATTTCCTGTGATTCTGGTAAAAGGGAATCTACGGGACAAGCGAGGCGATGCCCGTGTTTCCACACCGATAATCCGGTATTTCCCGTCTTAATTCAATGCCATTATATTCAGCCGGCCCGACCGGGGATTTCTTTGTTCATCTCCGGAATTCTTCGGGGCAAGGGAAGACTTTTCCAGAGGGAGGGGTAATCGATGAGTATCCAGTTCGTAAAGAGTGCGGTTTTTCCTTATGGCTTGGCTCCTTCCGAAGAGAAGCGGGCGCTGGAATTGATCGAAGTTTGCGGAAGGACCGCCTACAAGTCCGAGGACAAGATCACCGAGACTTCGGCAAAATCTTTTGTGCTGATGCTAAAATCTCACGGACACCTCTCCGTTCTGGAACACAGCAATATCGTGCTTAGGGTCGAACCCAAGGACGGAACATCGGGTGCCGCCCGGCCGCTTGCATATGACTCTGTTCTGTGCAGCCTGAAGGACAGGCTGGGCTTTCACAGAATTTTCCCGCTGGGCGCGAACGGCTCGTCCGGCTTTATACTTGCCGGCAACTTCAGGGCCTGGATCGAGACCCTGCAATGCCTCAAAAACAGCGATCCGCCTGCTTTTCAGTTTCTGACCGCGGCGCTTAACCGCAACTTTCCGAACCTGTTCGAACCGGCAACGGAAAACGTCGATAAAATACCTTACAAGGCCTCTCTAATTACCGAAGACGATCAGCTAAAGATGCTGAAAAGCGACCCCGAGCTGGATCTGCCGGTGTTTGTGTTCCGGTTCGTCTGCGACCGGGGCATCACCCACGAAGTGGTGCGCCACAGGGTTTTCTCGTTTACCCAGGAAAGCACCCGGTATGTGAATTACAAAAACAAGGGCATGGTGCTGATTTTGCCCGAGGAACTCGAAGCCTTCCACGATGAATCCAAGGGGGGAGTTTCCGGCGACAATCCGATTGTGCGGGAATGGCTCATGCGCGCCGAGAACATTTTCGACTGGTACAGGCAGGATGTTGCGCGAGGCCTTCGGCCCGAGATTGCACGCGATATTTTGCCGAATCTGCTCAAGGGTGAGATCTTCGTATCCGGCCGATTCAGCGGTTGGAAGCACTTCATAGGCCTGAGGGAATCCAGCCATGCGCACCCGCGGATTCGCATCCTGGCAAAGGAAGTCAGAAAATACTTCGAACAGCTCGGGCTTTCGTGCGGATGATGCTATAATTGTGGTGGGCCGGTTTACGCGCGGGCCGAGTACGTAGGGTGGGCACGGTTTTATCGTGCCCACCGATTGCCGCGGCGGGCACGATAAAGGGGCTGTTGCTCAA
>DBMO01000018.1 GCA_002298995.1 Desulfarculales bacterium UBA696
CCCATCAAGGGAGGGGGATTCTCTGGTTGTGGCGCGGTCTCCCGACCGCGTCACGCTGCCGACCGAAGGTCTCCAAAGTTTTTGGTCTAGAAGCCCAAACCGTATCCCTCTCTTGCGATGAGAATGCTGAAGCGGGCCGGCATGGGTCAGATTCCATAACGGTCAATAGGATAGGGATATCTTTGGAGACCTTCGGTCAACGCGGATGGCAAGGTCGGGAGACCTTGCCATAACCGAGAGATGGAGACCTTGCCACAACAGAGAAAGCCGCTGGATTCCCGCCCAGAAGCGCTACGGGAATGACGATCTTTGATATTGTCGCGAACGTGAATCGCACATCTGCGCGATATTTATTTCACGGGGATGTTTAGTATAATATCGCGCACATCTGATTTGGGCAACGCGCCCGGGAGACCACGCCACAACAGAGAGAGACATCGTCTCAGCCTGCCCCCGCAACTTGAATATTGACCGTCAGTCGGCGGTTTGGAAAGCCTGCCCCACTTTGCGGCCCGGCCGCCTTAATGAAGCATTTCTATTGGTGATAACTTTTTTAGGGGAACTCGGTTTTGTTAAAAGAAATGGGTCCGACGGTTTTCCGGCGGACCCTTGATTTTAGGATTTTGGGGTCGGCTATTCGTGCTCAAGGACCGGTTAAGTTACCGGTGGCTTTCTCCCGGTAAGTAGTGCGACCAGGAAAAACACAAGGAACAGAACAAAAAGGACCTGCGCGATCCAGGCGGAAGTCCCTGCAATTCCGGCAAATCCAAAGATGCCGGCGATAATTGCAACAATCAGAAACATCAATGCCCATGAAAGCATCATTGGACATTCTCCTTTCGAGGCTGGCGTTAAAGCCTGCTTTGAACGTTAAGCGGATAAAGGCCACTTACTCTACCTGAAAAATAATGGTTTGCGTATTAGTGTCAATCAGCCCGTACCCGCTTACAGCAGGACGGAGGTGGAGGCTCGGTTTTCGGCGGGTTTAGCGGTAATAGATGCCGTAGAGTTCTTTTTCACCAATCCCGAGCAGATAGAGCAGCATGATCATGTGGTTCTGCAGGGATGCGGCAAGTGGGCCTTTCCTGAGGTATCTGTCCGGGGAGCTGTAGACCTCGCGGGGAACCATGACCAGTTTGCCGAGCTTGCGGCACCGTTTCACCAGGTCGACATCTTCGAGCAGGTATTTGTGGCAAAATCCGCCTGCCTTCTCGAAAATGTCCCGCCTGCAAAAAAGCCCCTGGTCGCCATAAGGCAGTTTGAAAAGAGAAGTCCGCAGGTTGGCCCACTTCGCCACCAGCCCGACAGGTTTGTTCGTGGGGTAAAAGGCCAGCCGAAAACACCCAAGTGCGGCATCCTCCCGGCCGCAGACCTTACGGATGCGATATGCGAAATCCGGGGGCGGAATCGTGTCTTCGTGGAGGAAAAATAGAAGATCTCCGCCGGCGAGCATCGCACCGAAATTCTGCTGAATCCCCCTACCCCGTGGGCACCGGGCGTGGATCAGAAGATCCGACCGGCGCATCATTTCCCTCTTGCCCTGCGCCAGGCCCCGGACGACTATGATTTCGTCTCCCGGCCAGATCCTATCTTGGAGGAAATTTATAAGCGGAAGTAGCTTCTCGGGATCGCTCAGGGTTGGGATGATGATGGAAAGGCGCTTTCCGATGACGGGATCTGAATGGAGAAGCGGCAGGTCCGTGGGACGGTCCACATCCGATCTTTTCGGAACAGTTTCCACACGAAGGCCGGAGCGGGCAAGCTCCTGGCGGGTCCGGGTGAAAATCTCCCCGGTGCTCCACTGAGTAAAATCGAAAGGCGCGCCGCACGGACGATCGAGGCCGATCAGGTAGAACCCGCCGTCACGTGCCGGACCGAGCGCCGCCGCGCCGTCTCCTGTCTTGCGGAAAGCCTCGTCGAGGTCGCGGGTCTGGATATCCGCAATATCGCTTCCTATGAGCACAACCTTCTTAGCACCCATGGAAAACGCGGTATCCACGGCGTTTTTCATGCGTTCTCCAAGATGCTCCCCCTCCTGGGGGCGGAGAGTCCACGGCCCGCCAAATTTTTTCTCGATTTTTTCAACCGGATCACCAGGGGTATGAAAAAGCAAAACGCCAAGGGCGCTATTTTGGTGCTTGAGATCCGCCACAACCCCAAGCGTCCTTCTAAGCAGCCTTTCATAGACACTCGCGGCCCGCGCGTCGCCGATCTCCGCCGCCAGCCGGGTTTTGACCTTCCCCGGTTCCGGATAGCGCATGAATACCAGGAGGAAATCGCCGGCTGGGGCTTGGCGACTTGCAGATGCTTCACGCGGCCCAAAAATGGATGCTCTTAATGCATTGAAACACTGGCGCATTGAAGGTCTTATCCGGTAAACAGGTCTTCAATCACTTCAGTCTTTGTAGTGCCGCCCCGTCAATAATTTTGACAGCTCGTGAGGCTCGGAATTATAGTGTATTTGGCACTCACTTTGGGAGCGACGTTCATAACAAAGGATACAAGCCATGGTAAGAACCAAAGAAGACATATTGAACAAGCTCCGGGAAAATCAAAACCGTTTAACGGGGTATGGAGTAAAAAGGATCGGCCTGTTTGGTTCGTTCGTTCGCGGGGAACAGCGCTTTGGAAGCGATATCGATCTCCTGGTCGAATTCGAGCCGGGTAGAAAGTCCTTTAATTCATTTATGGAGCTTTCCTTTTTCCTGGAAGAACTCCTTCAAAACCGAATAGAACTGCTGACCACCGAATCTCTCAGCCCTCACATTGGCCCCCACATCCTTAAGGAAGTAGAGTATGCGCCTCTTGCCGCATGAATATCTGCGCCACATTCTTGATGAAGGCGAGCACCTCCGGTTCCACCCCTGTTAAAGCGCTATCAACCAATCATGCCTCACTGCACCACTACTATCCCCGCAACCGTCCCCTTCGGCACGTTTTCAGGCTTTGCGCCACTTCCAATGGGGTAGATTTCCCATCCCGCCAGGGCAACCATTTTGTAGACGTCTATTCCGACGGCCTCCATCGAAGGGCGGGATATCAGGGAGAAGCGGCATTTGTCGCCCTTCATTGCCTGGCAGTCCTTTTGCTGGCCGCAGAAGGTATGCCGGCAAGACCCGGCGGCGAATCCGAAGGCCAGGTAATGGCCGTCGTAGAAGGCCATCGATTCGACCTCGGTGACGATCTTGAAGGCCAGCTGGTACGCCTCGACTCGCTCCTTGATGGTTTCTTTCTTTCTCACTATGACCTCGGAAGGGATATCCTTCGTGAAAAAAACGGCCTTGCTGTACTTTTTGAGAATCTCCCGAAGTTCGGCGGGCTTCAGCGTATTGGGCGGGCAGTTAGCACCCGCGCCATAGCCGAAGCACCTCGGTATCTGGCATTTCAGCGTTACCCGCTCATCCACCGGGACCTCACCGGCCTGAACGACCATTGCCCTGGATGCTCCGAGTTCCAGCGCTTTTTCCACGTAGCGCGCAAGGTCGGATTCAAGATTCTGCGCATTCATATCCGACGTAATCTTTTTTATCTTCTCCATCACAATCCCCTTTCATTTACCTTGCTTCAAATAATAGTGAAAACCTGTAACCATTTTTGGCTGAATGCGTGGATCTCGCGGCGAATCGCCGCCGTGCCAAGGTGCGTAAAAACGGCCGTCGAAAGGGCCGGTTCAGGCGGACTGGATACATAAAGCCGCAATTGAGCCGGATAATTCTGCATGGGAGATCGTGGGTTTAAGAGCAGAGTTTCAACCGCATTGAACATGGAAAGATGGGCTCGGCTTACCGCGAGACTAAGGAATCTGTCTTCGCTCGCCAATAATATAACAGGCAATCTTCAGTAATCCACAACTATAAAAGCCACACGGGTCATGCCGCGGCGGTCGGCTCTCCGGCATTTCCGCAACCAGGGCGCGCTCTCTTGACGGTGCGGCGCCCGTCCCCTAACGTATTTACAATACCACTGCAATTATGGAGGATGAATATGGAAGGAAACCACGAACATGCGCACAAGCATCAGCACACCCACGGGCATGCCCATGTTCACGAACACTCACACGGGGACATCACCCACTCGCACGAACATGAACACGAGCATGAGCATGAACACGACCACGTCCACGGCCATGAACACCGCCATGCGCAGGGAGGTGATCAGCATCGGCACGAGCACGCGGGAGAGCACGGAGAGCACGGCCACGAACACGGTGAGCAGGAATTTCGAAAAGATGCACATGAACATACACATTAGTTGAATGTTCGCCTTTGAAATTTTCTGATTCTGTGATAATAATGCCCCGCTCAAATTGATGTTTTGCCCATTCCGATCGAATTGATCAGCGGACCGGCTTGTTCCGGTGTGGAGTGGTTGTATTTGTGGAGTCGTTATTGTGGAAGAAGAAAAGAGAAGATTCATAATCGTCCCGGAGGCGAACATGGTGGTAGTGGATTCGAAAACTGGTCTTATGTGGCAGCGGAATGCATCGGACGACAGAATGGTATGGAAACAGGGTTTTTCGTACATTGAAAAACTCAATTCCCTGAAATTTGGGGGACATAGCGATTGGCGCTACCCGACCAAAGATGAGCTTGCCAGTTTGATTCTTACCGAAGAAAACCGCAAGACGGGTCTTTTCATCGACGCCGCTTTCGGCAAGGAGAGGAACTGCTGGTCCTCTACCGAGGGCGCGCATCACGAGGCCTGCTATGCTGATTTCTACTACGGCGACATGTACGTGGTCGAAGAAAACTACGCCAATTTCCACGTAAGGGCGGTCCGCAACGCCTAACGGAGGACGGAAGCCAGAGGACGGATGTCCATGACGAAGGCTGGGGATCGGAGATCGAAAGGGTGCAACAATCCTTGCGATGTTCAGTCTCCGTCTTCCGATGGTCATGCGTCCTCGGTTAGCCGTACTGCGCCGTCCGTTCCTCACCCCGCATCAGCCGATACTCATTTTTCATCTTCCGGAATCTGTCCTCCGTCCTCCGGCTTGTCTGTTCTTCTTTACCAACCCGAGATACCTCCGAACACGGGCAATATAGCAAGGACCTGCGCGGCCACGCATACTCCGCTCTACCTGGTCGAGCCCCTCGGATTCAGCATTAGCGACAAGCAGCTCAAGCGGGCCGGGCTTGATTACTGGCGCCATGTGCGGATGAAGGTCTTCCCCGATTTCGATGACGCGGCAAGGGAAATTCCTCATTCGCGAATGGTCTACTTCTCTGCCCGAGCATCCCGAGTTTACATTGATTTTTCTTACCGGCCGGGCGACTGCCTCGTATTTGGACCGGAGACCAGGGGATTGCCCGAGAAGTTGTTTGCAAGTTATCCAGGAGCTGTGGTAAAAATCCCAATCGACAGTAGCAGAGTAAGGAGCCTTAATCTCTCGACCTCCGTCGGAATTGCTCTATTTGAAGCGATGCGACAGCTCAAAGCAGCGAGTTCGATGCGCCGAAAGAAGACGCGCTCTTCCGGTTCATGTGACTAACTTCATTCTGCCGTTCTTCCTCACACTCTTCAGGATTACTCATGGATCGAGCTGAAGGTATTAGGTCGAAGCTGTACGAACTCTGTCCCGAAATAAAAAATTTAGGTATTCACCCCATAGTGCTGCGTAAAGGGAACCGCTACTGAGTGATGCTTTTTGAGAGCATGGACTGCTCCAAGAAGAACCCTCCGCTCAGTTCATTCCGAGTCGTCCAGTGCGAAGAACGTGAAGCCCCGGTCGTTCCCTCCTGGGAGCCCGATTTGCTCCGCGCCTTGACGATGGCCAAGCGGAAGATGCGCAGCTCTATAGGAATCAGCGTACACGCGGCCAGGTACAAGGCCTCAAATTCCGGAGCAAGCGCAAGTGGCGGTTATCGACTGGAAGGGTGCCAAATGGGAAGGGGCGCATAGCAGCCTCACCATTCCGGAGCTTCTCACCACCCTAAAGGGATTCGGCGCGATGGAGGTTCTCAGGTTCAGGCGTGAGGGCATCTCCAGCGGTGAGCTGAGTCTTTGTCTAACCGAGGATGGCGGGAAGGAGATAACCCTGTATCACCTCGAAGTTCATGGCGAAACGCGGCAGGGGCGCGGCCGCGAAACAATCGAATGGCTAAGGCAAATCTTCAAGGGTCAAATTTTTCTCGAACTCCCCGACAAGCTCGAGGATGGGTGCATACATCATCCCAGCCTTCCGTTCTGGATTCGCATGTATCGCGCCGGGCTGATTGACGCCATGGATTGTGAAACATTTTACTTGGGCCCCGAGTCCACCGAAGAAGAAATAGAAAAAATCGAGCAGAAAGTCTGCCTGGCATTCTCACCCAAAATCGTCAGCCCCAGCTAAATTTTCATATTTTATACGGACCCGATGCGGCCCGAAGTAGTGTCTCGGGCCATGGCGCCGCGGGGATTTATTTCACCACAATTACTCGAAATGATTATCCTTTCCGCGATCCCCCATTAATCGATGAAGTGCCAGGGTCCGGCTTTGACCCGGGTTTTGGTCCTCATCTACCGCCTCTCACCCATCGACACCACGCTCAAGCCTTATTAGCATTCTCTCAGACGTGAAATTCGCCTTTTATTAACCGGAGGGAATGATGAAGAAGAAACAGGCCCGCTTAGACCCTTTCTCCGACAAAATCAGGGAAATTTTAACCGGCGTATCCGCCGGTACCGATAATGGAAAATTTAAAGAGATGATCGTGGCCGAAGTGCGCAATTATTCCAGGGAAGTTCAGAACACGGAGGCCATGCCTCAATTATTTACTCGGTTATGCGACCTGATTGTCGATTGCCGATCCACGGGGATACCGGATGACAGTTTCAAATTGCTGGTGGCCCAGCTGTTTTACGAAACCAGCTATTCCGTGCCGCCGGTTGATCGGGAACTTCAGTCGCTTACCGGGATGGACGGATCGACTATCGAGGCAGCCCGCGAGCACCTGAAAGAGGAATGCATCGTATCGATTCTTCTGAAACGGGCGGCGAAAGCAAGAAAAAAGGAGGGTGACGAGGTCGGGTCGGAAACTCTGGTGCATTGATGGTTTACAAAGCGGCCGGGTATCGAAAAACCGGCTGCCCTCAATGCCCGATCTCCGCGAGCCAGTACATCTTGTAGAAATCTTCGATGACCTCTTCGAGCTGCTTGTCGGCGTCGAGTACAAGGAACCTTTCCGGCTCCATCCGCGCGAGGGCGAGGTATCCCTCCCGGACCTTTTTGTGGAAAGCGATGCTTTCGCTCTCTATACGGTCCTTCTCGCCGTTTCGAATCCCGATCCTGTTCACGGCCGTTTCGACCGAGCAGTTGAGAAGGATTGTCTTATCGGGCCACACGCCCCTGGTTGCCCATTCCTGGATTGATTTCAGCCGCTCCAGATCGAACCCGCGTCCGTAGCCCTGGTAGGCGAATGTTGCGTCCGCAAACCGGTCCGTAAGGACCCATACGCCTTTTTTTACGTTGGGAACAATGATTTCGTCCACCAACTGCGCACGGCTGGCGGAGTATAGCAGCACCTCGGTTCGGCCGCTCATCTCGGTGGACGATGGATCGAGCAGAAGCCCTCGAATTTTCTCCCCAATGCGCGTCCCGCCAGGCTCTCGCGTCACGATATAGGGAATGCCGGCCTTTTCGAGCCAGCGCGAAAGGTGTTCCATCAAGGTTGTCTTGCCGCAGCCGTCCACTCCCTCGAAGCTTATAAACTTGGCCGGAAACGAGAGTTTATGGTGGATCGTCTTTTCCTGACGCATGCTGTAGGGCACGTTTTTTCTCTTCCGGGCGAGGCCGCTCGCCGTTCGGGGAGGTGAGGCGTCAAATTCTGATGGCTAGATTGTCAGCTTCCGTCTTTGTGTCTTCGTTGTAGTTCCTGTCCTGACGTTCGAAGTTTACACGATTTTTCTCGACATAAATCCGCTTGAGTTCGTCGAAGCCAAGACCGAAGATCCCACAGGTGATAGCGAGCGAGTCCCAGAGGGCGAGTACCGCCGCCCTTGCTTTTTCTGGCTTGAACCCGCCTCCCTTGGCCCACCATTTCCATTTTACGCTGTTCTGAAGATCGTCCAGGGCGAGAAAAGTCTCGACCGCACACTCGTCGAAAGACATTCCGTTTTGCGGAACGGAAAGCGCCGGGGTCTCATCGGGACCAACGCCAACGATATGGGAGAGGCTTACCAGGAAGTGCAGCATATCGACAATTTCTATCTTGCCATTGCTGGTGCCCGCCCCGTGCTCCTTAGTTTCCCGAATCAGCTCGGCAAGCTCGGCCGAGAGGGCTTTGCGGTAATTTTCGATCCAGACGGGCTTTTGATCCGGATCGTTGATAGTCTTTATAAAGTCTTTGCCGATATTGCCCAGAGTGCGGATATTGAGCCGCCACTGCATTTCGAAGATTTCCCGCATTTTTTAGCCTTGCAGCAAGGGTCCTATCAAAATATGGAAGTTGAAATGGGCACTCTTCAGAGTAATGTCGCTCAAGAAAACATCCGTCAGCAAGGGTGGGCACAGTTTTAGGGGC
>DBMO01000005.1 GCA_002298995.1 Desulfarculales bacterium UBA696
CCGACCCGCTGTAACGGGTCGGCTTTCTTCGTTTGCTCGCCGGCGGGAAGGCCCAGGCTGGCGGCCCGCATAGCTTAACTAATTTTCCGGGCCGCCCGAGCTTATTGACCGCTCTCCCGAGAGGACAGGAAAGTCAAGTGCCGGTCTATGTTGCTGAAATTACCGAATAAGTATCTAATTACTGCTAAAGTTGGGTTATAGCTCGCTTTCCTTGTATACAGGACATCCTCTCCAGATGTATATTGCCCATCCTACCGAATCTAACTTACCAGACCATATGAAGACCAGAGGAACAATGTTCCGTGTTGACCCGGCCCGGCGGAGGCCGGAGCGGGCAACAGGCGTCGGCCATTTGCGCGTGCGGTGCTTGAGAGGGGAGAACTGATGAAGTGTGAAAGAGGTGGTTGGAGTGTGTACATATTGGGGCTAATCGTAATTTTATCGATAGCCCTGATCCCGCGATTGGCCGCGGCGGTCGATCTTGTCGTGGATGCCGGTAGTTTAACGGTAACCGGAGACATCACTTACACTAACGAGGATATCGGGCAGACCGGTACCGGCGAACTGACCCACACGAACGGCACCAACACGGCGACAGGTGCTCTTACCTTGGGCCGGGACGGTGGGGCTGACGGCAGCTACATCCTGAGAAACAGCGGCAGCCGGCTCCTGGTGGGTCTGGACGAAGTGATCGGCAGGAACGGGACCGGCATTTTCACCCAGGAGGGAGGAAGCCACGCGGTATCCGGTTCTCTATACCTGGGTTATGAAGACGCATACGACACCAATACTTTTTCCAATGTGCGCGGGGTCGGCACATTCTCCCTTACCGGCGGCGATCTCCAGGTGGGCGGAAATGAGTACATCGGCAGATCCGGTGGCGGCGGCAGCTTCACTCAAAGCGCCGGTACGCATGCGGTTAATGGTATTTTATTCCTGGGCACCGGTTTCCAGAGCCTCGCCGAAGGTGTTATTCAAGGAACCGGCGATTATACCCTGAGCGGTACGGGGCAGTTGTCATCCGGCCTAGAATTTATTGGGTTCAATGGCGGCAATGGCTCTTTCACCCAGAGCGGCGGGACTCATACCGTGGCTGCCTCACTCAACATTGGCTATCTTTTCTTATATGACCCAGCCAGTGGATGCGGCAATTCCGGCACCGGCGTTTATACCCTTAGCGGTGGCGGTCTCCAGGTGAGCGGTGAATTTATCGGCAGCCTCGGCGGCAGCGGCGTCTTCACTCAAAGCGGCGGCACCCATAATGTGGCCCAAAACCTCCTAATTGGCTACGGTTACGATCCCGTATACTTAGCTTACAGTTGGGGCGCCTATACCCTTAGCGGCGGAGGTCTCCGGGTGGGCGGAAATGAGTATATCGGCAGATCCGGCGGCAGCGGCAGCTTCACCCAAAGCGGCGGCACCCATTCGGTCACAGGAAGCCTGATACTGGCGGCAGATGTGGGGGGTACAGGCTCATACACACTCAGCGGCGGGAGCCTCACCGCTGGAGTAGTGGATCTCAACTCCGGAGGGATATTCAACCAGACGGGGGGGAGCCTCTCGGTCACCACCTTCAATCAGCAGGGCGGAGAGGTCCGGGGGAGCCTGGAAAACCGCGGGACATTCAACTACACAAGCGGCCTTTTTAGCGGCAGGCTTCTCAACTACGGTTCGGTAAATTTCAACGCCGATTTCATCGCCGGAAACGGCTTGGCCAACTACTCCACTCTTGGCATTGCCGCGGGCCGAACCATCACCCTTAACGGTGAGGGGCTGACCAATGACGGCACTATGACGCTGTCAGGCACTCTGATAGCAAGTGATGAAATCATTGGATCATCGGGAAACGGCACCTTCACCCAGACCGGTGGGACCAATACGGTGGCCGGCTCGCTTATTCTTGCCGCCAATGCGGGCAGTACGGGAATCTATAATCTGCGGGGCGGGAGCCTAGCCGCCGGAGTTGTGAATCTCAACTCCGGAGGTATATTCAACCAGGCGGGGGGAAGCCTCACGGTTGGAGTAGTGAATCTCAACTCCGGAGGGATATTCAACCAGACCGGGGGGAGCCTCCCCGCCACCACCTTCAATCAGCAGGGCGGAGAGGTCCAAGGGAGCCTGGAAAACCGGGGCACCTTCAACTACACAAGCGGCCTTTTTAGCGGAAGGCTTCTCAACTACGGCACGGTAAATCTCAATGCCGATTTCACCGCCGGAAACGGCTTGGCCAACTACTCCAATTTTGGCATTTCCGCGGGCCGAACAGTCACTCTTAACGGTGAGGGGCTGACCAATGAAGGCACTATGACACTTTCAGGTACTCTGATGGCAAGTGATGAAATCATTGGATCATCGGGAAACGGCATCTTCATCCAGACCGGTGGGACCAATACGGTGACCGGCTCTCTTATTCTTGCCGCCAATGCGGGCAGTGAGGGAATCTATAATCTGGAGGGCGGTAGCCTCACCGCCGGAGTTGTGAATCTCAACTCCGGAGGGATATTCAACCAGACGGGGGGGAGCCTCTCGTTTACCACCTTCAATCAGCAGGGCGGAGAGGTCAGGGGAAACCTGGAAAACCGCGGGACCTTCAACTATAGCGGAGGTCTTTTCGACAAACGCTTGATAAATTACGGCGCGGTAAATTTCTACGCCGATTTCACCGCCGAAGACGGCCTGACAAACTACTCCTCAACGCCGCTGGTCATCAACGCCGGCCGCAACGTCACGCTGAACGGCGCGGGGCTGGATAACCTGGGCGTCCTGGAGGTAAACGGCGTGCTGACAGGCAGCGGCGTGAACGAGGCAACCGGCATCCTGAGCGGCAGCGGAACCATCACCGGCAATCTTACCAACAGCGGCAGGGTAAACCCTGGCAACTCCCCTGGGACCCTCACAATATCCGGCAATTACACGCAGACTCAAAGCGGAATCCTGGCTATAGAAATGGCTTCGGCCGCCAGCTATGACCAACTCAGGATCACCGGAGGTCGGGCCGTTCTGGACGGCACACTGACACCCATATTGCTGGGCGGCTACAAACCCACCGGTCAACTGTTTCGCGGGGTAGTCTCAGCCACTGACGGTATCTCCGGCACTTTCGGAGCCGTGGGCGGCGGATTGTATCCCACCCTGCATTGGACCGCCCTCTACTCGGCCGACAGTGTGGATCTCATGGTGCAGCGGGTGTACGATGATCCGGCGTGGGGACTGACGCGCAACCAGCAGGAGGTGGGCAGCATGCTCACCCTGTTTGGCGACAGCGCATCGGGTGACCTGAATACGGTGCTCAACGGTTTCGACAACCTGACCTCCGGTCCCGCAGTCCGGGATGCCTTGCAGCAGGTATCACCGGACAAGTTTGCGTCGCTTTCCACCCTGGCCTTCGCGGGAGCAGCGTTTCAGGCGCACAACATCTCCAATCGGATCAATGCCCTGCGATTCGATGTCCCGGGCGGGGGCTCCGGCGGCCTCAACTTCGGCTACTCTGGTGGGCAGGGGCTCACAATGGCCTTCAACGCCGGCGGCGCCTCAAATCTTTTTTCCGACCTGGACCGGGCAATGGTGGCGCAAAATCCCGGCAACCAACTGAGTCTGTCGACAGAGCCGGGAGTCGCCCTTGGCAGACAGGACTCCACACCCAACCAGACGGGGTTTGACTTCACCATCGCCGGGTTTACGGCGGCGGCGGACTGGAGGGTGCGAGACGATCTTCTGATAGGTCTTGCTTCGGGCTACAACCACACGGATGCGAGCTTTTTCGGGTCGGGAGGCAGCGTCGACGGCAGCACCATTCCTTTCAACCTCTACGCCGCCTACCTTCGGGGGCCCTTTTACCTTTACGGCTCGGCAGGCTATGCCCTCAATCTCTTCGACGTGGAGCGGGACATTAGTTTCGGAGGCCTCGCCCGTACCGCCAAGAGTTCAATCACCGGGCATCAGTTCAACGGCTATGGCGAAACAGGATATGACCTGGGGGTCGGCAAGGCGGTATTGACGCCCAATTTCTCCCTCTCCTACTCGCACGTATGGTTCGATGGGTTTACCGAACACGGGGCGGATGCGCTCGACCTAACCCTTGGAGATCAGAGTGCCGAATCGCTCCAGACCGGCCTGGGTGGCCGCATCACCGTGCCTTTCAGTGTCTGCGAAGTGAAGATGGTCCCCCAAATGTATGCGTCCTGGCAGCACGAGCTATCAAACGACAGCCGCATCCTGAATGCCGGTTTAAGCCAGGCAGGCAGCAATTTCACGTTTCAGACCGATGGCCCGATGCGCGATTTTGCCCTGGCCGGAATTGCCCTGGCTGTAAAACCTACAAGAGATCTGTGGTTACAGATCAATTACAACACGGAAATCGGGCGGGACGACTACACGGTCCACACTATCAATGCCGGGCTGTGGTACGGTTTTTGACCCCGTTTGCGTGGATTAAAAGGATTTTGGGTCTCGGATTCGTTTGGGGGGCTTGTATCTCGCCGAGAAGCACACCGGTAATTGCCGGGGTAAAGGGAAGAAGCTGAAAGTGAAGTGTGGCAATTTCACAATTGCTTGCCAATATTAGGACGCTCGTTGCCGACACGGGCGCGGTCGGCATATGCAATGCGTCCTCAACAATTGTCAATGAGAGGGGTACTGAGAACCTGACCGCATCACACCTAATGATTTCTCAATGCCACTCTCCGGGAATCCAAGGAGTTTGGCCGCGGCTGTGAAAAATACAAGCGATGGATGTAGTTGTCCATTGGCGGGATCTTTATAAAGATCGGCCATAATCGGGCCAACAAGCTTGGCGTCCATATTGTCACACTTAGAATATACATAGGCAATCATATTGCCTTCAATAGCCTTGGGCGGCAATGCCTGAGAAATGGCTTTTTTCCCTAAAATGGTCTTCGACCACGACAATCCGTTGATCATTCCCGCGGCATAGATTGCATCCGCGCTGGAGTCTTTCCCAAATTCCGCGTAATCCACAGCCTTCAGATTGTCCGTGGATAGGACGAATGCTAGAAAAGCTAGAGTTATTATAATCTTCTTTCGCACTCTTTCTCCCCTTTTCCTAGAAGCAATTTAACCGAATAATCGTTTCTCAGCTGCCTTAGCATTGAACTCATCCGCAAACCTTCGTCGCTTCATTGGGTCCCTCACCGTCGTTTAGCACATCTTAATCACGGCGCCTCCAATTCCCGGGTCTACTTTAGTGCGGTACTTCAAGCCGTGCTTTTACCCTTTACTTTAACGGATTTAGAGAGAGTCAGCGCGGGCGGCATCCGCTACTGAAACTATATTAAGGTCACATCTCCCGATAGCGCAAGGATATCAGGGAACTTTTGGCTCCTCTTTCGTTGCGGCTCCATCTAAAGTCGCTACTGCTAAGAGTATGGTATGAAGACTATGATGCCGGAACGGGTAGCCGGCCTCCACCATCCAACCGGAAAGGAAAGTCCCAAACAGGTATCGTTCGACTGGACCCCAGTCTCAAGGCGGGGGCGGGTGGAGGGAAGGATGATCCGAATCTATAATAATGTGGCGCCACCTGCCCAGGGATCAACTCCTGGGATCAACTCTATTTTGCTATCTCACCGCGGAGCCATGGCGTCGCGCGACTGGAGGTCAAAGGCAACTGCGGGGTCGAGCCGGCGCACGGCTTCCTCGGACGGGAATTCCAGCTCAAGGGCGTGGGTCACCCGCTTTTTCTCCCGACTGAAAATTTCTCTTGTCGAGCCAACGAAGAGGCACGACGGCATCTGTGAAGTACCGTTCGAGAATCAAGGTTGGACGCCACGGGCCGTGTATCGAAACCTTCTTCTTGATGACGATCATCCCGCTCTTTTTTTCAATCAGGAAGTCTTCTTCGCTCGATCTTCTTCCAGGTTCAGCAATTTCGCGAGAGCCGCCGTGCTGATAAATACTCCGACCACCAGAAGCCCTCCGATCAAGCCGCGATTCGGCAGATCGGACATCAGCACACAGCTTCCTCCCGTGAGGCAACTTCCCATTACCAGCCCAAATATGAATGCATCTTCCGTCAGTTTCACCACTCATCCTCCCGCTGGAATGTGAATCCTTTTCTCTATAATCGGCTTTCTGCGGAATCACTTGAGCGGCATCGGGCAGGATCGGCCGTTTTCCAGCAATTTGAGGAACGGGCAATGAGATAAAAAGTCGGAGTATGATTACAGCAGGATCTCGATGAGTTCATGGGCAGGTACAACACTGAGAGAACCCATCCGGGAAAACGTCGCCGAGGCAGGACGCCTTCGGCAACCTTCATTGACGGCAATGGCTTGTATGAGGAAAAGAACCTCGATGTAACTGTCGTTGACAGTCCCAGGGGAGACTTGGCCCCAGCGTCACATCAAGTTTCGTTCAGGACACTAAATCGCACCCATGGAGAGTTTTGCCGTGGGCTCGGCATCTTCCGGCGTCCCTTCTGGGTCCTTCGTGGTCACACGATCCGCCGGGACCCCCCCGCTGGTTTGCAGCTCTTGGACGATTGCCTGCGCACGCTCCTCTCCAAGCTTCAGCAAGGATTCGTCGGCAACAGGCTCGCTCTCCACAAGCCTGACATAGATCTCGCCGGCCCACGCGACGGCCTGATCCGGGCTTTTTCCTCCCGGTATGAGCTTGTAGAGTTTTAAACTGTTCATCGCACGCGAAAGACGCCCCGCTTTTTTTCTCTTTTCCTTTTGTTCCTCTTGGCCAGAAGGTATTCGCGGCTTGATCTTCCCCTCTTTAATACCCTGTTCAAGCTCACTTAGAGCGGATTTGCCGAACCGCTCTTTGAATGCATCCTCCAGTATGCCCCGAGTTTTTGAATCGGCAAGATCCAGCGGCCCCGGGTCAGTATCCCCTGAGCGCTCTTTTCCAAGACGTTTGAGGACTGCACGGCGTACTGCCAGATCCTTTAAGTGAATGCCATCCGCTTCCGGGCTGTACCTTCCCTGCACCTCAAGTTTAAGTTCCGGTCGCTTTTGCAGAGCATCCGCCAGTTTTTTCAGCTTTTCCTTTTCTGGGGGCATCAGTTCTCCAATACCCGGCTCAAAAGCGATTGAATTGAACTCCGCGTTCTCTTCTCCTCCGAAAAGCCCCCCCAAGGCCCTAAATGGGGCGGTCACAGCCCTGGTCAATACATTGATTAAAGCCTTCCAAATCAGCGGCCCAATGCTGAACTGCGGGTTGTCAAGATCGCCTGTTACGGGAAGACCGATCTCGATCCGACCATTCGAATCCTTCATCAAGGCAACAGCCAGTTTCAGAGGCAAATTCGCGGCATCAGGACTTTCAACCTTCTCTCCAAGCACCAGATTATCCACGATGATCTTGTTGTCACCGAGCAATTTCTTGTCTTGAATCTTGTATTTGAGATCCATTGAGAGCTTGCCCGATTTGATTCTCCAACCGGCAAATTTCCCTGAATATGGAGAAAGACTAGTCATTTCTACGTTGCGGAAGTCGACATTGATGTCCGTGGAGCGCTTGTAATCGTAAAGCCGAATGACTCCGTCGATCTTGGCCGTGCCATACTGATCCACTTTACCGTCGAACTGCATCTTGGCCATGGAATCTTTGCCTGAACTAAGACCGCTCACCATACCTTTGAAGCCGTGGATTCTGGCTTGAAATTTGGGTCTGAGACTGAAATCGGCAAAGAGGATATTCCCTTCCTTTACTCTAATGTTTCCAATGTGAAAGGGAAACGCATCATCACTCCCCTTCGCGGGGGTCTTTTGTGGCGGCCGACCAGCCTTCCCTTCGCTCCTCTGTTCCTTCACGATCTTGGCCAGGTTCACCGTTCGGTCTTCAGCAATTTTGAGATCCCCAACGGGTTTGACGACGTCAACCTCGGGAACATCCAGCTTGTTTGGACCCAGTGTCAGGGAAAACTTGGGGATCTGCAAGGCGTCGAATCCGATATAGGTCTCCTTGGTGTTGGGTTCCGTCAGGCTGAGCTTCGCAAAACTCAAATTCCCCTCGTAAGCCAGGTTGGCCCCTTTTCCAGGAAGACCGTATCGGAACCTGCCCTGGGTGGAAACAGCCGCCGACCGCAGTACCAGAGTGATGAATGGTTCCAGATAAGGTTGTAAAGGCGTTAGCTCAAGACCCGCAACCTTGACCTCGGCTTCGAGCGAGGGGGCAGCAGGGTCCACTTTGCCGTTTACGGAAACGCTGCCCCTCTCCCGCACCTGAAACCCCACCGAAAAACCCATGGGGGACTTACCATCGACTTCGGTGAGCTTGACGTTTAACCCTTTGAGGTCGAAAAGAGGTTGGGGACTATTCTGAAGATCCGAGAGCTTCGACTGAAAGCCATCGATATCAAAGGACTTGACGAGAAACTTCCAGGCGGGGGCTGAAGCCGGTGTTGATTTTGCCTCGCCACCGGGCGAACCACCCTGCGAACCGAAGAGCTTTAGCCAGTTGAGTTGCCCTTCCCGGTCCCGGCTAACGTCGACATTGCCATTGCTCAGGGCAATACGCGAAACAGTGAGAGTCCGAGCGGAAAGGTCGCACGCCCCTCCTTCAATGGTCAGCTTTTCGGTTTGGAATTGTGTCTCGGCTGACTGCGCATGTCCGACTTTAACCGCTTTGAGTTCGCTCGAAATGTCATTCACCAATACTTTTGCACCCTTCGAACCCGCTTCGACATTCGCCTTAAAATGCAGGTCGATACTAGAGACTGCACCTTTTAGAGGATTCTGTCGGCTCAAATCGTCCAGGCCAAATGCAACGCCCTTGATATCAACAGCGTCCACCAGTACTTTGAACGGGGAATCGGGCGTGGCGGGAGGTGCATTCTCCGAGGTTGGCGGCGGGGCCGATTCAGGGGACGGAGCCTGCTGTTCCTCTTTCTTCATTGACCGTAATTCACGGACAATCCGTTGGAGGTTGGGGCGGCCTGAATTGTCTATGTGAACATTCACCGCGCCTCCTTCCAGGAGGATTTTTTCCACTTGCAGAGTCCTGGTCGCCAAATCCATACGCGGTGCAACCAGTTCCAACTTGGTCAAATTCAAAAAGGCCTTCTCAGATTCGTAAAGCTTGAGGGACAGGTCTGATAGACCTACGTTGAGTCCTTCCAGTGCAAATTGAATGGGACTTATGCCGGCATCAAACTGATAGGTGGTGGTGACATTGAGATTCCCTTGCGGGGGTTCGAGATTCAAACTGTCCCGCATAAAACCAAACAGGGTTGTTGCTCTGATCCCGGTGAGACTAAGCTTCCCCTTTGAACGAAGGGGAAAAATGGATACATCTCCCTCCCATTCGATTCCTTCCCCCTCTGGGGTGGTCGCGTTGAAAGAACATTTCCCGTCATGTTCTTTCAGTGTCGAAAGATCCTTCAAGTCGACGGAGAACTTTTCAACATTCAAGATTGCGGGCTTGCTTTGGCGCTTATCTACGACCGTGAGCTTTCCTTCGTGGATGGAGACATTTTCCATAAGCATCCGCACAGGCTCGGATTCGGTCTTGACGGGTTCTTGGGTTTTAGCGGGCTGGGAAGCTTGAGGAATCAGTTTCTGCAGGTTCAAACTGCCGTCGGGCTCAAAAACCACATTGATCAGGGGTCTATCGAGAGAAATCTCACGGAATACCGCGGTCCAGCGAAAAAGGCCCGTCATCCCATAATCAACTACGAGCCGGTCGAAGCCGGCCAGCGGCGAACCGTCCGCCTGAGCAAGGCTGAACCCACTCGCCTCAAATCTGAAAACAAAGGGGTTGAAGAGGACTTTATTAAGGCTCGCCTGACATTGCAGATTTTCCTGAAAGTATTTGGGCACATACCAACGGATGGCAACTGGAAGGAGGAAAAAACCCACGACGGTGTAAAGGAGCAACGCGATCACCGGAGTGAGAAAATACTTGGAAGTTAAAAGCTTCCGAAAGCTGAATCTCATCTCTCAGTCCTTTCCTTTCAAATATGCTTCGCGGCTCCGTTCCGTCAGGCGAAAGGATCACCGTTGTTATTTGCACGATGGCTCGTAAAGAAATCCTATAGATTTCTGTCTTCACTATATTTATCAGACTGCCAGGATTGGCCTATCCAACCAAGCAGGTCGCCTTAGCCTTGCGCCGCCGAGAGGCCTTCCTTATCACTGACACTCAACACTTTAAAAGCGAGCCCGGCCACGGCCCCGCCCAATAAATCGGCAACCAGGAAAATCCAGATGTTGGACCAAGTCGAAAGTCCCATCATGGTTATGCCAACAGCAACAGCCGGATTAAATGCTCCACCGGAGATGTTGCCAACCGCGAATGCGCCGACAAGAACAGTGAAACCTATAGCAAGGCCATAAAAAGAATTACCCGCGGTTCCCTTTGAAGTTGCTACATTCAGGACGACGTAAACAAGTGCGAATGTAAAAAGAAATTCAGCCAATAGCGCCGGTCCCACCGCCGGAGCAATTGGTTGTACCGCTACGCCTGCCCTCAAAAACTTCACAACGACGGCCGCAAGAACTCCTCCAACGATTTGGGAGCCCCAATAGGGCAGGACATCTTTGCTGTCACAGCGGCCACGAATCCACACGCCAAGCGTCACGGCCGGATTATAATGTCCACCTGAGATATGACCGCCGGCAAAAATCATGACCGCCAGAACGGAGCCGATTGCCAGAGGTGGAATTACACCGGTCCCGCCGCCAATGACAGTACAACCGATGGTCAGGACGAGGAAAAAAGTACCAATCATTTCCGTTAGATATTTTTCCATCTGCAAATCCCCCTGTTTTCAGGTTTGAATCACCCATTTGAATTAAAAGAAGCCCTCACTGAAATCTAAATTGCTCCAAGCAGTCTACGCTACAGCCAGCCTAAGTCGAACAGTGGAAAAGCATCAATGGGGTTAGATATACACACACTAAGGCTTCATTCAGGTATTTCAATAAAACCCACTTGGCCTGCTAACGATTTGCTGAAAATTATTTTGCCAAGAATACGCGGGGGCTGTCTAAATTAGTTTTACTTCGTTGACGCCTGGTCGAGACTGGATCTGTAAATTGGTAGAAATTTAGAGAAGAGACGATAAGTGCACATGTCCATGTGCGCACATTCGCTCTTCCGAATCAAGAAAAATGAGACCTCGATGCCTGATAAATCTTAGCTGGTTGCAGGCTGAGGACCTTCCCTTTAAACTTTCATTATAAACTTCCCCTCGGCCACTGAAGGGAGACGAGTCGGATACCCAACCATAATGGCCCCCTCCCAAACTTAATCTATGGACCGGATACATGGGTA
>DBMO01000059.1 GCA_002298995.1 Desulfarculales bacterium UBA696
TCTACGTTCAGTCTGCGTGCGAGTTTAAGATGTAGGATGGGTGGAGCGGAGTGGAACCCATCGGTTCAATCTTGAACGCGAACTGGTATGAATGCAGCTATTTATCCAGTTTATCCAATGAATCGATGAACTGTTCAACGCTCATCCACGGCGGCACGATTCTGAGGTGATCGGGCACCAGAATCAGGTCCTTCATTACCCAGACGTCTTTTTCCTTGTGAAGTCTACCGACAGCCATGCCGGGGGCGGTCGACTGGTGCTTGACCATCGATGCTATCCCGTCGGGACCTACAACTGACAATCCATCCAGGGTTTTTGCCACCATTTCGGCAGTTGGATACTGGCCTGTCAGGTCATAAGCTTTTTCGTAGGCTTTTTTCAGGTAGAGAAGACCGGTCAGCATATGGATGTCCATGCCGTAGGTGGGCAGAACGCCGGTTTTCTCAAGAATCATGGGCGTGAACTTGCTGTTTGGATATCCCAATGCATACGGAGGGAATGTACCATTTCCCGCCCTGGTTTCAGCCAATACGCCTTCCCTTGCCATTTCGCCCTTGGCGGTCCCGCTAAAGACGTCGAATACCAGGGGTACTGCCTTATACAAGCCCATTGCATCGGCCTGGTTATGCCACGCCACGCCATCCGAGCCCCAGGAATATCCCACATAGACGTCCGGCTTGTTCTGAATGACGTTGGTGATGTAGGCGGCGAAGTTGGGACCGGCTTCTCCGAAGGGGTGGTGGAAAATGTACACGAATTTAACGTCGGGTTTGAACTTGCCCATGATTTGCTGGAACCGCTTGACGACATCGTGGCCCCATTCATAATCAGGGGCTCCTATGGCTATGGTCTTTACATCCGGCTTGTCCTTCAGCACTGCCGTAACGTGCGCAATGGACTGCATCACATCATCCGGCCCTATTCTGTAGACATATGTGGGGTTGGGGATAACTTTGGTAAACAGGGCCATGGTCGTTGACTCAAGGAGAAGGGTGGGTATCTTCCATTGAGCTTCCACCTTGGGGGCAACGGCCAATCCGCTACTGGATGAAAGGCATCCAAGAATTGCCTCTACCTTGTCATCCTCGGTGAGTTTCCCAAAAAGCTCGACCGCTGTCTGGGCATTTTTTTCATCGTATATTATTGGTTTTACAGGGCGGCCCAGTATGCCGCCTTCGTACTTGTTTATATACTCGGCGGCCAACTCGGCGTTTATTCCAGCATTGGGTGAGAGCGTAGCGGCAACCCCCGACAATGGAACCACAAAACCTATCTTGATCGGGTCCGTGGGGATCTTGGCTTTCTGGTCGGCTGCGCCGGCGCCCATTGCTCCCATCAAAAACATCGCGACCGCAAAACACACAATGAATGACCTGGCTCGTTTGACTGGCATTGATGTAGCCTCCTTCCGTGAACTACCGATAGAGAGAATTATTCTAGACTCCCCAGTGCACTCCCGCAGGTTTTCCGATATCGAGGATGGCCGTGCCCGACTTCTCATGCTTTTTCAGGCCCAATCACCCAATATCGAGCCATTTCGGGAATACCCCCTAATGGACTGACTGATTCTCCGGTTTGCCATAACGAAGGCGCGAACTGCAAATCTCAGGGCGGTAGCCGTTCGATCCTCCTGCCGCTGCCCTCAAAACCGATCGAACTCACGCTATGAATTAGCTCTATCTTAGGATGATCCAATCATAGAATGATTAGGCGGATTGTCAACTCAAAAAATCTCGGCACCGAGGCAGTGCGGACCCTCTGAATTGGCCTGACTTGATCCTCGATCACCGGTTAGGGTGGATCATATCCTTCCCGTGAGAAATAGTTGCCTTCCCGGGTTTAATCCGGCACGGGACAATTCTGCCATTCGGACGGTCCTGAACCCGGAACCGTTTCCCGGCCACAGTTTATCAGCCCGGTAAAGGATCATCTGCAAAGAATGGAGATAAACCACGGACAAATAGGCCGATAAATTAGCATTATCTCCATAGAGATAATGAGGACACTTTATAGAAGAGATAAAAAGGGGAATTCGCATGGGCAACCAATTTCCCGTTTGCCTCCCATGGGCGGGCAACTCCGAGCTTTCTCGTTGAATATTCATTCTCAATAACGTACCATGCGCGCCTGATAAGGGCTGAGATACTGCATCTACTTCTTCTGTACAGACCTATTTCGTTAAAGATTTGCCGGTAAAGAGCCGATATATTATCCAGCATCTCCTATAAAGTGATGGATGGAAAACTGGCCGGAATTGCGTTTAGACCCCCATCGGTAACGTTCATGACCGTGGGCAGGGCTATTTTGCGTCCGGCTAATGGGGGGGGGCGCTTGAATCCAATAAAACCAAAGAGGTCTTTTTATGGCTCTCGTGAGGTATTTTGCGCATGAGAGTTTACATGGCTGGAAAGCGGCAACGGAGAAAGAATCTCCCGTGGGCAATTTTATTTGCCTCTTGTTGCCGCATTTTTATGTTTGTGCGGGAGAGTTTATCCATAGCTCCTATCCCGAAGATCAGTAGCCATATCAACAGCTCCAGTTCAAGCTAAGAGCACCTGATGCAGAATGCGTTTGGGTTTTCCCAGCGAAATTTCATGTACAACCGAGCTTGCCGCCGACAAGTCTCTTTTTCCAAGCGGAAGCGTATATGGCAGGGATTCACGAGGCAATCCCAGTGCTGTATCAGAAGGGTAGGGGAGTTATGTCCAGGTTTTCAAAGATAGTTGGATTGGTTGGGCTGATTCTGCTTCTTCATTTCGGATCGGCCTTCGCGCTGGATGTTCCGCATGCGGCGCCCGAGAGTGTGGGATGCTCAAGTTGCCATACCCTGCATAACTCCCTGGGATCAAACCTTACAAATCAGCCCACCAACTCGGCCCTGTGCAAGAGCTGCCACACCCTTACCGGAACGGCATCCTCCCTTCCGTTTGCCAACTCCGACCAGGCAAAGCCAGGCATATCGGGCACCTCCCATAGCTGGAGCGGCTTGATGCCGGCCATCTCCAACCCATCGAACGCTTACGGCCTGAGAGCAACCGCCGATTTGACCAATTCGGCCGTGAAAAGCCGCGTGAGCGGAGCGGGCAACTCCGTTATATGCTCGGCCTGCCACGATGAGCACAGCCAGTTGTACGCCCCATGGGACCCGCTCTCCGTTGCAACTTCACGGGGCCAGACCGGAACGGCAACGGGCGGGACCGCAAGCACTTTGGTCAATACTTCGAAGGCGTGGACGGTAAATCAGTGGGCAAATGCGACCGTAAAGATAATGAGCGGCCCAAATAGCGGGCTTGTAAGAACGGTTCAAAGCAATACCGCAAACCAACTCACATTCACAACACCCTTCCCCAATGTTGTCGCGGCAAACAACTCGTATTATCTCAACAGCAACCGGCATTTTATGAGGGGAATCAATACCGCGTCTCAATTGTGCCTCGACTGCCATTACTACAGAAACCAGACCGACGTTACCACCTTCACCGGTACTCCACTAAGCCATCCAATCAAGAAAGCGCTCACCGCGGCAAAAGATCCGACCCAATTTTTCGATATACCCCATGAGCCGGAGTCCGCGGGTTTTGTCCCCCAGACGGGCACAAGAGGCGAGCTAAACGGCGGGACCGACACCAACCTCAAAAATAACATCGTCCTGGCATCGGACCTTGGCATCCTGTGCCTCTCGTGCCACGAGATGCACTATACCGGCTCATCCGATGGCTTTCTTCTGAGGCGCTCCCTTGAAGAGACCTGTCATGCGTGCCACAAAACCGATGTTAATACGCCAAATGATGCGAATTCCATAAAGATCCACAACAGCACAAATGCCGGCTCCACCAAGTGGGGGGGCGACGGCTGGGGCATAACGGGCGGGAAATACGGAAAATTTGGATGCACCACCTGCCACACCGCGCATGGCACAAAAAATATTTATCTCATTAAAGAGAATATAGTTGCGCCCAATTCCCCAACGGACTCCCTTCCGGGCGGCAGCGCCGACCTCAGGGTTCTTTCGGGAACAGCCGGCTCGACACCGGGCGTTTTGGCCGATGACACCGGAGGGCACTCAACTTCCACGAGAGCATGCGAGCTTTGTCATTCCCGGAACAAGTACCACAACTACAATGCCGCGAATAATACCGGCGGCAACGATCACTACAACGCAAATGACTGCCGGAGCTGCCACTCCCACAAAAGCGGATTCAGGCCGCTTTGCGACGGCTGCCACGGCACTCCTCCAAGTTTGAACTCCATTGGCGGGCCTAATGGGCTGGCAACGCCGGTCACCGGATCGGGAACCGCCGGCGCGCATTACTATCACGCAAAAACGGTCGCCTATCCCTGCGGTTGGTGCCATTACAACGCTTCGGGAAGCGGGGCCCTTCATAAGGATTTAAAAGTCAGCCTGGGGTTTGTGAACCTGTTCGGATCGAAAACGGGCGGGAGCTACAACGGGCAGGCCTCCGTTAACTATGAGTCAACCGATCCGGGGACCACGGTTACAAAGTCCGGCACGAAGACATGCGCGCTCTATTGCCACGGCAGCACAATGATCCCCAATGGCGGGACATCCACCAACGCGGTCTGGGACGCCGGAGCAAACGCTTACAGTTGTTCGAGCAATGCAAACGGGTCGTGTCACGGCGCATCCTCATCGAATCCGCCACAGAAGGGCAGCCACGGCAAGCACGTGAATGCGGCGCTGGGGTATGGTTTCGGATGTAATCTGTGCCATCCCGATGTTACGGGCGGCAGCCATGTCGATGGCAAGGTGAGTTGGTCTTTTAAAACAACCGACACGCGGACCAACGGCGGGCAATACAAGAACCTGTCAAGCGGCAATACAGGTGCGCCCGCGCCCAGCGCAACTTATGGCACCTGCAACAATCTTTACTGCCACAGCACGGGGACGGCTTCCCCGACCTATGCCACACCCGAGTGGGGCAATGCGGCCAGCGCGCTTTGCGGCAGTTGCCACGGGGTATTGGATTCTTCGCCTCCCGCATCGGCTGCTCATGCCAAGCACGTAGGGACGGCAGCGGGGTACAAGATTGGTTGTTCCAGGTGCCACAGTTCGGTGGTTAACCCGACAACGAATTCGACGACACAGCCCATGCTAAAATCGCGCACATTGCACGTGAACGGCAAAGGAGACGTGAAGTTTGATTCGCTAAGCTCGGCCGGGACCTACTCGAACGGCCAGTGCTCCAACACATACTGCCACAGTGATGGAACAGCCGCTTCCACCGGGATGGTCACCGCCAACACGGTGAATTGGGGTTCAGGCCCCCAGGCGTGCAACGGCTGCCACGGCTATCCGCCTTCGTATCCCAACGGCAGCCCCAAGGCCAACAGCCATCTTCACCATAACTGGGACTGCGGGTATTGTCATGTGGGGACAACCCCGCACGGTGACAGAATATGGGGGCCGGGCCAGCATGCGGACGGCGTCATAAATGTTCAGGGAAATGGAACCAGCGGCCATTATTTCACCTATACCTACAGTCCCGGCGGAGGCACCTGTTCAGGCACTTTCTGTCATGGGTCCCCCACAAGCCTTCAGTGGGGCGGGGGAGATGGTTGGCCGAGGGGGACGCCCGTGGCGGGCATTCCAACGGGCTTGTCATTATCCGCCATCAGGTGGAACTTTACGGATAATGCAAACAATGAGTGGGGATTCGTATTACAGAACACAAGCAATGTAACCCTGGTGACCCAGGCGACACCGAATCTTTCCTACCTGGACGAAACGGGACTTACCCCCAATACGCAATATACGAGGCGCGTTAGGGCATATAACTACAGTGGATGGTCGTACGCGACTGCCGATATGACGGCATATACCCTGGCCGTGCCTCCAAGTGTAACCGCGGACAAGACCCCATCGACGTGGTACTTCACGCCAAATGTAGTATTTACCAATGCAGCCGGATTCGGGTCCGGAGGGGTGCAGTATTACCGCTACGTTTGGGACCAGAACCCCACACATGCTTTTACAGATACCGAAACTCAATGGAGCAGCGGTACGCTCACTCTGGCCGGCACCGCGAACGCCGGCTACTACCTGCATGTCAAATCATATAACTCGAGCAACGTCGCAAGCGGCACTCAGGACATCGGGCCATTTTATTACACGATCAGGGCCGTCTATTATTCAGTTGGCCAGGATACCAACGACCACAAGACCGGATCTCCCACGGTAACCGTTTCCGGCACAACCGCCACCCTCTCGGTTGCTCAGACAGCGACCAACATGGGAGTGGGTGACGTCATCGACTATGATACGGATAACAAGAAGTGCTACATTTCAGGGAAGACTTCCGGGACAGTGTGGTCGTGCGTATCGGTCACCGGCGATACCCCTGTCGCCGCGACCAACGCGACGGTAAACTCGATATCGCACGCCTTCTCCTCGCTCCCCGCGGCAACTCAGGGAGCCAAGGATGCAAGCCATCTGAACACGAGCAACCTGGTCACGGGGAACTACCAGCTCAATTTCCCCTGCTACTATGATACGGGGCCGGACACCAACGGCACGCCCTATTTCATCGCCTATGCCGAGATATCCTACACTACCTCGGAGGTCAACAACGTCAAGATATACACCCCGACGAATACATTGACAGAATGCAATCGAAGCCAGAGGCATAATGGCAAATGGACAAGCGACGCCTACAGCATACAGCGTGGCGAAGGGAATTTGATAGGCTGCTGGACGCCTCATATCGAGATAGCCGGCCTCCAGATACTCCAGACCGGAAGCGGCAACAGGGGCATATTCACCAATACCGGGAACGGAAGTAGAGTCAAAATACATGACAATATCATCACCAATCAAACCCCCAGTGGAACCTGGGGCATCTATGCATATGACCAGGGAACGGGGATCAACTCGCAAGCGATCATCTACAACAACATTCTATACGATTTCAAAGGGGTGCCGGGATGGTTGGGGTACGGTATCTTTACCTACCTGAAGGGCGCCGTGTACAATAACACCATCTATAACTGCGACTACGGGATTAATGCACCCAATAGTACCGTAGCGAAGAACAATATCGTTCAAAATTCAACCACGAGCTACTCCGGGACGTTTGATGCATCCTCGAGCAACAACATATCGCAGGATGCGACCTCTCCGAATGTATCTTTCAGGAACAAGACGGTTACTTTTGTCGACACGGTGAGCAAGGACTTCCATCTTGCAACAGGCGACACTGCCGCAGTGGATGCAGGAATTAATCTGTCGGCCGACCCTGTCTTTGCCTTCAACACCGACATCGACCGTCAGACGAGGCCTTCAGGAAGCGCATGGGACATCGGAGCTGATGAGTACACACCAAACCAGGTGTTCTACTCGGTGGGCCAGAACACCAATGACCATAAGACCGGATCTCCCACGGTAACGGTTTCGGGCACAACCGCCACCTTCTCGGTTGCCCAGAGCGCGGCCAACATGGGAGTGGGCGACGTTGTAACCTACGGAGGCTCGAACAAGTGCTACATCTCCGGCAAGACCTCCCCAACCTTGTGGAGTTGCGTATCCGCAACCGGAGGGACTCCGACCGCGGCGGCGAACGCCACTGTTAATTCGATCACCCACGCGTATGCTTCACTCGCCGAGGCGGTAATCGGCGCAACCGATGCGAACCATCTCAATACGACCAATCTCGTGACCGGGAATTACGTCCTGAATCTTCCATGCTATTACGATACGGGAGCGGACACGTCGATGGTCAATGTCACCGGGTACACCACCGGAGTCGTCAACTACATAAGAATCTACACGCCGAATAATACTTTGACCGAGGTGAATACATCACAAAGACATGTCGGAAAGTGGGATACACAAAAGTATATTCTTTCCGGCGACTGCAAAATGCTTTGGTTAAATGCAAGCTACACGCAGGTAATTGGATTGCAGGTGGAGTCAACCGGAATCAGCGATTATGACTGGCTGATCACCAATTTTCCTTCGTACAACGTATCGAGCCTTACAATCGCCAACAACATTCTAAGATCGAGTAACGCAGGCATATCCAACTTTGGCATGCACTTCGTTTCCGTAATGGGTCAAAACAAGATATACAACAACATTATCTATGGTTTTCGTACGTCGGGCATATATGTAGAGAGTGGAGAGGCGAACAGCGCAGCCGTTTATAACAACACGATATCAAATTGTCAGCTTAGCGGCATAACTAATGCCGATCCATCCGTCATGCTTGTCAAGAACAACATTGTTCAGGGAAGCGGCAGCGGCTCCGGGTATTCCGGAGGTTTTGCGGCGGGCTCGGATTATAATATCTCCGATCAGGCCGATAATGCCCCTTCGCCTTCCTACAGGCCCAACCTGGCAACGGCGATTCAATTCTCCGATGCCGCGGGCGAAGACTACCATCTCTCTGCCTCCGATACCGAGGCTATTGACGTGGGCGCGGACCTGTCCGCCGATACCTACATTGCATTCAATGGCGATATCGACGGTAAAGCCAGGCCTTTCGGAAGCGCATGGGATATCGGGGCGGATGAGTTCATAGAGACCGCTCCTCCCACATCCGCCATAACAGATCCAATTGCCGGGGCGGCGCTGGGATTGGTGGATCCGTACACAATCAGCGGAACGGCGGCCGATAACGCAGCAGTTTCGAAGGTGGAAATATCGATAGACGGCGGCGCCTGGAGCACGGCAACATGCACCGGATGCCCCGGGACCAATGTTACATGGACCTACGGCTGGCCTCTGCCCGCCGATGGAAGCCACACTATTGCCAGCCGTGCAACGGATTCCGCCAACAATGTCGAGACACCGGGTGCGGGCGTTTCCGTCACTGTAAACAAGACACCTCCCACATTGAGTATTGGGCCTCCCTCGGTCAGCGCGACGACGCATGGGCCGGTGACATATACGGTTACCTACACCGGAGCCGATACGATAACCCTTACGGATGTCGATGTAGAGCAGAACGGAACCGGTACGGCCTGTGGCACCGTGGCGGTTACAGGGACCGGCAACACGAGGACAGTGACAATCAGCGATATCGTCGGGGACGGAAATATCGGCATATCGATATCAACCGGCACGGCCAGAAACAAGCAGGGAATGAATGCGGCAGCGGCCGGGCCGAGCGCAACCTTCAGCGTTGACAATACCCCTCCGGCCATAACTATAAGCGATCCTTCGGTACCGAGGACCGCTACCGGTCCGGCCACCTACACTCTGACCTATTCCGGAGCGGACGCGGTAACGCTTGCGACGGGAGATGTTATCCTAAACAAGACCGGGACGGCGGACGGCACGGTTTCCGTGAGCGGCAGCGGTCTTACATCGCGCACTGTTACAATCTCCTCGATTACCGGTGAGGGGACCCTGGGCATATCCATTGTCGCCGGCACGGCAAGCGACAATCTTGGGAACATGGCCATATTGACCGGGCCGAGCGCGACCTTCTTCGTATCCCCGCCCACCCAGCCGGTTTGGTACTCGGTTGGCCAGAACACAAATGACCATAAGACAGGAACTCCCACGGTAACGATCTCGGGCAAAACCGCGACCTTCTCGGTTGCCCAGACCGCGGCCAATATGGGTGTGGGAGACGTCATCGACTATGATGCCGACCACAAGAAGTGCTACATTTCAGGGAAGACCACGGCAACGGAGTGGTCATGCTCATCGGCTTTTGGAAAGACCCCCGTAGCCGCGACAAATGTGACGGTAAATTCGATATCACACGCATTTGCTTCACTCGGCGCAGCGATTACGGGAGCCAGTGATGCAAACCATCTCAACACCACCGACCTCAACGTGGCTAATGTCGTTCTCAACATCCCATGCTACTACGACACGGGAGCCGACACCTCCGCCAGTCTTGTAATCACCTATATGACCGGACCGAACAACTCCCTCAAGATTTATACTCCGAACGATACCCTGACCGAGGTCAATCAAAGCCAGAGGCATCAGGGAAAATGGACGGGCAACGCATACAGCCTGCAAAACGCCGACAATATTGTAATGAAAACCAATAGTACCTATTTCATCGAAATAGCCGGCTTGCAGTTAAGGTCAACCGGAATGTACGCCAGCATACTATCCGCCCATAGCAATTCGAGCACGAGCGTAATAAAGATTCATGACAATATAATTACCGCGAACGCCGGTGGGTGGATTGGTCTCAATGTTACAGGGGGCGGAACGGCGCATATCTATAACAACATCATATACGATTTCAACCTTGGGGACGCAGGCAGCTGCCTCGTGAGCGACCTGGTCGGAACCGTGTACAATAATACCCTCAATAACTGCTACTACGGAATTACGGCCTACGGGTATCCTGTTGCGAAGAACAATCTCGTTCAGAGTTCAACCTACGGTTACTTCAGATTCTTTGATGCAGCTTCGGCAAACAACATATCCCAGGATGCGACCTCGCCCAATGTGGATTTCAGGAGTAAGACGGTACCCTTCGCAAATGCGGGCGGGAAGGATTTTCATCTCGCTGCAAGCGATACCGCCGCCATGGAGGCGGGACTGGATTTGTCGGCCGATCCGCTCTTTGCATTCAATACCGATATCGATGGTCGGACGAGGCCCGTTGGGGCCGCCTGGGATATCGGGGCGGATGAATTCTCGGGTACCCCTCCCTCATCGACCATTACAGCTCCCGCAAGCGGAGCTTCGCTGGGAACAGTAACACCCTACACGGTCAGCGGCACGGCGACCGATGATTTGGGCGTAACAAACGTGCAGGTATCAACTGACGGCGGAACCACATGGAGTGGGGCCACATGCACGGGATGTCCGGGGACGAGCGTCACATGGACGTATAGTTGGGACCTGCCGGCGGATGGAAGCTACACGGTCAAAAGCCGTGCAACGGACAACTGGAGTAACGTGGAGACACCCGGAGCCGGGAAAACAGTTACCGTTGACAGGACCGCACCGACAGTGAGTATTGGAACCCCCTCGGTTAGTTCGACCAAGAGCGGGCCGGTGACATACACCGTTACCTACACGGGAGCCGATACGGTAACTCTTGCAACGGGAAATATAACTCTAAACAAAACCGGGACGGCGAATGGAACAGTAGCGGTTACCGGCAGCGGTAATACTTCCCGTACCGTGTCGATCTCCGGCATCACCGGTGATGGGACGCTTGGCATATCCATTGCCGCGGGCACTGCAAGTGATAATGTGGGGAACACGGCCGTATCGGCTGGGCCGAGTCCAACCTTCACCGTGGACAATACCGCTCCGACGCTGAGCATTGGCAGCCCATCAGCAAGCTCGACCGCCTCCGGTCCCATCACCTACACCGTGATCTATTCCGGGGCCGACGCGGTAAGCCTTGCGCCGGGAAATATAACGCTCAACAAGACCGGGACGGCAAACGGTACGGTTTCGGTGAGCGGCAGCGGCAATGTTTCCCGCACCGTTACGATCTCCGGTATCGTGGGCAATGGGACTCTCGGCATATCCGTCGCGGCGGGCACGGCAAGCGACAATCCGGGCAATTCCGCGGCGTCGGCCGGGCCGAGCACGACCTTTGACGTGGTTAATACTAATCCGACACTAAGCATTGACGCTTCTTCGAAAAGCTTGACCAATACCGGTCCCGTAACTTACGCGGTGACCTATATCGATGCCGATGCGGTAACGCTTGCACCGGCAGACATAATACTTAACAAGACCGGAACGGCAGACGGCGCCATAGCGGTAAGCGGCAGCGGCAATACCGCGCGCACCGTAACAATCTCCGGCATTACGGGTGAGGGGACCCTTGGCATATCCATTGCCGCGGGTACGGCAAGCAGACAAGGGAACATGGCACTTCCCGCCGGGCCGAGCGCGACCTTCGCAGTGGACAATACCCCTCCGACGCTTAGCATAGGCGCTCCCTCAACTGCCTTGACCAGAGCCGGTCCCGTAACTTACACGGTGACCTATTCCGCAGCGGATGCGGTAACGCTTGCGCCGGGAAACATTACGCTTAACAAGACCGGGACCGCAAACGGCACGGTGGCGGTAAGCGGAAGCGGCAATACTTCCCGCACGGTCACAATCTCGAGCATTACGGGAGAGGGCACCCTGGGCATATCCATTGCCGCCGGCACCGCGAGCGACGCTGCGGGCAATACAGCGACGAGTGGCGGCCCAGGTACAACCTTCAACGTGGATAATACCCGCCCGACGCTGAGCATCGGCGCTCCATCCACCAATTTTACAGCCACCGGACCGGTGACCTACACTGTGACCTATGCCGGAGCCGATGCGGTAACGCTTGCGGCAGGCGATATAACTTTGAACAAGACGGCGGGGTCTCCCAACGGCACGGTGACGGTAAGCGGGACAGGCAACGCCGCCCGGACCGTGACCATATCGGATGTTACCGGATCCGGAACACTTGGCATATCGATAGCCTCCGGCACGGCGAGCGACAATGCGGGGAACACCGCATTGGCGGCCGGGCCGAGCCCAACCTTCACTGCATCGAATGCTGTCCAGGTCTACTATTCAGTTGGCCAGAACACGAATGACCACAAGACCGGGAATCCCACGGTTACGGTGTCGGGCAAAACCGCTACCTTCTCGGTTGCTCAGACCGCGATGAATATGGGGGTGGGAGATGTAGTGACCTATGGCGGTACAAATAAGTGCTATATCTCGGCGAAGACCTCTCAAAGCGAATGGAGCTGCGTATCCGTTACCGGTGGGACGCCGGCCGCGGCCACCAATGCGACGGTCGATTCGATTACGCATGCTTACTCATCACTCAATTCAGCGCTAACCGGAGCGCGCGATGCAAACCATCTCAACACGGCCGACCTGTTGACGGGCGGCTATATCCTGAACATCCCCTGCTACTATGATTCGGGACCGGATATGACCACCGCGACGGTTTCCGGCTACACTGTCGGGGCAGGCAACTTTATCAAGATTTATACCCCGAATAATACGTTGACCGAAGTCAATCGATCGCAAAGACACCAAGGCATAAATGCCGCGGATGTATACACATTGCAGGGGACAGTGGGGGACAGTGGAATAGTAGTAGATAGCAATTACGTGAGGATTGTCGGCCTGCATATCACCGGCTGGGGAGGAAACAACAGTTATGGATCTGCAATCAAGCTGATAAATAACGTAAGATACGTAACTATCGAAGGCAACTTGATCCACGATCCAGCTCCTCTCAACTATGGTACGACAATCGGCGTTGCCAATACTGGTTCAGGTGGATTCAATGTTTTCAACAACATAGTTTACAATGTCCAATACGGAATATGTATTGATCATAACTCCGGAATAACTTCGTATATCTATAACAATGTCGTATACAATTCTCAGTATGGCTATACCCATCTTGGCGACACCGCAGCTGTTTTCATTAACAATATTGGGCAGGTTTGCAGCTATGGCTGTTTTGCCACGGCAGCATTAAGCGGGTCTGACTATAACATTTCCAGCGATGCCTACACGCCTGGGGGGGGGGCACATTCCAAAATCAATACGACTGTTTCGTTTGTGGACGCGGCCAACAAGAACTTCCATCTGGCTCCCAATGATACTGCCGCAAAGGACGCGGGAAGGGATCTCTCCGCCGATCTTTATCTGGCATTCAATACCGACATTGACGGCCAGACGAGGCCCATTGGAAGCGCTTGGGACATTGGACCGGATGAGGCCCCTGATACCACAGCCGCCGTATCTACAATAACTGCCCCTGCAGGCGGGGCGATACTGAACAGCTCAGCGGCGAGTCCTTACGCCATAAGCGGCACGGCGACCGACAACGTTGGGGTGTCCCTGGTGGAGGTGTCCACGGACGGCGGGAGCACCTGGAACGCGGCTACATGCGTTGGATGTCCCGGAACGAGTGTCAACTGGACATACAGTTGGACGCTACCCGCTGACGGATTCTATACGGTTAAAAGCCGGGCAACCGATGTGCCGGGAAATGTTGAGACACCGGGAGCCGGTAATGAGGTTGCCGTACAGAGGACGGCCCCGCTGCCGCGTATCGGCAGTCCTTCCCAAAGCCTGACGACTACCGGACCCGTAACGTTTACGGTTAGCTATATAGGGGCCTCTACAGTAACCCTTGCCCCGGAAGATATTTCCATCAACAGTACCGGGACGGCAGCCGGTACAGTGGCGGTGGGCGGCAGCGGCAATACTTCCCGCACGGTTACGATCTCAGGCATTACGGGCGACGGGACCCTCGGTATATCCATCGCCGCGGGTACGGCACGCGACGTCTTGCTGAATATGGCCCCATCCGCCGGGCCGAGTGCAACCTTCACCGTGGATAACAGCCGTCCGGCGCTCAGCATGGGCGCACCATCGACAAGCCTTACAAGAGAAGGTCCCATCTCTTACACTGTGACCTATTCCGGGGCCGACGCAGTAACGCTTGCTCCGGGAAACATAACGCTCAACAAGACCGGTACCGCTGACTGCGGCACAGTGGAGGTGAGCGGCAGCGGTAATACGTCACGCGAGGTCACGATCTCCAACATTACCGGTGACGGGACCCTCGGCATATCCATTGCCGCGGGCACGGCGAGCGATGTTGCAGGCAATACGGCGCTAGGGGCAGGACCGAGCACAACCTTTGATGTTGATAATACCCCTCCGACGCCGCAGATCAGCAGTCCTTCCCCGGACTCGACGAGCAGCGGGCCGGTGACCTACACGGTGACCTATGCCGGAGCCGATGCGATAACGCTTACGGCAGCCGATATAACGCTGAACCAAACGGGGACCAGCGGCACGGTTGAGGTTAGCGGGACCGACAACACTACCCGTACCGTAACCATCACCGGCATAACCGGGAACGGAACGATAGGCATATCGATAGGATGGGGCACGGCAAGCGACAGTGCGGGTAATATCGCGTTGAACAGCGGGCCGAGCCAAACCTGCACTGTCACAAACGGCGCCACGGCAATCTATTATTCAGTCGGCCAGGACACCAACGACCACAAAACCGGATGGCCAAATGTGACCGTGTCGGGAAAAACCGCCACATTCACGGAAGCCCAGACCGCGCCGAATATGGGAGTGGGAGATGTGGTGACGTATGTGGCGGATGGCAACTGGTATGATTGCTATATCTCGGGGAAGACATCCCAGTCCGTATGGTCATGTGTATCGGCAACCGGAGGGGATCCCGCGGCCGCAACCGACGCGTGGGTGTCTACGATCAGACATGCCTTCAGCGGGTTGGCCGCGGCAGTTAATGGTGCCAGTGATGGAGCACATTTGGGCTCGCAAGACCTGGTTGCGGGAAATTACCAGCTCAATTTTCCCTGCTACTATGATTCGGGCCGGGACAACGTCGGCTTTCCTTACCTAAACTCCTGGAATACCGAGCCCTTGAATTTTATCAAGATTTATACTCCAACCGATACCTCGACCGAAGTCAATCAAAGCCAGAGGCATCAAGGGAAGTGGTCTGACACCGCGTACACCTTGGAAAGCGGCAACGATGTTCTAACACTCTGGGGGACGAATTTCGTCGAAGTAGCCGGCTTGCAGATAGTAAACAAAGGAAGCGCCCCCGGGAGCAAAGGAATATTCAGCGTCACATTCTCGAACGCGAGCGTCATCAGAATCCATGACAATATCGTCACCGCTCTTAACAACCCAGCCGGCGGCAGAGGTATCTTTATAAATGACGCAGGGAACAGCGGAACGGCGTACATCTATAACAACATCGTGTACAACTTCCAGGGAGGAGGCACAGGGTACGGTATCGTGACCTGGATGACCGGGGCCGTTTACAATAACACCGTTGATAAATCCGACTTCGGAATTACCTCAAGCAGGAGTCCAGCCCTTAAAAACAATATAGTGCAGGATTCAGGGACGAATTACTCCGGGTCATTCGATCCATCTTCGTCAAACAACGTATCCCAGGATGCGACATCTCCCAATGGGGAATTCAGCAACAGGACGGTTACCTTTGTCGATGTATCGACTGCTCGACCGGGTGACGGACCCAATGATTTCCATCTATCCGGTAACGATACCGCCGCCCTCGATAAGGGTGCGGACCTTTCGGCGGATCCTGTCTTCGCCTTCACAACCGACATTGACGGTCAGACGAGACCATCTGGGGCATGGGATATAGGGGCCGATGAATCCGTGGCGGTCCAGGTCTACTACTCAGTTGGCCAGAATATTGATGACCACAAGACCGGCTCTCCAACGGTAACGGTGTCCGGCCAAACCGCCACCTTCTCAGTTCCCCAGACTGCGACAAATATGGGCGTGGGGGACGTGGTGAACTACTCGCAGGACGGCTACACCTGGAACACCTGCTACATCTCCGGGAAGATAACCCAGTCCCAGTGGTCGTGTGTTTCAGCTACTGGAGGAATGCCGGCCGGCGCGATTGATGCGACGGTGAGTTCGATTACCCATGTGTTCTCGTCACTTTCCTGGGCGCTTTCAAGTGCGGGCGATGGGGCACATCTCAATACTTATGATCTCGTGATGGGTAAATACGCCATTAATATTCCCTGCTACTACGATACGGGACCGGAGACGGGTAATCCTAGTGTTAGCGGGTATAGTACCTCCACAAGCAACTACATAAACATTTACACCCCGACCAATGTCTCGACGGAAGTTAATCAATCCCAGAGGCATAGGGGGGTACCAACCAGTGATGCCTACTCATTGATCGCACCCTGGGGTGATGGGCTCTCGATATATGCCCCAGGTGTCAAGGTGGCGGGACTGCAGATATCCGGTTTCGGAGGAGTGGGCTACTCTACCTACGGGATCCGGGCCGCCGCGGGCAACATAACCCTGGAGAGGAATTTAATTTACGATGAGGTTTCCGGCAATAATGGTGCGGGAATCGGGGTTACCGATTGGGGAACAACCGGAAATGTCAAAATTTTCAATAACATTGTCTATTCCGTGGCAATGGGGATGAACCTTGAACAATGGAGCGGGTTAGGTACATCATATGTCTATAACAACACCGTAAATGGATGCAACATAGCCTATCAACACTATAACAGCCAGGTGCTTCTGAAGAACAACATTGCCCAAAGTTGCACCACGTATGCCTACTTTGGAACCTTCGCAAGCGGTTCCGACTATAACATTTCCGACCTTTCGGACTCCTATGCGACTACCGGAGGCGCAAATGATAAATCATCGGCTTTCGTGAACTTCGTGGACCCGGCCGGCAGGAATTTCCATCTCTCCCCCGCCGACACCGTTGCTAAGGACGCGGGCGCGGATCTCTCAGCCGATCCGGGCATGACGTTCAGCACGGATATCGATGGTCAGGCGAGGCCTTATGGGGGTGCATGGGACATAGGGGCGGACGAGTATAGACCATAAAACATCGAATGGGTGCATAGCCCGAAAATCAAGTGGAAAAAGCCCACCAGAAGAATTGGGTGAGCGCACTGCGCCGGATTTTGTACGTCCGAGGCCACCGACATTCCGCCGGGAACTGTTTGCGATTTTCCCTTGAGTGTCGGCGAGCCTCGCGGCGCGAATCGGTGGATGATGGAAACCGGCTCATCAGCCGATCGTGAATTCCTCCGATGGCGCAACCGGCTGGACCTCCGAAAAGACCCGGAACAACCGAGTCAATTGCAGCCATATATGATGCTTGCTCGGTGAAGCCCGGGGGAGGTCCGGTAGCTTTTCTTCCTCACTGCACGAAAGCTCGCCAAGCACTGATGATTCAGCAAGTTCGTTTTTGAAATTCATCTTTGACTACCAATCGCTTCCCATAGATGGTCCTTCCCGGATTGGCGGCCCATTGTCCTTCATGGGCAAGTCACCAAGGCCCCACGAGATTACAGGCCGTACTCATTAACAATCGGATATTGGTCCCAAATACAACCAAAACGCAAAAAGTAACGTGGCTTGGTGAAAATTGATGATGAGGATTAGAAGGATTTAGAAAACGGCAGGTTCCGGCATTCCGTTCCGTGGACTCATTTCAGCAGGCGCGCCATGGCTGATTACCAGCCGGAAGCATTGATTTTCAGCAGGCAAAAAAATAGGCAGAACCTTTTCTGGCTCTGCCTTTAAGTGCGATTTGCTCAAGGCGGTAAGTGGGGTCGAAATGCGCAGCCGGGCTGGAACCTATCCTTTAGCCCGCTTTTTCAGCCTGCATGCACCCAGACATGCCACCCCGATACCGAAAAGAAGAACAATGGATGGTTCCGGAACCGTGGTGAAGCCGGCATCATGAGAGAATGGAGCATTTACGTATTTAACCTTGGCATTGTTGAGGTATATGTGATCGTAAGCGTCAAAGTGGAATTCCGTATCGGCAGGTACGCCGGAAACGGAAATCGAGTAGACGTTGATCTGGCCAGTGAACAAAGTTGGTGAGGGAAAAGTTGTGCTGAAATCAGCTACAGGCGAGTCTGTTTTGACAAAATCTCCCAGTTTAAACTCTTGCCATGTTTGGCCGGTTCCAAACGCGCCGTGATCTGGCAAAGAACTCCCATCTCCCATCACCGGAGTACTTCCGTCGGAGACAGTTTTTGAATAGGTGGGGGTTGAGGGAACAGAGGGGTCCGTAAAGCCTCCATAGCCATTAGTGGTAGACGGCGTGAAAGTGAAGGTCGGGTTGACTTGCGAATCGTAGACGATGGAGAGCTTCACATCATAAACCCCGCCGTAACCAATCACCCACAATTTAAAAGGCTCAGGGGATTTCAGTACCCATGTCTCTGATGTTTGATCATATGTGGACCCTTCCAGGTAGAGCTGGAGATTAGGAACCGCAAACGAATTGGTCGCCAATCCACCCAATGCCAGCAAGCAACACAAAGATACCGCCAGTTTCCACATGATCTACCTCCTACATAAGGTGAAAAATTCCCTCAGCGTTTGGAGTGCAGAATTTATGCCATTAGGATTGACATGAATTATTGCCTGGCATGTATCTGTTTTGATTGTGAAAGTTTGGCTCGACCTATTTTCTGTGCCTCAACGTTCTTCCGGCGCGGCCTAAAAACTGTAAAGCGCTCCGACATGTCTTTGGATGGTAAGTCATAATTAAATCCGAAATCGGACTCTTTTCCGTGTCCGTGGCCATCAAATTTGCACCGGAATGTTGCTGTCGTTGAGTCTGAATCTGACCAGCCGACCATCTTTTTTGCTCGCCAATGTACCTCAGAAGATGTGTAAAGAGTTCCGACGGAAATGAATTGGGGTATCTCATCAAATTTTGAAATTGCGATTGTTGGAAATGTTTTTTCACTTCAACACCAACTTGCGCTAAAGCTAATTTCTCGGAAAAGGATTTAAGTGTTGATTATAAAAGACTTAAACGTTCACAATAAAAAAAGGCCTGGAGCAATACATTTTGTTATCACCATCCCCTTAGCATCTGGATAATGGTCCTGAATCGTTATGCTGCAAGTCATCGTGGGCTACTTTAGAAATCATTTGTTGCCTACTGCAATGCCAACCCAAATTCGCGCTCTGATCCGAAACGCGCGATTTTCTCATGGAGCGGGCGGGCAGTAGGGCCTCACTCCCGCGTGAAGCAGTTTCCGTTCCGGATAGATGCTCGCTGTCACACCCCGCATTTTGGTTTTGCGAGGCCAATTTCGAGCAGGTGTCGGGATATTTTACACCCCCTTCCCTGGCAATGCCCTCCGGTCCCGGAGAGCAACTTCGGTTAAACCAATTTGCGGCTGTCCGTATGGGATTCCTTTCCTAATTGGGTTCTTCCCTGCTCCCGCTACTCACCTCGGGCACGGTAACAAGGCTTGAGGGGGAAGCAATTTCGTTCGAGAGGCATGCCGGATTTATTTACAAAATTAACGGCATGCAGAAAATGCCGATTCAGAATTTTCCCCGGTAAAATAAACTGTTAGACTGCCTTGGCATAGAATGCACGTAAATTGCATACGCTCAAGGAGTCGTGGTGAGCGGTATGTAGGGATACGCCCGTGTGGTCGCGCTCTTAGGCTGATTGATTACAGAATGCTGCACTTAGAACTCCGAACAGGACCGTTCATGTACCTTGAGCAGAGAAAGCACAAAAGGTTCAAAAGCAAAGGTGAAGCATTCGCGGCTTTCATCAAGCCGAATCAGTCGATCATCGTAGGCAGGATCGCGGATATCAGTCTGGGAGGCCTGGGGATCGTTTACCTCGCAATTGACGAAGTCGGTGAGGGAACACCCGAGGTAGAGGTGTTCGGTCTCGATTCAGTTCACTTGAGCAGAATGAAATCGACCGTGGTCTATGACACCTACTTGCCGGACCAGTCCAGCGATTTTCTTGCCGTGAGGCGCTGCGGGGTTCAATTTGACCAACTGGACCGCGATTTGGAATCCGAGCTGCGGGGCTATATAGAAAAACATTGTGCCGAAGCAGACGAAAAAGAGCGAGTATTTGCTGATAATCTTGCTCACTCAAAAGATATAGAACAGGCGTGAAGTCTTCCGGCACAGTGCTGCCGGACCGAATAGTTTAACCAAGCCATTCCGAGAAGCAGTTCCTGGTGTCCCGTCGGGGCTAGAGGGAGGCGCCGATTTGCGGCTTTCCCTTTCCATGTTCATTATCCCCTTTCGTTCCTAATCCTATCTAGTTGAGAATAAACACATATCCGGCATTATGGGTGCCCATGATACCCATTATCTCCCCTCCAAATTCCCCCTTTACTTCCACAGCTCAAACCCGTAGAAGTCCAGAATCGAAAAAATAATCCTCAATCTTTCCATTCTCTCTGACGATCTCTTCTTTAATGCCATGTAATCGAGTTGGCGGAGCTGTATGTCGCTTTAGCCTCTGATGAATCCAAAGAATTATAGGTCTTGAAATATTGGGCGGCAAAAAGATATTTCTGTTTTTGCTGGTATTACACTCGTTTATCTTTCCATGTCATGCTTATCGTGCTCGCGTCACGGAAGTCTCCGAGGGTGACCTGCTAACTGTTTCCGCTGAAAACAGGACAGAGAAAATCCGCTTATATGGAATTGCCTGCCCTGTTAAAGGCCAGGTTTTTCATGAAAAGGCGCGATTTTTGTCTAATTTCCTTTCATATCAGAAGTATGCGGAGATTACCAATGTCTTTCGGGACGCGAATGGCATAGCGAACGCTCTGGTAAAAGTAGAGGGCGCCAATGACCATCTGAACCAGCAGCTAATTGCGCACGGAATGGCCTGGGTAAATCCTGCGATGTGCAATTTAAGTCAATGCCTCGAGTGGCGTGAGGTGGAGAACCTTGCTAAAAAGAACCGCATCGGACTATGGACTGACTTGCTCCCGATCCCGCCATGGGAATGGAATACGGCGGAAAGAATGGAAATATACAAAAGGCGTGCTGAATCGAGTCGAAAAAAGTAGCGTCTCTGCCATTTCATGTCGGTTGTGGTGGTCAGCCAGGTTAGTCGTATCCGCACTCGTCCTGGTCGTTCTTTCTTCTCATTGCCATGCCTTCAACGGCAAAATCATAAAAGTTGACGATGGTGATCTGGTTACTGTGTTAGCTGATAAAACCGAGCAGAAAATTAGGCTTTACGGAATTGTTTGCCCGGTAAGAGGGCAGCCCTTCCACGAAAAAGCTCAAGCGCTGACCAGCTATCTGGCCTTGCAGCGAAATGCCGAAGTCACCACAATTTTTCGAGACTCGGACGGGATTGAAAACGGGTTGATTAGAGTGGAAGGGGCAGGGGATTATCTAAACCAGCGGCTTATCAGCCACGGCTTGGCGTGGGTAAAACCTTCCCAGTGCAGATCCAGGTTTTGCGACGATTGGCGAAAAATGGAGGAGCTGGCTCGCTGGAATGCCATCGGACTTTGGGCAGAATCTCCCACAATTGCGCCCTGGGATTGGAAGCAGGCGGAAAAAATGGAAATTTACGAACGAAGCATGAAATCGTCTGCTAGGCCAAAATGATATCCATCAGCAGCATAGGTCATTGATGTAATTGAAAAACAGTTTTAGTGGTCCTATAATGGCGAAAGTTACTGTGTCGAGAATAATCGGATTTTAACTCTAACACCGTGGGATAACGATGAATTTTAAAACACCAATCCTTCTTGTTCTCTCGATTGCACTTTTCTGCTGTGGCGGACCATTCAGCAAAAACGCCAGATTGGTTGGCGCACCCGGTACAATCGTGCCCGCTATCGATTCCGAGTACCGGCTGCATGTAGGGGACAAGCTTGCAATAAAGCTGTTTTACAACCAGGACCTGAACCAGGAAGTCGCCATCCGGCCGGATGGAAAGATTTCCTTGCTCCTCGTGCATGAAGTCGATGCAGTGAACCTCACGCCCTCTGAACTCACCAAATTGCTCACAGAGAGCTACGCCAAACATCTCCAGCAACCCGAGGTCTCCGTGATAGTAAACGGATTCGCGGCACAGAGAGTTTTCGTGGGAGGAGAAGTCGCGCAGCCGGGAGTCAAAGAAATCGTCGGCCCGACGAGCGTAATTCAAGCTGTTTTCGCCGCTGGCGGGTTTAAAGACAGCGCAAGGCTGAATGAAGTCATAGTGCTTAGAAGGGGTGAGGACGACAAGCCTTTTCATATTGCCCTCGATGCTGAAAAAGCCATGAAAGGGATAGATCTAAGCCAGGATATTTACCTCCAGCCGTATGACATGGTGCTCGTACCGAGAAGCAGGATCGCAGACATCAACCTTTGGGTCACTCAATACCTCAGAAACAACCTGGGGCTCGGTACCGACTTCGCACTCTATTATTCCGCTTTTGCCAAGTAATTGCGGGCTTGCTACTCAAACTTCCGTAAGAGTTTACTTTTCGCTTCCGGCCATTTCCGCATTACCACTTTTAGCGGTCCCCAATAACCACTTCTTTTGGAAAGATGAGTGTTATGAGGCAGGATAGTCCTTCAGAGCATAGGAACCTTGTTCCGTCGTATATGGCGGCTCCTCCCGCGCCAGTTATGGAGCAAATCCAGGTCTTCAGGGGAGACAGCTCGAAAAGCGGTCTTCGAGACTACCTGAATATACTGTTCAAGCGCAAAGCCTGCATCTTGATCTCTTTTCTGACCTTAACCATTCTTGCGATTTCCGGTGTCCTGATTTACACCTATCTCATATACACGCCAAAATACCAGGCAAGGTCCCTATTACTGGTCAAGAGTGGATGGGAGAATTATTCCCCTGATTTTTCCCTCGAAAACCGCCGTAATCCGCAAGTGAATCAGGGCGACATAATCGGGTCTGAAGTTCGCATCCTGGAGAGCAGGGACCTAAAAGAGCGTGTTGTAAATGTGTTAAAGCCCGAGAAGATCTATCCTGATCTTGTAAAGAAACCAATTCCGGGATTGAGTAATAATGAGGCGGCAGTGATCATGCTCGAAAAAGACCTGGCGATCGTTCCCGGCAAGAAGGGGAATGTTATCGAAGTCGATTTCAACGGAATTGAGCCCGCAACGTCTGCTGCCCTGGTTAATCAACTTGTGAATTTTTATATCGATAAGAGGACCGAAATTTACAAAGATCCCAAGTCTGTAATTTTCCTGGAAAAAAAGGCTGATGAATTCAGGCAGAAGCTTGCCGATTCTGAAAACAGGCTCAAAGCTTTCCGCGAGGAGACCAAGATCATATCGTTTGATGAGCAAAGGTCCGCTCTTCTTACTCAGCGGACGAACCTGGTCAATTCCTTAAACGCTACGAATAATCAGCTGAAGGAAGTCCAGGAAAAGATCACCGAGCTGGAAAGACAATTGAATTCGGTCCCGAAAACAACCACCACGGCGAGTGCTACCGAACGCAGGGCGGACGCCGAGGCGAAGCTGCTCGGACTCAAGCTCCAGGAGCAGGAACTGGTCGCCAAATATAAGGAAGACAACAGGCTTGTTGTGAACACCCGCAACCAGATAGAAATGGTTAAGCAGTTCCTGGAGCAGGAATCCGGGAAGGTTAAACCCGGTACGGCTCCAGCCGATCCGGTGTATCAGGATATTCAAAAGCAGATTCTGTCAAACAGGGCCGAAGTCAGTGCGATGAAAATCAGGATATCCGCTCTGGATCAGCAGCTTCAGCAGCTTAACGCTGAAATTCAGACCTTCGAGGCCCGCGAGAGCAGAAACAAGGAACTCCTGCGAGAAATCTCCACAAATGATGAAAAGTACCGCACCTACCGGCAACGGCTCGAAGAGGCAAAGATATACGATGAACTCGACCGCCAGAAGATGACCAGCGTTAGCGTAATCGAGCCTGCCACAGCACCGGCAGTTCCTTTCAATCCTCGGAAACCGCTCGTTCTCCTGATTCTCGGAGCGCTTGCGGTAAGTATTTTGGGTAGTTTGGGAATTGCTTACGTGTTGGAAATGGGTAAACAGGTCATGAGCACGCCGACGGAGGCCGAGAGACGGTTGGATCTCCCCGTGCTCATTACCATTCCACTAAAATGAGTTTGGAAAACAAGCTGAATGTATCGCCAATTTTACAGGCTTAACAAGAGTCCCTTCCATATTACTCCCGATCCGGAGTTCCTCTTCCTGAGCGGAAGTCATAAGGAGGCATCCGCGTCGATCGTTTACGGAATCGAGCAGCGGAAGGGCTTTATTGCTATAACGGGTGAAGTTGGTGTCGGAAAGACCACCATTCTTCGATCCTATCTTGAAAGCACCGACCCGGAGAAAATCAAGATAGTCTATATTTTCAATTGCGCGGTTACGTTTCAGAAACTTCTAAAGCAGATTTGCATCGAACTTGGGATTTCGATCGAAGATGAGGATGCTTCGGAACTGGTCAATAGGCTCTCACACTTTCTTATCGAAGAGTACAAAAATGACCGCAACGTCGTTTTAATAGTCGATGAGGCTCAAAACATGCCCGTCGAGACTCTCGAGCAGCTTAGAATGCTATCCAATCTCGAGACCTCGCGGGACAAACTAATCCAGATGATACTCGTCGGGCAGCCTGAGTTCGACAGGAAGCTCGAAATTCCCGAACTGAGACAGCTTAAGCAAAGAATTGCGATTCGTTGCCGTATAAACCCTCTTTCTATTGAAGAGAGTCTTGCATACATTAACCATCGGCTGATGAGCGCATCATCCTTCTTTAACCCCATCTTTACAAAAGAAGCACTGAAGGAGATCATCAGGGAATCGGGTGGAATTCCGCGAGTCATCAACGTCTTGTGCGATAACTCACTGGTCACGGGGTTCGGATATCAACGCTCTCCCGTGGATAAATCGATAGTCAAAGAAGTGATTGCCGATATGAAGGGGAGCATCAGCCCTGGATATTCTTTCAAATGGCGAACTGCTCTTTCTGTTGGCGTGATACTGATTATTGGACTGGTGCTGCTCTTCTTTCATGATCGCCTGATTCCGGCAACCATCCCACAGGCCACCGCCGAAATACCTTCCGGGCAGTCGCAGACCGCCGATAATGGAAAGCCCGGCCCAAGGATGTCGGCAATCGAAAAGGAAGTGGCGGAGAAGGGGAGAACCGAGACCCCTTCCGGGAAGGCGGCAAGCCAACCGGATACCTCTTTGAATATGGCCGATAAGAGCCCTGGTAAAGAGCCCGGAGCTGAATCAGGCTCTGACAAACCGGAAGCAAGCACTACTTCCCTGGTGGATCAAAGCACTGCGAGCGAAGCAATCGTTGAAATGCGGCCCGTGGAAAACAAGGGCGAGGCGGATACCTATTCGGCCCGAATCGATGGCAATCTTGATTCGATTCATCCCGAAGGTGGAGAAAACCTGCCACCCGCCAGGTTGGATACGGATATTGAAAGCTCGGAAACCGCTAAAGTGATTCAGAAAAGGAATTCTTCTGCACTGAAGGTCAAAAAGGGTGACACTCTGTTCAAACTTATGGTCGATGTCTACGGCCGGGTGGACTTGAGCCTTGTGGATAGTTTCAGAGAAGCTAATCCTCACATCCGGAACCTGGACAAACTTAGAGTAGGCGAAGAGATCTTGCTCCCTCAGGCCGAAGCAATTAGCCTTCCCGAGGGAAACGCCAAAAAAAATCTTTCCGAATTCAGGATGCGCCATGAGTAAAATTTATGAGGCACTACAGCACGCGTATATGCAAAAGAAGGGCAAAGAAGAAGCCCCCCCGCTTCCTGTTCCATTTGCCTCATCAAAACAACCACTTATGGATTTGGGAGAGGAAATGCTGGGCCTCTACAAAATAATTGACGCTCTGCTTCCTCACACCAAATCCAGGGTCATTCAGTTCATAGGGTCGCGCGAAGGGGAGGGGACTTCAACTATCGTGCGGGAATTTGCGAGGGTTTCCTCGCAGCAGATAGGGGATTGCGTTCTCTTGCTCGATGGCGACAGGCATCAGCCTACCCAGGGCTATTTTTTTGACAAACAGGATCAATACGGCTGGATTGAAGCGCTCAAGAAAGAGGAAGAAATCGACGGTGCTCTCTATCAGATCGGACAATCAAAACTGTTCATGAGCCCATCCTGCAACTCCTCGGTGTCAACTCCCGAGATCTTTAACTCCCCAACTTTCAGCGGTTTCTGCCAGAAGTTAAAAACGGACTTCGACCTGGTCCTCATCGATTCGGCCCCGCTGACTACTTCACCGGATGGGTTGGCTATTGCATCCAGGGTGGATGGTATAGTAATTGTCGTTGAGGCCGAGGGAACCAGGTGGCAGACGGTTAGAAAAGTTAAGGACAGTCTGACGCGGGTTGGTGGAAATGTGCTCGGGGTTGTACTCAATAAAAGACGTTTCTACATTCCCCAGTCAATCTATAAGCTTTTATAGTTGGACTGCAATTTCATTCTCCGAGGAAAATCAGCTTATATCCATGCTGCTGCATTTTCATGGCAATTATAATGATGATTCTCTCCTTCGCCGCAGGCGCCCAATTCAAGGAAAATGATATTTTAACTAGTGGCGTCACCAAATCATAACATGCCGATATCGTATTGAAATAGTGGTTGATTGGACAGCCGGAATACCAATTATATACCCTCTAAAATCACCCTTTACACCCATGTAACTCGGGAGTATTGATCTTACCTAAGGATATGTCTGGCGAGTCCAAACCAAATATTCTCCAGCCATGGAAACCAAGAATGATATTTGAGAGAAATCCCGGCAGCTTCGGTTCTTACCTCCAAGAGTTCGTGTCTGGGCAGGTATCTTCACCAATATCGTCGCCCGAGCACGAGAAGCAGATCGGAAAGGAAAAGGAGAAAATGGATTCTGCAATGAAATCCGACAGTGCTTCGGCTGATCACAGAGCAGAAATTGATAGTTTACCTCCTTTGGAATACGATGAGAGTTCCTTCAACAGGATTCTCACCCTCGAGCGCAAGAGGACCGAGAGATCGAAGAGACCGTTTGTGCTGATGCTTCTGTCCATTGACCGAGTGCCGGCGGACGAGAATGGAGCCGATAATTCCGGAACGATCGTTTCCTGCCTTGCTTCATCGATACGGGATATTGACGTTTTGGGATGGTACAAAGCCGGTTCTGTAATCGGAGTCATTTTCACGGAAATCGGGGATTGCAAACCGGCATTGGATTGTATCCTCAACCGGGTCCGAACGAATCTCCTCGACTGCCTGGATAGCGATATAGTGAAAAGAATTGACATATCCATCCATTATTTTCCCGAAATCTCGGGTCGCTCTGCTGGTGACCTCACCCTTTATCCCGATATCAAAAAAACCCGCTCCGCCCGAAAAATATCCCTTTTTGTCAAAAGGAGCATCGATATCGTTGGCAGCCTTTCGGCCCTGATATTATGTCTCCCCGTGTTTATTGTTATTGCCGCGCTGATAAAGCATACCTCCAAAGGGCCCGTCTTTTTTCGGCAAAAAAGGGTTGGGCAATACGGTAAGACATTTACCTTTCTTAAATTCAGATCCATGTTCGTAAATAATGATCCCACAATTCACAAGGAATATGTGAAAAGTCTCATCTGCTCTTCTGATTCAGCCGCTTCAGGTAGTTGTGACTCGCAGACGCAACAGGTATACAAGATCCAAAACGACCCCAGGGTTACCCCGCTTGGTAGATTTATTAGAAGAACCAGCCTTGATGAGTTGCCTCAATTTATAAATGTTCTCAAGGGGGACATGTCCCTCGTCGGGCCGAGGCCGCCCATCCCCTATGAAGTTGAGAGCTATGAACTCTGGCATAGAAGACGCGTGCTCGAAATGAAGCCGGGCATTACCGGACTCTGGCAGGTAGAAGGCAGGAGCAGGACGACTTTTAACGAAATGGTGCGGCTCGATCTCTTTTATCTTGCTAACTGGTCCGTATGGCTTGATCTAAAACTCTTATTCCGCACACCTTTTGCCGTGTTTACCAGCAAGGGCGCCTACTAATTTCCAGTCTGATCAAATTCCGCGGTGCACCTATAAATAGGGGGATCCGATGGTACGATTAGGTATAATCGGCTTCGGGTACTGGGGGCCCAATATTGTCCGTAATTTCAACGGGATAGAGGGATGCCGGGTTACCAGAATCTGTGACAAGAATGAAGAATCTCTTCGGCGCGCCAACAAAATTTATCCCGAAATAGAAAAAGTCTCCGACTGCAAGGCCGTTATCTCGGCGGGGGATATAGACGCCGTGGCTGTTATCACGCCGGTTTCCACTCATTTTGAACTGGCGAGGCGCGCATTGGAAAACGGTAAACACGTTTTTGTGGAAAAACCGTTTACGGCTACTTCACAACAGGCCGAAGAGTTGATCGAACTAGCCGAGCGCAAAAATCTTAAGATAATGGTCGATCATACCTTTCTTTTCACCGGCGCCGTACGGAAGATAAAGCAGCTTGTCGACGAGGACGTCATAGGCAAGGTCTACTACTACGACTCGACCAGGGTTAATCTCGGACTCTTTCAACACGATGTGAACGTGATCTGGGACCTTGCGCCTCACGATATCTCGGTCATGGATTATGTTATAGCCGATAGACCCGAGGCGGTTCTTGCGACCGGGGCGAACCATTTTAGCGATCACGAATACGTTGCTTATGTGACGGTCTATTTTCCGGATCACATAATCGCACATCTTAACGTAAATTGGCTCTCCCCCGTAAAGGTCAGGACGACCCTTCTGGGCGGCGAGAAAAAGATGCTCGTCTGGAACGACATCAATCCCGACGAGAAGATAAAGGTCTACGATAAAGGCGTAAAAATCCAGAACAAGGAAGGTGTCTACGATCTGCTGGTAAGCTATCGATCTGGAGACATGTGGGCGCCCAAAGTCGAACAGACCGAAGCCCTGAGGCTTGAAGCGGAATACTTCGTCAAATGCATCAAGGAAGATCAGACCCCATTTAATGATGGAAATGCCGGGCATCGGGTCGTCAAAATCCTGGAAGCGGCGGAGGAATCGATCAAGCAAAGAGGAAAGCTGGTCTACCTATGAGTTATCTTTGCGTCGCAGACGACGTCAAACTGGGCAAGAACGTCAAACTGACCAAATTCATCAACCTATACGGATGCGAGATCGGCGACAACACCAAGATCGGCACATTCGTCGAAGTTCAGAAAAATGCCAAAATAGGAAAAAACTGCAAGATATCGAGCCACACATTTATCTGCGAAGGCGTAACGATTGAAGACGATGTCTTTATCGGGCACGGCGTTATTTTTGTAAACGATACCTATCCCAGAGCTGTAAATCCCGAGGGAGCGCTACAGACCGAAAGTGACTGGAAAGTCGAGAAAACCCTTGTCGGAAAAGGCTCCTCCATAGGCTCCGGAGCAACCATCCTGGCAAATGTCACAATCGGTGAGAGAGCCATTATCGGCGCCGGCGCGGTAGTGACCAAAGATGTCCCCCCCGACGCAATTGTTGCGGGTAACCCATCCAAATTTTTAAGGCTCATTAATGAAAAACGATAGTCCCGTTTCATTTCTCGACCTTGTAACTCCTCACCTGGAACTCGAAGAGGAACTGGTATCGGTTTTTCGCTCGGCACTGAGGACCGCCGGCTTCATTGGCGGGCCCGCGGTGCAAGGATTTGAGGAGGATTTCGCTCAATTCTGCGGTACTAAGTATTGCATCGGAGTCGGAAGCGGCACCGATGCGCTACGGTTTGCCCTTATGGCTGCCGGAGTACAGAACGGCGATATCGTCATAACGGTGCCCAATACCTTTATTGCGACGACGGAAGCCATATCCCAGGCCGGCGCCTCACCTGATTTCGTGGACGTCGACGAGTCTACCTGCAACATGGACCCGGCAAAACTGCGAGAATACCTCGAGACCAAGTGTGCCCCCGACAGAAGCGGCAAACTGGTTCATCGTGAAACCGGGCGCCCGGTGACGGCAGTTGTTCCAGTCCATCTTTACGGACAGCCCGCCGATATGGACCCCCTCCTGGACATTGCCGAAAAGTACGGACTGACGGTAATCGAGGATGCATGCCAGGCCCACGGCGCCGAATATTATTCAAAGCGAACGAAGAGCTGGAGAAAAGCCGGCTCGATAGGATTAGCCGCGGCATTTAGCTTCTACCCCGGCAAAAACCTCGGCGCATGCGGAGAGGCCGGAGCGGTTACAACCGATAATGAAGCCATCGCTCAAAAGATCCGAATGATACGCGACCACGGGCAGGCCAAAAAATACTACCACGACATCGAAGGCTACAACGGCCGGCTCGATGCGATCCAGGCCGGGATCCTTAAGGTGAAATTAAAGCATCTCCCTTCCTGGAACGAGACCCGGCGCTCAATTGCCGCACGCTATACAAATCGCCTTGGAAATGTTCCTGGGATCATCCCTCCGCCACAACCGGACAACGTCCGGCCGGTGTATCATCTCTACGTTATTCGCACCGAAAACAGGGAAGACCTTCAGAGACATCTTGCCGAAAACAGCGTGGGGACCGGCCTCCACTACCCTGTCCCGCTTCACAGACAGGAGAGCTACCGGACGATGAATCTCGGCCCTGGAAGTTTCCCGGTTTCCGAATACCTTGTCGGACGGATACTTTCACTCCCAATGGGCCCCACGCTCACTCCGGCCCAAGCCGACCTGGTATCGGACCTCATCGCCTCTTTTATGGACCGGCAAACGGCATCGGCTCACCCCGCCCGCAAATGATCCGAATCCTTGATCCCATACTTAATTCCGAGTGGGACCAGTTCCTGGCCTCCATCCCGGATCACTCTCCTTTCCTGGAGTCGAGCTGGGCGCGAGTGCTAAATGAATCTTATTCATACAAACCCCTCTACTTCGCCGGTTCCGACAGCCGGCAGCCCTGCGCAATTCCGCTCATGGAAGTAAACAGCATCCTTACCGGGAAAAGAGGGGTATCCATACCTTTCACCGATTACTGCGACCCGGTCGCCCCGAATGAGAACTGCTTTTCCGGCATGCTCCAGGAGATTCTCCAATACGGCCGGGAAGCCGGCTGGAAATACCTGGAACTTCGAGGGGGTGCCGGATATTTAAACGGTGCGCTTCCGCATCGCACCTATCTTAGACATGTTCTGAAGATCCACGCCGGCGAAAAGGAGCAGTTTAGCCGCATCAAATCCTCCACCAGGCGAAATATCCGAACTGCCCAAAGTTCGGCGACCCGCGTCGCTGTCTCCGATCTGGAGAGCGACCTTCGTGAATATTACCGGCTGCATTGCCTTACCAGAAAACGCCACGGCGTGCCCCCTCAACCCTGGGGTTTTTTCAGGGCAATCCACCGGAACGTAATCTCCAAAGGCAAAGGCTTCACCGTCCTCGCCCGCCTCGAGGGGCACACCATCGCAGGGGCCGTCTACCTCCATTCAGGCAAAAAAGGCATCTACAAATTCGGCGCTTCCGACCTTCAATACCAGCACCTTCGAGCCAACAACCTCGTAATGTGGGAAGCGATCCGATGGTTCTCGAAAAACGGCGTGGAAGAGCTGTGCTTCGGGAGAACCGAGCCTGAAAATACCGGCTTGCTCCGGTTCAAGGCTGGGTGGGGGGCGGAAGAGAGTGAAATTTCCTACTACAGGTATGATCTGCCCTCGGGATCCGCAACGACACATCCAGATGCCGCAACTCCCGAAAGATTTTTCCACCATGTCCCGGTTCCGGTTTCTAGAATTTTTGGGTCGTTGCTTTACAAACACATAGGATGAGCCATAACGTGCTGTCTGGTAAGCTTATAAACCGCGTCTACTACAATATAAGGCCTGTCATTCCACGCAGAATCCAGATTGCCCTTAGAAGGATAGTTGCTTTACGGAAGCTGAAGGTGAACAGTCTTTCGTGGCCTATATACCCCGGTTCGGAGGCTGCGCCGGCCGGCTGGCCTGGTTGGCCTGAAGGCAAGAAGTTCGCGCTCGTTCTCACCCACGACGTTGAAACCCTAAAAGGCCAGTCCCGGTGCTTGGACCTGGCCAGGCTGGAAAAGGACATGGGTTTCCGGTCAGCCTTTAATTTTGTGGCCGAGAGATATCCCCTTTCCACCGAACTGAGAAAGGTCCTGGTGGCTGACGGGTTCGAAGTGGGGCTTCACGGGCTCTATCATGATGGGAAAGAATTCAAGTCTCGACGGATTTTTGATGCCAGGCTGCCTAAGCTCAACCATTACCTCAAGGAATGGGATGCATCGGGGTTCCGTTCCCCCGCAATGCACTGCAACCTTGACTGGATTCAAGAGCTGAATATCCGGTACGACTGCTCAACCTTCGATACCGATCCCTTCGAGCCGCAGCCTTCCGGGATGGGTACCATATTCCCGTTCCATGTAAACGGCATAGGGGGCAGAAAAGGATATGTCGAACTCCCGTATACCCTGCCTCAGGATTTTACCCTCTTCGTGATCCTGCAAGAAGAGGGGATAGACATCTGGAAACGGAAACTCGACTGGATTGCCGAAAAAGGTGGGATGGCCCTCGTACTGACGCACCCCGATTATATGACCTTTGATGGAAAACGGGCTCTGGATGAATACCCGGTGGCTAATTATACGGGGCTGCTTGAATATGTCCGAGAAAATTACCATGGCCAGTACTGGAATGTCCTACCCACAGCAGTTGCTGATTTTTACGAACGAAAAGTAAAAAGGATTCCGCCGCCCATCCCTGAAAAACCCCGAAGGGTCTGTATGCTCGCTTATTCTTTTTACGAAACTGACAATAGGGTAATCCGGTATGCGGAGACTCTTGCCAAACGCGGCGACCATGTCGATGTAGTTGCTCTTAGGAAAAAAGGCCAGCTCGAAACCGAAGTGCTGAACGGCGTCCAGGTTTTCAGAATACAGGAAAGAGAAAAAAACGAAAAAAGGAATCTGGATTACCTCACAAGATTGATCAGGTTCTTTTTCCACTCAGGGGCGCTGGTAACGAAAAAGCATCTTGAGAAACCCTACGACGTGATTCACGTGCATTCCGTGCCTGATTTTGAGGTGTTTGCCGCTCTAATTCCGAAGATGTTAGGCGCAAAAATAATCCTTGATATCCACGACATCGTGCCGGAGCTTTACGTTAGCAAGTTCGAAGGAGGCAGCAACTCTATCTTCTTCAAACTGTTGGTATTGATCGAAAAACTATCGGCCAGCTTCTCGAATCATGTCATTATAGCCAATCATCTCTGGTGGGAAACGCTTGTAAAACGCTCTTTGAAGCCAGAGAAATGTACGGTCCTATTGAACTATCCCGACCCCGAGATTTTTTACAAAAGAGAGAAAAGAAATAGCAGAGACAGGACGGTTGTTGTTTACCCAGGGACTCTCAACTGGCACCAGGGGCTGGATGTGGCAGTCAGAGCTTTTGACAAAATCAAGAACCGAGTGCCCTCCGCTGAGTTTCACATTTACGGGGAAGGACCATCGAGAGAATTCCTTGCAAGCCTCATCGATGAACTGGACCTGAGAGACAGGGTTTTCCTGAGGGACCCTCTGCCCCTTCGCGACATAGCATCTGTAATGGCAGATGCGGATATCGGCATTGTGCCCAAACGCGATGGTTCCTTCGGGGGCACGGCTTTCAGTACCAAGATCCTGGAATTCATGTCGCTGGGTATTCCTGTGGTCGTCTCTTCTACCAGGATCGACCGGCACTATTTTAATGATTCAGTTGTGAGATTCTTCGAATCGGGCAACGAAGAGGAACTGGGCGACTCCATTGAGAAATTGGCTAAGGACATTCCTTACCGGGAAAAGCTCGCTGAGAGAGCATACAAATTTGTCGAGCAGTATAATTGGATGAAGAAGAAAGAAATTTATCTCAACCTCGTAAATAGCCTGCTCGGCCAATCCAAGCAATCAAGGCCTTAATGATAGACACTGTTTTGAACTGGCTCAGACCGGATCGTCTCCTCAGTTGTTTTTTCGTTCACCCGCTCCTGAGGAACCTGAACGGCAAGAGGGCTTTACCCATCCTCATGTACCACAGCATTTCGCGAGAGCAGGGCAAAAGGGTCATCCCCTACTTTGAGACAAACATTTATCCCTCTGTATTCGAAGAGCATATTCGTTTTTTGGCAACAAACGGCTACCAGCCGGTTGCACTCGAAAGTCTTCTTGACGGAGGTTCAAAAATTCCGGATGGCAAGTGCGTCGCGATCACCTTCGACGACGGGTATCAGGATTTCTACACCAACGCATTTCCAGTGCTGAAAAAGTATGAAATGCCGGCTACTGTATTCTTGCCGACCGCCTATATCGGCTCAACCAGGAAAAAGTTTAAGGGCCGTCCCTGCCTCAACTGGCATGAAGTTAGAGAGCTTTCCGAGAACAAAATTTCTTTTGGATCACACAGCCACAGCCATACGGAATTGAAGAATATTTCTCCTGGAGCATTAGAGCAGGAATTGAGAATTTCTAAAGAAATTATTGAAGATAAGGTGGGACTGCCCGTCAAGTCTTTCTCATATCCCTATGCATTCCCGGAAACCAGGAAGGTCTTCGTCGAGCTGCTGAAGAGCGTTCTTACACATCTTGGGTTCGAGATCGGGGTAACCACCAGGATTGGCCTAAATAGTCCCGGCTGTAACCTCCTCACCATGAAGAGACTTCCCGTAAATTCATATGATGATCCGACACTCTTTAGCGCGAAAATTGACGGTGCATACGACTGGCTCAATCCTCTCCAGACCGTGCTCAAAAGGCTGAAGGATTCCTGAAAGCGAGTTTTAGTGGATAAGTACGCAATCATTACGCCCGTTCGAGATGAGGAAGAATTCATCAAACTCACACTGGAATCGGTGATTTCGCAGACGATAGCGCCTGCAAAATGGATTATCGTGGATGATGGCTCTTGTGATCAAACGCCCAGGATACTTGACTCCGTAACAAAAGAATACCCGTGGATTCAGGTCATCCACCGGCCAAATCGCGGCTTCCGGAAATCGGGCGGGGGAGTGGTGGAAGCCTTCTACGATGGTTTTGCAGCTTTGCGAGCAACAGACTGGGATTTTCTGGTAAAGCTGGATGGCGATCTTTCATTCCAGTCGGATTATTTTCAAAAATGTATCGAAGAATTTAGGTGTGACCCCAATCTCGGTCTTGGTGGCGGTATGATATGCCGATTGGAAAATGGGCAGTTAAAAGAGGATTCCATTGGAGATCCGCCCTTTCATGTGCGGGGAGCTACAAAAATATATCGCCGCGAATGCTGGAAGCAAATAAGCCCCCTTGTCCAGGCACCCGGTTGGGATACGATAGACGAGGTTAAGGCTAATATGCATGGCTGGACCACCAGGACCTTCCGGAACCTCAAGCTCGTCCAACATAAACCCACCGGTTTTGCGGATGGGAGTTGGCGCAATTGGTTCAAAAATGGATTGGCCAATTACATGACCGGATATCATCCGGTTTTTATGTTGGCCAAATGCGTCAAGCGCACCTTTCAGAAGCCGCGTGTCCTCGCAGCCCTGGCGCTTTGGGCTGGCTTTTGCTCCGGCTATCTCAGAGGGATCAAACCACCGGGCAACGGTGATTTCATTTGTTATCTGCGGCAACAGCAACTGCGCCGCCTTTTTAAGCGGCCGAGTATTTACTGCTAACCGCCACAATAATTTGTAGGTTAATGTCGAAAATCGATATCTCCATCGTAATAGTGAACTGGAATTCGGCCGATTATGTCATGGAGTGCCTTCGGTCGATTTACGAGCACACCTCGGCGGTGAGCTGTGAGGTAATCGTTGTAGATAATGCATCTTTCGACGGTTGCGGTGATTTGCTTGCGCATCGATACCAGGAAGTCATCTTCATTCAGAGTGAATCCAATCTGGGTTTTGCCCGTGCAAATAATCTTGGCGCCGAAAATGCCGGCGGGGACGTGCTCCTGTTCCTGAACCCGGATACGGAAGTGCGGGATAGGGCTATCGAACGCCTTTACGTACAGCTCCAAAGCCTTAATAATCCCGGAGTTGTTGGTTGCCGGCTCCTCAATAGCGATGAATCCTTACAGACCAGCTGTGTCCAGTCTCTTCCAACTTTGCTGAACCAGATGCTGGATGCCGATGTCCTTAGGCGGCTTTTTCCGAGATCCAGCCTTTGGGGGATCGAAGCCCTCTATGAAAGTGGGACCACTCCGGCGGAAGTGGAGGCGGTTTCGGGTGCCTGCATGATGATGCGCCGCAGCGTGTTCGATGCTGTGGGGGGGTTCAGTTCTGACTATTTCATGTATGCAGAGGATCTTGACCTTTGCTCCAGATTGAGGCGAGCCGGTTTTCATAATTACTATTTTCCTGGGGCTATAATCGTCCATCACGGCGGGGGAAGCTCGCAGCAGACGCGCAGCAATTTTTCCAATGTCATGATGCGCGAGTCGGTGAGACGGTTTTTGAGTAAATCCAGCGGCAGTCTGTACAGCGAGTGCTATCGTTTCGCATTGAATGGAGTGGCGACAATCCGGCTGGCGCTTTTGATGCTCCTGTTCCCAGTCTCGAAACTCAAAGGCAGGAAAGACGTATGGCTCTCGGCATTCGGAAAATGGTGGTCGATTCTTCGCTGGAGCTACGGACTTGAGCGTTTGACCGGCCCTGGGCAGCCTGGGTCTTCGTCCACCCGCACGGCCGGAAAAGATATCATCTGATGTGTGGAATTTGCGGAAAGCTCAATTTTGATCGCAACGAACCCGTGGACCAGGGGCTCCTCCGGCAAATGATGGACCTGCTCCGTCACCGAGGCCCCGATGGTGAGGGGGAGTATCGCACCGGCCCGGTTGGGCTGGGGCACCGGCGGTTGAGCATCATCGATCTCAGCACCGGCTCCCAGCCTATGTCAAACGAGGACGGCACGGTATGGGTGGTCTATAACGGCGAGGTATACAACTTCCCGGAACTCAGGGCCGAACTCATAGAGCGCGGCCACAAGTTTAAATCCACAACGGATACCGAGGTAATCGTCCACCTGTATGAGGAGCTTGGTGAGAATTCCGTGGCCCGACTCCGAGGAATGTTCGCTTTTGCCCTCTGGGACGAGCGCCGCCAGTTTCTTCTTCTTGCGCGAGATCGCGTCGGAATAAAGCCTCTCTATTACACCAATACGGGCAGGTCGCTGTTATTTGCCTCCGAAATCAAGTCGCTGCTCGCCGACTCGACCGTTTCTCGAGATGTCAACCATATTGCGATAGACCGGTTTCTTACCTACCATTACCTGCCCGGAAACGAAACCCTCTTTGACGGCATACAAAAACTTGATCCGGGGTGCTATCTGACGGTTAAAGATGGCCGGGTCGCCTCGCATCAGTACTGGGATCTGCGCTTCGATGCTTCGCCGCGCTTCACGGACTTCCATCAGGCGACCGAAGCACTCCAGGCGCTGTTGCGGCGCACCGTCAAGGATCACATGATCAGCGACGTTCCGGTGGGCATTCTGCTGAGCGGCGGAGTCGATTCAACCGGCGTGTTGCGCTACGCTGTCGAACAGACCGATAAGCCCATTCACACATTCACCATAGGCTTTGACGGCGCTGAATTTGCCGATGAACGGCCCTATGCAGCACTGGCCGCCAGCCGATTTGGGACTGTGCACCAGGACATTACGATGACGGCCCGGGATTTTCGAGACTTCCTGCCCGACTACGTCCGGCACATGGAGGAACCGGTCTGCGAGCCGCCCGCTGTCGCACTCTATTTTGTTTCGCGCCTCGCCCGCGAATCCTCGGTGAA
>DBMO01000008.1 GCA_002298995.1 Desulfarculales bacterium UBA696
TGCCTTGAATAACAGTATCTACGATCAGTCTGCGTGCGAGGTTAAGATGTAGGATGGGTGGGGCGGAGCGGAACCCATCGGCTTTTAGGCGCAACTCGAACGCAAATTAGTATAAGATGATACTCCCCGGTTGTGGCAAGATCTCCCGGAGCTGTTGATCAAAGGAGTTTCAAGGCAAACCCCTCTCCCTTTATGGAGGGGAGTTTTCTTCGATTCCCGCGGGTCCTTTTCGATTCCGCTTTTGGGCAACAACCCCTCCCGACCTTGTCGCACGTCCAAAAGGAACCTCGGCCACTGCGGAAATTAGCTCAATCTTGTGCGCAAATACGTTTTAGTTGTCACGGTCCTTCGTTCAAGATACTCCATGCGCTCAAAGGGATTTCCGGCGCCTTTACCGTGACGATCTCTCCTTCGCTTACGCTTTGACCGGGGGAGAGGATGACATAAGCCGCGCAATGCCTCATGTGGGGAAGAATGGGCCTGGTATGTCCGGGATCGACGGGCGAAAATGAAATCACGCCCCTGGCAATATCGAGCCTCCCGGGAAGCGCCGTGTAGAAGCTTCCCTTGTTTTCGAGAGCCGCCGCGGCCCTGGCCTCGATTGCCGTTTTAAGCGGAGGTAGGCCTTGAAGCCGCCTGATTATGGCGGATGCGACCTCCTCGAAAACTATGCGCGCAGCCCACGGATTTCCGGGAAGGCCCAGAAAAAGGCTTTTCCCGAGGCTCCCAAGCGCGCTTCCCTTTCCGGGCGACAAGTTAAGAGATCTGAAATGAACCGCTACCCCGAGCCTTTCCCATACTTCGATAATAAAATCCCTGCTTCCCCTGCCCATCCCGCCCGTGGTTACAATCAGGTCGGCGTTTGCGTTTTTGAGCTTCGAGAAAATGAGTTCGGGATCGTCGGGGGCAATGCCAAGGCGCACCGGTTCGCCTCCGCAAACGATCACAAGCCCAGCCACCAGGTGGATGTTGTTGCAGAAAACGGCGCCTTGGGTGGTCCTGCACCCGGTCTCCCTCAGTTCGTCACCGGTTGCGAGCACTGCAACACGGGGACGTCTGCGCACCGCGACCTTTGCAATGCCGGTCGCGGCGACCAGGGCGAGCCGCGCGGGTGTGAGCACGTCCCCTTTTTTCAAAATGAGGTCGCCGGCCATGGCATCGGTCCATGGGGGAAGAACTCCCTGCCCGGATTGTACCGGCCGGCCGGCCACGAACTTGTCGTCGTCGGTTTGGGCCTCTTCGATGGGGACTACCGCGTCGGCGCCGCCCGGCATGACCGCTCCGGTCATTATTCGAAAAGAGCTCTTCTCCGCGGCATCACGGGCTTCGAAGTTTCCGGCCGCAATCAGCCCGGGGAGAATGTCGAGTATTGCCGGGTTTTCCGCCGATGCATTTGCGGTGTCCTCGCTTCGCAGCGCAAAACCGTCCCATCTTGACCGGAATTGGCCCGGAATATCGCGCTCGGCGATAATATCGACGGCCAAAACCCTGTCCAGGGCCGATTCAATTCCCACCTCGACCGATCCTAGCTCGGGTGTGATTTCGAGTGCGATTTCAAGGGCTTTTTTCAGGTCCATTGGATCTCCGCAAGGTCCTCGGGGGTGTTCACGTTCTTGAAACTTACACCCTGGGGATCGATAGTTCGCCACTCCGTTTCCTCGATGCTTCGCACCTTGATTTTCTTGTAGAACGAGATGATCTGACGCTCCTCGCTCTCCAGTTGCCGGGCGATGGCGGGAAGGCAGCGGCGGTTGTAGAGTGCCAGCAGGGGCTCGAAGAACTTGCCGCTTTTGGGCACCACGGCATCGAAGCCCTCCCTGGAATCGATCAGAAGCGAAGCCATGGCGGGCACGAGAAAGGGCATATCGGTTGCCTTCACCAGCACCCAATCAGAGCGGCTAAAGAGCAGGGCGGTGTAGATCCCGCCGAGAGGCCCCTGGTGGGCAACCATGTCCCGCACCAGCTCTACCCCGAGATCCCTGTAAAGCCCGAGTTCGTTTGCCACAATTATCACCTGGTCGCAAAAGGGGCGCAGAGATTCGACGGCCCTTTCGATAAAGCGCTTTCCGTCGATCAGTTCCAGGGCCTTGTTCTTCCCGAATCGTACACTTTTCCCGCCGGCCAGAACCGCGCCAGTCATAGTCTAGTTTTCCTTGCCGAGGCGGATATGAATGGAGATGGTCCCGGGCGTTTTCCAGCCCCTGAGGCTCGAGAGCATTCCAATGATGCCTCCGACGAGGAAGTCTCGCACGAAATCCTTCATCGGGAGCTGCTTGCCGTCGAGTTGCACCAGGACGGACGGCTTTTTTCGGTCTTTTAGGTAGCGGTTTTCAATAAAATCGGCCACCCCGCGCACATCCGAGAACGAGAAGACCGGGACCCCCGCTTCCACCGGATCGTCCGATACGATTGCCGAAAGATTGTTTTCGGGACCGCAGATGGGCTTTGGCTCGACAGCCGAGCGGAAAATCTCGATCTTGGGAAAGTGAGCTGACTTGAATCCTTCGGTAATGAGGATATCCTCTGTCCAGAAATATCGCGCGGCAACTTCTTCGAGGGGAAGCTCTGAGCCGGTCTCCCTGATTGATGCAACCCGCGCGGGAGAGGAAATTGCAATAGTGCCGGCCCCGGCGCGCTTAAGCCTCCAGGTATCCTTCCCCTCGCGGTCCATGTCGAAGCCGTGCACGTCATGTTTCATCGCGCCAACGGAATAACCACGGCCCGCCAGTTCGGGAATCAGCTTCTCCAGAAACGTTGTCTTCCCCGAACCTGAAGCCCCTACCATCGAAATTATCGGAAGCATTATACGACCTTTCGAGAATCTGAAGTGATCTGCAAAGTGGGCGCCGCCTCCACGGCCGCTGCCCGATCCCAGTTGTGGCAATCCGGCCTGGCGTGGTCGGGAGACCACGCCATAACCTGGGTTTACATACGGCACGGCTTCAATTTAGCCTCAATCCGTGCTCTCCGGTTGTGGTACGGTCTCCCGACCCCGGTTATGGCACGGTCGGGAGGGGTCGTTGCCCAAAGGGGAATCGAGTCGAATCCCCCTCCCTTGATGGG
>DBMO01000077.1 GCA_002298995.1 Desulfarculales bacterium UBA696
CAACCGATTTGAGCAACAGCCCCCTTCACCGTGCCCCCCTTACACCTATCCATTCCGACAGGCTGGAAAGCCTGCCCGCACGAACCGAATTGCCTTCCTCCTTCCTCCTTCATCCTTCCACCGAGCATTCACGGGACCTCGATTACAGCGGTCGTCCCCGGATTCCATCTTTGAACGCACCCCAGGCAGATGTAGCCTTTAGTCGATATAACAGCAACTTATGACCTGCGGAACTGGGATGAAAGACCGCGCTGCTCCCGTTCGACCGCCAAAAATATCGCCCTGCCCTCACGCCCCATCAGCTCCTTCCCGCCAGGATAAAAAAGCTCAAGGGATAGTGATTCCGATCCGAGCTTCTATTAGGCGGTTTTCCACGTAGACTGTTTCTAAAACCGGAAAAGATCAGTGAAGGAAAAATCGAAGTGAAAAACTTAAGGGCCTATCTGGACAGTGAAAAAACGTTTTCTTTAGGGCTCCTCTGCATAGCCGCCGCATACTTCATAGAGGCAACACCTTACATCGGAACGGTGGGCCACTACGGCAGCATAAACGAAATCGCCTTTATCCTTATCTGTGCCGTAATCTTCATAATTACCAAAAGAGTTGTCGAGCATGCCGAATTCCTGGCAAATTACTTCGGCGAACCCTACGGAACGTTGGTCTTGATCCTCTCGGCCTCGGCAATCGAGGTGATCATGGTGGTAACCATAATGCTCCACGGCCCCACTCAGGAACCGACCCTTGCGAGGGATGCGGTATTTGCCGGGGTTATCCTTTCGATGAATGCGGTGCTCGGGGTAGCATTGCTGATCGGCGGCGTGAAATTCATGGAGCAGGAATTCAATCAAAGGAGCGCTTATTCTTACATAACCAAGCTGGGCGCGATGTGTGCCCTGGGGATGTTCATACCAATGGTCGTTCCACCCAACCTGCTCTCGTCCTACAAGATTTTCGTAATTATTGTATTCATGATCCTTTATGGATTTTTCCTATCTTTTCAGGTCGGCTCTTACAGCTACTTTTTTAGTTATGAAAAATGTCAGGGCAAGGAATGCGAATCTCAGGACAAGGAAGACGCCAGGCCGGGGTTAAGGATTTTCACACTGATCGCCTACCTGGTGGTCATAGGCATTCTCGTCGAATTCCTCAGCATATCCGTTGACGACAGCATTTCTTATTTCGGACTGCCCAATGTGACGGCTGCCCTTATAGTCGCGGTCATATCCAAGGCCCCTGAATCGCTGGCGGTATTAAGAGCGACGATGAGAAACGACATGCAGCTCGTTATCAATATCGCTCTGAGTTCGGCGCTCTCCACCATGGGCCTGACCGTTCCGATAATTCTTATCGTCGGCCTGATAGTCAAAATGGACGTGGTGATTGCCCTTACCCAGGTTCAGGCACTGCTCCTGGTGACCACGATCACCCTCGCCTACATGAACCAGTCCTCCGGTCGAACCAACGCCTACGGAGGAACTATCCAGCTGTCCCTCTTTTTTGCGTACCTGTTCACACTGTTTTTTTGATTTACATTTTAGAGCCCCCACCCCGAACTCGGATTTTTGTAATAGATCGCAGGTTGCCACGTGAAACTCCGATTCGCCGAGCATTTTTTGCTGCGCTTCCACATGCTCCTGATAGTCTTGGCCACCCTGGCCTCAAGCCTGATCTGCAACAGAATCTTGCTCGATTACGGCTTCAATTCAATGCTCGTGCGATTCCCATTAAATGTTACCGCTGGATACCTGGCATTTTTCCTGTTCATCCGATTGTGGCTTCACTACATTCGCAGCCTATGCGCACTGCAATTAGGACAAGTGGATTTCTCCCTGAAGGAAAGTAGCGGACGCTCTCGGGAGCCTGATTCCTGGATTGACCGCGTAAGTGTTGGGGACCCCGGGATTACCGATCAGGAGGGGGGTGCTGTCATTATCTTACTGGCAGTCTTTTATGTTTTCCTTGCAGGTGGCTTGATCCTTATCTATGAGGCCCCAATATTCCTTTCTGAAACCGCTGCATCATTTTTCCTCGTTGGCTCACTTTCCAGGCCGATTCGCGAAATCGATACTCCTGGATGGACCGGCAGCGTTTTCATCAAGACGTGGACTCGGTACATCTTCTCCCTGGTCCTGGCGCTGGTTATGGCTTTTTGTGCCCGTGTTCTGTGTCCTAAGTCCCATACCATCATTGAGATTATTAGAAATTGTTCATGACAACAGGTGAGACGCTCAATGAAGGTCGCTTTGCATCAGAATGTCGCTACCCACAATTGCCATGAGCAATCCGGCTGATTCTTTCTTCCTTGCAAACCTCTCCCAGTTTTCCGGGCTTAGGCCACGTTCCACGGTGGTCAGCAGAAGCCCTCGCTCCAGGTTGGTGCTCCCCTTGAGCAACATCAATTGCCGGTGATTGCTGAATGCGAAAAGGACCTGACCGTTTGTGAGCAGGTAATTGTAGTAGCCGGGGTATTTAGATACCAGTTGCCTGGAAGTATCGGCGACCGCGGAGAAGAGCTGCTCTATTCCGCCGGCGCTCTCGCGGTGCTTGGAGATGCCGTCGAGCAGAAATTCGAATACCCTTGCCGAGTCGCTTACGGCTTCACTCAGATGGGCCGTTCTGCTTCGATAAGACTCTATTGCAGGGGCTTTTCCGTTGTGGGCGAAGATCCAGTCATGGCCCATGAATCGAAGTGAAAAGGGGTGCGCGTGGCATTCGTCGATTGGACCGCTGGTCCTCAGGCGCACGTGCGCTATGATGAATTTGCTGGAAACGACCCGTGCGAGCCTCTGGAAAGCATCGTGGTATCTTCCCTCGTGGTAGGCCCTGCCGGCTGATTTCTCGACACAGGCCCGGTTTTTCCTGAAATATCCGATGCCCCAGCCATCCATGTTCCGGCCGGCCTTTACCGCAAATATCGGCAAAGACTTCGGCGCGGAGTAACTCGTTGCGGCGGAAAGGGCAAACAGGTCGCACATCTGATTTAGATTCCCTCTGCCATCCCTCCAGCCGACTCCTCCAACACATCCCCCAGATAGAGTACATCGGGTCCGGCGGCAACTATGAGCTTCCCCAGGGCGCCCTTTTCCGGCTTAACGGAGATCCATGGCTTTTCGCTCAGGCCTTCAGCAATGGAGGTCAGAACCAGGCTGTTTCCGAAGCTCTCCGATTCCTGCAAAAGCATCAGTTGCCGGAAGTTGCAGAACGCAAAGAGCACGGACTCATTCGCCAGGAAGAAAGAATAGTGCCCCGGATACTCGAAGAGCATGTTCCTGATGCTCCTTACCAGCGCCCTTCCAAGGCTCCCGTAAGGGGTGTAGCGCAGGTACGAGACAAGCTGATCCCGAAGGTATTCGAATACCCGCGCTGGATAGGCGGAGGAATCTACTCGCGGCTCGTTTACCGTCTTGTAATTCTCGATTCCTTCTATCGTCCCGACGTGCACGAAGAGCCATACATGGTCGAGAAACGGCAGCGAGAACGGATGGCTTGGGGCCGCATGCTCACCGCCGCTCAACGGACAGCTTATGTGCGATATTATTATCCTGCTGTCGATGACCCTTGCCAGCCGCTGGAAGCTCTCATGGACCTGCTCGCTGTCGTAGACTTTTTCCGAGGATTTCTCCACGAGCGCCTGGTTGTCCCTGTAAAAACCTATTCCCCAGCCGTTCATGTTCCTCCTGCCTTTTTCGGCAAAGACCGGAAGATACTGCTGGGCCGTATAGTTTATCCCGGCGGACAGGGCAAAAATATCGCACACCTCTAACTCCTCACCGCGAGCTGCTCCTGGCCGGCCGTACCCGATGATCCCCGCCTGTTATTTCCCCAGCCGTTTACGCGGCTCATATGGCCGAAAGCAAGATAGATCTTGAAGATGGCCTTCACCCACTTGTTTGCATTCAATTGGTAGTCAATCACCGGGATTCGTCCGGCGCTCATTTCGATCAGAAACTGGGTAAAGGCTATCCACTGCATCGCCTCGTTGATTTTATGAAGAACCGCCGAGTGGTATCGGAATTCGACAGTAGAGCGGTACCAGTATGAATGCAGATTCAGTCCGTGGTAGCGGGTCATGTCGTAGCGCTCGGCCCGGAGGCTATCCGGGTCGTACCTGTTCTCCTTCGAATACCACAGCTCCTTTACCCGGCAGCCGTTCACGCGGCAATGGTCTCCGCAATCGGCAATCTTGAAGAGCAGTTCGGTATCGAGGTCCATCGGGCGGCAGGTCTGCTTGCCCATCCTGTCTCCCGAGATCAGCCTGTAAACGTGATCCTCCATGGCATAAAGGATTTTTACGAGCTGCTTGAGATTCGTGCACCTGTAGTTTTCGAAATCCACGCCGTGATGAACGTGGAACCCGCATGATTCGTCTATTTGCAGCCCGGCGATCTCGCCGAGCAGTTCGAAATAGCGGTAGGCCTCGACCAAGCCGTCAATTCCTCTTAGTATCGGGCTTATAAGCTCGACCCCGCCCCTGTGGGTTATCGAGGAGTCTTCTTCGAGGTGCCATGAACTTTTGTCGGTCCCGAGCTTGAGTCCGAAGTCTTTCAAAAGCTGATGAAAGCTACGGCCGTCCCTGGCCTTCGAGTGGACGTTGTAGTCTTTGATTATGCCGTTATCGGGCGGCAGGATGAAGTACTCCAGGCCGTAGAATTCAATTTCGATCCCGAAAGCCCGGTCGGTAAAGTACCGCAGCATGGGGTACTTTTTGGTAAGTCTGGTAGAGAGGTGTTTCGAATCTTCCATTTTCGTTTCTTCTTCATGAAAGGCTGGAGCCCGTCATAAGTAAGGATTTCTATCCCGGGTAGTAGACGAACCTCGGCACTGAACAGTGCAAGATCCATGCTTTTCCTTGAATGGTCAGCTTTCCGAGGTTATCGCGGGATCAGGAAGGATTCTATTACAGCCGCTCGGGGGGATAATTTGGAGACAGAAAACGCGGAGTGTACTCCAGTCGGCCCCCGTCGCATTTCCAGCAGCTGGCAAAATCATACTCGTCCTGGCAAATTTCCAAGCCCTCGGAGTAGCAATTTCCGGCGAATGAACACGTATCTTCCAAGCAGTCCATCTTTTTTTCCTCTCAAGCTCTTTGAAGAATAAGAAAGTCTACCCTTTCCAGCAATAAAAGGGGTTCTTACAGAGAAAATAATCATCCTCTCATTTTGTGGCAAAACCACCCTGGCGATTTACCCACCAGGTGATGTCCGCTGTGCTGCCCAGCGGGTGATCGGTGGCGAAGCGCGGTTCCAGGCTTTCCAGATCTCGTACCTTTTCCACTATCTCTCTTACCCTTTCGAGCAGGAAGCTATTGTCAGGGTCGGCATTGAGCTCTTCCTCGGCATTCCGGAGAAGGAATCTGGACTCGATGTACTCCCCTTCAAGGCGCCTGACTTCCTGCTGATGGATCTGGAATTCTTCCATTTCCAGATCATCATCGAAGAGCCACATTGTCATATCGCCCCCTCATCGGATTACCCGTTGGTTGAAATCAAACGAGTCCCGGATACCCTTTAAAGCCTACGACAGAGGCAATTCTAGTCCAACTATCTTTAATGCATCCGGAGCGGCTTTCAACCAGGCGATCGCCAAAAAAAAGCGGCTGGATTTCCTCAGCCGCCAAAGAACAGGTTATGCTCGTGCAACATGCGAAGATAAGGTTCAAGAACCAGAGGTGAGGCGGAACGAACCAGCGCGATAGTGCCGGTTATGCGGCGCCGGCAGCTAAACGATCTCTATAAGCTCGATCTCGAACGTAAGGGTTTTTCCGGCAAGCGGATCGTTTGCATCAAGAATGACGCTGTCTTCAGTGATGCCGGCAATAGTTGCGATAGCGGTCGCCCCGGTGTTGGTGCGAATATGGATTCTTTTGCCGACTTCGAGAGTAAGGCTTTCGGGGGCTTGCGCTTTATCCATGACGAAGACGAATTCCTGCTTGTGCGTTCCGTAGGCGTGCTCTGGAGGCAACGAGATGGTCTTCTTGTCGCCTCTCTTCATGCCAGTGACCGCTTCCTCGAACTTCGGAAGCACGCTCCCTTCTCCAATGGTGAACTCGAAGGGCTCCTTCTCGTCGTAAGTTGAGCTGAATACCGAGCCGTCATCAAGAGTCCCGCGATAGTTAACTCTTACCTTATCGCCTTTCTTTGCCTCGGACATTTTCTTCACCTCTCTCCAGAGTCAAAGCAGTATTGGCTGTTCAGGGATAACATTATTAGGAAAGCTAAAATAAATCCACCATTTTGAGCCGCCAATCCGGCTCTGCGCCAAATCGGCGTCACCGGTTGATTACCTGATGGAGCTGTTGCCCAAGCCGGATGTGTGATTCAAGTCCGAGACCATATTGAAAATCGTCTTTCCCGCAGCGCTTCCGGGCGGCCACGGGCTCCAACTGAGTTGAAGCGGCCTTGTCAGGCCATCCGCAATCCTTGCGCGGCAGCCAAGAATCAGCTTTATTTCATAATGGCCCTAGCCTGCCCACCCGCTGCTCCTTATTTTTTGAAGATACTTGATTGGGCGATATTTCGCACCGGATGGAGACCATTATGCCTGAAAGAAAGCGTTTACAAAGGACCACGAACCGGCCTCAACGAGCACAGACCGCGCCCGGCGGCTTCGCAATGCCTGCCGAAGTGAAAAATCATCTTGATATTGTTCTCAAATGCGATTCAATGGGCAGCCTTGAAGCCATTGCCGCGGCGATCTCGAAGATGAAACTGCCGGAGGCCGAAATCCGGCTGATCCACGGTGGTGTCGGCACCATCTCCAAGCAGGACCTGCTTATGGCGCTCAGCGGAAGCAAACTGATCCTGGGCTTTCAGGTACAGGTCGCGCCCAAGCTCGACCAGTGGGTAAAAGAGCACGGCGTCGAAGTCCGTTTGTACAACGTGATCTACAAGCTTTTCGAGGATTTGAAGGAAATTGCGCAGCGTCTCGAGCAGCCCGAGCCCGAAGAGACGGTTACGGGGAAATGCAAGGTGATTGCGGTATTCAAAGCGAAAAAAGGCGAGGTCCTGGGGTGCGAGGTGGAAGAAGGCGCCGTCCAGGTCGGGAGAAACTTCCGGGTGGTCTCAGCCATGGGGCCTGTTCACAGCTCACGGATCGAATCGCTTCAAGTCGAGAAGAATCCTGTAAAAGAGGCCCGGTACGGCCAGCAGGTAGGGGTACAGGTAGCCGGCTATATGGGCGCGAAGGTGGGGGACTACATCGAGTGCTTCGAAACCGTCCCGCCAAAAAGGAAGGCGTGGTCCCCCGAGGGCAGAATCCTTCACATGGAGGCGTCCTGAAGCCGTAACATTTGCCCGATGCCGGGCCATGGGCCCGGTTGATGTTGAGTTGAGCGGTAAATGGAAAATTTGCCGCGAAACTTCTTTAGGCAACAGATCATTTATCTACCCCTTCCCCAATTCCTCCGATCTCCTTGTCGCGGCCTCAACCGCTTCGAAAATGGCCCCTCTAACCCCTTTTTCCTCAAGGATTTTCAGCCCCCTGATCGTCGTGCCTCCCGGCGAGGTAATCATGTCCTTCATCTCCGCGGGGTGTTTTCCGGATTTGTCGAGCATCGCCGACGTACCCGCAAAGGTCTGGACCGCCAGTTCGCGGGCAAGATGCCGGGGGAGGCCCATGAGGACTCCAGCGTCTATCATGGCCTCGATCATCAGAAGCACGTAAGCGGGGCCGCTGCCGCTGAGGCCGGTAACCGTGTCCATCCATTTTTCCTCGACCTCGACCGCCTTGCCCACCGCCCTGAAAATTTCGAGGGCCGTCTCCATCTGATCATCGGAAACAGACCCTCCACGCGACAGGGCCGACGCACCCATCAAAACCAGCGCGGGGGTATTCGGCATCACCCTCACAACAGGGGTTGCCTTTGGCAGCTCCCTTTCCAGCATCGAGAGGGGAATTCCGGCGGCAATGGATATTACCAGCTGTTTTTCAGTGATAGCCCGGCGAAGCTCTCCCAGTACCGACAACATTACCTGCGGCTTGACGGCGAGCAGGATAATGCCGCAGTGTCCCGCAAGTTCTGGTATGCCGCGGGACGCCTTGATCCCGTATTCTCCGAGAAGGTATTCCACCCTTGCGGCGCTCGGATCATGCACAAAAATCTTCTCCGGCCGAAACAGGGATGCCGATATAAGCCCGCGAATGAGCGCCTCACCCATGTTGCCGCCGCCGATAAAGCCGATTGTCCGGTCCTTCGACATAGATTTTCCTTCCGGGTTATTTAGAAGCAAAAGATTCGAGCGTCACCACGAAGAGTGCCGGGAACAGGAAGTGCCGTTATCCGGGCCGTGCAAATTTTTGCTAATCAAAGTAGACTATCTCTTCGAATATCTCTTCGTGAGCTTCTTGCTCTTATGATTCTGAAACCAATAACAAATCAGGCAAACATCGCGCAAGTGAAAGTATCTAATGCGCCGACCCGCCCCTGGCAAGCGATTTGCCTCACGGGTTGTTTTCCGATCGTGTATAATTACCTTTCCATTCAAAATGGAAGGCTAAGCAGCTGAAAGAATTCGCTTTTTGCCGCTTGAATTCAAAGGAGGAAAAACCTGCCATGAATGTTGCCTCAAAAGTAAGCCAGACAGCCGGAAAACATTCTCCCCTCGAGGAGGAGATTCGAAAGCTCCCGATACCGGTTACCTCGGTATTCCTTGGAAAAGACGGAAAAATACGGCCCGCGGCGTTCCGGGAAACGGATAAGACGCTCGTTTGCAAGGGGCACGACAGAATAGCTCAAGTATTCTCCAAGACGGTTTCCAAGAGCAGGAGCATAATTTTAGAGGCGGTGGCGGGTGCGGAATCCAGTTCCGTAACCGGCAAGCGAGTAGCCGTTCTTTTCTCGGGCGGCCCGGCTGCCGGAGGGCACAACGTCCTGGCGGGGCTATCCGCCGTGCTGGGCAGGGGCAACACCCTTTTGGGAATCAAAAAAGGGCCCAAGGGTCTTCTTAACAGCGACCTCATCGAGATCACGCCTCAAAACGTCCAGTCGATTCTTAACCTCGGCGGGTTTGATTTTCTGGGGACCGACCGCACCAAGATAAAGAGTCCGCAGCAGTTCGAGCAGGTAAAGGCAACAATCGTCAAGAACAAACTGGACGGCTTGGTGGTGGTCGGCGGCGACGACTCGAACACCAACGCCGCGATGATAGCCGAGTACCTCGAACAGGAAGGCGTAGACTGCTCGGTTGTGGGCATTCCAAAAACCATCGACGGCGATCTGGCTGCCGGCAAACACCTGCCCATATCCTTCGGGTTCGACACGGCAAGCAAAATCTTTTCCGAACTTGTCGGGAATCTCACCCAGGACGCTGCATCAGCGGTCAAGTACTACCATGTCGTGAAACTAATGGGCAGAACGGCAAGCAAGATCACCCTGGAGGTGGCCCTGCAGACCAAACCCGCGATAGCCTTGATCTCAGAGGAGATAGCCGAAAAAGATATGTCGCTCGAAAGTATCGTTGACTACGTGGTGAGGGCAATCGTCGAGCGGCGAAAAAAAGGCATCAATCACGGCGTGATCCTGGTCCCGGAGGGGCTGGTCGAATTCATACCGGAGATGAGGCGGCTGATAAGCGAGTTGAACCGGGTCCTGGCCGAGTACGAATCAGATATCACGGACCTGCCTTCCCTGGAGCACAAGAAAGAATTTATAATTCCTCACCTCACGGCGGCTTCCGCCCAGTTGATGGCGTCCCTGCCCGACGAGATCCAGGAAATGCTTATTCTCGACCGAGACGATCACGGGAACGTAAAGGTATCGCAGATCGAGACGGAAAAGCTTCTTATCGAGAAGATCCGCTATCGTATATCCGAGATGAAACGCCATCCGGACAAGTTCTTCGGTGAGGGCAAAATCCCCGCAACCCCTCAGCAGATCGAAGATTTCAAGAAGATGAGCCTCTCGACCCAGTCCCATTTCCTAGGCTATGAGGGACGCAGCTCGAAGCCCACCAGGTTCGATGCCGCCTTCACATTCCTGCTCGGCCTCACCGCCGGGTCACTGGTGCTTGCCGGAAAAACAGGATACATGGCCGCGGTAACCGATTTCGACAAGGGCGGCCGCATTCTTGGCCTACCTCTTTCCGGGCTGATCACCGTCGAGACGCGCAAGGGAAAAGAGGAATTCGTAATCGAAAAATCGCTCGTGGACCTCGATTCTCCATCGTTTGGACTTTTTGCCGAAAACAGGGACCGGTGGGCGGGTGAGGACCTGTTCAGCAGCCCCGGAGCAATCCAGTACTGGGGCCCAACCAGCAGGCAAATACCCATAATCGTCGCCCTGGACCAGGATTACCCCGATTTTGGCACCTTTGACCTGGGTGAGGAAAAGGAAATCAAAATAGATTAGCCCCGCCATGGACGGGGGCTTAGTGATTGAATGCGGGGCCGGCATCATTGCCCAAATGCGGAATCGAAAATAACGTCGCCGGAAAATCAAATTGCAATTCCGGCGCGGCGATTATTTCGGCAGGCGCCGTTGTTTAGCTGAGAGGCTGCTTAGTCCGGCATTTGGGGGTGATCCAGCTTTTTCGCAATGGATTCCATTATTTTGATCCACTCACTGAAAGTAGCCGGTTTGGTGATAAATGCGTCCGCCATTGCTCTAATTTTCGAGGCCACTTCTTTTTCGTTGGATGTACTGAGGATGATTACTGGAATTTTTTTGAAAACGGGGTGGGATCTTATTTGAAACAGGGCGTCGGCGCCATTTTTTCGGGGCATGTTAAGATCAAGAAGGATAATGTCGGGCAGCCCCGGTCGATTTGAACGGGCATTCTCCGCCAGGGAGTTTAACAGCTCAACCCCATCCGAGACACAGGAGAAGCCGGCCTTTGCACCGGTTTCCGCAAAAGCTTCCGATGCCATGAAGCAGTCATCGGCATCATCATCAGCCATCAGGATGGTCTTCTTCCGGTTCATTTTGTTGCTTTACCTTCCGACGCGATCTGTAGAATCCGAGAACTGATCATAAATGTGGTCCCTTCCCCCGGCTCTTCGCGGTAATGCTCCCGCCGTGGCGCCGACTAATCCGCGGCAAATGGCAAGCCCATGCCTGTTTCCTCGTAATTACCCTTTGCATGGGTCCTCTGGAAGGGAGCAAAAATCTTGTCTACGAACTGTTCTTCAATCCAATCCCCTTATCCTCTACAAAATTTTGGCGAAATTTGCCATCTTGATTTTTACTCCGGATTCGGATCTCGGGGGTTCATCTTCTTTTCCGCAACCCATGCCAAGCAATGCAGTGCGACTAACAGCCCGGTTTTTAACATACAGCCGGCAAGCAATCACTCCTTTTTGATCCCGCCCGGTGTTAGCAGTGTTGGGACAGGGACGTGCAAAGCGCGGAAACCCTGGGCCGGTCTATCGCCACCGGCTGGAGACCAGTGTTCGGAAAGCCGTGGCGGCCCGGCATCCAAAAGATCCATCGAGCATATGTCTTTCATTTTACTCATGCTCAGGATCTTGTGGCCGTCGAACCAGAATATCAGGCACCCCACCATGACTATAGGGACGTGCTCGATAAGATGAAGCGAGAGGGCATAGCTCAATGCAGGCCCATTTTCAACCGAAAACAATTTCAGGGCCGCAACCGTTGCAACTTCGAAAGCCCCGAAATTTCCGGGGGTGTGCACAAGCGCTATCCCGATATTGAGGAAAACCAGTGTCACGGCCACGGCGCTCAAAGGCATCAGCATGTGAAAAGCCATGAACATTGCCCATATGATTGCGCCCCGGACGAGCCATATTGCACTCGAAAGCAAAAATACGGGGAGAAGAAGTCCGGACTTCTTTACAGCGGCGAACCCGGCTACAAATCGATCGATTTCTTCCGATATTCTGATCCCGTACTTGCCTCCGAATCTTTGGCCAAGGTACTTAAGCGATTTGGTGAGAAAAAACGATGCAAACAGCGCGGCAAATACCAGAAATCCCCCCGAAAGAATCAGCTTTTTCACAAACGGGTGGGAAGGATAGAAGGGGCCGGTAAGGGCCACAAGCGCAGAAAACAGGATAAGATCTGCAATGCGGTCCAGAACCACCGCGGAAAGTGAAACCGAGATACCTATGTTTTCCTTTTTGGCCAACACATAAGCGCGTACGCCGTCTCCCAACCTGCACGGCAGGATTGTGTTGCCCAGGAAGCCGAGAAAGACGGCAGTGAAGGCATTTCGAACCTTTGCCCCCTTCTTGATCGATCCGAGGATTAATGCCATCCGAACCGATTCCATGCCGGAATAGAGAAAGTTAAGGGCCGGGGCCAATAAAGCCCATCGCCAGTCTATGCCGACAAAAGATTGACTTATCCTGTGCCAATCCGAGTGCGACAGGATAAGGGCGACCACGATCAGGAGCACCAATAGCGATACGGAACGAATTTTGTTCATCTGGTCTTTCGGATATGCCTTACTCAAGGCGTATCAGCCGCCACGATCCGGGAGGGCTTTTTTAATCATTGTAACATCCCGTTCGTGGAATAATAATCGTCCTGATCGCAAAGTCTTTATCCGGCCTGAAAAAATGCCGATCGCCCCACAATTGAAATGGAATCAGACGGACCCTTGCAGACAATGGCTATTTCAAAAATCTGGGAAAAACCCTACAATCTCGCTCCGGGCATTTTTAAATAGAGGTTCCGGAACATCCACTTTCTGATTCACAAACGTGAAATCCCAAGAGGAGCCAGAATGACAACGAAGTATTTCTCCAAAATCGTGGCAATCTTCTCGCTCTTTGTTTTCCTCTCAGGGTGCCAGACAGCATCTCTGTCATCCCGGTCAGAACGAGTACCCATGGAGGAGAGGATCCCGATCCTCCAGTCACAAAGTTCGGGGGTTTGGCAGGGGAAGGACCTATCGGTCGACTATAAGTACTCCCGTGAAAGCAAAGCCCTGATGCTCTCCGGTGTGGTTCAATTCGGAAATAGCCTGATCCGTGGCTTCGAGGTCATGAGCGATTTTCGCTTGAGGGTGATTTTTTTTGACGAAAATGGCAGGATTTTGGGAACCAGCGGCCTGACGGCTGACCGCGGAAACTTTAGCCCGATTTCCTTCAAGAGAGAACTGGCGCTGCCTGCATCAGCCGCATCGATTGCTTTCGATTATGACGTGAATGCCCTTGAAATAGGCCCCGATGGCGGCCCAATGTCCTTTTGGCAGTACGCCATTTACTGATGTTAAGGGGCTGCTGGGGCGGATCCGCCAAGGCACCCGGCACCGATGGTTAAAAAGGCGAGAGCCAGGCAGGAAGGTGCAATAATGAACCTCCTCCTGGCTCTCTCTGATGGATTGAATTTCCCGTCTATTAATTCGGATAAGAGAGCGGTTTTGTGATGATGAACTTCCAGACCTTGGCGGTTCCAGCTAGATCTTCTTTACCTTGACTGCCGATGGTCCTTTGGCCCCCTGCTCAACTTCAAAGCTTACACGGTCGCCTTCCTGGAGGCTTTTGAACCCATCGCCCTCGATAGCGCTGTGGTGAACGAAAACATCTTTTCCGCCACCATCAACCGTAATAAATCCGAAACCCTTCTGATCGTTAAACCATTTTACCGTACCCTGCTGCATGTTCTTGAATTCCTCCCGTTAGTGTAATTGCTGTCTATCACCCTCTTAAGATAACAGATAAACGATTCGACGCAACGAAAAAGAGTCAGGGGGGAATATCAGGCCGCTCCCGGCCAATGCAAGGATGTTCGCAAAATAGAAAAAGCCGCTCGCCGGCGGCTGTTAAATAGTTGATTTTATTAGTGCCCCCGGCGCGACTCGAACGCACGGCACCAAGATTAGGAATCTTGTGCTCTATCCACCTGAGCTACGGGGGCGGAAAGATAGAATTTACTCAATCCCGGCCGATCTCGCAAGACCTTTCGTGGAGATTTCGCGACACAACACCCGATCCAATTTACCATTCTTTGATTTTATGCGCGCCTGTAAACATCCCGCCCGCGATAGTCCCCAGCGCAATAGGTTTCTAAATCCGGGCCGACGGAAAATGTCGTGGGGCAGGCTGGAATGCCTGCCCAGATAGCCCCTTTCTTCAATTGAGGTTATTATCCTTAGCCGCTTAGGGGCTGGTCATTTAGATCAACCTTGGTGTTGCACTCTGGGCAGGTGATTGTTTCCGGGCGCTTGCCGCACGTGTCGCACTTTTCCGCGATGTAGCGTTCTTTCTTCTGATAGCTGTTGCACGATTCGCACTGCCATTTCAGGAACAAAGGAATTCGTCCCCCGCAAACCGGGCAGGATTGGTGCATATCCGGCTTGTATTTCCTGCCGATCATGAAGCTTAGCAGTGCGAGGATTAAAAAGGTCCCGGGAAGAATAAGGAACACTAGTTCGGATAAGCCAAACCTGTAGTCGAAAAAATCTAGTCCCATGGATGCGGCGAAAAGAAACGCGAAAAGATTGAAAAGTACCGTGAAGACTCGCGAGAGGGTTATTCTTTGATATACACTCTTGTCTGAAGCCATTTTCACCGCCGCTGTCAAATCAATTTAAGTACAAATCGGGTTTTACTAAAAGCCTATCCGTAAATAATTCGGACCGCCCCAAAAACCGTGATTTTTGTAGGGTGTGCACAGTTTTATCGTGCCCACCAATTGAAGTTTTCCTTGAGAAAGGGTGGTGGGCACGATAAGACTGTGCACACCCTACAATTAGTTTTATTTAAGGATAATCCCTAACAGGTTGTTGAAAAAGGATTGAATTTCCCACTTTGGGCTCCATTACCCAGTGCGTCATTCCCACGGGCGACACGGGAAACGGGTTTTTGTTGCCCGTGCCTTTGGCAAGAGGGATGTTAAATGATGGCTTCTATGTCCACTGCAACCGACCTTTTGAGAATATTCCAACGTGCCGGGCTGAAGGGCCAATCAACGGCATTTTGGACCATGATATTGCGGCTCGATACTGCCTGTCTCGAAACATAGCAGCCCCTTTGGTGATAGCCGACAGACTTGTCTTTTGTATTTGCTGAAGAAGAGGTAATTAAATCAGATGAGATTCTCTAGGATACATTACCCCACCCGTCAACCACTTTTCAGACACTACTTTTCAGGTGGTTGATCCGGACAGGATCACATCAAGCGGATTCGCCCGCTTTCACTTCGCGGCGGCTTTCCCGCCGCTTGTGTGCATTAGAATGTAGTCGCGAACCTGTTCAGCCGATATGCGATGCGCCAGGGGAGTCCAGTGGAGGTCGCGAGGGAAATAGAAGGGTTCTCCGTTTGGTCCGGTTTCAGGCTGAGCCGCCCTCATGGCGTCGGTTGGGTCGACCAGGTCGATGCCGAGCCTGGCGCAGATCTCCTCCATTGCGGAAAAGTAAGCTGATTTGAGTTTGGACTTAAGCTCTCCGGCATCCGCTGCGTATACGACAAAGATTGCCGCCCCGTTTGATTCGCATTCGGCTTTCATTTCAGCCAACCGATCCTCCATTATGCGGATGTCGTCGGCTGATACGCTGGGTATTTTTCCATCGACTATCACCGGTGAAACTGGCTCTGCTGAGGCCTCAGGCGGCTGAGTCCCAGATATCTCGGGTGCCGGGGGAGGCGTTTTTTGCGCCTCGGCAGACCCCGTGGATAAACTCGGCGGTATTTCGCCTAACCGGGCGGGCGCAGCGCTCCCTTTCCCGAATTTCAAGTTCCTGGTTCCATCTTTTATGATTTGCTTGAAAAAGGGAGCGGCAGTGGAATCCCAGTAGTAGGCAAGGAAGGATGCGACATACGAATAGCTTCTTATTTTTCTGGATATGCCGCCCAGAACGGGGCTTTGGACGGGATAATTTCTCAGCACCACCTTGCCGTTTTCAACCGTGCAATATGGTCGCCGGAGCATCCGTCCATCGACATTGTCACTGAAATCATTATAGAAAAACATCACTCCGACAAGAGCGGGCTTATCGAGCGCAAGGCGCTTCTTCAGCAGGATGCTTTCCTGAACCGTGCCGTACTTCGTCACCCCCCGATTCATGACTCGGAAGCCCTCTCCGAGTTCATTCTGGAGAACATCCGAAAAAACCTCTCCCTGAGATACCCCCCATCCCCAAAGGAATGAGTCTCCCACGAACAGCACGCGCTCAGCCGCATCAGCCGGCCGAACCGTTGATTGCATTTTTCGGAAACCGATTTCATCAGTTGATATGACCGCCTCGAAGTCCTCCCTTTTGAACCTCGCGGTAAAGGAGGGGTTAAGGACCCAGCCAAGCTCTTTGTCACCCTTGTGGAAAGCATTGAGAATGTTGAAATAAGGCACGCTCCGGCTGCCGATCCTCAGTGCAGCTTCGGCGATTATGAGCGATGCAATTAACGAAAGCAGAATGGTTATAAGCGGGAAAACCGTTTTCTTCATGGTTTACCGAGGGGCCTTTTGCAGGAAATGATCACCCACCCAGGCGGTCAGGATGAGGAACGCATCAATGTGACGCTTACGCGGCGATTGGCCTGGCGCCCGGCCACGGTTGCGTTCGAAGCAGCCGGTTTTGACTCGCCCCAGCCGCGGGCCGTGATTCGTGAAGCATCCACGCCGCGCGCCGCCAACGCCTCTTTTACCGCTGCCGCCCGCATCTCGGAGAGCGCCATGTTTTCTTCTTCGGATCGCATGCAGTCGGTGTGGGCGTCCACCTTGAGCACTGTCTCGCAATTAGCTTTTAAAATATTGGCCAAATCCTCCAGCCCGCGCGCGGGCGGCACGATTCGATCGGAATCACTGTCAAAAAGGGTGTCGCAGCGAAAGGTGACCCTGACGTATTCCTGGCTTTGCTCGATAGTGATTCCATCAACCCTGCCGAGCCGGGTCTGGCATTCGACCAGCTGCCTTTCGAAACCGGTCAGGGGCTTGCCTCCGGAAACTCCCGAACCGGGGGGGCCCTGGCCGAAAAAACCAGCGCACGCGGAGAGCGCGATTGAATAAAAAATCAAGATAACCGGCAGCTTGCGCTTCATTAAAAACCTTTCCGGATTTGCCCGAACACTCCCCACGGAGCATCTTTCCGTGAAACGCCCCTTCCTCCCACGGGACTGTGATAGCAGAATTGCTTTTTGAATGCAATTGCGCAGGGGCTTCCATCAGGAATGGTCGAACCTGGCCCTTACCCGCAAGCGAATGGGAGAAAAAAGGTAGAATACCCTGCATGTCAGGCACCCTCATCGTCTCGGGATAGCCTCGGCATTTCTGTCGGGTCCTGTAAGGACCATGAAAGAGTATGGAGCGTCGAGCGGATTATATTCGGAATTCCTGATGAAGGTTAATTCTTGCAGCATGAACATGAAGAACATCATTATCGCAAGAGCGAAAGCTAGGGGGAGTGTGCTTTGAAAAGCATCCTCGAGCATTTCATCGTAAAATCCCGATTTGAATCTGGTGACAAACTGTTTAGGCTTTGTCATTTTCCCCTCCAGGCTCATTCAAGACCAAAGCTCCAAGAACCCGCCAGGCAGCTGGATGGCGTCCGGCTATCCGCGACTATTTGAACTCACGAGATTGATCCCTTCGCACCTGCAATCGGAATAATGCAGGTCTTCGGTCCCGTCGTTCATTTCCAGCCATTCATGCCACACTGGTGGTTACAGATTCGTTACAGATCCCCGTCGAAAAAAACCTGGAACTTTTCTCCCCTACCTGCGTATTTAGGGTTAACCGATGAAAAGAAGGGCGGCTGAAGGTGGACGACAGGCAGGTGATAAAACGAGTTCAAAATGGTGATACGGAAGCCTTTGCGATTCTGGTTGACCGATACCACCGCAACCTTCTCAACTTCATATACCGGCTTGTCGGGGATGAAAGTGTAGTCGAGGACCTGGGGCAGGACGTGTTCATCAACATCTTCAGGAAACTGCCGGAATTCGATATTGACAGGGGGGTGCCTCTCGCCGCCTGGCTTTTCATTGCTGCTCGAAACCGATGCGCTTCGCACCTGCGCGTCTCGGGGCAGCGCCGCTTCGTCGACCTCGATGCAATAGCGGAGCTGTCCTCGAACGATCAATCGGCTGAAGACGCTCTACTGGCCAGAGAACGTCATGAAGCCCTGTTGAAGTCGCTGGAAATGTTGCCTGAGCCATTCAAGACAACCTTGCTTCAGAGCCTGGACGGAAACTCCACGGAGGAGATCGCGCTGGCGCAGGGGCTTCCGGCGGGAACCGTCAAATCCAGACTCTTCCGTGCAAAGGAACGAGTCGGGACCATATTGGGAAAAATGCGCAAAGGAGAGATTCGTGAAAGAATTTGAGCCTTCACCTCATTTCGTCCCTCGCGTGATGAGCATGGTGCGCGCCGAAGCAGAAAGCGGCAAAGAGCGGACCCCTTGGCCGCCCGCCCTGTCATCAGCATGGTTTAGATACTCGGTGGCACTCGGCGGCGCGCTGGTAACCCTTGGCAATCTTTTTCGCATCCTGGCGCCGTTTTTCACCCCGGCGCTTTGCCGCTAGCCGCCATTCGATTTGGAGGGAGCATAATCATGACACTTTTAGGAGTTAGAAATAAAAATATAAGGTGGCCGGCCCTCATTCTCGGAATGACGATGCCGGGTCTTGGGCAGATTTATAATGGCGAACTGCTTGGGGGGCTGTGCTTTTTCGCCATCTATCAGATGATTGCCATTGCCGGACTTCGCTCCGCGGTCATCCTTCCCGACAACCTGCTGGTGGCCGGTACAGGGGTTGTCCTGTTTTTCGTTGTCGCTTTTTACCTGTGGACCGCGGTCGAGGCAGGCAGGAAAAGCTCACCCTCCGCCGAACCGAAAAAGTACAACCGCTGGTATTTCTACCTCGCCGTCTGGCTGGTCTGCATGGCCGGAATAAACAGCCTAACCATCCATTTTGTCCGCTTCTCGACAATTGAGGCGTTCAAAATAGCGGGTGCAAGCATGCAGCCGTCCGTGCTGCGCGGGGACTTCGTACTGGTCGACAAGACCGCATACCAGCGCCAGGCGCCGTGTCTTAACGACGTGGTGGTCCTGACCGATCCCGATAACCGCAGCAGGGTCCTGCTTCGCAAAATAGCCGCCCTGCCCGGCCAGCCGATATCCGAGCCGGCCGACGGCCAGCTAAAAGTCCCGCATGGAATGGTTTACGTATCCGGCGAGAACCCTGAAGCCACCGGCAGCTCCTATTTCGGCTTCATCCCGCTCCGTGACCTGCTCGGCAAGGCCCGCCGGATCTACTGGTCCTCGGGACCGGACGGCATCAGGTGGGGAAGAATCGGGATGAAAGTGTCGCCTCAAAATGAGTGCTCCGAAGGGCAGAAGAAATGAATTAGCTAACCGGTCGGGCATCAGTTGGACAAGGCGACCACACGGTCTTCCCGGATCGACTTTTGTAAGCCGCTATCGGAGCTGATATGCACGTTGAGTTCTTCCAGTTCAGGGTTTTTCGACAGGAATTCTAGTACGTCCTTCATCCGGAAATCAGGGTTTTCGGGATAGATATTATTGAAGATGGTACTAAGCAGTTCATAATCTTCGGGATAGTCCAGGGTCCACCGCTTCCCCGAAAGATTCTCCCCGCACTTGATGTGCCTAATACTAAATGAATTCGGATTGTTCGCGATGTGTATCGTGATGTGTTCGCGCTCGGAGAAAAGGATCGCGCTTTGCCATAGTCTTCTCAATGTCTCGCTTGTCAGTATCTCGACGTCCTGGCCGACCGGGTAAGTGCGCTGGAGGGTATTAGCGGTGTAATCGGCGCCGGATGCCAGATGGAGTTCAATGGCTTCATCGATAATCTCCGGATCTATCAGGGGACAATCCGACTTGATGCGTACAACGTGGGAACCCCCAAAAAGCCTCGCCGCCTGGTAGTAGCGTTCCAGGGGATCTTCCTCGCAGCCGCAGTAGACGCTTATCCCCCTGTCGGCGCATAGTTTGACGATGGGCAGGTCTGCCCTATTGACCGTCGTTGCAACGATGAGTTCGCCCGTCCGTTTACTCTGACTGACCCTGTCAATGACATGTTCGAGGACGGTCCTGCCCGCGAGGTCCATCAGCGGCTTTGATGGCAGCCGGGTTGATCTCTTGCGGGCCTGAATGATGGTCAAAACCTTATCTCTCATCTGCTCTCCGGAAAAAACCGCGGCGCAATGGCTCACCTGTTTTATCGGGCAACCCGAAACAGGACTTGAGTTCAAATCAAGATCTTCTTTACAGGACCAAACTTTGGGGGGCACGGGGGGAGTCATTGCCCCGATCTTTTGACTTGCCGGTATTTTTCGGGAAAATCTCGGCCGCCCTACTTGAATTCCTGGTACTCTATCCCCAGCCACTCATCACCAGGGGGATTTACCTGGAACTTCGCACAGCGTTCGAGATAGAAGTTTGTAGGGGCATCATGAGGGAATTTTATGGAAAGCATCATGAATATTTCACACGCTTCAGCCCAATTCCTGGAAAGATATGCCTTAAATCCACGGATAAAATCCGTGCAGAGTTCTTCGGCCTGCGTTGCTTTTGCGCCGCTTTTCCTTCCGACCAGCTCGTAGATTTCCACGTGTTTTTTCTTGCCTTTCGCGGTAACAAGGCCGATCGGTCTGAACCAGAATTTGTCGGAGGCGGCATCGAAGGTCTTCCTGGTAACGAGGATTTCAGTTCCGTAGACTTTATTTGAAGCTTCCAGGCGGCTCGCGATGTTGACGTTGTCGCCGATGACGGTATAGTTTATCCGCTCAATCGACCCCACGTTTCCAACCACCGTCTCACCGGTGCTTATGCCTATCCTCGTAACCAAAGGATTCCTGCCCTCCAGAATCCACTTATGGTTGAGTTCTTTGATCTTTTCCTGGCAGGCAAGGCCCGCATGGCAGGCATTTACCGCATGATCGTCATCGTGGAGCGGAGCCCCCCAGAAAGCGAGCATTGCATCTCCGATATACTTGTCAATCGTTCCACTGTAATGGCTCACGATTCTCGTCAGTTCGTCGAAGTATTCCGAAAGGTGCAGCATGAGTTCTTCGGGTGGCGTGCGTTCGGCAATCGAGGTGAAGCCCTTTATGTCTGAAAAAAGAATGGTGAGTTCTTTCTTCTGGCCCCCAAGTTCTGCCCCTTTTCCGGTGCTTATGAGCTGACGGACAAGCTCTGCGGGAACATACCTCCTGAATGCGTGCAGACCTTTTTGCATCGAGGAGATGGCGTCGTGCATCAACTGAATTTCCTTGGTGCGGGAAGGAATATGGACTACTTCTTCGAGGTTGAAGTTCTTTATCTTTCCGGTGGCTTCCGCCATCAGCCGTACGGGGCGGGTAAGGCTCCGGGAAATCAGGATGGCCACGAAAACGGCAATAGCCAGAGTGAAGGCCGAGATGGCGCCCATTAAAATGACCGAAAGCTTTGCCCTGCCTATAATTTCATCAAGCGGAATGATGATTCCAATCTTCCACTGCACGGGAAACGGCTTTGGAATGTCCACAAATGAGGCAATGTATTTACTCCCCCCCCAATCGACCAGCGACCGGGGCTTGCCGGTTGCCAGATGCTCCCGATAAGCGGCCGCGAGCGGCCCAAATCCGATTTCTTCCACTTTGACAGGGCGCAGAACCCCGTTTTCTTCCTTTATGATTTTTGAAGGTTCCGGATAAGCTACGACTTCGCCTTTTTCATTGATTATCAGCTCGATGCCGCTTCTTCCTATTTTCTGTGCTCTCAGAAAATTGGATATTTCGTCCAGTTCGATGTCCATTGCCCAGACACCGATCAGTTCTCCGGCTTTGCCGTAAACAGGGTGGGAAGATGTAATCGCCGGCTTTTTGTTTCTAAAGAGGATGTAGACATCGGTCAAAAAGTTTCTCCCGGTATCCCTGGCTCCCACGTACCAGGGGCGGACTCGGGGATCATAATCGATTTCGCCGGACTCCCTCGCGCCCGAAACCTGAAATGAACGATCGCGATAGACATAGGAATCGGTGGGTGGAGAGGCCGCGGCCCTGATTATCCTGCTCTCCGTGTTCCCATCGGGCAGCCTCCATGCCCGAATATAGTTCCCCTGCTCATCAGCAAGAAAAAACATGGATACCTGAGGATAAGATTCCAAAACCCCCAGCGTGTACATTTCCATCTGAGCGAAATCATTGCACGAAATAGCTCCGAGTTCGGAAAGCCTCGAACTCAATTCAACAGAAATCAAGGCCGGCATAAAATAATTGCTCGTCTTTTCAATAATAGTCCTTGAGTTCTGTTCAATAAGCTCGCTTGTGAGGTCCGAAATGATGATCTTGTCCTGGCGGTAGACGAAGAACATGATGGGCAGGACTGTGATGAGGAGCAAAGAAACGAAAGCGGAAAGTATTGTGACGTAAAAGCTCCGGCTTTTGAAAATGGACAATTTCCGGGAGGATTTACCTGCCGATTCCGTCACCAAATCTCTCCTGCTGTCCATCTTGGATGAAAAGGAATTCCACGAAGCGTATACCCGGTCGCCAAAATCGCTGAAGGGATACGATTAACCAATCGTACCCATGAATGAAACTAATGAGACCTTTTTTGTAGAGGGCTAAAGCGGCGACGCCAGCCTCCTGCCCGGCAAAGTCGGAAAAAGCAAGTATTGCAGACTGGTTGAGCAGCAACCGTTTTAGAGCTTCTCCACCGCCTCGACGAGGCGGTGGAGTGAGGAGACTCCCAAGAGCAGCAACAGGTATCCCCCGACGGAGTTCTCCCGAACCCTGAAATTGGTTGCCGGAATCAGGGCGTATTGCAATTCCTCGGCCCCTGTCCGGAGCGAATTCATTAGGGAGTTTAGCATATCGACCTGAAGCCTCGGGAGCGAAAAGGAGATAATACCTCAAGGATCATAATAGCAACTTAGATACTTCAGTAAATCGGGTTTATGTGTATTTTCAATGGAAATACTCTGCCTCAGTAGTTCTGGAGTAGGGATTTACCCTATTTGCAAAGCCCCGATTCCCAGAAGCTGTTGAATGTTAAATTAACCTTCGCAGCGAGTGTGGAATTTTTCCACAGAACGTCCAGCCCCCGCATAAAATATATGTTTCTTAATATTTCCAGCTAGATAAGTGGAACGGCACCTCGAAAAATCACCTGTCCGAAATTTCACTTGCCGCCCGCTCGATTTTTTCTACAGCCCCCAAATCGAATCTGTTGAATTTTTCAACAATCCATGCTCGCCAAGGCCCCTCCAGCGCCAAATTAGCGATTCTCCGATTCGCACTACGTGGTGGATATATAAGTGTATTTAGAATGCTTTCCCTGCGCGGTCCGAGTATGGCACACCCTTTGTACTAGCATATAGGCGAAACAAGGCCACAACGCTCAGATCGGAGGTAAGAGAAAAATGGAAATTCTAGCCCACATTCAACAGGCAAAGCAGGCCGAGTACATCATTGCCCTTATCGGATTGTTCTCATACATCGCCTTCTGGCGAGTGCTGAACGGACCGGCGGCAGAGAAGGCAACGGTCACCGAGAAGATCAAGCCAATGCTGCAGCGCTTTGCGGGGTTCCTGGTTCCCAGCGGGATCATGTTTCATCCGGGCCACGCCTGGGCAAGGGTTGAAGGCAATGACATCGTTACGATTGGAATGGATGACTTCGCGGTCAAACTGCTCGGCTCTGTCGATTCAATTTCTCTCCCCAAGCCTGGCTCGAAGGTGCGGCAGGGATCTTTTGGCTGGCTGATGAAAGCCGAGGCAAGAGCGATCCACATGCTCTCTCCGGTCGAAGGCGAAGTGATAGCGATCAATGAAGATGTGATCCATAACCCGGCCCTGGCCTTTTCGGATCCCTACGGAAAGGGATGGCTGCTCAAGGTCAGGAACAGCAATCTTACCCCTAACATCAAGAACATGGTACCGGCAGGCATGGTCAGGCAATGGTTCGAGAGCATTCGCGAAACGCTGGCGGGTTTGCAGCCGGCAACCGCCTCTGCCATGTTGTACCAGGATGGTGGCGAGCTGGTATCCGGCCTTGCAAAAGCGCTCGATCCGCAGGGCTGGGACGATCTGGCAAGAGAGTTTTTCCTGACGAAGTAAGCGGGGCCGTAAACGTACGGCTGCTGATAGGTGAGTGAAGGATACGAAATGAACAAGGTGATGAGGTCAGAGGCAAAAGGGAAGGCTGAAGGGACACTGGCGGAAAACTTCCTCAAGCTTGACCGAATCGAGAAAGGAGAGTGTGTTATGGAACGAAGAGCGAGCATAGTTGAAAGAATGGCTGGTATAGTGGTCGCCGCGGCCCTGATTGTGGTCGGGCTTGGATTCATGGTCCTTGGAGTAAGCTTCCTTCCTCTGGTCGGAATTTTAGTGGGCATCGCCATGATCACGTTCTCCGGCAACTTCCTGTTCCCCAAGGCGATTGCCGAGCAAGATCCGACCGCCGGGTTCATGATTCACGGAGAATGCGTTGCTTGTGTTCTTTAAGTAAATAAGGTACCGCGCCAAGAAGCCCCCCTGCATCGTGAGGTGCAGGGGGGCTCTCTATTTGGGCGCCGGCGACCATCCCTGGGTCACCACCAAAACCGCGGCCTTCGTCATAACCGCGGCACCCGCCATAACCTGGGGATTTTGCGCCATCAGCGCTTAGCCAACCTACAGAGTTGCATTCCATCCAGCCTCACATGCATTGGTTTTAATTTCGCCTTACTGTTAGAATATACTGAATAGATTCGTTCCGAATTACCAGAGGTCTTACTTGTGACCAAACCACCCCAAAGCACGCGGCTCGTGTCGCTGGATGCATTTCGCGGATTCACAATCGCCGCAATGATACTGGTAAACGCACCCGGAACCTACAGGGCGGTATTTTCCCAGCTCAAACACTCCGAGTGGCACGGGTGGACCTTTGCCGATACCATATTCCCGTTTTTCCTGTTCATAATGGGCATTTCAATTGCTTTCTCGTTCTCAGCCCACAAAAATGGGGAGATCTGGAATTCAGCCGTCGAATTCAAAATTCTCAAAAGAACCGTGATTCTGTTCGCCCTGGGTGTCTTTTTGAGTAGCTTTCCCCCATCCCACCTGAATACCCTTCGGATACCGGGCGTCCTGCAAAGGATCGCACTGTGCTGGTTTTTCGCGGCCGTGATATTTCTCAAAACCGGCCCGAAGGGAGTTGTGTACTGGATCTTCGGCCTCCTTTCCGCTTACTGGCTGATGATGCGATTCTTTCCGGTACCGGGGATCGGAACCGGCGTCCTTGAACCCGGAAGGAACTTTGCCGCCTATTTTGACGAGCTGTTCCTGAGGGGGCACATGTGGGACCACTATGAAACGTGGGACCCGGAAGGGTTTGCAAGCACAATCCCAGCCATTGCGAGCACCCTTTTCGGGGTACTTACGGGATACTGGCTGCTCTCGGCGGCCACGCGCCGGAAAAAGGCCCTTGTGATGGCCGGCGCGGGACTGCCGCTGGTGGCGCTCGGACAGATTCTTGATATCTGGTTTCCGATCAACAAAAGCATCTGGACGAGCACTTTCAGCATTTTCATGGCCGGCCTGGCGCTTGTTTGCCTGAGCGTTTTCTACTGGGTCATCGACGTCAAAAACTACAGCCGGTGGGCACGCGTCTTTGTGATTTTCGGGGTGAATCCGCTGGCCATCTACTTCCTGTCAGAGTTCCTGTTCGAGTGTTTAAGCGCCATTCGTCTCCATCGGCCCGACGGTTCCAATCCGAGCATCAGGGCTTATCTGTTCAGAAACTTTTTCGCCCCGCTCGCGACGCCGGAAGTTGCCTCATTGCTCTTTGCCGTTGGATTCGTACTGCTGATGCTTGCAATTGCATGGATTTTGTGGAATAGGCACTGGTTTGTAAAGGTATAGCGGCTTCCATTTAGGAGCATACGCCTGCCGCCGGCATTATCTTATAATATTCAGACAAATTGCGTTGGAGAATACTTCGATTGTAAAGGGCTGATGATTGAAATCGATAAACGTAGCACTGATATCTTTTTTTCTCGTGACAAGTTCGGTTTTTTTCCCGTTGAGCGGAATTGCATCCGAGTCGACGCCACCTGACCGGGTCGGCACTCCGGCCGGGACCGGTGCAAAACCGCCGGCGGAAGCGACTGGATTCGATGTGCCATCAGGTATTCGCGCGGTTGTTTTCAGCCCCCATCCCGATGACGAGACCCTGGCGGCGGGCGGCCTCATACAGCGCATTCTCGAAAAGGGCGGTAAAGTCCGCGTTGTCTTTATGACCAATGGAGACGGATACCTGGAGGGTGTCCGGAAAGAATCCGGTGAAGTGAAGGTGATGGCGTCGGACTTTGTAAATTACGGCATAAAGCGGCAGGAAGAAGCACTGAAGGCGATTTCTCATCTCGGCATCAAACAAAGGCAAGCCCTTTTTCTCGGTTTCCCCGACCAGGGGCTCGATCACCTCTGGCGCTACTGGACCAGTTTCAAGCCCTACACCTCTCCCTACACTCACCTCAATAGCTGCAGTTATAGAAGCTCTTACATGCGCCTGAAGTACGCCGGCGGAGACCTCGAAAAAGAGATCGAACACATTCTGCAGGACTTCAAGCCGGACTGGGTGATAATACCCGACCCGAGAGATTTACATCCCGATCATGCCGCAACGGGAGTGTTCGTGCTCGATTCCCTGCGAAGATTCGACCGGGAGGAGCGAATATCCCTTCAAAAGACTGAGGTTTTTACATACCTCGTTCATTACCGGGACTATCCCGATGCCGGAATGTGGAGGAAATGGGTCGCAGCGAGCGGCATCGGCAGCTTTAATATCGCCGCAAAAGAGCTCTCCGGCTCCCAATGGCTGGATTTCGCGATGACCCCGGAAGAGCTATCCAAAAAACGACTCGCACTCAATTCCTACCCCTCGCAAATGGAAGTCCTCGGCGGCCTTATGCGCCGGTTCATCCGGCCGGTGGAGATTTTTGGCCGGCTCAACCCCGCACAAGTAATCGAAGTCCCGGCTGCATACGAAAAGCAACTGGGCCCGTTTCCCGGTACGCCCAAAAGCCGGCCAAGCTGAAAGAGGCAATGCGTTTAAAAGAAATCGGAATCTTGGTGGATTGTGGGACAGGCTGGAAAGCCTGCCCCACATTTGGTTAAGTCCCGAATTACTCGCCACTTTACTTTATTTGAAATTCCTTCCTCCCCGGTGCATAATTGGCTCATGACAAACCGGAATCTCCAGGAACGCATTCTTGACCTTCTGGAAAGCGGCTGCACCGTGCTGGCCGAAACAGAGAGGTTCGTCCATCAGATCCAGCGCAAATTCCGCCAGAAGCGGCTTGCGTCGGGAGAGAGCGCGTGGGAGTATCCGCGGATATTTACGCTAAATCGCTGGATGGATTCATTTTGGTCCCAATCTTGGCCGGACGACCGCCCGGCGTCATCCTTCGAGCGCTGGCGAATCATCAAAGAATGCCTCGATTTTCTGCCTCCCCCGGAGCCGATCTCGGCTGACACAGGTCTTGTTCAACTGCTCGATGAAAGCTTCGATAGCCTTTTGCGCTACGGCATGGACCCGGGCATGGGGGACGCTGCAAACCGCCTCATCGAGTGGCGGCGCAAGCTGTGGCTCCTTTTCAGCCGTGGGATGGCAGAGGCTTCCCTGTTCCATCCCGCGCAGCTTCCGGGGAAGATACTCCAGGTCCTCGCCCGCTGTCCGGCTCTTCCGGAAAGAATGGCGTTCGCGGGCTTCGAGTTTGCCGGCCACCTCGAAAGAGAGCTCCTTGCCACCCTCGAACACGTTGCCAAGACCGAGTTCTTTCCGCTCCCCATGGGACGCGCTCAGCCGGAAGCACTTGTCTTTCCGGACCCCGATCAGGAAATCACCGGCCTAATGGAAAACCTTCTCGCCTCGGCCGCCCGCTTTGCACCGCATGAGATAGCAGTGGTCACACTCGACAGGGATTTCAGAGGGCAGGCACTTGCCGCGCGCCTCGAAGATCTTCTAGGAGAGCCGGTTTCGGGCAATCTGGCCGCATACAACCTGGCCCCGGACATCAGCCTCGCCGACCGGCCTCTTTTCCGCGCAGCCCTTCTCCCGGTGCGCCTTGCGGTGAACGGGCAGAAGCGGCAGGATTTTTTCACTCTTCTGCGCTCGACCTACTATGGATTTTTTTCCCGCTGGGGCCGCAAACTGGCTCAATGGGACCTTCTGTGGAGAAACGAGCAAATTGACCGCGGACTCGATGGGCTGCTGCGGGCCGTACGACACCTCGCCGTGGAGATTTTTCCGGAAAAGGGCGAGGAAATAGGCGCTCTTCTCTCGCCTTTTACTTCAGGGGCAAAGAAATCCGCATCTCTGTGGTCTGAAGATCTGCGCCGGATCTGGCAACGGTTTGAATTTCCGGTAATCGCAAACGAACTGGACCGGATTTCGAGGGACAGCCTCGATGGACTGCTCGCGAGATTCGCGAAAGAATTCGGTCCAGCCATGATTAGCGCATCGGAGTTTTCCGAACTGCTCGGCTCGGCGGCATCGGACATCAAGGTTCAAAAGACCGGTCTCGAGGACGCCGGAATCCAGGTGCTTGGAAGGCTCGATGCAAGGGGGCTCGATTTCGCGAAGGTTTTTGTCCCCGGCCTCGTCTCGGGCACCCTGCCCCAGCCGGCCCGCGCGCTCCCGCTCCTCGGGCAGGGTGAGCGCAAGAAGGTGCTCGGAGGGTCGCCGGAAAGCCAGCTAGCTTTTGGGCGATACATTTTTGGAAACCTTCGCGCCTCCGCTCCTGAGATTACACTGAGCCGCCCGGCAATGAACCGCGAGGGCGAAAGTTTCCTCCCTTCGCCGTTTTGGCCCGGCGAGTGCGAGAGGAAGGTCAGTCCGGTAATTGCCTGGAAAGACGCACTTCCTGCCATGCAGAGGGCCGAGTGGGTGCGCCGCAGCATAACCGGAATCCAGGAAAGCGCCGACGAGGCCTCAATTCTAAGTGAAAATGATTTCCGCATGTCCCCTGTTAACTTTGGCGAACCGGTCTCGGTGAGCGCCCTGGAAAGCGCGTTCATTTGCCCGGCGCGGTTTTTTCTCCGCAACATATTGCGAATCGAGGAGATGCCGGCAATCGAAGCCGGAATAGCACCGCCCGAAAAGGGGCAAAAGGTTCACGAAATCCTCGCCGCATTCGTGTCCAGGGCCGCTTCGGCCATGCAGACCGGAAAAATCACCTTCGAGCAGTTGAAGAAGCTTCTGGAAGAAACCGTGGTCGAGAAACTGGCGCCGGATCTTTCGAGTGCGGCGTGGCGGGTCGAACTGGAGCGCCTCACCGGCAGAAGCGATTTTCCGGGTCTTCTCTTAAGGTGGCTCGAAATGGAGTGGGAAAAAATTGAAGAAGGCTGGACCTGGGTTTGCGTGGAATCAGCCTTTACCGGCCTGGAGCTGCCGGGATCTCCCGCAATGCTTAAGGGAAGGCTCGACAGGGTGGATTATCATCCCGACGTGGGAGCGATCTGCTGGGATTACAAGACGGGCAAGGTTCCATCGCAAAAGGAAATCCGCGTGGAAGGCACCGCGCCGCAGCTTCCGGCCTATCTCCTCGCAGTAAAGAGCGGGCTGATCAAGGGCGTGGGAGGGACTTCCTGCGGGGCGGGATATATCGATCTAAGCGCTCCTGGAAAAGTTAAACACCTGCTCGTCTTCGATCCGCAAGAGTGTGTGGAGCCATTTCTTAGCAACTGGCAAGAGCAGCTCGCGGTCCTTTTGGACCGGATAGCTTCGGGAGATATCTCTCCGCGATGGCTCGAAAATGACGGGCCCTGCGATGAATACTGCCCCTACCGGGATATTTGCGGAGCGCCTGTATAGTTTAGAATGAGGCCACCCCGGCCGGGGATCACGGTTTTCACGGCTCCGTTACAATCCAAGGACGAGTGGAAATTCGCCGCGAATGCAGATGAGCGAGCGAAACCCCGCCTACCGGCGCCGTAGTGTTTGGTTCGCTTTTTCTTTATTCATTTAAAGATTCCTCAAATCCCATTAAATCACTAAATTCCCTAAGTTCCTCAATCCTCAAATTCCTAAATTTCATCAAAGAGCTTCAACCCCCATTTCCTTGGTACGAATTCGCATCGCGTCTTCGATCTTGGATATGAAGATTTTCCCGTCCCCGATTTTACCTGTATAGGCCGCCTTTTGAATGGCTTCGATGGCACTTTCAACGATTGTGTCAGGTACAACGACCATCACCAGCACCTTTGGTACAAAATTGACCTGGTATTCGGCGCCGCGGTAAATTTCCACGTGCCCTTTTTGTCGGCCAAATCCCTTTACTTCAACGATGGTCATGCCCTGAATTCCGATTGCCGAAAGGGCCTCCTGAACTTCGGCTACGCGAAATGGTTTAACGATTGCTTCAATCTTGATCATAAATCGGTTCCTTTCCGGTTCTATTTTGAAAGAGGTGACAGCGGGGGCATGCTCTTTACCCGTTCGAGCCATCCCCAGTCCAAGTGTCATGCCAGCGATCATTGTCCCGGCGGCAATTTAGATCTGAATACCACGGTTTAGAGGACCTATCATGCGATGAAATGCGGGTCTCAATCCTTGAGCACGCACGAATTTGTACCGGAAAAGTTCCGGACATATAAATTAAGAATCGAAAGCGTAATTTTCCCACCCCGCGGCAAATACGATAAACAAATATGAAACATATTTGCCGGTTTTGATGCAGGCGATATAAAAGCCGGCACAAAATTGTGGTTTACTCCCAGGTCCGAGTATTGAAATTAACAAAAATGTTGCACCGATAATCCACCCTGTTTGTGTTTTCGAAACCAATCGAAGGTCAAGCCCCTCGCAAGCCCGCCCCTGAGCCAATATCGAGGTGAGTCTTGCCTGAATGGTACACATGTTGCTCATTTCCCGTGACTGCTTCCGCCCTTAAATATTTTTACCTTCACATATGAGGCCAAGGAGAATTCATGCATCAAGCTTTGCTTAGACGGAAGTTCCCGGACTTCCGAAGTATTGTGTCATGCCGAGGGGCACTACCGGTAATTTTCTGGCTCCTGCTCTTTCCTGCCGGTGCTTTTGCGGCCGACGCCCAATGCCTCAACACGGGTGATACCTCCTGGCTCCTTATCTCGTCGGCGCTCGTAATGCTGATGCTGCCTGGACTTGCGTTGTTCAACGGCGGAATGGTCCAGAAGAAAAATGTTCTCAATTCAATTATGCACTCTTTTGTCGCATTGGGGGTGATCGGGGTTCAGTGGGTTATAATCGGATACTCCCTTGCATTCGGCCCGGGAAATGCCTGGATCGGCGATTTGAGCCAGCTTTTTCTGTCCGGTATAGAACCGGAGACTTTGAGCGGAACGGTGCCGTCTTATGCATTTATAATGTTTCAGGGAATGTTTGCGATAATCACGCCCGCGCTGATCAGCGGGGCGATTGCCGAGCGCATCAAATTCAGCACCTACGTAGTATTCATTATACTTTGGTCATTTCTGGTATATGACCCCGTTTGCCACTGGATCTGGGGAGGCGGCTGGCTGGCCAAGCTAGGGGTGATCGATTTTGCCGGGGGGCTTGTGGTTCACCTCTCCTCTGGTGTTTCAGCGTTCGTGTTGGCGTATATGCTTGGACGGCGTATCGGGTTTCCGAGCGAGATGTTCATCCCTCATAATTTAACGATCACAATCCTTGGCGCCGGGCTTCTTTGGTTCGGGTGGTTTGGCTTCAACGCCGGAAGCGCCCTGGCGGCCAATTCCAGTGCTGCCCTCGCTTTTATTACCACCATGACGGCCGCTGCCTCGGCGGCCTGCGCCTGGATGATTCTGGAGTGGTGGTTCCTGGAGCGGCCGAGCGCACTGGGCATGGCAACCGGCATCATCGCCGGCCTTGCGACCATCACCCCCGCCGCCGGCTTTGTCAAGCCTGAGTGGGGCATAGTGATCGGTTTTGCGGCCGGGTTGATCTGCTATTACGGCGTCAGGCTCAAATTCAAGTTCGGATACGATGATTCGCTCGACGTTGTGGGCGTCCACGGAATCGGGGGCGTCATAGGTCCGCTTGCAGCGGGAATCTTCGCAACGGTAGGCGCCAAGGGACTTATCACCGGGAGCTTCGCCCAGTTCGGGGCTCAGGTGATCGGGGTTGTGGCTGTCGGAGTCTATAGCTTTCTGGTCTCATGGGTGCTCGGACTTGTCCTTGACAAGGTAATGGGGCTCAGGGTGGAAGGCGACGAGGAAATCAACGGCCTCGACAGGGAACTCCACGGGGAGGTCGGCTATACTTTCTAGCCTGCGGGGTAGTTTTCGGATCACTTTGGGGAAAAGCGCCAAGCGATTCGTGAAGGGCGGAACCGGAAGGTTTCCGCCCTTCTTGTTTTTTGCGCCGGGGGATAAATATTCAACTCGGGATGCGCACGGCGCTCGGTTCCGGCAAGGTCTCCCGACCTTGCCGGCCGCATCGACCGAAGGTCTCAAAGGTCGTCCCATTCACTGGAAGTTATCGAATCCCACCCGACGCCAATCAGTTTCAGGCAGGTCATCGCAACGACACGTGATACGGTTTCGCCCCTGGACAGAAACTGGAAGGGTTTGAGATCTTCGGCCGAGAATGGCTCGGCCAGGACGGACTGTTGCCAAAATGCAGAATCTAGGTAAAATGGCCTAAATTGAAGGAAGATTCCCCTCCACCGGTGGGAGGGGCTGGGGGAGCGGGTTGAAATTGTTACATCTTTTTAACACCATCCCCAAACCCCTCGCGTCAAGGGAGGGGGACCAGCATTGAGAACTCATTTGGCCAACACACCCATAAGACCGCGCCCGCGACCATGCCCTGAGAATTACACAAACCATTCCGGTTGTTTTTGGACAAAGCCATTCATCATGCCCAAGCCATGCGCGCCACGCTAATGTGAAATAAAACACAATTAAGCATCCAAACATTCATTCCTTTATAAACACATGGTTGTCGGTATTTGGAGTATTGCTCCCACATTTATCCGATAATGTAGAGCGATAATTTCAGGCGTCTAATGCGTTGTTCCATAAGGCTTTTACTTGACGTTGAGGCAAAGTTGTCGTAATCGAGGATTTGTGAAAGTAATCATTTATCCCAACTCACATTCCCATTCCCCGTTGAGTTTTGTTCCGGCGCAAAGCTGACGAGTCAACGTTCAACTGCTGTGGAGGCAAAGAATGAAGGAAAAAGTTCAATCGCCAATCTGTCGGGTATCCAATCTGGACGACAATCAAATCAGAGATTGCAACGGCGGCTTTTCCTGGTGGGGACCTTCGCCCGAAGAGGCCCGGAAGACCATGGTCCAAAAGCCCAAGGGGCTAATTGACAAAAGGACCACCATCAAGGACGCGGTTGCAAAGTATGTCAAGGACGGCATGAACCTCGCCATCGGCGGCTTCGTAAATACCCGTCCGCCGGTCGCGCTCATCCACGAAATCATCCGCAAGGGCGCAAAAAACCTGACCCTCTCCTTTCAGTCAAACTCGATCTGTCCCGAACTGCTGGCCGGGGCCATGCTTATCGACCCCGCCCACCTTTCGATAAAAAGAGTCGAGCTTGCCTGGTGGGGCTACGAGGTAATCGGGATCGCTCCTCTTTTCCGGCATCTTTGCCAGAACAGCCTGGTCGAACTCGATGACTACACCAACTACGGAATGTCCGCAAGATTCAAGGCTGCCGCCATGGGGCTGGAATTTCTGCCGGTGCGCGACCACGGCGGAGCGGACATGGAGCTGGTAAACCGGGGCAAAATGATTCAAAGCCCATTTACGGGCAAGAACACCTATCTCGTCCCGGCCTGTTATCCCGACCTCGGGATCTTGAACGTCACGGCAGCCGACATGCATGGGAACTGCCGCCTTTTCGGCGCACACTGCACGTGCCCCGAGATCGCCATGGCCGCCGCCCATACGGTGGTGACGGCCGAGCAGATAATACCTCTCGAAAACATCCGCACCTATCCCAATCTCACCGAGATCCCGTATACGGCCGTCGATGCGGTCATCGAACAGCGCTTCGCGAGCTATCCCGGCGCATGCTACGGCAATTACTGGTTCGACATGGAGCACATTCTGATGTTCCGCAGCGCATCCGAGGAATTCAGGAAGAGCGGCAATAAGGACCACCTCAAGAAGTACTACGACGAGTACATCTTCGGGTGCGAGACCTACGACGACTTCCTGTCCAAGATTCCTTACAGGACGCTTAAGAAGATCAGGGAAATGGACGGCGGTCAGCCCATGATCCTGTCCTGATGCCCTTGCGGATTCACAAGCTGTTCAATAATGGAGGAATAAAAGATGGCCGAGTATACACCATTTGAAATGATAGCCTATACGGGATCGAGAGTCCTTGAAGATAATACGATAGTGTTCGTTGGAACAGGTCTTCCAATCATCGCATCGATTCATGCCCAGCTTACCCACGCTCCCGGACTCGGGATCATCTTCGAGGCCGGTCCGCTGACCCCCGTGCTCGAGATGGGAATGCCCCTCTCGGTTGGCGACACGCGCGCCTGCCGCAAGGCATGCTATCTCAAAGGACTCTCGTCCGTGTTCGAACTGACCCAGCGGGGCCATGCCGATTACGCATTCATCGGCGGCGCCCAGATCGATATGTACGGAAATGTCAACTCGACTTTCGAGGGCGGCACCTACAAGGCCGCCAAGACCAGGTTTCCGGGAAGCGGCGGCGCCGGGGCAATGGCGGCGAACTGCGAAAAATCGATCATCATCATGGCCCTCGAGCCGCGCCGGTTTACCCCGAAGCTCGACTTCCTGACCAGTATCGGTTTCGGGGACGGCTCGCCGGACTACCGTGAAAAATCGGGTGTTATGGGCTCCGGTCCATACCGCGTAATCACAAACGAAGCCCTGTTCGGCTTTGACAAGGAAACCCGCCGCATGGTGCTGCTCGAAGCAGCAAAGGGCAGGACCGCGGAAGACATTCAAAAGAAGGTGAGCTTCGAGCTCCTCATTTCGCCCGACCTCAAGGAAATGACGGAACCGAGCGACAAGGACCTCAAGCTTCTCAGGGAAGAGTGCGACCCGGACGGCTATTTCCTGGCAAGAAAGCTGAAATAGCACGCCATTTTAGCAGACTGATTCAGTTTCCTGGACCTCTCCTCGCAATGAGGGGAGGTCCTTTTTTTATTATGGTGCAGGAAAGAAATGCATCACGTGGGGTGGCCACGATACAACCCGTGCCACCCCACTTTTACCGCGATTAAAAGATGTTGAAATCCTCGCTGCCGAGTGGAATTTTCTGACCGCCTTTTATCGGATTACCGGCGATCATCACTTTCCCCATGTCTATATGAGGGGTTTTACGCTTTTTAGGGATGCCGCCGCCCTCCCTCAATTCGCTTGCGGCTCCTCCGATTATGGTTATCAGTTCGTCAACAAAGACCTTCATTTGATCGGCCTGGGCATTCATCTCTTCGGATGCGGAAGCAGATTCTTCGGCATTCGCGGCGTTTTCCTGGACAACCTTGTCCATCTCGCCAACGGCTTTATTGATTTGCTCTATGCCCTGGGCCTGCTCGACTGAAGCAGCCGTTATCTCGCCGACCAATCCACCCATCTTCTGCGCGCTGTCGGCCACCTTATAGAACTCGGTGCTCGTTTGATTGACAATCTCGGAGCCTTCCTTGATCTTTTTTACCGTGCCCTCGATCAGATCGGCGGTATTTCTCGCGGCCTCGGCAGCTCTCATGGCAAGATTTCTCACCTCGTCAGCCACCACGGCGAACCCTGCTCCGGCCTCGCCCGCGCGCGCTGCCTCCACGGCGGCGTTTAGGGCCAGGAGGTTCGTCTGGAACGCAATCTCGTCAATTGTCTTGATGATCTTCGATGTTTCCTCGCTTGCCTTCGATATTTCCACCATGGAGGCAGTGAGCTGCCCCATTGAATTGTTCGCATTCGATACCACCTGGCTGGTTTGCATCATCAATTGATTGGCCTGGTGGGCGTGCTCTGCGTTTTGTTTCGTCATCGAAGACATCTCTTCAAGCGACGAGGAAGTCTCCTCGATTGAGGCGGCCTGCTGCGATGCTCCTGATGCGAGGTGCTGGCTGGCGCCCGAGACCTGGGTCGAAGCCACTGACACTTGCTCCGAAGCTTCACTGAGGCCCTGAACGACCCGATTTATCGGCCGGGTAATCGAAAGCGCAAGATATATTCCGAATACGATCGAAATAATTGTTCCGATTGCGGCGCCTATACAGGTAAATATTACCGCGCTTGTTGCCGTGGCTTTGTTACTTACTGCCCTGATATTTGCCTGCTCGACCTTTACATTGAGCAATTCGTTCAGGGCGGTCTCGACCTGTTTTGCCAAAGGCGCCCCCTGGACGTAGAGCAGATCCAGGGCTTCCTGCCTGTTGCCCTCCACGGCAAGTCTAATGATCTTGTCGCGAACCGGATAATATTGTTCCAGGACAGCTTTTGCGTCTTGGAACTTCTTTTTTACCTCGGCAGCCCTCATTGTAGGTTCATACTTGTTCAGCGCATCGTTAAATGTCTTGTCCAATTGCCGTATAGCCTCTACATGGTCTTTGGGGTCCTTTTCCATCATATATCTAGCTATGAAGATATCTTTTATGCGGTTGCGGCTTAACTGAAAAGCAAGCAAACCGTCGGACATGTCCCCCATGGGCTTGGTACACAGCTCATACATTTCGGAATCGGCTTTCTCAATGAGGTTTATTTTCGTTACCCCAATGTAGCAGATAAAAACTGCGATAAAAGATCCAATCAAAAACCCACCTATAATCTTTGTACTAAGTTTCATGCTTCTCATTATTTGGCCCTTTCACAGAGAATGATCACAGTTTCACAATGAGATTTCACGAACAATAGGGCAATCAAATGCGATGAAACCAGTCCTTGAACATGTTACATTAAGCCTCATAAATCTTTTTACTTTTTTTATGACAAACGTCTTGTCCCTCCCCCGTATTTTCATGAAGTTCCCTGCATTTTTGGAAGCACCGGAATCTGGGCGTAATTCTCCGTCAAAGCATGGACCAGTTTGACAATCCATCTCTGCCACAGATGCTTCTAAAACTTATGTTTTATTGGGGGGATACACTGCAATCGGCGGTCATGAAAATATGCATTAAACTTTTTTGACATTTGTGCCAAACAAATTCAGTTGTACTAGCCAGTATCAAGCGAATGTGAGAGCCAGATGGGAAAAGTTGTCCTACTAACCAGGTTCGTTCCTGTGAATTGCTATTCTCGGCTAATCGCTCGCACTTCTCTGCTTCACACCCGATCCGAGTAGGTGTCAAAAGAGAAATATAGGTGGGATAACATAGGGAGACATGAACAAAAAGAAGAGGACTCGGGCCATAATAACGCCGTTTTGCCACTGCAGGGTGGGCACGATAAAACCAGTGCTCACCCTTGCCTTTTTTCAAAATGCGGGATCGACATAATCTGGCCGAAAGTGAAGGAAAACTTCCGTGCCTTGGCGGAGGGGGTTGGGGTTGGAAAGGATTCAGTCCAGCCGGCGATTTTAGAGGTTTACTTCTCGATTACCACGAAAGCCGCACCGTAGTCGCCGTCGTCGGTCAGGCTAAGGTGCCAGGATGTTATGCCGAGTTCGGCGCAGTATTGCGCGGCGCGGTCGGAGAGAAATATCTGGGGTTTTCCAAGCTTATCGGCGCGAATTTCCATATCATGCCAGAGGACGGGCGCTCGAAGCCCGAGTCCAAGCGCCTTCACGAACGCCTCTTTTGCGGCAAATCGAAGGGCGAGGCAGGGTATCTTGTTCTTTCTCTTCGAACAAAAGTCGATTTCGGCAGGCGTGAAGACCCTGATCTCGAAGCGCTCCCCCCACCGCTCGATAAGCGTTTTCAACCGCTCTATCTTCACCAGGTCGGTACCGACTCCAAAAATCGGCATAGTCGATCAGCTCACCAGTTGGACCATCTCGCGAACGGCCCGTTCCATGCCTACCAGGATGGCCCGAGCCATTATCGAATGGCCGATGCTGAATTCCTCGATTTCTTTGATACCGCGAAGCCAGTGAACGTTCTGGTAGTCCACCCCGTGGCCGGCATGCACCCCGATCCCGAGTTTTTGCGCAAGGCGGGCGGCGGTGACTATCCGCTCGTACTCTTCCTGGCGGCGCGAAAAGGAGCGCGCTTCGGCAAAGGTCCCGGTATGAATTTCAATATAGTCGGATTCGAGCCGGTGGGCCGATTTGATGTGCTTTGGGTCGGGATCGATGAAAAGGCTTACCGCTATTCCAGCGCCGTGAAGGGTCCCGACAACCTCGACCAGCGACTGCTCGAAATGAACAACGTCAAGGCCGCCCTCGGTGGTAAGTTCCTGGCGCTTTTCGGGAACCAGGGTTACCACATCGGGCTTAATTTTGCGCGCAATCTCAACCATCTCCTTCGTGGCGGCCATCTCGAGGTTGAGCTTTGTCTTGACGGTCTCACGCAGTACGGCTACATCCCTGTCCTGAATATGGCGGCGGTCCTCCCGCAGGTGCACGACTATCCCGTGCGCCCCTCCGAATTCGGCGAGCGCCGCCGCGATAACCGGGTCGGGTTCCTTGGCCAGACGCGCCTGGCGCACCGTTGCGACATGATCGACGTTTACCGCTAGCCTTGCCAATCTATCTCCTTCTTAAAGCTCTTGTTTTTCCCCGAAAAACCATGCGAATTCATCGCCTGAGTGCCCGAGCAGGGAAAGCAATCCCTCGGTTTTATGCCTCATTTCAAGGGCTTGCCGCTCCCCTGCTTCATGATTGAAGCCCAAGAGGTGCAGAATACCATGAATGAGAAGAAGGTCGATAACGGATTCGAGGGAAGCGCCGGTCTCATCGCTTATCGAGCGGGCCGTTTCGGCGGAAATCACAACGTCTCCGAGCATCTGGTTGCAGACGTCGGCGAATTCGCCTTCCAGCATCGGAAAGGAGAGCACGTCGGTAGGGCGGTCAACCTGGCGGTATTCGAAATTGATCTCCGCCATTTCGGCGTCGTCGACAATTACAATGCTAAGCTCCGCCTTAGTGTATCCCAAGGCGTTTAAGATCTGTTTTGCCGCGTTCCCTGTTCGTGCCCGTTTTATCTTTATCCTGCTTTGTTTCACGCTGAGCTGGATCAGCGGCATCCGCTTTTCCTTTGCCGTTGGCCATCGGGTATTCAATTCTCTTATGATGGATCGTGGCCAAAATCTGGTTGAAATGCTTAGCAATCTGGTGGAGGTCTTTCAGGGTGAGTTCACAATCATCGAGCTGGCCGTCGCTGAATATACTGTTTATCAGCCTGTTCACCTGGCCCTTGATCCTTGCCGGCGTCGGCTCGGTGAGCGATCTGCAGGCGGCTTCGACCACGTCGGCGAGCATCACCAGCCCTGCTTCCTTGGTCTGAGGTTTGGGGCCGGGGTAGCGGTAGTCGTCCATTTCTATGGGAGGCAGCAGTGTAGCCCTGGGATTTTGGGCCTTTGCCTTTTCGCGGGACTCGACGGCCTTGTTGTAGAAATAAGAAATAAAGCTCTGCCCGTGGTGCTGGCTGATTATATTGATGATCTCCTTGCCCAGGCGGTGCTGCTTTGCCAGCTCCACTCCATCCTTTACGTGAGAGATCAAGATCAGGCTGCTCATCGAGGGAGCCAGTTTCTCATGGCGATTTTCGCGGTCTACCTGGTTTTCAATGAAATAGAGCGGCTTTCTGGTCTTCCCGATATCGTGGTAGTAGGCGGCGACCTTGGCAAGGAGCGAGTTGGCTCCAATGGATTTCGCTGCCGCCTCGACCATGTTGCCCACGATTATGCTGTGATGGTATGTCCCCGGAGCCTCGACCATGAGGCCCTGCAAAAGGGGCTGGTCCATCGTGGCAAGTTCGAGCAGCTTTATATCGGTTGTGTAGCCGAACAGCATTTCAGCCAGAGGTGAGAAACCGGTAACAAGCATACCGGCGAAAATTCCCCCGGAGAGCCCAAAGAAGGCATTTGTGACAACCCTCAAAAATACCCACTGGTCCTGCAAAAATGCGCTCAGCACGATCAGGATCACATTTGCAAGCCCAACCAGAAGGCCCGCCTTTATGGGCGCCATGCGGTTCCTGCAGGGCGAGACCCCATGAGCGGCAACGAAGGAGCCGATCATGAAGTAGAAAAAGAGCCCGAAGTCTTTGCCGAAAATCATTCCGGCGAACAGGGTAAAGACTAGCGAAAAAATGAGCGACACCGTTACGCCGAAGAAAATGCAAGCCGTCATCGCTCCGGCGCTGAGAGGCACCGCATATAAGAATGTCTTCGCGGAGAAAGGTCCGTAATTGTCGCCTATAAGATCTCCGACCAGCAATCCGGCGCGGCAGAGCATGAGCAGGAAAACCAGCATGATGCCCAGAAAGAGCATGTCGTAGAAATCCATGCGAATCAAGGGCAGGTGGCGCTTGATTACCTGCACCACCACGCCGATGCACACGGCGTTGAATGCAAAGAGGGTGAAAAATACGAACAGGAAGTGCTTATCGGCTCCGCCAGTCTGGTGGAATCTAAGCTTTAGCATTTCCTCGGCGCCGATTCTCTGGCCTTCGCGCACCAGCATCTCGTTTCGCGAGATTTTGATAAAGACCGGCTTTACCGATAGATAGGCCTCCTCGCGCCTCCTGTCGGTCTCATCGAGGTTGAATGTCAGGTTCGGCTGGAGAAGCTGCGAAACAAGGGAGGTGATTGCCATCATCTCCTTTACGTCTCGCCCGGCCTCAATTGCCTGCATTACTATGAGCTTGCGCGTTTCTTCCAGGTCTGAATATGGAAATGGCGGCGGCACCATGAACTCTTCGCCGGACCCGATTTTGCGTATTACGAGGCTGTCGCCTCGGTTTTGCCGCACCCAGGCCTTTGTTGACACGATCCCGCGGTCTAGGGAGTTCTTTATGATCTGGGCGACCCGAAGTTGGACATCAAGATTAAATTGCCTCTCCAGCAGGCTCGTGAATATTTCGCCCGAGATCTGGCACCCCAGCGCCCCCTCCAGGTCCTTCTTTTTTCGCAGGATGTGCTGGCCCGCGCTCGATAGTACCAGGGAAGAGAGGTTTTCAGGGGCTATATGGGTCCCTGTCGTTATCTTCTCGTCGGAGATTCCTGAAAGAGACTGTGAATCGAGGCTTGTAAGATAGTCGCGCATCAGATTGAAGGCGTTTTCGAGCCTTTCCACAATCTGGCCCGACAGGCCTTCATCGAGGTCGTAGACAATCACCGATTGCCGAACGGCCTCTTCGCGCTTCTTTGCGGTAGCTTCCTCGTCCTCGACAAGGAAGTCCCTTTTCGCCTTGATGTTTTGGTCACATACGTCCCCAAGGCGCAAACAGGGACTTTCAACGGTAAAGGACGGTGTCATGAGCACCGCGAGCACCAAACTTACAACAGTCAGCAGCAGGGCCTTGCGGCAGTAGATTTGCTCGAAACGGCATGAAAGGATTTTTGCCAGAAAAACAGGCTTGGGCTTTTTTCTGATGGCGCTTTTCTCGGAATCCCGCTTTTCCCGATCCATGCTCAATTAGCCTCTCTCAGAGTTCCTATCGGGCTGGACTCGCCGTTTTTCCGCCTTCTCGTACGCATCGATTATGTCCTGCACCAGGCGGTGCCGCACAACGTCGCGCTTGCTGAAATATACCATGCTTATGCCCGGAACGCCTTCAAGCAGGTCAATGGCCTCGATGAGTCCGGAAGGCTTGTTCTCGGGCAGGTCTATCTGCGTTATGTCCCCTGTTATAACCGCCTTGGAACCCATTCCGAGCCTCGTTAGAAACATCTTCATCTGCTCGGCTGTCGTATTCTGGGCTTCGTCGAGAATAACAAAAGCATCATTCAAGGTGCGCCCGCGCATGAAAGCAAGCGGCGCGACCTCGATCGCCCCTCTTTGAATTAGGTTGCTCGCCCTTTCGAAGTCCATCATATCGTGAAGGGCGTCATAGAGCGGGCGTAAATAGGGATTCACTTTCTCAGCCAGGTCGCCGGGAAGGAAGCCAAGCTTTTCCCCCGCTTCGACCGCCGGGCGCACCAGCACGATGCGGCGGACATATTCCTTTGCCATCGCCGCAACGGCCATTGCCATTGCAAGGTAGGTCTTTCCAGTACCCGCCGGACCCACCCCAAAGACAATATCGTTGTGGCGAATAGATTCCAGGTACTCCTTCTGTCTTATGCTCTTCGGAGTTATTATCCTTTTGCTTGAAGCAATAAAGACCTGGTCGAGAAATATATCTTTGAGGCGCCGGTTGATGTTATCTTTAAGTACTTGAGCGGCAAACACTATGTCGCTGACAAAGATCGGATAGCCGCCGCGAATCAGGTCGGCTAGTTCGTTGATGAGCCGCTCGCCAAGCTCGACATCTTCCCGCGGACCGGTCACCGTGAACTGGTTCCCCCGCAGGTGAACCTTGATTTCGAGCTGTTTTTCAATTGCCTTTAAATTATTATTTTGCTCTCCGGCAAGCTGCTGGACAAGGCGGTTGTCTTCAAAAGAGATCTGGACGGATGTTTCGCAGCCGTCTTTAACTTTGGACTGAACAGCCAATATGCTTTCACCTCGCAGCGGGCCGATCATGGCCTGGATTTTTGGGATCGATATTATTATCACGCAATTATAACACTTACAACAATCTCTTTTGCAATTGTCCGCGCCCACCCCGAAGATGGAGAATATTTTTTATACGATCCAGATGGACCCGGAATCATTGACGATTTAAAGATACTGGACACTTTCGAGTCCAGGATCTAAACTAACAGGTCGTAAAAAAAGCACCTGACCATGAAAATAAATCCGATCCACGTCCATTTAAGACTCGGGATCCTATTCGGAGATCATCTTATCCCATGAACCTTCTTGACTGGATTCTTGCCGGGGCGGCTGCTTTCTCGGTGCTGCGCGGGATCGTTCGCGGCGCGGTCTCGCAAATATTCGGCATTCTCGGCATACTTGGCGGCTTTTTTGTCGCGGCGCACAAGTATGAGCAGGTCGGGGTCGAAATCCGCAATAATTTCCCCTCCCTTGCCGGCGCGGGGACCACAATTGCCTTTATTCTGCTCTTCCTCCTGACCTGGCTGTGCATAGCGGTCGCCGGCTCGTGGATCGCGAAGCTGATGAGAAGAGCGGGGCTCGGGTTCGTCGACCGAATCTGGGGCGGTATGATCGGATTTGGCAAGGCCCTGCTGTTCGCGGTCGTAGCCGTATCGATTCTTACCCTTTTCGGGACGAAGGAAAGCCCCCTTCTCGCCGGCTCCTTGCTGACGCCTTACATTAATGAGGTCACCGTCTTTTTACTAAAAATCGCCCCCGATAAGGTGCAGGATGAGTTTTCCAGGAAGCGGGAAAGCCTCAAAAACATACTGGAGAAGACATCGCTTCCGCTCAACCCCGCCACCGATTCCTCAAAAGACAATAAGGGCAAAAAGTGAAAGAAGAACCGGGCAGCCGCTGGGATAAGATGGCGGCATTATGGAATATAATCGTGCGCCTTCGCGGCGAATCGGGTTGTCCGTGGGACCGCAAACAAACGCCCGAGACGATCCAGACATACCTCGTCGAGGAGGCCCACGAAGGAGCCGCCGCGGTGAGGTCGGGAAAAGCGGCCGACGTTGCCGAGGAACTCGGCGACGTTCTCTTTATGGTCCTGTTTCTGGCATACCTGTACGAGGAAAAAGGCGATTTTACGCTCGACGAGGTCGTAGAGCGCATCAGTACGAAAATGATTCGCAGGCACCCGCATGTCTTCGGTGAGCTTAGCGTTGATACTGCCGATGAGGTAAAGGACAACTGGGAGAAAATCAAGGAAGAGGAGAAAAAAGAAAGCGGCAAGCTCCCCGAACCGATTCCCGAATCCCTGCCCGCGTTGATTCGCGCCTACAGGATCGTCTCGCGCCTTGCCCAGAAGAAAAATGGAGGCTGGCACGATGTTGGACCGCGCATTCGGGATTTCTCCCGCAAAAGCCGTGAAATGGTTGATGCGCTAAGTTCCGGCGAAACCGTCTCTTCCGAGCTGATTGGCGACATCCTGCTGGAGCTGGTTATTATCGCTCGAACCCAGGGCTATCGCGCCGAGGATATACTTCATCAAAGACTTCGAAAAGTTGAGTAGACTTTCACGCTCCAGACTGATTATGGAGAACACAAATTCTTTTTATCCGGAGTGTTACAAATAATTGGCTAATAATATCTGAAATTCTGTCGATAACTTAAGCGGACTCTTCTCCGTGAATCCACATTCCGAGTCGAGCGCGCGCTGAACGGATCCAAAAAAATCAACGGGATTTTACCTTCATGGACAAGGCCACTTTCAATACCGTAAATCCTTACTACCTCGATAACGTCATGAAGGCGTCCGACAAGCACGAAGTAGTTGCAAGCGAGGACATACACAACGCAGCCGGGATGAAGCTGGTCGCGAAAGGGCAGCGAATTGACGAGGAGATGCGCGAGCGGCTCATCCGCTTCAAACTGCGACAGCCGCTTGAATGCAACCTCACGGTAAACGCCGGCGTAGGGCCTCAAGAGATATTGGCGCAGGTCGAGGCAACACTTGACAGGCTGAAGCCCCTTTCGGTCCTTTTCAAATCAAAAGGCTCCCTGAAAAAGGTCCTTTCGATCTTTAAAGACCTGCATTTCGACCAGATGGGTTCACTGCTGCTCTCGATGCAAAGCGGAATCGAAACACTGCCGCACAGCGTGCTGGTGTCATTGCTGGGGGTTGGGCTCTCGATGGCTTGCAACCAGGGGACCGGTATGCTCGCAGAGCTGGCAATGGCCGGCCTCCTGCATGATGTCGGGGAGCTCTACATAAACCCCGAGTATCTCAAACCGCACCGTAAACTGTTTCCGGATGAATGGAAACATATCGCGGTGCACCCGCGAATAGGGCAAATGGTAATTGGGGAAATCGCGGAATGGCATCAGGCGATAGCGGTCGCGATCGGCGAACATCACGAACGGGCAAACGGATTCGGGTACCCGCGCAAACTTCTTGGCAAGCAAATAAGCGAACTTGGGAAAGTGCTTCTGACCAGTGAGGCCTTAAGCGGGATGCTGACCAAGGACAAACATCCCGTGAAGCGGGCTTTTCTCGGCGCGAAGCTGATCCCCGGCGAATATCCTTTTGAACTGGTTTCAATGATCGCATGTATTGCATCGGACGGCTGCGGGTGCGAACAAGGGCCTTGCACCGTACCCAGGCTCGCGGAACTTTTCGAGATCAGCGCGGGCATTGCCGAGGCGATAGACACGGCCCTGGAAAACCTGGACCACGCCAGGCAGACAATAAGGTGCGGCTCTTCCTCGCTATCCTTTCTCGGCTATATTGACAAATACCTGCTAACGCTAAGAGCCACGATGGACCAGACGGGACTTTCGCCCAATTACCACGTGGACGAACTCAAGGACCAGGATTCGGAGCAGGATATATGCCGGGAGATGGAAGTGATGATTTTCGAAATCAAATGGAGGCTCGACGAAATACTGCGCCAGATAGCACTCCAGGAAAGTGAGCTGGAAGAGGGCCTGAAAAGCTACCTCAATGATAATGTTGCTCCCAGTCTCACTTTGATCTGACAGGTCCCGCCAGTTCGAAGGCATCCAGCACGCCATGGCAGCGGCAGCTCGTGGCAAACAGATGCCTGCCCGGCTCGTCACCAATGACCGACAGCATCTCGTTTAGGCTTATCACCGGGTATCCTCCAACTCCGGGTGCCAGTTGCCAGCTCCTCAGGACCGCCGTCTTGTATTCCGGGATCGACAAGTTTCCAAACACCTCGAACAAATTGCCCTGCCTTGGTCTTCCTGTAGTGGTACAAATTTCATCGGGCTCGCTGCAGTAATCCGGACACATAAACGTCGCAAAACTGGCATAGACTGTTCCCGAAGAAGTGCGTATGGGATTTGGAACGAGGAGGTCGGCGCTTTCGGGAACCGCCAGCCTTCTGGCGGACCCACCGCGGTTGATTCGCCCGAGGAGCCATTCGAATCCGACGTGGACGGGCACGGCCGGAATGATCCAGATATCCTCCGGCAGTGTCGCTTCGACAATCGATGCGACCGAGTCCCTGACTTCGGCCGAAATTCCAAATTCCTGTCGGATTTTCTCCACCCTCTCGGCATCCTTATCGATAACTGTAATCCCGGCCTCGGGAAATCTGCGCACGAGCCTTTCCGCCGCCAGTCTGCCGAACCGGCCGGCCCCGAGGATGTGGATTTCACGCGGAGGGAAGATATCCGGAAAAACCTCACGAGGTAGGTTGGTCTTTGACATATTGTTTTTCCCGCTGCCGATCCATGCTAAAATAGAAAGATTAAGGAACTCTTTTTTGCAGCGGCCTCGCACGCCCCGATGCCGCTGTTAATTATATTATCATTTGTGGTTGCCGCTTCCAGCCACGGCCACTAATTTTACTCGTATTCGGAATAGATTATGAGCAATATCTTCGCAATTTTTGACAAAATCGCCGATGAGAAGATTCGGGAGGCAATGAGGCAGGGGGAATTTGACGACTTGCCGGGCAAAGGCAAACCTCTGAGCCTTGAGGACGATAGCCACCTCCCCCAGGACATCCGCCTTGCTCACAAGATATTGAAAAATGCCAACTGCCTCCCCCCGGAACTCGAACTGCGAAAAGAAATACTGTCTGTCGAAGAGCTGCTGGAGGGGGTAAAGGATACGAAGGAAAAGTACAGGCAGATAAAAAAGCTCAATTACCTCATAATGAAACTCAACATGACCCGCCGCACCTCGCTTACCATGGAAAAGAACCAGGTCTACTTCGACAAGATCGTCGACAAAATAGACTCGAAGAAGAAAGCTGATTGAATTTTGCGGGAGCAACGACTGGTTGCCCCGGGGCTTAGCCCGCGCCCAATCAACCCGCATCAACCCGGATGCGCGACGCCGCATTAGTACAAGCCAGGGCACTGGTTTGTGCCTTGTTTCCCACCTTCCACATAAATTTCCCTAAAACTCGTAGAAGCGTTTCTTGATGATGGAGCACGGCAGGCCTGCATCCGCAGGGACCGGCTCCTTTTACGGCAGCTGTTCTTTTGGATTCAATCCAGGTGAATCGAGGTTGCGGACTTTTGCCTTGACAATCAATGCAGTTTGGACTGATAATTCAGTTAACACTGATTTATCCTATTAACCTTATGCTGCTTACTCCCGAAAGGACGACGAATGAAAAATAAAGAACCCTGTTGCTCCCCTGAGGCCAAAAACTCCTGCTGCAAAGTAGAATCCCTCATTACCGTCGATGAGCGGGGACAGATGGTGCTGCCAAAGGAGCTGCGCGCTAAGGCCAATATACGGGCAGGTGACAAAATGGCCCTTATCAGCTGGCTAAAAGACGGCGAAATTTGCTGTTTCACCCTTATTAAGGCCGATGCCCTGGCGGACCGCGTGAAGGAATTTCTCGGCCCCGTTTTGAAGGGAATGGACTTCGAATAAGGCCCTTGGATTAATCTTGACGATAGGAGGAATTGCCAATGGGATCCTTTCTCCTGCCGGCTTTTCTACTGGTGCTCAGTCTTCTCCTCTATTTGGATGAACTGATGGATGAAAACCCCGACAGCCTGAAAGCCGCCATGTATGTGCCGGCGGTCATAGTGAGCTTTGTCTCGATTACCTTGAATCTCAAAAATGCAGCCGGTTGATGCCGGGCGGTAAGCCTGCTGGCACACGGCTCAACCCAGGGAGAATCATCATGAAACCGGAAAAGACAAAAGAAATAGTTCGGTCCCGCTACGCTAAAGTCGCACTCGAAGGCAGTTCGTGCTGCGGGAGCTTGAACTCCTGCCGCGCAAAATCCGGCAATGAAATGAGCAAGGAAATAGGTTACCGTGAGTCGGATTTGAATTCAGTACCCGAAGGGGCAAATCTTGGGCTAGGTTGCGGTAATCCGGTTGCGTTGGCGTCGCTGAAAGAAGGCGATTCCGTGCTCGACCTAGGCTCCGGAGCCGGCTTCGATGCCTTCCTCTCAGCCGGCCGCGCGGGAAATTCAGGAAAAGTGATCGGTGTCGATATGACCCCGGAGATGATCAGGAAGGCAAAAGAGAATGCGCTGAAAGGCGGTTTCCAAAACGTCGAGTTCAGGTTGGGCGAAATCGAAGATTTGCCCCTTTCCGATGGCGAAGTGGATGTTATTATCTCAAACTGCGTGATCAATCTCTCGCCCGACAAGAAGCAGGTGTTCAAGGAGGCGTTCCGGGTACTCAAACCAGGCGGGAGAATCATGATTTCCGACCTGGTGTTGCTAAAGGCTTTACCCGAAGCCGTCAGGCAATCCGTTGAAGCCTACGTCGGATGCATCGCCGGGGCCTTGCCGAAAGATGAGTATCTGACGACAATAAGGCAGGCCGGTTTCGAGAATGTTACCATAGTCGCGGAAGACCTTTACCCCGTTCAACTGGCTGTGAACGATCCTGTTGCCAAAGCTATTTTCTCCGATACTTCCACCATTTCCGATTACGCGGAAGACATCTCAGAATCGGTTGCCAGCATTAAAGTAAGCGCAGTGAAGCCGGGCTGAACTGCATATTTAGTTAACAACATCAGAGAGTGGCAACATGAAGACCATAAGCGCATGCACCCTGGATTGTCCCGATGCTTGTTCCCTTTTAATCAAGAGGGATCTGCAAGGCGGGATCAGTATCACGGGAAACCCTGATCATCCTTTTACGGCCGGGCTCGTCTGCAAAAAGATACATAACTTTCCAAGACGCCTGGGGAGTCCCAACAGGATATTGCAACCTCTTTTGCGGGAGGGCGCCTGCTGGAAGCCAATCTCTTGGGACGAGGCCCTGGACCTCTGCGCGGAGAAGATTCAGAGCAACCGCAAAGAGCCCTCTTCCATTTTGCATCTTTGGGCGGGCGGGTACAAAGGGATTTTGCACATGGCCCCGGCGCTCTTCTTTGGTGAGCTTGGAGCCGGCACCGGACGGGGTTCACTTTGCAATGCAGCGGGCAACGCCGCCTGCAAAGCGGATTTCGGAGCAGGCGACACAAACGATCCGACGGACCTTCTCAAAGCCCGCGGAATAGCCAATTGGGGCCGGGACCTTGAACGTTGCTCGATCCACCAGGCAGCACTGGTCCGGCGCGCCCGTAAAGCGGGAGCGCGGGTGCTCACAATCTCCCCCGGAGGCGACGAGAACGGGTCTTTCTCCGATAAAATTATAAGAATTCGTCCCGGAACGGACCGCTTTCTAGCGGCAGCGGTTATACGGCTCTTCCTGGAGCGGGAACAGGTTAAGGAATCCATCATCGAAAAGACGGGCAACTGGCCGGAATTCAAGACAGTCATTGAAAATCGTTCTTTCGATGAGCTTGTTCAAGCCTGCGGTGTTTCGCGGGAAGAGGTCCAATACCTTTTCGATTTTTATTCGCAACCAGGCCCCGTCGCCACATTGATCGGCTGGGGTCTCCAGCGCTACCTTTTCGGGGGCGAAAACGTCCGTTTCATAAATGCCCTGGCGCTCCTTTCCGGAAACGTGGGAATATCCGGAGGCGGTACAAGTTTCACTTTCTCCTCTGTTAGAAACTTCAACCGCTCCTGGGCGACTCCATCGAACCGTGCACCCCGTAGATCTTTCCCGATGCCGGTCATGGGCCGGGAAATCACGGACGCCGTGGATCCTCCAATCAAAATGGCCTGGATAAACTGCTGCAATATTATCAACCAGGCCCCGGAATCGACTCTTAGCGCAAAGGCTTTCGAAAATATCGAGTTCAAAGTGGTGGTGGATGCCTTTATGAACGACACCGCCGAAAGGGCTGACCTGGTGCTGCCCTGTGCGCTCATGCTCGAAAAGGAAGACATAGTTGGCTCGTCTCTTCACAACTACGTAAACTACGCCGCGAAGGTTGCGGAACCCCCAGGCGAAGCCAGAACCGACTTCTGGATTGTCTCGGAACTCGGCAAAAGACTCGATCCGCCCATACTCATGCCGGAGGAGGAGGAGGAGTGTCTTCGTTCATCGCTTGACTCCCCCTACCTGGAAACTTCGCTGGAAGAACTCCGGACCAGGGGGTTCGCGCCTGCAAAGCGTGGGATTGTCGCTTTCGAAGGAATGAAATTCGGCCACAAGGATGGAAAGTACCGCTTTCCGGAAGCGCTCAACACCGAGCCTCCTGTTCCGGCAGGCTACCCTCTGCGGCTTTTGACACTGATCCGCAAGGAGGCAATACATTCTCAAATCCTTCCCGAAGACCTCGATACAGAGCCTGTCGTGGCCATATCGAATAAAAACCCGGTGCTCAGGACAATAGACATCAACCGCGAAGTGTTTCTCGCCTCTCCCCTTGGCAGGATCAAAGTCCGTGTGGAACTCGATCCGGAACTTCATCCCGACGTAGTTGTTTACAGGCGCGGCGACTGGATGAAATCAGGTGGGGGTGCAAACCGGATCATCGAATCCAAGCTTACCGATATCGGCCAGGGGGCGGCTTATTACGCCCAGTATGTGAGAATCGAGAACTGAGCCGGTGTAAGTTGAAGATACCAGTCAGCTCCAGTTCGGGGGGAGGAGGACAATGCACCTCAAATTTTGATTTGTTTGCCGGGTGAGCTAAACAAAGGCGTTCTGCGTGCAGGAGGTAACCGGTTTCACCCGGAAGTGCCCCCAGACAGCTGATATTACCTCCCGCCAGGTAGAGCGGATCTCCCACCAGCGGGAATCCGGCACAGGCGAGATGAATCCGGATCTGGTGGGGCCTTCCCGTCTCGATTCTCACCTCCAGAAGCGATGAATCCCCTCTGCGCTCCAAAACCCCTACCCTGCTGACAGCCCTTTTTCCCTCCGCACTGGCGCCGTGAACCGTCCCGAGCTTTGGATGCGGAACCGGTCCGATCCTGGCGTTTATGGTGAAGAAATCCACATCCGGCGATCCCACCGCGAGCGCCCGGTAGATTTTCGTGGCCTCGCCCCGGCGCAATGCGGCGCTGACATGAGAACGTGCCGGCGCGGTAAGTGCAAATAATACCACCCCGGAAGTTCCCCTCCCAAGGCGGTGAACGGGAGTGGCGGAAGGGTATTTTTTTCGCACCAGCGCAAGCAGCGTGTGTTCGAGGAACCCGCCGCCGGGAACTGTCGGGAGTCCGCAAGGCTTCGATACCGCCAGCAGGTCTTCATCTTCGTGGAGAACGGACCACGCAAGGGGCACATCCGGCTCATCCCAGGGGGGACGGCGCCAGACCAGCCGCTGCCCGTTTCTCAAAATGCTGTCGGGCGCGGCAGGCAGCTCATTTACTAACACCTCGCCCGCATCGAACCGCTCCCGCCACTCGTCCATCGTAGAGTGGCGATAGTTTTGGGTGAGATAGGCAAGAACGCTCAGGCCGCTTCCCCGATTATCTATTTGCTCGCGATACTCGAATCCACTATTTAGAGTCAGCGGGTTTTACCTTTCATCGGGTTTTGTTGCAGCGAATTTTGTCTTCCAGGTGCCGTTGCCCAAAATCGACCTTGCCACAACCGGTGCAAGACAGGAACTAGCGTGCCCACTGTACTGCACAATTGGTGCGCAGCAACCTTTTAGATTATGTATATCCTGCGACAACCCGGTAAGTGTATCTTTTGCGGAGCTGATATAATAGAAAAATAGAGTCGCCACTCCGTTCCAAAATTGCGGCCGAAAGGAAGTCATGAACGAACAACATATACGCTCCATCTCCCTCGAAATGAGCCTTAAACCTGCCCAGGTCGAGGCAACGGCAAAACTTCTGGAAGAGGGCGGCACCGTTCCGTTTATCGCAAGATACCGCAAGGAGGCAACCGGTTCCCTCGATGAGACGCTCGTTACGGCCATCCGCGACCGGCTCGAACAGCTTGATGTGCTCGACAAGCGCAGAAGCGCGGTCCTGAAGTCGCTTCGCGACCAGGAAAAACTTACCGAAGAGCTGGAACAGCGGATACTCCGGGCTGCAACACTTGCGGAAATAGAAGATATCTACCTCCCCTTCCGGCCTAAACGCCGCACCAGGGCATCCATTGCCAGGGAAAGGGGATTGGAGCCGCTGGCGCTTGCATTGTTCGAACAGGAGCCCGCGCTCGATCCCATGGGCCGGGCCGAAGAGTTTATAAATCCGGAACTGGAAGTAACTTCAGCCGAAGAGGCCCTGTCCGGTGCGCGGGATATCATAGCCGAGTGGGTAAACGAGAATGCTGATTCACGCCTGAAGCTCCGGGCGCATTTTTCGCAAAAAGGGATGCTGCGCTCCAGGGTCGTTCCGGGCAAAGAGGCCGAGGGAATCCAATACCGCGACTACTTTGAAAAGGAAGAGCCGCTGAGGGGAGCGCCTTCGCACAGGATACTGGCTGTTCGGCGAGGCGAGAAGGAAGGCTTTCTCGCCGTGAGGATCGAGCCTCCCGAAAAGGAAGCTCTGAACCTGCTCGAATCGGCTTTCATAAAGAATGATTCGGCCTGCGCCCATGAGGTCAGGGCAGCGGTTCACGACAGCTATAAGAGGCTCCTTTCGCCCTCGCTTGAAACGGAGATGAAAAACGATTCCAAACTCCGCGCGGACAGGGAAGCCATCCAGGTTTTCGCCGACAATTTGCGCCATCTTTTGATGGCCCCTCCACTGGGTTTCAAGAAGGTGATGGCGATAGACCCCGGCTTCCGCACAGGGTGCAAATTGGTCTGCCTGGACCCTCAGGGAAAGCTAATCCACAACGAGACCATTTATCCGCACACGGGACCGCAGGCATTGGAAAAGGCCGGGGATAGAATCCGGGACCTCGTGGAAAAGCACTCGACGGAGGCAATCGCCATCGGAAACGGCACCGCTGGAAGGGAAACGGAGTCATTCATCCGCGGCCTTGGCCTGCCGCAGGAAATCCAGGTCATAATGGTCGATGAGAGCGGCGCGTCTATCTACTCGGCATCGAGCGTTGCGCGCGAGGAATTTCCCGACTTCGATCTGACGGTTCGCGGATCGGTATCGATAGGAAGGCGGCTTATAGATCCGCTGGCCGAGCTTGTCAAAATCGATCCGAAATCAATCGGCGTCGGCCAGTATCAGCATGATGTGGACCAGGCCGAGCTGAAAAAGGGCCTCGACGATACCGTTATTAGCTGCGTAAACGCTGTCGGGGTCGAAATAAATTCCGCAAGCCCCCAGCTCCTTTCATATATCTCCGGGCTGGGGCCTCAACTTGCCGCAAACATAGTTTCCTTACGGGAAGAAAACGGCCCGTTTCGCAAAAGGGAGGAGCTGAAGAAAGTTCCGCGCCTGGGACCGCGGGCTTTTCAGCAATCGGCTGGTTTTTTGCGCATATCGGGTGGAGAAAACCCGCTGGATGCAAGCGCGGTTCACCCCGAATCCTACCAGATCGTCGAGAAAATGGCTCGGGACCTTGGCTGTTCAGTTGCCGACCTGATGCGGGAGCAGTCTCTTCGGGAAAAAATCGATCCCTCCCGCTACGTAACCGAGCAGGCAGGCCTCCCTACCCTTCTCGATATACTCTCGGAGCTTGCCAAGCCGGGCAGAGACCCGCGCAAATCGTTCGAAGCCTTTTCATTCGCTCCGGGTATCGAGAAGCTTACCGACCTGGAGCCCGGCATGAAACTGCCCGGAATAGTAACCAATGTCACCGCTTTCGGGGCTTTCGTTGACGTTGGCGTCCACAGGGACGGTCTGGTACATATAAGCGAGCTTTCGGACAAATTCGTAAAAGATCCCGGACAGGTGGTTCGAGTGCATCAGAAGGTAACGGTAACCGTCCTGGAAGTGGACCTGGAAAGAAGCCGCGTTTCCTTCTCCATGAAATCCGGCAATCCCGCCGCAAAACCGGCCGCCCGGACCGAAGCGCCCGATCCGGCGCCCAGGCCGCCGAAAGCCGCGAATGGAAAAACCTCCCCAAAAAGAACAAAAGGCGATCAGCACGGCAATAAGCCCTCCGCCGAAAAAAAAGCCTTCAACAATCCCTTCGAAAGGGCCTTCAAAAAACCATGAATTTCAAGCCGTGGAAGGCTTTTTTAGGTTTGCGGGGTGGCGGGTTGTTGGTTGGGTTGAGCGGCGAAACGGCCATTTGCTGGGGACGCCATCGAGGGAGCGAAACCCGCTTTAAAATCGTATTTCGGGAACCCTTCCGTTATGGCACGGTCGGGAGACCGTGCCCCAACTTGGGGAACAATGATTCCTAATCTCCTTAATCCCCAACCTCCTTAAATCCCTTAAATCCCCTAAGTCTCCTTCCGCATTCTCATCTGCCGGGTGAGTTCCCTATCGAGGGTATCCGCGAAGCGTTGCTTGTCTTTTTGCGAGAACTCTTTGGGGCCGGGCGTAATTCCCCCGGAATCGCGAAGGTCCTGCATGAAGTTGCGGATCGAGAGCCGCTCGCCGATATTTGCCTCCGTGAAGAGTTGACCCCTGGTGCTGATGACGGTGACTCCCCTGGGCACCAGTGCGGATGCCAGCGGGATGTCCTGGGTGACCACAAAATCCCCGGGCCGGGCGTTTTCGACTATATACAGGTCGACTGCTTCGGGGTCCGCTCCGATCCTGAGGCTCGAAACATAGATGGATTCAGGGGTGCTGATGTATTTGTTGGCGACAAAGACGGTATTTATTTTCAGACGCATCGCCGTGCGGATAATTAGCTCCTTGATCGCGCCGGGACACGCATCGGCGTCCACCCACAGTGTCATTGTTTCCCCCGTCCGCTGCCGCGCCCGCATTAAGATGCAGGCTTTTATAGAGAAAAAAGGCTAAAATGAAAAATTCACCGTCCGACCGGCTATAATCTTAACAGAATAACCGGCTGGTTGACTATTTCCGGTTCGTCGGGCATTATTTCGAGCTTTTTCACCACTGAATTTTCTCCGAATACCATTAGTTTCGGCCAAGAAAGGTAGTTTAATGCAAAAACGCAACAATATCCGCAATCTTGCCATTATTGCCCACGTCGATCACGGGAAAACGACGCTAGTTGACGCCATGCTGTGGCAGAGTGGAATTTTCCGTTCGAACGAGCAGGTCGCGGAGCGGGTGATGGACAGCCTTGACCTCGAACGGGAAAAGGGCATCACCATCATGGCGAAGAATACGGCCATTGTGTACAACGGGGTCAAGATAAATATAGTCGATACGCCGGGCCACGCTGATTTTGGCGGCGAGGTCGAGCGCACCCTGAACATGGTCGAAGGCGTCCTGCTGCTGGTTGATGCCACCGAAGGGCCCCTTCCCCAAACGCGGTTCGTACTCGGCAAGGCGCTGGCGCTTGGGCTTCCTCCGATTCTGGTCATAAATAAAATCGACCGGCCCGATCGGCGCATAAGCGAGGTCCTCGATGAAACTTATGACCTTTTCATCGATCTGGATGCAACCGAAGAGCAGCTCGACTTTCCCGTACTCTATACAAACGCCCGGGCGGGAATCGCTCTAAAAGATCCCGAAGGCCAGGGGCGAGATCTTGTCCCGCTCTTCGATACTATCATCTCATCCATTCCCGCGCCGAAATTCAATCCCGAAGCCCCGCTCCAGTTCCTGGTAACGACCCTCAACCACAGCGACTATGTCGGACGGATCGCGATTGGGAAGATCGTAAACGGCACCCTGGAACAAGGCAGGGAGGTCATGCTCCTAAAGGCTGACGGAACGTCGCGGAAAGATTCCCTGAGCGCGGTCTATACCTACGAGGGCCTTAGCCGCGTGGACAGGCAGTCAGCCGAAGCGGGCGATATCGCCGCGGTTGCCGGACTCGACGACATCTTCATCGGCGATACCCTGGGGGACCCCGCGGACCCGCGCCCCCTTCCCACAATATCGGTCGAGGAGCCTACCATATCGATGGTATTCTCCGTCAACTCGTCTCCTCTGGCGGGAAAGGACGGCAAATACCTCACCTCCCGCCATATCAAAGAGCGCCTCGACAAGGAACTCCTCTACAACGTGAGCCTTCGGGTCGAACAGGCGGAAAATCGCGAGTCCTACCGGGTGAGCGCCCGCGGAGAACTGCAACTGGCGGTCCTTGTCGAAACCATGCGCAGGGAAGGATTCGAGCTTTCCATATCGAGACCCAAAGTCATCACCAAAGAAGTCGACGGACAGCTCTGCGAACCCATGGAGCTTGCCATTATAGACCTTCCCGAGGAGTTTATAGGCATAGTTACCGAGATGATGAGTTCCCGGCGCGGGCGGATGACCAAAATGATCAATCACGGGTTCGGCCGTGTCCGCCTTGAATTCGAAATATCATCGCGCGGCCTGATCGGCTTTCGCAGCCAGTTTCTGACAGAGACGCGCGGCACCGGAATTTTAAATACCCTGCTTATCGGCTACCGGCCTCACGCCGGAGAGATTTCCGGGCGCCCCAACGGGGTGCTGGTCTCGGACCGCGAGGGCAAATCGGTCACCTTCGCCATTCATCACCTGCAGCCGCGCGGGACGATTTTCGTAAACCCTGGAGAACCGGTCTATTCGGGGATGATTGTGGGGGAGAATTCACGAGCTGAAGACATCTGGGTAAATATCACGAAGGAAAAGAAGCTGACCAACATGCGGGCGTCCGGCTCGGATGAGGCGCTGCGAATCATTCCTCCGCGCCAGTTCAGTCTCGAACAGGCCATGGAATACATCTCCGATGACGAACTGGTCGAGGTGACCCCGGGCTCTCTTCGCCTTCGCAAGACAAAGAACAGGCAGCACTAATAACCAGGACAGCACTGCCTTCAAATCTGTTTCATGAATTTTAAGCGGCATGTGGGGCAGGCTTTCCAGCCTGTTGCCGGCTGTTATCTACCTGGGCAGGTGAGGCAGGCTTGAAAGCCTGCATCACCTGGCTTACCCAATCAAAATACCAATCCCCTGGGATGCCGGCGAAAATACTCCGAATTGCGGTCTGTCTGGCTTACTTTTTTGCAAACCCCACCGACTGAGCAAGGATAATTTTCTGCTCGGGCCTTAATTTCAATTCTTTAGCCAAAGCATCCCTGTCTATCGATGCCCGAACCACTGTCGCAAGCCCCTCCGATGCGCAATAGAGGTAAACATTCTGGGAGATGAAACCGGTATCGGCTCCAACCAGGGTGTTCTGGTCGGTGCCTCCGCCGTTTACCTTGGCAAAATCGGCCACATAGATGAGGTTTATCGCCGCATCCCTGACATATGGCTGTGTGCCCGCAAGCTCCCTCAAATCTTTGGATTGGACCGGTTTGAGGGCGTTTTCTTTTGCATCCCATAGGAAAAGGCCGTCGGGGGCCGCGACGTATATGTCTATCTCCTGCCAGTTTTTGGCCGAAGGCGCCGTCCTTCTTCCGTCCGGACGATTCATCCCGAATGCAGCCCACAGAAGGTTGGAAAGAGTTTGCGCGGGGAGCTTTTGATCGCTGAATGTGCGGCTTGACGCCCTCTCTTTGAGCGCCTGCATGAGGGGCTTTCCCCCATCAGTCTGCGGGTTCGGCAGCTTGACGGAATCGGCCGCCATGCTTGAGGCGGTGAAGACAAGAACGAGAATAATAGAGGCAAAAGCAGTAGCTTTCTGTTTCATTGCGACCTCCTCGCTTGCAGGATTGTTAGGCAAAGGCAAAAGAGCGGAGGAATGACTCCCCCGCCCTCCATGTTTCTGACTTTGCCCTTGAAAGTAATCAGTGCTAGAGCCCCTTGCTTTGGATTCCGTCGATATAGCCGATCATCCCGGTGGTGATTTCCGCGGCGTTGGCTTCATCGGTATCGATATGCATGGCTAGTTTGAAATTGGGATGGACGCGAACCAAAACGCCTCCGAAGACCAGTTCCCTCTCGCCTTTGACATTTACCTTAACCTGGCTTTTATCCCGCAAACCATAGCGCAGCGCCTCTTCCGGCGACATGTGAATGTGGCGAAGAGCGCAAATCACACCCTGCTCCAGGACCACCTGCCCGTTCGGCCCTTCCAGGGTTACGCCGGGGCTGCCGTCGAGGTCGCCCGACTGGCGAACGGGTGGATGAATGCCGAGAATGAACTGCTCGGTCATTGAAATCTCGACCTGACTTTCGGGCCGCGTCGGCCCAAGCACCCGAACTCGCTCGACCCGCCCTTTGGGGCCGATCAGGTTGACTTTTTCCTTGCATGCAAACTGCCCCGGCTGCGACAGATCGGATTCGGGGGTTAGCTGATGTCCCGGGCCGAAAAGCGCTTCAACGTGAGCCTGGGAAAGGTGCACATGGTGCGCCGAGACCTCGATCGGAACAGGGGCCTTTTCCTGGCGGCGAATTACCCTGGTGATCTGGTTACGGCCAAGCGCCCTCAGTGTCTCCCTGGCGATCATCAGTTCCTCGTCGGTGGGGACGACCAGGACGCGCACCGCGGCATCGTCGGTCGAGATTTCGCATACCCTCTCGAAGCCGCGGGCAGTCTGGTTTCGTTCCTCCGAAACCTTTATCCCCATATATCCAAGCCCCTGGCACGCCAGACCGCGCACTCCGGCGCTCCCCTGCCCGATTCCTCCCGTGAAAATCAGGGTATCGAGTTCTCCCATCGCCGCCATATAGGCCCCGATGTATTTGCGCACCTTGTAGCAGAAGGTCTTGAACGCAAGGAGCGCCCGGTGGTCTCCCGCCTCGGCTGCCCCTTCGATCTCCCGCATGTCGTTCGATATGCCGGAAAGCCCTTTCAACCCGCTCTGATCGTTTAGGATATGGCTGAATTCCTCGGGGCCGAGACTTTTCTTTCGCATCAGGTGCACCATGACGCCGGGATCGAGATCGCCGCACCGGCTGCCCATAATCAGGCCTTCAACAGGGGTGAGGCCCATGGAGGTATCCACCGAGCGTCCGTGATCGATGGCGCATACGGATGCGCCGTTTCCGAGATGGCAGGAGATTATGCTCATTTCATTGAAAGGCCGCTTCAAAAATTCCGCCGCCCGAAGGCCCACATAGCCGTGCGACATGCCGTGGAAGCCGTAGCGCCTGATTCCATCCTGCTCGTAGTAGTCGTAGGGCAGGCCGTAGAGATACGCGTAAGGCGGCATGGTCTGGTGGAACGAGGTGTCGAAGACCGCGACGTGCGGCACATCGGGGAGAAATTTCATAGCCTCCTTGATGCCGGCAATATTTATGGGATTATGGAGCGGCGCAAGGGGTATCAGCCCCTCGAGATCGCCCAGGGCCTTCTCATTTACGACTTCGGCGCAGTGGAACAGCTCGCCTCCATGCACAACCCTGTGGCCGACCGCGGTTATCTCGTCGGCCGAGCCGATACATCCCACCTTATCGGACAGCAAAGCATCTATCACGGCCCTCAATGCCTGGCTGTGATCGCCCTGAGGAAGATCGAATGCGAGTTCCCCCGTTTTGCACTGAAGCTTGTTTTTGGTCCCAGCCGAACCGATCCTGTCAACGCCTCCCCGAACGTTGTTATCCGGGGCCTCGGTATCGAAGAAGCTATACTTGAGCGATGATGAGCCGCAGTTAACCACCAGGATTTTGGCCGGTTGCGCGCTCTTGAGCTTGAAGCCGTAGGGGTCGTCGCTGCCGCGAAAAGCCGAAGCCGCCAGCGCGCGCGCCGCTTCACTCGAAGCCGCGCTTTTGAGCCGGTCGGTTATCGTCTTCGAGAGCAGCTTTACAGCCGGAGGGTATGTTATAAGCTCGCTCAGGAAAAAATTCTGCGGGATTTGCAGCACCTTGCAGCAACTTATCCCGATAACGTCCGCGGACGTTTTCTCGCCTGTCATCATGGCGATCTCGCCAAAGACGTCCCCCTTGCGCAAAACACCGACCTCAAGCCTGTCCCCGGAATCATCGGTGCGGGACGCCGCAGCCTCGCCATCGATGAGAACATTGAGGAAATGTCCCTCTTCCCCAAATTTTATAATTGCCTCGTTGGCCTCGAACGTCGAAACCCGAGACCCCGCGACCAGCCCCTTGAGGCGGTCCGGAGGGAAGTCCCTGAACAACTCCACATTCGTCTTCAAAAATTCGAGAATATCCGAGGGCATTTTTCAATTCCTCCAAAGAGAATTGGGTTGAGGTCCCTCGCGGCGAGCATAGAACCGGATCTTATTGGAGCCTCACTCAAACTGGGCAAAGTTAAAACCGGGTAAAAGTATATTGCCTGAATCGGCTATGTTATGCCTGAATCGGCCGAACCGAACGTCTAATTAAGAAGTTTTACCGCAACTTTCCACAACCGAACTGAAATAAAGGCAGGCACATTTGCGATGGCAGCAACCGGTCTCGATGACACCCGAAGCCTAAACCGTAAGACTCACCCCGGAAGCCCTGCCGCCGAACATGATACCGCTACGGTGCAGATTTCCCTGCTCGCAGCTTATCCGCCACTTCACCACATTCTTGCAAAATGTAAAGGGGAAATTTGGTTCTCACACAGTATAAAAGGGGGAGGCTGGAGCCCGCACAAGGGAAAGGGGTATGGTGTCGTCCTATGTCTAATATCCCTCGGGATTTGGATGGGTGGGTGGCCCGGATTCATATCCGGGCGCGAAGCGCAAGAAGCTCACGATATAGCTGTAACTTCAACTCCAACCGACCGTTTCAGGAGATACCACCTTGCCGAACCGTGCTTCCATTCATCGGCTCGCGCAACCAGGCCCTTCTTCACGGGATTGCCGTGCATGTACTCAAGTTTCTCCCTTGCTTTATCGTCGGAAAATACATTGAAATCGTAGTACCCTGCCTGCCAGATTGGCTCTTCCGGGTTAAATGTGGCCGCATACCCGGAAAGATGTTCAATCAGAAACTTCTTCAGCCGGATCGATGACCTCCTCTTCCAATGTTGGATGAACCGGCTCAGCATATCGGGTCCTCCGAAATGCAGGAGAGCATGGACGTGATCGGGCATTATGACATGCTGCGTCAATCTTTCGCAGTTCATCGGCAAGAAAGTGAATGACTATGCCCTTTGCCCGGTCGTCATTAAGGAGGCTTCGCCGTTTGTAACAGGAAAAGGTTACGAAATGGGCATGACCCGCATTGTCAACGATCTTTCGCTCAGTCGCCATCCGATTTTCCGACACCTCCGCCGAGCTTCTTGCGCTTCGCGCCCGGATATGAATCCGGGCCACCCGCCAAACTGCCTTTAATTAGATTCTGAGCATACTGCGGTATAGAGTACTTCACCCACTGCATATCCAGGTGGAATAGCTTCCCATTTTTCCGGAAAATCAAAAGCATTTATTAAAGTTTCATCTTTTCTGTATGTATAGTTTGCCAGTGGAGTATATCTGTTACTGGAGCAGTCTATCTTGTATAAAAACAAGTCGTAAGCATAATATTCGGCGTCGTCTCTATGGCTTCCTCGCTTATGTAACTCATGCGTTTTGGTCTCGGCATTTACATACTCGGTCTTTGTCCACACTTTCACGACAGTTTTCGAAACGTAGCTGAGAGTTGCCTGATTATAATAGGTATTAGTATTTTCGGAATGATAAAAGTGTTTCCAAGGGTCTGAATACTTCACACGGTCGTTTAGAAGTCTGCTGTATTTTTGCTCAAACTGTTTCTTGAAGAACTCAAAATATTCTGGCCCTAGAAATTTTTTGGCATGCTCCAATCTGTTCTCACCGTTGTCCCAGTCCCCATCCATAGCTGCTATCGTGTGTATCATAATGCCTACAGATGAACTCAAACCCTTTTCATCGTGATTTTTGATCGAATTCTCAATTATTCCATCAACCTCTTTGACATAATATTCCGATGGGAAGCGGATCATGACGCCGTTGCTCTTGGCAACTTCAATGAAACCTTTCACGATCTGCAGCTTGAACTTGGTATCTTTCTTCATCCACTCCGAAGCGGGAAATTTCGACTGAGCCTGCACAGCTGCACAACTATTAAGGCCGATGCCAAATGTCAGCAGGAGCACAATTGCAGCCTTTTGAGGACATGCTATCATGGTTCATCCAATAATGGTGACTTAACCAAGGGTGGGCGCAGTTCTTTTGTGTCCACCTACATTGATTCGCTATTTTATTTGTTTGGACGATACTTTTGGAATAGCGTGCTGTCAATCAATTTAATATCGATCGGCGGATCAAAGCTGAATGAAATCGAGATCATAAGCTGCAAACCAATGTTCGGTAAATTTTTGAAGTGAATTGATGTATCTGGTGTTAGAAATGAGTGCCTACGCTAAACATTGAGCATAAGCGGCAGGCTATCCGCCACGAGAAAACCTTTTCGGGTGGGAAGAATCCTTCCGTTGCTTATTTTTACCAGACCGGTTCTCTGCAATTCTGCGAAAGCATTGCCCACTCGCAAACCGCCTCCGAGTTCATTAAGATCAACACCGGCGCTTGTTCTCAGGCCGAGGTAGAGGGATTCCAGGTCTAGCTGTTCTTCGGTGAGGATTTCGGAGGACTCTATCGGCGGCTTTCCTTCCGCGAGGAGCCGGCAGTATTTTCTAACTGATTTTAAGTTCCACCACCTGCTGCCCGAGTGGAAGGAATGGGCGGAGGGGCCGAGGCCGAGGTAGGGGGTGTGGGTCCAGTATTTTTGGTTGTGGCGGGACTTGAGATCAAAGCTTCGAGCGAAATTGGAGATTTCGTAGTGGAGGTAGCCCTCTCTTTCAAGGTAGCGGGAGGTATAGATAAAATAAGCGCTTTCAAGCTTTTCGCCGATGGAGTTGACCTTGCCGGCTGCCTTCATTTTGCCCAGGGGGGTGCCCGGCTCGAAGGTCAGTTGGTAGCATGAAAGGTGTTCCGGCCTGAATTCGAGGATCTGGTCCAGGGTCTTTTTCCATCCTGGGATGGTTTGTGTTTCAAGGCCGTAGATCAGATCCACCGACATATTGCTAAATCCGCTGAAGCGTATCAGGTCGAGGGCGTCAAGCGCCTGCTTCGAGCTGTGGGTTCTTCCCAGGTATTTCAGGTCGGCATCGGAAAGTGACTGGATGCCAAGGCTTATGCGGTTTATGCCAAGGTCCCGAATGGTTTTGAGCTTGCCGGCGGAAAGACCGTCGGGATTGGCTTCGATTGTGATCTCCGCATCGGGCAGAAATGTAAAATGCTTGTGGGCAGAGTCCATCAGCGCGGCAAGGTCCCGCTCAGCCAGGACCGTGGGCGTGCCGCCTCCGAGGTAGAGCGAGTCGAAGTTATCAAAATTGAAGCTATCGAAATTACGTAATATTTCTGCGTTTTCCCCGGATTTTTCCCCGTGCTTTTCTGCGTATCCTTCTACTTTTACCCCTGATTTTGCTCCGCTTCCTCCGGATCTTTCTTCGTTTTCCCCGTACAGGCGCATTTCCCTTTGCACGGCTTCAAGCCAAGCGGGAATAGTGGCGGAGGATGCGACGGAATAAAAGTCGCAGTAGAGGCACTTCGATCGGCAAAACGGGACGTGAATGTAGAGTCCGGGAGGGTTCGGGTTATGCGAAGTTGCGTTCAAGGTGTTTTCCATGTGGCAGACCATGTGGGACTTCCAACTACGTCATTCCCGCAGCGTTTTTGGGCGGGAATTCAGTGTCTTTTGTCTTTCAATGTTTCGGAGTATCAAAGCCGCTGGATTCCCGCCCAGAAACGCTGCGGGAATGACGATCTTTGATACCGGCCTGGAAGGTGATCCATGCACCTGATCTTGCGGCAGGCTGGAAAGCCTGCCCCACGCATACGGATAAACGCAACTTCAGGCCTATTCATCTCTTGCTTTTAGGACGGAAACGAAGGCGCTTTGCGGGATTTCGACGTTTCCTACCATTTTCATCCTCTTTTTGCCCTTCTTCTGCTTTTCGAGGAGTTTGCGCTTGCGGGTGATGTCTCCACCGTAGCATTTGGCGGTGACGTCTTTTCTGAAGGGCGAAATGGTTGAGCGGGAGATTATTTTTCCGCCGATTGCGCCCTGGATGGCGATTTTGAAGTTGTGTCTCGGGATTTCTTCTTTCAGGCGGTCGCAGACCTGCAGGCCCCATTCCCTTGCGCGGTCGCGGTGCACGATAATCGATAGGGCGTCGACCCTTTCTCCGTTTACCAGGATGTCCAGCTTCACCAGGTCGCTATCGCGGTATTCTATCAGTTCGTAGTCAAAGGAGCCGTACCCCTGCGTGATGGTCTTCAGCCTGTCGTAGAAATCGAAGACTACTTCGGCAAGAGGCATATCAAAGGTTATCTCGACCCGCGCGGTTGTCGGATAGGCGATCCTGGGATTTGATCCGCGGCGCTCCAGGCACAGCTTCATCACCGCCCCCATGTAGCGCTCGGGGATAATGATAGTCGCCTTTATGAAGGGCTCCGCCGAGCTTTTGATAAGAATGGGATCGGGATAATATTGGGGGTTTTCCACCGTGAGCCCCGTGCCGTCGTTTAGTGTAAACTGGTATTGGACGCTTGGGGCCGTCATGATAATAGCCTGGTCGAACTCGCGCTCCAGACGTTCCTGGACGATTTCGAGGTGGAGAAGCCCAAGGAAGCCACAGCGAAAACCCTGGCCGAGCGCCGCCGAGGAGTCTTTCTGGTAGACCAGCGCGGCATCGTTTAGCTTGTACTTGTCGAGCGAATCCACAAGGGACGGGTACTCATCGGAAGATATGGGATAGATAGATGAAAAGACCACCGGCTTTACATCTTTGAATCCGGGCAAGGGAGATTCAACGGGATTTGAATCCATGGTTATGGTGTCGCCGATCCTGACGTCGGCAACGGTTTTTATGCCCGCGATCAGGTAGCCGACGGAGCCGGCCGAAAGCTCCGGCTGAGGGTCCCTGAAGAGGCGGAAAAAGCCCACCTCCTCCACCTTGTGGACCGCCCCGTTGTACATGAGGCGTATGAGGTCTCCGGGCCGGACCTTACCGTCAAAGACGCGGCAGCTTACGATGGTGCCCCGGAACGGGTCGTAGTGTGCATCGAAGATGAGCGCCGCAAGAGGCTTTTCGGAATTTTCCTCCGGGGGCGGAATCCGGGCTACTATGGCCTCAAGAACGTCTTCAATCCCCATCCCTTCCTTTGCGGAACACAGGACAACCTGGTCCGAATCCAGTCCAAGGTCGTGGTCTATCTGCTCCTTGGCCATTTCGATATCGGCCGATGGCAGGTCGATCTTGTTGATCACCGGGATAATGGTAAGGTCGTGCTCCATTGCCGCATAGAGATTGGCAATCGTCTGCGCCTGAACCCCCTGGGAGGCGTCCACGAGAAGCAGGACACCCTCGCACGAAGCAAGCGCGCGGGAAACTTCGTAGGAAAAATCCGCGTGGCCGGGAGTATCGATAAGGTTTAAATCGAACACCTCACCTGATTTACTCTTATAGGAGAGCACCACGGTCTGGCTCTTGATGGTGATGCCTCTTTCCCGTTCGATATCCATGTTATCAAGGATCTGGTCGCGAAATTGGCGCTCATTCACCAGCCCGGCGTGCTGTATCAAACGGTCCGCCAGGGTGGATTTTCCGTGATCGATATGCGCAATAATGCTGAAATTTCGGATGTTCCGCATCTAATGATCTGTCCTCGCTTTGGATTTATTGGTCGGTGACTAAATAATTGCTTTTTGGAGGGATTTCAATAGCGGTGCTATGGAGAGGTCCAAAAAGATGTTTCAGCTTACAATAACACGCAAGGTGTTCGCATTTGCTCAACCATTGCCTTGTGGGTATTTGTGGAAAATCCAGTGAGCCGGTTTTAATTTACAATGAGGGCGCACGATGTCCGATCAGGATTTCAATTGTGTTATTCCTTTTTAAACCCGCGGGAGGATTGGTGCACTCAATCCATGTCTGTAGGAGAGCGGAAGCCCGATGGCAACCTTGCACAGAATAAACGAACCCAATGGGATGGAAGAAAGAATATCGAATTTAGAGGGGCAACTGGATGATCTGGAGAAAGGTCATGCGGTTGAGCTGGAGAGGTCGAACAGGGTCCTGCGCCGGCAGGCGGCGCTCCTCGAACTGGCGCATGACGCTATTCTCGTGCGCGACATGGATGCAAGGATCAGGCACTGGAACGGGGGGGCCGAGAAGCTGTACGGCTGGAAGCGAGGCGAGGCCATCGGCAAGGTCATCCATGAACTGCTCAACACCAAATATCCAATTCCCCTCTCCGAAATAGAAGAAATTATCATGGACATTGGCGAATGGCAGGGAGAGCTAATCCAGTACACCCGGGAGAATACGCCGGTTGTAGTCGAGAGTCGTTGGGCACTGCAGCGGGATGAGAGTGGAACCGCGATAGCCGTACTCGAAATCAACCGGGATATAACGGATCGCAAGATAGCGGAATCTTTGACCAAGGATTATCAGGCACGGCTCGAGAAAACCAACCAGGAGCTTCGGGACTTTGCGTTTATAGCTTCTCACGACTTGCGGGAACCACTGAGGAAGCTCTCGGTTTTTTCCAGCATCCTCGAAGACAAATTCGCGGAGGTCTTGGGAAAGGAGGGGATGGTATATCTGGAGAAAATCCGGGACTCGGGGGTGCGCATGCAGGAGCTGATCGATTCACTCCTGATGTACTCCCGAGTAACCACAAAGGCCGAGCCCTTTGTCTGGATGGACTTGGGCGAACTGGTCAACGAAGTGATTCTCGATCTTGAGATACCGATCCAGGAAACCGGAGCGGAGGTGGAAATCGGCGAGTTGCCGAGGATTCAAGCCGATCCGGGTCAAATCCGGCAACTTCTTCAAAACCTTATCGGAAATGCCTTAAAGTTCCACAAGGATGCGCCTCGCATAAAGATTTACGGCGAAACGTGCTGGGAGGCGTCGTGCAAAATATCCGTTGAAGATAACGGCATAGGCTTTGATGAAAGCTACCTTGACCAGATCTTCCAACCGTTCAGGCGCCTGCATGGCCAAAACAGCCTCTACAAAGGTTCGGGAATGGGGCTTGCCATCTGTCGAAAAATTGTCGATCGCCACAACGGGACGATTACGGCCAGGAGTGTACCAGGAGAAGGCAGTACCTTCATTATTACCCTGCCCCTGAAGCAGTGCGGTGAACATGATCCCTGCGCGGCATAGAATCCGCGCCTCACATCGAGCCTATTAGAAAATCGTCGGGCAGCGACGTGGAAGATCTGGAAGATTCTCAAAACCCTCTTATTTTGATTATTGATTGAGAATGCCGTTTGGAGGCGACAAGGGTCGTGATAGACCCAAGGCCCGGAATATCTCGAAACCGTTCCACAAGAAGGATGGCAGGTTTGATCATGGTTGAAAATGCTGATAACCCGGTCGTTATCCTGATGGCCGACGATGATCTTGATGATATCAAGCTTGTCAGGGAGGCTCTCAGGGATTGCGGCTGCGAGGTTGGCTTCCGATACGTGGAAGATGGGGCCGAGGCAATTGACTACCTCACGCGGCGGGGCCGTTATGAGAATCCGGATCTCTCACCTCGACCGAGCCTCATACTGCTTGATCTAAACATGCCCAAAAAAGACGGGATTCAAACCCTGCAGGAGATTAGAAACAACCCCGAAATCCGGACAATACCCGTTGTGGTTCTCACCACCTCAAGAGACAGGGACCTCATGCTCCGTATCTACAGGCTCGGAGGCAGTGCTTTCATCACAAAGCCTTCCATCTACAAAGACATGATAAAGGCCATGGATCGCCTTTGCACATTCTGGTTTCAAACCGTCTCCCTCCCCGATCAAATGCAGGCGCAAGGGAGAGATTTAGGAATTTAGAAATTGAGGAAACCGCCGAAGTTCCATTAAATCCGCTAAATTCACTCAATTCCTCAATTCACTTTGTTTTGCCGGCAGGCGCACTATGAATGTGGAACCCTTCCCCGGTTCGCTTTCAGCGCTGATTGTTCCGCCGTGGCGCTCAACGATCTTTCGGCATATAGCAAGGCCCATTCCCGTCCCCTTATACTGGCTGCTTCTTCCGTGAAGCCTCTGGAACGGGGAAAAAATCTTTTCGGCATACTGCTCCTCAAAGCCTATACCGTTGTCCTCGACCACTATCTGAAAATCGCCGTTATCCATAGTGGAACTCGATACTTTAACGAAGGGCTGCTCGCCTTCTTTATGAAATTTGAGTGCATTTCCAATGAGATTCTGGAAAAGCTGCCGCATCTGCGTTGGATCAGCCTCGATGACAGGGAGGTCTCCAAGGTGCACCTTGCCGCCTGTCCTTTCGATTCTTACTTCAAGGTCGGACAGGACCTCATTGACGATACCGGTGAGCCCAACCTCCGTGATAGGACTAGCTTTCGTGGTAAGTCTCGAATATTCGAGGAGGGCTGTAATCAGGGACCGCATGCGCTTGTTTGCGTCAATTAGCCGCTCGATATAACCGTTCCCCTGCTCTCCGAGCTGACCGCCATACTTCTGCTTGAGCATACTCCCGAAACTCTCCACCTTGCGCAACGGCTCCTGGAGATCGTGAGAGGCAATCGAGGCAAAATCCTGGAGGGCCTGGTTACTCTCCTCCAGCCTGGCCATATACCTTGCCAGCTCGGCGGTACGCTCCTCGACGCGCACCTCCAGCTCATCGCGTGCCTTGCGGAGTCCTTCAATTAGCCCAATCCGCTCCATCGCAACAGCCACCTGGTCGGCGACCGTTTTCATGACCGCAAGTTCCTGGGGCGTAAAGATTGTCCTCGATTTTGTACCGAAAGAGAGCGTCCCTATTACCCGGCCGCCGCCGACCTTAAGGGGATGGCAGGCGTACGCCTGAATACCGTAGGACCGGACCAGGTCCGTCCTTATATCCGGAGTATTGAAAATATCTTCGGCAACTATCCGTTCTCCATCGCGGGCCGCGCAACCGCAGACTGCCACCCCGAAATCGAGCCATTCGATCTTCGCGGCCTCTTCCTCGGGGATCCCGGCGAAGGCATTGAGATGGAGTCTGCCGGCTAATTCATCTACCAGGAAATTGAAAAATGTATGGCAATCCAGGTGGACCATCACAGCTCGGCATAGCTCGTTAACCAGACCCTGAGGGTTTTCCGATGCCAGAAGGTTGCTTGCAACATCCGAGAGCAGCTTGAATTCCGACTCGCTTCGGCGCAATTCGTCCTCCATCTGCTTGCGCTCGGTAATATCGCGCACAACCGATACAGCGCCTACGATATCCCCGTTAGCGTCTCTTACCGGGGATGAACTGACCTGGCGATGCCGCAGCTCTCCGGTCGAGGGATTTCGGATTACCTCCTCCATGTTCCTTACCGATTCGCCTTCCAGGGCGCGCAGAGGCGGAGCTTCTTCAACCGGCCGGAAGCTCCCGTCAGGGCGATACACTTCAAGGCTTTCGGCGAGCTTTTCCACATCCATTCCGTCGGAGTTCTCAAGGCCGAACCCCCTCAGTGCCGCCGGGTTGGCCAGAGTGAATCTCTTCTCGGTATCGGAAAACCAAATCTCATCACTTATGCTGTTGATGAGCGTGGAGAGGCGCTCTTTTTCTTCCTGTACGGCGGTGAGAAGTCTTTGGGTCTCATTTTCGGCTCGCTTGCGCTCGGTGATGTCCTCGCTGAAAATCACCATGCCGGCGACATCGCCGGCCGAATCGTGCCATGGCCTGGCCTCCCATCGAAGCCACTGAACGGAACCGTCGGCCCTGACAAATCGCTCGTCATCCGCGCTCAACACCTCGCCGGCAAGCGCCCGAATGTGAACTCTCTTCCATGTCTCATCAATTTCCGGAAACACATCATAGTGCGACAATCCCCTGAGTTCGCGGTCGCCAAGATTGTAGTCGCTCAACCACCTGCGGCTGTAGCTCAGGTACCTCATATCACGGTCAAACATCGCCAAGGATGCGGGTGCGTGCTCGATGAATATACGCAGCCGCTCCTCGCTCTCCTGCAACGCCTCCTGCGCTCGCCGCCTGTCCGTGACATCATGAAAAACGAGCACGACACCGGAAACGTTTCCCGCACTATCCCTTATGGGCGCCGCGCTGTCTTCGATAGGAATTTCCCGCCCATCTCGAGTGATAAGAGCGGTGTGATTGGCAAGAGCAACTAGACAACCCTTGCGCAAAACCTGGTTGATGACGTCCTCGGCGGGTCCCCTGGTCTTTTCGTCTATGATCCGGAAGACTTCCTGAACCGGCGCTGTAAGAGCCTCTCCATTCGGCCAACCGGTAAGAGCCTCGGCCACCGGGTTGATAAAGAGGATCTTTCCTTCCGTGTCGGTTGCGATTACCGCGTCGCCAACACTGGTGAGCGTGACCTGGAACCACTCCCGCTGCTGGCTCAATTGCTCCTCTGCCTTGGCCCTCGCAAGCGCAACGGAAAAATAACCGGCCAGTCTTTCCCAAAAATCGATGATCTCCGGTGAAAACCTATCCTGCCGGCGGTCGTTTAGCTGAATGAGGCCCATGCGCTCCGAGCCGAGATACAGAGGTATCAGGGCTACCGATTCGTAGCCTTCTCCGTTGCAGCGGTTTCGCGTTCTGGTCTGGCGTTCCGCATCGCTCGTGGTGGCGAGAAGCCTTGTCGTGCTGTTAGTCCAGAAACTCCCGCCCCGCGAGAAAAAAGGCTTCGACTGATCAACGCGTCCCAGAATTACGTTTCCGCACATGCATTCGATATATGGATTGCCCGAGCTGTCGCGCAGAATGTTTCCGGCGCTGTCCCTGGAGCAAAGGCTGTTCTCCATTCGAATGAATTCTTCAGGAAAGCCCCGCGCCTCGAAATAAGGAAAATCCTCTCCCTGCTTCAGGCGCATGCCCACGGCCTCGCACCCGGATTGGCGCTGGAAGAATGTGGCGGCAGCCTCGACCAGGTCGGCTGTCCCGGTGCTATGGTTAATTATTTCTAGGAGTTCGAGGGTGATTTCGCGCTCTCGCTCGATGCGCCTTCGCTCGGTAATATCCGTCCCGTAGATATTCAGGTATCCTGAGTCAGAGATCGGCGCCAGGAGAAGTGTGTAAAGCAGATCGCCACAAATAACCTCAATTTCACGCTTTTCACGAGAATTCACAACTTCCTGAACAACATGCAGCCAATCCCGGGGGATTTTTCTGCCCGGCTCCCATCCAAGAGATTTCAGAAGATGCGAGCTGTTTCTGTTTGCATAAAGGAGTTCACCCGCTTCCGATACTCGAAGGACCGGGTTTGTATTTTCGTCGGGAAACCGTGCAAGGCTCTCTATTTTCTCCTCGCGGAACTTGAGCGCCTGAACCATCTCCTTGAAGGAGCCTCCAAGTTCTTTGAGTTCAAGAGGGCCGGTTAAATCGAGGGTGATATTTTGGCCGCGGCCAAGGGCCATGGCGTATTCCTGGAGCCGTTTGACAGGATTGGCAATGAACCGCGAACACAGCAGTGCGGCCCCAAATGCAGCCAAAGCAATGGCGAAAAGAAGCACTGCCTGAGGGAATAGTTGGGAAACTACCGCCGCCATTGCGATCTCTTCAGTGCGTCCCGCCGTGGCGACCCAGCCAATGGATGGGACCGGAGCAAACGCAACCAGCCGGTTCTTACCCTCGTATGGCGCATAGACCGTCTGGACAACCTCTTTGCCGGCCAGTGTCTCCTTGAGATCAGGATAGTCTTTGAGCCAGTTTCGTTCCTCCCAGGTAGCATTGATCCAGGGATAGCGGTAGACCAGCATCCCTTTGCTGTCCACCAGCGCATGCCCTCCACCTTTGGGGCGCTCGATTGCCAGCACCTCGTCCAGCCGCTCCGAGAGGATGCTTGCCACTACAACTCCAAGCAATCGACCCTGTTTGTCCCTGATTCCACGGGCCAGCGATATAATAGGCTCCCCGGTTGAAATGGAACTCACAAGATCGCTTACAGCCCAATCGCGACCGGCGACAATGTTTTGAAAGTGTTTTCTGTCGCTTATGCTTTGACCTTCAACCTCACGAAGGTGGGAAATTAGGACGACCCCATCCGGGCTGACCCAAAGCAGGTTGAAAAGCTTGCGGCGCTCGGCGAAATTTTCCTCGATATATCTTCTCTGCTCATCGCTGGGTGGCTGCGATAACGTCAATGCGATACCGAGGGCGTATTCATGGTGCAAAACATCCTCGGCAAAGCTTTCAAAGTTCTTTGCCACCGCGCGGGCTATTTGAAGGTTGGCCTGGAGTTCGGCCTCTCGCTCTGTTTTGTACCATTCATTGAAAACATGGGCTTGCACCAGGAGGGTTGGGATAAGCAAGACGAGCAGCAGAAGAATAAGCTGGCCCTGGATGCTCTTCCAGAACCTTCTTTTTTCACGCCTCTGGTTAGATAGATCGGTCATTTTGCACCCCAGGGTCGGCAAACATGAATTGGCGGGTTTTGCTTATTTCTAACATACTTAGCGCGGCATAACAAACGAGAGAGGCGCGATTTGCCTGGCTTGGGCACAATGCCGCCAGTGTATAGTAGCACGCTTGTGTCTTTGAGTTAAGTTGGAGTTTTTACAGTACCTTCCATGTGGATTTCTACTAAAAATGGCGTTGCGACTCCGTGCGGCGGCCGATGCTGCCCGGCTCCGCGGCATCCCGGCTCCATACGCTTGTTTGCCAGTTGTCTTCAGACCCGGGTTCGGGAATCCATGGCGGTAGGGCGAGATCAAAAAATACCGAGAGGGCGAAAAGATAGGGTTCATACATGGCCCGCAGCTCTTCGAGCTTGAGGTCGGCTTCCTTGCCCATGCTCGGACGCAGGCCGGCGGACGCAAGGCCCGATCTCAAGTTTGCCAGGACCTCGGGTGAAAGGCGATCCGGGTTGGGCGAGATGGGCCGGAGCCGGAAAATAAGGCATAAATCCACGACCGCGTGGCGCGCGATGGCGAAGGTCAGCTGGGCCTGGCGCGCGCATGCCCCTTCCAGGCCTACCATTACGAACGCGCTGGCGTCGAGGATCGAGGTAAGCGCAGCCAGCCAGGACTGGTTATCGTGCTGAGATCGGAAATAGGCGAGCACCGGGTAAGACAGGTGGCTTTCGAGCAATTCGGCTGACCATCGTTCCCATTCATGCAGGACCAGCCGTATCGATTCCATTCCGTATTCGTCATTATGCCTGTAGAGCATTTCGGCTGCGGTGGGCGGCGAACCGGCGCGGGAATCCAGAAGGGAGATATTTACCTCCCGCCGGGAAAACGACTGGTTTAGCGCAGGCAAGTACCCGATCACAATTGCCAGAAAGCCGAGCCCGGTACCGGACTCGACCACCGTGAGAAACCGGGTGAGCGGAGAAAGCGGTTTCAAGTCACCAAGCCCCAGGGTGAAAAAGGTCGATCCGCTGAAATAAAGGCTCGCGGAAAAGCTGTTCCCCTCTTCCGACAGGCCCACCAATCCCCAATAAACCAGGCCAAAGCTCACGATCAGCATGGAAGCCCAAACGCTTAGCAGCAGTAACAGGGAAAGCGGCCCATAAATGCCCAGCAGGTTATCCTTGTGACTCTGGGGGGCAAGACCAACGATTCGTTTCCACAAAGTCCAGGTCGCCCTGTAGAAAAGACGTGTCAGGCGGGTACGCCTGGTGACCCGTCGAGGGAATACGATTGTTTCGAATGCTTCCCAGAGTACCAGGAAAACAAGAAAAACACCCAGGACGGAAATGATGGCGGATACATTCATCTCCTTTTTCTAAGAAAAGTTGGGCGCCGGGTCAAGATTGGCTTCCGGTCAAGTGATTACTTTGTCTCCCTTTGCGTTGAAGCCGATTCTGTGTTAGGAAGTCGCGGCTACTTAAGGACAGCACAGGTGCAGGTGAAAGGAAAGCCGACGTGGGCAACACCTCGGGACCGGAGGCACGGGGCCGCCAAGGGAACAGCAAATGGACAGTCCTTGCGATTGTTTCCATAGGCGTGTTCATGGCTACCCTGGACTCCAGCATCGTAAATATTTCTCTGCCAAAAATAAGCGCTTCTTTCAGGGTACCCCTCAACGGCACGGTTGAATGGGTCATAATCGGCTACCTGGTGGTAATCGCCGGCACCCTGCTGAGCTTGGGCAGACTCTCCGACATATTCGGGCGAAAAGCGATGTGGGTAACAGGACTCGGGATATTCACGGCGGGCTCCGCCCTTTGCGGCGCGGCCCCAAGCCTCGAGTTTCTCGTGTTTGCACGGGCGCTCCAGGGGATTGGCGGCGCCATGATCATGGCAAACAGCCCGGCATTCACCACTTCGGCATTCCCGGCAAAGGAGCGCGGCCGCGCTCTCGGAATAGTCGCCGCGGTCGTTGCCATCGGCACCAGCGCAGGCCCGACCCTGGGGGGCATAATAACCGATCACTTCTCCTGGCGCTGGATATTCTACATCAATGTGCCCATAGGAATCATCGGCATCACCGCAACACTCCTGCTACTCTCAGAGACCGAGCGGCCTGCCGAAAGGCAGCGGTTCGACCCGATTGGCGCTATTCTGCTCTGCGCATGCCTGACCTGTCTTATGCTGGGGATGAGCTTCGGTCAGGAATTAGGATGGGGATCTCCCGGGACAATCGGTTTGTTCTGCGCGGCGCTGCTGTTATTCCCGATTTTCACGCTTTATGAAAAAAGATCGGAACAGCCGATCCTGGACCTTTCACTATTTCGAAACCGCCTCTTCTCGGCTGCCCTGATTACCAGTTTCCTGAGCTTCATGGCGCTTTTCGCCGTGATGTTCCTGATGCCTTACTACCTCGAGGAACTCATGGGCATTCCTCCGCAAAGAGCCGGCCTGATGATGACCGCGGTACCGCTCACCATTTCGATTTTCGCGCCGTTTAGCGGCTGGCTCTCGGACCGGTACGGCTCCCGGATTTTAAGCTCCCTGGGGCTGGCAATGTCTTCCGCAGCCCTTTGGAATATCGCCCATCTGACACAGTATTCATCCCATTTCGACATAATATGGCCTCTGGTATTGGCGGGCCTTGGACAGGCGCTTTTTCAGTCGCCCAATAACAACGCGATAATGGGGTCCGTGCCCTTGAATCGCTTGGGAATTGCTTCGGGTGTCCTGGCAACGGTGCGCACCCTTGGCCAGGGATTCAGCGTCGCAATGGCGGGCGCCATTTTTACCTCGCTGGGCGGTGCGCGTGCCGGAAACATCCTGAGCCAGGCAGGCCCTTCGGCCTCCGCCGCGGCCACCTTCACCCATGCCTTCCAAATCGCGATGCTCGCCTGCATGTCAATAGCTGCCATGGGCGTTTTCACATCACTCATGCGCGGCGACCGCTAAAGCTCGATAAAAAAAGGGGAAGCCGGCGCGGCCTCCCCTTTGGGAATGAACTGTATTTGCCGTTATGCGGCTGCGACGGTAACCGCGAGGCGATTCTGAATCAGGTCGTCGACCACGGCCGGTTCGGCCAGGGTCGAGGTGTCGCCGAGGTTATCCATCTCGTTTGCGGCGATCTTTCTGAGGATGCGCCGCATGATTTTGCCCGACCTTGTCTTTGGAAGCCCTGGCGCCCACTGGATGAAATCAGGCGAAGCGATCGCGCCGATTTCCCTGCGGACCCACTGGGTGAGTTCCTTGCGGAGTTCTTCCGAAGGTTCCCTATTGGCCTTGAGGGTAACGAACGCGTAGATCCCCTGGCCCTTGATGTCGTGCGGGAAGCCTACTACCGCGGCCTCTGATACCGCCATGTGCGCTACCAGGGCGCTCTCGATTTCGGCCGTCCCGAGCCGGTGGCCGGAGACGTTGATAACATCGTCGACGCGTCCGGTGATCCAGTAATAGCCATCCTCGTCGCGGCGCGCTCCGTCTCCGGTGAAGTAATATCCCGCGTAATTCGAGAAGTAGGTCTGCTTGAAGCGCTCATGGTCCCCGTAAACCGTCCTCAGCATTCCGGGCCAGGAATCAGTTATTACCAGGTATCCGGAACCGGGGCCTTCGATGACCGAACCCTCCGGGGAGAGAAGCGCGGGCTGAACGCCGAAGAAGGGCCGCGTCGCGGAACCCGGTTTGAGATCGGTTGCGCCGGGCAGAGGGGTAATCATTATGCCGCCCGTTTCGGTCTGCCACCAGGTATCGACGATAGGAGACCTTTTCTCACCGACAACGTCGTAGTACCAGAGCCAGACTTCCGGGTTAATCGGTTCGCCGACGGTACCCAGGACGCGAATGCTTTTTCGGGAGGTTCGCCTAACCGGCTCTTCGCCCTGGCGCATGATGGCCCGGATCGCGGTCGGAGCGGTGTAGAAGATATTTACGCCGTGCTTGTCAACAACGTCCCAGAATCTCGACCAGTCGGGGTAGTTGGGAATACCCTCGAACATCATGGTGGTTGCCCCGTTGGCGAGCGGTCCGTAGACAATGTAGCTGTGGCCGGTTACCCAGCCGATATCCGCGGTACACCAGTAGATATCGCCGTCGTGGTAGTCGAAAACATACTGGTGGGTAAGAGCCGTATAAACCAGGTATCCGCCGGTTGTATGCAATACGCCCTTGGGCTTTCCGGTCGATCCCGAGGTGTAAAGGATGAAAAGGGGATCTTCAGAATCCATTTTCTCTGGAGGGCAATCCTCGGAGGCCTTGCTCATCAATTCATCCCAGTCAAGATCGCGCCCCAGAGTTACCGGAACATTCCCACCGGTGTGCCTCACCATTATTACCTTCTCCACTGGAGCTTTTTCCAGCGCTTCATCCGTATTTTGCTTTAGCGGGATCCTCTTGCCGCCGCGCAGGCCTTCATCGGCCGTAATGACAATTTTCCCGCCACAGTCCTCGATGCGGCCCGCCAAAGCTTCGGGGGAAAACCCGGCGAACACTATCGAATGGATCACGCCTATTCTTGCGCAGGCAAGCATCGCTACCGCCAGCTGCGGAATCATCGGAAGGTAGATCGTTGCGCGGTCGCCTTTCTTTAGTCCCAGAGACTTCAGTATGTTGGCGAATTTGCAGACATTTCTATGCAGTTCCCGGTAGGTGATCTTTTGGCTTTGCGAAGGATCGTCGCCTTCCCAAATGATGGCAACCTGATCGCCGCGCGTTGCCAGGTGCCGATCCAGGCAGTTGTAGCTGACGTTGAGCTTCCCGTCCACGAACCACTTTACGCGAACGTCCCCTAAAAACCCGCCATCTTTCACTTTGCTCCAGGGCGCAAACCAATCGATTCTCCTGGCCTGCTCTCCCCAAAATCCTTCGGGGTCGCTTACGGACTTTTGGTACATCTCGAGATAGGTTTGGTTGTCGCAATGGGAACTTTTTGCCCAGACTTTCTGGACAGGTATTCTAGCGGCCATTAATTACCTCCTAAGGGAACTATGGTTGAAATGGTAGCTGTGTCCTTCCTGGAAAGATAGCAGGGGGCGAAGATCGCGGGAAGCGATTGAGCGGGGCGGAATAGCAATCTAAGAGAGGACCCGGTTTAAATTGTCGCAATTCGATAGCAATGTATCGAAATTTTGTCAATAGCACGTTATTTTTTGAACAAAATCGAGATTACATTCAAAAAATAATTCTTCCTAACCAGCAAGGTAACTCCCACTGCAAAAATCCAATTCAAAACCAACACAAAGAGGCATTTTCATGTATGAATATTTAGAGTAAACAGGGGAAGTTACCGGTGTGAGTAGGCCAACCTGGATAATGGCTTGGAATTATCTCACTTTCCGCTTTGCATCGAAACTATGGAAGAGAGGGCCGAATGAGGCGATAGGAGGAAAGTAAGAAAACTATCGGATCAGTTCAGAACAGCAACTTCCACGTTACGTGAGTTGCCGCTAGTGGGAGGTTGGTCTCTGAGCTTGGTGGTTCGGCTCCGAAGTAAAGCTTGAAGAATTCGTTTCGAATTTCATCATCGGTCATGGCACCCGACCGCTCTCCAAAAAAGGGGTATTGCAGGTCGGATTAGTTCTAACAGTGCCTCTCGGCCTGTCGAATGTCCGCGCTACCATGTACCCTTGATGAAGCGCACCGCAAGTAGTATCAATAGGAAAACCAGATAGAATCTTAGACAATAGAGCGCGACTTTTACTGTTTTTGTCATCTGTACGCGTGGCATGTCCGCCTCCTTCTCAGGGTTTCGTACGAATTACAACGCCTTTCATGATGTCGTTGTAGCAAATCACTCCCAGGATGTGGTCCTCGCCATCGACAACGGGAAGCATCCGGTAATGATATTTGGCAAACATCTCGACAAGGTCCTCGCGGCCGGTATCTTTGTCGGCTGTCACAACCGGCGAGACCATAATTTCGCCCAGCACAGCCTCATCAGGCGCAAGAATTAACTCGCGCAGGTCCACCACACCGATCAGCGTCTTGCTATCGCCATTTACTACGTAGATATAGGAAATGCTTCTCGGCTCCCGGCCGGACTGCCGGAAATTCCTGAGCACCTCGGAAACTTTGACCCCCCTGGACATTGCCACATAATCCTGAGACATGATGTCGTCAGCCTCGGGTTCCCGTTCGGAAAGGATGTTTCGTACCCTTTCCCCAACCTGGGCATTGAGCAATTCCAAAAGTTCCTGAGCCTCGTCAAAGGGAAGCACGGCGAAGAGATCGGCGAGTTGAGGAACCGTCATCTCTGAGAAAATTTCCCTGGCCCTCTCATCGGAGAGGTCCTCTACCAGTTGTCGTTTTGCTCTTGGCTCCGCATCTGCAAGAGTTTCGGCTGCCTTCTCGGAATCAAGTGCCCCAAAGAGCGCCTCCTGCTCCTCGCCCTGCAACTCTTCAAGAACATCAGCCAGGTCTTCACTCGGCAACTCCATTACTTGTTTTCGCGTAAGGGAGAGCGATACTTTGTCTGTTGCGACCACATCCTCGACCGAAAGGGGTTGCACATACTTCCACGAAATCAGGCGATCCTTGATCCAACTGAATCTTCCCAGGCCAATTTGGCGCAGGAACCCGTTGAAGGAAATATCTACGTCGGCGATGAGCAGCCGTCCCCTTGTTTCAACCAAAAGCACGTCATTTACCACCTCGCACCTTCTCCCATCCAGATCGAGGATAGTGCGTCCCATCAGGTGCTGATCGGCAAGAATCCATCCCGGCTGATCGACAAAAGGCGGGTAAGTGCCGTCTACCGCTGGCTCAATTAAGATCGCATCATCTTCGATGCGTATGACCTTCTCCCAGGGCACGAACTCCGTTGGCTTACCCCAGCCATGTTCGATGTAAATCCCGACCACCTGTGGGAAAGGCTCCACCAGATGGAACACGAGATCGGTAAGTTTTCCGATGCGGTCCTTGACCGTTCCAGCGCAGACACGCCTTCTCAAGAGTTCTGAAAAATGGAGCACGCGATAGTTTCCGCCGACCTTGGGAAGTTCAACACCATTTGGTCCGTGATGACTAAGAGTGAACATAACGGTCTCCTTCTCAGATCGACTATTTGAAAATATCAGGGAATAGCGTTTGAACGCCAAGAAGGGTCGACATGACCGAGACGACGACGACTATCGACCAGTTCATGATGTTTTGAGTACGCGTGTTTACATGCTCTCCCATGAAGGAAGGTTCATTTAGTATCAGCAGCAGGAAGACCAGTGCGGCGGGCAGCAGTGTCACGGCAACGACTTGGACAAACATGGTGATGGTCACCAGGGGCGCACCCGGAATCAGCACTACCGCACCGGAGGTGATAAGCATCACAAGGTAGATACCGTAGAACCATTTAGCGTCTTTTACATTGGCGTTCAGGGAGTGTGCCCACCCGAACACCTCGCCAACCGCCCAGGAAGAAGATAAAGAGATGCACAGCGCCCCCAGAAAGCCGGCATCGAACAGCCCGATAGCAAAAAGTCTTTTGGCCAGTTCTCCCTGGCCCGAGGGCAGAAGGGGAACTAGCGCCTCGGCGGTCTGCATTGCGTCCTCGATGATTATCTGCGGCTGATGATAGTAGAAGACGGCTGCGGTGGTAATGATGATAAATACTGCAATGATGCAGGTTGAAAGAGAGCCTATCAAAGTTTCCGCCTGGCCGAATTTTATGTCATGAATGTCCAACCTCTTGTCCACCACGGCGCTTTGCTGAAAAAATATCATCCAGGGGGCGATGGTTGTGCCTATATTGGCCATAAGGATGAAAAGCAGATCGCCTGTAAAACCCCCGACAATATTTGGGTGGTAGAAGCCCTTCAGGACCTCGTTCCATCCGGGCGCGTAGGATAGTTTCATTCCCCAGATCGCTGCCGGAATGTATACGAGGTTGAAGATGCAAAAGAATAGAGTCACCTTTTCAAAAGTCCAGTAGCTGCCGGTGACGACGACCGCAAAAAGGACAAAAGTCACGACGACAAATGTAATCCAGGGAGGAATGCCAAACAGGCTCATCGCCGCGGTCATACCGATGTATTCGGTGATCAGGGTAAGCCAGTTCACAAAAGCGAGATCGATCAGCGAAAACCAGCCCCAGAAAGGACCGAAGCCTTCGAATATCGCTTCGGCATGGCCGCGCTTCGTCACGGCCCCAAGCCGAACGGTCATCTCCTGGACATAATAAGCCATGGGGAGCAAAAGAATGAACATCCAGAGAAGGGAAAATCCGTACTTGGAGCCGGTTACAGCGTAGGTCGAGATGCCTCCGGCGTCATTATCGGCAACCATGACAATTATCCCGGGACCAAGGACCGATAGAAAAATGACAAACTGCTTCCGCAAGCGGTTCGTAATGTGAATGCTCTTGCTGATTACATACATGGCGGTATCCTAAAATCAAAAGTGGGCTCGAGACGGCATATCCACGGCCCAACCCCTATGCATCTCCGATCACCGGTTAGTCAACACTAACCATCGGCGGTCAACCCAACTGAGTGTGTCTGGGATTACAATGCTTAGGGTCCATAAAAGAATGACTTCCTGGAGAACATAGTGGATGCAATTCTCTAATGGACCCGAACCCTCATGGCATAAGAGCCGATAACGGGACTTCGTTGGGATGAAAGTAAGCTATTGAAATCATGAACTTCACCCTACGTAGCAATCTCACACGAGATTGTGCTCGCGGATTTGCCGGTCCCATCGCGGGAACGCACTTCTGCAGACGGCTAAAGTGCGCTTCGCCATGAATCGGAAAATCGTTGATGAAAGCCTACGGGGGAAGAGAACGGTCGGAATGACTGCCTCCAGTCGGGAAGCACGTGGGTCGCCTTTCACTTTCCGCTCTTCTTCCGTGTGCTTGTGGAAGGAGCGGTCAAGTGAGGCGATGAGGAAGGGAAATCAAATCATCGGATCACGAGCACTACTTACACAATGTTTCGTGTAAAATGCGCCAATTGGGAGGTTGGTCTTCGTTTTCGTTCATGCACAGTCCTTTTGCAAGATTACCTTCACATCAGGGCGAAAATAAAAAAACCCTGTTCCCGACGTTGCAGGGAAAGGGCCAGCCACACTTCGTCGCCCGGCGGTCTACCGATGAACTGCCCCAAGCCTCTTTTCCCCACTCGTTCAAGCTTCAGCACCGCGTGCCGTAATAGGCATTATCGCCTCAGCCACATTAGGTAAACCCTTAATCCGGGAGTGCCTGTTATACCCTATTTAACCGCATCTTTGGATGCTTCCGGGCAGTGGCCTGTGTGCAACACGGGAGCCTCGCCTACCGAGGATTCAATTGTTCTCGGGTGCTCCATAACTTTCGTCGGCTTCCTCCGTCAAGGTAATTTTTGTTTCAGACAAGTCAATCGCAAATTCAGATTTCTGAGCTGCCAAACCCTCACCTTGCGTATAGATAGGATTTCCCTCGGAGTACTCTCGATCCGCCGTGCGTAATAAATCTATTGGCGTAACTTGCCACCTCAGGCTCAGGGCAAGTCCATGTCTCTTACAGATGACACCGGGTCCCCGCCCAGAAGCGCCGCGGGAATAACGGAACTAGAGCTTCACAGGTCTTAATCCTTGATCACGTTGATGAAACGATTGGGCAACAGACCCAAAACTCTCCACCAGCATGACCCCCCAATAAATGCCTAGTCTAAGAATCCTTCTTCTGGGGCCCGGAGGCGGTTTGATCGTTTTTAAAAAGGTCAAGCAACTGGCCTGGAATAGCCGGGCTTTCGATGGTCGTCGGTGTTTTCTCTCCCGGCAGCAGTATAGTGAGCGCCCGTGCATGCAGCCCCAGGCGGTTAAATGCATGATTGCCGCCAAGGTACTTCGCGGCACGTGCCGAACCGTAGCGCAGGTCACCGACTACCGGATGCCCGGACAGTTTGGCATGGCGCCGGATCTGGTGCGTGCGGCCCGAAAGCAGCTCGATTTCAACCATCGTGTAATGGGCGCTGTGGTCGAGGACCCGGTATAGAGTCCTGCTTTCCTGTCGGCGTCCGGTCCCCTCGGGATTTTGGCGCCCTCCAGCGGCACTGGTGAGAGCCCAGGTCCATATTCCCCATGGGTCGGTTCCTTCCGGCCTTTCCAGCCGGCCATGCAAAATAGCTACGTACCGTTTCTTTACCTGGCCGGCTTCAAACTGATTTGAAAGAGATCGGAACACCTCGCGGCTGAGGGCCAGGGTAAGGAGGCCGCTTGTCTCCTTGTCGAGGCGATGAACGGGATTAACGCCAAAATCCGGGTCCATCCCTATTCTTTCCCGGATGGGTGTTTCTTTCTTTATAAAGGCGGCTATCACCGAACAGAGATCACGCCCCGGCTCATTGTGGACACTCATCCCGGCAGGCTTATCCACCACCAGCCAACCCTTCCCAAGGGCAACAACCGGTATCTTCATACCTTCGTGCTCAATTGATATCATCCTCACCCTGTTCTCAATAGACCGCTTCGGCCCGATCCCTGAAACTGCCTCTTGCCGCGCTCGGCTAAATTTATCCTACTTGTGGTCCGGGCAAATAGTTAAAAAAGAATGCTTTCCGACCGGGTGGTTAATATATATGGTATCTGAAGGGTCGTAGAGTGACTATCATGCCGATAGAGCTTGAAATCCCCGGCGCGCCTGGACAAATCGGCTCAATCTGGGGTTACGTTTGTGATTGATTCCCAAGCGTGGAACCGGCACCGTCTGTGTACGTCAACTCACCTCTTAACTCAACCAAAACGGGTATCCAAATGAAAGCAATTACAATTCAGCAACCGTATGCATTCGAGATTATGACCGGTCAGAAGACAATCGAACTAGGCGCTCGGGATACCCTGCACCGAGGTGAACTCCTGATATGCTCCGCCCGGAAACCAGCTTTCTCCCAGGAGGAAATGGAAGAGATGGAAGAGGAATACGGGTGCTTGTTCCTCTACGGGCAGGCGCTTTGTGTGGTGCGGCTTTCGGATGTTCGGCCGATGAAAAAAGGAGACGAGGAAAAGGCTCTGGCGGATAAGTTCAACCCGGAAGCATATTCTTGGGTGCTCGAAGATGTTAGACCCGTTATTCCTTTTCCTGTCAAAGGCCAGCAAGGCTTATTCGATGTCGATGATCATCTCGTTTCAATATCTCCATTCCGATATGGCGAACCTGTCATGGTTAAACGCGGAACAATCGCCAAAGATTTCGGTATCGATTTCTCCGGATGGCATGGCCGGACCTCCGAAACTGTTGTTATCGAAGAAGGAGAAGCAAGGATTCGCGTCAAATGGGATAGTCTTACCTTAAAGAACATTCCACCCTCGGTTATTGAGAAGTGCGAAAAAGAGGAAGTTGACTGGACCAGCGTTTTGCTGCGCTTTCAAGAACTGGAGCATTCCGAAGCGCGAGATACATTGGAAGATGTCGATGACGCCATTGACATAATTATCGAGGAGAACCCCTCAATTTTTGAGGAACAATAGGGAGCAATATTGATTGTATGGTCTCCGGACAGGCCGGAAGCGCGTCGTCCGCTCATCGTCTTTCTTCCCGGATGTCTTTTGCATCAGGCTTCGGGGCGCTTCAGGCGGGATAGCCGCTCGGTCACCAGCGCCGAGGTGAACATTGCCATTTTAAATCTTTCGGTCTTCTCCTCCTAAAATCTTCCATCCGGCCATGGCTGCTCCATTTGCCACCTATTGGCATTTGATGGGCGTCCAGCCGATGTAAGGGCCGTAGGTTTTGGAGGCTGTCAAGTTATTGGAGCTGTCGAGGGTCCAAAGCGTTGCATATCCTCCCTCTCCCGCCCAGAGCAGGGTCCTTGCTCCATAGGGGTTAACACTGTAGCTCATGGGCGTCCAGCCGCTGTAAGGACCGAACATTGGTTTGGCTGTCAGAGTATTTGAGCTGTCGAGGGTCCAGATGGCTGCATATCCTCCCTCTCCCGCCCAGAGCAGGGTCCTTGTTCCATCGGGGTTAACGGCGTAACTCACCGGTGTCCAGCCGCTGTAGGGACCGTACATTGGTTTGTCTGTCAGGGTATTGGAGCCGTCGAGGGTCCAGATGGCTGCATNNAGAGCAGGGTCCTTGTTCCATCGAGGTTGATGGTGTAGCTCACGGGAGTCCAGCCGCTGTAAGGGCCGTAGGCAGGTTTGTCTGTCAGAGTATTGGAGCTGTCGAGGGTCCAGAGGGCCGCATATCCTCCCGTTCCGGACCAGAGCAGGGTCCTTGTCCCATCGGGGTTAAAGGTGTAGTTCACCGGAGTCCAGCCGCCGTAAGGGCCGTAGTCTGGTTTGTCTGTCAGAATATTGGAGCTGTCGAGGGTCCAGATGGCCGCATACCCTCCCGTTCCGGACCAGAGCAGGGTCTTTGTTCCATCGGGGTTAAGTGTGTAGCTAACAGGGGTCCAGCCGCTGTAAGGGCCCCACATTGGTTTGTCTATCAGATTATTGGAGCTGTCGAGGGTCCAGAGGGCCGCTGATCCTCCATCTCCGGACCAGAGCAGGGAGGTGTCTCTGTTGATCGTAAAAGAGTCAAACGCGCTATACGCGGCTGTATTTCCTTTATAACTGGTCACGGTCACTTGGCTGCCGCTAACATCCACCACACTGAAATAATAGGTGTCGGGAGCTGTGGTAATATTCCATAGTGTTTTATCCACTATGAGGGAAGCCTCCGAGGTTACAGGTGCGCCACAGGTGCCGTTGAGGACCTGAACTACATTGTTTTTCCATGAGGGGAGCGGAGGGCTGGTCTGTGGGTCGGGAGCTATACTGCTGTTGATGGCTCTTCGTGAAAAGAGATGGGTATGCCCACAAAAATAGACGTCAAAACGGTTATTATCCAAGAGACTCCACAGTCTCGTGTAGGTAGTATCTACGGGGCTTGAGGGTGTGGTAACATTGTAATAAGGTCCATGGATGAAAAGGAACTTATGGGTTGCCTTGGTCAGAGCCACCTGTTCGGCAAGCCAGCTTAATTGCTCATCCTTAATGGTACCGGTAATGTTGGGACCGGCGACATCCGCGGTAATATGATAAGCATCCAACACGGCAAAGAAGGCGTCACCTCCGGGAGATTCAAAGGAATAGGCCAGCCGGCTATAACCGGGCGGTCCGTTGTCGGGATTGTCGGCAAATACCTTCTGGTATTCGGTTTGGTTGGCGAGTCTAAAGTGCGAACCAGTGTTCTCAGTGAGTTCGTGATTGCCCATAACTGTATATAAAGCTATTCCGGCATTCGTCAGAGGCGCCATGACGTTCTTCCATTCCTGGAAATTATAGGTGCCATCGAGACGGCCCCTAAGGGCCTGGTCGCCGCCGAAGATCACGAATGACGGCCGGGGAGATAACGCCAGGATTTGGGTATTGATAGCGTTTAAGACGGGCTTATTGATCAAATCGGTGGTGATGCTTCCCCGACTGTCGGCAAGGAAGACGAAACGCAGGGTCTCGCCATACCCTGCCGCGGGGAGGAGCGTTATTGAGAGAATGGTCGCAACCAAACAGAGGACCGGAAGAATTCTTTTGAATTTACGAGTCATTTCAACCCCTTTTTTATGAGCATCAAGGCGGGGCACACCTGATAAAACAGGCGAGAGCGTTCCGGCCCCGAGGCTCGGTGCAATGTTTCGGATAGATCGAGCTGAGCTAATATTTCAGACAATACCATCACATACTGCTACTCTTTCATTAGGTGTATAGCCGTTACATTGGTCATCGAGAACACGGGCGAGACTTGGCGGAAAGAGTAACAAATCGAGGTTGATAATCAAGATCTTTTCGGACGACCTTCGATTGGGGAGTGATACTCCCTGACGGTATGGGGATGGACCTTGCGAGTTAAAACTGCTTGCCGATCACTTTACTTTCCTGAGGAAGATTTTTGCAACAGCTGATTTGCAGATGTGGATGTCGGTTGAATCGCCAGGCTCTTCGCGGGTGGCACAGGCAGCCCGAGCCAGGTAGGGTGGGCACAGCTTTATCGTGCCATCGTTTTGTTCATGCACCGAATGCAATTTGGCGGGCATGGTGAAGCTATGCCCACCCTGCACGAATACACGACTGTACGGCGCTGTGCCATCCCGGTATTCTTCAGCCCCTCACCGAATTTATCTGCCAGTCCGAGGTCCCCATTGATGATAATGCCCTCAAAATGAGATACAGCGATGGCCACCACTGGCAAAAAGACACCCTTTCCCAGACGCAAAATTTTGAAGAATACGCTATACTATGAGAAAAATGTGAATTTTCACCATCTTGGCCAGGCAGCCGGAGAATCCGTCCTTTAGAAATTTGAGACCTGGGAAGAATCGATGGAATACAGCCTTGTTGAGCTTATCGATGTAGAAGGAAAAAGAAAGCTGCTTCAGAGTTTTCATGATGCAGTTGGAATACCCGCTGCGATCGTAGACCTTGATGGCGTTGTCCTCGTCTCTTCCCGGTGGCAACGAGCATGCACGGATTTTCATCGGGTAAACGACATCACACGGAATCGGTGCATCGAAAGTGATACGATCCTTGCCAATTCACTGCTGGAAGGCAGGAACTACTCTCTTTATCGCTGCAAAAATGGGATCATGGATGCTGCTTCTCCGATAATCATCGAAGGAAAGCACCTGGCAAATATGTTTATCGGCCAGTTCTTCACAGCGCCGCCGAACATGGAATATTTCCGCGCACAGGCAAAGGAGTTCGGCTTGGATGAAGCGGAGTATCTTAAAGCGATTTCTGAGATACCGATAATAGCTGAACAATCGCTGCCCGCTATTCTTAATTTCCTTACCTCATCCGCAGTCATGATAGCTACCCTGGGTATTAAACACTTGCAGCAGGTCGATACCGAGCGAGAGTTACTCAATACCCAAAGAGACTTGAAGCGCGCCCAGAGGGTTGCCAAAACTGGAAGCTGGCGGCTGAATGTTCAGCAAAATATCCTGCATTGGTCGGATGAGACTTACAATATTTTCGGAGTTCCGCGCCAGCAAGACATGAACTATGAAAGGTTTCTCGCCTCCATACACCCTGAGGATCTTGAAGCAGTTGATCGTGCGTGGAAGTGGGCTCTTCAGGGAAAACCCTACGAGATTGAACACCGGATAATAGTAGGTGATGCGGTAAAGTGGGTGCATGAGCAGGCAGAGCTGGAGTTCGCTGATAATGGGGCGCTTATTGGCGGCTTTGGCACCGTCCAGGATGTGACCGAACGAAAACGGACCGAGGAGGCACTCAAGGAAAGTGAGACAAGATACCGCTCATTATTTCAAAATATGTCGGAGGGCTTTGCATATTGCAAGATGCTCTTTGATGCTGACGGAAATCCGACTGATTTCGTCTACCTGGATGTCAATGAGGCTTTTAGTAGACTGACGGGGCTTAAAGAAGTCATAGGAAAGCGGGTCTCCGAGGTGATACCTGGAATCAAAGAGGCACACCCGGAAATATTTGAGATATATGCCCGGTCGGCATTAACAGGCGAGGCAACCAAATTTGAGTTCCAGTTCAAGCCCCTTAATGCATGGTTATCCCTCTCAGTCTACAGTCCCGAAAAAGGATACTTCGTAGCTGTTTTTGACAATATCACTGAACGCAAAAATGCTCAGGATGCTCTGCGAAAAAGCGAAGCCCGTTTGAGGCGTTTCTACGAATCAGGAATGATTGGCGTTCTCTATTATCATTTGGACGGCAGAATAACCGATGCGAATGAAAAGTTCCTTGAAATGGTCGGTTATACACGAGAGGACCTGCGGAATGGACTTATAGACTGGTCTAAAATGACCCCATTAGAATACAAAGAGGCAGATGATTGCGCAATCTCCCAACTGCTGACTTCCGGCGTAGATACCCCATACGAGAAAGAGTGCATCAGAAAAGACGGCCCCCGTGTGCCGATCATCATAGGAGCGGCCATCATTGATGAAGCAAGCCATGAGGGTGTTGCCTTTGTTTTGGACATTACTGAGCGGAAAAAAATGGAGGAAGAACTCCGAAAGTCACACGACGAGTTGGATTTACGAGTCCACGAGCGAACCGCTGAGCTTTCAGAAGCCCTTAGGAGAATAGAGGAGGCGAACAGGGACCTGGAGGAGTTTGCTTTTGTGGCATCCCACGACCTACAGGAGCCGCTCAGGAAAATTCAAACTTTCCTCACGATGATCCAGGAACGGAGCGGTGATAAACTCGATGAGAATGCACAGGAGTATTTTAGAAGGGTTAAAGATGCAGCAGATCGGATGCGCCAATTAATCCTTGACCTGTTGCTTTTGTCCAGAGTAACCACGCGACCAGAGCCTTTTAGCCGGGTTGATCTCAATGTTGTGGCCAATGATATACTCTACATTTTTACTCACCGCATTCAAGAGGGGGGTGGATCTATCGAGATTACTAACTTACCAACTGTTGAAGCCAGCGAACCTCAAATGAAGCAGCTCTTTCAGAACATCATAGGTAACGCACTGAAGTTTCAGAAAAGCGGTGAGAAGCCCAGGATTAAAATATACGCTGACCTAAACTATCAAGACCATTGCCGTATTTACTTTGAGGACAACGGTATAGGCTTCGAGGAGATGTATCTCGAAAAAATCTTTTCACCCTTTCAAAGGCTCCATGATCGAAGTGCACCCTACGAAGGCACTGGCATGGGGCTGGCGATCTGCAGAAAAATTGTCGAGCGCCATAAGGGTAGCATAACCGCAAAGAGTGAACCCGGAAAAGGTTCTACATTCATCGTCACGTTGCCCTGCCCCCCACCAGCAGACGACCAGTCACAAGCCCCCCACCAAGGATAGGTAATTACGGGTGTTTGGCAGGGCTGTACGAGCACTACTACAACCCCTGCACCCACACCAGACTCCAGATAACTTGCCATGTAGTGAACTTTCGGATCAGGGCAGAACAAAGCGCAGAATGATTAGCATATGGAAAATGCTTCACAGGGCATCAGGAATTCGTACTGAGGAGAGATATGTTAACTTCACACGAGATGGATCTTTCACCATCATTCCGCTATTCTTGGGTACGGCAACCTGTCGATTAATCAGAAGAGGTTAGCATTCTGTGGATGGGACTACTTATCGAGCAACAACAAAAAGTAAACAGCATTGTCATCACCAGGGTAATATAGAGTGATGTTTTGACTGGTACTGTTGTTATTTGAGCTGTCGTCGTAAGCGACTACAGTAATGGTGTTGCTGCCGTAATTGAGAGTTACGGGTATCGACCAGCGTGCTGTTCCGCTGCCGCTTGCCGTGTCGTTGTTAGCGCGTGTCCCATTCACGATCACCCGCTGGATGCCGGAATTACCTTTTCCGGAATCGGATGCAGTACCAGAAAGGGTTATGGTGGACATGCTTACATGCTGGTTACCGGTGTGGCTGTTGATCAAAAGAGACGGTGGGGTATTGTCCGCCGTGAAGGTCGTGCTTGGACCTGCCGCTGGAGCAGAGTTTCCTGCAGTGTCCGATGCTGTTCCAGCCGATATGCTTATTCCAAGCGTTCCAGCCCCGGTAATGCTTGAAATGGTAACAGTTCTGCTGTTTCCACTGCCTGAGACCGCAACTGTCCCACTGGCGGTACCTGTTCTATTGAGAGTGACATTAGCCGTGGAAAGAGTAATGCTATCGGCGCCACCGTAAGTTACAGTATATGTGACCGGGCCTGAACCTGTGGAAATGACTGAAGGGTTTCCGATTGAAACTGTTGGAGCGGTATTATCAACCTTAAATGTGCTGCTCGGGCCGGCAGATGTGCTGCTGCCTGCCGGATTACTTGCTGTCCCTGCTCCTATGCTTATCCCAAGTGTCCCGTCTCCGGTTGTTCCGGACAATGTTACCGTCCGTGATGCACTGCCGCTGCCTGAAACAGAAATGGAACCGTTAGCAGTTCCAGTCTTATTAAGAGTAATGTTGCCGGGGCTTAGAGTTATAGAGTCTGCACTGGAGTAGGATATGGTGTAACTTATATTCGAGCTTGAATTAGCGATTGTGGCAGAAGGCGCACTTATTGAGACGCCTGGGGTACTATTTGCTACTGAAAAGATTGTGCTTGGACCTGCCGCTGGAGCGGAGTTTCCTGCACTGTCCGTTGCTGTTCCGGCAGCTATGCTGATCCCGAGGGTTCCGTCACCAGTAATGCTGGAAACGTTAACAGTCCTGGTGTTCCCAGTTCCTGAGACCGCAAGGCTCCCATTTGCGGTACCTGTTTTGTTGAGAGTGATATCAGCCGCAGCAAGGCTAATAGTGTCGGCTCCGCCGTAAGTGACTGCAAAAGTTATAGGACCGGATTTGGTGGACGTTGCTGAAGGGTTTCCAATCGAGATAGTCGGGGATATGTTATCCACCGTGAAGGCCGTGCTTGGACCTGCTGACGGTGCGGAGTTCCCTGCATTGTCCCATGCAGTATCTGACGAGATGCTTATGCCCAGGGTACCATCACCTGTTATGCTGGAGATTATCACCATTCGGGTTGTATTCCCGCTTCCGGTAACCGAAATGATTCCGTCTGCGTTACCTGTTTTATTCAATGTTATATTGGATCCATCCAGGCTGACGCTGTCAGCCCCCGAGTAAGTCACCGTGTATGTGAGGGGGCCTGATCTTGTGGTTGAAGAGGATGGCGAGCCAATTGTCAGGCACGGACCAGTATTATCTACGGTAAACGATGTACTCGGCCCGGCCGCAGGAGCGCCGTTTCCTGCCTTGTCCGTTGCAGTCCCCGCTGCGATGCTGATCGCCAGCGTGCCGTCTCCTATGATGTTCGAGATGGTAACGATCCTCGTATTTCCGCTTCCGATAACGGCTGCGGACCCTCTGGCCGACCCGGTGGCGATAAGGGTGATGTCGCTTGGAGCAAGGGAAATTGTGTCGGCGCCCGAATAAGTGACAATGAAGGATACTATATCGGTACTTGAGAGGCTTGTGGAAGGTGAGCCAATTGTCAGGCTCGGAGCAGTATTATCCACGGCAAAGGTTGAGCTGGGCCCCGCCGCTGAAGCACCATTGCCGGCCTGGTCAAATGCGGTCCGCGCCCCTACGTTGATCCCAAGCGAGCCGTTTCCGCTGATATTCGAGACGGTAACCGTCCTTGTGTTACCGTTTCCGGAAACAGAAACTGACCCGTCGGCGGAACCGGTTTTGTTGAGCGTAATGTCTGCTGCGGCAAGAGAAATTGTGTCGGCCCCTGAATATGTAACCGTGTATGTCACCGGCCCTGATATAGTAGATGTGACCGACGGGTCACTCACGGATAGGGTCGCCTCAGATGCCTTTGGCGGAGCGTGGTAAACAACAATCAGAGAGCCTTCATAATCCGCAAAGACTATATCATTTTTCCCATCCCCGTTTATGTCACCGACAGCCATTGAGTCAGGTCCATCTGAGGATGCAGATTGGACCGGCATTAGACATTCCGGCGACAAAGTCTTATCATCTTTTTGTTCATAAATTCCAATTGCACTCCATGCCTGGTGGAGGACGACAATGTCTGTTTTGTTTCCAATAACAGATGCCGCTCGTACTGTGCGGGGTATGCCGTCGGAAATGTACTCGACTGCGGAGTTTAAGGCACTGCTATTCTGGATGAAGACGGAAATTTTCGCATCCCCGTTGTTGCCGCCATGAGCGATAACTACATCATTGAGGCCGTCTGAATTAAAATCTCCAATAGCAATCCCTCCGGGAAATGAAACTTGGTAGTAGACGGGGGAGTCAAATCCACCCGACGACTTTTGATGGAGGATACCCAAGCTGCCGGATGAACTATTCCGGGTCATGAACGCTATATCTTTCAGGCCGTCGCCGTTTACATCCCCGATAGCAAAATCAGGCCATCCGGTCTGATTTATGGAGTAACTTACAGGTGAATCGAACCCTCCTCCGGGTTTTTGATAGATAATATCGACAGAATTAGTTCCATAGCCTATCCCAACAATGTCGTTCAGGCCGTCATTGTTAATATCAGCAACTTTAATAGCATATGAATTTGTAGTAGAAATCAGTGTTGAACCTGTCAATTCTCCGCTGCTGTTGGTATCGAAAATCTCTATTCCTTTCCCACGAAGACCTACTATTACTTTATTTGTATCACTGCCATCAATCTTCGCAATGGCAATTGAATATGGCGAATGAGAATAATCTCCTTGTGTTTTATATTTAATAGGCGACATCAGGTTGCCATTTTCATCCTGGAGGAAGACGAAGAGACAAAAATCATTCTCATCATCGAAATAGTAGCTCGTAGCCAAGACTACATCGTTTCTCCCATCACCATTGACATCGCCAATGGCAACTGCCTGCGGCGAGGATCCGACGTAATGGTATTCGGAAGACAGGAAACTGTCATGGACGTAAAATGTAAAGCTCGGGCCAGCCGCGCATGCGGTATTTCCTGCCTGGTCGGAAGCCGTCCCCCCGGCGATACTGATTCCGAGTGTACCAATTCCGCTAATACTGAAAATCGTCACAGTTCTGGTATTGCCGCTTCCTGAAACGGCAACTTTCCCATCAGCCGTGCCGGTCTTGTTGATTGTTATATCGGATGGAGAAAGGCTTATTGTGTCAGCGCCTGAATAGGTGACCGAATATGTGACCGGCCCCGACTGGGTTGAACTAATGGAAGGGGAACCGATACACATGCACGGCTGAGTGTTGTCCACTGTAAAGTTCGAACTTGATCCCGCCGCGAGCGACCTTCGCCCATACCTGTCTTTGGCCGTCCCGGCGTCTATACTGATTCCGAGCGTGCCATCTCCGCTGATGCCCGAAATAGTCACGATCCTTGTGTTCCCGCTCCCAGAAACCGAAACGGTCCCCTTGGCCGTACCTGTTTTGTTAAGGGTAATATCGCTTTGGGCAAGAGATATGGTATCTGAACCCGAGTATGTCACAGTGTATATGACGGGGCCGGCTGCCGTCACTGTGGAGGAGGGAGGCCCAATCGACAGGGTCTGGGTGTTATCTCCGACCTGAAAAGTAGTGCTTGGTCCCGCCGCGGGCGCACTGTTGCCGGCCTGGTCCGAGGCTGTCCCCGCTGCGATACTTATCCCGAGCATACCGTCTCCGGTGATGTCGGAAATCGTTATTGTCCTGGCATTACCAGTTCCTGAGACTGCTACGGTGCCACGGGCCGTGCCGTTCTTATCAAGAGTTATATCTGACTGGGAAAGACTGATCGTATCGGCTTCCGAATAAACGATTGTATATGTGACCGGCTCTGAGGTGGTTGATTTAGCCGATGGCTCACTCATCCATATGGTCGGCCCTGCGGCCTTTGACGGAGCTTGGTATACTACAACCAAGCCGTTGTTGTAATCCGCAATGACTATATCATTTTTGCCGTCACCGTTTATGTCACCGACAGCCATTCCGCCTGGCAAATAGTGGGTTGCATACGGGAGCGGGACAAGAGCTCCAAATGACAGGGTCTTATCTGCTTTAAGCTCATATATTCCAAGTGTTCCCCCGGAGTGCAGTACGGCGATGTCTGTTTTGTTTCCATTAATCTTTACGGCTCTCACGGTCTCGGGGTAATTGTAAGAGGTGTACTTTGCGGCTGAGTCTAAGGCGCCGATGCTATTCTGAAAGAAAACAGAAATTGTCGAGTCCGAGGTGGGACCACTCGTAGCAACTACATCATTGCGCCCGTCTTCATTAAAATCTCCGATAGCAACCCCTTGGGGCATAGAGATTTGATAGTATGCGGGTGCCTCAAACCCGCCCGATGATTTTTGACGGAGAATACCCAAACCCGTAGTCGCAACGCTGCCATCTGTAACCACTATATCGTCAAAACCATCACCATTTATATCGCCAACAGCAAGATCGCAGAGTGCACCCCCGTGAGTTGTAGTATAGCGCACGGGAGACATGAAGCCTCCGCCCGCCTTTTGATAGTACACCTCGACTGTACCACCACTCATGCCTATAATGTCATTTAGACCATCGTTATTAACATCTGCGACTTTTATTACACCTGAATAAGTCGTTGAAATCAGTGTTGAACCTGTTAGTTCCCCATTTTTGTTGGTATCGAAAATTTCTATTCCCTTCCCCCAAAGCCCTACAATCACTTTATTGGTAGTGCTGCCTTCCAGCTTTGCAATGGCAACTGAATTCGGGCGATTCGTATAGGTCCCCTGAGTTTTATATCTAACAGGCGACATCAGGATACCATTCTCATCCTGCAGGAAGACAAACACGCAATAATCATTTTCATCATCGAAATCAAAAGAAGTGGTGAGAACTACGTCATTTCTCCCATCGCCATTGACATCGCCGATTGCGACAGCTGTAGGTGCCGGTCCGACCGAATGCATTTCATAAGAGAGGAATCTGTCATTTACGTAAAAAATGGCACTTGGTCCCGCCGCGGGCGCATTGTTGCCGGCCTGGTCGGAGGCTGTCCCCGCTGCGATACTTATCCCGAGCGTCCCGTTTCCGCTGATATTAGAAATCACTACAACTCTTGAGGTACCACTACCAGCAACGTCGATTGTTCCCGTGGCCGTATCAGTACTGTTTAGAGTTATGTCCGATGAAGAAAGGCTTACAGTGTCGGCGCCTGAATAGGTTACGGAATATAAGACAGGCCCAGAAGTGGTTGACGTGACCGATGGAGAACCTATCAATATGGTCGGTGTGGTATTGTCAACCTTAAAAGTAGCGCTTGCTCCCGCTGCCGGAGCAGGGCGACCATACTCGTCCGAGGCGGTTCCGGCGGCAATGCTGATCCCGAGCGTGCCGGTCCCGCTAATGTCCGAGATCGTTACAGTTCGTGTATCCCCGGTCCCGGAGACCGTGACGGTCCCCTTGGCCGTGCCTGACTTGTTAAGGGTAATATCGTCTGCGGCAAGAGATATGTTTTCGGAACCCGAGTATGTCACCGTGTATGTGACGGGGTCGGACCTGATGATAGTGGCGGATGGAGACCCAATTGTTACAGTCTGGGCGTTATTGCCCACGCTGAAGGCTGTGCTCGGTCCCGCCGCGGGAGCGCTGTTCCCATATTTATCCAAGGCAGTGCCGGCCGAGATGCTGATGCCGAGGGTACCTTCTCCGGTGATTTCCGAGATTATTACGTCCCTCACATTACCGCTACCCGAGACGGCGATAGTGCCGTCGGCTGTTCCGGTCCTGTTCAGTGCTATATCCGCTGGAGAAAGGCTGATTGTATCCACGCCCGAGTATCTGGTGGTAAATGTGACCGGTCCTGAAACGGTTGACATAGTCGAAGGGGCGCTGATCGTAATGGGCCCAGGTGTCCAACTTGCAATACCATTGACTGTCACGCCGCCCGCCGTGGTGAATTGTCCCCCCACATACAGCACATCGTTTTGACCTGATGCCAGAGTGTGCACCGGATTATCAACTCCGTTGCTCAACCCGGACCAGGCAGACCCGTCCCATTCGGCTAGAAAGCTAATGTCATTCCCATCAATAGTAGCGAAAAATCCCCCCGCATAAAGGTAACCGGCAGTACCGACCGCTAAATCCAGAACGGGCGTGCCAAAAAAAGATTGGCTAATAGTCACGTTCATAGTGTGGTGGAACCAAACCGAGCCATCCCACTTGGAAATATTAGTTTGAGAGCTTTCGTTTCCCAGCCACAAATTTGCCACGGCATACAGTGTCCCATCTGGCCCGGCAACCACCTTGGTGGGACAAGTGTCGAGCCCGTCGCCCAATGCTGACCAGGTTGACCCGTTCCACTTGGCAATTTTGTTTGCGCTTACTCCTCCAGCAGTGGTGAAATAGCCACCAGCATACAAAGTGCCGTCAGGAGCCACCGTCAGCGAGTGAACATATCCATCAAAGCCGGTCCCAAGAGCCGACCATGCTGACCCGTTCCACTTGGCAATATTGTTTACGCTTACTCCTCCGGCAGTCGTTAAATAGCCACCGGCATACAAACTGCCGTCCGTCCCAACCCCCAGCGATGAAACAAAATCGTTAACTCCGGTCCCGAGAGCGGACCACGCCGACCCGTTCCACTTGGCAATATTGTTTACGCTTACTCCTCCAGCAGTTGTGAAATAGCCACCGGCATACAAAGTGCCATCCTGTCCCACCGCCAACGAGTGAACGTATCCATCAACGCCGGCCCCAAGGGCTGACCACGTTGACCCGTTCCACTTGGCAATATTGTTTACGTTTACTCCTCCAGCAGTGGTGAACTGGCCTCCGGCATACAAAGTGCCGTCCGGAGCCACCGCCAGTGAATAAACAGTGCCGTCAACGCCGGCCCCAAGGGCTGACCATGAACCCGAAAAAGATATCGCGGGAAAAGAGGCAATAAAAGCTATAACGACGGTTACAAACAAAAGGCGGGCAAGCAGATATGGAAACCGAATTATGATCAAGGAAGCAGCCGTTTGCACAAGGCCCCCAGTTAGAGTGAGTGAGATTGGGTACTTTCGGCGACCAGACTTTTCCTGAGACTGGATTGAAAAGCCGAAGTGCACAAACCAGCATCAACCAGGCCGCCTTTATCTGACAAATCTTCCTTCAAGACTCTTGGAAATTATAGTCAAGTGTATTTATAATATCGGTTATATTGTGCCATATAAGAAGAACTTTTTACCAACCTAACATGGTTTCACACAAGCTTTGTTCATCCGACTATTGACATGTAACATATATACTGGAGTTTCAGGAACTAGATCGACAAGGCAATCCAACCTACCGATAAAACAGAGAATATTACGCACCAATTTGTAGAACCGAACCGTCTTTAACCCGGTGTCCCAGAGAGGCCAATACTTGCGTTTGAACGTCGGTGGGATCTTCGATGTAGACTACCGCCTTCTTAGCTTTGCGTTGCCAGGAAAGCACACAATCGAGCTCTTGCATCTGTTCCATTATGCTTTTGGCAGTATGTCTGTCCCCTATCTTAATCTCCAGGAGCCTCAGGCATACAAGCGCGATAACGCAGGTGAGAAGATGACACCTAATTTCATAATCAGTCCAATGAAACATTGGATTAATCCGAACATGGCAGTCGGCCTTACTTACGCGAAACTGCTGCTCGATTCGATATCGGTCAAGTGATTTGATCTTCCCCGTTTGTGGAGAGGGAGTTAAGCAATTCTCTTTGAACACGGGAAGGGCTCTTGCATAATCCCATCCCCTCGCCCTCGCCTAATTCCCTAAGAGCACGTTCAAGGAGGCAGAGTCGAGGCTGCGAAGCACCCGAAGGGCACCGGCCTTGATGCTGACTCTGGACGTGCTACTCTCTATGTTAGGCAGCGGTTGCCCTTCTCTCGAACTCGGCCGGGCTGAGATATCCCAAAGCGGAATGGCGCCGCTTCCGGTTGTACCAGGTTCTATATAATAGAAAACATCGGCCCTTGCTTCCGACCTTGTCCGATATGCCTTTCCTTGCACCCACGGGTGACACTGGCAACGGGTTTTCTTGCCAGTGCCGCAGGCAAGAGGGATGGTATAAAATCGGAACCCTCTTGTGCTCCACACCCCGGCAACAAAGTCACCTTGCCGGGGCCACCCGCGAAAGTCAACCATCCTTGCCAATCCCTTTACTTTACTGAGGAAGATTTTTGCCAACAGTTGATTTGGAGATGTGGATGTCGGTTGAATCGCCAGGCTCTTCGCAGTTGGCACAGGCAGCATCTGCCCGTGGGACAAGAGGAATCGGATTGTACCACCAATTAAACTCCCTCTTGCCGCAGGCACAGGCAACAAAAAGACGTTGCCTGTGCCACCCTTGATTTTCAGCATGGCCGATGTGCATTTACCCCTCTGCCGGGCAGAAGCATGCAAAAAGTATTCATCGCCCCGCCACTATGTCCAAGACCCGGAAATCTTATCACTCGACATTGTGCCATCCTCAATGCGGTCAGGGCCGGCGCCTGTCTTTTGCAACAGTCATAGAGTCTTGGAAATGGATACGAAGAACGTGGCTCCCCTTTTTGCGGCCGGCGCCGCCCATACTTTCCCGCCGTGCTGTTCGGCGATTTCCTTCACTATGGTCAGGCCCAGGCCGGCGCCTTCAACACCCCTGGATGTTTCGTTGCGCTGAAACAGCCCAAAAATCTTTTCGGAATCGGCCTCTTTAAGCCCCTTGCCATTGTTGCTTACGGAAAAAATGTGGAGGCTTTCCGAGTCTTCGTATCCGATCGCAATCCTGTTAAGGCTGTCTCCGCCGTATTTCAGCGCGTTATCGATTAAATTCCTGAAGATCCTAAGGATTGAAAGCCTATCCGCCTTGATTTCCACTTCAAACTCAGGCACAAGCCAATCGACCCTGCGAAGGTTGAGTTCCACGGAGAATTCGTCTCTTAGCATCCGGAAAATATCTGCGCTGTTGATCGTTTCAATCAACGGAGCAGCCTCTTTAGTCGCTATGTAGATATTGATCTTTTCAACTAGCGCTGCAATATGCTCCGACACCTTCAGAACCTGATCACAATAGGTCCTGCCCTTTTCATCAAGAACATCCCTGGCGTGTTTGCTCAGTCGTTTCGTCAGTCCATAAACGCCTATAGCCGGACTCTTGAGATCGTGAGCGACCGAGTAAGCGAAAAACTTTAACTTTTCAGAAGCATCTTTTAAGGCCTCCTCCGCCCGCCTGCGTTCTTCTACTTCATGTGTGAGTTGTTCATTCGCTCTGGCCAATTCGGCGGTGCGCTCCTTGACCAAATCCTCAAGGTGATCGCGGTATTCGCTCAACTCTCTTTCGGCCCGCTTACGTTTAGTGATGTCGAGCATAACTCCAACAAGCCCTGTAACCTTACCGTCCAAGTCCGTGAAAGTGCCTTTAATGAACAAGACATCGTGGCGGCTCCCATCGGCATACTGGAAGCGGGTCTCGTACTGTTGGACTCCCGGCTCATGGAACAGGGCGAGGTCAGCTTCACGGTATATGTCCGCCAGGTCCTTCGGGGCAACCTCATAGACGGTTTTCCCGATTATATCGGCCTTGCACAAACCCAGGTATGATTCGAAAGAGGAGTTACAGCCCAAGTACCTGTTTTCGGTGTCTTTATAGAAAATCGGACTTGGAATCGTGTCAATCAGCGTCTGCTGAAAGTTAATTTGTTGTTTTATAGCCTCTTCGGCCCGTATGCGCTCAGTGATGTCTCTGACTACACCGCACACAACTCTCTGCCCGGGTAAATTGAAGGCACTGGAAGATATTTCCACGGGAAAGACTGTCCCATCCTTCTTCCTGTGATAACGAAGCGGCACTTTGGTTCGTATGCCGGCCAGTGTTTCAGCTATTGATTCTTCTGATAGATCGGGTTCCGCGGTAATCTCTGTATGTTTCAGACCGAGGAACTCGTCTCGCGTATAGCCGTATAGATTCAAGGCGCTCTCATTGACGTCGACGAACCGGCGGCTGTCGGCATAAAAAAGCAAAATGGCGTCCGATTCGGTTTCGAAGAGTTGCCGATACTTTTCTTCGCTCTGTCTGATTGTTTCTTCAGCTTGCTTGCGATCCGAGATATCACGGATAGACTGGATAGCACCGATTGTATTTCCGTCTTTGCCAATAAGCGGAGCCGCTGTCGACCAAAGGTACGCGCCTTTTCCCTGGTAAGCCCCGGGGACGAACCCTTCCGCATAGATCGTTTTCCCTATCCTTTTGACGAAGTCATATCCGTTCTCGATTTCAGGCCTCTCAGCCATCAAAAGATCAATGAGCATCGGTCTTCTTTCACCGTAAAACGGAACAGCGTATGCGTGGTCGCCTTGCCCGAGGATGTTCCTTTTCTCGATCCCCGTCATTTTTTCCATGGCGAGGTTCCAATATATTACTTCCTTTTCCCGGCCGATGACAAAGGTGGCGTCAGGAAGAAATTCAACAATGTCCTGAAGTTCCCGATGGGTGGCTTGAAGTGCCAGTTCGGCCTTTTTTCGTTCGGTTATGTCCCTTATGACGCCTACTATGAATTTATTTTCGGCCTTATCCGTGTAGAGGGTTTTTTTTGTGACTATGGTACGCGCGCGCCCGAGAGCATCGGTTATCTCTTCCTCATTTTCATTCCCCTGTCCCGTTTCAAAAACAACATCATCCTTTTCCAAGAAGATATCGACCTGGTCTTTGGGAAAGAAATCATAATCGGTTCTGCCGAGGATATCCTCGCGCTTACGGCCTGCAAGAGCGCACAGGGCGTCGTTGACTAATACAAACTGGTGTTGTCTGTCTTTGACAAAAATCGGGTCGCTGATGGAGTTGGCTATCTTGCCTAGAAATTCCCTTGATTCTCGCAATGCCTCTTCGGCCTGCCTGCGTTCCTCTACCTCTCTCCTAAGTTCCGCATTGACTTTGACCAGTTCGGCGGTACGCTCCTCTACCCGCGTTTCCAAATCAAAATTGGCTTCCTTTAGCGATTCTTCCGCCCGCATTTGAGCTTTACGTAGCCTGAGCACCCCTATGCCATAAGATAGATTGCTGGATAGTTTGACGAGGAATTCTACTTCTTCCGTATCGAAAGCATCCATTTCCGAGGAATAGATGGTAAGTGCTCCCAGCTTCCGTCCATCGAGAAGGAGAGGGAGACCTATGACTGAAGCATAGCCTCGCTTTGAAGCCTCTGCTTTCCAGGGTGCAAACTCCGCTTGAGTGCCAACGGAACGAATGATGCTGGGAAGGCCCGTGCGGATGCAAGTACCCGTGGGCCCCTTCCCCCTCTCGCTATCTTTCCAGGTGACTTTAACCGTCTCGAGATAGTCTTTCTCGTAGCCGTAGTTGGCAACAGGTGTGACCGTTTTAGCCCGGTCCTCTTCGGCATATCCCACCCACGCCATCCTGTAACCGCCTACATCCACCACAATGCGGCAGATTGCGCGCCGGAGCTCCGCCTCATCTTTAATGTGGATCACTGCATGATTACACTCGCTCAGTGCCTGGATCACCCTTTTGGCCTTAATCAGCTCCTCTTTTTTCCGCTGCCTTTCCACCGTATGGCGGATGGAGCGCTCAAGGAGGGTGGCATTTAGCCCGCCTTTAGGAAGCCAGTCGTCTGCTCCCTCACTGATGGCCTCAAGATCTAGAAAGCAGCCTCCCTCGCCGGTGAGAAAAATAATCGGGGTCATGGCGCCGCGGCTTACGGCTTCTTGCATCAGTTCCAGCCCATTTCGCTCCTTGATCCGGTAGTCCAGCAGGCAGACATCGAACTCACGTGAAAGGATTGCATCCAGTGCAGCCGCGTAATCTGAAACCCACTTGAGGATGAATTCCACGGAAGAGAGATCTGAGATAAGGTCCCGGACGATAATAAAGTCGTCCTCATCATCATCAATTAGAAGAACCCTTATGGGATGGCTCTGCATTTTAATCTAGGCTCCATGATGATCGGGGATGTGCATATGAGTGCATGGATCAGTCTGTTACTAACTTACCACATGAAATCTTAACGTGCCAAGATGTCTCTGGGTACTTGAACTGATCGGGCCATTGGAAATGAAATGGGTCTCTTCAATGGTCTTGAGAACTTGCCAGATGGTAGAATCTGATCAATGGCGTGAAGGGGATGAATTCCATCTGCCAAATGTCTGAAAATATTAGACAGAATGAAGCAAAGAGTCCAATATTACCGCCGGTATTCTTTGCAGCGTATTTTAGCTGACTCAATAGCTCACTGTCGTCAATTTACAGGTCGGATTCAAGAAAAATAATCAATGACTTGTCAGAAATTTTTCAGTTGCATCCTCTTCGCGTGGAGGCGGGAGTTCGAGGTAGGTTAGCTGGGGTTGGTTCTCGCGGGAAAGGAGAGTCGTTTAAGATTTCGGGCGGCCCATGGCACAAATCGGAGGGGGGTGGCTTAAAATACTAGATGAGCAGCTTTCGCCTCATTACTGCAGCCACACTGCCGGCTAGAATGCAAAAACCATTGGACTCGCCACCTAGACCTTGCTCAACAACGATATCGCCAAGCTGACGAAAGTTCCTGGAAACCAATCCTTTTGGCTATCTATTGCAGCTAAATCGCAGATCAGTGTCACACACTTTCCATCAACGCAGGCATTCCCGTAATCCTTCCACAACAGCTGAAAACTGCGGTTCCTGGTGAAAAGTACCGTGACGGCCGGGAACTTTAAAGATGAGCATCCCTTCACTCGCAAACCCGCCCCATAATGAACGCCTGTCATGCTCCACTGATGCGATGTGTGGCTCGCACCAAAAATAAGTGATCGTCCCACGGTACCGATCACGCAGCACGTATTCGTCAAGAGCCTTACGGTGGGTCTTGGCGACACGAATGCCCATTTGTAGCAGCGGTTCTCTAGTCTCTATTCCGGTCCACCACTCAATGCGTTTCCCAAAATCAATACCCTCGGGCAAAAGACAGTTTGGTGGGTTCGTATCCACCATGGCAAGCAACCCCACGGTCTCCCCCGCCTGCTGGAGCTGGATGGCCATCTCGAAAACAATCACCCCACCGAAGCTTGTACCGATAATGTGATAAGGACCATGTGGCTGGATACGACGGATTTGCGCAACATAATGGGCCGCCATCGCATCGATTGTCAGACACCCCGCCCGCCCCCAATCCATGCCGGGCGGCTGTAATCCGTGGAAGGGTCGATCCGGACCAAGTGCGTTGCCTATAACCATCAGCCTCAAGGCATGCCCGAAAGCTCCGCAGATACCGAACACTGGCGACAGCTTCCCCTTAGGATTGACGACCAGTTGCCCGGATTCCGGCGGGCGCCAGCCCGAATCGAGCAGGCACCGGGACAGTTGTTCCACGGTATTCGCCTCGTGGATCACACTGAGCGGCAGCTGGCGCTGGAAGACTTCTCCTACCTCGGTCAGGATTTCCACGGCCGTCAGCGAATCCCCACCCATATTGAAGAGGTTATCGTGAATACTGATACCCGTGATACCCAAGGCTCGCTGCCAGATCTCGACCAGGGTCTCCTCAATTGGGTTTTGAGGTTCAACGCATTCCTCCGAGTTATAATGAGCAGTTGTGCGTTCCCTGAGCGCGCGGCGATCGAGTTTCCCTTCCGGCAAAAGCGGAAGCTCCTCGACAAAGTTGATTTCTGAGGGGATCATGTAATTTGGAAGTAATTCCTGGAGTGAGGCGCGCAACTCACCGCGGCTCGGCGGAGTCTCGCCCCCGACCGCGGCAAAAGCAACCAAGCGCGTGGATTTGGAACTCTGCGGGCTGGGTATCACGGCAGCTTCATGGATTGGTGTAATTCGTCTGAGCGCCTCCTCCACCTCGGCGGTTTCGACGCGATTCCCGTCCACCTTCACCTGAGAGTCGGAACGCCCAACGTGGAAGAGCTTTCCATCGGCCCCGAAACGGCCAAGGTCACCAGTTCGAAAAAGCCGGCCACGGCCATCAAGGGGGTCCGCGGAAAGCACGCGCTCGTTCAGGTCAGGTCGCTGCCAGTAGCCGGGAAACAGGTACTCGCTCCTCACAACGATCTCGCCAACCTCACCTGCGCCAACTGATTTGCCGTCCTCATCGACAAGCAGGACCTCCATATCCGGGACGGGATCCCCCACTGCAAGCACATCATCGACCAACTCCGTCTGGTAGTCATACACAGTCTGCCGGAAGTTGAGAGTCTCTGTAGACCCGAGACCAACGAGTAATTGGCAGTGCTCGGGAAAGTGCTCACGCCACATGAGCCAATCGGAAAGTGTAATAGCCTCGCCTCCCAGCCTAACTATCCGAACACTGTCCAGTTGCCGTCGCCCGAAATTTCGACATAGACGGCGAAATAGCGTGGGCACGGCGTGAAGACAAGAGATACGCTCACGATCCAGCCAGCGAGCCAGTCCGCGGAGTCCAACCTCACGTACGTCGCAGGGACAAATGGCTGCGCCGTTGAGGAGTGCCGCATAGAGAGCGGTCGCACCTCCAATGGCGCTGAGCGAGTGAAGGAGCGACATTCGGTCTTGGGGCCCAATACGCGCTTGGTTGGTGTACCAAGCCGTACCGTGCAGGATATTGCGGTGCACCTGGCACACACCCTTTGGCCGACCAGTTGATCCTGACGTATAGATTACGCAGGAGAGATCATGTGCGGATGGTTTAATTGCCAGGTTGGTTTCCGGAAAGGTGTTCGCCGCCTCTATGTTCAGGACACGAACCACTCGACCGGCACGCGCGGCTAATGCTTGCGCGGCAGAGATGTTGCGCTGATCGGTCAGAAGAATCTCGGCTCCTGAGTCCGTCAGGATAAAGGCGTTTCGCTCTTCGGGGTGGCCAAGCCCCAGAGGTATATAGAAGCGGCCGGTTTTCAGTACACCGAGCGTGGCCGCTGGCAGCATTACATCATGGGACAGGTACAGAGCGACGCCGCTTGCCGTGGCGCCGGAGCAGTCCAGGATGGCGCGGGCGATGCGGTTGGCCAGTCGGTTGAGTTCTAAATAGGTCAAGATGCCGCGTTCGCCGCACACCGCCGGGCGCGTACCGTATCGTCTTACCTGCTCTTCAAAACGTGTCGAGATGGACTGCTCCATATCGGGTTTTGCCCATTCCCCGAACGGCTGGTCCAATGCCGAAAGTTGTCTTGCCATCTGAATAACCAAATGATCATACTCTTGGTGTAAATTTTGCCAACTCATCCAGGCCGAGCTTTTTCTCTATCTGCTCAACTGATTCCACCATTTTTTCAAATCCCTCTTTTCCGAAAAACTCCTGTTGCCTTTGCTCAAACTTTACACCTAGATAATCAAGCCCCTCGGGCGACACTATCGAGCGAAAAGCGGGGAAGAGAACCGTATCTTCCCTGGCTGAGTGGTGCCGGTACATGTGAATGAACTGCTGCATGGCCGAAGTGAGTTCGTGCCTGTCCGAGCTTTTTCTGGAAAAAACGGTGGTTCCATCTTTCTTAAATAAGAGGGGAGTCCCGCCATATATCTGTTGCATGGCCGCGGGCTGATCCTCTTTGACTTTGGGGGCTGGAGGCGCGGTTGTAAGCGTCTCCGACATTTTCAAGATCGAGTCGGTCAGGCGTCGCCCTGCCTGATGCTGCAGAGCCAGGACCTTCACAAGATCATCAAGCTTCCGGGTCTTTTGAAGCTGTGGGAAAATCACCTCTTCCTCGAGTTTTTCATGGTAGTCCTCGATGAAGCGGCGGATTATGCCGGCTGAATCCGCAATAACCCTGGACGGCACCTCCTCTGCCTTAACCATGCGAGCAACTGCCTCCTCATAGATAAGGAGCAGTCGGTGCAAGACCCCGTGCTCCCGCATGAGATCCTCCACTGGGTTTATCTCGAACTTTCTTGCTTCGGCCTCTTTCCCGCCGGCTGCCTGACCAGCGGTTGGAATTGCCGGCAGAGCCATAGCAGCAGCTAAGCTGCCGGCGAAGCACAAAAACCGCCGTCGTGATGTAAGCGACCCCATGCTTGGACCCCCTTTTTATTCGAGGTTGACTAAGAAAAAGCGCACTCGCCCTCCCTGCCCCTTCAGCCGGAACACCGTGGACGGCCCTATATGCTGAACAGTTTTTCAGGAAAAATGGGCGCGAAAGCTCCCAATATATCCTCGGTCAGGTTCAGATAGACACAAAACCTGCATTCGATTCAAGCCGAACCATTGAGCGTGTATAAAGCAAATAAAGTATCCGCACCGAAAAGCAAGTGAAATGTCCGCATCCGGAGACAGGTGGTCTAAAGACTAACCAGAGGCAATTATAATGCCCACGCTGCCCCTTGGGCCCGGCAAACATAGGCAATTTGCCCGCGCCACCGCGAGTATCGAGTTGTCGCCGGTATATTCGGAGCGCGAGTGAGGTTAACGGGGTGAAGGACAAGGCAGAATTCTAAATTTTCGGGTTTCCCTGTTTCTTAACCGGGAAATAAGATTTCAGGGTTTCAGTTAAAATGCCGATCAAATCCGCGAGGCATTCGAAAACAGTAATGCTGATCCCGCCAAAGAGGCAGGCTCATCGGCGGTCGCGTTGCGCTTATCAATCGCCTCAGACCGCGTTGATCGGAGTTTCCGGAGTATTATGTCCGGGTATCCAAAGGCCGACGGTACAAGTTGATTCTTCTAAATATTAACAAGAAGGAAAATATGGAGAGGTAATAATCCAAATGAGCGTATCTAGAAGAGATTTTTTGAAGTACAGCGTTGGTTCCGCCGCAGCCCTCGGGCTGAAGTTGGCGACTCTTGGGCCCTTGGATAAGGTGTTTGCCGGCGGTGGGCCATCGTACCCGATCGGCGCAACCATCTACACCACGCTCGAACGCACGGTCTTTCCCACCCCTCCGCCTGCTCCATATCCGGGCACAGTGCTTTTGCCGGGCCAGCTCTCTCTCTACGCGCCCAATGGCTACGGCGTGTGGGTTAAGGACGGGTCGGGCTATCCGAATGGGCCCGGTTGCCCCTACCTTAGTCCCAACTTGCAGACCGGCGCCGTTACCGTCCCCAATCCGCCCGTGGTTCCTCCCGGTCCGGGGGGCAAGACCCTTCTGTCCTTTTTCGCCATCAGCGACGTGCATATCACCGACAAAGAAAGTCCGGGGCAGGTGCCCTACATGGGTTGCCAGTATCCGCAGCCTACCACGCCAAGCGGACCCGCGGGAAGTTCTTCTGGTTATTCAGGAGTTATACTCTCCACGACCCAAGTGCTCGATGCCGCCGTCCAGACAATCAACGCCCTGCACCAACAGGCGCCGTTTGATTTCGGCATCGCTCTGGGCGATGCGTGTAACAACACTCAGTACAACGAACTCAGATGGTATATCGATGTCCTGGACGGCAAGCCGATCACCCCCAGTTCCGGCGCCAACCTCGGAGCCGGAACCATCGATTATCAGACATCCTACCAGTCGGCCGGACTCGACCCGTCGATCAACTGGTATCAGTGCATCGGCAACCACGATCAGTTCTGGTGCGGCAGTAGCTTTGCGAACGATTACATCCAAAAAATCCTCATCGGATCAAGCGTCCTCAACATGGGTCTCCCAACCACATCGCCCCCTAATTTTACCAAAATCATCAGGAACCGCGGTTACTACATGGGCATGGTAGACGGCTCGACACCATACGGAGACATCATTAACGCAGGGCCGGCCGGCAGTACCACCCTGAAGCAATTTGCCGCTGACCCGAATCGCCGCTCGCTCTCGATTAACGAATGGATGGGTGAATTCTTAAACTCCACATCGAGTCCCGCCGGTCACGGATTCACACAGCAAATGGTCGACGATGGATTTGCCTGCTATAGCTTCAAGCCGGTGTCCAATATTCCGATCAAGGTCATCGTGCTGGACGATACCGATAAGGTAGGCGGCGGCGCATCCGCCGGTCTCGACAATCTGCGCTACACATGGCTCGTAAATGAACTCGAAGCTGGTCAGGCCGCGGATGAACTCATGATCATCTGTGCCCATATCCCCTTTAATCCCTACACGGTGGGACCAATACCGAATCCGCCACCGAACCCGCTACCCAATGCTGCTTATCTCTCTCTTTGGGCCCCATATTCCGAGGTTTCGCTAACAGAGTTGATCGCCACGCTCCACAACTATCCAAACCTGCTCATGTGGCTCTCGGGACATGTCCACCGCAATACCATCACCCCGGTGCCCGCCCCTTCCGGAAGCCCTGCCGAAAATGGCTTCTGGCTGGTTGAGTGCCCGTCGTTAAGGGATTTCCCCCAGCAGTTCCGTCACATCGAAATCGCCCGCAACATTGACAATAATATTTCAATCTTTGTGCTCTCCGTCGATACGGCGGTCAATCCGGTGGGGTCGCCATCGCCGGCCTTTAAATCGCGCTCGTATGGGATCGGAGCCAACGAGATATTCAATAAGGGGGCGAAGACACCTACCGGCAATCCCACGATGCAGCAGGGAACCGGTATGGATCCCGATTCCGGTGTTTACAACGCGGTTCTAGTTAAACAGTTGACCGCTTCAATGCAGGGGGTAATTGCGCTGCTTTAATCCCTGCGGCCGGATACGACCGGATTCGCTGCCGTTTGAAATCGAACACGTAAGTTTCCGGATTTAAGGCGGACCGATTCGAAACATGATGATGGAGTGATATGAAATGGTAGTTAGAAAGGGATTTGCGCATGCACTGGTTATCGGCATCTCGCTATTCATCTGCATGGCGGGAGCGCTTGGCAACCCCTCTTCGTGGGCCGCGGACTCCGTACTGCACAGCTTCAGCGGCGGTGTGAACGATGGAGGTAGTCCTTCGGGTGACCTCACCCTCTCGGGGAGCACCTTCTACGGGATGACAACTTTTGGGGGAGGCGACAGCGTCAACTGCGGCGGTGGCGGTTGCGGCACGATATTCGCCGTAAACACTGACGGGACCGGGTTCCAGGTTCTGCACACCTTCAACGGCACCCCCACCGCCAGTAACCCTGGCACTGTCGATGGATCTAATCCTTTAGGCAGTCTCACACTCTCCGGGACAACCCTGTACGGGATGACCTCGGCCGGAGGCGCCAACAGACTCGGGACGATTTTCAAAATAAACACGGACGGCAGCGGGTACCAACTCCTCTACAGCTTCGGCACCGGCACCGGCGGAGGTACTCCTAACGGGTCTCTCGCCATCTCGGAGACCACACTCTACGGAATGACCTCGGGCACCATGACAGCGGCCGGCCAGCCCACATTGGGCTACGGCGCTGTTTTTCAGATAAACACGGACGGCACCGGGTTCAGTGTCCTGCACAACTTCGCCGATGATGGGATCAATGGGGTTAATCCCGATGGCTCCCTCACACTATCGGGGACCACGCTCTACGGGATGACCTCGGGCGGGTGCACCGGCTACGGCACGGTTTTCAAAATAAATACGGACGGCAGCGGGTTCCAGACCCTGTACGACTTCAGCACTGCAAGCGGTGCAAATGGGGCTTACCCTAACGGGTCCCTCGCTATTTCCGGCTCCACTCTCTACGGAATGACCACTGGAGGAGGTTCCAGCCAGGGCGGCACGATTTTCCGGATAAACACGGACGGCACCGGGTTCCAGGTCCTTCAAAACTTCCTGGGTTATCCAAGCAATGTAACCGGTAATAATCCATTCGGATCTATCTCACTCTCGGGGGCCACTCTCTATGGGATGAGCGTTGCGGGAGGCGCCGGCGGCAACGGCGCGGTTTTTCAAATCAATACTGACGGCAGCGGATACCAGATCCTCCACAGCTTCAGCGGTGGCACAGCCGACGGGAGCTATCCTTTCGGCTCCCTCACCTTCTCGGGGTCAACGCTCTGCGGGATGACCCAATCGGGAGGCTCCAACAACAAAGGCACGATTTTCGCCCTGGACGTATCCATCACCAAAAACATGCTCTGGGCGGGAGCGGGAGGATATGCGGCCCTCTGGACCCTAAACAGCTCAAATACAATGACGGACTACCCAAGCTACGGCCCTTACAGCGGATGGACTCCGGTGAGCTACGCCGTTAACCCCGATGGAACAGGGACCATGCTCTGGGCGGGAACGGGAGGCTACGCAGCCATCTGGACCCTCGACAGCTCAAATACTCTGATAGACAAACCAATGTACGGCCCTTACAGCGGCTGGACTCCGGTGAGCTACACCATTAACCCAGACGGGACAAGGACACTGCTCTGGGCGGGATCGGGAGGGTATGCAGCCATCTGGACCCTCGACAGCTCAAATACTCTGATAGACAAACCAATGTGGGGCCCTTACAGCGGCTGGACTCCGGTGAGCTACACCATCAACCCCGATGGATCAAGGACCCTGCTCTGGGCGGGAACGGGAGGATATGCAGCCATCTGGA
>DBMO01000041.1 GCA_002298995.1 Desulfarculales bacterium UBA696
GTCGGTGAAATAGAGATGGCACGTACTGGGCTTTGCAAGGCACCTGAGATAGGGGAGGCTGTTTTTGGGAATGAAACCCCACAGTTCCTTTCCCATTTCCGAATTATCTATCCCTGTAAGCTTCTCGACCTGGTGGGATGCGGCGTCCACCCCCTGGTTCGTCAACACCCCGGTCTTGATCGCGTGCAGCATGCCGTCATTGGCTCCAACAAACGCGACGCTCTCCTTTTCCTTGCAGACATTTCCGGCGCCGCAATCCGAATCTGAAGTGCAGGAAACAGCGGGATCGATGAAATTGGCGCCATCCGAGCAGTACTTGTAGTCCATTTGGACCTTGGGTGTCGAATATACGATGTCCCCAAGCTTCCATACATTTTTGACGCACGCCCCCGAGCCGTGGCAGTCGCTGTCGGTGTTGCAGGGAGTATTGCTGAAATCGCTCCCGCTCGTGCAAAGGCCCACCGTCCTGTTTCTGCAACCCGGCAGGGTGGAACAGCGGGAATTGTAGGGGGACGTACAGGTGGCAGTCGAGTCGCAAGTCTGGCCGTTTGTTACCCCGCTGCCGTTCAAGCAATACTTGAGAGTGGTGTCGCTATCCACCCCCCGGACGTAATCGATTAGCTTCGAGTATTTCGCGGTATTATCCGTCCCCGTTATGCACGGATCAATATTTGTCGTGCTGCCCAGCAAAGACCCGATATTTGTGTTTAGGGCGAAGGTGGAGTCGAAAGGAACCAACTCGAATTCATTGACATCGCCATGAATCCCGTTGCCGCCATTGGTATAGATGGTGCGCTCCGAAGCCGTCATTTTGAATAGCTGTTTTCCCGCCTCCCAGAGAGGGTTCACATGGTCCAGGTCCACATTGTCTATAGCGGCCCCGCCGGGCTCGCCGCTCCCGGTCTGGTCCCAGTATCGGTCAATCGACACTCCGTTTTGCTCATCGAATTTGAAATCCAGAACATAGTCCTGGTCGAGATCGAGAATGTAGTCGTGCGTGCCGCCGGAGGGTGTGTCTTCGCGAATGTTGCTCACTGATTTCCCATTGTAGAACCAGTAATCGTAAAGATACCCGGTCCAGGCAATCGACGTGCTCCCGAAAAACTTGCTGGGATAAAAGACGCCTTGAAGAATGTTGGCGCCCATTTGCGTCTGCCCTTCCGAAAGGATCGATATCGAGCTTCCCGCAGCAACACGGGAGAGCAAATCGGTTACTATTGCCTGAAGAGCATCGTTGAGACCGGATGGGTCGTCTGCGTAGTAGGCCGAATCAGAATCGGTTTGGGTTCCGCCGGCGACAGCCATCTGGTCGAGGTTGGCCTTCGCCTGGGCTGAAAGGCCCATTCCTAGCACGTAAGTTTTTATCGGAAAGGTATAAGTCTTGTTGTCGGATAATTTTACCGATACCCCGGTCTTCAGATTCTGGAGTTGAGTTATCACTTCGGGCAGTACTGTTGTGATGTCAGTCGATGTAGTGCCGTTGATTTTTGTGCTCGGCTGGCCGTCAGTAACGTAGATTATATAATTTTTCTGACATGATGCGGTAATAGGGGTCGGCACGGTGGAACAACTCGAATTGTAGGGAGACGTGCAGTCGCTGGTTCTGCTGCAGGTCTGGCCGTTTGAAACCATAGTGCTGTTGTAGCAATACTTGGTGCTTGAATAGGACCCCTTGAAGTAGTTCAATGCTGTCTGGAGAGTACCGGCCGTCGGCGTAAGGCCTGCATTCACTACGTATGAACAGGTATTCTTATCCGATGCCGTACAGCCCATATAAGGGATGGAGCAGTTGTTATTATAAGGTGAGCTGCAGTTGGTGGTCGAGGTACAAGTCGTGCCGTTTGTCACTCCGAGGGAATTGTAACAATACTTTGTACTGGAGCTGTTGTTCTCCCTGGGGTCGAGCATGCTATAAAGATTGTCGTACTGTAGCGGCGTACCATTCGAATCCGTGGCGGACAGGGAATTTATTCCCAGCTTAAGGTAGCCCATTTGGCTGGTTGGCGCGGAACTGTTGCTTAACCATGTCGGGCCAATCCTGTACAAATACAGCCTCTGTCCAAAGTTATAAAATCCCAGGGCCTTATCGCTGTCCGTGGGTACAAGGCCGGTAGTGGCGAAATTAGACGTGTAATTCGCGCTCGTATCGTTAGTTTCAGTCTTGGAACGGAAATACTTGTAAGTGTTCCATGAGGACCCGGACCCGTTTGTCGCGCTATAAGATGTACCTGACATGTCGCTTCCGGAGTATAAATAGTAATAGGCTCCGTCGTCGCCCATATAGCCCGGATAAGCATTTTTGAAATATACGTAATGGCTGGCATCCTTGGGATTAACAAGCCGCTGAGTCTTGGGATAAATGAGCGAGCAATATTGTTTTTTTAGAGCGCTGCTTCCCGATAGTATCGCATCGGGAAGATCTGCACTGAATCCAGGGTTGCGGGTCCTGCATTCCGTTTCGCAACTGCTTTTCGAACCCAGGCTTCCGGTTTCGCAGTAATCAACGCATGATGCCGGGGCCTGGGCCGGAGTTCCCAGGTCCGAAGGGCTGGGCGGAGTCGAGCTTGTATCCCCGCAAAACGAGCTGTCCTTGTAGGATGTAAAATAGGCGGCATTGTAAAGAGTTGAATCGGTTACGTTGGAGGGCAGGTTGAAAGTCATCAGCCCCACATTAGTCTTGGTTTTGATTTCGGCTATCAGGGTTTGCAGTGCTTTCCTGGCTACATTCGACTTGCTGGCCGAAGAGTAAGATCCTACGGCATTCCCATGGAAATCTTCGTCCATGCTGTTCGAGTTATCGAGAATTATTAGAATGTTGGGCTTCGTCGCGCTCGAAATGAAAGGCGGATTGAGAGAATTACCGCAGGAATCGGCCGAACTCCCCACCGGCGGAAAAACGGCATGAAGGAGCGCGATCAGAATAAGACATGCTGTCGTTCGCATGATGTGCTCTCGCTTTGCTAAGTCAGTGCGCATCGAGGTTCTCTCTCATTTGAGTACTACCACAGCCAGAGTGCCGTTCCGGAAAGTCAGTTCGGCCATTTTGACCTTGCTTGTCGAACTCGAGTTGTTGATCACTTTGGCTCTGCCAATCTCATAGGCTTGGCCGGCCTTGGAATAGAGGTAGCCATTTTCCATTCTGTCTATGATTACGTTGACAATTTCCTGGTCGTGAGATCGCTCTGTTGCCTGTTGAGTTTTGCCCGGCTCTGCGGTTACCGGTCCTGAATCTACCTTCATGACGGCGAATACCGGGCCTGAAAAGCAGAAAAGAAGCGCCAGATGCAAAATGAAAATGCGCAGACAGATTCCAATCATGATGTTTTCCTCTATGCTTGTCTCTGGCCTAATTGAACAGCCATTCAAAGATGGAAAATTTGAGTGCGTTGGTATTTGCGACCGTTGGACTATCGCTGCTGCCGGTGATTGTCACGACGTCCGTGGCAGCCCACGTGTAGATTTTCCTGGTTGCGGAGATTTGATAGTTGGCCCCGGTTGAAGCGATGGACAGCGTGTAGTACCTGGGCTTTGCGGTTGCGCCGACGCAGGCCCCGCAGTCCGACAGACACGCTGTATTGCCTGTTGCGACAAAAGACGGCAGGCATTGAATCGTGGCGGCATAATGGCCGTTGTCGGCGAAGAATTCCTCCATCTCCAGCCTGGCCGTCATTAAACTGGCTGCGGCATCGGTCTGCTTCGACCTGTTGATGTGGTTCGTGTAGGAGGGTATGGCCACAGCTGAAAGAATCGCCAAAATACTGACGACCACAAGCGCCTCGACAAGCGTAAAACCTCTCTCGTTGCCCACTGGGTAGTTCATCGATCTCAAACGCATAACCGTTTTCCCCCTTCTGTCCGTTCGCGGGAGTTCAATAGGCCAAAGCAAAAATTGCAACCTCCATGCCACCCGGCGCCATCATAAGCGCCTAAGCGACATGCAATATAATTCCGGACTGACAAGCGCATCCGGCGCCTCACACTTCAAGGTGGTCTTCAAATAGAATCGTCTTATTCCGCTATTCCGTTGAGCTATTTATTGATAGGGGAAACGGCCCGTGCGCATTCGGCAGGCTTGCGGGACTTGACCTAACGTTCATAACCAAGTTGCGATCAGATGAGTAGCAGAGCCGGGTTGTGGCGTGGTCTCCCGGGGTCATTGCCCAAAGGGGAATCGAGCCGAATCCCCCTCCCTTGATGGGAGGGGCTAGGGGAGGGTGTCGAATATATTTAAGAATTCCAACCCCCTCCCCCAACCCCTCCCNNATTCAGCTTTTAGGCAACAGCCCTGGAATCATACTCCGAGGCCTTTCCGCCGCACAAAAGCGTCAGCCGGAAAGTCTGCCGCGCATTCGCCAGGATTGCGGGACTTGACCTGACGTTCAAGCATCGCCTGGCCGGTCAGCTCGGGGCATGGCTTTGCAGTGCCGCAAGCCTATCTTTTGCCATCGCGGTTAACGGGCATCCAATTACGTTTTAGTAATCACTTGCGTAATTGAGTTGTAATTAGACCGGCATTCCAGCGTAATTGAAACCGGGGTATTGAGGTAAGAATTAAGCAACTCATATATTTTTTGAGGGGAAGGCAATCGACGGTGAGGACAGGCTTTAGACCGCGGGCTGGTGGAAACGCCATCCGCTGTCGAGGCGGGAAAATAAAGCGGCCGGCCCGCGACGCGCGCGGGC
>DBMO01000030.1 GCA_002298995.1 Desulfarculales bacterium UBA696
CCGCCGCCGGGCTTCTTGTGCTCCGCACCCGGATATGAATCCGGGCTACCCACTGATTGCAACCGCGAGGCGTCATTCGACGATGACTCGACATTTTCTAAATATCTTATTCAGGCAACAGCCCCTCCCGACCACGCCGGAACCGCCGGATTTTTGCCGGCTTTTGCAAAAATGACCCGGCAACGGCCTTATCCGAATGACCGTCCCTGAAACCTTGCCTGCCTCCGATTTCAAAACGGAAAAGATCAAAACTTCAACCGCCGGCGTGAACGCTTGCCCCTGGTGGCGAAATCCGGCACTTTTTTCTTCCTAAACACGTGAATATCGTTCTATACTCGCCCGATTTCTCTCAATCACATGGAGGCTCGGAAGCAATTGGTACCAAAGATAAACAGGGCAACGTACAAGCGGATGTTGGACCTCGTCAAGCCTTACTGGAGACGGATGGTCCTGGCAATGTTATGCATGCTGGGCGTGGGCTGGACGACAGCCGGACAGGCCTATCTTATTAAGCCTGTCCTGGATGAAATTTTCAGCAACAAGAATGCAAACCAGCTGCTGCTCCTGCCCCTGGCGGTCCTCGTGCTGGTAACGGTCCGGGGTGTTTGCATGTGGGGCAACACTTACCTCACCAGTCACGTGAGCACCCGGATGATCACGGACCTTCGCCAGCGGCTCTACGACCACATACAGACCCTGCCGCTGTCGTTTTTCGACAAGAATTCGACCGGCGACCTGATGTCACGGATCATAAATGACGTGACCTTCCTTCAGAGCACCGCGACCAGCGCCGTTGCCGGGATTCTCAAAGACCTCTTCAGCATTATCGGGCTGATCGCTATTGCCTTCTGGCGTGAATGGCAACTTGCAAGCATTGCGATGCTGGTGCTTCCAATCGGTTTCTACCCGGTGGTTCGCGTCAGCAGAATGCTTCGCAAAATTGGTGCGAGCGGCCAGGCATCCCTTGCCGACATTACCATCGCCCTGCACGAGACGATAGGTGGGGCGCGAATCGTTAAAGCATTCGGGATGGAAGAATACGAAAAGAAGCGCTTCGAGGAGATGAATGAAAAGTGTCTTGAGATATCCCTTAAGACCGTCGCAATTGCAGCGCTTTCATCACCGATAATGGAGTTTCTGGGCGGCATAGTCATCGTGTTCACCGTCTGGTACGGCGGAATGTGCGTAATCAATGGAACATCCACCACGGGAAACTTTTTTTCCTTTATTGCCGCCCTCATCATGCTCTATGACCCCGTCAAGAGGCTCAACTACACGGTGAGTATGCTCCCGCTCGGGATGGCCGCGGCTGACCGGGTCTACGAGATTCTCGACATACCTGCCGACATCGAGGATAAACCGGACGCGGTCGAAATGCCGCCTATCAGTGAAAGCGTCGAACTAAGAAACGTATGTTTCAATTACGGCGGTAAGCCAATACTGCGCGACATCAATCTCAAGGCAAGGGCCGGGGAGATCATCGCCTTGGTAGGGACTAGCGGGGCTGGAAAGACCACCCTGGTAAACCTCATCCCCCGGTTCTACGACGTTACCGAAGGGGCAATGTTGATTGACGGCATGGATGTTCGCGACGCCACTCTTAAATCCTTGCGTTCCCAGATCGGGATTGTGACCCAGCAATCCATCCTCTTTAATGACACGGTGCGAAACAACATAGCCTACGGCGACATCACAAAGAGCAATGAGGAAATAATCGCGGCAGCCAGGGCGGCTAATGCATACGACTTCATAATGAACATGCCCCAGGGCTTCGACAGTCAGATAGGAGAGGCGGGCGGGCGGCTATCGGGCGGCGAGCGCCAGCGGATCTGCATCGCCAGGGCCCTTTTGAAAAACGCCCCCATCCTGATTCTCGATGAGGCAACATCATCGCTTGACAGCGAGTCGGAGCGGGAAGTTCAAAATGCACTGGAATTCCTGATGAAGGGGCGCACCACCTTTGTGATCGCTCACCGGCTGTCTACTATAAAGAATGCGGATACGATAATCGCCATGGCCAATGGGACGATCGTGGAGGAGGGCCGGCACGAAGAACTGCTGATGCTGCCCAACGGCGAATATCGCCGCCTCTACGAACTGCAGGTGTCGCAGCTCCAGGCCGCGGTTGAGCCCGAAGCTCAACCCGAGCCCGAACCGGAGATGGTTATCGCCCGGACGGCATAGTCCGGCGCAGGCTCGCGCTCTGATTAAGGAAGCGAAAACCTTAAAAAAAACAGCCGCCGAGCATGGGTTATTCTTGACACTGAATTAAATAGATTATAGGGTTTGTCCCAGTCCCCTCATATGCCTTTGGCACGAAAGCTTGTCCAACCGGACAGGAGAGTGGTGCTATTCCTTGGAGGGGGAAGCTCTTATGGTGTTCATGTCAGGACTGCTTCTGGGTACTTTTCTGGGGTTCTTCATTGCCGGCTTGTGCGCCATTGTGCGCGAGAACCCGATCGAGCGCTTGCCTTCAGTAAAATTAGAGGAAAATATCGACGAAGTTGCGTGATTTTCGCTGTTTTCGGCGCAGGTGCGGTAAATAAAAGAAATGTAATCGAGGATTTCTCCGCCTTTCAGGGGTCAGGGATGTCTTTCCTCGCTCTTGCTTTTGGGCTCGGCGCTGGGAAGATGAAGTTGCCGGTCCATGGATGGTGGCGCGGGATATTCGCGGCTGGATAAAAACCGAATTCAGCGAATCATTTGCCGGCGGGGTTTTTGGATACGGGCAGGAACCCTCGATTCCCTTGAGGCTGCAGCGTACCTAAGGCAGCTACTTCCGCCTGGGTAATACCGTTTCCTCCCGGTATTTCCGGGGGAGACACCTCGAACGAACCGCTTTTCATATCGCCTTCCAGCCCTAGTACAGCCTCCACTTCCGCTCGGGTGGCCGCCGGTCGGCCAGAGTCTCCGGGTGGAGCTATTTCAAGAAAATCCGCCTCGATCTCAAGTCCTTCACGAGACTTATTTAGCGTATTTATTTCAGCCAGTGTGGTGCCGGGCTGTCCCAATTCGGGAGGAGGAATAACTTCAAACGATTCCGGGGTTAGCTTGCTGGAGTAACTTTCCATGAGCGCCTTGATTTGCGCTTGAGTGGGGCCGCGCTGACCGGGAATCATTGGGGGAACCACTTCGGATTGATCTATGTCGAATTTTGCCGAAGGGGCCGGTTGGCCGGCAGGCGCCGCCTTCTCCGCGGAATTGCCGCCTGGGGATTTTGCCGCTGAAACAGGTTTATCTTGCTTTGCAGGTGATAGAAGTTCGGATTCGAGGGCTTCCCGCTGCTGATCTCTGGATTTGCCCGGCTCGGTCATGCGGGATTTGGGAGCACTACCGAGGGAATCGTTCGTTTTCTTTTCCGGCGCAGCGCCTTCCTGAGATCCACAACCGGTGAGAGCACAGAGAAAGAAGCAAAGCAGCACCCCGCGTGCAGCCAGATGCCATAAAGGACTCGATCCTTGTAATTTCCCGCCCATGGCCTGCTTTTCCCCTGGTAACACAGCCGGTCGCCCAAAAGCTGATAAGGCTCAAGCACCGATTCCGGACTGCAAAACGAAAACAGAACCCCGGGCTTTCCGCACTGAGTGCATGCACCCCGATGGTTGCTTGGCCGCCTCGACGGTGCAATAGGTCAAAAAGCCAAAGATTCGGTCCAGGTTCATCCGTTCGCAGCGACGCCTAGTTAACGAACATCGATATAACCACGCTGTATGCCTCCGACCCCGAAAGGAAAACAAGTACCGTCTTGCTGTTGATCTTTGCGAACATGGCGGTTGCGAGTATTTCCTTGGCCCTGGACTGGTACGCGATAAACGGCGTGTTTGTAAACTTGCCTGATGTATCGGAGAGTTGGACGAAGACATAGTCGCCGCCTGAGCCCACCGTTGTAATTTCGCAGGCGAACCATCCGGAGGCGGCTTGTGCACTCGTGCCGAGCAACAGCGGAAAGATAAAGATTACTGCCAGAACCAACACTACTTTTTTCATGTCATCCCTCCTTTTCCATGCCTCTTAATTTAAAATCGGAACAAAATGTCTGAACTTAAGCATTCATTGGATTAGCGGATTGCTCCCCACCCCCTCCTCCATGGGCCCGTCTAGAATTCATCCGACAAAAGATAAGCCATAAGGGCAGTCGCGTTTTTCTTCATGCCGGCCGACAGCTGGGCCGGGGCCGAAAAACTTGCGGTTATCGTATGGTTGGCCGTAACGTTTTTGAAAGTGTAGCTCTGGACCGCCCCAACCGAGACTCCGTCCACCTTTACATCGGAAATCTTGTACTTGGCGCTCGGACTGATGGTGAAGGTCTTGCTTGCGCTAGCGTTGACAGTTACAGCCGATGAGGGAGAGATCGATCCATTCCCCAGGGCCGCCGCTGTGATCGTGTAGGTATTCAGCGCGAATGTTGCCGTAATGGTGTGATTTGCGGCCAGATTCGAGAAGGTATAGCTCGTGACTGCCCCGACTGAGACCCCGTCCACCTTCACATCAGAGACCTTGTAGTTGGCGCTCGGAGTGATGGTAAAGGTCTGACTCGCACCGGAGTTGGCGGTTACGGGCGCTGCGGGAGAGATCGATCCGTTCGGCTGGCCCGTCGGGGTAATCGTGTAGGTGTTCAGGGCATAGCTGGCTGATATGGTGTGATTGGCCGAAACATTTGGGAAAGTGTAGCTCGTGACCGATCCGACTGAGACTCCGTCAACTTTCACGTCAGACACCTTGTAATTTGGGTTTGGGGTTATGGTGAAGGTCTGGCTGGCTCCGTGATTAACCTTTACCGCCGATGCCGGTGAAATCGATCCGTTCGCCTGGGGCGTCGGTGTAATCGTATGGGTATTCAGTGCAAAACTGGCTGATATGGCGTGATTGGTCGATACGTCCGAGAAAGTGTAGGTTGAAACCGCTCCGGCGGAGGCGCCGTCAACCTGCACATCTACAATGTGGTAATTCGCCAATGGCGAAATTGTAAATGACTGGTCGGCCCCCGGTGATACGATCACTGATCCCGAAGGAGATATGGAGCCGCCGGCCTGAGCGCTTGCCGAGATGGCCAGATCGGTCTGATCAGTGGAGGTAAATGTTGCCGAAATCGTGTGGCAGGCGCTCAAATCGGAAAAGGTATAAGCGGAGACCGCACCCACCGACGTGCCGTCGACAAGCACGTCCGAAACTGCATATCCGTTGTCGGGCACTATCGAAAAGGTCTGTGAAGAGCCTTTTGCCAGAACCAGAATTCCTGCCGGAAGAATCTGGCCGTTTGAGGGCGAGGAGGCCTGAACCGTATAGCTGACGAGTTCCTCCGAGTAGTCGCTTTCCTCAGTGGCCGAGTAGGAGGTGACGGCAAAATAGAGCGCCTGGGCATCGGGCAGCCCGGTGAGAAGGCAGGTCAGATTGTTTTGAACGTCCAGGGAATTTGTGTAATTGCGGCTTGCCAAACCGTAATGGACTTTATAGCCCGTAACGGATGAATCGCTAACCTGGTCCCAGGCCAGTCGAACCTGGCTGCCGAGAGCGGTGTTGGAACCAGCAAAGAAGATGAGCAGCATTAATCCCAGCATCTTCCATGCGATCCGTCCGTGGACCATCTTCTCCTCCTTGAGACATCTGCCGGCAAATCCAGACGCCCCAGGGAGGTGCTGCATCTGCTCAGCGGTCCTGCTGCCGTATCCCGGTTATCCGAGACTTAGGCCAGTGACTTTGCGTCCCGCGCTTTCGCGCGGTTTGCCTTTTATGAGCTGGAATTCTCTTTCGTTAATCTTTCGGGCTTACCTTGAGCAAAATTTGTGCCTTGAAGATCTGTTTCACCCGAAATCCTTGTCAGGCAAGGATCCGGCCTGATTTCCACGATCCTGGATTCGGCTCCAGGTTCCTATATGGTAATTACAATGGCCAACTCGCATTTCGCGATCCGGTGCAGTTGTTCCAATGGGCCGGCCCTCCAGCCATGGATTGTTAACCATTGTCTTGAATTTGGGTTGACAATGGAGGCCCTTCCTGTTTTAGTCCCTACGAGATCAAATGCTGCAAGTCGCAGCCTATTTGCGGCCTAAAATGAAGCTGAAACACGAGGAACGGCGGATGGAATCTATCGAGGCAAGAAACCTTGGCCTGGCAAATGATGACAGGCAATATGTATGGCACCCGTTTACCCAGATGCAGGATTATACTCTGGAAGAGCCCCTCATCATCGAATCGGGCGAAGGCTGCACTCTGACGGATATCCGCGGCAACTCCTACATAGATGGGGTTTCATCGCTCTGGACCAACGTACACGGCCACAGGAAAGAGAAAATCGACAGTGCGATAAAGGACCAACTGGGCAAGGTAGCACATACAACCCTGCTGGGCCTTTCAAGCATCCCGGCGATCAGGCTGGCGAAGAAGCTGGTCGAGATCGCCCCTCCCGGACTCACGAAGGTCTTCTATTCCGATAATGGTTCGACTTCGGTCGAAGTCGCCCTCAAGATGGCCTTCCAATATCATATCCAGGCGGGCAAAGATCCCGCCCGCAGGAAATTCATATCTTTTAAGAACGCCTATCACGGCGATACTATCGGGTCGGTCAGCATCGGCGGAATAGACCTTTTCCACGAAAAATACAGTCCTCTTCTTTTCGACTCGTTTAAGGCCGAGTCCCCGTACTGTTACCGGTGCCCCTTCGGGCGCGACTATCCGTCGTGCGGCCTGGAGTGCCTCGGCAGGCTCGATGAGCTGGTTGCACGGCATGCTAGGGATGCCTGCGCGCTCGTTATCGAACCCCTGGTGCAGGGGGCGGCGGGAATGCTGATCCAGCCTCCGGGGTTCCTCAAGGGTGTCAGGGAGCTTTGCACCCGGCACGGCATCCTGATGATCGCCGACGAGGTTGCGGTAGGCTTTGGAAAAACCGGCAAAATGTTTGCCTGCGAGCACGAGGGCGTATCTCCCGATCTCATGGCGTTATCCAAGGGCATTTCGGGAGGATACCTTCCGCTTGCCGCAACGCTTGCGACCGAGGAAATCTACCAGGGTTTTCTCGGAAAATACGAGGAATTCAAGGCCTTTTTCCATGGACACACCTACACCGGAAATCCCCTGGCCTGCGCCGCCGGGATTGCGAGCCTCGATGTATTCCATGAAGAAAAGGTGCTGGAGCGGCTTCAACCAAAGATCAAGCAGCTCTCGGAGCGGCTGGAGACTTTCAGGGCCCTGCCCCACGTCGGCGACATACGGCAGATGGGGATAATGATCGGGATCGAGCTGGTATCCGAGAGAAAAAGCAAGGGCGAATACGCCCCCGATCTCAAGATCGGCCACCGGGTAATCCTCGAGGCCAGAAAACGCGGCCTGATCATCCGTCCGCTTGGCCCGGTGATCGTCCTGATGCCGCCGCTTGCGATCTCGCCTGGTGAGATTGACCGGATGTGCGACATAACCCACGAATCGATTCGTATCGTCACCGAAGGTTTATGACAGCGGTTTTGGATGGTGGATGATGCACCTTGAAGGCTCATTTTTCTTCGACCCCGCGGACCGGATCTATGCCGATCACTTTCCGGGAAACCCGGTTGTGCCCGGCAGCGTTATAATCCGGGCCTTTATGATGGCGGCGGATAAGCTGTGCACGGAGCAGAGGGTAAGGTCCATCGGCGCTTTCAGGTTTAAAAAATTCGTCTCCCCCGGAGAATACCCGTACCGGATCGAACTCTCCGGCAGGGATATCAGATGCTCGCTTTTCAGCGGCAAGTCCGTGGCCGCCACGGGGACTCTTGGACTATGAAGCTCGAATTCAAGGGCCGCCGCGTACTGATTGCGGGCGGGAGCTGCGAGATGTCGCTCCGCCTTGCGGGACTTCTGGTGGGCGAGGGCTTGTATCCGATTCTTACCTGGAGAAGCGAGCAGGGGCGCGGCAAGATCGTGGACAGGCTCAAGGAGTTCGAAGGGAGCTTCAATACGGCGTACCTGGATTTATCGAGTGCCGAATCGGTTGAGCGGCTCTTTTCGCAAATGGAAGAGGGGCCGGATTACCTGGTGGATTTTGCGCAGGGGGATTTTGAGAGCCTGGTCGGATCGGCGGATACCGAACTAGCCGGCCGGTATTTCACTGAAAATGTTTCAACGAGGGCCGATTTGATAAAGCGGGCGGCGCGGGCCATGCTGAAAAAAAGGCACGGCCGGATGGTTTTCATATCGTCTGCCGCGGCGGGGCGGTCCAATCCGGGGCAGGGCTTCTATGCGGCGGCAAAACTGGCTTCGGAGGCCCTCTATCGCAGCGTGGGGGTGGAAATGGCGGGGCGTGGAATCACCTCCGTTACCCTTCGGCCCGGTTACGTGGATTCCGGCCGGGGGGCGCGCTACATCGAAGCCCACCAGGGTGCGGTTGCGGGAACTCCCATCGGCAGGCCGATCGATCCCGGTGAAGTTGCGCGGGCGGTACTCTTTTTTCTCTCGGATTGCGCCGCGGCGTTCAATGCGGTGGAAATATGCATGGACGGCGGGCTTACGGCCGTCAAATGAAATTCTAAGTCGAACGGAGGCAGTTTCATGGATATTTTCGGCGAAATTCGCGAATCTCTTACTGAAATACTTGATATCGACGCCGAACAAGTTACGCTGGAAACCTACGTCATAAGGGAGCTGGACGCGGAATCGATCGACCTGCTCGAGCTTTCCGTCGCGCTTAATTCCAGGTTCAAGGTCGAGATAAACGACGACGAGATATATCTGAAATCGCTAAGGACCTGCCTCAACGGCGCGGGCGCGAACGGAGATGCAGGGAATCGGATACTTCGGCAATTCCCGTTCATTAACGGTGAAAGGGCCGGGGAGATCCTGAGCGATCTAGAAGGCGGCCCCGTGCTCAAGGTGAAGGACCTTATGTCTTACGTCTCCTGGCGGGCCGGGAAAAACGGATGCTAGCTTTTATCGATCCAATAGAAAAAATAATCCGCAAGCGGAGGAGCATCAGGAAATATAAGTCCGAGGTGCCGTCCCCGGGCTGGATCGAATCGATAATCTCCTGCGCCGCCCTGGCCCCGTCGCCATCGAACAGCCAGCCGGTGAGGTTCTTCAGAATATCGTCCGAACAGGTAAAGGAAAAACTCCACGGCGCCATGATAGAACGGCGCCGGGAGCTTCTCGAAATTCTGGACGAAAAAGGCGGGGCGAAGAAGACTAAAAATCTCATAAACGCCTACTTCCGCTATTCGGAGTTCATGTTCGACGCGCCGGTAATCCTTGCCGCGGGGACCGTCACGGGCCATGAGAGCTTCTCGGGCAAGCTCCGGGAAGCGGGAATCCTGCCGCCTGAAACCGTTCGTAGCGAAACCGACCTGGATATCTCGATCGGCCTGGCCCTCCAGTCGCTGATGCTGAAAAGTGAAGCCATCGGACTCGGCACCTGCATCCTGACCGGCCCCCTGGCCTTCCTGCCCGAAGTCGAAAAGATCCTGGGGCTCGAAGGCGTTCGCGTAAAATGCTTCATCACCGTGGGATTCCCCGACGAATCCCCGGCCCCAGTCGAGAGGAAAAACCTCTCGGAGATATACAGTGAAATAGAGTGAATTGAGGGATTTAGGAATTCAGGTATTAACGAATTTAGGACTTATCCGTAAACAGGGTTGCATCGCCAACAGGATGTTAGACTGTAGGGTGGGCAAGGTTTTTTCGTGCCCACCGACTGTTGATTCATCTAAATTCGCAACCGGTGGGCACGAAAAAACCGTGCCCACCTACATGTGCTTATTTACGGACAAGTCCTTGATAGCTCCGAAATTCCCCGATTCCTAAATCCCTAAATTCCTAAATTCCTGAGTTAAGAACATGCATCGAGTCGTAATAACTTCAGTCGGGGTCGTTTCCCCGCTCGGTTTTTCATCGGGTGAAATCGTCAGTGCCATCCGGGAAGGCAAGAGTGCTTTCGAGCGCTCGCAGTTCGATCCCTGCGTCTGGACCTGCCCGGTGGGAAAGGATTTCAGCCCGAGGGCTTTTATCGGCCGGTACAAGAATTTGCGCTATTTGAACCGGGGGGCCGCTTTCTGTGCTGCCTCGGCCATGGGAGCACTGAAAAAAGCCGCTCTTTCGGGTGAGATGCTCCAAAAAACAGGCCTTTTCGTCGGCTCCGGCCCGAACCTCGATATTGGAGGGGAGTTTCCCGAAATCCACGACGGCCACATGGACCGGCAAGACCTCCCCGCCCTGTGGATCTTGAAGTTTCTTCCAAATACCGCCGCATCGGCAATCGCCGACCTTGCGGGAATTCATGGCGAAAACGCCACCATCGGCACTGCATGCTCTGCATCCCTTCAGGCAATCGGCGAGGCATTCAGGAGAATTCGAAACGGCTACCTCGAATTGGCCCTTGCCGGGGGCGGCGATTCACGCCTGAGCCCCGGGGCCCTGCTTGCCTACAAAAAGGCCCAGGCGCTGTGGACCGGAAACGGCGACTGTGCGGTGGAGTACAGCCCATTTGGCGTAAACAGGAAGGGTTTTGTCCCCGGTGAGGGAGGGGCCTTTTTCCTGCTTGAAAACCTTGATCACGCCCAGGCGCGAGGTGCTGAAATCATTGCCGAAGTTTGCGGTTTTGGGACTTCGATGGACGGCTGCAACATGACCGCGCCCGACCCAACGGGGAAGTGGGGCGAGGCGGCGGTTCGCTTCGCTCTGGTCGAGGCCGGCGTCGGCCCCGGCGAGATCGACATCATCTCGGCCCACGGGACCGGCACCCAGCTAAATGATGAGATGGAGTCCAATCTAATAGGCCGGATTTTCGCTTCGCATAAACCTCGCATTATCGCCATCAAGTCATGGGTGGGCCACCTGGCTGCGGCATGCGGAGCGGTCGAACTCGCTATTGGCCTTGCATGTCTTGAAAACGGGTTGCTGCCAAGGATTCGAAACCTCGTCCAACCCTGCAACGACAGTCTTAATTTCGTTCGCGAGAACCTTGATATCCCGGCAAGAACCATGCTTTTCGAAAATTTCGGGTTTGGGGGCCAGAACGCGGCCCTGGTGGTGAGAAAATGGACATTATAGCCATCCGCTCAGACCTCTCCGGGTTTGTGATGCTGGATGGAATCCTGGATGCCGGACCGGATTTCATCGAGGGATTCAAACGGTTGGACCGCGCCCCGCTCTATCTTGCCATCGAAGCCCTCGCACAGCTGGGAGCGTTTCACGTCCGGTATCTCGTCGATTTCCAAAAACACGCGTTTCTGCTCGGGATAAAGAGCTGCTCGCTGCCTCCGCAAGTTGAATTGTCCGGCAATTGTAAACTTTTTGGTAAGTTGGAGAGCCGCGGCAGCTCTGCTTTTTCATACCGCCTCACCGCGAATCTGGAAGACGGGGCCGCAATCAACGGAGAATTCATGTTCGCCCTGGCCGAATACGGTGAATCGGGCTTCAACCGGGACATACTTCAGTCACATTACCGGAAGGTATTTTCATGTTTGAAAAGAGATTCAAAGACAAGTTGCTGATACAGCGCCAGGCCGGGCTGTACCGCAACCCGCCCCAAATAGAGAAAAGAGAGGGGAAGTACGTCTTCGTAAATGGTAGAAAGATCCTGAATTTTTCCTCCAACGATTACCTGGGTCTCGGCACGTCCAGAGAACTGGCGGAAAAGGTGGCGGCGAATTTCAAAAGATACGGCGCCTCATCTTCTTCCTCCCGGCTCGTCACCGGCAACTACTCGGTTATTTCACAGGCTGAAAAAGCCTTTGCGGAATACTTCGGATATTCTGACGCTCTTTTCTTCCCATCGGGCTACCAGGCCAATATGGGTGTGGTATCCGCCCTTTTCGGCCGTGACGATACTGTTATCTTCGATAAACACGTTCATGCAAGCACTGTAAAGGGCATGGAGCTGAGCAAAGCCGAATTTCTGGGGTTCAAGCACAATTCGATGTCACACCTGAAAAAGCGCCTTGAATCCCGGAGCGAAAAACAGCTCTTTGTCCTCACCGAGGGGCTTTTCAGCATGGACGGCGACTTTCCAGATCTCGGAGGAATCGCGGGGCTGAAAAAGACTCACGGGTTTCTGACATTGGTTGACGAGGCGCATTCGTTCGGCGCGCTGGGTGAGAAGGGGCGTGGTATCGGCAGATCGATTGCCGACGTCGCCGTCGGCACACTCGGCAAGTCCTTCGGACTTTTCGGCGCATTCGCCTTACTGCCCGAAGGCTTCAAGGAGTATCTGTTCAACTTCTCATCACCTTTGATTTATTCGACCACGCTGCCCGAGGCCCACGCGGCATCGGCGCTCGATGCCCTGGAAATAGTTTTCCGCTGCGACGCCGAGCGCGAGACACTGCGTAAGAATAGCCTGCTCATGAAAGAGGCGCTCGGGGCGGACGGCTTCAACACTTGTGGAGACGCCCACATCATAGCAGTGGAAATTGGCGATGAAGCCCTTGCCGCCTCGGTTTCCCGAAACCTTTCCGAGAGGGGCGTCTTTGCCTTCCCTGCGCGCTTTCCCACCGTACCGCTCGGGCGGGCTATACTGCGGGTCGGGATTAGCGCCCTGCACGCGCCGGATGACATAGCCATTTTTGTCGAATCCCTGAAAGGAGCCTATGAAAAAGCTCGATCTGAAATCAGGCAGGATCTTCATCACGGGAACTGATACCGGGGTGGGCAAAACCGTACTCTCCCTTCTCGTGATGCGCCACCTCTACAGGGTCGGTGAAAATCCTTTTTATATAAAGCTGATACAGACGGGATGCCGGGACCCCTACGATACCGACAGCGATGCCCGGATAATTTATGAAAAGCTGCCGGAGCTAAAGGGCAAGGACCCCGCGGCAAGCGTCCCCTACTGTTTCAAAAACCCCAAGGCGCCCTGGTTTGCCGCACGCGATGAAGGCAGGAAAATCGATCTAAAGGTGATCGTCGATGCGGTTGAACGCAGGGCTTCCGGCCATTCTGTCCTGGTGCTCGAAGGGGCCGGGGGACTTTTCGTTCCAGTTGATCAAAGCACGCTCATGATAGATTTGATCTCCATGCTGGGCGCTAGGCCCATTCTGGCCGCCCGTGCCGGGTTGGGCACGATAAACCATACCCTGCTCTGCGTGGAGTCGCTTAAAATCAGGGGAATAGACCCCATCGGAATTGTTCTTATAGATGCCGAAGCACAGACTCCGGCGGAAATGATCCGGGAAAACATCGAGGCGGTGGAAAGGTTTTCGGGAATTGAGGTTGCGGGTGTAATCGGTAAAATTGAAGATCTTTCAAATCCCGGCAGGGATTGCTACCGACCGATGGAGGCAATATTTGGTTAGAGTCGGCTGATCCGGGATGCCTGCTTGGCTAAACACCGGCAGGCTGGGAAGCCTGCACCGCTGGGTTTTCGACCGGGTTTAGTAGATTGGATTGAGCGGTGACGGGTTCAACCCAGAAGCTGTAATCCAAAATCTAAACCAACTCCCAGCGCCGGAGTGTGGAGTCTCGTTTCCAGCAGTTACACCCCCGGATTGGGCTCCAGCAGCCCTCAACTAAACCTGCAAAGCTCAGTCCGCGGGGCAGGCTTTCAAGTCTGCCCCGCGGGGGGTTCTTCCTCCAGACCTTGAACCAAGCTGAATGCAAATCGGCGGCACTTTACCGCCGGTTCTCATTTGGCCTGTTCACCTACCAGGCCTGATCCGTCAAATCCTTATTCGCCTTGCTTTTCTGCTGATCGTACTGGCTCGAGCCGCTTTTCGAGGGCTGATTCGAGCTGCGGTCAAAATCACTCTGCCAAGACTTTCCCGAGATATCCTTGTCCCGCTGCTGAGTGCCGTAATCGCGGCTCATCGTGCTGGTACCATGATCATAGGCGCCGCTCTTTTTACTCTGTGAACCACTAATGTCCTTGTCAGACTTGTTCATGCTCTTGTCCGACCCGCTCGTGTCCATATCGGTTTTGTTCATGCTTTTATCCGACTTGCTGCTCCGGTCGCTTTCTCCGCTCATCCCGCCTTTGTGGTAGGTGCTTCCGGTCCCGCTTTCATCGGATTTCATGCTGCCCGATGTTCCCATGTCTTTCGAGCTTCGCGGTGCATCGGCATCCTTGGAGTGCGTATCCATATCTTTACTGCGCATCTCCCCTTTCTCAGTGTCCCTGCCAGACATACGCTGCCCGTGCTCGGACCTGGATGTAAGGAATTTTGTCCGTTCCCGGTGGTTCATCGAGAAGAACCGGTGCTGCTCTTCTGGCTTCAGAGTAATGAAAGTTTCCCTTTGCTCCGACGGCAGCTGAATGAAGGTGGTACGTTCCCGGGGCTTCAGAGTAAAGAAAGTTTCTCTTTCGCGAGGAGACAGGGAGAAGAACTTTTCGCGCTCAGCCGTCTTGAGACTGAAGAATTCACGCCTTTCCTTCTCAGGCAGGCTAGTTATTATCTCCTTGTGTTCCGCCGGAAACGAGCTGATCTCTTTTTGCTCCTTGGCACTCAGTTTTTCGGTGGATGCGGACTTATCCTTATCCGATCCGGAAGACCGGTTTTCCATCTTCCCGTGACGCTCATCCATCATCTTGGAGCCGGATGCTCCATGATCGTGCATCGTGTCGGTGTCGGATTTGCCGTGGTACTCGCCTTTATCCTTTTCCTGGCCCGACTTGCCATGGTAATCGGAGCCCGAACTCATCCCGGACGACGACGTAGTGCCCGCATTTGACTGGTCGGTATCCGTCCTGGCGTGAGGGTTAGACATTGACGACCCGCTCATGTCATGTTGGTATTGCCCACTTTGCCCACTACTGCTCCGGGAGCTGTCTTGAGCAGAACTGGACGACATGTCCTTCTGGTTCATATCGCCGGCCGCTTTTACTACCGTTGGCATCCCGAAAACCAACATCAGGGCAAACGTCAGCGCCGCGATAGAGAAAAACGAAAACCGCTTCTCCATTGGATACTCCTTCTTGTGGAATAACATATGGCTAATGTGTTCATAGTTGCTTAATTTAATTGAAATCACAGGCCTAAAATGAAAGTAAGAAGCCTTTAAGGATTATGTCAATGACACGGGAGGATTGTGCGCTTTAAGGAATTTAAGGGATTCCTAAAATCTGCTAATATTGAACCATGAACCTTTTCCATTACAGCTACCGAAATCTTTGGGTAAGGCGGCTTACGACGCTGCTTACGGCCGGCGGCATGGGGCTTGTCATATTCGTGTTCGCAACGGTTCTCATGCTTGCCGAAGGGCTCCAGCAAACGCTCATAACCTCCGGCAGCCCGGAAAACGCTGTTTTTATCAGGCGCTCGTCCGAGACCGAGATGCAGAGCATTATTCCCAGAAACGATGCGGCCATACTCGAGACCCTCCCGGAGGTTTCGGTGAGCGGCAACGGGCAAAGACTCACAGCCCATGAGGTCCTGGTGCTCGTGAACCTTCCGAGGAAAGATACCGGCGCTGCATCTCACGTTGGTGTTAGGGGGGCTGTGAACGGGGTTTCACTCGAACTTCGAAGCCAGATGAAAATTAGCGCCGGGCGCGAGTTTGCGCCGGGTTCGTCGGAAGTCATGATCGGGTCCAATATTGCCAGGAAATTTAACGTCGGAGGGCTTGGCCGCACGCTCTCTTTCGGCGGCAGGACATGGACCATCGTGGGAGTAATGGATGGTGGCGGGACGGCATTCGATTCCGAGGTCTGGGCGGATGTAGACACTCTGATGAGCGCTTTCAAGCGGCCGGTGTACTCGTCGGTAACCATGCGCATGCGGGACCCGGGTGCTTTTTCCGAACTAAAGGAAAGGGTTATCAAGGACCCGCGCCTGGTCGAGGAAGCGTGGCGCGAAAACGAATACTACAAGGCCCAATCCGAGCTGATGGCAAGGTTCATCCGGATACTGGGGATAAGCCTTACCCTCATTTTCAGCCTGGGAGCCATTATCGGTTCAATGATCACCATGTATGCGGCGGTGGCGGCAAGGACCTCGGAGATCGGTACCCTTAGGGCGCTCGGGTTCAAAAGAAGGGTCATTTTGATGACCTTCCTCGCCGAATCCGTCTTTCTCAGCCTTTTAGGGGCTGCCCTGGGGCTTTTCGGGGCCTCATTCATGAACAAGCTGACCATCTCCACGCTCAACTGGCAGACATTTTCCGAACTTACCTTCCGGTTTCTCCTGAACGGGCGGATCGCTGTCTACTCGGTCGTTTTCGCCGTGGTGATGGGTATCGTGGGCGGGATGCTCCCGTCAGTAAGGGCCTCAAGGCTGAATATCGTTTCGGCGCTTCGCGCCAGGTGAGGACAAAGCAGTCGTGGATTGCCTTTCGTTCGATGACTTTTCTCTTTTTCTGACAGCGCTCGGGTACTGCGCCGAAAAGCATCGAATGCAAAGGCGCAAGGATGCGCGCAGGACACCTTATCTAAATCATCCCATTGAAGTGGCGGAGCTTTTGTGGCGGGTGGGAGGCGTGCGTGACGCAAGAGTTGTGATAGCGGCCCTTCTGCACGACGTGATCGAGGACACGGGCGCCCGTCCGGAAGAAATAAGCCGCCTGTTCGGAGAGGAAGTACTTTCGCTGGTCCTCGAAGTATCGGATGACAAGAGCCTGCCCAAGGCGGCCAGGAAGAAACTCCAGATAGCTCACGCCCCCGGCCTTAGCCGAGGCGCCAAGCTGATCAAAATTGCCGATAAGATTTGCAACGTTCGAGACATAACCATTTCACCCCCGCCCGACTGGCCGCTGGAGCGCCGGTTGGAATACCTTGACTGGGCGGAGAAGGTGGTAAGCGGCATCGGAGAAGATAGCGACCTGGATAAACTCTTTCGCGAGATTCTTACCAAAGGCAGGGAGCACCTGGAACGTACCCCGGATTCAACCTGAGCCGGGCTGAATATTGAATCCGCGCTCCTGATGTACAGCGGTAAACGGATTCAGTGGAAAAAGCGGCGCAGCGGAAGGTGCAATTGCTAAAAGGCAAAAAGCTCAGGGAAGAGATGGACAGGAAAGCCATCTTTGGGCAACCCCCTAAACCCCGTGCCACCCTGCATTCCATACCTCACTTTTAGTGTCGGCCGCTTAGGCGGGATTTGGCTCTCATTTATCGATCAGACCGGGGATCGCTTTGCGGTTTGGTTTGACCTCCACCCGGCTCCTCGTCGAGTTCGGCCATCGCTTTTTTGTAACAGTCGGGGCAACAACCATGACTGAATTCGGCCTCGGAGCGCTGATGAATGTAGGCTTCGAGTTGCTGCCAATAGCCCTCGTCGTTGCGTATCTTTTTGCAATATGAGCAGATGGGAAGCAACCCGCTCAATGTCTTCACGCTGGCAAGTGCTTTCCGGAGTTCGAAGACCAACTTTTCCCGCTCTTGCTCGGCATGCTTGCGATCGGTGATATCCCGGGCGATGGTGGAGGCTCCCACAACCTCACCCGCTGCGTTTTTGATCGGAGCTATGGAGAGGGAAACGTGGATCAGTTCGCCATTTTTCCTCAACCGGGTGGTATCGAAGGGCTCGATGCGCTCCGAGCGGCTGATCTTCTGAAAAATCCCGGTTAGTTCATCCCGGCAGCCTTCCGGGACCAAAATGGACATAGGCAGGCCGATTGCCTCATCGGCGGTATAGCCGTAGATTTCTTCCGCGGCGCGGTTCCAGCTTGTAATTATGCCGTCCAATGTCTTTGACAAGATTGCATCATCGGAGCCCTCCACAATGGCCGCCAGCTCCTCGGCGGCATCGGCTCGCGCCTTTGCTTCCTCTTCGCCCTTTCGAAGTTTTTCTTCCGCCGCCTCGTGTTCCTGGAGCAGGGCGGCGGCGCGCACCAGGGCATTGGCAACCTCATGGGTTTCCGCGAGTTCGAAACGGCCCGGAGACACGGTTTCACCGCGCCCAAGCGCCATGGCCGGCGCGATCAGGCTCTGCACGGACCGGGTGATGATCCGCGTGATGTTCATTGCCAGGGCCAAGCCGAAGATCATTAACGCACTCAGGCCGGCAATCACCAACTGAAGCCACTTGCTAAGCCCCTGGGCCATGAACGCCTTGGGCACGCCGACCACAACCGTCCATTTTGTCATGTCCGAGCGCTGAAAACTGACCGTCGAGGGCGCCCCCTCCAGGTTGATCGCCTCGGTGGTGCCCTGATCTTCAACGGCCATCAGTTGCAGCAGGGGCCCAGGTTCGAGTTGTTTCCCGATATATGTTTCCTGCAAACGAGACCTGGCCGCTATGACATTTTCGCTGTCGAGGATGGCTATCAGCCATTCGCCCGGCAGTGCGGGTGGTCGCAAAAGCGATGAGAGTCGGTCCGCCGGCAGAGTCATCGCCAGGTCGTAGCGCACCTGGCCGTCCTGGAACACGGGAACATCCACCCCGATGAGGTAGCGTCCGGTGACGGCGCCCTTGAAGACATTGCTTATTATCGGCCGGCCGGTTTCGAAAATGCGGCGCACCGTGTTCTGGGGGTTGCGTTTGGGCAAGGCGCTGCCGAAGGGCCTATAAGAATTGTAGATCTGCTGGCCGGTTTCGTCGGCCAGGATGATGTCCGAATCCGGAAAGTTCCCGAGAACGCTTCGTGCTTGCGCATTAAACGCTGACATGTCCCCGGATGCGAGCGCCGGCGAGGTAGCCAGCGCCTCCAGTGATGCCTGGATGATCGACAGGTCGCGATCCAGAGCTACCGACAGGATATTGGCTGTAGCCAGCAGGTTCTGTTCGAGAAGCGCTATTCGGTTGTGGTAGGCATAGTGGACCAGGTATGCGGAAGAAAGGCACACCGGCACCAGGCACAACAGGACCAGGACGGTCAGATAGGACCGTATGCGTCGTCGGCCGGGAAGCCTGAAGCGGGTACCGAGCACATTCTTATCCTAAGATGGTGAACTTAATGCGTTATATAGTTGGCCACCAGGTCTCCGACTTCAGTCGTGGAATAGCCCATGTGGCCGGCGGAGAGGCTCTTGAGGTCGTTTGCCACCGTCTTCTTTATGGCGTTTTCAACGCGCGCTGCCGCCTCGGTTTCGCCCAGGTGGTCCAGCATCATCTGGACAGCCGCGATGGCGGCAACCGGATTTATGATGTTCATCCCGGTGTATTTCGGGGCGGAACCTCCTATGGGCTCGAACATGGAAACGCCCCGTGGATTGATGTTTCCACCGGCGGCTATACCCATTCCGCCCTGGATCATTGCGCCAAGGTCGGTAATTATATCTCCAAACATATTGTCCGTGACTATAACGTCGAACCACTCGGGATTTTTAACCATCCACATGCAGATCGCATCCACGTGGGCGTAGTCGGTCGTAATGTCGGGGTACTCCGTGCCCGTTTCGTCAAAGGCCCGCTTCCAGAGGTCGAAGGCGTAGGTGAGAACGTTTGTCTTTCCGCAAAGCGTCAGCTTGTTGCGGTACTTGCGCCGCCGGCAGTAATCGAATGCAAAGCGGATGCAGCGCTCGGCGCCCATCCGGGTATTAATCGACTCCTGGACCGCCACCTCGTATGGGGTGCCCTTGCGCAGAAATCCTCCGGCCCCCGCGTAGAGGCCTTCGGTGTTTTCACGGACGACGACGAAATTTATGTCTTCGGGTTTCTTGTCCTTGAGCGGTGTATCAACACCCGGATAGAGTATCACCGGCCGAAGGTTTATATATTGGTCGAGCTTGAATCGGAGTTCCAGCAGCAGGCCCTTTTCGAGTATTCCGGGCTTTACGTCCGGATGGCCGATCGCGCCCAGCAGGATGGCGTCGAAGGTCTTTAGTTCAGCGAGAACCGATTCGGGCAGAATTTCTCCGGTCCGAAGGTATCTCTCCCCGCCCAAATCATATTTTACCTGCTCGGTTTTGAACCCAGCCGTCCCCGAGACGGCATCCAGCGCCTTGAGCGCTTCCCGCACGACCTCGGGCCCGGTCCCGTCACCCTGGATCACCGCTATCCGATATTTTTTGCCGCTGTTCATCTATCAGGCTCCATTCATCAGCTCAGATGCAACTGGTGGACACGATTAAAGGGGTCGTTGCCCAAAGGGGA
>DBMO01000045.1 GCA_002298995.1 Desulfarculales bacterium UBA696
GGGTGGAGCCCACGATCGGGATCGAACCGATGAACCTCTTCCTTACCAAGGAAGTGCTCTACCTACTGAGCTACGTGGGCCTGCGCGAGGCAGCCGGCAAGATGATTGGAGAAGGCCCAAAACGCAAGAAGAGGGAGCGGGACCCGTCAGAGGCGTAGAACGACCGGAAGAAATCCCGAAATCCCAGATTAAGCGTATGTAGTGCCAACGACAATGACCCAGATGAGAAGACTGCCATTATCTCCTACACGCCAGTTTTTGGTGGAGAGGGGAGGATTCGAACCTCCGAAGGCTTCGCCGGCAGATTTACAGTCTGCTCCCTTTGGCCGCTCGGGAACCTCTCCTTGGAAGCCCGCAGTTCTCTGGGGCCGAAAAAATCCAAGTAAGCTTTCCTATGTAGCATACAGGAAAGCAAAAGACAACCCCAAAAATTAGCTTTTTAGCGGGCAGCCGCTAACCGGCTCATCATTTCTGATGAGTTTCGAAAAGAACAGCTTTACTAACATAGGGCGGGAGAGGTTGTCAATCCGGTCATCCATAGTGCGGTGAATGAATGAAACCGAGATTCGCAACCGGGATTTGCAGGCTGCGGGTATTCCAAGTTTGGGTCCCTGTTCAGCTCTCGCGCAGGCCCCTGCATCCGTTTACAAATCCTGTCATATCCTTATCTTAGGGACAAAGAAGCAGCTTCTCCTAGTTAAGTTAAATGACAATCCGATGAAGTCCTCCGCGGAGGCTTCTTCAAAGGAGGAATTCCATGTACAGCAAAATCAAAATCATGGGGCATCCCGTTCACCCCATGTTGATACCTTTTCCTATAGTGTTCTACACCTCTACATTGTTTTCGTTCATAATTTATGCTTTCTCCGGGTCTCCATTCTGGTTCAGAGTGGGAGTGGCGGCGAACCTTGCGGGGATAGTCATGGCTGTCGTCGCCGCCATCTTCGGCTTTCTGGACTGGTATCTGGGAATCCCAAGCGCGACCGAGGCATCCAGGACCGGAATTAAGCACATGACGTTGAACATCATCTCGTTATTGCTCTTCCTTATCTGTTTCATTCTGAATGTGGGAGAGTGGAATGCAGTTGCGCCAGTCATGAGGGGCGCGATTATTCTTCCTCTAATTGGTTTTCTGACCACGATTTCAGCCGGATATTTCGGTTGGACCCTGGTACAGAACCATCATGTGGGTGTGGAATTTACCCCGCCCGAAGAGCGCTGCCTGATTAACGTCAGCGACTACGACAAGCGGACGGTCTGATTGGATGTAGACAGCTTTTCTCAAGCCTCCCGCCAAGTAAAGTTTGGATTTGAAAAAGGAGCCGGGAAACCGGCCCTTTTTTTGCCCACGGGAAATCTGAAACGATCCCCTGCTAATGTAAAAACGCCGATTTATATTTACTCCGAACGTCTCTTGCCTCAAAAGCGAGTGGAGTATGCCTTTGGCTTCAATAATAGTGGAGATTATCGGTTGGGCCATTCCGGTTATCATGCTTCCGGTAATCGCGAGCAGGCACCTGCCCACGGCGGCAATTGCGTGGCTGATATTTCTTTTCTTTCAGCCCTGGCTGGGGCTTACCGCATACCTTCTGTTTGGTGAAAACAGGGTAATAAGGCGCCTGGCCAAATCCTATTGCCAGCGGATAACTGAAATCCGCTCCGCTCATCCCGCCCAGTCCGGGGTCTCCCGTCTTCTTTATCCTCCTATCCGAACCGATGCTCGGCTGGATCGCATCACCGAGAGGCTTTCGTGTTTGCCGGCCGCGGCGGGAAACTCTGTGGAAGTACTCGATGACGGCTTCGACGTAATCGACCGAATGCTCGAAGACATCGATTCGTCTGTAAACCACGTTCATCTGCTTTTCTACATCTTTCAGGACGATATTCTTGGCAGGCGCGTGGCCGAGGCGCTGGGGAGGGCAGCGGCAAGAGGGGTGCGCGTGAGGTTGGTGGTGGATGCTTTCGGGTCCCGATCGCTTGCCCGCGAACTTGGGCAATGGATGCGGGAGCGTGGGGTGGAATTCCACGATCTCATGTCGGTCAACCCTTTCCGCAGGCACCATACGAGACTTGACCTGCGAAACCACCGAAAACTTCTCGTGGTGGACGGAAAGATCGCCTACACCGGATCGCAGAATATTGAATTTAAGGACTACGACAGCGACCGGGCTGATGCCTGGCACGACATAATGGTACGAATTACGGGTCCGGTGGTATCCCAATTCCAGATGGTGTTCGTCGAGGACTGGTATCTTTCGTCCGGCGAGATGCTGGAAGGAGATGAACTCTTTCCGACCCAGGACAGGGTTGGAGACATTCCGGTTCAGGTTATCCCAACCGGGCCAACAAATCCAAATACCACGCTAAGGGATATACTGATTGCCCTCATATCGTCGGCGCGGGAAGAAATCATAATAACCTCGCCCTATTTCATTCCCGACGAGCCTTTCCGGGTGGCGCTTTACCTGGCCGGTCTGAGGGGCACGAGAATAGATCTGCTTATCCCGCGACATACCGATCACCCGGTACTCGGCGCGGTTGCCCGCGCCTATATTACCTCGCTGGTGGATTCGGGCATGAACATACACTTTCATCGGGGCTTGCTGCACTCAAAGACCATGACCGTGGACAACTCGATATCTGTCATTGGAACCGCCAACTTCGACCGCCGCTCGTTTTTCCTGCACTCGGAACTTAGCCTGATCCTCTACGGCCACGAAGTTACCGAACGGCTAAGGGCGAGACAAGTCCGCTATATTGCCCAGTCCGATCCTCTCGATCCGCCAAGGTGGCGCCGCCGTTCCCCATTCAAGAGGACCAGGGACGACATCCTGAAGATTTTGAGCCCCATCCTGTAGCGATAACACCTTGTCCGCGGACGATGGCGCTTCGGGAGATTCAGCTCGGGGGCAAACCGGCGCGAAAGCGGCTTGAATGTTTATTTTCAGCACCGCAGTCATTAGCTTTTCTGGCAGGCAGAGACTTCAATCAATTAATTACTTGTGCTTTCGTTCTACCGCGAGGAATAGAATGAGTCTTTCTCTTAATCCCGAATACCTCAAGCGCTACAAGGACCTGGCGAGGCTTTTATTGAAATATGGCAGGGCTGACATGGTATCGGCCGGAGGCAATGATGGGAAAATTGGCGGGAATGGGGGTTCGCCTAACCCAAAAACAATGCGCAAGATGGAAGAACTTCCACGGGAGCTTGAAAGACTTGGTCCGACATTCGTAAAGCTCGGCCAGTTTCTGTCCACCCGATCCGATATGCTTCCGCCGGAATTCATCGTGACCCTTTCCCGTCTGCAGGATAAGGCGGAGGAGTTTCCCTTCGAAAGCATTGAACAAATAATCGCCCGCGAACTCGGGGCCCCTATTTCCGATCTGTTTTCCGAATTCGACAAAAAACCCATTGCAGCGGCATCTCTCGCTCAGGTGCACCGGGCGGTTCTGCGCGACGGGCGCCAGGTCGCTGTCAAAGTCCAGCGGCCCGGCATTCCCTCACAAATAGTACGGGATCTCGAGGTATTCCTGGATGTTGCCTCATTTCTCGACAGACATGTCGATGCGGCCAGAAAGTTCATGCTCCACGAGACAATAGGCGAGTTCCGAAAAGCCATAATAAAGGAGCTCGATTTCAGGCAGGAGGCGAGAAACCTGGTTGCCCTGGCTGAGAACCTGAAAGACTTTAAATCCATAGTCATACCTTCGCCGGTAAACGAACTCACCACATCGAAGGTCCTGACAATGGACCTGATCGTTGGACGCAAAGTCACGAGCATTACCCCGCTGAGGCGGATGGAGGTAAACGGCGCTCATCTTGCCGAGGAGCTTTTCAGGGCATATCTGCAGCAGATCATGGTGGACGGCTTCTATCACGCGGACCCGCACCCCGGAAATGTCTTCCTGACCGATGACGGCAGGATAGCGCTGATAGATCTTGGAATGGTGGCCCGCATTTCCGAGGGCTTACAGAGGCTTCTGTTGCGGCTGACGCTGGCGATCAGCGAGGGTAGGGCGGAAGAAGCCGTCCAATACCTGGTCGAAATAGGCGAAAAGACGCCCGAATTCGATGAAGCCGAGCTTTCCAGGCATGTTAAGGACCTCGTTTTTCGATATCAGAGAGCGACACTTGGACAGATATCGGTTGGGCGGCTAATTTTGGAGGTGTTGCAAACGGCGGGGGCGAGCGGGTTCCGCTTTCCGGCGGAATTGGCGATGCTTGGCAAGTGTTTGCTCAACCTGGACGAAATCGGCAGAGGACTTGCTCCGGACTTCGATCCCAACGCCGCGATCAGGCGCGACGGTCCAAAGCTCTTCAGGCAAAGGCTGCGCAAGGAGATCTCAAACATAAATTTCTACGAAATGCTTATTGACTCGAAAGAACTGCTTGAAGGCCTTCCCAGGAACGTCGGCAGAATTGCCGATGCAATGGCCGACAACCAGTTCAAGCTAAACGTCAACGCAATCGACGAGCAGTACCTGATGATGGGACTCCAGAAGATTGCAAACAGGCTGACCGTTGGATTGATACTTGGGGCGGTAATTGTGGGAGCGGCCCTGCTCATGCAGATCGAGACGCCTCATTTCACTATATTCGGCTACCCCGGCATTGCCATTATATTCTTCTTCATTGCCGCGGTTGGAGGACTGCTGCTCGCGGGTGCAATCCTGCTCCATGACGAGAGGATGAGAAAAAAGCCCAAAAATCCGTCCATCTGATTGGATAGCTCAAACCCGCTATCCCTTTCAGCGGTTTTAGGCCACGCGAGCATGTAAAGATTGCCGGCCGCGGATTCCCGGGCCGGCTAAATTCGTCAGGGTGAGCGATTATATATTAAGTTGGTCCCGCCCTGTCTCAATTTTGCGGGATCAGATCGATACCCGCTGCTCAGCACGTTTAGTGAGGTTTTTTCTTGCCTTTTTCCTTCATGGAATGACCGGCGTGTTCCAGGCTTTCACCCATTTCGGTGAGAAGGTTACGGGCTTTGGCCTCGCCGCGGCTTGCCGCCTCGCGAAGGTTTGAAACCAGACTGTTGTACTCCTCTTCATATCCGCCCCGCTGGGCCTCTCGTTTGAAATTCGGGCCGAACTCCTTAAGTTTGTTGGCCAGATCGCTTATTATACCTGTCACCGTTCCGGCTGTCTCACGGAGGGCGCTGTTCAATGTGTGAACCAGTTCCCTTATTTGGCCAAACTTCAGATTGAGGTCAACACCTAGCCCTGCGCCAAGGCCGCGGCTGGATGTTTCCTGTTTCTTTTGTTCTTCCATGGTTGGCAATTCCTTTCCAATATTTTAAAACTTTTGCTGGTATTTTTGCGCCATCAAATGTTTTCCGCTCCGGAGCGGTAGCGGTTCTCTAGAGATAACCTATGCTAAATATCTGTTACGCACTAAAAAATGGGATGTCAATTGCGCGAAATTGAGCAGTCATAAGGCCTGAGAGCAATCTTTGGGAAAACAGTCAGCCCTTGTCCGGGGTGCATGCCGGACTAATCCGCTTGGATTGAAAGTCGTTTTAAGCTTATCTTATAATGCGGTACGAGAGGGGGAATCTCCGAGACAAACATTGGTGTCAGGAAGAGAGTCCGTAAATAGATCATTCAAAATTTGCAAGTGGTTGGAGCGATGGAGATCAAAGACGGTTTGAAAGCTCTCCCGGTTAGGGAGAATCACTATTGTTTCGGTTGCAGTCCGTTAAACCCCTCGGGCCTTCAGATGCGCTTTCATACGGACGGCAAGGCGCTCTTCTCGTGGGTCACCGTGCCCGCGCACCTCTGCGGCTGGCAGGACCTGGTGCATGGGGGTGTCATCACCACGATGCTCGATGAAGTCATGGGCTGGTCGACCATCTACCTCCTTAAGTGCTTTCCCCTCACCAAGTCAATTTCCGTGGATTTCTTAAAGCCGGTATATGCCGGGAAAGAAATCCGGGTGGAGGGCCGTCTGTCGAGTGTGAGAGAGCGGGAGTCGGTTATGGAGGCTCTGCTTTATGACCGGGAAGGCAACCTCTGCTCCAGGGCGGGCGGTGTTTTCGCTCTGTTGCCTGTTCAAAAGGCAAGGGAAATGGGGATGAACGATGCGGTACTGCGCGACCTCGACCGGGTATTTTCTTCGTAATAATGAGGTGTGTTCACATAAAGTATACATTATTTATCGATTTTTCCACAACCAGACCGATATTTAGACTGGTGCCTGTCGCCCGGATATGCAGGGTCATTGACACAGGCAAAACGCCGGAGATATACTGTCCAGTCAAATCGAGCCATGGAGAGCTTGGGCTGTTCCGAGGCGATGCGCTCCATGGAACATTCCAGTCAGGAGAAAAGAATGCGTTACAGAGCGGGGAAAGAAAAATTTCTCAGATTCTCGATATTGCTCCTTTTGGTGGCCATCATTCCCCAGTGGACAATAGCCGCCGCCCCTGGACCCGTCGCGGTGATCCAGTCCGGTACGGAAAGAGCGCTCAAGATACTGCGCTCCACCCAGAGCGGCCAAGCCCCGACATTGCGCCAACGTAAGGGTGAGATACTCAGTATCGTGGACGAGTATTTCAATTTCGAGGAAATGGCAAGAAGGGCACTCGGGCGACCCTGGAAAGAACAGACTCCTGAAAAGCGCCAGCAATTCGTTTCGCTTTTCAAACAGCTTCTTTTCAACACCTACATAAGCCGTGTGGAGAAGTATACTGGTTCAAACGAACAGATCGTGTACGATGCCGAAAAAATCGACGGCGACTATGCTGTTGTAAAAACAAGGGTGGCGACCAATGATAACCAGGTGTATCAGATCGAATACCGGCTTCACCAGGATGGCGCTCAATGGAAAGCCTACGACGTAATAGTCGAGGGGATCAGTTTCGTGGACAATTACCGCAGCCAGTTCGCCTCGATTCTCGCAAATGAATCTTTTGACAGTCTGCTCAAGAGAATGCGCGAGAAAGTGGAAGTGGCCTCCAGGTCCTGAACCAACATGAGAACGGCCCGCCTATGAGTACCGATTCGGAGGGGCACCGGCAAAGACTGCGAGAGAGATTCCAGCGAAGCGGCCTTAGCGGATTTCACGAGCACGAGATCCTCGAGCTTCTGCTTACATATGTAATACCTAGAAAAGACGTTAAGCCAATTGCCAAGGCCCTCCTAAACGAATTCGGCAACAACATTGCCACGGTGCTGGATACCCCCGCGGCCGCCCTTCAGCGTGTGTCCGGTATCGGCGAGCGGGCTGCCGGATTGCTAAGCCTGGTTCCGCGCCTGCTGGATTCCTACCAGTCGAGCCGCTGGGCGCGCCAGGAGACCTTTAGTTCCACACAAAGTGCGGTAGCTTACCTTGCAGCCCTGCTCGGAACCGAACGAAACGAAACCTTCTGTATTCTTGCTCTGGACAGCCAGAACAGGCTGATTGCGGTCGAGCACGTGCAGAAGGGCAGCGTTAACCGAACCGCCGTTTTCCCCAGGCTGGTCGTCGAATCATGCCTTAAACACCACGCAACGGCTGTTATCCTCGCCCACAATCACCCCGGCGGAGGTCCCCATCCTTCGACCGCCGACAGGCAACTCACTTCGAGGCTTAAGAAAATCCTGGGCGATCTGGACATAGTTGTACACGATCACATCATCATCGCGGGCCCTGACCAGTATTATTCATTTTCCCAGAATGGAGGACTTGAATGACCGGAGATCTGATGCCAGCTGTCCTTGTGAGCGATGGTGCGAAAAAGGGTGAGTGGAACGAAGTTGGCATCCGGATGGTCCCTAAACCTTCCCTGGAAGAAGGGGAGGTGCTGGTTGGGGTGGAAGCCTGCTCGGTAAACCGGGCTGACCTGCTGCAAAGGCGGGGTCTCTACCCGCCGCCTCCAGGGGCATCCCAGGTGATGGGGCTGGACTTCGCGGGCTCGATAGTGGGAATTGGGCCCGGGGCATCCGGATGGAAGGAAGGGGACCGGGTGTTCGGACTGGTTGGCGGCGGTGGATACGGACGATATGTTGCAGCTCCCGCGGACAACCTTGTCCCAATCCCCGAAAACCTCAGCTTCGTCGAGGCAGCTGCCGTAGCCGAGGTTTTTTTTACCGCCTACTACAATGTGTTCATGCTGGCGGGCGCGCATGAGGGCGAGAGGCTGCTTCTGCACGGGGCTGGCAGCGGAGTGGGAACCGCAGCCGTTCAGCTAGCCCGGTGTTTCGGGATGGAGACTATAGTTACCGCCGGAAGCGATGATAAGCTCGGCCGCGCCCGTGAACTCGGGGCCACGCACGGCATAAATTATAAAAAAGAGGATTTTGCCTCCCGCACCATGGAAATCACCGGGTGGGAGGGTATTGATGTAGTTCTCGACTGGATCGGCGCCTCCTATCTAAACAAACACCTGACCGTATTGAAAACGAAGGGGCGGCTGGTACTGATTGGCTTGATGGGAGGAAGTTCCGGAGAAATAAACCTTGCCTCGGTCGTTGGCAAGCGGCTCAGGATAATCGGATCTGTCCTGCGCGCCCAATCGCGCCAGGAAAAGGCGGAAATTACCAGAGGATTTATAAACGACGTGCTCCCTTTGCTGGCGGAGGGACGGGTACGCCCTGTAATAGACCGTGTTTTCCCTATCACGCAGGTCGAAGAAGCCCACCACTATCTCAGGCAGGGTGATCTTTTCGGGAAGGTAGTGCTTACCTGGGAATCTTATCAGGCAGAATGATGGAGAATCACAACGATTGGATCTCCCTTAGCGGCGTGAAATTCGTGCGAAACCGCCGCTTGATACTGGATGACGTCTCCTGGGAAATCCGCCGGGGGGAACACTGGACGGTCCTGGGCGCGAACGGGTCGGGCAAGACAACGCTTCTTCAGCTAATAGCGGGATATTTATGGCCCACGGCAGGCCGGATCACGGTTTTAGGCAGGCGTTTCGGGGAGACCGACCTTCGCGAGCTGCGAAAAGAGATCGGCTGGATAGGCTCCTTTCTCCAGGCAAGCGTCCCACCGGCTCAGAAAGCATTGGATTTTGTCATAAGCGGCAAGTACGCCACACTCGGAGTCTTCGCAAAACCCGATGAGAGCGATTTCGCTCAGGCCCGGGAGGTGGCGGAACGGCTCCGCTGCGCTCACATACTCGACCAGCCTTACGCGGTGCTCTCGCAGGGAGAGAAACAGCGCCTGCTGATTGCAAGGGGCCTGATACACAAACCACGCCTTATCATCTTGGATGAACCCTGCTCGGGGTTGGACCTGGTTTCCAGGGAAGAACTCCTGTTCACGCTCGAAAATCTCGGACGTTTGCCCGAAAGCCCAACAATGATTCTCGTGACCCACCACCTTGAAGAGATCATGCCTTCTTTCACCCACGCACTTTTGCTCAAATCCGGCCGAGTTGCCGGGGTAGGGGCGCGGGATGAAGTGCTTATCCCGGACCTCCTCAGCAATATCTTCGGGGTGGCAATCAGGGCGGAATATGTGGACGGGCGTTACTGGTCAAAAGTTGACTTCCGGTAGCTGTAGCAATGATCCAACCTGCCCGGCCCCAGGTTGTGGCGACGGTCTCGCGACCGCGCCGCAAACGTGCGGGATCCGGCTTTCCAGCCTGTCCGCCGCCGCGGGGCCGAACAGGCCAATAAAGCGGCATTAGCCGCGTGTGGATCCACCTTTGTGTTCAATCTCATTCCTTATCGCGGTAGCCCTCCTCTCGGGTGTTCTTCCAGGACATGCTGTGTCTTTTGGCAAAAGTTTTGAGTTCCGGATTCTTGCCCTCGGTAGCCATCCTTGCAAACATCCCGATATCCTTCTGATGGTCATTAATCATGTGGTCCATATGGGCACGGCCGAATTCCGGGCCGCTCAACTTTGACAGGTGCCGGACTTCCGAACTGTCGCCGCTGTCCATGTCTCTCGGTACGCCGAGACCATTCCTTTCGGCAAGCAAGGCCAATTCCCGGCCGGCCTTTCCGTGATCGTTAACCATGAGTGTCGTAATCCGGTGGAGTATATAACAGGCACTTGTATCCTCTTTAGTGAAGGATGTGGCGCTTATGGGAATGGATCCTGGTTTCCCGGGAAGAATGAATATTTAGCTCATTTATCAATCTAGGTATCGAACAGGGCGTTTGATAATTCTGTTAAAAAGGTAGAGGGATTAGCCGATTCTTAAGTGTAGGGGAGATATGGATGAAAAGTGGCGAAATCGTGGTCCCCAGAAAAATCGGGAATATCTGCCCAAAGTGGACCGAAAATTGCTTGCTGATTGCTGCTGACCGTTCGCAGTTTAACTTTTTCTGAGCTGACTGGAGAAGAGCATGCCCGTTTATATCTGGACCGGTACGGACCGCGCCGGAAAGAAGCAGAAAGGCGAATTGGAGGCCGAAAATCTCACCCTTGCGCGGCAAATGGTTACCCGCAAAGGTGTTGTTATCAAGAACATCAAAACAAAGCCGAAGGATCTTAGCGAATATTTTCCGGGCCTTGGCGGAAAGGTCGGTGACAAGGACGTAGTCATTTTCGTCCGCCAGTTTGCGACTATGATTGATGCCGGTCTTCCCCTCGTGCAGTGCCTTGAAATTCTTCAGGAACAGCAGAGCAATCTCACTTTCAAAAAAGTCATTCGGCAGATAAAAAAGGATGTCGAAGAAGGGTCAACTCTGTCCGATGCCGTCAAAAAACACCCCAAAGTTTTTGACAATCTATTTCACAATCTTGTGGCGGCTGGAGAGATAGGCGGTATTCTCGATGTAATTTTAAATCGGTTGGCCGCATACATCGAAAAAATTGCAAAGCTGAAAAAGAAGGTCAAGGGCGCCATGACATATCCGGGGATCGTCATCTCGATCGCCGTGCTCGTAGTTGCCGTAATCCTGATCTACGTTATTCCTGTTTTCGCTCAACTCTTCAAGGATGCTGGTGCGAAGCTTCCGGCAATGACTCTTCTTGTCATGAACATGAGCGATTTCGCCAAGAACTATTTTCACTGGGTTGGCCTTGGTTTGATACTGATCGCAGTTGCTTTTCGCCAGATTAAAAAACAGCCAAAAGGGAGGGAGGCCTTTGACAGGCTTGCCTTGCGGGCCCCGGTGGCAGGGATGCTCATCCGCAAGGTGGCTGTCGCCCGTTTCACGAGGACTCTTGGCACCATGTTATCCAGCGGCGTTCCTATTCTTGACGGCCTTGAGGTTGTGGCCGCAACGGCCGGCAACGTGGTAATCGAAAAGGCAATCCGGGATGCACGCATGTCAATTTCCGAAGGCCGCCCGGTAGCCGAACCCCTTGCCGAAACCGGCGTTTTCCCATCAATGGTCACGCAAATGATAGCCGTGGGCGAGGCCACGGGCGCCCTGGACACGATGCTCAGTAAAATTGCCGATTTTTATGACGAAGAGGTAGACACTGCCGTCGATGCTTTGACATCCCTTCTCGAACCGATGCTTATCATGTTCCTCGGGATAACAATCGGGGGACTGTTGGTGGCGATGTATCTGCCCATTTTCCAGTTGGCGGACGTGGTGGCGAAGTAGCAAATGGACGGGCAGACTGATTTGCCTCAACATATGGCTTCCGATGCTGCTCTTTTCAGGGCAAGGCTTAAGAAGCTTATCTTGTATCGGCTGATCCTCGCCGTTTTTTTCCTCCTTCTGGTAATAGGCGTTACATTGAGCAAGAACGAGGACGTTCTGTCTTCGCGTCTTCATCCCCTGTATTTTTTTTCATGCATTCTCTTCTTGTTTACAATCTTCTGCGCCTGTTTTGTCAAACGGGGTGGCAGGCTTCGTGGCTTTGCCTGGTTGCAGGTTTTGTTCGATATTTCGGCGGTCACGGTCCTGGTCTACCTTTCAGGGGGCGTGGAAAGCCATTTTTCCCTCCTCTATCCGTTGGTTATCATCAGCTCCGCATTGCTCTTCCAGCGCCATGGCAGCCTTCTGACTGCCTCAGCATGCAGCCTCGTCTATGGACTCCTGCTGGACCTGCAATACTTCGGCATGGTATCTCCACTTCAGATTATTGGCGATACGGGATACCATCGTGACAGCGGGATCTATTTTATCAATATTCTCGCAAATATAGCAGGGTTTTTCCTGGTCGCGCTGCTTTCCGGTTACCTGGCCCGGGAGGTGCACGAATCGAGCAGGCAGGCTCGAGAGCACAAAAGGGACCTCAGCAGGCTTTCCACCCTCCATAAAAGCATCGTCCAAAGCATGACCAGCGGACTACTCACGGTAGATTCCGAAGGCAGAATCGCGTTTTTGAATGCCGCCGGGGAGGAAATTCTCGGATTTAACGCGAAAGTCGTAGAGGGATGCGAACTGGATAAAGTCTTGCCTGAGATAGATATGTCAATTTTTACCGCCCCAAATCAACCGCAAGATGCACGGATGGAAATCAATCACACTCTACCCTCGGGAAATCGGATATGCATTGGCTATTCGGTCTCGGTACTCCAGGGGCAGACAGGCGATCCCTTCGGCTCTATCATCACATTTCGGGACCTCACGCAGGTAAAGGCAATAGAGGACCACATGCAGCGTGTCGAGCGGCTGGCCTTTGCCGGAAGAATTGCCGCCGAGATCGCTCACGAGATCAAAAACCCCCTTGCCGCGATGAGCGGAGCGGTGCAGATGCTGCAAGGGGAAACCGGGCAGGAAGCTTTCCATTCGCGTCTTCTTGGCATAGTCGAGCGTGAAATCGGGAGGATAAATGTCTTGGTTACCGATTTCCTGTGGCTCGCCAAGGGGCCTCCGCAGTCGGGAAAAATCGAGGATGTACCTATCTGTGCTGCCATACAGGACATAATGTCTCTGCTAAAGTCAAAAAATCAGGTCTGCGAATCCCATGGTCTCCAGACTGATTTCAAGGCAGCCCCTACTGTGAGAATCGACCCGCATCATTTGCGTCAGGTGTTCTGGAACTTATTCATGAATGCGATTGAAGCAATGCCCGATGGAGGGGAACTCCTCGTTGCGGTGGAATGCGGCAACGGCAAATCCGGACAGGCAGAAACTCGCGTGGATATTTCGGATACCGGGTGCGGGATCCCCGAGAACGCTAGTCAGCGCATTTTCGACCCGTTTTTTACCACAAAGGTGAGCGGAACGGGCCTCGGGTTGAGCATCGTCTATCAGTTGGTAGAGAAGGCCGGGGGCCGCATAGAGGCCAATTCAAATCCTTCAGGCCGGGGCATGACCTTTTCGGTATTTTTCCCTTCGTAGAATTTTTTTTCACTTGCCAAAAGTTCGCGTGATGATTATAAGCACTCATCAACGAAGAGTGCTAATAGTCGGGCGGACCCTACCGCTTGAACCTAGCTCTAGCCTTACTACATTTAAATCACAATCAGACTTGAACGAAAGGAGCAATCATGAACCTCAGACCGCTCAACGATCGTGTTGTGGTAAAACGCGTCGAAGAGGAACTGAAGACGGCGGGCGGCATCATCATCCCCGATACAGCCAAGGAAAAGCCCATTCAAGGTGAAGTGCTTTCCGTGGGCTCTGGTAGAATCATGGAAGATGGAAGCAAAAGGCCCCTCGATGTCAAAGCCGGTGACCGCGTGCTTTTTGGAAAATATGCCGGGACCGAAATTACTCTGGAAGGCCAGGAAGTGCTGATTATGCGCGAGGATGACATTCTCGCCATTGTGGAATAGCAGGTTAAGACCGAAAATCGACCAGGAGGTAATATCTCATGCCTAAACAATTGATTTACGATACAAAAGCTCGCGAGCGTCTGCTCAATGGCGTAAACATTCTTGCCGACGCCGTGAAGGTGACCCTTGGCCCCAAGGGCCGCAATGTTGTGATTGAGAAGAGCTTCGGCGGCCCGACGGTTACAAAAGACGGCGTGACCGTTGCCAAGGAAATCGAACTCGAAGACAAGTTCGAAAACATGGGCGCCCAGATGGTGAAGGAAGTCGCAAGCAAGACGAGCGACGTGGCCGGTGACGGCACCACTACGGCGACAATCCTTGCCCAGTCGATCTACTTCGAGGGATCGAAGCTCGTTGCCGCCGGCCACAATCCGATGGCGATCAAGCGCGGGATTGAAAAGGCCGTCCAGACGGTCGTGGCTGAACTGAAGGCCATCAGCAAGCCGACCAAGGACCAGAAGGAAATTGCCCAGGTTGGTACGATTTCAGCGAACAATGATGCCACCATCGGCAACATCATCGCCGAGGCAATGAACAAGGTCGGAAAAGAAGGGGTCATTACCGTCGAGGAAGCCAAGTCGATGGAGACCACCCTTGAAGTAGTCGAGGGCATGCAGTTTGACCGCGGCTACATTTCTCCCTATTTTGTTACCGACCCCGAGAAGATGGAATGCATCCTCAATGAGCCGATGATTCTCATCAATGAGAAGAAAATCAGCAGCATGAAGGACCTTCTGCCCGTTCTCGAGCAGATTGCCAAATCCGGCCGCCCGCTGCTGATCATAGGTGAAGACGTTGAAGGCGAGGCCCTTGCCACGCTGGTTGTAAACAAGCTGCGCGGCACGTTGCAGGTTTGCGCGGTGAAGGCCCCGGGTTTTGGCGACAGGCGCAAGGCGATGCTTGAAGACATCGCTGTTCTGACCGGCGGCCAGGTAATCAGCGAGGAAAAGGGCATCCGGCTGGACAGCGTCGGCTTTGCAGACCTTGGCAAGGCCAAGACCGTCCGCATTGACAAGGATAACACGACCATAGTTGACGGCGCGGGAGACCGTAAGCTGCTCGAGGCCCGCGTGCGCCAGATCCGCACCCAGATCGAAGAAACAACCAGCGACTATGACCGTGAGAAACTCCAGGAGCGTCTCGCCAAGCTGGTCGGCGGTGTTGCGGTAATTTCGGTTGGAGCTGCAACGGAAACCGAAATGAAGGAAAAGAAAGCCAGAGTGGAAGACGCTCTTAACGCAACCAGAGCGGCTGTGGAAGAAGGCATCGTTCCGGGGGGCGGGGTTGCCTACCTGCGCTGCCTGAAGGCCGTTGAAGCCCTTAATCTCGAAGGCGATGAGATTCTCGGTAAGAAAATCATCCTGCGCGCCCTCGAGGAACCTGCGCGCCAAATCGCGGGCAATGCCGGCGAGGAAGGCTCGGTAATAGTTCAGAAACTCAAGGAGCACAAGGGCGCTTTCGGCTTCAACGCCGAGACTGGCCAGTACGAGGACCTTTTCGAGGCCGGCGTAATCGACCCGACCAAGGTGACACGCACCGCATTGCTCAACGCGGCCAGCGTCTCCGCCCTCATGCTGACCACCGAGTGCATGATCGCCGAGATTCCCAAGGAAGATAAGGGCGCGCCTCCCATGGGCGGAATGCCTCCCGGTGGTGGAATGTACTAGAAAGACTCCGGGAAATTCGCGGAGTTGTCGAATAGACTTGAAAAAACCTTCCGTCCCCAAAAGGGGCGGGGGGTTTTTTTTGGACCGCGTGGGGAAATATTACGGCCTCTCTTACAGAATGGAATTGAATTAGCGCCCGTCTCTTGTCTATAATCGCTCGGCTTTCCGGACCGGTGTATATTCTTCTCAGATGCAGCCGCAGATTCGTGTCATTAAGGCTACAGGTCTACTTCCATGCACGCAGTCCCGGCCTCTCGATCTTTTTGAGCAACTCTGCGGCGATGCATTCCCGGACAGAGGGCTCGATGGATTCCGAACGGCTCCAATGCGGGAATGGCGAATTAATGAAAAAGAACTTCTATTTTGTACTCTGGTGCGCGCTTGCATTGCTGCTGACGGTTGGCTGCCAAGGCGGCAGGGATAAGACCGAAATTGTGGGCGGGGAGGCCGTTAGCCGGGGGACAATTGAAAACAAAGGCTCCGATACGCTTGTTAACCTTGCTCTGGCGTGGGCCGAGCTGTATATGAAGATCAATGCGGAGGTACGCATTTCCGTAACGGGCGGCGGGTCAGGGACTGGAATCGCGGCGATGATCAACGGGACCGTCTCGATTGCTAATGCTTCCCGCGAGATGAAGCGCGAGGAGATTGCCGAGGCCAGGGCAAACGGGATAGATCCAGTCGAGTTCGTGGTTGCCCGTGACGCCATCGCGGTGGTCGTAAATCCCTCCAATCCAATCGAAAATCTAACCCTTCAGCAAATCTCCGATATCTACACGGGGAAGATCACCAACTGGAGCCAACTTGGGGGAGAAAACAGGCCCATCGTGCTTCTTTCGAGGGAGTCGAACTCCGGGACGTACGTCTATTTTCTCGAAAATGTGATAAGGCTTGGGAATTCCAAGAGCAAGCTTCTGTTTTCCCCGGATACGCTGCTAATGCCGTCGAGTGAGGGAATCAGCAGCGAAATAAGGCAAAACCCCAACGCCATTGGCTACGACGGCCTGGGATATGTTACCCCGGATCAAAAGGTCATCGCGGTATCCAAGAGCGATAATAGCCCTTTCGTTCTGCCGTCGCCTCAGACAGTAAACGATGGAACCTACCCGGTTGCACGCCCGCTGTATATGTACACGGCAGGACAGCCGAAGGGCCAGATTAAAAACTACATCGACTGGATACTCAAAGATGGGCAGAACCTTGTCTCGAAACTTGGATTCGTTCCCCTGCAATGAACTTTAATTTAGCACCCAATACCAATAAGAGTACAACGCTGACGATGAAAAAATCAAAACCCGAGCGCTCCACATGGAGCGAATTCTTTGTAGAGTCGTCGATTCGAGTCGTCGGATTTTCTACCATCGGGTTCGTGGCCCTAATTTTCCTTTTCCTGTTGCGGGAAGGCCTGCCGATCTTCTACGAGATCTCCCCCGCTAATGTTTTCGGCACGCGATGGTATCCGACTTTTGATATCTTCGGCTCTCTCCCGCTTATTTTGGGCTCGGCCTATGTGACGGTCGCTTCCATCCTGATAGCCTTGCCTCTTGGGGTATGCACCGCCGTATTCGTCCGCGAAGTGGCGCCACAGTGGACACGCGAAATATTGAAGCCGCTCATCGAGGTCCTTGCCGGGATTCCATCCGTGGTACTGGGTTTTTTCGGCATGCACGTCATAGCGCCGCTCGTCCGGATCAACCTTGATGCGCCGACGGGCCTCACCGCGTTCACTGGAGCGCTCCTCCTGGCCTATATGTCCCTCCCAACCATAATCAGCGTTGCCGAAGACGCCCTAGACTCGGTGCCGAAAAGCTACCGGGATGCCGCTCTTGCAATGGGCGCGACGAAATGGCAGACGATCTGGCGAATCGTGGTTCCGGCCGCTCGCTCGGGCATAGCAACGGCTGTCATGTTGGGGATGGGTAGGGCAATCGGCGAGACGATGGCGGTGATGATGGTTACGGGCAACGCCGCGAGAATGCCGTTGAGCGTCAATTCGCTGTTCATGCCCGTGCGTACGATGACCGCAACGATTGCAGCCGAGATGGGCGAGGTTGCCAACGGCAGCGTCCACTACCACGCTCTTTTCGGAATCGGCATCATGCTTTTCATCCTGACCTTCTGTATCAACCTGGTTGCCGCAAAGGCCATTTTCAAGAAACGCTACCGGGGAGGGCTTCGATGATGCACCGCTCCCACGTTCAAAAACTCGGATTCGCTTTCCTCACACTTTGCGCCATTACAGTCGTCGCGCCTATCCTTGTGGTGATTGGAATTATTTTTGTCGAAGGCGTGCGGGTCGTGTCATGGGAATTCATTTCCGCGGTGCCTCACGATGGGATGAAGGAAGGCGGCATATTCCCTGCGATTGTGGGGACGCTGCTGCTGACGTTGGGAACGGCTGTTTGCGCTATACCGGTGGGGGTTGGCGGCTCGGTTTATCTCGCCGAATATGCAAAAGATAACTGGATGACGCGAGCCATTAGGCTTGCGATAGTCAATCTTGCCGGAATTCCGTCAATTGTTTACGGACTTTTTGGACTCGGAATGTTCGTCCTTTTCATGCACATGGGAACTTCCATACTTGCCGGGGTGCTGACGCTCGCCATAATGACCCTGCCGGTCATTATAAGCACCTCCGAGGAGGCGCTGCGGACCGTTCCGACGGAGTTTCGCACGGTCAGCGCAAGCCTCGGCGGAACACGGTGGCAGGGAATCCGATACATTGTGCTCCCGCAGGCTCTTCCGGGAATTATTACCGGCATCATCCTGGGCCTTCTGAGGGCGGCCGGCGAAACCGCCCCGATTCTTTTCACGGTGGCCGCCTTTTATCTGCCGCGTCTTCCGCAGTCCCCGTTTGACCAGGTGATGGCCCTCCCGTATCACCTCTACGTCATTAGCACACAGGTGCCCGGGATGCCCATGAGCGTCCAGTACGGGACGGCCCTCGTGCTGCTTATTCTCGTACTTTCGATGAATTTTGTCGCGACGATTATCAGGAGTTATTTTCGCCGGAGGCGGCAGTGGTAGAGCCAAAGATTCGTATTGAAGGGGTCAGTTACTTCTACGGTGATTTTCAGGCCCTGGATGATATTTCAATGGATATCCCCCCTAATTCCGTGACCGTTTTTTTCGGCCCGGCAAGCGGGGGAAAAACCACGATGCTTAGGCTAATAAACCGCCTGAACGACATTGTCGAGGGCACCCGCATGTCGGGCAGCATCCTTATCAACGGCAAAAACATATATGATCCGGATATCAACCTGGCGGAGCTTCGACGCAGGGTCGGGATGGTATTCGCCTTGCCATTGCCCCTGCCGGGGACTATCCGCGAAAACGTAGTCTACGGGCTGAAACTGGCCGGGATAGTGGATCGGAACCGCACCGATGAAGTCCTGGAGCGTAGCCTCGATCAGGCGGCAATCTGGGAGGAGGTGAAGGACCGCCTCGACAGCCCCGCTAACGCCCTCTCCGGGGGACAGCAGCAAAGACTCTGTATTGCCAGAAGCTTGGCCCTGGAGCCGGAAGTTCTTTTGCTCGATGAGCCGACCTCCGGCCTCGACCCAATCTCCACGAGGAAGGTCGAAGAGTCTTTGCACGAATTGAAGAAGCTCTATACAATCATCATCGTCCCCCACAGCATCCAGCAGGCCGCGCGCGTTGCCGATCAGGCAGCCTTCTTCCTGATGGGCAAGCTGATAGAGTACCGTCCGGGGACCGAGATCTTCACCCGTCCCCGCGAGAAGCGCACGGAAGATTATATCACCGGTAGATTCGGTTAACGGAAGTAAGACGGATAAACGGATTACGGAAGTCGGAAAAACGTAACACAGAGGACGAAGCATGGAAGAGGGAAAACAAAAAATGACGACGCAGGATGACCATCCGTCCTCCGTCCTCCATCCTCCGTCCTCTGAGATCCGTCCCCAGACCGAAGCCTCGGAAAGAATCAAGGTGGAGGGCCTGAATTTCTATTATGGCGCCAAAATAGCCCTGTCCGACATTTCGATTTCCATAAAGGACCGTCGAATAACTGCTCTAATAGGTCCCTCGGGTTGTGGGAAATCCACTTTTTTGCGGTGCCTGAACAGGATGAACGATACCATAGGGGGGACGCGCGTCGAAGGCAGCGTCCTGCTCGATGGCCGGGACATTTACGACCGCGGCACCGACGTGGTCGAGCTTCGCAGGCGCGTTGGAATGGTCTTCCAACGCCCCAATCCGTTTCCGCAGTCCATTTATGAAAACATTGCGTTCGGGCCAAAGGTACTTGGACTGCACAAGAACAAAAAGGACCTCACGGATATCGTGGAACAGAGTCTTCGGGGGGCGGTGCTCTGGGATGAGGTTAAAGACAAGCTCAAACAGGATGCATTAAGTCTTTCCCTCGGCCAGCAGCAAAAGCTTTGCATTGCTCGCTCCATTGCGGTCAAACCCGATGTGATATTAATGGATGAGCCATGCTCGGCGCTCGACCCGATTGCTACCCTTCAGATCGAGCAGCTTATGCAATCTCTCAAGGCGGATTACTGTATTGTGATTGTTACCCATAATATGCAGCAGGCATCCCGTGTTTCCGATCATACCGGCTTTTTCTGGCTGGGGAAACTCGTGGAGTTTGACAACACCGAGCGCATCTTTACCAGGCCTCGGCAAAAGCTCACTGAAGATTACATCACCGGCCGTGCCGGCTAGCTTTTGGGATCGTAAGATATACGTTTGCTATGGACTAAGATTGATTTTAGTCTACAATTTAAACTGGGAACCATACTTGACTGAAGGGATTTGGAATCCGTGTCAAGAGAGAGCTTTGACAGAGAACTGCGAGTGCTTCAGGACCATCTGCTCGACCTGGGTAAAATGGTTGAACGAGCTATTTTGAAATCGGTCGAAGCCCTGAAAACCAAGGATACTGAAGAGGCGCGCAGGTTGATGGCCGCCGATTACGACATCAACCGGAGGCGATACGCAATCGAATCGGAGACCATGGTGTTGATAGCGTGCCAACAGCCCATGGCCGTTGACTTGCGGACCCTTGCCTCGGTTCTCGAGATAGCCACTGAACTCGAACGGATTGCCGATTACGCAAAAGGCATCGCCAAGCTGACCCTCCAGCTCGAAAATAAAACCTTTATAAAACCACTGGTAGACATTCCCAGGATGGCTCAAAAGGCAGCCGGCATGCTGCATGATTCGCTCGTCTCATTTACCAACCGCGACGTTGAAATGGCCCGTGCGATAGCCTCAAGGGACGGCGAAGTGGATGATCTTTACAGGCAGATTTACCAGGAACTCATGACTTATGTTATTGCCGATCCCAACAATATGGAAGGCGCCAGCCACCTCACATGGGTTGCGCATAATCTCGAACGCACCGCTGACCGGGTGGTGAATATTTGCGAGCGTGTAATTTTCACGGTCACAGGGGAATTAAGCGATCTGGAAGAAGGGATGGCATAGGAGTAAAGTACGAGGGCGAATTGCCTTAGAAGATATGTGGCCTATCACTCTTCCTTCAACCTCGGCCGCCGCTAATGATGCCACGATGCTTCGGAACGGCACATGGCGATGAATATGATAATTCGAAATGAAATGGACTCGGATATTGAGGCAATATACGAGCTCACCAAAGCTGCCTTTGAAAATCACCCACACAGCAATCAAACTGAACAGTTCATAGTTAATGCTCTAAGGGCTGCCAAAGCGCTTGAAATATCGCTGGTCGCGGAGGTCGGCGGAAAAGTGGTCGGCCATATAGCTTTCTCGCCGGTGGTGATTTCCGACGGCAGTCGCGACTGGTATGGTCTTGGCCCCGTATCGGTTTTGCCACGATTCCAGAGACAAGGTGTCGGTAAATCCCTGATCGATAAGGGACTATCAATCTTGAGAGCTTCGGGGGCAAAAGGCTGCGTTCTTGTGGGTGATCCTGTATATTACGAACACTTTGGCTTCAGAAACCTTCCTGTTTTGACGTATGATGGCATTCCACAAGAATACTTTCTTGCTTTACCATTCGCTGACAATAAAGCTCTGGGCTCTGTAGCGTTTCACCAGGGCTTTTCTGCAAATGAATAACAGAGTGGATCTTGAAAGAAGCGCAGACTGGGAAAAAGTCGAAAATAAGGAATGACACTGATTGGGAACGGCTGCGCCGGCTGAGCGATGCGGAGGTTCATACGGCTGTCGAATCCGATCCGGATGCTCATCCTACCAATGAGGAGTTCTGGAAGGATGCTGGAGTGGTATTGCCGCGGCAAATTGGTTAGCCGTCTTTGCTTTCGCATTGGCTTTAGATGTAGCACATTAGAATAACGAAGAAACACACCCCATGGACCGAAAATCGCGATTCCAGGTTAAGTCACCTTGTCGTGGGCGACTACGCCGTTTCCTTCCACGCCCAGCCTAGGGCAACCAACACGGAACCTTAAATAAACAGTTAGTTTCACAAAAAGCCCCCGAAGAGGACTTGTAAAATGTATATTTCCACTTTACAGTAAATAGCGATGATAAAGAGCTTTCGGCATAGAGGACTGCGAAGGTTTTTCGAGGATGATGACGGTAGTAAATTGCCACCTGACATGTTGGGGCGGATTAGACTCATTCTCTCGACCCTCCACGCCGCGCAGGAGATTGAAGGCGTGAACTTGCCGACCTTCCGCTTGCACATTCTCAAAGGCGAGTTGCAAGGCTTTTTCTCGGTGACTGTCCGCGCGAATTGGCGGATCATTTTCCGGTTTGAAGATGGCGACGCTTTCGACGTGGATTTTGTCGATTACCATTGAAGGAGGCAAACTATGGAGATGAAAAACCCTGTGCACCCGGGTGAACTCGTTAAGGCGTGTCTTGACGATCTTGGCCTAAGTGTCGCGGAAGCCGCCAAGGGACTCGGAATCACTCGCCAGCAGCTTCACAATGTTATTGCCGGGCGCAGCAACGTCACGCCCGAAATGGCGATCCGCCTTGAAAAGGCCCTTGGCGGCACGGCGGATACATGGCTTCGGATGCAGATGAATTATGACCTTGCTCGGATGCGCAAGCGGGCGGCCGGCATAGTCGTTGAGCGGCTCGTCCCGAGGGTTGCCTAACGTGCGATCCACGGGTGGTGCAAGTCTCTATGGTTATGGTATCATTGGGTGGGTGGTCCGGTTGGAAGCTGCAAATCTACCATGGCTTATGCAAGGAGGAAGTAGCATAGAGAACCATGTAACCATTAGCCAGATTGAAGAACGATTGCGGCGGTTGCCTCCGGAAACACTTGGAGCGGTATACGATTTTATTTCATGTTTGCTGGATCGGGAAGGAACTGAATTGTTGGGCGAAGCCTACTCCGGCTCGTTTCAAACCATGCTTGCCTCGGAACAGGTACTTCGCCGTGACTGGGACCGGCCGGAAGAGGACGCTGCATGGGCAGATTTGTAAAAGGCGACATCGTTGTCATGCCTTTTCCCTTTTCTGATTTTAAGCGCCGCAAAGAAACGGCCGGCTTTGGTAATCGCACCACTCCAAGGCAATGATGTCATTTTGTGCCAAATCACCAGTCAAAGCATTTCCGACACCTACGGGATAGAACTCGGAGCGGCCGACTTCAGCGCGGGTGGTCTGAAGCATCCAGGTAATATCCGTCCAAATCGCCTGTTCACTGCCGATAGCAGTATTATCAATTATCGTGCGGGAGCAATCAGGCACGAGAAGGCGCAAAGTAATCCGGAAGATAATCGAAATCATTACTGGGTGAAGTTAGGGTCCAGTCATTCCCATGGTTACACGGGTGATTATCAAGGGCAACTGTCTTTTTGCCCATTCCGTGGCAAGAGGGATTCAAAATAGAAGTTTAGTTTGCACCTGTTTTTTCAGCCAAAGCCTTCACCGTCTCCGCAATTTCCTCCGCGCTAACCTGCCGGCGCAGTTTTTCCAATTCGCCCATTACCTTGGCGAATCTTACCCCTTCGGCGGCGCTTATCCATTCGAGCTGGAGCCTTTCGGGTCGGATGCCAAGCTTTGACATTTTCTTGCGGATCTTTTCGATCCTTTTTTGTGTCCAGAGGTTTGCGTTGTTGTAGTGGCAGTCGCCGATGTGGCAGCCGCTTACGAGCACTATGGGCGCGGCTTTGGCGAAAGCGTCCCAGATAAAGGACTCGTCAACGCGGCCGGAGCACATCGTGCGGATGAGGCGCACGTTAGGAGGGTACTGCAGCCTGGATACGCCGGCGTAGTCGGCCCCGGCATACGAGCACCAGTTGCAGGCGAAGGCGAGGACCTTCGATTCGGGGGCCTCGGCCAGAAGCGCCTCCACCTGGTTTCCGATCTGCTGGTCGGTGAAATGGTTCATTATGATTGCGTCGAATGGGCACTCGGCGGCGCAGGTGCCGCAGCCAGAGCAGGCAGCCTGAGTTATTTGTGCCTGGATTTTCCGCTTCGAGTCGGCGGAAATTGCTCCGTAGGGGCAGACTTCGACGCATTTCCCGCAGGCTTTGCATTTTTCGGGGTCAACTTCGGCGGTGGCAGGCTCCGAGATGATCTCACCCCTGTGCATGAGGCGTATGGCGCGGGCGGCGGAGGCCGATCCCTGGGTAACCGATTCCTTTATGTCTTTTGGGCCCTCGGCGCAGCCGGCAAAATAGACGCCCTTTGTGGCGGAATCAACCGGCTGGAGCTTGGGATGGGCTTCGAGGAAAAAGCCGTCGGGGCTCAGCTGCAACCCGAGGATTTCCTGGAGCTTTTTGGTGGTCTTCGAGGGCTGCAAGCCGACCGCGAGGACCAGCATATCAAGATCATGGAAGGCTATTTTGCCGGTTGCGGTATTCTCGACTGCAACCCGAATTCCGCCGTCTCCATTCTCGATGACCGTCCCGGGCAAGCCGCGGATGTAGCGGACCCCCAGACTGCGGCTCTTTCGGTAGAGGTCCTCGAAACCTTTTCCGAATGCCCGGATGTCGATGTAGAACACCTTTATCTCGATATCAGGGTAGTGCTCCTTGAGCACCAGCGTGCTCTTGACTGTGTTCATGCAGCAGATGTTCGAGCAGTATTCGCCGCCTTTTCTGGCAGAGCGTGAACCGACGCACTGCACAAAACCAACTGATTTGGGGACATTGCGGTCGGAGGGCCTGATCAGCTCGCCTTTTGAGGGGCCGCCGGCGCTCACCAGGCGCTCGAACTCGGTGCTGCTCAGCACGTTTTCAAAGCGAGTGTAGCTGTATTCGTCAAGTTCCTTGGGATTATAAGGTTCGAGGCCGGTTGCAACGACGATGCTCCCGACCTTTTCCACCACTTCCTCATCGGACATGTGGAAGTTGATGCACTTCTTCTCGCACACCTCGGAGCATTTGGCGCATACGACCGGGTTGTGGCCGAGGCACTCCTTGATGTTTATCACGTAGGCCGACGGGACCGCCTGCGGGAAGGGGGAGTAGACGGCCTTTCTCGACGAAAGACCTTCATTGAACTCATCCGGGCGCACTACCGGGCAGACCTTGGCGCATTCGCCGCAAGCCGTGCAGTCCTTTTCAGAGACATAGCGGGCGCGCTTGAGGATCTTCACCTCAAAGTTGCCGACATAGCCTTTAACGTCGATTACTTCGCTAAGAGTCAGGAGCTTGATTCGGGGATGCCGACCGGCATCCGTCATTTTCGGCCCGAGAATTCAGATCGAGCAGTCCATGGTCGGGAAGGTCTTATCGAGCCTCGCCATCTGGCCGCCTATCGAGGGCTTTTTCTCGACCAACACGACCTCGTAGCCGTTGTCGGCAAGATCGAGCGCCGACTGAATACCCGCTATCCCGCCCCCGATTACCAGGGTCCTCTTGGTGAGAGGAATCCTGCTTCCCTGGAGCGGTTCGAGATCTCTCGCCCGCGCAACCGCCATCCGCACCAGATCGAGCGCCTTTGCGGTTGCGGCTTCAGGCTCGTTGATATGGACCCAACTGCAATGTTCCCGCAGATTTGCCATTTCAAGCAGATAGGGGTTAAGACCGGCGCTTTCAATCATCTGGCGGAAGGTCGGCTCATGGAGCCTCGGAGAGCAGGACGCGATAACCACGCGGTTCAGGCCGTGCTCTGCGATATCTTCCTTGATGCCGTGCTGGCCAGGCTCCGAGCACGCATACTGGATGTCGCGCGAAACGATCACATCCGGCATTGCCGCGCTCAGCTCGGCGACTTTGGGGCAGTCGACGGTCCTGGCAATATTCAATCCGCAATGGCAGATATAGACGCCGATCCTGGGGGCTTCGCCCTGTTGTAAGGCTGATTTTTTCATTATGATTTCCTGGCCGGTAAAACGGTTATTCCCACTGAATATTTTTCGCCAGCACCGAGGTGAGGTCCATTATTTCCATCCGGATTTCTTCACCCAAAAGTGGGTCTTCCATGGCGCATTTGAGGTGGATCTGGCACTTCGGACAGGCGGTTAGGAGCAGATCGCTCCCGGTCTCCTTTGCCTGGCGCAGCCGCTTCACCTGCATGGCCTTGGAGAAGCTGTCGCAGCCGGTCCATGCGCAGTTTCCGCAGCAAAGGGAAGAGAGCCCGCGATCTTGCATTTCGGTAAAGGCCCGCACCTTGAGCCGACTAATGAGATTTCTCGGCAGCTCACAGCCTTCTTTGGTTCGGCTAAGGCGGCATGGGTCCTGGAAGGTGATTTTGCGGCCGGATTTCTTGAACCCCACCGCTCCCTTCGAGATTTCCCTTTCGGCAAGTTCGAAGATGTGCGTAACCTTGAATCCGGGTTCGATCCCGTGCTCGGGATAGTCGCGGGAGAAGGCCCTGTAGCACTCGGGGCAGGCGGTAACGACTTCCTCTATGCCCATCGATGAGATAAGCTCAACGTTCAGGCGGGCGAGCTTGAGGAAGTTGTCACGGTCGCCCGACCAGAGAAGGTCATGGCCGCAGCACCTCTCGTTTGGCATTATCGCCGGATTTATGTCGAAGAAATTTAGCAGCCTGAGCGCATCGGCAAGTATGTCGGTAGTCCGGACGCCGAGGTGATTGCGAAAAAATGTATCGAAATAGGGTGAGCAGCCTCCGAAAAAGAGGATTTTGCTGCCGGCATCGGTCTGGACATCTTCGGGAAGCCAATCCCAGTGCCTCACGGGAAGTCCGGGAGAGGTCATGGTTCGCATGAGCGACTGGAAAAAGCCTTCGTGGGCCTCGAACCGTCCGTTCGCGGAGTTTTTACCTGCATTTCGCATATCCCTGACGAATTCGGGAAAGCTTACCGCCGATGGACAGCGGTCGTAGCACAAGCCGCAGGTGAGGCAAGACCAAATGTCTTCCTTAACGGCAGGCGATTCGAGTTCGCCCGAGGCAACGGCGTTTGCGATTGCCCTTGGCGAAAAAGGTTTTCCGGAAAGGGCTACAGGACATGCGGAGGAGCATTTTCCGCAGTCCTGGCATGTGTAGATGTTGTGCGTTGCCATAATCGACGCGGCATTGCCCTCCGAAGCGCCAGACTGCACCTCGGCGATAGCCGGGACGACCGGGGTTTTTCCGAGTTCCGCGACCCTGTTTCGGAAGTTTACGAGGAAATCGAGAAGCGCGTCGGGCTGATCGGGATAGAATGCCGCAAATCCAAGCCGCTCGCGTCCCAGCCCGAGAAGTTCCAGGATGCCGCGCGTATCCTCGACGTTTCTTTCAGCAACCGAAGTCCCTATCCCGTAGCGGCACGTTCCAGGCTCGCAGCCAACTAGCGCGACGCCGTCCGCCCCTGTCTCGAAAGCCTTGAACAGGAGCGACTTCGTTATTCGCCCGCTGCACGGAATCCTGACCATCCTGATCTCGCGGGGCAGGGGCGCGAGGGTATCCTGAAGGGCCTGATATGCCGCGTGGGGGCTCCAGTTGCAGAGAAAAAGAATTATTTTGAGATCTCTTTCCATTTTTTCAATATCGTTCCATTTTTTGTGGCTTCTGTTGGGAACTACGCCAAAACCTCCTGGATCAACTGCTCGAGGAAGAGCCGGTCGCGGTAAGGGCTGTCGGCGGCGTTCGATGGACAAACCGAAATGCAGTTGCCGCACCCCTTGCAAAGCGCTTCATCGACTACTGAGTAGCAGGTGCCCAGGGAATTGGAATGAAAGCTTACGGCCCGGTAGGGGCATACGCTTACGCACCTGCCGCAGCCGCGGCACAGGGCCATGTCGATTGAAACGGTGTAGCCCTTGTTCTGCCTGGGGCCGCGAGGCATAACCGAGGCCGCGAGAATGCCTGTTGCAGTCCCCTTTATCCGCTCTGATAGATTAATCCCCTGCGGGCTTGCGAGTAAAAGCCCGGGGATGGAGGTCGATCCGGGCACCAGGAACGGTACCCCTCTCAAACCTTGAGCCTGCATGGCGTGCACGAAATCGTGCGGAGGGAGGTCCGGATGGGGCATGTAGGCTATGGTTTTGCGGGCCTGCTCGCCAAGGATCACCGCTCCGGCATGGAAAACCTGCCGGCAGCCGTCGTCCATGGTCACGATTATGCTGAAGTCGCCGACGGTTCCCTTTAGCGAATTAGCACTCGATCCGATGAATGCATGCACATTCGAATATTCCGGAACATCGGAGAGCGGGGCGCCGGGACTGCCGAAAAGGAAAACCTCCATTCCCATTCCGCCTATGACCTCGGCGGTCCGCAGGGCGGCTTCGGATTGGCCAACGACTACGGTGGTAAAGTTGTACTGGCGTGCCGGAACGGGGAGGGTCTTGAGCAGAGCTGCGCGGCGAATCGAGCGCTTCAGTAAGCCTCCGAATCGTTTGACCGCCAGTTGCGGGTCACGCTCGAGCAGAGCCAATACCTCCCCCCTGAGGTTGCAAGTCTCGGCCATTGCGCGGTTGATGCCGGTGCCGTGAAAAAGATTATCCTTGAGCCTTGCCCTCTGGTCGGTGCATGCGCTGCAAATCAGGTTCAGGGGACAGCAGACGCATGAGGCCAAAACGATTCTGGTCAGGCCCTTTTCGCGAATGGTTCGAAGTATCGAGGCGCAGCCTTCGGGCGTGCACGCGGACTCGATGATCTCCGAATGCTCGACGTGATGGTTTCCAGGCAAGCTGTAGACGAAGTTATCCATTTCCGGGAGCCAGCCGAGCGAATTGTCGCAGCGGCAGACAAAGACGCCGATCCTCAGCTCCGTGGAAAGCTGCGGTCCGGGAGGAGTGAAGGACATGCCGTGCCCCTTCATCCTGGGGGCGCTTTCCTTAAGAAGCAGTATTGCCTCTGCCGCGGATGCGAACCCGCGCATGGTCATCGTGAAAACATCGGGCCGGATCGCCTTCGAGCTGTATGCGCGGATGACGTCCTCTCCTTTAATACCCGGAGCGGCTGCTGGATCGGCGATAATGACGACGCCGGCTTGTTCCACCTGCTCGGACCCTACCGCATCATGCACGATGGCCTTGGTACATACTTCGGCGCACTGGAGGCACTCGGAGCATACCCCGCACTGGAGGCACCTTGACGTTTCGGCCTGTACCTGGGCTTCGCTTAGCCCCAGTGCAACTTCGACCGAAAGCCCCCGCCTCGACTCCTGCCGGCGCTCGGGCATTCTGGCGCGAGGCACAACCGGGATGTCCCCGGCAATCGGACGCAGCTCGGAATCGGCGGGGCGGCAGCTCTTAAAAGGTGTTGCCGATTCGCCGGAAAGATGCCGGTGAACGGCATAGGCGGCTTCGCGGCCGGAAGCCATGGCGGCCACGACTGTTGAGGGTCCTTCCGCGGCATCGCCGGCGGCAAAAACATTGCCCTGTGGCTCTATTCTTTTTCCGGTCTGTCCGATTGCAACGATTACGCTGTCGAAGGCCAATTCAATCGGCTTCGCGCCATCGACCGGTACCGGCCACGGGATTCCATTTGCATCCGGCGGACCCGGCTTCGTGGGGACAAAGCGGATGAATTCGAGTTTTCCCGTTCCGCCTGAAAACTCGCTCACCTTTAGGCTGGTCTTCATTGCAACGCCCTCCCGGCGGGCTTCTTCCACCTCCGAAGCGTCAGCCGGAATGAGTTCTTCAGGAAACCATGAAATAAGCGTTGCCTCGGCCCCGAGCCTAACAAGGGTCCTTGCTGCCTCGAAGGCAGAGTTTCCGTCGCCGATAACCGCCACTTTGCCTGATGCGGCGCTAATTTCGCCCCGATATACCTTTGAGAGAAAATCAATGCAGCCCTGCACCCCGGCGAGTTCTTCCCCGGCTGTGCCCAGTTTGCGGTCCGCCCATAGGCCGGTTGCGAGGACAACGGCGGAAAATTCGGCTGCCTGCGAATCGAATTGCGTCCCCAGGTGGAACTTCACGCCCATGTTAGCCAGATATCCGATTTCGCGGTCAAGGATTTCGCGCGGCAGCCGGTATGGGCCAATACCGTAACGCAAAAGTCCGCCCGGCATTTCTTCCTTTTCAAAAACGCTCACCCTGTATCCGAGCCTGGCAAGGTCGGCCGCCGCTGCGAGGCCTGCTGGGCCGGAACCTACGACGGCGACCTTCTCGCGGTTTCTCTTGACCTGGAGGCTTTCTTTGGCAGGTTCGGAGGAATCGGCAAGAAAGCGCTTGATGTCCCTTATCGCAACTGGCTGGTCGAGTTCGCTTCGGCGGCATGCGGCTTCGCATGGGTGTGTGCAGATCCTGCCGCAGATGCCTGGAAGAATGTTATCTTTTCGGATGAGTTCGAGCGCTTCGCAGAATTTACCGGCCCTCGCGAGCGCCATGTATCCCTGAACGTTTACTCCAAGGGGGCATTTTTCCTGGCAAAGCGGTGTTCCGCGCTTATCGATAACCGCCCGGCCGGGCAGTGCTTGCCTACCGCCGTAATGGACCGCTTTTGTCCCATCAGGTCCAAGTGCGGGACACACTTCATCGCACTTCCCGCAAAGGGTGCACCGCTCGGCATCGACGTAAGAGGCGGGCTTGCTGTAGCGTATCGAAAAACCCTGCGGAGTGTGTTTGATCGAAGTAACGGATGCCGGCAAAACGCAGCGGATTCGTGGGTTTCTCAAGATTCGCAAAAGCCCCGGCCGATTAGCGTAATTAAGTGATACGCCGGAGGGCATGCGCCAGTTTTCGGCGGCCAGCTTCTCGTTAAGATCTGGGTCGGTATCGATCAAGGTAACCGGGATGCCCATTTCTCCTAGCTTGTTCGTGGCGGCTATGCCGGCTGGAGTGGCCCCGATCACGCAAACCTTTTGCAGTCGCTCCTTGGGGTTTTTCACGGTTCCCCCCCCTTTGCCGCCGCTGCCTTTTTACGCCTGGCCTTGAGAACTGCCATCCCGAACTCATAGCCTTTGTTGAATGCGGCGGTGTTCGCATCCTCGGTCCCGCTCGGCACCGAATCGCAAACCGATTTTATCATCGCCTCAACCGATGCGGCCCCGGTCACCGCAGTGACAAAGCCGAGCATAACGATATTTGCCATCATCTTCCTTCCTAGTTCCTCGGCGATGCGGGTGGCTGGAATAGGGAAGGAGTCGGCCGTTATTTCCGGGGGGCGTACCATGTCCAGGTCGTAGAGCACTACCCCGTTCTGCCTGAGAAGATCCGCATATTTGTCGTAGCCGGCCTGTGACATGCAAACCAGGATGTCGGGGTTTCGCACGTAGGGAAAATGTATGGTGGAATCGGCGATTATCACCTGGGCGCTGCACGCACCGCCGCGAGCCTCTGGACCGTAGGACTGGGTAAGAGTGCTTTCCTTATGGTCGAGCAGGCTTGCCGCCATTCCCAGCACCTGTCCGGCCAGGACAATTCCCTGGCCGCCAAAGCCGGTGATAAGGATTTCTAACTTCGATTTTTCGGTTGAGTTCCGATCCATTCTGGTTCCAATCACTATGCCGAATCGGCGGCCGGTTGCGGACGGCAGATCTTGTCGTACGATTCAGTAAATGTGGGCCGCTCGAAGTCTATGAACTTGCCGAGCGTTATCCCGCGCTTAAAATCCAGGAGCACTTCGGCTGGATTGGCGCCGTTTTTGACCACCGCGCGCTCCTGGAATATCTTGAGCGCCTCGATTGGCTTTTGTTTGTTTCTGCGCCCGTAGCCGGTGGGGCAGGGGGCAAGCACCTCGATGAAGGAAAAACCCCGCCTCTGGATGGCCTCGGATATGGACTGGGTGAGATCTCTCGTATGGAGCATCGTCCAGCGGGCGATGTATGTAGCCCCGGATGCGTATGCGAGCAGGGGCAGGTTGAACGGAGACTCCGGGTTTCCCCGAGTCGTCGTGGTTGTCTTTGCAAGGTTGGGAGTGGTTGCCGCAGCCTGGCCGCCCGTCATTCCGTAATTGAAGTTATTTACGCAAATAACGGTGAGGTCCATGTTACGCCTTGCTGCGTGGAGGAAGTGATTGCCCCCTATTGCAAACAGGTCGCCGTCGCCGCTGAAGACGATTACGTTCAGTTCGGGGTTGGCAAGCTTCATGCCGGTTGCAAACGGGATGGCCCGCCCGTGAGTGGTGTGATAGGAATCGAGTCTCACGTACCCCGCGCCTCGCCCGGAGCAGCCTATCCCGGATACAACCGCCGTCTTGTCCAGGTCGATCCCGCTAGACTGCAGCGCGATAAGGCACGAAGAAAAAGCAGTACCGATCCCGCACCCCGGGCACCAGATATGCGGGATGCGCTCGGTTCGAAGGATCGGGTCCAGCGGATGTTTAGAAGCCGAAGTGGTCATACATTTCCCTAAATTGACCGGTGTTTGGGTAAAATCGGCGCCAGAGAATATCCGGTTCGCGTCATTAGCGCCCGGATGCCTCTTCGATTTGGCGCAAAATGTCTCCCGGAGTTATCACCGTGCCGCCGGGATGTCCGACCAGATAGGCTGGTGCTGCCCCGGCCGAGCATCTCTGTACTTCGAGGTGAATCTGCCCCAGGTTTAGTTCCACCGTGATCAGCGCTTTAACCCTGGATGCCAGGCGTCGGAGTTGATCTTCCGGAAAGGGCCAAACGGTTATGAGGCGCAGCAGACCTGCCCTGATGCCCTTTGAGCGGGCCTCGTCGACAGCGGCCAGGCTGCTTCGGGCGGAAATGCCGTACGAGATCAGTGCAACGTCGGCATCATCGAGCCGGTATTCTTCAACCAAGATGATCCGATCGAGGTTTTTGCGAATCTTGCCTGTAATCCGGGAAATCATTTCGACGTGGGCCTCCGCGGTCATTGCGGGATAGCCCCTCTCGTCGTGAGTCAGGCCGGTAACATGGACTTTGTAGCCGTCTCCGGCGTGCGCCATCGGGGCAACGCCGTTCATGCCGGCTTGGAAGGGTTTAAAACGGTCTTTTCGTCCCTTGGGCCGAGGGCGGGACTGGAGCTTTATCTTTGACGCATCCGGGATCACCACGCGCTCGCTCAAGTGCCCTGTAACTTCGTCAGCCATTATGAGGACCGGCAGGCGGTAGGTTTCGCTAAGATTAAATGCGGCTATGGTCAGAAAGAACATTTCCTGCGGCGAGGAGGGAGCAAGGGCAATGATCTCGTAGTGCCCGTGAGACCCCCAACGCGCCTGCATCATGTCGCCTTGAGCCCCGAGCGTCGGAAGCCCCGTCGAGGGGCCGGCCCTCTGGACGTTTACCACTACGCAGGGGGTCTGAGTGACCAGGCCCAGCCCGAGATTCTCCATCATAAGACTGAAGCCGGGGCCCGATGTTGCGGTCATGCTTTTAGCGCCCGCGCACGATGCGCCGAGTACGGCAGCCATGGCGGCAATCTCGTCTTCCATCTGGATGAAAGTGCCGCCGGTCTCGGGGAGCCGACCGGCAATATGCTCGGCGATTTCGGTTGCCGGAGTGATAGGGTATCCGGCAAAAAAACTGCATCCGGCGGCAAGCGCCCCTTCGGCGCAGGCGACGTCGCCGGTTATAAAATGTTCTCCAGTGAGGACCGCTGGTTTCATAAATCGACAATCAAAATATTAGGAGTTGATAGTTTAAAGCTCATGCCGCGGGGGCATTCGCCGGGGCTTCGAGCGAGTAAATGGCGAAGTCGGGACAGATCGCTTCGCAGTAATGACAATTAACGCAAAGGTCCGGCTGCTTTACCGCCGGGGGATGATACCCCTTTGAATTGAAGCGCGTGGATAGTTCAAGAACGTCCCTTGGGCAGTATTCGATGCAGTAGCCGCACCCCTTGCACCGGTCATCTATAATGTAGACAATCCCCTTTGATACGAGGATTTGTTCCGAATCAAGGGGTACCCGCCAGAATTTCATCTCATCCATCCTTGGGAAAATTTGCAAAGCGCGCCAAAAACGACAATCAGTGGCAGAATTTTAGGCGAATGCGCGAGCATGTCAAGACAAATCGAATCCGAGAAACCGGCTATTTACGTTTTAGGGGCAGAAAAGATAGGGGGGTATGGGCGAAGCCGAGGAAAAGTGCCTCGTTTAGGAGGAAGCGTGCACGAACCAGAATCTTTTAGCGGCATGAAAAATGAATACACAAAGAACGGGGATACCATCCGGGTGCGATTTAGGGATGGGGAAACTCAATGAGGATATTTTTAAAGCGCCAAAGTCCGTGAAGAGTTGGAAGGAGGGAAGGGATGTCACAAAGGAAAGATGGAATGTAAGAATGTAGGGTGGGCACAGGGTCCA
>DBMO01000013.1 GCA_002298995.1 Desulfarculales bacterium UBA696
TACCCTCGCTAACTTATAGATTGCCGGAACTTTCCATTTAGGCAACAGCCCCAGGAGACCGCGCCACAACCTAGGGCACGGTCTTCTCGTGCCCGCCGAATTTAACCGGGCCTGCCGATCTTTTGTTTTAGCATCGAAAAAAGCTCGCGGTCATCCGGGGCCAATCCGGTGGCCAGGGCGCCCGTAACCACCGCGGCAAAAGCCAGGCCAGCCAATACGCTCCTTCCAGTCGGATTAACCTGGAAGAGCCCTCGCAAAAACAGGTCGCCGACAAAGATTGCAAACGCAATCACCAGGGGTGTAGCAAACTTCGTGCTGAAAGGGTGTATCCGATAGCGGTTTGCCACCACCAGGATTCTGACCGTATCTGTTGCCATGCCGCTCGCAGCGGTAGCAATTGCAGCCCCTATTACGCCGTGGATCGGGATCAGCAGCATATTCAACCCGATATTCAAAGTAACGCCGCCTATCAGGCATCCCAGTTCAAAGTACTGGTTGCCGCTCATGATCAACATGTCGGCGGCAATCCCCACAAAGGATCCGTAGAAGCTCCAAATCAGCAAAATTCCCAGAACGGTCGGCCCCGACGCTGTAAATCCCTCCCCGAAGATCATCATTAGCGGGTCTCTTGCCACCATCAGGAATGTAAACAGCGGCAGTGTCAGAAAGAGCATCCAGCGGCATGAGGTCTTGTATAAAACCTCTATTTTCGCCATCTCTTTTATGCCGTACTGGCCGGCAATCATTGGAGCAAAGATCAATTTCATGGGGAGTGTAATTAGTGCAAATAGCATGATCCACCTGGCCGCCGCGGCGTATTCGCCCACCTCCGCGGAACCGGTCAGCACGTTGAGCATAATTATGTCGACGGAACTGTTCAAAGTGAAAAGCAACCCCATTGGCAACAAGGGAAGAGAGAAATTCAGCACCTTTTTCCATATTCCTGGATCGGCCGCGCTCACATTGCCAGGTTCTCCCCCGGCACTCCGAGGGGAAAAGTTACTGACCAGCTTCCATCCCAGCACCATAATCAACAGGGAACAAATCGCATTGGATGCCGCAAACGAGTAAACTACCGAGTAAAAGCCGTATCCCAGCGAATGCAGGGAAGCAAAGATCCCGAGGTGCAGGGTCGGAAAAAGGATGTCTTCGGCCAAGACCGCATACTTGGCCGTCTTGAAGGCCCTGGTCATCTCGGATGCGGTGCGCAGCAGGGAAAAGAAGGGTATGCTGAACGAAAACATCCTGATGACATCCACCAGATCCGGGTTCTTAAAGCATTTTACGGCGATAAAAGGGGCCAGGAAGTAGCAGGAAGCGGCAACGAGGATTCCGAAAAATAGTGGCACCGCGACCGAAAACCTGAAAATTCGTGTCATTGCCGAGATGTCGTTATTCTCGTGAGCAATCGCAAGATATCTCATGCCGCCCTTTTGTATCCCCAGGCTCGCTATTATTTGCATAATGTGGGAGATCAGAAGGCCGGTTACAAAAAGGCCATAGTAGCCGGGGCCGTATGAGCGGGAAACCATTACCTGCAGCAAGAAGGCCAGGGTCTTCCCGATAACCGCTCCGACAAGACCGGTCAGAAGCCCCTTTGCCGCCTTTATAATCAGGGGAGAACCGGGTGTTTGCGAGCCCGCGGCAGCGCCCATCCGCCGTTCCCCTTCTGTTGCTTGAGCTGGTTTGCCCGGATTCAATTTCACCGCCTCAAGATGTTCCTTGCTTGCCGGAGCCGGCTTTCCAGGGACCGAAAACCGCCCCCGCGGCCAGGCAGATCAGTAAAGGCATCATCGGAAACCGGTAGCGCGGCATGCTGGCAATTGCCGAAGCGGCCGTCCAGTAAACGATTGTAATTACGAAAAAAAAGAAGAGAAAATAATACCCGTGCCGCCATAGCCTGAGCGCCCCCAAAAGGGCAAGGATATACACCGCAAGGTCGAACAAAATCATTGGAGCGGAGGCGGCCACCCAAATCGGCCACCGCGAGCCGAAATATTTCGAGAGGGCTGCCTTTGGCCCGGAGCGGAACAGGATTCCCCATCCTCCCTTGGCCTCCGATGTAAAGCCAAGTAACTGATACATGCCGGTAATATCAGAGACAAAGAGCGAAACCGTGCTCTTGAGCATGTATATAGCAAACCGGCCCGGATTGGCCTTGAAAATCCCTATCGCCCAGTTGCGCAAATAGGTTGCCCGTTCCGGGGGAGAAGCGGCGTTTTTTCCCTCCCGCTCCATCTGCGTTACCAGTTCGGCCTCGAGTCTGTCTCTGAATTGCTGCGTGGTCTGGACGCCCGTCCTGTCCTGCTCTTCCGCCATCAACTGCGATCCGGCGGTAATCAGAAGGACGTGGTCCGATGCCGTCGAAATGAATGCGCGCCCGAAAACCAAGTAGTTTCTGGCCATCCAGGTGGATACGATCAAGAAGGCGGCGAGCACGAAGAGGCAAACCCTCAATGCCAGAGGTTTCCCTGCCGGCGGAACAGGATTTCCGGACCCGGCGGACAGAATTTGGCAGGATATCTCCCGCCTGCCCAAATAGAAATAGAGGCCCGCCAGCGCGGCGAAAACGATTGGCAGGTAGGTTGCCATCGGGCGCACCATGACCGCGAGACCCATGAGAATGCCGCTTGAGATGGGCAGACTGACCGATCTATCCGAATCGCTGTTTAGCACCCAGCAGAGGAATGTCAGTGTTGCGGCCGCGACCATCAGTACGAAGAGGGTATCAGACATTATCTCGTGGCTGTAGATCAGGGATAACGGCTCGATGGCGGCCAGCATCCCCGCCATCAATGCGGCCCGGTACCCGAATAACCTGCCGGTGGTCAGAGATATCAGCCAGAGGAGAACCAGGCTAAGGATGCTCTGGGCTACAACCGCCGTATAGGGGGTGCCGCCGAGATAATATATCAGGGCCAAAAACGCTGGATATGCCGGGGTTCGATACTCGTCGGGGGCCAGCGGCGCGGCGTAGCTGATGCTTTCGATGGGTTTTACGTAATCGGGGATGGCGCCCGCAAGTACCGGCTCTTTCGAGAAAGTCCCGTGGTGCACGATGCTGAAGGCCAATTTCTGGTAGCCGTGGCTGTCTCCGTTTGCAAACATTCCCGAAGGGTTGAAGAAAAGGTAGGCAAGGATGGCGGATCGAATCGCCACCGCAAGCGCCATGATCAGCCAGAAGCGACCGTCCTGCAAGAGTTCTGTTTGCTTGCCCATCATTGAGGCAACTCCCCGTCTCGATCGTTGCACTTGAAGGTCGGCTGCATGAGGTCCTCGGCAGCTTCTGTCCGGGTGCAGACCAGCAGGATCTGGTATCCAAAAAGCCCCGGCCAGAACCTGGCGGCCCTGGCGCAAATCCGGTCCAACAGATTCCAGATCCAGATCGAGTAAAAGGAGCCGGTGCTTTTGCCAAGATCGCGCAGAGGCGGGCCAAAGCCCAGCACCTCATCCACCCTGAACCCGGCGTTGCGGAAAAGCCTTCTGAAAGAGCCGAGGGTGAACAACCGAAAGTGAGTGGAATCGAGTATTCCGCGGCGTCCGTAATTGAAAAACCCGAAAAGGAACATGAACCGCAAAGGCAGATAGGCCACATTGCCGGTGCTGGCGTAGAGTTTTCCACCGTTTTTGAGGCACTCGAACAACTGCCGGGCGGCCGATTCCGGCGAACGCAGGTGCTCTATCGAATCGAGCGCGAATGCCAGGTCATACTTTTGCGCGGGATACTGCCGGGACCAGATGGCATCGAGGTCCACCGGATACCGGGAAATTCCATTCTCCGGCCGGCATTCGGATTTGTCGATACCTGTTACCTCGATTCCCCTTTGCGCGTGGGAGGCGGATATGACATGGCCGTTATCGCCCCCGATATCGAGCAGCTTGCTCCCGGGTTCTAGAGAAAGAGTGCTGACAAAATGATGCAGCGATGTATCGGCGGTCTTTACCGCGGCGATCCTGGCGCAAGCCTTCCCGATATCGTACTTGGGATCGTAGAATATTTCGTACTGCATCAGCCTGTACTTAACGACAGCCTTTATGCACCTGAAGGCATAGAGCGGCCCGTTAACGTGGCAGACTTCGTCTCCGTAGAAGGTGGGCACGGGGACTTCAACTATCTTCATCCCCGCCGCATGGAGCTGAATTATTATGTCGGCATCGAAATCGAACCACGGGCTGTTGCACTGGAAAGGAAGGCACTTTAGCGCCGATGTTCGGTAGGACCTATAGCCGCTGTGGAATTCGGAGAGCTTCGTTTTCAGGAAGAAGTTTTGGATTCCTGTCAGAATGCGGTTCCCAACCCACTTATAAAAAGGCATTCCACCGCGAAGCGGGCCGAAGCCGCTCATGAAGCGGCTGCCGAAAACCGCATCGGCGCCTTCCGCGTAAGGGGCGAGAATGGATGGGAGAAACTCGGGCGCATACTGCCCGTCTCCGTGCAGCAGGACCACGATATCGATCCCGCGCTCTATTGCGTACATATACCCGAGGCGCTGATTTCCGCCGTAGCCCTGGTTATAGGGAGTCCTGTATATGCGGAACGGAGCGTTGCTCTTCGGCCAGTCGGCCAGTTCCGCAACCCCGAAGGTGTTATCCGAGGAATGGTCGTCGATAACGTACACTTCGGCCAGTTTCTCGGCTACCCACCCGGGGATGCGATTCAGCACGCTCTCGATATGTTTCTCGGCGTTGTATGCGACAATGAATACGGCCACCCTGTTTTCTTCGAGTACCTTGAGAGCCAGGTTTTCCGTAGTCTTACCGCCGCCCATTTCCTGTGACCTCAATCCATTAATAGCTACACCAACCAAGACAATATTGGCGCCGGGGGCCTTCCGGTCTCTTCTCACCCGTATTCACGGCTGGTTCTCCGTCAATGGCCGACTATTATTCCCTGGGATGAACTACTCGAAGCCGATTCGCCCTTTATGATGTCGATGACCTGCGGAAGGATAACTATCCCGGTCGTGACTCCGAGGACTGGAGCAATAACGGCTCCAAGATGGGACATGAATACATCGATATTCGAGATTTTCGTGGGAGGAACATAGATTATGTCGCCGTTTTGAACGTAGCAATCGGCAACGATGGACTCATGCTGGAGCTGGGCCGGATCGAGATTCAGCGCGCTCACTTTGACGTTTGCAGCTTCCCCGTTTGGTATAGCGTTTCTTATCAGGACCACCTTGGATTTATCCGAATTCTTTGTGAATGCCGCCTTTGCAATGACCTCCCATGCCGTGGTCCTGTGATCCAAACTGACGGACCCCGGATTTGAGACCTCTCCATAGACGTGGACAGTCTGACTTTTGGATGCGGATACAAAAATATCCACCTGCGGTTCCACGTAGTACTTGCCCAGACGTTTCGTGATCTCTTCATGGGCTTCCCTGATGGTCAGGCCGGCAACCCTGATCGTACCGACCAGGGGGATGGTAACATTGCCCTGCATATCCACCTTCAAGGACCTCTTTAGCGTATCCTGCCTCCACACCTGAAGATCGATCGTATCCCCTTCGCCAAGCACGTAATAATCGGTTGGTTCGCAAGAACCCACCGTTTTCACAACCGGCGCCGGAGCTTGGACACGCGCGGGAGGCTCGGCCTGCCCGGCACAGGAACACATAAAGACGGCAACAGTAAAGTAGGCCAAAAAATCGCGACCGGTCACGGCGGCACCTTATCGAAAGGTTTTATCCTGCAAAAATGATTTCTGGTAAGTAATAGCTCGTTGAAACTGAAAATCCGCTCGCGCGGAGGAAAATACAGACCGCACGGGACCGCGGAGTTTCTGGAACCAGTTGTTGTGAAGATCGTTTATTACCTGGGAAATTGTCGGGCTAGTTATAACGGCGGTGCCTTGGACTGACAAGAAACATTTTATAAGTCCCTTATATCAACGTTCTTTTCAAGATGGGCAATTAAACCCGTTCCACTCAATTAGCAGAGGCTGGATTGTTCGGTGGGCACGGATTTCGTGCCCACCTTTGAAGGTCTTCCTAATGGAGTTGATGCTGCTATTTTCCGAATATCGGCAGATTTATATCGAGTTGTACGGTCCACTTCCATTGCCCGTTAATCCTCGAGTCATTAAACCATACCGGACCTGTCAAAAGGCTTATGTCTTTTGTGAAATAATAGTAGAGACCAAAGCCCCCGCCCCCTATCAGGTTTTTGCCCGAAGCATAATCCGCGGCAACAACCATCCTGTTGTATTCATTCCCGGCTGAATCCTTAACCTTCCAGAATCCATAGTCCCAGGCAGCCATGAATCCCACGTTTTCGAGTTCCCCATCCGCATTGCGCATCGCTGGAGCATGACCGAAATATGGGCCTACTGAAAATCGCCCGAAATTCCAGAGAGTTTTGCTGACAACGCCATAAACTATATCCGCGTTGGTGAAGTCGGTGTTCAGCACACTCGAACGAAATCCGGCGTTAAATATACCAACCTGCAGGGCGGGGGCTCCCCCGAATAAGGCCCCCTCCGGGGTGCCGATCTTTGCATTGAAAGATATGGGATGGCCATTAACAGCTTCCCAATCGGGAAGGGGGGTCGGTGCAAAAACATCGACTCCCAATTCCATTTGAAGTTTTTCCCACGGGAGCACGCCGATGGTGACCCCAAAATCAGTAGGGAAGGAAGAGTTGCCCGTGAAATAATTGTCAATCCCTATATGAGGAACCGCGAAAGCCTGTATATCCTGGGTCATCGGTGTCCAGAAAGTGGTGGATGAGGTAGCATGAGCTATCCCCGAAGATAAGAGTAATACGAAAATACCTGCCCAGACCATTTTTAAAAGTTTCATTTTTTCCCCCTCGTGTACGTTTGAATTACGCGGGTGCTTTCATTTATAGCCCCATCAGCGTTAATTACGGCGCATGATCAATAACCTTCCGGCGCTGAATACCCCAATTTCGCGAAAGCCGCTGAGCAAGCGCTCCACTCCTCCCTATCGCCAGATTCAATACTCCTGACAGGCGTATCCCGGATAAACTCACTCCAATGGTGGAGAACCGCGATCCTGCCGCGGATTTGATTCCGACTGGCAAAGCTTTGGCTGGAAGTAGGATTACTCTGAGCAGATTTCGGGCCATGGGGTGGCTAAAGCGATTAAAAGCGAGTTGGATTTCTTGCCGAATTCAGAATTTCAGCTCTAAATGCCTGAAATCTCTGATACTATAGAAAGCCTACATTAAGGCTGAATCGGATATTAGCAATCTTTGGGGGCCGCTATGGCTGCCTTACTTGCAACAATTTTGTTTAAAGCGTGATAAAAAATGCGATCTATTTGAACATTTATGATACACGAAAAACCCGGTTCGGAGGGCTCAACACCGAAATATTTCCAGCCCGAACGATCGGCGGAACCTAACAACGGTATCCTGGTAATAGGGCGGGAGGGTCCTTTCCGCGGAGGATTTCGCGATTTACCTTAGCCAAATACCATGGATCTCAAGCCGCTCCGCTAATTGGGAGCGATGACCGGGGGTAGCGAAAATGGACGAGAAGGAGATTCTGGACGAGCTGACCGAGCATTTCTACCAGGGATGGGACGTTATGCCCACGGGTGGCGGGTTTCTCATAACCACGGACTGGGCCCTGCCCGGCGGAGAGCGCATTGAAATCCACATCAGAAGGGTCGGGGAAAGAGAGGACCTTTTCGTGGTAAGTGACGGGGGTGAGCTAATAAATTTTCTCTTCTCCCAGGGTGTCGATCTTGCGAAAGAACCAGAGAGCAGGAAGCTTCTTGAGGGGGTTGCCGAAAAGCACGCGATAAAGATTGTCGATTACCAGCTTGCAAGAGGCGCCGACGGGTCCGACATCGCCCAGGCGATAAGGGGAATGCTTGAAGCCATAAAAGAGGCATCCTTCATGTTATGGCACAAGGTAGCGCAAAAATCCTCCGATGCGGTGCATTGACAGAAGGCGGAAACCCCTGATCGAAATCTTTGGGCAACAGCCCCTTTGTCCGGCAAAAGACTCTCTTCAGGGCCCATCTACATTCCGTCAGGCTAGCCGGCTCAAAATTTCAGTCTTACGGCCTCCAATCTCCGGCATGGTGGCCTGTTCGAACTGGTGGGCCACTCTCAGGATCAGCTCCTCGCTGAAATGAGGGCCAAGTATCTGAAGCCCGACCGGAAGGTTGTCGCTTGTAAATCCGCAGGGCACCGACATGCCGGGTATTCCCGCAAGGCTTGCCGGGAGCGTGAATACGTCGCTAAGATACATCTGGAGCGGGTCGTCCGATTTCTCGCCGATCTTGAATGCCGGGATCGGCGCCACTGGGGCCAGGAGGGCGTCGCACTTTTCGAATGCCTCCTGAAAGTCGCGCCTGATGAGATTTCTTACCTGTGATGCCTTCTTGTAATATGCCTCGTAATACCCCGCCGAAAGAACATAGGTGCCAAGCATGATCCGGCGCTTTACTTCGGGGCCGAACCCCTGTGAACGGCTCCTGCGGTACATTTCCATCAGGTCTTTTGCGCCGCCGGCCCTGAGCCCGTATTTCACCCCGTCGTAGCGGGCGAGATTGGATGAGGCTTCCGCCGGAGCGACAATATAGTAGGCGGCGATTCCGTATTCGGTATGAGGAAGGGAAACATCGACAATCCGCGCCCCGAGGCCCCTGCAGGTATCGATTGCCCGGCGCACGGCCGCGAGGACTTCGGGCGAGGTCCCTTCGATGAAATATTCTTTCGGTATCCCGAGCCGAAGGCCGCGGATGGGCTCGGAAAGCGCCGCCCGGTAATCGGGAACCGGCAGGTCAACCGATGTCGAATCGCGCCGGTCGTAGCCCGCAATTGCCTGGAGCAGTAGGGCGGCATCCTCGACGTCCCGGGTAATGGGGCCGATCTGGTCGAGCGAGGAGGCGAAAGCTACAAGTCCGAATCTGGATACCCGCCCGTATGTGGGCTTAAGGCCCACAACCCCACAAAATGATGCCGGCTGACGGATCGAGCCTCCGGTATCGGTCCCGAGCGATCCGGCGCAAAGCCCGGCGGCAACAGCAGCAGCAGATCCTCCGCTTGATCCTCCGGGCACCCTGTCGAGGTCCCATGGATTGCGCGTCGGGCCGAAAGCGGAATTCTCGGTGGACGAGCCCATCGCAAATTCGTCCATATTCGTCTTGCCGATGAAAATGGCCCCGGCATCCCGCAGCTTCGTGGTCACCGTGCCATCGTAGGGAGGGATGAAGTTTTCCAGGATGCGCGACCCGCAGGTGGTGCGGGTCCCTTTTATACAAATGACATCCTTTATGGCCAGCGGAACACCGGCAAGCGGCGAGGCGGCGAAATCTTTCTTCCCGTTATCGAAGAGCCTCGCCTCCTCCAGTGCCGCGTCCGCAAGGGTGCTGATATAGGAATTTACCTTTGGATCGACCGATTCGATACGGCCAAGGAAGGCGGAAACCACCTCGACCGCCCCCGCCCGCCGGCTCGCCAGCAAATCGTGTATTTCGTGCATCGAAAGCGAATAAATTTCCAATTCTATTTTTCCCCCTGGAAGTTTCCCCGCGCGGCCCATCCCAGGCCCACTGCGTCGAGCCTGGCGACTTCTGTTCCGTGCCCTCTGTTTTCCGTCCCCGGCATTCTGTTAAATTACCTTTGGCACAACGAAGTTGCACCCGTCGGTCTCGGGGGAGTTGGCTAGGCTATCCTGCCTGTCAAGCGAAGGAGTTACGCAATCCCGGCGAAAGACATTTTCAATCTGTATGGCATGGGTCATCGGGGAAATGCCCGCCGTATCGAGTTCGTTCAATTTGTCCATATATCCGAGGATCTGGTTCATCTGGCCCGTCATCCGATCCTCTTCGGCCTCCGACAATTCGAGCCGTGCAAGCCCGGCGACGCGCCTGACCTCGTCCTTGGTAATTTTTTCGTCCATATCGTATCCTGATTTTTCCACAAAATTTAGCGAATTGGCCGTTAATCTCCGCCCTTTGCCGCCAGGAAGTTCTCCATCGTGCGGCAGTTTCCGAATGCAGCCAGAACTTCCGGCAGCCCGTTTATGGAAGATTTTTGCGAGAGCGAGTAAGTTAGTTCGTGGACACGCCTTTCCTCGATCTCCTGCTCGGCCGGAGTACTGTCGAAGCGCTGGAGAAACTTGGAAAACCGGACCACGTGAATGAGTTCGTGTATTACCACATACGTGGTTAGAGGGAACAGCGATATATCAGGGTCCCGGTCGACGGCCCTTCGGATCACGTGGTCCTGGATGCAGATCTTGAAGAAATCGCCCGGATCGCTGCCCCGCATCCGATCGCCGGGACGGCGCAGATACCTTCGTATTTGCGCGAATGCAATATCCGTAATCTCTTCCCCGTGCAGATCTTTAAGGCCCTGGATATCGTAGCGGTACCTCTTCCACTCGGAAGTGGATATTTTGTAAAAATCGCTTATCAGGTCCTCGGAGATCTCTATGGCCCGTGCAAGGACCCCGATCTCTTCGGAATGAAAGGCTACGCGATCCATTCTCGCCACGATCTCCCGCTCAAAATGACATCCAGCCGCCCACCGGCATGATTTCAATATTTACATAAGTTTCTCGATTAGTTCAATGGCTCGCGGGTGGTTTTGCGTGTCGTGCCGACATGCCGGCGCACGAAATGCCAAGGGCAGGCTGTAAAGCCTGCCCACATGCAGCTCGACAATCCCCCGGAACACCGGGGGTTAATATTCACCTGAAGGGTTGCTTCTCAGCAAGCCCATGCCTCAATCCCCAAACTACCAGGACTCGTCCGTGAACAAGCACATGTAGGGTGGGCACGGTTTCTTCGTGCCCACCGGTTGCGAATTAAGATGAATCAACGGTCGGTGGGCACGAAAAAACCGTGCCCACCCTACAGTCTACAGTCCAACATCCTGTTGGCGATGTGACCTTATTTACGGATAAGTCCTGAGTACCTTTTCAAACTTATTCCTTAATTTAGCACTTATAGAATGCCTTCGAATTGGCTCCGCAGACGGGGCATTTGTCGGGGCAGTCGGTTTCGTGAGTGTGGCCGCAGATCTTGCAGATCCAGTAATCCTGGACGGGATAATTGTCGGGGTCTGCAAGGGCTTTCTTGAAAAGCTCGGCGTGGATCTTCTCGACTTCGTTTGCATAATTGAAGGAAACCTCGGCGGATTTGTTTCCCTCCTTCCTGGCGTCTTCTATCATTGGGGGATACATACTGGTGAACTCGTGGACCTCGCCGGAAAGAGCCGCCTCGATGTTTTCCTTGGTAGTCTTCACCCCTCCCGCCGTGCGGAAGTGCTTTATTGCGTGGATCGTTTCGGCCTCGGCAACGGCCCTGAAAAGCTTGGCGACACCGTGCAGGAATTCATCCTCGGCCCTCTGGGCGAAAGCGAGGTATTTTCTGTTTGCCTGCGACTCCCCCGCGAAGGCTTCCATCAGGTCTTTTTGCGTCTTGGACATGCGTCTTCTCCTTTGAGCAATGCTTTACGGTGATTGTTTATGATCTTGTGGAAGTGATGCGATTGCTTACAAAATACTGCCAAACGTACCGGGGATGATGGGTTGACGTCTCTCGCCCCGTCCGACACTCCACTCTATGGCATGAATGCAAATTCCAATGTATCGGCATAACCCGGCCGCGCCTCGACTCAATCAGGACTGCCCGCCCATATGTGCGGAAATCAATACATGGGTCCGCATGGTTAGCTCAACATTTCATATAGAGCGGAAATCTAATGAACATCTTCTACAAAGTCAATTTAAGCCAATTTTTTGATTTGACCGCTGCCCGGAATCATGTATTGTTTTGATCTGGTCAGGGTAAGGGTCCGCCTGCCCACCCCAGGCCGTCTTTCAGTTCGACCGCGGCAGCAAGCCCGCTCTTCTTCCCATGCAGAAACTTCCCCCGCTCCCCGCGAAGACGGTCCAGGCGCGAATGCGCCAGCGTTTACCCATTTCCCGCAGCTCGTATTCAGGCCATGGTACCAACTGAAGAGCCCGCCGAGTTTTCGGGCATCGAGCACCCATAAACATTTGCAAATAAGTCCTTTAACAACAAGGAGGAAGATGCATGTCAAATTTCGAGCCAGGCATGAGCCGAGAACTGAGCATAGTTTCCACTCCCGAAGATTCCGCCCGGAAGTTCTACCCCAACCTTCCGGACGTATTTGCCACGCCCTGCCTTGGCGGCCTAATGGAAAGGGTCTCCGCCGAATTGATAAACGAGCACCTCAATCCGGGCGAGCAGTCGGTGGGCGCAACGATGGACCTAAAGCACACGGCAGCAACTCCCCTGGGCATGAAGATCAGGGTGAGGACGGAGATCACCGCGGTCGAGGGCCGCAAGCTCACCTTCAAGCTAGAAGCATTTGACGAAGTCGAAAAAATCGGGGAAGCCGTCCACGAGCGCTTCATCATTAACGCCGAAAAATTTAACGCCAGGGTGGCCCAGAAGGCTAAGAAAAGCTAGCCGGAGTCAGCCTATTGCGTACATCTCCTTTGCGCCGCGAACCGTGGGGCAGGCTTTCCAGCCTGCCGCCCCCCAAACTATACGGAGAAGAGGGCCTATGGGTACCGATAACCTGAACGCATTTTTCAACCCGGCGGGAGTGGCCGTGATCGGGGCTTCGGACAATCCCGGCAAGCTCGGCTACACCATACTGAAAAACCTGCGGGATGCCGGCTTTACGGGTGCGCTCCATCCCATAAACCCCAAATCCGAGAGCATCCTGGGACTGGACTGCTACAAGAGCATTAAGGACGTTCCCGGGCCTCTCGACCTTGCCGTTGTAATCATCCCGGCGAAAATGGTCCCGCAGGCGGTGCGGGAGTGTGGCGAGCGCGGCGTCAGGGGAGCGGTTGTCATCTCGGGCGGGTTCAGCGAGGCGGGCCGGGAAGGAGAGGAGCTGCAGAAGACCCTTGCCGGGGTCGCCGCGGAGTACGGCGTGCGGGTAATCGGGCCGAACTGTCAGGGCGTAAACAACCCTTACGGGCCGCTGTGCGCCTCCTGGCCGCTTCTAACCAGAAAGGGGCGGATTGCGGTCGTCAGCCAGAGCGGCACGGTCGGCGCGGCAATGATGGACTGGTTCTCGGTCGAGGAATTGGGTGTTTCAAGTTTCGTGAGTCTGGGCAACCGCGCGGACGTCGATGAAATAGACCTCATCGAATACTTCGAGCAGGACCCCAACACTCAGGTAATTGCGGCATACATAGAGGGAATAAAAGATCCAGAGAGGTTTCAGAAGGTGCTGGAAACCAGGAAGAAGCCCCTGGTCGTCCTGAAATCGGGCAGGACCCCCCGCGGAAGAGTCGCAGCCGAATCGCACACCAAATCTCTTGCGGGATCCGATGCGATTTATTCCTCGCTGCTCAAGCGCCATGGGGTGTGCAGGGCCGACACCATCGAGGAATTCTACGATTTTGCCAAAGCTTACGCCTATCTTAAACCGCCTCCGGGAAACCGCATCCTCTTTGTTACGACTTCCGGGGGCGCCGCAATCCTGGCAACCGACGCCGCCGAGCAGGAAGGCATCGAAACGAGCCCCCTGCCAAAAGAGCTTGCCGACTCGCTGGAAGGGGTCATCCCGGCCCATGCGATCAGGTCCAATCCGCTGGATCTCACCGGCGACGCCAATGCGAGCATGTTCAAGGAAGTAATGGACAGGGCGAGGCCCTACTACGACACCCTGGGGGTCATCTTCGGAGACCCCATCGTGGACGCCTCGAAGATAGTAACCCCGAATGCCGACGAATTGATAATCTACCTCGGCGGGGCGGAAGTCGAACGGATGGAAAAGCAGGAAATGCACCGCAAGGGTATTCCCGTCTATCCAACCCCCGAGCGGGGCATCCGGGCGCTCTCGCAGGTCATTTCAAAGGATAAGAAGGGGGGTAGGGCGCATTTTACCTTCCCCACGGGCAGCGGGCGCTCGCAGGTGGGCATAAACGAGAGCTTCGAATTTCTGGAATCCAGGGGCTTCGAGTGCATTTCCTCCCGCCCGGCGGACAGCGAGGGCAAGGCGGTAAACCTGGCCCACAAGATGGGGTTTCCCGTCGTCTTGAAGATCGACTCACCCGATATCCTGCACAAATCGGACTGCGGCGGCGTGAAGGTAAACATCCAGACCGCCCAGCAACTGAGGACCGCTTACTCGAAGATGATGGAGGAGGTATCGGCCGCCTACCCCAATGCGCGAATCTCGGGGGTGGCGGTCAGCGCCATGGCGGCGCCCGGCCTCGAACTGCTCCTGGGCATGCACCGGGACCCTCAATTCGGGCCCGTGATAATGTTTGGCCTTGGAGGTGTTGCGGTCGAGCTTTTCAGGGATGTGACCATGAGAGTCGCCCCCATTACAAGAACCGACGCCTTCGAGATGCTCGATGAAATCAGGGGAGCGCAGCTTCTGAAAGGCTTTCGCGGCCAACCGGCAATCAACCGCAATGCCGTGGCGGATGCCATTATGCGGCTAGGCGATATAGCGCGCGACTATCCCGATATCGCGGAAATAGACCTGAACCCGGTGCGGGCATATTCCGAGGGCATCGTGGTAATTGATGCCAGGATAATTAAAGCGTGAGAGCGCAGCGAAAACTCCCTGGGAACTTGATAACGATTCGCCGATGATTAAATTCATCGAAAGTAAAAACTGCATTTATGCTTATCGGCTGAATCGATCCATATCGACCTAAATCAGCCCAAGCGGCTGCCCAAGGAGAAGGAAAATGGAAAATATATCGGGAACCCATTCATGCAAATGCGAAGGGCACGAATTCGCTCACCTCGAAAAGTTTTGTCAGTCCGAAGCGTGTTTTGTCTGCAAAGACGGGAAATGGGAAATGGATAACAGGCTTTTCGTGCTGTAGACACTCTTTAAAATCCAGGTGGGGATGTCCTCGCCTTTACGAAAATAGGGTGGGCACAGTTTTTTATCGTGCCCACCCTTCAACCCAATCTGCTCTGGACCGTTGGTTTTCCCCTTTCTGAATCGATTTGCGGATTTTGCCGGCAAATAGTTTTTGATTCTTTTCCACATAGCTCGAAGCCTGCTTGAGTAATTTTTCACCCACCCCTCAATAACAATCCCTAAAGAAAATCCACAGACCTCCCGAATCATAGTACATGCCGTGACTTAGTCGTGAAGGTCAACCGGGGTGGAGTGTCCACTCAGGGCGACCCAGCCGTGTTTTGGATGGAGTGCTCTCTTCGGCTCCTCTTTCCAAACCAGAAAAAGGGGCACCAGGTATGTCCAAAAAAAAGACTATCTTCTTGATCCCCATCCTATTCCTTCTCCTTCTCGTATCTGTATTTCTGGTTTCGCCCCAACGGATTTCGGCCGCAAGCGGACAGGCCGCCGAATTTGTAGGCACCGAGAAATGTAAAGGCTGCCACACACCCGAGTATGAAATGTTCACAAAGCACAACAAGAAGGCCCACTCATTCAAGAGCATAACCGTCCTTAAAAAGGGCCTTACCGAGAACGAAATGAAGAAATGCTACGAATGCCATACCACCGGGTACGGGAAAGCGGGGGGATTCCGCTCCGAAGCTGAAACGCCGCATCTAAAGGACACGGGGTGCGAGGTCTGCCACGGCCCCGGCAGCATCCACGTGAATTCCGGCGACCCAAAGGACATAAAGGGGAAGTTGACGGCCAAAGACTGCGAGGCATGCCACAACTCCGAACGGGTAAACGCATTCAGCTATAAACCGCTTGTGTACGGAGGAGCTCACTGATGAAAAGATTCAATGCGAGTCTTCAATTCAAGGTGGTCTTCGGCGTGGCGGTACTCGTTCTGGTTGTGCTCGCCTCGATAATTTACCTGAATGTTATAAGCCAGCAAAAGCAGATGAAGCAACAGTTCCAGACCTCGACGAAGATCCTGGCGGAAACTGTCTACAATAGTATTCTTTACCCAATGGCCATAGGGAACAGCAAACTGATCAAGGAGCAGCTCGCGGAATTTTCGAGCAACCGGAATGTTCACGTCTATATATTCGGCTTTGACAAGCAGATCACCTACGCTTCGGAACCAAACAAAATCCAAACGGACCTGTTTAAAGACGTCGACTCCCCCGAATTGGTCAAGGCCGTCAATAACATGCTTGCAACAGGGGGCGCCGATTCCGCAATCGAGCTGCAAAAAGACGGCATACATTACATGAGCGTTCTTTGGCCGCTCAATAATGACAAGCGATGCCATCATTGCCACGGGGAAAGTCGTGCCGTGCTTGGCGGGGTCCTCGTGGAACAGAACAGCGAGAGCATGTTCACCAGCCTTGCATCGGTACGCAACACGAGCACTGTTGTGGGCCTCGTCGGCAGCTCCATAATCCTGCTTGCCCTCGTGTTCATGATATCCCAGCTCGTGAGCCGACCGATACGTCAGGTAATATCGGGTCTCAACGAAATGGCCCAGTCAGTATCCGAAACATCGGGAGAGGTGGCGTCTATCAGCAAACAGATCGCAAACGGGACCGCAAACCAGGCCGCGGCAATCGAGGAGACCTCCTCGTCGCTAGAAGAAATGTCGGCGATGACAAAGCAAAACGCCGACAACGCCGTCGAGGCGGACCGGCTGATGAGGCAGGTCGAGGAAACCACCCACAGGGCTCGGGAATCAATGGGGCGCATCTCGGAGTCGATGGACGAGATATCGAGCGCCAGCGAAGAAACCCAGAAGATCATCAAGTCTATTGATGAAATAGCCTTCCAGACAAACCTCCTTGCGCTCAATGCCGCGGTCGAGGCGGCAAGGGCGGGCGAAGCCGGCGCAGGTTTCGCCGTGGTCGCGGACGAGGTGCGAAACCTCGCGTTGCGTGCCGCCGAAGCGGCCAAGAATACAACGGTCCTGATCGGTGGCAACGTTAAAACGATCCGGAACGGGGCCGTCCTCACCAGGGGCATGAGCGCCGAATTCGCGGAAGTGTTATCCAGCATCACGAAGATGTGCAACCTGGTAAGCGATATATCGGCGGCCTCCCGCGACCAGGCCCAGGGGATCGAACAGATCAACACGGCGGTCGGAGAGGTCGATAAGGTAATCCAGGAAAGTGCGATAAACGCGGAGCAGGCCGCTACCGCTTCCTCCCGGATGAACGACCAGGCAGGGGTAATGATAGGGTTTATAGACCGCCTCCTGAAACTCATAGAAGGCGGCACTGCCGAAGGTGACGGCAATGGGGCCGGGGAGCTCAAACTCAACCAGATCCGGCAGGAGGGAAAAGGAAACTCCCATGCCCTACCCGGCTGGAAGAGACCTGCAATCGTGGAAAAGGAAAGAACGGAACGCAAGCAGCTCCCTGGAAAAACCGAACGCGCGATTCCGGTGGATTTCTAGGCTAATTCAGGAAGTGGGGGAAGCAGTCCCCCGCGCACCCAACTCGATTAGAGCAAAGCGACCAGCGTGGGGAGCATAGCCCCCACGCTTTTTTATTGTCGGTTCTCCGATTATGAGACCTGTTGGCACCGCGGGCAAAAATAGGCGGTCCTGCCCGAAAATTTTGCGGTCTCAAGCCTTGTTCCGCAAACCGGACAGGTGGCTCCCTTGCGCCTCCCGCGCAGAAGGTGGTTTTCAGGAAACCTGGCTGGGTCCGCATCGAGGTCGATTGCCGTTTGGAGTACTTCCTTCATCTTTTCGAAAACAACCCTGAGCCGCTCTTCGCTAATGGATCCGACCTTCGTTTTCGGATGGACCCCGGCATGAAAAAGGATCTCATCGGAGTAAATATTTCCTATCCCGGCAATTATGCGCTGATTCATCAGCGCGGGCTTTATCTCGCCCCTGGCCGGCAGCCGCTTTTTAAACGATTCGAAATCAAGTGAAGGATCAAGTGCTGAAGGCCCAAGGTCCCTGCTCTTGATAAACTCCTCCGGATCGCCGGTAATTCCAATCCACCCAAGCATTCGCGCATTTACATATGCCAGAAAACCACCGTCTTCAAATGCGATGGACAGCCGGGTATATTCAGGCTCGCTCCCGGGAGAATCAAAAGCATCGAGAAATCCCGTCATTCCGAAGTGCATGAGGAGCCATCTCCCGGAATCGAGTTCCGCGAAGAGATATTTCCCATGCTGGCGGCTAGATAAAAATCTGTCCCCCGCCAGTTCCTTCTCTAATTCCTTTGCCGTGAGCCCCCGGACGATTTTGGGGTTCCTAACGCCGGCCGATGCGATCTTCCTCTTTAGCGCATAAGTTTCGAAATACTTCCTGAATGCCGCTACATCAGGCATCTCCGGCATGACCGTCTCACTCCTTCTTCTTGCTCTTTGCTGGGGGGGCTCGGTGCACTCGACACTTTAACAGTAATCTCCATTGAGGCAAGGTGCGACAAAACAGCGACGGAAAACAAATATTCGGGGTAAGGAAGGGGTATGGCTGGTAAGGAACGTTAGGCTGGTAAGGAACGTTATGGCGCCGGTCTCCTGACCGCGCCATGGTCTCGACCGAAGGTCTCAAACTCTCTCAACTATGGCGAGGCATGGAGATCTTCGGTCAGTGCGGATGGCAAGGTCGGGAGGGGCTGTTGCCTAAAAGCTGAATCGGAAAAATTCTGCGGGAATCGGAGGAAAGCTCCCCTCCCCTGGTGGTCTATGGACCGGATACATGG
>DBMO01000069.1 GCA_002298995.1 Desulfarculales bacterium UBA696
CGGAAACATTACCATTAATTCCGCAGGTTTTCGCAACCTCCTCATAGATAAAATCAAAGTCTATGAGCCGCTTTATCTTGCGCAGAGGGTGGTCAGAACGCACCTTCTGCTCAAGAGAGAAGCCATGGTAGAAGAGCTTAATTTGTTGGCCTTTGGCCTTACGCCCCATCATATAGAGCCGCCGCCTCCTCGGTTCAAAATGATGGGCCAATTTACCACAATTGGTTAGTAAATACACGTATTTAAGTCCATATTTGCAAGCACTTTGGCGCATTTTTTACAGGAAATTAGAGTAGGTGGACACATTTGGGCAACAGCCCCTAAAACCCGTGCCACCGTGCTAAACGCACTTTTGTGGTGCAGGTTTTCCAGCCTGCTGACAATTGGAGGACTGACGGGTGGCGCTTGGCGACATCAAGGGCCAGCAAAGGGCCGTACGCTTTCTAAAGCAGCTTGTGAGAAGGGACATGGTCCCGCACGCCTTCCTTTTCACGGGAATGCCCGGAACCGGAAGGCTGGCGGCGGCCTTCGAGCTTGCGAGGGCGCTCGAATGCCTGGACCCCCAAGATTCTGACTCATGCGGCCAATGCGGGGCTTGCCGGAAGATCGACCAGGGGATCCACCCCGACCTGATCCAGGTCCGAAGCGACGGGGCCTTTATTAAAATCGAGCAAATCCGAGAACTGCGGGAGCGTTTTCGATTCCGACCGTTTGAAGGCAAATGGCGGATTGTTATAATTCAGGACGCGCAAAGGTTGAGAGAAGAGGCGGCCAATGCGATTTTAAAAGTCCTGGAGGAGCCGCCGCGAGGAAATCTTTTCATCCTGATCGCCCCGGAGGCCCAGATGCTTTTGCCGACGATAGTATCCCGCTGCTGCCAGGTCAGATTTCAGCCGCTTGGAGATGATATCGTCGCGGACTGGCTGGTTCGGGAGAGCGGGCTCTCAATTGAGGATGCAGCCGAGGTGGCGCGCCTTTCGGCAGGGAGCCTCGATGCCGCCCGGCGGCTGACCGAGGAAGACCGGATCGCGGGCTGGAAAAGAGTCCTCGCTAACGTGGAAAGCCTTGAAAGGCTTTCGCTTTTAGACTTATTTTCAATGACCGCCAAATGGGGTGGCACCCGTGAGCAGGTCGAAAAGGACCTGGAGTGCATCAGGCTATGGGCGCGCGACCTCATAGTGCTTCGCCTTGGCGGGAACCGGCCGCTTACGTTCGAGCTGGACCAGGGAACAGTTGAGGCGGTTCGGGATATCGCTCCCGAGCGCCTTTTCAGGTTGTATCACGATATTGAAGAGGCAACGCGGAACCTTAAAATAAACGTCAACCTGCAGTTGACACTCGAAGGTATCTGCCTGGCCATAAAGGATTCGCTCTATGGAAAAGGTGATTGGCATTCGTTTTCGAAAGGGAGGCAAAATCTACCACTTTGATCCCGGCGATTACTCCCCCAAAAAAGACGACTACGTCATAGTCAATACGGAACAGGGAATAGGGCTGGGGCAGGTGGTCGATACGCCGCACCAGCTGGATTCGCGCATGCAACCCTCCGAAATCAAAAGGATCGAGCGGCCCGCAACGGAAGATGAAATCCAGCAGCATTTCAAAAATATGGAAGTTGAAACCGATGCCAAAACCTATTGCCTGGAGCGAATAACGGCCCACGAGCTTCCCATGAGCCTGGTGGATGTCGAGTACTTTTTCGACGGCAGCAAGATTATCTTCTACTTTACGGCGGACGGGAGGGTGGACTTCCGCGAGCTGCTAAAGGACCTCGTTCGCAGGCTTCGCACGAGGGTCGAACTCCGGCAGATCGGCATCCGCAACCAGGCAAAGATGGTAGGGGGCCTAGGGGGCTGCGGAAGGCCGCTTTGCTGCGCATCTTTCCTCAAGAACTTTCACGCCGTATCCATCAAGATGGCCAAGGAGCAAAACCTTAGCCTCAACCCGGCTAAAATATCCGGCGCCTGCGGCAGGCTCATGTGCTGCCTCCAGTACGAATTCGAGACCTACAAGGACCTCAAGAAGGATATGCCCAAAATCGGCAAGAAGGTGGAAATCCCCGAGGGCAAGGGCAAGGTAGTGCGGCAAAACGTTATGAGCCGATGCTACACCGTACTGCTCGAAGACGGAAAGGAAGTGGACATAAATCTCGACAAGGCCTGCAGCGGCGAGTGCAGGTGCCCCAATCCCAACGGAAAGAGATAAGGGAGCTGATGGAGCGATTCTACGTCACCACGCCTATTTACTATGTAAACGCCGAACCTCACATTGGGCACGCATACACCACCATCGTAGCCGACGTAATGAACCGTTTCCACAAGCTGATGGGCTACAGGACCTTCTTTCTTACCGGAACCGACGAGCACGGGGACAAGATCGTCCAGGCCGCCCAGGAAGCCGGGATGGAGCCCAAGGAATACGCGGACAGGATAAGCGGGCTATTCCGCCAGACATGGCCGAAGCTCGCGATCACCAACGATAAATTCATTCGCACAACCGACCCCGAGCACGTCAATGTGGTGCAGGACGTGCTGCAAAAGGTCCATGATGCGGGCGATATATACTTCAGCTCATACAAGGGACAGTACTGCGTCGGCTGCGAGCGGTTCTACACCGAGCGCGAACTGGTGGACGGAAAGTGCCCGGACCACGACAAGCCGCTGGTCGAGCGCGAAGAGGCCAACTACTTTTTCCGCATGAGCAAATACCAGGACTGGCTTATCGGGTACATCAAGGATAATCCCGAGGCGATCCGGCCGGAGCGCTACAAAAACGAAGTGCTCTCATTTCTTAAAGAGCCGCTCGAAGACCTTTGCATATCGAGACCCGTCGAGCGCCTCTCTTGGGGAATTCCGCTTCCCTTCGACAACAGGTATGTCACATATGTCTGGTTTGACGCTCTCATAAACTATATCTCCGCCCCGGGATACCCGGAGGGTGAACTCTTCCGCGAATTCTGGCCGGTCGCGCAGCACACCGTCGCAAAAGACATCCTGAAGCCCCACGGCATCTATTGGCCGACCATGCTAAAAGCAGCGGGCGTCCCAATGTACCGCCACCTGAACGTACACGGGTACTGGAAAATCGCCGAAGGCAAGATGAGCAAAAGCCACGGCACGGTGGTGCGGCCGCTCGACCTTGTGCCTGTCTACGGCCTGGATGCTTTCCGCTATTTTCTGCTTCGCGAGATGGTCTTCGGCCTTGATTCGAATTTCAGCGAAGATGCCCTGGTGCAAAGAATAAACGCCGACCTGGCAAACGACCTCGGAAACCTCTTTAGCCGCACCCTGGCAATGACATCGAGGTATTTCGACGGAAAAGTCCCGCCCTTCGGCGCCGAACCCAACGAGGAGGACAGGGGGCTTCGCAACATGGCGAAGAATGCCGCGGAGGAGTTCACGCGCGAAATTCCCGAACTCGGGTTCCACAAGGCCCTGATGGCAATCTGGGAGTGCATAAGCGCTGCAAACAAATATATCGACTACGTCGCCCCGTGGGCGTTGGCGAAAGAAGAGAGCCTGCAGCCGCGACTCCAGACAGTAATGCGCACTCTCCTGGAGGTAAACAAGACGGTTGCGGTGCTGATCTCCCCCTTTATGCCCGAAACCGCCGAAAAGATGCTCGACCGGCTGGGAATATCGAAGAAGGCGATGGACCTGCGCCTTGAACAGGATGCCCGGTGGGGTACCCTGGAGGAAGGAAAAGCTGTTTCCAAGGGCGAAGCGCTTTTTCCGAGAATCGAACTTGGCGGGGCAAAGAAAACGGAAAAACCTGAAAAAGCCGGAAAATTAAAAACAACCACACAGCCCGAGAAGGCAATACCAACTCCTCAGGCAAAACCCGCCTCGCAGCCCGTGCAGGCAATTGCCGCGGCCGGTGCTGCTGCCTCCGCCGGCGCAGCCGGAACGGCGGCAGTCGATCTGGACTCCGAGACCATCGATATAGATACCTTCCGCAAAATCGATCTGCGAATAGGGCTGATCCGACAAGCCGAAAGAGTCCCCCGATCTGAGAAGCTGGTGAAACTCATCATCGATATAGGCGAAGAACGCCAGGTGGTCGCCGGAATCGCCCAAACCCACTCCCCCGACGACCTGGTTGGAAAACAGGTCGTAATCGTAGCCAACCTCAAGCCCGCAAAACTTATGGGCATCCAATCCCACGGAATGGTCCTCGCCGTCCGCGACGGAAATGACCTGAAGCTGCTGGTCCCTGAAAAAGAAGTCACGCCGGGGGGGAAGGTCTCTTAAGCCTGGCCCCCTTACTAATCCTAACACTTAGGACTTATCCGTAAATAAGGTTGCATCGCCAACAGGATGTTAGAATGTAGGGTGGGCACGGTTTTTTCGTGCCCACCGACTGTTGATTCATCTAAATTCGCGACCGGAGGGCACGAAAAAACCGTGCCCACCCTACATGTGCTTATTTACGGACAAATCCTTAATTATTGTTGCAGACAGGGCACCCCTGCAACCTCAAAGGCTTTTCCAGACCTCCTGTGTGGAGAAGTTTCTCATTCCCTAGAATATCGACTGTCGGCCCATCGGCAATAACAGAGCCGTTCTTTAGAATGATTGTTCGCGTGCATACGTCGAGGGCCATGTCCAGGTCGTGGGTGGCTATGATTCGGGTGTGTTCGAAGCGCTTCAGGAGTCCGATCAGCTCGCGTCTGGCCCTGGGGTCGAGGTTGGAGGTGGGCTCGTCCATGAACAGGACGCTTGGGGACATGGAAAGGACCGTGGCGATGGCGACCCTGCGCTTTTCTCCACCTGAGAGCCTGTAGGGCGGGCGGTTTCTCAGGTGGGTTGCGCCGACGGTATTGAGGGCGTTAACGACCCGTTGTTCGACTTCTTCGGGGGGGAACCCGAGATTAAGCGGCGCAAAGGCTACATCGTCGTAGACCAGGGGCATGAACAGCTGGTCGTCGGGGTCCTGAAAAACCATCCCGATATTGCGGCGCACCTGCGGTATCGTTTTTTTGGTGAGTGGAAGGTGGCCGATACGCACTTCGCCCGATTGGGGGACAAGGCATCCGGCAAGGTGGAGCAGAAGGGTCGATTTGCCGGCGCCGTTCGAGCCTACCAGGGCAACCGATTCGCCATGGGTAACAGTGAACGATACCCCGCCAAGAGCAGGGGTGCCGTCGGGGTAACTATACTCAAGGTCAATCACTTCAACAATGTGATGGCTCATTTTGCCAGTCCTGAAAACATGTCGCCCAGCAAATAGGGCAGGTTAAATAGCCGCAGCAGAATAAAAAGAGCTGTCCAACCCGATAAAAACAAAATATCACGACGGTTTACCTTCAGCGGGTAGGCCAGCCGGATTTCACCGTCGAAGCCCCGGGAAAGCATGGCGATATGGATGCGCTGTGCCCGGTCCAGTGTCCGCAGCAGCAAATTTCCGATCATCGAACCGAATACCCTTATCCCCATGCCCTTTCCATCAAATGAACGAAGGGACCTGGCGCGCGCCATGCGGCCTGCTTCTTCGGTCAGGACGAAAATGTAGCGGTATAGAAATAGGAGCTGTACGACAAACCCGCGCGGCACTCCCAATCTTTCAAGGGCCATGCATACCGCGTTAAATCCGGTGGTGGCTATCAGGGCCAGGACAGTGAATACCGTCAGTGCGAACCTGATCATTATGGATGCAAATGAGAGCCATCCGCCTGAAATACCAACCGGTCCGATGTGGAATGAGACATTACTGTCCAGAAAGGGATTCCAGATCCCGATTAGAAAGGCAAAAGGAGCCGCTAGCAAGACCTTCCTTAGAAGATATTTGAAGGGCAGGTTACCCAAGGCGATTAAGAAAATGGGGTATATGGCGAAAGGCATCAGGGCCGATATCTGATACCTGTCCAAGGACATAATCGAGACAATAAATACCACGGTGGCTAAGAGTTTTACGCGCGGGTCAAGCCTGTGGATGCAGGTCGTCTGGTTGGACAGGGCGTCCAGATGGTTTACGTCAAAAAGAGAGGAACTGATGGTTGACATGCCGCTCGGCTCAAGACCTGTTCTGAAGTTTTCGCAGAAACCAGCCGATAAAGAAGGCCAGAAGCAGGGTCGTTGCTCCACCTATCAGTCCGGATAAAGATGTTCCGGCATTAACCGAACCCCAGGCCTCATCTTTGCCCGATTCGACCCTGACCTCTTTGCCATCTGACTTGACGGAATCATTCCCTTTGAAGCTGTAGCCGGGCAGAAATGCCGCTTTTTCCTGTATCTTGGCAAACAGAGCGTGCAGACGGGTTTCCGGGGCCTTGAGTTCCTCTTTGCCCGCGGCTCGGTAAATAGACCATTCCAACCCGTCGGGATTTGCCGATGCAAACCAGGAAAGCGTGCCTCCAATGACAGCGGCAAATACCGCAAACCCAACCAGGACCTTTTTCATCGAAGTTGAGCGGATCGAGGCAGAACTTCCGGTTAACTCCAAAATTTCCGGCCGTGCTTTCCAGACAAAGGTTACCACTGCGGCGGTGACTAACCCTTCCACAATTCCTATGGCTAAATGAATCGGCTGCATCAGCAGCAAAAAGCTCGTAAACGGAATTTCCGATACGCCCGAGAGCCAGGTCTCCAAGACCACCCCGAATGCCCCCATCTGCAGGCTGGCGATAGATGCTGCTATCGAACCTATAAGGATGCGGTTTCGGTTTGGATCTTTTCCGGCAATCTTTTTGTAGATCAGCGGATAAGCCATAAAACAGGAGAAAAAAGCAAGGTTTATAATATTGCACCCCAGCGCGAGAAGGCCGCCGTCTGCAAAAAAGAGTGTCTGGATTGTAAGTACCGATGCCATTACGAGGAAGGCGGCGTTCGACCCCAGCAAAACCGCGAGGATCATCCCTCCGCCGATGTGTCCGCTCGAACCCGTGGCCGGAATGGTAAAATTGATCATCTGGGCGGCAAAGATGAAAGCCCCCAAAACGCCCATCAGGGGAACCACCCGGTCGTCCATGTCCTCTTTGAGCTTCTTTGCGCCGTGGAGGACCATGCCTGCCGTGGCAGCCAGCATAGCGCCGCCGACAGCTGGAGAAATCAGGGCATCGGCCATGTGCATTTCGGGAATCCTCTTTTTTCGGCGGGCTGGCTTGGCCAACAAAAAAGGCCGGAGCATGCCCTCCTGGAGAACATGTCGGCCTTCGTGACCAACTATATGAGAAAATATCGGCTTGCCTGTGACGGGGCTTCATGCCCTTTTGGCCTAACAGATAGCCCGGATGTGGTTTTATGTCAATGTTTAATGGCGATTTATGCCTCTGGGCGAACCCGCGGGAATCGATGCATGCAACGCCGTGCATTTTGATTCATGCGGTGTTCCAATTTGGCGGCTGATCTGATATTTTGACTCGATTTCCTATTATAATTCATCCTGCTCGCCATAACCGGCAGTTTATAACGATAGCTCAAACCTGCAGCGGCAGGTGCGCCGCCGGCCCGTTTTTTGGGATAGAAGGGATTGTGATGGAACAGAAATATTCGCCAAAGTCCATAGAGTCGAAATGGCAGGAATATTGGGACAATTCCCAAGTCTTCAAGGTAGGCGAAGACGAGAGCAAAAAAAAGTACTACCTGCTCGAGATGTTTCCCTATCCATCGGGGCGCATCCACATGGGACACGTGCGAAATTATTCGATAGGGGACGTAGTTGCGCGTTTCCTCCGGATGCTCGGATACAACGTGCTCCACCCGATGGGCTGGGACGCTTTCGGAATGCCGGCCGAAAACGCCGCCATAAAGGCCGGTACCCATCCTGCCAAATGGACCTACGAGAATATAGATTACATGCGCAACCAGCTCAAAAAGCTGGGATTTTCCTACGACTGGTCCCGCGAGTTGGCGACCTGCGACCCGAGCTACTACAGATGGGAGCAGCGTTTTTTCCTCGAAATGTTCGAAAGAGGCCTTGCCTACAGGAAGAGTTCGTATGTGAACTGGTGCTCCAAGTGCCAGACCGTGCTCGCAAACGAGCAGGTCGAAGGCGGCGCCTGCTGGCGCTGCAGCGAACCGGTTATCCAGAAGGAAATGGAGCAGTGGTTCTTTAAAATCACTGACTACGTCGAAGAATTGCTCGACTATACGCACAAGCTGCCGGGCTGGCCCGAGCGGGTCCTGGTAATGCAGCAAAACTGGATCGGGAAAAGCACCGGAAGCCGGCTCCTCTTTCCCTTGGAGTCGGGCGAAGGAAACATAGCGGTGTTCACGACCCGCGCCGATACCCTTTTCGGGGCTACATTCATGAGCATGGCTCCCGAGCACCCGATGGTCGAAGAGCTTTCCCGAGGAACGCCGCAGGAGGCTGCGGTAAAAGATTTCGTCGAGCGCGCAAGAATGTCCAAGCGCGATGAGCGGGAGGCGGAGCTTCTCGAAAAAGAGGGCGTATTTACCGGAAGCTATTGCATAAACCCGATGACCGGGGCCAAGATGCCGATCTACGTGGCAAATTTTGTTCTCATGGCCTACGGCACCGGCGCGGTAATGGCGGTTCCTGCACACGATCAACGCGATTTCGAGTTCGCCAAAAAATACGGCCTGCCGATCAAGGTAGTAATAAATCCCGCCGATTCCGACAGGAAGCTCAAAGCGGATGAGCTGAGCGAAGCGTTCGAAGACGACGGCGTGTTGGTTGATTCGGACCGGTTTGGCGGAATGCCTTCCGCGCAGGCCCGCAACGCCATAACGGAAGATCTTGCGAAACGCGGGCTCGGTGAACTGACCGTCCAGTACCGTCTCCGTGATTGGGGCATATCGCGCCAGCGCTATTGGGGCGCCCCCATTCCGATAATATATTGCAAAAAATGCGGCGCGGTGCCCGTCCCGGTGGAAGACCTGCCGGTAAAGCTTCCGCTCGATGTAGAGCTTCTGCCCAATGGCGGATCGCCTCTGCCGTCCTACGAGCCATTCTACAAGGCCGCCTGTCCCAAGTGCGGAGGACCGGGACGCCGGGAAACCGACACGATGGATACTTTCGTCGAGTCCTCCTGGTACTTCGCTCGCTATGCCTGTCCGGACTACGACCGTGGGCCGCTCGATCCCGGCAGGGTCGGCTACTGGATGCCGGTCGATCAGTACATAGGTGGTATCGAGCACGCCGTTTTGCACCTGCTCTATTCGAGGTTTTTCGTAAAAACGCTTCGCGACATGGGGTACCTCGAAGTTGATGAGCCGTTTCTCAACCTGCTCACCCAGGGAATGGTGATAAAAGACGGCTTCAAGATGAGCAAATCGAAGGGCAACGTGGTCGATCCCGATGAGATGATTCGGGCATACGGGGCCGATACGGTCCGCCTCTTCTGCCTTTTTGCGGCGCCTCCGGAAAAAGACCTCGACTGGAGCGACCAGGGAGTGGAAGGCTCTTTCCGTTTCCTGGCGCGGATGTGGCGGATAATCGCCGAAAACATCGAGCAGCTCAAGGCGGTAAAGCCCTGGTCAGGCGGCGGCGAGCTCTCGAAACCCGTTGCTCAGCTTCGGCGAAAGACCCACCAGACAATCCGAAAAGTGACCGAAGACATCCGGGACCGCTTCCATTTCAACACGGCGATTGCGGCCGTTATGGAGCTGGTTAACCAAATCTACCAGGTGCTGGACAGTAAGTCCGATGACCCGGCGCTCTGGCCAGTTATGCGCGAGGCGGTGGAGGCCGTCGTGGTTCTTTCGTCTCCGATGGTACCCCACATAACCGAAGAGCTTTGGCAGATTCTGGGCCACGACCGGCTGCTTCTCGAATCCCCTTGGCCGAAATGGGACGAAGAGGCCACCAAGGCCGAGGAAATTCTCATAGTCGTTCAGGTCAATGGCAAGCTTCGCAGCAGGATAACCGTTCCGGCCGACGCTGCCGACAGGGAGGTCGAGGAGGCTTCGCTTCGAGACGCCCGTGTAATGGAGATTATAGGTGGAAAGCAGGTCAAAAAGGTTGTGGTTGTGCCGAAGAAGCTGGTAAATATCGTGGTCTAGCGACAGGTATTTAGCTCGAGAGCTTGAAAGGTTTCATGCACCGCTACAAACATGCCGAGTGAGGATGGCTCACGCTATGATTCGAAAGCCTTACATAGGAATTCTGGCAATTTGCTTCGTTGTTTCCCTCGCATCCTGCGGCTACCATTTCACTGGTGAAGGGAGCGGTCCGAAGCCCGGCCTGAAGTACATCGCGGTGCCGGTCTTCGAAAACAACACGTCCGAGCCCAACGTGGGGGCTCTTTTTGCCGGCGCCCTCAGACGCGAGTTCAATCAGAAAGGCAATTTCAGGGTCGTTGACGTCGCAGATGCGGAAGCCGTTTTCAAAGGCACCATAAAGAATGTCTGGATCGTCCCGATTGCCCATAGCGCCAACCAGACGATTGCCTCCAACCGTGTCACCATCGAGAACCGGCTCTATCTTGTCGTGGATGTGCGCTGTGAGGATAAAAGCACCGGCAAAGCGATCTGGAGAGACCCTAATTTTGCGTACTATAAATCTTACCGTCTAAACGATGACCCCCTCCTCAATCCGAATGCCCTGAATGCATTTGAAAGCAGGGGCACCGCCCTGGAGTATGTGACCCGCGAGATGGCGGTAATGGTTCACGACAGGTTTTCGAGCAACTTCTGATGCGAGCGCAAGGTAACCCAAAGGCTGCAACTCCCGAAAAAATCGATTCGGTCTACCTCTACATCGTGGATTCGGCTTTCCAGGCAGAGGAGGCCTGGAAAGGGCTGGCTGCCGCAGTGGTCCCTGATGCCGCCGGGAGCGCCGTCAGGCGTCGAGGCCGCTCTTCGGGGCAGGCCGGCGTTGAGCGCATCCAGGCAAGGGAAGTGGACGCTGGGAAGGTGATCGAGCATTTATCCACGATTCCGATGTTCGGGGGCAAAAAGCTCCTGGTTGTCGAGCATGTGGATGCCTGGGGCAAGGAAGATCAGGCGGCCCTTGCATCGTTTCTGCCGCGAATACCCCGATCTTCATGCCTGGTCCTTACCTCTTCGGGCAAAAGAGCTGTGGAGACGCTCGCAAAAGCGGTCAGAGAGACCGGGAAGGTAATCGAGTTCAAGGCTCCATCGCAGAAGGAAGCCCCCAAGTGGCTGGTCGAAAAGGCCAGGGAGAAAGGGAAATCACTGTCTTTTCGGGCCGCATTTCTCCTGGTTGAAATGACAGGGGCCGACCTCCAGACCCTTTACTCCGAATTGGAAAAGATATGCACGTTCGTCGGGGAGCGGCAAAATATTGAGCCCGAGGACGTGGAAGAGGCGGCAAGCTCTCAGCGGATTTCTTCAACCTTTGAACTTCTCGACCAGATAAAGGCGCACCAGGTTGCAAAAGCGGTAAAATCCCTTCGCGGGATTCTCTTCTCGGGCGAAGAACCCCCCAGGATACTTGCCATGAAAACGCTCGGGTCCCTTGCCTGGAATGTGCGAATGGTCTGGCAGGTAAAGGATTCGCTGCGGCGCGGAATGACCGGGGCGGAGCTGGCATCAAGGCTTAAAGCTAATCCCTGGGCAATTCAGAAAGCATCCGAGCAGGCAGGCCGTTTTTCGGATTTGGATCTTCGGTCGATTCATGAGGCCATACGGCGGGCCGATGCCGATCTGAAGAGCAAGGGGACGCCCCCCGAGGTAATACTTGAGGCATTGGTGCTCGATCTTTGCCTGGAAAAGCAAAAGCCCTCAAGCTTGCGCTGAGGGCCTATATATATAGTTACGTCCGCTTAAATGGATGCGGGCGGGACTGGGCTAAAGAGCATTTACCCTGCGGGTCAGGCGGGAGATCTTCCGGGACGCTGTGTTTCGGTGAATTACGCCTTTTGCCGCCGTTTTCTCGATAATGGAGACGGCCAGCTTAAGGTTTTCCGCCGCGGCTTCAGTGGCTTTCGTGTTCAGTGATTCTTCGAGCTTTCTGATCACATTTTTCATCCGGGTCTTGCGGGAGCGGTTTCTCTGCCGCTGATCTTCACTCTGCCTTGCCCTCTTGACTGCCGATTTATGATTTGCCAAACCGAAACCTCCTGAAATCCAGCACTCTGAAATATCGAATGGCGATACGCCGTTCAAACCCATGCTAAGGAAAAAATACTTATACCCGATTGGCCGTGGATGTCAAGCCCCTAATCAGGTAATTCCACGAGGCGGCAAAAAATTTCCTTCCCAAATCTTTTCCGAACGCATACATTCCCAATGGCCTGTCGGGAATCTAACATAATCTGAAGGAACTGCGATGAAGCTGGGTATAGTCGGATTGGGGAAAGCCGGTAAAACCGCCATTTTTAATGCACTGACCGGAAGGGAAGGGGAAACCGTCCCGCCGGGAGGGCAAGTTGTCCCCGCACTTGGGGTGGTGTCCGTACCGGACCCCAGGGTTGACTGGCTGAGCGCCCTCTACAAGCCCAAGAAAACAACCTGCGCGCAAATCACCTACATGGACCTCCAGGGCGTGGCCGGAGCGGCCGACAACAAGCGCGAGTATATGTCGCTTCTGCTCACCCACATGCGGCCCATGGATGCCTTTATCATGGTTTTAAGAAACTTCATCGACCCGGCAACAGGCGCGCCAGATGCGGCGCGGGATTTTCGAGACCTCGAGGACGAGTTCATCCTCGCCGATCTGGCATCGGTTGAAAAAAGGCTGGAAAAGCTCGAAGCGGAGCTCAAAAAGGGTAGAAAATCGGCTGCGTCTGAAAAAGAACTGCTTTTGCAGTGCGCGGATATCTTCAATTCCGAAAAGCCGCTTCGCACCCGGCCAGATCTTGCCGCACATCCGGAACTGAGGGGATATACCTTTCTTTCCGCAAAGCCCCTTCTCGTGATCGTCAACAACGCGGACGAGGATGACATGCTGCCTGACGTCTCTTTCGGCGATGTCGAGGCAATAGTTGTCCGCGGAAAGCTCGAAATGGAACTCGCACAGCTTCCGCATGAAGAGGCCGCCGCATTCATGCGCGATTTCGGGATTTCCGAGTCGGCGGTGGATCGTGTAATCCACAGCTCTTTTGCGCTGCTGGACCAGGTCAGCTTCCTGACCGTCGGGGAAGACGAGGTAAAAGCCTGGACCATCCCCAGGGACACCCCCGCGCTCGAAGCCGCCGGCGCCATTCATTCCGACATCCAGAGAGGATTTATCAGGGCGGAGGTGGTCGCCTACGAAGACCTTAAAAAGGCAGGTGATTATGCCGCTGCCAGAAAAGCGGCGGCAGTGAGGCTGGAGGGGAAAACATACCCGGTAAAGGATGGGGACATTATAAACTTCCGGTTCAATGTCTAAAAAAGTTCAGTGAAGTGTGCATGCCCTCAGAGCAGAAATGACGGCTCCACACCGCTAACATTTTATTCTGGAACAGCAAATGGCCCCTCTTGTGCTCCGCACCCAGGCAGAAGCTGCCTGTGCCACCCGCCGATAAGTTTGGAAATGAAGCATCCTCAGTATTCATTCGTATCGATACATATCCAAATAGCCTCTATTAGATTGGGGGACAATAAATGATAAAACCTCTCGTTTTAATGGCATGCCTGCTATGTACGTTTTTACCAAATATTGTCTTTTCAGGTGATGAAGCTAGGTATGAAATCGACGCTAGTAAGATCCATGCTTTATCTGTTATGTGCAACCGAGGATATTGTGATATAAGATTTAAGCTTAAAGTATCGGATGCCAAAGACTTTAATTCACTGTTATTGGCAAATAAAGGCAAGAGGCTAATCCTGTCGCATCGCACACAAATCATTGCGGCAGATGTTGTAAGTGGTCCTAATCCCACTGGAGTTATATACATAGGAAAATACGACCGCATACACGATGTGTTTGACGTGATTAACACTTTAATGACGGACTAACACGACTTCAGCTGCCTGCATTGGAGAACGGATGAGTTATGCGCTGCGAGTATTCGCTGTTGTTTATACTATCGTATGCATGTATCGTGGAATAGCGTTTGGAATGACATACGAAATGAAGGGAAGAGATATTGAAGGAGTGATAATCACCGAGACTGCGACACCCCAATATTCTGTCGAGATATTTCTCACGAAAGAGTGTGGGAAATATATAGCTGATCATACTGAAAAACATATTGGTGATCAGCTACAAATCATTTACTTAGGTGTAGTAATAAGCACCATCAAGGTTGAGCACCGAATGGAAATTGAGAAAATTATGTTAACTGAATCAACGACTAGAAAAGAGGCTGTAGAGCTAATGAAGAATATTCTTGTAGATTTAAATAAAACCAACAATTAGTAGATGAGTATACGAATTGACGGCCGGGTGCGAAGCACAAGAGGCATTCGGGAACTACTTCCTGCCGCACCCGTTGGTGCTTGCTTGGACCTCCTCTCCTTCAGACCCGGATAACGAGTTATCCGGGCTACCCGCTGTTTCGAGCCTTTGGCAAGAGGGACGGCGGCATTTTTCAATTGGCCCTTGAGCTTAACTTAGTTCCCGCGCTAGCCGGTTTTCAAAACTCCTACGATATCGTTTTGCATATATTCGACTACCGCTATCGGGTCCTCAGCGTGGGTTATGGGTCGCCCTACCACGATGTAGTCTGCCCCTTTGGATATTGCCTCACCGGCGGTGACTATCCGTTTCTGATCGTCTTTATCGACGGTATTTCTGCCGGGGCGTATCCCGGGAGTGACTATCAACAGGTTTTCGCCAAGGCTGTTTCTCAGTTTCTCGGCTTCGAGGCCCGATGAGACCACGCCGTCGCACCCAAGCTCCAGTGCCCTTTTAGCGCGGAAGAAGACCAGGTCCTCGACTTTTCCCGTAAGTCCCATTGCGATCATGTCCTCTTCGCCAAAGCTGGTAAGGACCGTTACGGCAAGGATTTTGACGTCGCCTCGTTCCTCAATTGCCGCCCGCAGGATGGGATCGTTTCCATGGACCGTTGCCAGGGTTATGCCCCTGTTGCGAAGCTGCTTAACTGCCTTCTTCACCGTCTCGGGAACATCGAAGAATTTGAGATCGACCATCACCTTGAGGTTACGGGCGGTGATCCAGTCGACTATATCGAACCAGCCTGCCAGAAAGAGTTCCAAACCCACCTTGTAGAACTTTACGTGGCTCTCCAGTTTGCGGACCCATTCCTTGGCGCGCTCAGGGGAATCGACATCCAGGGCAAAAATGATTCGCTCATCCAGTGGAATATTTTGCGGCATGACAGGTTCCTTTAAGAATGCGCTGGCATTCACTTTGAAGTGATCGCTCAATATTTTTATGTGCTTCTTGCTCAACTCGTGCGGTTACGGGTGATTATCACGGGCAACGTCTTTTGGTTGCCCGTGCCGATGGCAGGAGGGAGGTTAATGCCATTTATTTCCACCCCGAGCCTCTTGTTCCCCAGGCAGAGGCTGCCTGGGCCACCCGCCACATCGACGAAAGAATTCAGTTCAAATCGGATCCTTGGAAAGCATGGTACCAAGCATACTGTCCAACACCTTCGCGAATTGCTCGCCGAAAGCACTCATTCGTGCTTGGTCCTCATTTAAAGGGTAAGGGATAGGGCCAGCCCCTAATGTCACTGCCCGTAGGCCAAAAGAGGGCCATACGTAGCCTTTCGGCTCAGGAAACTCTCGTAGGTGAAATTCAGGATAACGCCTGATTAAACCTTGAGAGTATTCTCCGTAAGTTATTGAAGCTTCAATTGATCTTTTGTTGGGAAGGAGAACTTTGCGGATTTTCAATTCTGGCGGGCCCTTCGCATCAGTCGTGAAAAGTTCGCTTGGCAGACCACTTAGGTTTTCGAGCCGGATGCCTTCCATTCTAGTTGATAAAGCGTTGATGCGTTCATCAAAAATTCTCAGCATCAAGCTGAATATCACCGGAACCCGGTGAACTTGCCCACCATGCTCGTCACGCTTCTTTTGTTCACTAGCATGCATTTCTTCTTGCCGAATTGGCAGTAGTTCCACAAACCTTTTGGCCCACTCTTCCGCATCAGAGGGGATAGAGTCGAACAGCCGCTGGTGAATCACTTTCAACCGATCTTGCACTTGTTCTTTATCTAAAGTCTGAGATCGATACGATATTTCCGCCGTGGCAATGAGAACTTTCATGTCTTCGCGTGCCAGTGAAAGCTCTTTGCTGATTTTTATGATCTCGTTTTGTAGTTTGGTTTCCTTCGTCCCAGACACTATGTCCCCAAAGTAGTTCGCACCGAACCCGCCCAAAGCTGATACAATAGCACCAAACAATATCCATCGCTCAAACCTCTGGAATGTTGCTAATGCCGCTGTTGCAGCTCCAAGGAGGATTGTCCCCAGAAAAAGCCACCTCAGTGCCTGCGGCTCATCCCAAAGTAGAGTGCCAACAATAACGGCTAAAATTGTAGCTAAGCTGGAAGCCAAAAACAGTTTGTGGCGGAGCAGGTTATCAAGGCATGCTTTTAATTTGGTGCCATCGAGAATCATACATAAACCCTCAGGCCTTAGATGCCGACGAATGGGGTCCACGAATGGGGTCGGGCCAAGATAACGGATTTAAATCACATGAAATATTATTGCTCAAAACATGGCTTATATCGGCCTTAAAAGTGCATTTATGGCATTGAAAATGAGCATCTAACCTCGTGCCACTCCCTGTACTCATATCCCTGGCAGGCTTGAAGTTCACCGGCGATTAGTAAAGGGAGGAACAGAAGGGCGTAACGAGCGTTCCCGCGCAGTCCGTCGGGGCGCCCGGTTGGGTTTTGTTTCTTTCTCAGTGTCCTGCCCGGAAATCTTTGGAATTTGCCGATGAAGTCGTAAAGATCGCTAACGAGTTTAACTGCTTTTTCTATCCTCGTCATTTTTTTCAAGCTCCGAAATGTCTGCAAGGTCCTGGCTCGAGCCTCGAGACCGTTTGAGCCACCCACTTTAAGCGTCGATAAGCAGTTAGATACGCTCACGATAAAAATGCGCCCGCATCCACTTTGAAATGGTCCAACTAAATATGGAAACCTCATTATGCGGTAATTTCCTGTTAAATGGAAAGGTTTTGAATCGCTGTCTTGCACTGTGCCGTGACTCCGGTTTCAACCCCTTCTCCCAAATCCCTCCCGCAAGTTAGGGGGGCTTTTTCTCCAGCTCCATCAGCGTATGTCGATTTTGTTTTAAACCGCGGCCTCAATATAGCCAGGCGGCCGTTTACCACCCCGCCCTTGAGCTTGGGGCTGCGGTGTGTTACAAAAAGATTTTGCACTTTTCCCGCGATGATTCGCGCGCCAGCTTTAAATAAAAACTACCGGAGAATTCGATGGATTTCAAAAAGACGCTCAACCTTCCTCAAACTGATTTCCCGATGAAAGCCAACCTTTCACAGCGGGAACCGGAACTGCTTAAGAGTTGGGAAGAAATGGGCCTCTACGAGCGGCTTCGCGAGATGAGCCGGGGGCGTCCTGCTTATGTGCTCCACGACGGGCCTCCCTATGCGAACGGGCATATCCACCTCGGAACGGCGCTGAACAAGATCTTAAAGGACATGATAGTCAAGTCGCGCCAGATGAGCGGGATGGATGCGAGCTATGTTCCGGGCTGGGACTGTCACGGGCTTCCCATCGAGCTGCAGGTGGACAAGGAGTTGGGCAAGAAAAAAGAGACCATGTCCCTGACCGAAATCCGCGGCCACTGCAGGCGCTATGCAGAGCGGTTTATCGATATTCAGCGAAACGAATTCAAAAGACTTGGGGTACTCGGAGAATGGAACAACCCCTACCTGACCATGTCCTACGACTATGAGGCGACGATCGCGCGAGAACTCGGGCGCTTTTTCCAGGAAGGCGGCGTTATCCGCAGCAAGAAGCCTATTTACTGGTGCGCAAGCTGTATGACCGCCCTTGCGGAAGCGGAGGTCGAGTACCACGATCACAAATCGCCATCGATTTACGTGAAGTTCCCATTGACTCCCGAGAGCCAAGTTGCATTCCCGGAGCTTTCCGGAAAACCGGCTTACGTGCTTATCTGGACGACCACGCCGTGGACCATTCCTGCAAACCTTGCAATCACCCTCCATCCCGAGTTCACCTACGTGGCGGTCTCGGTGGACGGTGAGATCTGGATTCTGGCCCAGGGGTTGCTCGAAAACATAATGCAGATGATGAAGGTCGAGGATTATAGCGTTATCCGGACCTTCGCGGCGCAGGAATTGAGCGGCCTGAGAGCCAGGCATCCTTTCCTTGACCGTGACTCGGTAATTGTCCTCGGGTCCCATGTAACCCTCGATGCCGGAACCGGCGCGGTCCATACGGCCCCCGGACATGGGCGCGAGGACTATGAAATGGCGCTCGAACACGGGCTTGACGTTTATTCGCCCGTGGACGACCAGGGCCGGTTCACCAAGGATGTTCCATTTTTCGCCGGCCAGTTCGTATTCGATGCCAATAAATCGGTAATCGCCAAACTCGAAGAACAGGGGAAGCTGCTTATCCAGACTGATATTACGCACAGCTACCCGCATTGCTGGCGGTGCAAGAAACCAGTCATCTTTCGAGCGACCCCGCAGTGGTTCATCTCGATGGAGAAAAACGATCTTCGCAAAAAAGCACTCGAATGGATCGACCGCGTTGAATGGATTCCGAACTGGGGCCGTGACCGCATCTACAATATGGTGGCAAACAGGCCTGACTGGTGCATCTCGCGGCAGAGGTCCTGGGGTGTGCCGATCTCCGTTTTCCGCTGCGCCGACTGCGACACCTATCTTACCTCCAAAGAGGTATTCGACCACATTGTGTCCCTGTTCGAAAAGGAAGGGGCCGATGCGTGGTTTTCGCACACAACCGAGGAACTCCTGCCCGAGGGGACCGTCTGTACCGGATGCGGCGGGCGAAATTTCCAGAAGGAAATGGACATACTCGACGTGTGGTTCGATTCCGGGGCTTCATACGCCGCTGTCCTGGAGCGCCGGCCGGGCCTGCGCGCGCCCTCCGACCTTTACCTGGAGGGAAGCGACCAGCACCGGGGCTGGTTTCATTCATCGCTGCTCGAATCCGTTGGAACGAGGAATACCGCCCCTTACAAAACCGTGCTCACACACGGTTTCGTAGTGGACGGCCAGGGATACAAGATGTCAAAGTCCCTTGGAAACGTCATCGCGCCGGAGGAGATCATAAAGCAGTACGGGGCCGAGATTCTTCGCCTGTGGGTTTGCGCGGAGGATTACCGCGACGATATCAGAATCTCGCAGGACATCCTGCGCAGGCTGAGTGAGGCCTACCGCAGAATCCGGAACACGTGCAGATTCCTTCTCGGAAACCTCTCCGATTTCGACCCGGGAAAAGATGCCGTCGAATACGAAAAGATGGACGAGCTTGACCGCTTCGCCCTCTATCAGCTGGAGGATTTGATCCAGAAGGTCAAGCAGGCGTTCGATCGCTTCGAGTTTCACCGCATCTACCATGCGCTTCACAATTATTGCGTAGTGGATCTCAGCGCTTTTTACCTCGATATCCTTAAAGACCGGCTCTACACGTCCCCAGCGGCAAGCCCGGCGCGGCGCTCGGCCCAGACAGTCATTCATTTGATTCTGCAAACCGTGCTGAAGCTGATGGCGCCGATACTCTCCTTTACCGCCGAAGAGGCCTGGCAGCATATGCCGCATCGTCCCAGCCCCTCCGTGCACATGGAACTTTTCCCTGAATCCGATGCGAAGTTCCGGGATGAGGCCCTTGGCGAGCGCTGGCAAAAAATTCTGGCTGTCCGCAATGAGGTCTTGCGAGTGCTCGAGGCCGCAAGGCGCGACAAGGTAATCGGCCACCCGTTGGATGCGAAAGTACGCATTGCCCTGCCGCCTGACTTGCAGGCCGAGTTCGGAGGGAAAAGCGATCTGCTCCGCTCGGTTTTTATCGTGTCCCAGGTCTCGATCGAACCGGAGTCAGATCTTTCCGGAGCTTCTGAAGGGGTAGATCTACCAGGCCTTAAAATCAAGGTGGAAAGCGCAACGGGTGAGAAATGCGAGCGCTGCTGGGTGAGGTCGGAAGCGGTCGGCCAGTTCGCCGATATGCCGCAAATCTGCGACCGCTGCCATGCTGCGCTTGGGGGGTAATCCCACCGCGGAGTGGGCTGAGAAAAGATCGAGGAATACGACGTGAATTGCGTCTGATTGGGCGCTATTGAATTTATTATGACTCTGCGTACTCCGCTGTTCTTCGCGGGGATGGTGTTTACGGGGTTTTTAATGGCAAAATCGAGTGAGGCAATATCCGTTGCAGGCTTGAAGGGTTATGGGTTGTTTTTCTTCCTGGCCGGCGCGATAGTGGCGGCTGACCAGATTACGAAGTATATACTCTCGCAGACGATCCCGCTCCTTACCGGAAAGATTATTATTCCCGGTTTTTTCAATCTGATACATGTCCGAAATACCGGGGGCGCCTTCAGTATGTTTGCCGGGGCCGGTTCGGGATGGAGGCAGCCCCTTTTCATTGCTCTCACCGTGGTCGTGGTATGCGCCATTTCATACGCTTACGGCAAAATAGCCGGAAATGATATCTGGAACAGGCTGGCCTATATCTGCATTACCGGTGGGGCCGTGGGGAACCTCATAGACCGCGTGCGCTTGGGCGAGGTGATCGATTTCCTCGATTTCTACGCCGGCACTTGGCACTGGCCGGCCTTTAACGTTGCTGATATGTCGATCTCGACTGGTGCGGTCATGCTTCTCGTTTCGCTGCTCAGGGGCAAATAGAAATCGATTTTTCTTAATACGGCATCCAGAAAGCTCCAACAGGGTGCATCGCTTTTTTTCTTTTTCAATGCTTTCTCACCCCGAAAACTCTTTTCACCTTTTCCAGGGTTGATTCGATCAGGTCCCGGATTTCCTCCAGCCGCTCGGGGGTTTCGGCCTCGTAGCGCAGGACGAGAGAAGGTTGGGTGTTGGATGCGCGCAGCAGCCCCCACCCGTCTTCGAAAACGATTCTTGCACCGTCGACATCGATTATCTTCAGGTTTTTCGCTTCGAATTCTCTTTTTGCGCGTTCAACTACTTCGAACTTTATCTCATCGGGGCAGTCCACTCGTATCTCAGGCGTGGTATAGGTCAGGGGAATGTCCACGAGGAGTTCCGGGATCGTCTTCCCGGTCGATGCGAGTATTTCCAGGAGCCGGCAAGAGGCGTAGATGCCATCGTCGAATCCGAAATAGCGGTCCTTGAAAAACATGTGGCCGCTCATCTCACCGGCCAGTGCGGCATTCACCTCTTTCATCCTGGCTTTGATCAGGGAATGGCCAGTCTTCCACATGATGGGTTTTCCGCCGCGGCGCTCGATATCATCGTAGAGTGTTTTCGAGGATTTTACCTCGGAGATGAAAACCGAGTTGGGCCGCCTCGAAAGAATCTCCCTGGCAAAGATTATCATGAGCTTGTCGCCATAGACGACTTCGCCCAGGTGGTCGATCACGCCCAGTCGGTCGCAGTCGCCGTCATAGGCTATGCCGATATCGAGCCCCTTGCTGATGACCAGTTGCCTGAGGTCCGCAAGGTTTTCCATTACAGTGGGATCGGGTTCGTGGTTGGGGAAGGTGCCGTCCATATCGCAGTGAATGGGAAAGACTTCGCAGCCCAGCTTTTCAAGGACGGGGAGGGCAATCGGGCCTCCGGTGGCATTTCCGGCATCCACCCCGACGCGAAGACCGCGGGAAAGTGAGATATTTCCTACGACGAACTCGATATAGGGAGCTACTATATCGTAATATGCAAAAGCCCCCTTCCCGTTCACAAAATCGCCCGATTCCATGAGGCGCCTGATCTCCTGGATTTCAGCGCCCGAGATGGTATCGAAGCCGTTGCAAATTTTGAAGCCGTTATACTCCTGGGTGTTATGGCTGGCAGTTACTATTATTCCACCATCCCGATTGAGGTGGCGGATTGCGAAATAGAGGAGGGGAGTAGGGCATACACCAACATCTACAACATCCAGTCCGGATTCGAGCATGCCGCCAACCAGCAGGTCGCGGTACTCCCCGGATGTCAGGCGGCAATCCCTCGCCACCACCACCCGGTTTTTCCCATGGTTTGCCATGTGTGTGGCAAACGCCCTACCAAGCCGAGAAACATCCGGCCCGGTGATCTCTGCCCCGGCAAGACCCCGGATATCGTACTCCCTGAATACTTTGGCAAGCATCTATATCTCCATTCGAAGCGAAAAGGCGCTGCTCAAAATCCGGCAGGAGACCGGATTGCGGATTTTCGCCAAAAGAGAGTTTTGAATGGATGCCGGCAATCCGGTTTGTACAACGGCAGGATGAGCTTGCCACGAATCAAAGAGAATTTGAGCAACTTGCCGGATTGACTGAAAGGCTTACCCTGACGAAAAAGAATGAGCGAGGCCCCCATAATCTCGCTCGGGAACACCTCGCTCGAATCTAAACGGCGCAATAGGAAAAACGGGAACCGGTCAACTGCCCCAAATCAGTGGTGCGAACCGGAATCCCCGGATTTAACGCGCTTAATTGTTATAATCGCAGCGGCAACGAGGCCGATTCCGATTACCGTGAGAGCGCCGTAGAGCGCCGTGAAAAATACCACGTGGCTGGGATCGTACCACGGGATGTCCCAGGGAAATGGGCTACTTACGCTGCGCTTCAGACCTAAACAGAGAAAATCACCCCACATGAGCTACCTCCACATCAGGAATTTCCGAAACAAATAGAGAGCTACACCCGAGTCTTTTACCAGACATTAAATATTGGGTCAAACTAAATTGCCTTGGATAAGGCGCAGATGATGATTCTTTTCACATGCGGCCCGGTTCCGCATGGTTGAGTATTGACACCAGCTTAATTCTGTTATTATTCGCCCCGAACTCTACAGGGATCGGAGGCAAACATCAGCAGCAAAGCACGACTTCTTCTCATTTCCGCGGCGCTCCTTGCACTCTTTCTCGGCGCTCTCGACGCGTTGGTAGTCGGTGCGGCAATGCCCTCCATAATCGCCGATCTCGGGGGGTTGCCGCTCTACAGCTGGGCTTTTTCGGTTTACCTGCTCGCCAGGGCCATCGCCCTGCCGATTTTCGGAAAACTGTGCGACCTCTACAGCGGCCGAAAGCTGTATATAATATCGATAGTGATCTTCATTGCCAGCTCGTTTTTCGGCGGAATGGCCCGGAACATGAGCGAGCTCATCCTGTGCAGGGCGCTTCAGGGCATCGGGGCGGGAGGGACCTTCGCGCTGGCCTATATCGTTCTCTCGGATCTTTACCCCGCAGAGCGGCGCGGCAAGATGATGGGACTAATAAGCTTCATCTGGGGCGTATCAAGCATCCTGGGGCCTCCGGCGGGGGGCTTTATAGTGGCTTTGGCGTCCTGGCGCTGGATCTTCTATATGAATCTGCCCCTGGGGCTGCTCGCCCTGCTCGGAATCGTATTTTGCCTCAGGGAAACCCGCGAGAAAAAAAGGCACCCCTCGATAGATCTTTGGGGGGCCTTTACGATGTCAATATCGGTTACATCGCTCCTTTCGGCTTTCCTGCTCGCCGGGCGGAGCTACCCATTGTTTTCGCCGCAAATAATAGGGCTGTGGGCAATCTTTCTTGCATCTGGAATCGGATTTTATTTTGCCGAAAAGAATGCCGCTGACCCCATACTGGCGTTGAATTTCTTCTGGAAACGCCGATTCAGCCTGGCAAACGGCTCGGCTTTTTTCAGCAGCTTCGCTATCTTTTCCCTGTCGGCGTTTGCCCCCCTGTTTATCCAGGGGGTACTGGGCAGAAGCCCGGCTCAAGTTGGCCTTGCAATGATTCCGCTCACCCTGGGGTGGTCCATCGGCGCAATGGGCTGCGGTCAGCTTGTTAATGCCGAAAACGAAAGGGCGTGCAGCATTGCCGGATCGTTTATGCTAGCGGCCGGCTCGGCACTGGCCCTGTGTTTTTCATCGCCTGGACTGCCGCCCTTTATCTTCTCGGCTTTTCTGGCCGTTTCCGGAATAGGGATGGGATTTGTCTCGATTCCCACCTTGCTCATCGTGCAAAAAAGCCTCTTGGCATCCGACCTGGGGGTTGCAACATCCTCCCAGCAGTTTGCCCGGACCCTTGGCGGCACTATCGGGATAGGGGTCTCTGGAGGGCTTGTTACAACCAAGATGATGGCCGCGCTGCAAGGTCTGGCCGGCTCCTCGCTAAATGATTCCTTCACGGGCTCTCTTGCCGCAAGACTTGCATCCAATGTCGAAAGCCTATTTCAGCCCGACATCCAGAAAACCCTGCCGCCCGTCGTTCGCGAATCGCTCCAGAGCGCCATGGGCACGAGCGTGGAGATAGTCTTCTGGTGCGCCCTTGCCGCGGCTCTGATAAGTCTGGCCCTTTGCTGTTATTTACCTGGAGCCGAGAAAGAACTATGCGAGGCTGTTGTAGACTCGCAAGGCTTTGAAGGCAACAAGAAAAAAAGTTACTAATTTCTTTGGTTTCTCTAAAGGTTAATCATGGCACGGCGAAAGCATCAAATTAGGGCTCAAGAAAACACCCGATTTGTTGAAACCTCTTTTATTTCGGATGACATCCTCAATTTAGCTCTCAATGAGTACCCTCTGATATTTGTTCTCCGATCCTGACTTTTGCTTAAAATCCTTCTCCAAAGTTAAAAAGTCTCAAAATTGTTCTAAAGTAAACCTATTTATTATTCGATTTCAGAAATGATGGCCTAGACGCCTAATGCGGCTCTCATGGATCATCGTGCTTGCTGGTAAGTACGGCACTCGATGAAACATGCGCGCTTATCGAATTCTAAAACTGTCGCACTCCAGCAGAACTTATACACAATTTGCCTGACGGATGGCGGCCGATCTGAACTTAACCGGTTGTTCGAGGGAGGAATGAAGATGCGTAACATGAACCTCAGAACCAAGCTGCTTTTGTTTGGCATCATTTTGACTGCCGTGCCAATGGTGATCATCTCAGGCGTTTTCCTGTGGCAAAACAAATTGACAATGGAAGCGTCGATAACGGAGAGCGACAAGCTGGCCGGCGCGGACCTCGAACATATTTCGGACCTTCTTTACAGAACCATACAGTCCGTAGAGGAGGGTACTACAAGATCTTTGAAAGATTCCCTCAGTGTAGCCAAGGGATTGCTCGCCGACAATAACGGCGCCTCACTCTCGACCGAGACAGTTTCATGGGAGGCCGTCAACCAGGTCAGCAAGATTTCTAATCGTATCGAACTGCCGAGGATGATGATAGGGGAAAAATGGCTCGGCCAGGTCAAGGAGATGCAAACGGTCGTTCCGGTTGTCGACCAGGTTAAGAAACTTGTCGGATGCACCAGTACTATTTTCCAGTTGATGAATCCAGCGGGCGACATGCTCCGTGTAGCAACCAACGTTGCCAAGGAGGATGGGTCGAGGGCCATTGGAACTTACGTCCCGGCCGTCAACCCCGATGGGAGCCAAAATGCGGTAATCGCGGCAGTGATGAAGGGCGAGTCCTACATGGGACGGGCTTTGGTGGTAAATGCCTGGTATCTTACTGCTTATGAACCGCTCTATGATTCCAACAAGAAGCTGATCGGCATGCTTTACGTCGGCATACCCCATGAGAGTGTAATCAAAGGGCTCAAAGAGGCAATCATGGGGATAAAAGTGCAGAAGTCGGGGTATGTTTTCGTACTCGACAGCAAAGGCAACTACATAATTTCCCAGGGCGGAAAGCGCAACGGGGAAAATATCTGGGACGTGAAGGATGCCGAGGGCAAGCCCCTCATCCAGGATATGATAAAGAAGGCCCTGCCGCTCAAGCCGCATGAAACCGCCGATCATGAGTATACCTGGAAGAATCCGGGTGATACGGTCGCGCGTGCTAAAATCACCAGGCTGATATATTTCAAGCCTTGGGATTGGATCATCGGGCCAGGTTCATACAAGGATGAATTCCAGGAAGGTGCCAATGCAGTCCGGCAAATCGGAGATCGCAGCATTTGGATGATGATGGGAATAATCGGGATTGCATTGCTGATATCGACTATCAGCTGGCTATTCATATCGGGCAGCGTGGCCCGCCCGATCACCCGCATAATACAGACACTCGACGATAGTGCCAGTGGTGTTTCCGCATCTTCGGCCCAACTCGCCTCGTCCAGCCAGATTATGGCAGAGGGTGCCTCGGAACAGGCCGCCTCGATAGAAGAAATCTCGTCCTCACTCGAAGAGATGGCTTCCATGACCAGGCAGAACGCGCAGAATGCCGGGCAGGCCAACACTCTCATGAGCGAGGGGAACGATCATATCGGCCAGGCCAGTTACTCCATGACCGGGTTGATTAGTTCGATGGGTGAGATATGCGCGGCGAGTGAAGAGACCTCGAAAATAGTAAAGACAATTGATGAGATTGCCTTCCAGACCAACCTCCTTGCGCTTAATGCCGCAGTGGAAGCAGCACGGGCAGGGGAGGCGGGGGCAGGTTTTGCAGTAGTTGCCGACGAGGTGAGAAATCTTGCCATGCGAGCCGCGGAGGCTGCAAGGAGCACCTCGAGCCTCATCGAAGGTACGGTAAAGAAGATCAAGGAAGGCTCTGACCAGGTGGAAAAGACGAACAGCGCCTTCGATAAGGTGGCCAAAAGCTCGACAAAGGTCGCCGAGTTGGTTGCCGAGATCGCCTCCGCATCAAGCGAGCAGGCCCAGGGAATCGAGCAGGTCAACAAAGCCGTTAACGACATGGACAAAATTGTCCAGCAAAATGCCTCGCAATCCGAGCAATCGGCAGCCGCCGCCGAGCAGATGGATACACAGTCCTCGCAAATGCAAACGGTCGTAGGCCAACTGGCCAAGATCATCGGCGGAAAAACAGACCGGCAAAAAAAGTCCACGAGCGCAAAGGCTTCCTTAAATAAGCCAGAAGTCACTCGAAAGGCGATTAGTGCAAAAAAACAGGCGGGCAACGGGGAGTTGAAAACCCCGGCGCCCAAGTCGGGCAAGAATACAAAAGCTGCCGGCCTCATCCCCTTCGACGACGAATTTGGTCCGGCCGGGGATCACGATCCTGGCAAGGATCTTTAGGGGGATTTGCTGATTTGCACTGAACTTTATTCGATCAGGTTGAACTAAACTCATGAAGGCCCGGAGATTTCCGGGCCTTCACTTTTGCGCCGCTCCCGCTAATCCGCTGATCTTCCGCCGATGTTGCGCATCCTTTCGCTTATTCTTTCGAAAACTATGTAGAAGACCGGTACAAAAGGAATTGCCAGCAGCGTCGAGGAGAGCATGCCTCCGAAGACAACGGTTCCAATGGCCCGCTGGCTGGCCGCGCCCGCCCCGAAAGCGATCAGGAGAGGGACTACCCCCATGATGAAGGCAAAGGAGGTCATAATTATTGGACGAAACCTGCGGCGGGTTGCTTCGACTGCCGCATCGGTTATGCTCATGCCTTCCTGGTGCAGGTCGCGGGCGAATTCAACTATCAGGATGGCGTTTTTACTCGCCAGCGCAATCATCAGTACCAAACCGACCTGGGTGTAGAGATTATTATCGTAGCCGCGGGCAATCAGCGCGAGCAGGACACCCACCAACGCGACCGGAACAACCAGGATGATAGCGGCAGGAGAGGTCCAGCTCTCGTAGAGTGCCGCCAGCACCAGGTACACCAGTATGATCGAGAGCGCATAGATAACGTAAGCCTGGGAGCCTACCTGCTTCTCCTGGTAGCTCGTCGAAGTCCAGTCAAATGATATGCCTTGAGGGAGTGTGTTGGATGCCAACTGCTCCATAACCGCGAGGGCCTGGCCGGAGCTGTAGCCTGGCGCCGCCGAACCGAAAATCGGCGCCGCGGGGTAGAGGTTATAGCGCGTAATCAGCTCGGAGCCGCGTGTTTGATTCACCTCCAGCATGGTCCCGATCGGCACCATCTCACCAAATCGGTTTCGGACCCAAAGATTTTTTATGTCGCGAGGATTGAGCCTGTAGGAGCTATCGGCCTGGATGTAGACCTGGAAGACCTGGTTGAACTTGTTGAACAGGTTTACGAAAGCCGATCCGAGATTGGCCTGGAGAGTATCGAAGACGTTTTGGAGAGGGACTTGCAAGGACTCGGCCTTGGTTCGGTTGATATTAAGATACAGCTGAGGGCTGCTGGTGCTGAAGGTTGTAGTCAAACCGCGCAGAATCGAGTGTGAATTGCCCTCTTTAACGATTTCGCTTGCCGCCTGCTGGAGTTCGGCAAGGCCGAGGCTCTTTCGGTCTTCGACCATCATCTGGAAGCCGCCCGTTTGCCCCAGCCCCCGAATTGGCGGCGGAATGAGTACGATGGACTGTGCCTCCTGGATATCCGCCAGTCCACGGTTAAGGCCTCCCACGATCTTGTCCTGGTCCATGCCCTTGGGCCGGTCCTCCCAGTCCTCGTAGATCACGAATGTAGTGGAGACATTTGGTATATTTGCCCCGTCCAGGACCGAATAGCCCCCTATGGTAACCCAGTTCATGATGCCCTGGGATTGCTTCAGGACGTTGTTTATTTTGCCGGCCACCTCGCGCGCCCTGGGCTGAGAGGCGCCCTCGGGAAGGCGCGAGAGAAGAACTCCATAGCCCTGGTCCTCGGTCGGCAAAAATCCGGTCGGCCGGTTGATGAAGCCCAAGGCCGCAACGGTGATGATTATTGCGAACACAAATATCATGGTAACGGGCCGGCGCGTCATTCGGGTCACCATGCCCATATAGAGGTCGGTCAGGGCCAGAAAGAACCTGTTGAATCCTCTGTAGAACCAGTTTTGGCGCCTGTCTCCCCTGGGTTTAAGCCAAAGCGCGCACTGCACCGGCTTCAAAGTCAGCGCGTTTATTGCGGATATTACGGCGGTTGCCGCTATCACCAGGGAGAATTGGCGGAAAATCTGCCCTGTGATGCCGGGAAGAAAGCCCGCCGGAAGAAATACGGATACCAGGGCGAGGGTGATGCCCATAACCGGCCCGGTGAGATCGTTCATGGCCTTGATCGTTGCTTCCTTGGGCTCCATCCCCCTCTCGATGTAGTAAGAGCTCCCCTCCACGATGACTATCGCATCGTCCACAACGATCCCGATTGCCAGGATCAGGGCGAAAAGTGTCATGAGGTTAACCGTGAACCCCATGGCCTGCATCGCTATGAATGCTCCGACTATGGTTACCGGTACCGTGGTCGCCGGGACGAGCATGGCGCGAAAGCTTTGCAGAAAAAGCATTATTACGATGAGGACCAGGAGGGCGGCAATAAAGAGGGTCTCGTAGACCTTGGATATGGCTTCCCTGACGAATCTGGTAGTATCGAAGCGTATCGCGTACTTGAGCCCTTCGGGGAACTGCTGGCTCATCTCACGCATTGCCGTGTAGACCTGGTCGGCAACGGCGATGACGTTTGCGTCGGGTAGGGCGAAAATTATAACCTGGGCAGACTTGTGGCCTGTGACGTTCGCATAATTGCTGAAGTTCTGCTGGCTCAACTCGACTTTTGCCACGTCGCGCAGGCGTAGGAGTTGCGGGGCCGGACCGGGAACGGTTTTAATTATTATGTCCTCGAACTGAGAAACTTCGGAGAGCCGTCCGAGAGCGGTAAGCGTAAACTGGAATGGCTGTTGCTGGGGTACGGGAGGCGCTCCGAGCTGTCCGGCGACCACTTGGACGTTCTGACCCCTCACGGCGGTGAGAACATCCGTAGTGGTAATGCCAAAAGTTTCCAGTTTCTCCGGATCGAGCCACACCCGCATGCTATAAGGACCGGCTCCTGAGATCCTCACCTGGCCCACACCGGGAAGACGTGCAAGCGGATACTGGAGGTTTATCACGCCGTAATTGGAAAGAAAAGCCTCTTCGAAGCGGTCGTCTTCGGAGTAGAGGCTTACCACGAGCAGAATATTGGGCGAGACCTTCCTAACCGTGATCCCCTGCTCGCTCGCGCCGCCCGGAAGCTGCGCAACGGCGCTGTTCACGAAGTTTTGTACAAGGGCCAGCGATGTATTGAGGTCGGTCCCCACGTTGAAGGTGATTGTAAGCGTATAGGAGCCGTCGCTGCTGCTTGTCGAAGACATGTAGATCGAGTTCTCGACCCCGTTTACCGCCTGCTCGATGGGCACTCCGACGGTTGATGCGACCACCTCCGCGCTTGCGCCGGGATAGCGCGTCGAGACCTGGATCGTTGGCGGAACGATCTGCGGGTATTGTGCAACGGGTAACCGATAAATGGACACAAGTCCGATTATGATCGTGACGAAAGCGATCACATTCGCGAAGATGGGCCGCTCTATGAAGAACTTTGAGATCATTTGCCCGGCCCCCTGTCGGAGCTGGGCTGATCCTGCCGCCGGGATGTGGACTCAGCCGGTTTTTGAGGCGGCGGATTTCCGGGTTGGCCGCCGGTGCCTTCGCGCTCGGGGGTGACCTGCCGACCCGGAGCAGCCTTCAACAGGCCCTTTACGATGACCAGTTCATCGCCCTTCAGCCCCTCCTCGATTACCGCCAGGTTTTCCTTTGCCGGACCTTCCTTCACATTGCGGCGCTCAACGATATTGTGCTCGTCTACTATGAGTACGTATGTGCCTAACTGATCATAGCCGACTGCCGTCCGGGGTACGAGCAGGGCCGATCTATCCACTCCGAAGGGTATGCGAATTCGGGCAAACTGCCCGGGAAGCATTTTGCCGTCCTCGTTCGGGAAAACACCTCGCAACAGAAGGGTGCCGGTGGTAGGACTGACGCTCGTCGAGGCAAAATCCAGGCGACCTCGATGTGGATAGCCCTGCTGGCCGGCAGTTCCGAGCAGAACCGGCAGGGCCTGAGCGCCCGAACCCATGCGCTCGATACTTGTCGTTTGCCTGAGACGGGCGAGGTCGGTTTCGCTCAGGTTGAAATAGACGTAGAGCGGGTCGATTTGCGAAATTTCAGCCAGAACCGTGGCCTCACCCGATCCGACGAGGTTGCCGGGATCTTTGAGCCTTCGGTCGATCCGGCCGTTGAAGGGTGAGTAGACGCGGGTGTAGGAAAGGTCGAGCCGCGCAAGATCTCTTTGGGCCTCGGCTGTTATGAGAGCGGCCTGCGCGGAATCCCGCTCATAGCGCCAGTTTTCGACATCTGTTTGCGCAGCCGCCTTTTGACTATAAAGACTCGTGAACCGGGCCAGCTCGTTTTTTGCGTGTTCCAGGCGCGCTTTCTGCGCAAGTACCGATCCCTCGGCCTGCTGGAGCCTGGCTTGGTAGGTATTCTGTTGGATGACAAAAAGCGGCCGGCCCGATTTTACCAGGTCTCCGTCCTTGAAAAGTACATCTTCAAGGTAGCCTTCGACCCGTGCCCGGAGCTGGACGGTATTGATTGACTGCGTGGTTCCGGTAAGTTCGATGTAATCGATTACATTCTGGCGAATCGGCGTATCCACCGTAACCTTGGGTGCTGGAGGAGGGGCCTTGGCCTGTTTTTTCTCGCAAGCCTGAAGGACCAGGGCAAGAGCCATCAGCATGAGGTGCGACGCAATTATTAAGCCTGATCGTTTCGACTTGGAAGCAGCCTGCAAATCCATGGAGATCAGCTCCGGTGTTTTCTGTTGATATCCCGCCGGCGAAAGCCGGAATCCAGATGCATGGAATTTCTAGATATTTAGGAAGATGACATAGGGTGCCCACCCCATGTTTTGAAACGGCTATTTGGGCCACAGCCCCGGGAGACCGCGCCACAACCGTGTTTTCCCTGGATTAGAGGCCTAATCAAGAATTAGAGCCTGCATGCTACCAATCCGGAAGCCGCGGGGTCGGCTGTTTAGCGTCCTCGGCCGGCGTATGAGCGGCCGGTCTCAGGAGATTTCCCCAGTTGGTGCGCTTTGCCATGGCCTCTTTAATATCTTCCGGAACAAAATCGTGTCCTTCCCTGATTTTCCATCCGCCGCCAAGCGCCCGGTAGACCCCGACCAGGTTCGAGGATATGTCTCCAATAGCAGATGCCAGACTGTCCTGTGCTGTCAGGAGCCCCTGCTGGGCACTTAGAACAGTCGTAAAATCAGTGCTCCCCTGCCGGTATTGAATGGAGGCCAGGTCAAGGGAACGCTTTGCCGCCTCGGCGCCGCTGGCAAGGTATTCCGCGCTTTCCTGCGACCGGAGAAATCCGACGAGCGAGTCCTCGACTTCCTGGTGAGCCTTGAGGACCGTGTTTTGATACGTAAGCAGAAGCTGCTGAAACCGGGCATCCTGCACCCGGACGTTGTTGGTGATCATTCCGTAGTTCAGGATATTCCACTGGAATGTGGGCCCCGCCGAAGCCGTCCATGCCCCGATTGAAGCCATGTCGGCCAGTTTGAATTGCCCGACGGTCGAGGAAAGAAGCCCAAATGAGCCGGTGAGTGATAGCGCCGGCAGGAGGTCCGCCTTGGCTACGCCTATCCGTGCCGACTGGGCGGCAGCCTGGAATTCGGCGCCCCGGACGTCCGGGCGGCGCCGAAGAAGGTCGGCTGGTATCCCTATGGCAACCTGGGGAGGGGGCGCCGGGATCTGGCCGGTTTCGTCGGATAGCAAACTTTCCAGGTTGTCGGGCGGAAGTCCCATGATAGTGCTGAGGGCGTTTTTTGCCTGCCGCAGCCGTGCTTCGAGTCCCGGAATGGCGGAAAGAGTGTTGTAGAGGATCGTTCTTGCCTGTTCGACGTCGCGCTCGGAGGTTACGCCTCCCCGGAACCTGGTCTGCGCAATCTGGAGGCTATCCTGCTGCGTTTCGACGTTCTTGCGGGCAATTGAGATCCTTCTTTCGAGTGTCCGGATTGAAATATAATTGCTTGCCGCATCGGCCGTAAGGCTTACGAGGGCGGAGTCGTAGTCGGCAACGGCAGCCAGCAGCGCTGCGTCCGCCGATTCCATGGCCCTTCGGAATTTGCCCCAGAAGTCGATTTCCCAGGATAGATTAAAATTAACCTGGTCCTGCCAATAGGTATGTTGCAGTTGAAATCCCGATTGGGGTACGGCCGACGAGGGAGACCTTTCGCTTGTGCGTGTGAAATCCAATGCGCCCGTTAGCTGCTGATTCTGGGGATAAATATTGCCGACCGCAATTCCAAGCTGTGCCCGTGCTTCAAGCACCCTCACGCCGGCGATCCTTAGGGAGAGATTCCGGCTGTAGGCCAGCTCTATTATCCGGTCAAGCGCCAGGTCGTTGAAGATTTTCCACCAGTCGCGGTATTCGGCCGCGGATGTACTTACCCGTTGATCGTCCGATTCCAGCCAATTAGCCGAAACTTCGACCTCCGGCCGCTTGAAATCGGGACCGACCTTGATGCAACCGCACAGCAGCAGCACGCAGAGCATACAGGCGACGCGTTGTAGTGCAGGCATGTATCCGTCAGGCCGGTATATATGTCTCATGAATAGATCCGGCAAATAGGCAGGAAAGATATGCACCGATTGCGGTGCGAGTGAATCGCCCCAGCATCGATCAGTTAACTCTAAGACTGTTGAGCAGAAGAATAATCACCCCAGGCGGGGAATTCACGGGCGAAAGATATTTTCCAGGGGCTCTCAAGGCAGGCTGGAAAGCCCGCCCCACTGCTTCATACAAGCAGCATTCTACCCGGTTCGCACCCTGATGCCGTCGCCGTCGATATAGTAGGTGATCGGGCCTCCGGTTTTGGGGCTGTTGGTTTCGAGGTAAACGGGGCGGCCCCAGAGGAAGTGGACATGCTCAAGGGTTTTTCGGCAGTATTCGTCATCGAGCGGAAATCCCTCGAACTCGTGTTTGAGGTAGAGTTGCGAGCTGTTATGGTAATTTCCGTCCAGCACGAGAACCCGCGGAATGCCCCAGTTCATGAGGTTTTGCACCAGCATCTTCTTGATCCTGCGCCAGTCCGTCTCCTTTACTTCGAGGTCGAGGTGCGTGGTCTTGTCGACTTCCTGGTATATATAGAGTTCCAGGTCGTCGATTACGTCCTGATTCAAGAACTCATCGATAAAGAACCAGTCCATGTGTGTGCGGCGTACTTCGAATATCTTTTCGATCCCCTTATTAAGGTGGAGGTCCCAGTCATGCTTTTCGGCGGCATTGGCACACGCCTCGTAATCGGGGCCGAAACGGCCGGTATTCCACCGGTGCTCTATATTTTGGAACAACGCCCAACCCAGCAGATAGGGGTTTATGGTCCTGGGGTTGTGGGCTTTTACCCTGGAGTTGTACAAATTGTAGTACCCGTGCTCTTCCGGGCTCAGGAATCTCTCCGCGAAGAGGCGGCTCATTATTTTTTCGTGCCAGAAAGTGGCCCAGCCTTCGTTCATTATCTTGGTCCTGCGGTAGGGCATGAAGTAGAGGGCCTGGTTTCGAACCACTGTCAGGATGTCTTTCTCCCATTCCCTGAGCCGCCGCGGGGAGTTGTCGATAATGTAATTGAGTAGGTCATTGGTGGGCTCTGGAGGTGTTTTATCGCGGAGTTTTTGCTTTTCCGCGGCGTCGGGCCGTTTCTTCTCGGGCAGGAGATCATCGAATCCACCGCCGGTGGGGGTAGCTTTAAGCCAGCCGTATAGCCTGTCGCGGGCTTCATCTTCGGTCTCCGGCCTGATCAGTTCATCAGGGTCGATATTCCACTCGATCGACATTGCTGCATCAAGCAGTCGCTCGACTTCATCGGAGCCGTAGTCCTGCTCATAGGCACGAAACCTGGATGCAGCCTCGGAGGCCGAGGTTATCATGTCGCGCCTGGTTACCTGGAAATGGCGGCTGTTTTTCATGAAGTCATTGTGGGCGTAGACATGGGCCATTACAAGAATCTGGATCGACGGGGGATTGGTTTCCATGATATAGGCCCGCGCCGGATTGCTGTTGAAAACGACTTCGTATGGCACGGCGTAGCCGTACTCCCACCGTGTGCGCTCGATTTCGTAGTCTCGCCCGAAACTCCAGTGCGAATAATTTACAGGCAGGCGGTAGGCCATTATTTCGAGCATTTTCTGTGCAGGTACGACGTCGAATTCCTGGGGCATGAAATCGAGCCCGAAATCCCGCGCGATTCTTTGAATCAACTCGTCGGCCTTGCTGAGTTTTTTAATATCTACATCTTTCATGCTTTATCCGATAAACTTTTGCAGTCCCCCTCCGCGCTTTCCGGTATTCAGGAATACCCGCAAGGCAGGGTAGAGGTCCGGTTTGTCCTTTATTACCACCCCCAGCACGGGGGATGCGCCCCACTGCCCTTCGTAATATGAAAATCCCTCCATCATCCGGGACTGAAGCGGAATCTTTTGCTTAAAAGCATCCATAAGCGCGGAACCCGAGTGCTCGGCCTGGATTTCACCGTAGCCGAAGTTGGCAACGCCACGCTCCAGCATCTTTTCGAGAGACTTGACGGTTCGCTGGACGTCCCAATCTTCGCCGTCCGAGAAGTGGAACGGATAGACGTTCCAGCGGTTTGTGGGATACTCCACGTCTATGAGTTCTCTTGCCAGATCGTAGGCCGACCAGCAGGAAGTGCCTCCCGATTCTCCCTTGTGGAAAAATTCGTGCTCGTCCACGAGCTTTGCCTCTGTGGTGTGGGCTATGAACCTTATTTCCACACGCTGGTAGATCGTTTTCAGAAAAGAGGTCATCCAGAAGTAAAAGGAGCGGGCGAGGTATTTTTTCATCGTTCCCATGCTGCCCGACACGTCCATCATTGCCAGGATGACGGCATTGGAATGGAACTCGGTATCCTCGGTAATAGTGCGGTAGCGCAGGTCGGGGCCGTCGATGTAAATAGCGTTGGATCCTGCCTGCCCTCCGGCAACAGGCCCGGCATCGAGCATGGCACGCGCCCTCACTGGATCGCCCCCAGCCAAATCCAGTGCCGCCCGGCATTCCTCTTCGCTCTTTCCGGTCATTTCGGAGAGTGCTTGAACCATCGCCTCGGTTCTTTTTATCGCCTCTTTTATGGTCCGCTTCTTATCGAGTCTCGGGCGGACCCCGTGTTTTTCGAGGGAATCGATCCTCCAGCCCTTGAGTATCTTTGTCTCCCTGACCTCCTTTTTCTGAAGGTTTGGGAGCCCGAGGTCGGCCAGCATCATTTCTATCAGCTCAGCCAGGTCGATCTCGGTCTCCAGATAATCTTCCCCCGGTTCCTCGCCGGGTTTTCCGGCCGGGTCATGTCCGGGCTTGGGGCGGCGCCCGATAACTTTTCCTTCCTCGCTCTCGCCGCTGCCAAATCCGCCTGACGCCCCGTCCGATTGCCGATGGATGAACCTGTAACTCTTTATTCCGCGTATGGGCACCTTGACGATCTGGTTCTCCCTCCGGGTGATGATCGCCTCGTCGCTGATGATGTCCGGTAGGTTCCTCCTGATCGCCTCCTTTATCTTTTCGCGGTGCCTGGCGGCATCGGACAGACCTCTCGGGCTCGAATCGTAATCTGGCTTTAGTACCGCCATCGGCTATTCCTCCTTCCTTAGCATCTCCCCGACGAAATGCAGGAGGTTATCGGCACAGACCGGGCAGTAGCCCTTTTCGAGAAGTTTCGAGACAGCGTCGTTTTTCCGCCTCAGGGTCTTAGGGTCTTTGATTCCCCTGTCCGCGAGAGTCAGCGATACAATATTCTTGAGGTCGGCCATGAGCTTCTTTTCAATGGCTTCCTGGAGGGGCAGGTATGTCTTGAAATCAAACCTCTCGCCCCGGTCTATGGCATCGGCTTTGAAGACGAACAGTCCCTGTCGAAATTCCCTTTTCGCAACTTCCGATATTCCGATCATCTCTTCGATCGATCTCATGAGCTTCTCATCGGGTTCCTGTTCTTCCTGGGTCACCGGATCGATGATCTTCTTTTTGAGGCAGAATGCCGTGGCGTTGCGGATGTAGTTGTCAAAAAGCGCCTGAGCCTGGTCCTCGTAGGCAAACAGAAAAGCCCGGTTTACTTCCTTTCTTGCCTCGCCGCGGTACTCCGAAAGCGCGCTACCCTTTTCGCTGGTAAGAAGGGAGAGATAGCGGCCTTTTTCTTCCTCGGAAAAGCCGATATGGTGTTCGAACTGGTGCTTCAAAGCCCGAATGATATCAACCGGATTGATGCACCCGCTCGCGTTTACCGCGGACCCGAGCGCGATATTCAGGGCATTCATCACAAAGCGCGGGCTGATGCCGTTCATTCCCTCGCCCCTTTCCTTGCCCTCCAGCCGAAGCTTCTTCACGTTAACCGGATCTTTTTCCTTCTCCATTATCGTCTGGCCGTCATAATACCGTGCTTTCTTTATTAGTTCGGGACAGAGGTTGGATGGTATCAGGCGGGTCAGTATGCTGAACAGCGCGGCTGTCTCGAGGGTTTGTGGCGCGATATGGACCTTTCCGTGGAATTCGCTCCTCGCTATGAGCTTTTTGTAAATCGAGACTTCGTCACGAACTTTGAGGTTGTAGGGTACGAATATAGGGTACATCCTGTCGTGAAGGGCCTCATTTTCCTTGTTGGCTTTGAATTTTTCGAATTCCGTCTGGTTGGTATGGCTTAGGATAACGGTATCTATATAGATTTGAGGAAAGCCGGGCGCCTTGATAAGCTGTTCCTGAGCCACCGTAATAAGAACATAGTGGAATTTGATATCGCACTTTAAAATTTCAATATATTCAATCAGACCCCGGTTGGCGACCTGGAGTTCGCCGTCGAACTTGTAACCGAGGGGATGGGCTTCGCCATATCGGGTTATCTTTCCCAAATCCACCCTGCCTATCAGCTCCGAGATGTCCTGGTTCTTGGGATCGGAGGGCTGAAAGGTCCCTATTCCCACCCGGTCCTGCTCGCTAAGGCGTATCTGCACAACGGGCATGCTCTCCCATGTATAGTGGCCGAGCTGATCGCTGCACTGGCTGTCCTCTTCGAGCCTGCATTTGCACACCGGACACAGCTCCCCCTCTATCTTTACCCCCAGAATTTTCTCAAATTCGGGCCTCAGCGAATGGGGAATGAGGTGCAAAGGCTCTTCGTGAATCGGGCAGCCCTTGATGGCGTAGACAGGGGTGTCGAGCTTTTCAAGGCCAGAGCGAAGCAGCGTGGCTATTGTGGATTTTCCCGAGGAAACCGGGCCGACAAGTATAAGTATCCGTTTGCCCGTCTCGGTGCGGTTGGCCCCCGCCCTAAAAAAGCGCACCAGATCGTGCAACGGTTCTTCTATCCCGAAAATTTCTTCCGAAAAAAAAGCGTAACTAACCAGGTCTTCGTAATGAGGGAGTTTTTCCTGTTCAGTTGCTCCTCGTACCCCCTTTGATATTATCATATCGTATACCCGCGCCGGCGCCGTTCGTCCTATGTTGGGATTTTCGGCAACCATTGCGAGATATTCCCTGAATGTGCCTTCCCAAAGCGACTTGCTCAATCCGGATCTCCGGATCAGAGCCTCCAATGACTGAAGGATTCCCTCTTTGGTTTCCATCTTCCCCACCCCCTTGGCCCGGCAGGTCGGGATATATTCCTCATAAACCCCCTGGGCCCGCTATTGTTCAGCTCGGGTCGCAAGCGGCCGGCACAATCGAATCCCACTCCATTGATTTGTGAAATAACGTGCAGGTTCTGCTCTCTTGGAGAACAACTGTACAGTTACCGGTTTTCCTTGGCTGCATCCATTACCCGAGCCGAATCGCAATAAGTTTTTAGCCTCTATACTCATATTAATCATTTTCCATGGGTTAGTACTTACTTTTACAGATATTCTTGCCTCTTCATAACCTATTGAAATGACGCAAAAAGATGTCAAAGCGTCTACACGGACGAGGAAAATTTGTTATCAGATGTCCCAGCAATTGTAAAAAATTGTAAAGGACTACAATGTTGCCAGTGATAAACGACTGATGATTACTAGAGGATTGAGGAATTCAGGATTGAGGGATTGAGGAATTTTGGCCACTCCCTATTGCAAAGGACGCCGGAGATGCGGTCGCAGGTTGGGTTGAGCGCGCAATTGTTTCAACGCTTGCGATGGATTGGTGGCAAGCGAAACCAACGCTCCGCGCCGGTGTCAGTTTTCGCTCCCGCTCGCCTTATCTTGCCCCCTGCCAGTTCCGGTACAGGGTCCTGAGTTGCTGGAAGCGGTCATGGCCGAGGAGTTTCCGCACTTCGAGCGAGTAGCTGAAGCGGGTTGCGGCAAGCTTGGTCCTGGTGCTCTCGAGCGTCTTCATCTGGGCGGCGGCGGCCTTCTCGTTCAGGTCCTTTTGCTGGATCATCGCGTCAAGGTCGCGGCTTTCCTGCTCGAGCTGCTTCTTAAGGTCGGCAAGCCTCTGCCGGTTTTCCTCAAAAAGCTTGTCGAGTTCGTTTGTTTGCTGATCCGTTATATTCAATGCATCCGAAAAATATGGGACCCGCCACCATTTGCCGGGAGGTATTTCCGAAGCCCCGGAGATCAAGGGGGCGAGGAGGAATGCGGTTACGAGCAGCGATATGGTAAATTTCTTGGGCATCTTTCAAATCCGCCGTCTTTAGGTGAGAGCCTTCTCATCCACCACATTTGGCAGCTTACTGTCCTGTTTCTGTGGATCGTCGGGTCCGTCCTGGTCGAAATCGGAGATATCAACATAGAACCGGGGAAGAGGGTTCTGCTCGAGATTTTCAATTTCAGCCATAAATCTTTCGTCCTGGAGCATTTCCAGATAGATTGTCTCCATTGGCGCCCTCTTGCCGGGTTTATGCAGATCAATGAATTGAGGAAAAAGAAAAAAAGCCAGCAATGAAGCGGCGACAAGCCCCATGCCCATGGAGGGGCGAACTTTCCACTTCCACTGAAAAGAGTAGGGTTCAGGATCGGCTAAAACCGGCTTTCTGAACGAGGCAGGCGCAACTTCGCGGGAAAACTTGCCGAAAATGGACAACTCCCGCTCGATGGCCTCTTTTTGGGCGCGGCATTCGAGGCATTCGGCGAGGTGGCGGCGCTCTGGGAATCCAATTTCCCGCTCCTCCACGATTGCCGCGATTATCCGTTCTTCATCAAGATGGTCTGCCATCTTTTTCGCCATGTCCTTCTCCTTCCAGAAAATCAACCATTGCCGAGTCGTCCCTGAACTTCTTGATAGCCCTGTAAAGATGAGTTTTTACGGCACTTTCGCTCTTTTTGAGCACCTCGGCAATTTCCCTCAGGTTGAAATTGTCAACGAACCGGAGGAAGAAAACCTCTCTTTCCATTGGTGAGAACCGCTTTGAAAGCTGCTTCACATGATCCCAGAATTCATCGCGGATAACCCTGTCCAGGGCGCTTGGATTCAGATGAGGAGCGACATCGGCCTGGTCGGCTTCGGTCTGGCTATCCGAAATCCCGAAGAAAGTCAGGAATTTCTTTTTCCGGTGAAAGTCCCTGACCCTGTTAAGGGCTATCCGGTAGAGCCATGGACGGAATTTGTCCGAGTCCTTCAACTGGGGAAGATACCTGAATGCGGCCAGAAAAATGTCCTGCACAAGGTCTTCCGAATCCATCCGGGAACGGGTGCGGAAAAACGCCAGCCGGAAAACCTCTCTCTGGTAAAGGACGATCAGCTCCTCGAAGGCATTCCTGTCCCCCGCCCTGGCACGGTCTACAAGCACCGAAACCTGGTTGGCGCTGCCCGGAGCGGGTGAGGTCCCCGTTTCTGAGTCTTCCGGATAGGTCATTGCGGATAGAACGCATCCCGTGGAGTAATGGATTTTCTCCCCCTTGTCATGCCTGTATTAATATTCCACTTTGCCCCGCTTGCAAACATGCAAATCCGGAAAGACCGCTTTTACTTTAGATAACGCGCGGAATCCGAAATTAGTTTACAAATCGCGGATTTTTTATCGAAGAGGCGCGAAGGAATTAGGGTAGAGGGCGGGAAACGAAAAGGCGCGCTCCGCGAATGCGAAGCGCGCCCTAAAGTGCTTGATGAAAACCACGCATCAGTGCTGACGCGCGATATCGGAGTCCTTGAGCGTCGTAAAAATCAGGCGCCCGGCAGTGGTCTGGAGAATACTGGTAACCGAGACCTCGACTTCCTTGCCAAGGTGCCTGCTCGCGTTTTCCACGACTACCATGGTCCCGTCTTCGAGATAAGCGATTCCCTGGCCCTGCTCCTTTCCTTCCTTGAGGATCTGGAGCCGGAGCACCTCGCCCGGCAGAACCACGGGTTTTAGCGCATTGGCGAGCTGGTTGATGTTCAGTACGCGAATTCCCTGAACCTCGGCCACTTTCGACAGGTTGTAGTCGTTGGTAACGATCTTGGCATTGAGCCTGAGCCCCAAGGCAACAAGCTTTGCGTCAACGTCATTGATGTTTTCAAAATCCTGCCTGTCTATCTTGACTTCAACTGTTTTTTCCTGCTGCAGGCGCTTGATTATATCAAGGCCACGCCGCCCCCTCACTCGCCTAGTCGGGTCGGGACTGTCAGCTATATGCTGCAGTTCCTGGAGCACAAATTCAGGTATTACCAGCACTCCTCCCAAAAAACCCGTCTCGACGATGTCCGCTATCCGGCCATCGATTATCACACTGGTGTCGAGGATCTTCGTCAGCGGATTGCCGCGATGCGCTCCCCTGACCCACGACCAATTAGGGATGCGAAACTCATCTATTTTAAAAGTGCCAAGTACTATTCCGATATAGCCAAAAATGCAGGATAAAATGACGTAGATAACGACGCTGATAGTCGTGTTCTGGACGCTGGCAAAGGCAAAACCTATAAGCTTTGCCATGAAAAGGCCCAGCACGAGTCCAATCGTCCCGCCCGCAAGAACTTTGAGCGGGATCTTTTTTATAAGCTTTTCAACCGAGAGAGCGCCGAGGGCGAAAAAAATACCCGACAGCACTCCTGCCCAGGGTACCCACGGATGACCAGCGAACGTGGTCAACATTAGCTGGTCCGCGATAAGGTACCCGCCAAAGGCGCAGATAACGACCAGCGCCAATTTAAAAACAAGCCAACCCCACTTCAATCATCTCACCCCCTTTCATATAAAATATGCGGGTAAAGGCACGTAAATGCCAGTCCGGGGAAGGTTTAAACTTCCGGATTTGTTGATCTGCGAATCAAGGTGTTCAGGAAGGACACGGCGCCCGCCGAGGGGCTACCTTAATAGTTCGAATATGGATCTTTCTATGTCATCCTCGGTCGTTTCCTGAACGATCGAGAGTTCCTTTAAAAGAAGGGTCCTCGCCGTGTCCAGCATCTTCCTCTCACCGAAAGACAGCTCCTTGTCTCCCTTCAACACGGTAAGGTCCCGTAGGACTTCCGCAAGTTCATAGATCGATCCCGTTTTGATTTTCTCCATATACTCGCGGTAACGACGATTCCAAGTCCCTCCATTAACGGATACTTCCCTCCGCAATAAAATATCGAAAACCCGAGGGATGTCGTTTTGTGTAATCAGCCCTCGCAATCCGACTGTCTCGGCATTCGGAACGGGGATCATGATTTTCATATCATTTTCGAGGATGCGCATAATATAGAAGTCTTGATTTCTGCCCCCGATACTCTTCGATTCGATCGATTCTATCTTTCCCACGCCGTGTGCCGGGTAAACAGCCAGATCGCCGATTTTAAACATTAAGTTCCTCCCTGCTTTCGGAAGCCTGCCAGACCTAGAGATGCGGAGCAATACTATTTTACCACTAACGTGGGGAAAGAAAAAGGGCTAACTGGACATGCAACGATCGAAGGCCGGGGAGCACCATGTCAAAGAAAATACGGGGAAAAGTGATTAATATTTTCGATTCAGGTGAGCGTCTCAAGCCGGGCTCATTGATGCCTCATTAGACCGGTGTGCACCGGAAACAAAAAGATCCGGCCATTGGCAAGCAATAGATATTCTAACCCACCGTGAGGCAACAATACAGGAAATTTTTCGGTGCGGCCCATTACCGCATTTATAAGACGGCCAAAAAAATTGGGCCCTCATCGCTACCGGGGCGCGCCTTCCGATTGCCCTTGCGGCAGAAGAGGCGCAAAGCGTTTGTCAACCTTCTCGACCTCCGTCTTTATCCGCGACAGCAGGTTGGCGTATGCCTCTTCGAGTGAAGGCTCCATGACAACCATTTGTCCCTGGCTGACAATAATGCGTTTCAATTCAGGGATCTTGAGCCTGGTCGCAGACCTTAAATATACTGGCTGAACGTAGAGGATCACCTTGCCGATTGGCAGGATCCTCATTTTGCCCCTGGCTACCTCGGATCCAGCCTGGTCCCAGAGCGTGAACTGCTCGGATATCTTCGTGTCCTGATTAATGAGGGCGTAGATCTGCGAGGGGCCGAAGACGAGTTCTCCCTTGGGGAAATTGTAGACGATAATTTTGCCGTAATGCGGGGCGTCGCAGCCGGCGATGGCGAGTGCCCGCAGGTTGCTGCGCCCCACCGGACTCATGGGGACCAGCAGAAGAAAATCGAAACGGTTAGGCTGTACAAGGTCGAGTGTAAGATAGTAGGGCTTCATCTCTACCGACTCTTGTCCCTTGTAGGTTCTGGCGAATTCCCACATATCCTCCTGCTGGTAGAATACTTCAGGGTCGGTTTGGTGGTACGCGGCGTACATACTCATCTGGAACTCGAATAGATCCTGCGGATAGCGGACGTGGGGTTTCAATTCCGCCGGCATTTGGCTCGGGTCCTTGAAAAGCCCGGGGTAAATCCGGCTGTAGGCCCGAATTATTGGGTCCTTGGTATCGTAGATGTATAAGTCGACCGTTCCGTCGTAGGCATCCACAACGATTTTAACAGAGTTGCGGATGTAGTTGATGTCGCCCCATTCGGTCTTTTGGCGAGTCGATGCCGGGTAGAGATCAGATGATGTGAAGGCATCCTGAATCCAGAAAAGTTTTTTCTCCGTGACGACCAGGTATGGGTCGCGGTCCAGAGCCAGATACGGCACAAGCGTCTTTATCCTTTCCCGTATGTTTTGCCGGAAAATAATACGGCTCTTCGTGCTCGTTTTCGTGGTGAAGAGTATGTTTCTGTCGGTGAAGTAGGCCGAAAAGATCAACCGCTTGAAAAGGGAGTGTATCGGGACGCCCCCTTTGCCGCCATAGCTGGTGAGAACGTTTGTCTCCCCCTTCGGATAGTCTATCTCGCCGGCATCATTGGGCGCTATTACATAATCCCTTCCGGTTAGCTCGCCAAAATAGATGCCGGGCTGCCCGATCCTGAAACCAAAATCCGATTCCGGCGGGATTCCGCGAAGAAACCAGACAATGGGTTCGTCGCCGCCCTGTCCGGCCGGCGTCATAACAGGCCCGTAGCCATGGGTGTAGGTGAGGTGCTCGTTTACCCAGTTGCGCGCACCGGCCGGGATCTGCGAGGGATTTATCTCGCGTGCCGAAAGAAAGACCTGCTGGTATATGCCGTTTACGGTATAGCGGTCGACGTCGACTGACGGAAAATCGTAGTAGGTTCGCAGTTCCTGGAGCTGCTTGAAAACCTCGTCCAGAAGATCTCCGTCCCAGACGGGGGTGTTTCTCAGGATAGTCGTCACCTCGGGGCTCGCGTAATCATGGGGGACGCGCTCGGGGCTGAAGTTGCGTACCTCGACGTCGTCAAGATTGTATGCGCTGAGCGTGGACTTGATGTTGTTTTCGATGAATGGGCGCTCCTTGGAAATTTCATTCGGTTTGACGAAGTATTTTTCAACGGTTTGAGGGATGAAATCCGAGTATCGGACCAGGGTCGCAAGTATGAAGGCCGCCGCAAAAGCGCCCAGGATGGTGAGCCCCTTGCGAGTGTTCAGAAAATAGACTAGCGAAAAAGCCGTCAAGCCGAGCAGTATAAGGGAAAGCCATATGAGCGGCACGATGATATTCATTTCGATGTAGCCGGGGCCGAAGAAAAGCGGCAGATGGCCGGTCGAATAGAGCAGGCTGTAACGCTGGAGAATAAAATCCCAGACCCCGATGAGAAATATCAGCAGGACCAGTATGTTCAGGTGGAACCTTGCGCCTCGATGAAAGTGCAGTTCATGGCGCGAGAGCATCCTTTTTTCCAGCCAGTAGAGCACCAGGAGGCAGACCAGCAGGATCGAGAAGCTGATAAGAAGGCGCCTCTGGATAAGGGTGTATATCGGAAACGAAAAAAGATAGTAGCTCACATCTTTTCCATAGATGGGATCGGATGCACCCGCGGCCGGCGCGAACAGGTAGAGCAGGAAAGATTCCCATCGCTGGTATATGGGGAAGGCCACGACCACGGCCAAAATTAGCGATATGGGAGTGTAGACCCACATCGAGCCGGTGCGAAACATTTTCAAAAGGTTTTTCGATGTCCTGAAAGGGGTTGGGTAGGAAGTCTTTGTGACCGGCTGGGGCGTGGTGCCAAGATAGCGGGAGCCGACCCAGAAATTCAGGAAGAATATTAAAAAGAAAAGAAGCGAAACCGAGATCAAAACGGCATACTGGTAAAGTTTTCTTTCCCAGAAATAGCTCTCGTAGCCCAGGGAGCCGAACCACCAATAATCGACGAAATATCCTGCCGAAAGGAAGCTCGATATAAGGAGCAGGGCCGCACCAACAACTATGATCCCGACCAGGGCGGAAAACCACCTTTTCCACGCCACCATGTCACATCCTCCAATGGATTTCGAAAACCGGGGGTCATCGGCAACCTTGCACGGTTCCAGCTGCCCCACGCCGTAAGGATTTCGCTACAGTTCGCAGTTTTGGAGCTTTTGCACAATTTCATCTCGAACGGCATCGAGATCTTTACCAATGAAAACCAGCCGGTTGGAATCGGCGGGAAAATCCTCAAAATCGGACCTCCCCGCTACAAAGTTAAAGAGGCGGCTGCCGTTGTCCAGAACCACAAAGCCTTTGGAGCGGAAAACCTGAGGCGGCAGGCCACGGGCAAACTCCTCGAAACTGCCGGAATCGAGTTTTTTGCCGCTTTCCCATGAAAAGGACTCAAAAGCCGTGTCAATGCCGGCGGAGAAATGACGGGGCCGAGGCCCTGCATACGTGCCGAAGAGGAGGTCCGTGCCGATTTCGCACCCCGTCGTTTTCAGCAGTGGCGCGTGGCTGTTATACCTTCGGATGCTGCTTTCCACGGCGGAGGCCTCATACGGGCTCACAAGGTCTGTCTTGTTGATGAGAATTATGTCGGCTGCGGCTATTTGCGTCCGCGAAGCATGGCCGACGTAAGGGTATCGAGTGTCAACGAAAGCGTCGATGATGCAGATCACGCTGTCAAGGCGCACCCCCGGAAGGTCCTCGACCTCGTAGACCAGGGCGTCCGATTCGGCAACTCCGGTCGCCTCAACCAAAATAAGATCGGGCTTGATTTTCTCAATTATTTCTTTAACGGCCGCCTCGAATTCGCCTGTCATCGAACAGCAGACGCAACCTCCGGCAAGCTCGACGATATCGATGTTCTCGCCGGAGATGACCTCGCTGTCGATGGCGATTTCGCCGAATTCGTTCATGAGCACCGCGATCCGGCAGGATGCATTATCCAGAATGCGGCGCACCAGGGTCGTCTTGCCGCTGCCCAGACCCCCGGTTATAAGCATGAGGGGTGTTTTGAGGTCCACCGGAACTCCCGTTTTATTTAGCGGTGGCTGATTCTCGTTCAGAAGCCGAGCATGGTCTCATCTTCCGCCTTCCGTCCTCCGTCCTCCGTTATCCCTTTACGTTGCCGACCGGGACGAATCTGGCCACCCTCCTGCTGATGCCGGCCTTCTCGGTAGCTTCGACTACCTCGTCGATGTCCTTGTAGGCCGGGCCGGCCTCTTCGGCCAGGCCTGACCAGGATGCCGTGCGAACATAAATCCCGCGCTGCTCCATATCCTGCTGGAGCTTTCTGCCGTGAAACATTCGTTTTGCCTGGTGGCGGCTCATGGTCCTGCCGCTGCCGTGCGCGGTGCTGAAGAAAGTCTGTGCGCCGGATTCCACACCCGCAAGCAGGTAGGAACCGGTTTCCATGCTGCCGCCGATTATGACCGGCTGGCCGGTTTCGCGGTAGATGGCGGGAAGGCCCTCGGCCCCCGGACCGAAAGCACGGGTGGCGCCTTTGCGATGTACGAGGAGCCGGCGAGGGCTGCCGTCCACGAGGTGGGTTTCCAGCTTGGCGGTGTTGTGGGCGACGTCATAGACCTGGTGAAGCCCAAGGTCGGCCGGGTCCCTGTGCAGGACGTCCGAGAAAACTTCGCGTATCCGGTGAAGGATTACCTGCCGGTTTGCAAAGGACATGTTTATGGCGCATTTCATCGCCGCGAAATAATCCTGGCCCTCTGGAGAATTGAAGGGAGCGCATGCCAACTCGCGGTCGAGGATCTTTATTCCGTACTTGGTTTGCATAACCTTGAGGAAAGTCTGGAGATAATCGGTTGCCACCTGGTGTCCGAACCCGCGACTTCCGCAATGAAACATCAAAACCACCTGGTCCGGCATGGTGAGGCCGAAAGCCTTTGCGAGTTCCGGGTCGAAGATATTTTCGGGTTTGGCTAACTGGATTTCGAGGTAGTGGTTGCCGGAGCCTAGAGTTCCGATCTGCCTGTATCCGCGTTCGACTGACCTGTTGCTGATTTTTGAGGCATCGGCCCCGGCGATGCATCCGAACTCCTCGGTGCGCTCCAAGTCCTCCTCCCATCCGTACCCGTGCTTGATGCACCAGCGCGCGCCCTGCTGAACGGCTTCGCGAAACTCATCCTGGGAAATCTTTAGAAGACCGCTGCTCCCGACCCCCGCCGGAACGCGCTGAAAAAGCCTGTCAACCAGCTCACGCAGGTGATCTTTTATTTCACCAAAGGTGAGGCTGGTGAGAACAAGCCTCATCCCACAGTTAACGTCAAAGCCAATTCCGCCCGGGGATATCACACCCGAACGAGCGTCCATCGCAGCCACTCCCCCGATCGGAAACCCGTATCCCCAGTGGCCGTCGGGCATGCAGTAGGCATATTTGACGATTCCGGGGAGAGCTGCGACATTAGTTACCTGATCGATCACCCCTTCGTCCATCTCGCGAACCAGCTTCTCGGTCCCGTAGATCCTTGCCGGGACAAGCATCTCCGGCTTATAAGAGGGAGGTATCTCCCAGATCGTCTCAGAGATCCTGTTAAACCGGCCAAGATTTGCCATTGTCACCTCACGTCCGCACTGATTATCGACAGTTATTTAGGCAATAATCCTGCCTACTTGTGCTCGTGGAAAGCAGGCATTTCCAGAAAAAGATACTGACGGTGGTATGGATTGTCCAGAACGGGCAAGCATTTGCCGTCAGGAGATCTCAATTGATTGAGCCGTTGCGAGGTTTACTGGAACGGATTGCAGGCCCGAAAAGTCTTTGCTCAATATTTTGTTTCTGTATAGATTGAAATCGATTTGAGCGGCTGGGCGTTGCAGATGTACCCGTCAATTTTCACTCCCGCCGACCATCACAGCCGATACCGGCTGGCCAAAGCGTTTACGAAAAGAGGCGTCCTTCGACTCATGTGCGATTTGCCTAAGTTGGATAAACCGAAAAAGACCCATGTTAATTGCGTATCGCTTGGAAAAAGGCTTCGGAAGAGTTCGGTGCCCTGCTTTGGGATAAATCCAAATTGGGGCGATTACCCCGAAGCGGTGAGGCAGGAGATCGCGCAAGCGGCCAGAGTCTTCTACCCCGGCCCTATCTATCAACAGATCCTCGCTGCCGCGGGGAAAGAGATATTTCCTGGAAACTACTACCATTTTCTCGGCAATAAGATTGCCCAGACCAACCTTTTCGAACTCCTCGAAATCCCGCACCCCAGAACGCGCATATACTATGGCCGAAACCGGCAAAGCCTTATAGAGCGTGATTTTAACTACCCTTTTGTAGCCAAAAACCCTGTAGGCTCCTCCCAGGGACTAGGGGTATTTCTTATCCGAGGTACGGAAGAGCTTTCGAAATACCTCGTGGCCCAAAACCCCGCCTATATTCAGGAATTTCTGCCAATCGAGCGCGACCTGAGAGCGGTCGTAATCGGGGGCAGGGTCGTTCATGCCTACTGGCGCATCCACAAACAGGGGGAATTCAGAAACAACGTCTCACGCGGCGGACGAATCAGCTTTGAAAACATTTCCCCCGCAGCCCTGGAGTTTGCCCGCTCGACGGCCTTGCGATGCCGGTTCGATGAAGCTGGGCTGGACATTTGTGAGCACGATGGCGGCTACATGGTACTCGAAGCCAATATGGTTTTCGGAGTTGAGGGGTTCAGGGAAAAAGGGATGGATATACACGAAATCCTGGCGCATTTGGCGGAAGAGGGGGAGATTTAGGATCTAGACCTCGCTGCCGCGCGATGCCCTTTCCAGCAGCTCTTTTGCATGCTCGCGAACGGTTTCGGATATTGAAACCCCTCCCAGCATGCGGGCCAGTTCTTCGCAGCGCTCCGATTCCGCAAGCATTCGGATGCTTGTTGACGTCTCCGTTCCGGCAGTCTCTTTTTTCACGAGAAAATGCGAGCCGGAGTGGCAGGCGATTTGAGGGAGGTGGGTTATGCAGATCACCTGGTGACGGTCGGCAAGCCTCTTGAGCTTCAATCCGACAAGTTCGGCCGTTCGCCCGCCGATTCCGGCATCCACCTCGTCGAAGATGAGCGTCTCGGCCTCCCCGTTGCGGCTAAGAAGACTTTTCAGGGCAAGGAGTATTCTCGAAAGCTCACCGCCCGAAGCTATTTTGGCAAGCGGCTTTAGATCCTCGCCCGGGTTTGCCGAAAGCAGGAATTCGACCCTGTCCATACCGGACGGGGAGAACAGCGGCTCATCCCCGTTTTTCGCAATCATTAGACTGGTGTTAAACCTTGCCCGCTGCATATCGAGTTCGGCAAGACTCAACTCGACTTGCCTCGAGAGCCTTTCGGATGTTTCGGACCTCTTTTGCGAAAGATCGCCGGCGGCTTCCAGGTAGCGGCGGTGGAGTTCGTCCAGGTCCTTCTCAATTTCCTCTTCCCGAAGTCCCGATTCGCTTTCCTGACCCATCAGCGCGCGCAACTCTTCCATTCTCGCGATCATTTCATTTGCGCCGGGGCCGTATTTTTTGCCCAGCCTGCCCAAGAGCGCCAGCCGTTCCTCGACGGCCGCAAGCCGGGCCGGGCTGAAGACGATCTGTCCGGAGTAGGTCCCCAGCAAGTGCGAGAGTTCCTCGAGATTGATCCGGGCCTGCACCAGGTATTCGAGCAGGACTTCCTGGGACGGGTCAATTCGCGAAATCGAGGACAACTCCTTCTGGATCTCCGAGAGGCGCTCGAGGACCGCGCCTTTTTCGGAATAGAGGGAGCCGAGCGCCCTTTGCGACGCCTCGGACAATCCGGCCGCGTTCCTAAGTATCTCGCGCTCGCGTCCGAGTTCCTCATCTTCGTTGGGCAAAATTTTGGCCGCTTCGAGTTCCTGTAGCTGGAACCTGAGAAAGTCCATCTTTGCCGCCCCTTCTTCCCTCGCGCGCCTTGTCCTGGCAAGTTGCTCTTTCTTTTGGGCCCAGGCCGACCAGATTTCCCTCACCCCCTGGCAAAGCGGTTCAAGGCCCCCGAAGGCATCGAGGAGTCCCAGGTGAGTCTCCTGGTCGAGCAGGAGCTGGTGCTCGTGCTGGCCCGAAATTGAGATCAAAAGAGGCGAGAGCTGCTGGAGCTGCTGGACCGAGGCCGTTTGATCGTTAATAAAGACGCGGTTTCTCCCCGTGCGGCTGACGGCCCTGCGCACAATCAGCTCGGCGCCGGATTCCATTTCCCAGGTATCCAAAATCTGCCTGCACAAGCTGCCGGGAGGGACTGTGAGGACGGCTTCGACCGATGCTTCGGCTGCACCTGTCCTGATCATCTCCTGGGACGCCCGACTTCCCAGGATCAGGTTTATTGCCCCAACGAGGATCGACTTCCCGGCGCCTGTTTCCCCCGATAGAACATTTAGGCCTTCACGAAACTGGATATCGAGGTTCCGGATAATAGCAAAATTCTGGATGGAAAGTTCTTTGAGCACTTAACCCCACCTTGAAGGCAACTCTTTGCGCCTGCTTCATGCAGGAAGCCAGATTTTAGCAGCAAATCGGCAGAAAGGAAAAAAGCAAAAGTGCGGCGCGGGCTTTTTAGCTTGGTGCAAGGCGCGAACGGTCCCACGGCATTCCCCGGTTTCAAAAGGCTTGGCAATACCGTTTTGCCTGATATAGTATGGCCACGCTTAATTTCGAGCAGACGGGGCGCGGAGCGAATCTCCAGCAAGAACTCTTTTTCCGACCCTCACAAGAAATCATAAATGGCGCTATCAATTCAATCCAGGCTTCAGCTGCCCTCCGGGATACAGCTCTATATTGCCCTTGCCTTGTTTTCCGCGGCAGCAACACTCGCGTCTTTCCTGATCCAGGGAAGGATCGGCTTTAGTCTGTGGGATGAGGGCTATCTTTGGTACGGCACGCAGCGGGTCCTTGCGGGAGAAGTGCCCTTACGGGATTTTATGGCCTATGACCCGGCCAGATATTACTTCTCGGCGGCAGTACTGGGGCTCAGGGGTGACTACGGGATCGTCTCACTCAGGATAGCGGCTTTTATCTTTCAGGGACTCGGGCTTTTTCTCGCTCTTGTGGTGCTCGCACGTTCATGGGATAAACCCGATGCATTTTCGATGCTTATAGCCTCGGCGATTATCGTGCTCTGGATGTTCCTTCAGTACAAATCTTTCGACTTCACTCCATCGATCGCAATAATTGTAGCACTGGCTTATCTGATCGAGCGACCCTCGGCCCGGCGCTGCTTTATTACAGGAGTAGTGGTCGGCCTGGCGGCTTTATTCGGGCGCAATCACGGCTTGTACGGGGTCATCGGCTGCATCGCCGCAATCGGTTGCCTCGGAGTGTTCAGTCGGTCGGCAGGAAAGCTTTTCCAGAATATATTCTGGTGGGGAGTGGGGGTGTTTGTCGGCTACCTTCCAATGCTCCTTGCACTGGCCTTTGTACCTGGAATGGCCTCCTCGCTTATTGAAGGCATTCGTTTTGTAATGGAGTGCCAATGTACGAACCTTGCCACCCCGATCCCATGGCCCTGGCGAACGGTTCCAGGTATTGCTCCCTACATTTTGACCGATCCCGCCGCACTTGTCGTATTCCGGGTTGTGCTTGGTTCTTTCTTTATTGCGCTGCCCTTACTCGGGGTGTTTGGCATAGGATACTCGGCTTTTTCATGGCTCAAGAAAAAAGAGGTCCCCCCCGCGGCTGCCGCGGCTTCCTTCCTGGCGATCCCCTACGCGCATTATTCCTTTTCACGGGCTGATACAGCCCATCTGTCACTTGGGATTTTTCCTCTTATCATCGGGCTATTAACCATCTTTTCCGGCAAGTCGGCCAAGGTCAGGATCGGTGTGGCCGTGGCGCTGTTTTGTGCAACCCTCATTGTTGTCGGGCCATTCCAGCCAAGGGTCATGTCATCTATTGCAAAATGGAAAAAGGTCGAGGTGGGCCGGGACACGATGAGAACCGATCCGTGGACGGCGCACAATCTGGAACTGCTAAGCGCTCTGGATAAGAAATATTGCCCCAACGGGGATTCATTTCTCGCCGTGCCCTTCTGGCCGGGGGCCTATGCTGCTTTCGAGCGGAAGTCGCCGGTATGGGAAATTTATGCTCTTTTCCCCAGAAACGATGAGTTCCAACAAATGGAGATAGCGCGAATAAAAGAGGCGGCGCCTGCATTTGCGCTCATTCTTGATTTACCCCTGGATTCGCGCGATGATTTGCGCTTTCAAAATACACATCCTCTGATAGACCGCTACATCAAGGAAAACTTCGATTTGGTTGATGAGCCGCTCGCGGTAAAACCTTTCTACGTGTACAAGGCCAGGTATACCGGAAGATGAAGAAAGTTGCCGTACTCCAATCCAACTACATCCCCTGGAAAGGCTACTTCGATTTCATTGCGGCAGTCGATGAGTTCATAATCTACGATGAGATGCAATATACCCGCCGCGACTGGCGAAACCGCAACAAAATCAAGACCCCTCAGGGCCTTCAATGGCTTACCGTGCCGGTCAGGGTGAAAGGAAAATACCTCCAGAGCATCCGGGAAACGGAAATCGACGGCAACGAATGGGCCAAATCGCACTGGAGGGCGCTTTGCCATAATTACGGCAAGGCCCCTCACTTTCAGGAGGTGGCTGAAAAACTCGAGCCTGTTTTCCTGGGAGGTGAGTATTCACACCTTTCTCAGCTCAATCGTGCATTGATTGACTGGGTCTGCGAAACTCTGGGCATAAAAACCAGGATAACCAACTGCTGGGATTACCAGGCGTGCGGCGGCAGGACGGAGCGGCTGGCCGATCTTTGCATGCAGGCCGGCGGGACCGAATATATTTCCGGCCCCGCGGCCCGGGACTACATCGATGAATCGGTTTTCAGGAACCGTGGAATAAAGCTGACCTGGTTCGAATATGGGGGCTACCCGGAATACCCGCAGCTTTGGGGAGGATTCGAGCACGGGGTGACAGTCCTGGACCTGCTTTTCAATTGCGGAACTGATGCGCCGCGGTTCATGAAATACGTTTCCAAATCCGCTCGACGGGAAAATGCATGAAAGAGTGCCTCAAATGCGGGAATGTTCATTCAACAGCCGGGTGGGAATGTCCCCGGTGTGGAGGCGTTCCGGAAACAGCCTACGGATTCAATTGCTTCGCTCCCGAGCTTAACGGGAGTGGAGAGTTTTTTTTGCCGGAATCATTCGAAGCGCTTGCCGAGTTGGAGGCCGAAAGCTTCTGGTTTCGTACGCGAAGAGAGCTCATCATGTGGGCTGTCGGGAACTACTTCTCACGTGCAAGATCGTTTATGGAGCTTGGATGTGGGACAGGGTTCATGCTGTCCAAGGTCGCCGAAGAATTTCCTGAATTTGCGCTTTTCGGCAGTGAGGTCGTTGCCGCCGCACTCATCTTTGTGGCTAGTCGGGTTCCGCGAGCGGAATTGATGCAAATAGATGCCCGCTCTGTTCCTTTTGCTAAACATTTCGATATCATCGGGGCCTTCGACGTGCTCGAGCACATCGAAGAGGACGAACGTGTTTTGGGTCAGATACAGAAGGCGCTAAAGCCCGGAGGCGGACTTTTGCTCACTGTGCCTCAGCACCCGCGACTCTGGAGTTGGATCGACGACTATTCCGGCCATTTGCGCCGCTACACCGCATCCGGTCTGCACAAAAAGCTCCTGAATGCCGGGTTCGAAATTCTGCTTAGCACGTCGTTCGTTTCACTGTTGCTGCCGGCAATGCTCTTGTCCAGATTGAGCAACCCATGGGCCAAAAATGATGACCCGGGAGCCGAGTTCAAACGGAGCCAGCGCTCGAATCGGTTGCTTGAAACAGTCTCCTTCTTTGAAAATCGCCTGATTCGAAGCGGCATTTCCTTCCCGCTCGGGGGATCGCGCCTTGTGGTCGCCCGACGCCTGAACTGAAAACAACGCCACCCCTTAGCCCACCTCTGAAGCCGGCGCGGAAATGATCTCCGGCTTTTGTATTCTGCAAAGATTTTAGTTATTCTGCTGGACCGGAAAGACAAAATACCTGAACAATAAAAACAGGATACCGGCCACTAGAAAGATCGCCACTGCCTGGACGAGTTGGTGCGGCAACATGAATTTGTCAACCAATAAGAACAACAGGGTCAGATTCACGCCATAACCTATGGCGTGGGCGATGACGTAGCGGAACATACCGTGGTGTGTTGGGCCCTGGTAGGAGAAGGAATACTTTGCCTGCCCGAAGTAGGCGGTAACCGCGCCGATTGGGTAGAGCATCGTCACGGCGAGCTTCGGTTCCAGCCATAGCCAAGTGATCCCCAGATAAATGAGGTAGCCCAACAGATTGTTAAGTACCCCTACCACGAAGTAGCGGACCATCTGGGCCAGTACCGGCCATCCGCGATATTTCCGGAACATATTAGCGCTCAAGGGATGCGCGCAACTGCTGCCGATCCACCTTGCCATTTGGGTTCTTCGGCAGCTTTGGCATCACTATAAGCTTGCTCGGCACCATGTAATCAGGCAGGAGGTTGGCCAGGTCCGCCAGGAGGGACTTTTCTTCCACAACTTCCGCACAGGCCACGAAACCGATCAGCTTGCCGTAGGCGGCATGGGTCCGGTGGTACACCACGACGGCCTGATTCACCGGGGACAGCTTCACAAGAGCGTGCTCGATTTCTTCAAGTTCGATGCGGTAGCCCATGTGCTTTATCTGGTTGTCCTTGCGGCAAATGAAATGAAGCTCGCCCTCGGCCTCCCGGACGAGATCGCCGGTGCGGTACATACGCTTCATGAACCGATCAGGGTCGGTGAGAGTATGGAAGGCGGCCGCTGTACGCTCCAGATCGTTAAAATAGCCAGCGGCTACGTTGGGCCCGATCAGGCAGAGTTCGCCATTGTAAGCATCGCAATCTTGATCGTCCAGGATTCGATAATCGAAGTTGGGATTCAAGCGGCCCAGGGGCGGCAGTCCTGCCAGGTCCAGGAAATCCTTGTCTGTGAGCGTATAGGCGCTGCAGATGCAGGTGCATTCCGTCGGGCCATACACATTGATCAGGTTCGCCTGTCGGGAGAAGAGTGAGTAGAGCTTCTTCAGTTCCGCCTTGGGATAGCCTTCACCGCCGAAAACAATAGCGCGCAATGAAGGCAATGCGGCGGGCGTCATGGCCTTCATTGTCATTAAATAGATGAGCAGCGAGGGCACCGAGAACCAGATGGTGCATTCCATTTTTCCGACGTGGGCTATAAGCTCATACGGACTGGTTAGTAATTCCCGGTACACCGGACTCAGGGATGCCCCCGAGAATAACCCGACATAGAAATCAAAAACGGAATTGTCGAAATACATCGGGCTCAGATTGGCGAAATTGTCCTGGTCGGTGATGCCAAAGCATTCACGGCCCCAGGTTATGAAATGCAAAACATTCTGGTGAGTAACGGCCACCCCCTTTGGGATGCCGGTGGAACCCGATGTGAACATGATGTAAGCAATGCATGCGCCGTCCACCAGGCCCATGAGCCGTTGTTGTTCCTCGCGCTCGGTGACGGATATAGCAGGCAGTTGCTCATCGGTCAGTAGAATCAACTCGCAGCCATGGAGGGAAGCAAGTTCCTCCATCCTTCCGGCAAAAGATGGGTCATCGTAGAAGAGCAAAGAGGCGCCGCTGACTTGAAGAATACTGGAAGTGCGCGCCACGGGCGAAGCGACATCGATGTTGACGTAGGCTATGCCGAGACGAAGCGCCGCAAGCATCAGGGCGTAGGACAGAGGCCGTTTGTTGTGGCCGATGGCAATCACATCACCCCTGCTGCACCCATGGGCAAGGAGCAGGGCGGCCAGGCTTTCCGCCCTGCGGGACAAGTCCGCGTAGCTAAGGGACTGGTCGGGATAGCGCAAGGCGGGCCGATGGGAATGGGCTGACGCAATCTCTTCGAAGCATTTCCCAAGGTTATAATGATAGGTGCTCACGGCAAACAACTCTCTACGGCGGTTATCGGTTGATGGTAAAAAATGGATAGGGAGGACGAGGCGCATGGAAGCCGACCGAGCGGCACAGTTGCATGGAGCCGGCGTTATTGGAAAAGCAATCCCACAGCGGCTGCAAGGACTGCTCGAAACAGCGCTTCACGAAGTGCATGACAGTGATCTTCCCGAGCCCAAGTTCGCGAAACTCTGGAAGTGTTAGCACGTCGATTTCGGCGCGGCGATCCGCCTGCGCGGCGGAGTAGCAAATAGAAGCGGGCCTGCCGTCGCAGAACGCAACTACCGCATTGGATTTATGGATAAAATCCTCTGGATTGCGCCAGAACCTGCCAACCACTCCAAATGCACGCTCGATTTCGTCCGCATTCAGCTCATAGCCGCTTTGCAGTTCGATTTTATCCGGCCGTTCCAAGGCGGCAAATTGGTTGTCGAACGACCTGTCCGGTTCAATGAAGAATCGCTGCCGGAAAGAGCGCAGAGACTCCCATTTCGGATCGTTAAGGAATCGCGGAAGATAGGGCGTGTAAAGCCGGACCTTGGGTGCGGTGAAGCGCCTGTCGATCAGAAGATGCCGCTCCAGGTCCGCCTCGAAACGGGCACAGGGATGACCGAAAATCTGAGCAAATCCGAACGCGTGTTCAACATACACCTGCCGGGGCGCCGCATTGTCGTCCGAATAAACCTCGCCGTCCTGCTCGTCGAGAAGCACTGACGCGATCAAGGGAAAGAACGATTCAGCGCCGCGGTACAGCTCGAGTGCGGCAGGGTAGGAGGTTTTATCCAATCTCACCATCTCAGATCGTCAACCCTCCATTGACGTTTAACACAACCCCGTTCATGAAGTCGTTTTCAATCAGGGCGGCAACCGCCTGCGCCACTTCGCGGGCTTTCCCCAGCCGCCGCAGGGGCGTACTGGACTGGACGTGCTTCAACACGGATTCGTTCAGGGCGCCGCGGGTGGACGGGGTGTCGACAAATCCCGGCGCCACGGCATTGCAGCGAATGCCCCAACGGCCAAGTTCCTTCGACCAGGTGACGGTCATGGCGTTTACCCCGGCCTTGGCGGCGGAATAGGCAGTCTGACCCTCGTTGCCCTGGGCGCTGATAGAACTGATACTGACAATTGCTCCCTTTATCCGGCGTCTCACCATCTGCTCCACCACTGCCGAAGTGACAATGAATACCGAATCCAGGTTGGCGATCAGCGAGTCGCGATAACGGCCATAGTCGTGCATCATCGCGTCGGGATTCATGATATTTACAAAAGGCTCGCTGAAGATCACCCCCGCATTATTGATCAGGATGTCGAGCCGGCCGTGCCGGGCTATTATTTCAGCCACGGCTGCCTTGACTTCCTCCGGCCGGGTCACATCCACCTGCTTGGGGTCCAGGTGTTCCGGCAATCCGGCAAGCGCTTCAGCGTTGCGGTCGGCCACCACAACCGTGGCCCCAAGCCCGGACAGGTGGCTCGCAATGGCAAAACCCAAACCCTGGGCTCCGCCGGTGACCAGCGCCACTGCTCCCTTAATTTCCAAGGCCCGCCCTCTCAACTTCCAGGGTTACTCCCTTGTCTTTGAGCATCTGAATGATACCGGCAACCGACACCATCCTCAAAATGTCCGGAATCTCCAGGGCGATATCGTATTCCCTCTCAAGCGACATCACCAGGTCCATCTGCTTCAGGGAGTCCCAGGTCCCCACATCGGCCTTGGTGAGATCGGGATGAATCTGGGACTCTCGCAGTCCAAATACCTCGGCCAGGATCGCGGCCAAACGTTTGTTCATATCAAACCCCAAAATACTTCACATAATCTTCGGAAGAACAACGGAAAGGTTCGGCGGAGCGGGCCAGATGCACCGTATGGGGCTTGGTATCCTTGGAAATCATGGCTGACGCACCCACAATGTTGTACTCTCCCACCGTCATCTCGTTAACCACGGTCGCATTCACCCCCACAAAGCTGTTGCGAAGCACCTTCGCCTTGCCCGAAATGACAGTTCCAGCCGCAATCCAGCAGTTTTCCTCGACAAGGCTGTGGTGAGCCAGAGTGACATTGCACCAGATCATGGTGTTGGCCCCGACCCTTGCATGCGGCTCGATGACCGCGGATGGAAGAACAACGCAGCCTTCTCCCAATGGATGGCGGGAGTACACATTGGCATCCGGGTGGACATAGGTCTCAACGGTGTAGCCCATTTCCTTCAGGCGCAGGAATAAGGATTCGCGCACCTTATTGAGATTGCTGTAGCCGGCAGCCATCATGACCCGGCAGGTTTGCGGCGGGAAGGTTTCCCTTACCTGCGAAAGCCCCACGGCGGTAAGTCCCTCTACGCTGCCCTGGGCGACGAATTCATCATCCACGGTGAGTCCCAGCACCTCATACCGGCTGTCTCCCAGCAGGTACGAGTAAAGGATCTCGGCAGTGATTGCATTGCCTGCCAGGATTATTCGGCTCATCCATCCTCCTCCATAACCGCAAGACCGAAGCCGGTTTTCCCATAACCGTTGCCGTTGTACAACATGTAAATGATGCCACGGTGCTCAAAGATATAGGGATAGCAGATCATCTCGCTGTCCCATCCATCGGGGGAAATATCCATGCCCGAGATGGCATCGTTTCGAAGCCATTGCCTGCCATCCCCGGATGATGCGAAACCGATGCGGTAGGTATCTATTTCCTTCGTCCCCCGGTGGGCAAACCACATGAAGTAGGTGCCATCCGACCGATAAACGCTCGGCCGGCCGAAAGCATATTCATATTCATCAGCGAACGGAATACACAATCCCGGATGGCAAACCCAATCGATGCCGTCGGAAGACTCGGCGTAATGGATGCCGTAGTAATGCTTCCAGCCGTCCTCCGTCTTTTCCCACTTTACCCCCGAGTTGTACCAGGTCTGCCATTTATCCCCGGATACATGAAATGCCGTTGCCGCGGCAAAGAGGGGATTATCCTTGTCCCGTCCCAGTACCGGACCCAAAAACTCCCGCGTCAGCGTCAATTCGCGCGGGTCCAGAATCGCACGTCCGGTATCGCAGATCCATAGGGTATCCGGCAAGTTCTGCCAGCCGACGTAATAGAGGTATATTGTCTCCCGGTGTTTGACCAGACAGACGCTTATCACGCCGTCGCAATCGAAGCATCCGGGCTCGCCATGGCGCAGGGCCAGCTTCGGCTCTCCCACCAGCATCATGTTCCCATCAGCCACCGTGGCATAAGAGAGAAATATATGGGAGCGCTGTTTGGAATCGCGCCGTGTGAAAGCAATGACGAAAATGTCGTCCTTGTAATGCACGGCGCAGGGGTGGGAACCGTGGCTGAAATCCGTGCCGGTGGGATCAAAAATCAGGCCCCTTTTTTTCCAGGGAAAGGGCCTGTTTTCGTTCAGAAAGCGTTTCATCTATTATTTGTCCTGCATCAACGTCCGGGCTGACCGCCGCGGAGCAATAGCTCGATGTACTCCACCCGGCTCATCCCGAGGCGTTCCGCCTCGGCGTAGACACGATCCCTGAGGGCGGGATCAACCCCTTCAAGCTGGCCGAAATAACGGGTCCGGATGCTGCCGCCTCGCGACCCGAGATGTGGCACATCGATATTGATGGGTGGCGGCCCATCGGAGACTGAAAACTCGATCACGTAGAAACAGTTGCTCAATTCCCAACTCAACCGGACCGATCTGGCGGATTCGGGCAGCAGCGCCAGGGGAACCTCACAGGCGTACAAGGGATTGTTCCGGATGAGCATTTGCCCGAACTCGGTATTCCTGAGCCAGGGCGCCACGCCCTCATCGCCTATTACGACCTTCCCGCCTAGCCTTACGACGCGGTTCATTTCGGCAATGCCCTTGCGGATATCCGAGAAAAGGTTGATACCCCCGAAATGGTAAGCCGCGTCGAAGTAGCCGTCGGCGAAGGGCAGGTTCGTCGCATCGCTTACCGAAAAGTGCAAATCCACGCCGGATCGGACTAATTCGGCCTGATAGCGCGCCACCGCCGCCAGAAGCATCTGCTGGGCGATGTCCAGGACGTATATTTCGCCATGCCCCTCCAGGCCGCGGCCAAGATAGGGCAGGTCGTTGCCGGCTCCGGCCCCGGTAACCAGTACCTTATGGCCCTTGGCAAGTTGCAGCCGTTTCACCAGATTCTCACGAACGCGGGCTTCCTCCGTTCCAAAAGTGGTGAACAACCAGCGTAGCGCATTGTCATGCAGGATCGCCGCATTCTGCCGGGCGTATTCGTTGGCGTCTTCGGGTTGTTTCGCAAAAACCGGTACATGGTAGCCGGGCGCGTAGGGAAAGAAATGCCCCTTAGGGCAGGAGAGGCCTTCCACGCCGGCAACCAGCAGCGCCCGATTGCATCCCGCTTCTGTACAGTAATAATTCGGTTGATCGGCCATGGGTTTAACTCTTCCGGCAGACGACCCAGAATACACGCTCCTGGATGCCATAATAGTTGTTATCGGCGAAACCGAAAGAAAAATTCGCGAACCAGGGGGAGAAATACTCCTCGATTTCCCGTGTTTCCGAGAAGGCATGCAGGCGATAGCCATTGCGGTTGTCGTAAGGGTCCGAGCTGATGACGAAGGAGCCGTCCGCCAATTCGACCGCATCCCTGAAGATGTAAGAGCTCTTGCATGCCACCGAGGCTACCAGGTGGCCCCCCTTTTTCAATACCCGCGCATATTCGGTCAGATTGTCGGCGAAGGGCTCGCCTTCGTCGCAGTAGTAACAACAATGACAGGCGAGGATGTAGTCGAAAGAGCCGCTTTCAAACGGAATGCCGCTGTTCCTGCCGATACGCAAATCCGCGGTGTGCCCCAGCTTCGCCAGCCGGTCGCTGGTCTGATCCACGATTGCCTGGGTGATCTCGATGCCGCTTACGGCAAGCCCCTGGTCGCAAAGAAAGACCGTGTTGCGGCCATCTCCAAAAGCGACATCGAGTATGCGCTCCCCCGCGGCCGGCTTTTTGAAATTCAGGGCAGGATAGTTCGCCAGGAAAGTACGCACCACGAATTCTGTGGGATAAACCTTTATCGCCTTATTTTTGGCGTAATATCGTTCATAGCTGGAATCAATTTTGCGATTTCGATCGTCCATAGATATCCCGGATAATGGCATTAGGCCTTTGCTTTGTTTCGGAAAAAACTTTCGCAAGATAGATCCCGATAACTCCAATAAAAGATATGATCATGCCGCCAAACACCCAGATGGATACCATGACGGAAGTCCAACCGTCCAACGGCCGGGACAGGACCATGCGATTGAAACTGAGGTAGCCCGCATATCCAAGTGCACAGGCCAATATGCTGATGCCCAGATAAAATATCAGCTTCAGGGGGACTTCGCTGAAGGAGGCAATGGCATTCATGGCGTGTTCGATCTTCCTGGGCAAGCTGTAAGTCGAGCTGCTGGACATATGCTTTTTGACTGTTTTTTCGCACTGCTTGAAGCCGGTGCTCACCCAAAGGCATGAAATAACAGCCTCCCGCTCCTTGTATTGCAGCAGGGCATCAACATAGCGGCGACTCATTAACCGTGCGGTGACGATGTTTCGCGGGTGGTCGATATTGCATAGCCAGTTAAAGACGGAGTAATAGATTTCACCGCTCCATCTTTCGAACCAGCCACCCTTGCGCTCCTGCTGTTTTCCGTAAACCACATCGGCTTTCTCGGAAGCCATCAGGGCGGCAAAATCAAGCAGCCACTCCGGTTCCTCTTCCAGGTCGCTGTCGATCAGGAATATCCGCTCCCCCAACGCATGTTCAAGACCGGCCACCATGGCTTTGTGGTGGCCGAAATTCCTCGAAAGATCAACCACGACAACATGACTGTCTTTTTGCGAGAGCTTGACCGCCAGATCAAGGCTATCGTCCGGCGAACCGTCATTGACCATAATGATTTCGTAGTCGGTCCCGACCAGTTGCCGCGCGGCGGCACCGGCACGCCGGTGAAACTCGGATAAGTAAGGGGCGGATTTGTAAAGGGTCGTAACAATGGAGAGTTTAACGTTGGCGGGCGCTTGATCGGTCAGGGCATTCTTTGCATCATCCAGGGTGCTGCTCTTGATCCTTGCACCGGTGGATTCTATTTGGGCCCGGACGGCCGCAAACATTTCCTCGGCTATGCCGGCCTTGGCCATTTGCCTGCGAAACTTCACCAACTCCATTTCGTCGGGAATGGGATCAATCGGCGACAGCCCGAGGAATCGGCGAAAGGACAACCGGTCGGCGCACTCTACTTCACATTCCGTATCGGACAAACCGTACCACAGTTGAAGGAGCAGCATCTTGAAGCAGACGAGAGGCTCGATGGACGGCGTTCTGGTATTTTCGTGGAATGTTGGCCAATAGGCGTCGAAGACAGCCCAATCCACGAAGCCGGTCACATTTACAAGGAAGTGCCGGTCGGAAACGTGAAGTTCCAGCAACTCGTCCCCGAATTGTTTCCGCGGTTCCACACGCCCCGGCATAGTCTTTATCCTCTCCTGCCCATCGGAGGCGCCACTCTACCAACCTGGGGCGACGATGTCAAGTTAGGCAGCAGTCTCCTTTGAGAAGGACTCGCCGTTCCGCCAAAAACTCAATTCCCGCCTGAGTAATACGGCATTGTCAGCCGTACATGCTGTTCGGTCGGCATTGATACGGTCTTTAAAAACCAGTTTGCTTGATGGGGGCAGAGCGTAATGCTATCATGACCCGCTTTTCCGTCTTCGCTGTCTGGATTTAGCTCGAAAAATCAGAACAGCACCCATTTAGGCACTGAAACAAATAGAGAACTGGAGGCGGGCCGCTGCCGGCCTTCATGAGCATATTCGTCCATGGAGCAGGCTGATTGTGACCTTCTCCCGGATGTCATCAGCTACGGCTCGGTCTCGATTCAAAACCTGGAGAAGATCAGTTGCGCACTCTTCCGAAATCTTGGGGATCATTGGGAGGAATAGGGTACGGCAGCGCTTTTTTAGCCTACCTCTTATTCTTTGTCGCCCTGTTTTCTCCATACCTGCTCGGAGGAAAGTTTATAATCCCCTTCCGCCCGAGCATCGAGCTTGGAGATACGACCGCACCCGCGGAGGGAATAGAGAATGTCAAGTTCGGCGACTACATGACAGCGTTCGTCCCCGAGGTCAATCACCACCTGACAGGCGCCCGCTCTGGCTGGCTTGCGACTTGGGACGACCAGAACGAATTCGGCCGCCCTTCCTTTGTATCAGGTTTCAGCCCTGCCTATTTTCCGAGCTGGATACTGCAAAAATTCATAAAAGATCCTTTTCGGTTCATCACTGTCCTGTCTCTGGGGCTCATCTTCTTAACGGGACTATTCTGCCTGTTGCTGATGAAGGAGATGGGGTTTACGCCGGTTGCGGGATTTGTGGCTGCATGGTCGCTCTCTACAGCTCCGATAATGATTTACTGGCTGGCGTTTCCAATGTTTCCGGCAACACTTTGCTGGACAACGGGAATCCTGTTCGCCGTTCTTCGCCTGAGCAGGGGCCGGGACATGGCGGCATGGGGAATCCTCTCCTTTTGCACCTACAGCGCCCTTATGACCGCTTATCCAATGTCGCTGCTGCTTCATGCCTATATCATTCTGGGATATTTCGCCTACCGGATGTTTTCGATCTGGAAAAATGACGGAATCTCTCCTGCATTGAGCTTTTCAGCCCGTTGCGGCAGTGCTGTCATTTTGGGAGTTGCCTGCTCCCTTCCGGCTTATATCGACTTGCTGCACGCGGCACTTGAGTCGGCACGGCTGGGTGCGGATACCTCTTTTTTTACGGCTCACCTGCCGGATTTAAGCTCGATTAAGGCTGTGATTCATTTCTTGAGTCTTCGTACCTTCCCCCAGGTCTTCGGCAATCCGATTACTCAAGCTTATCCATTTCACTACAATGGTCTTAGTTTGACGCCGGTCTTGCTCTTCCTGATTATTATGGCTTTGCCCGGAAGGACGTGCCGATCCCATGGCTGGTGGACCACAGCGGGACTCTTCTTTTGTCTGGCTGTAATCAAACCTCTGTATGTTTTTGGAGTAAATCACCTCGGATTCAATTTGTCCGCTGTAAATCCTCTGGGGGTGCTTCCAATCCCTCTGGCTATAATCTCTGCCTTTGGGGCAGAAGCGGTTGTCAGGCGGCTGGATCCCGCAAAACTGCGCAGGCGAGCTGTAATTGCCGCTTCGGTTTCCGTTGTGATGCTCCTGCTGGCTTTGGGGTATGCTTTCTCACAGGGGATTTCTCCTAACTGGCTCTCATTTAGCCTGATTATTGCTGTTTTTGTATTCCTTGTGGGCTGGGCTTTTGCCGGAAATACCGGATTTCTGGCCGCCTCCCTTATTTTAGCGGCGCTGTGTTGTTCCCGTCCGTTGTTGCTGATGCGCGGGGCCGATGAAATTCGGCTCTCCTCCCCGCTCGTCGAGTCGATTCGCGCAAATTTGCCCGAAGGGTCGCGCTATGCAGTTGTTGACGGCCTACCCATCCTGCACCCAAACTTCAATTCGATGCTCGGCCTCCCCTCGATCCACAGCTACAACAGTATCTCGGCAAAAAGGTACCATGAGCTGATAAGAAGCCTCGGGGGTGAAGCCAACGTTTACGGCAGGTACAACGATAAGGTATCGCCCGACTTTACGAAGGCGGCTTTCTGGATGTCCAATATCGGTCTGGTGCTAGCTGTCAAACCGCTGGAGAGCGATGAACTGATTCCGCTCGGCCAGACTGAGCGGGTATGGCTCCACCGAGTCAAGTCGACCATGGGAAGCTATCTCAGAATTTCGGTCCCGTATGACTTCTCGCCTGGAGGGTTAGTGCTCGAAGAGCCTCGCGGGCTTAATTCGATGGAAGTGCGGAAAACGATTGATCGTGGGGATTTCCTGGAATTTGACACACCGGGAGAGGGCGCCTCGACCTTGGTTTTGAGCCAAAAATATCACAAGGACTGGAGCAGCTCGGCGCTGGTGGGTGAGAGCTGGATACCGGTCGAGGCATTTTCGGTAAACGGTTTTTTCCAGGGGATAAGCATTCCGGAGGGCGCCAGGAAAGTGCGTTTGAGCTTCGAGCCCATGATCCGGTACGCGTGGGTCGGCCATGTTTTTTTCGGTATATTTTCAACCCTGTTTCTGATATCGACTCTCCGGAAGAAGATAAAAAAGCACCAAAATACCTGATACCTGCAAGAGCGCTGAAGATGGACAAGAAAAACATAATTCCATTCAATTGGCCCCACATGACGGGGAAAGAGCTCTATTACATAGCTGAAGCCCATTTCAAAGGCTGCCTGGCGGGTGATGGTCCATTTACAAAGAACTGTCAAAGGTGGTTCGAGAAACAGTCGGGTTCCTCCAGGGTACTTTTGACTCACTCCTGTACCGCGGCATTGGAAATCGCCGCCCTGCTCCTGGACTTAAAACCGGGCGACGAAGTCATAATGCCTTCCTACACCTTCGTATCCACTGCTAATGCATTCGTGCTGAGAGGGGCCGTCCCCGTTTTCGCGGACATCAGGGAAGATACGCTCAATATCGACGAGACTTTGATAGAGGAGGCAATTTCGCCTCGGACTCGGGCGATTGTTGCTGTCCACTACGCGGGGGTTGCCTGCGAGATGGACTCTATAATGGAGATTGCCGCAAGGCGCGGACTTAAAGTCGCCGAGGATGCGGCCCATGGCGTAATGGCGACTTACAAGGGGCGTGCTCTTGGAAGCATCGGTGACCTTGGCGCCTACAGTTTTCATGAAACGAAGAACCTTATTTCCGGAGAGGGTGGGGCGCTTCTTGTCAACAGCCCCGATTTCATCGCAAGAGCCGAGATTTTCAGGGAAAAGGGGACTGACCGCAGTCGTTTTTTCCGTGGAGAGGTCGATAAGTACACGTGGCAGGATATCGGGTCCTCCTACCTTCCCGGCGAACTGATAGCGGCCTTCCTGTGGGCGCAACTGGAGGAAGCCGAAAATATCAATTCGACGCGCCTCTCCCTATGGCGGCGCTACCACGAGCTTCTTGCCCCACTCGAATCGGCCGGCCTTCTGCGAAGACCCATAGTGCCCCCCGAGTGCCGGCACAACGCGCACATGTACTACATTCTGCTGCCTCCGGATATTGATCGACAGATGGTCCTCGATCAGCTGCAGGCCCAGGGGATCTCGGCGGTCTTCCACTACATCCCGCTGCACTCCTCCCCGGCAGGTTTGCGCCATGGCAGGGCATGCGGAGACCTTCATGTGACAACTTCTCTATCCGAGCGCCTGATTCGGTTGCCGCTATTTTTTGGACTTTCCGGCGAACAGCAGGAAAGAGTCGTGGAAGCACTATCCGCCGTAATTGCTCAAACGGTTCACAAACCAATATGGTTCAAGCGTTCCCGCCAATGATCCAATACCCGGTTATCTTTAGAGGAAAACGATTTTAGGCTGAATGGACGCGGGGAGGCGTTCTCGAAAGTGGTCAGACTTGTGCCTGCCGGGTGAGCACCTCTCGGATTGTCCTTGCGAGGTGGTTGATTGCGTAGGGTTTCATGAGGATTTCGCAAATTCCTTCCGACTTATGTTGATCTCCGAGCAGGGCATCGCTGAAACCGGTGCACATGATTATCGGCAAACGGGGCCGGATGCTCAGGAGTTCCCTGGATAGTTCCAATCCGGTGAGTGCCGGCATCGTCATGTCTGTAATTACGAGATCGAAATCGTCGGGGTGTTCCCTAAAAGTTTCCAGGGCCTTTATGCTCGATGTCTGCGTGGTGACAAGATAGCCAACGGTTTCGAGCATCTCTTTTCCCAATTCGGCCAGCTCGCATTCATCATCCACGAAAAGAATCCGCTCGTTTCCGTGAGGAAGCGTTTCTATGACCTCGACTGGCGGGGTAGCGACTTCGCCAGTTTTGGGCAGATAAACGGAGAAGGTAGTGCCAACGCCGGGTTCGCTGTAGACGGAAATCGAGCCGCCGAGGTTTTTCACAATCCCTTGGACTACGGCGAGCCCCATGCCGGTTCCCTCGCCCGCTTTTTTAGTGGTGAAGTACGGATCGAAGATCCGCTCCAAGGTCGCCGCTCCCATTCCGTGCCCGTTGTCGCTCACCATTAGCTTCATATATTTGCCCGTCTTGATATCGGGACACCCCGAAACGGATCTGCCCTCGACCTCCGAAAGACCTACGCACAACTTCCCGCCGTGGGCGCGCATTGCATGGGCGGAGTTCGTGCACAGGTTCATCAGCACCTGATGGAGCTGGGTCGGATCGGCCAATACAACGTCGTCATCTGAAACACTGTCTATGTCCTGCAGAATCTCGATTGTCGTTGGCAGGGAAGATCGCAGGAGCTTCAGGGCCTCCCTGATGGTGGGCGAAAGCTGCACGGGCTTTCGCTCCTGTTCGGTCTGGGTGCTGAAGGTGAGGATCTGCTTGACCAGGTCCTTGGCACGGGCGCTGGCTTTGAGCACCTGCTCGAGGTTCGGGCGAAGAGCGTTACCCTCGGGGATTTTGAACTGGGCCATTTCGGTGTAGCCGATAATGGCGGTAAGTATGTTGTTGAAATCGTGGGCAATGCCGCCGGCAAGGGTCCCGATGGCCTCCATTTTCTGTGCCTGGCGCAAATCCCGCTCCAGCTTGATCTCGTGGGTTATGTCGCGGTGTATGCTAACAAAGTTGATAATAGTTCCGGATTTATCACGTACCGGCGAGGCCGTGACCTCGGCTTCGTAGGTGGTCTCATTTTTTCTGGCGCTCGTGATGCGTCCCGACCAGACATCCCCCCTGGACAGGCTCTCGCGCATGTTGCCGAAAAAGAAACTGTCATGTTTTGCACTTCCAATTATGCTCGAAGCCTGACCGATCAGCTCACCTTTGGAGTATCCGCTGATACGTTCGAACGCCGGGTTCACATAACAGATGCTCCAATTCGTATCGGCTATGAGCACTGCTTCAGCGGACTGTTCGATGGCGGTTACAAGCCGGATTCTCTCGGCTTCCGCCTGCCTGCGCTCGGTTATGTCTTCCCCGATGCTGGTGCCGCCAACCACCTTTCCTTCGTCGTTTCGCACCGGCGTGTTGTTCCAGGCAATCAGTCTGCGCTCTCCGCTCCGGGTGAGGATCTCGCTTTCGTGATAGCCCGGAAACTCATCGGCGGGCATTTTCTCGCGATAAAGAATTTCGAGATGCTCCTTGCCCTCATCGGGAATAAAGACATCGAACCAATTGCGGGCGAGCACCTCATCCTTGGTCCAGCCGCTGATCTCCAGTAGAAAATCGTTGCAGAAAAGTATATTGCACTCGGTATCCATGATGATGGCGGCGAGTCTGACTTTTTCGAGCATTTCACGGAAGCGGCGTTCGGATTCAAACAGCGCCCGCTCGGCCCTCTTTTGCTCCGTGATGTCCCTGCCAACTCCCTGATACTCTATTATCTTGTTATATTGATCGAAGATGGCGCGGTCGGTCCACTGCAGCCAGCGGACTTTGCCCTCCTCGCTGATAGCCCGGTATTCCAGCGTGGCGACCGGGTTTTCAGGTGTTAGAAAGCAGATATGGGCCTGCAGCTCCGATATGTCCGGCTCGTGGAAATAGGTGAGAAGATTTCCCAGCAGGACGTCTTTGCGAGATTTTCCAAAAAAGCGGCAGAAAGCATCGTTTATAAAGATTATGCAGCCATCAGGCAGAAAGCGGCAGATTAATTCGGTCTGGTCTTCGACAATGGCGCGATATCTGGTCTCACTCGATCTGACGGCCTCCTCGGCCTTTCGCCTCTGTGCGACCATCCGGTTCGCGGAGAGCGCAAGCGAGCGGAATTCGGCAAAATCGAGCTTGCCCGGATCGATCAGGATCGATTCTTCGGCGGCGCGGTCAAAGAAGGATGAAAAGGCATGGAACCCTGCATTGATCCTTCTGAAAATCAGGGCCAGGATGCCAACCAGCACACTGCCCATCACCAGGAATACGATAAGGATATAAACTACGGCGGTTGTGACTGACTCGGAAAGCTCGGATTCTTTGGCCGCTATATAAGAGTCCGCGTCATCAAGGGATACGCCCGTGCCGATTGCCCATTGCCAATCCGGCACCCCCAGGAAAAAGAAGATCTTTCGCTCCGGCTTGCCATCGGCTCCCAGGGGAGAAACGTATTCGACAAAGCCGCCCTCCGGCGTCTTGGAGAGCCTGACACCCTGCTCCACCAGCTTGATGCCGTCCGGGTCGCCGTAATCCACTCTCTTGCGTCCAACTTCTTCCTTTTTATAAAAAGCGAGATTTACCCCCTCGAAGGAGAAAGCCGCGATATAGCTCTCATTTCCGTAATGAAGCTCGTTCAGCCATTCGAGAATTTCCCTCTGAAGGTTCTTTTCTTCATCATCCAGATACTCGCCTGATCCGATCAGCCATTTATAAGGTTCAAAAAGCTTGACGAAAGTTATTTTCTGAAATTGACCTCCCTTTGCGCCGGGCTTTGGACATTCATGCTCGGCAAAACCTTCTCCTGATTCCCTGCCCACACGGATCAGCTCATCGATACACTTGCGCCCGCCCAGATCCTGAATGGCGGCTTCTCCGGATTTCCCGAGGATAGACACCGCGGGGCTCTCGCTCTGGCCGGCCATATCGATCAGGAAGAAATATCCTTGTTCATCTCTATGTCTGAAATTTTTCAGAAAATCCTTGATGATATTTTTAATCTCGGAATCGGGAAGGTGACCGCGGTATTTCTCATATATCTCACCCACCGAGGTATTGACGTCGATGACACTATCGCGGATCTCTTTTTTGATCCCGCTCCTGAGGTTGGATTTCCGGTACTCGATGTAGTGGATGAAGGATTGGACTTCTCTTTTGAGGTTAGTTTGGCTGACTGAAATGTAGTTGCTGTAAAACGCTCGAGCTTGCTCCTTGTACTCCTGGACCTCGTGCAGGGTCCAAAAAGTGGAGAAGCCGATCGCGAATGCCAACGCTATGGAGAAGATCAAGTAGAAGAACAATCTCGAGATCTTCGTACTTCCCTTCATCGTTCAACTCGGCAGTGAAGGTTCGCTTCATTTCATTCGGAAAGCCGTGCCCCCATGAGGGCCCAAGAAAAACCAATCCAGCGAATTTGTCAATCAATCTCTTTTAGGAACGCAAGCTTAATTTCCTGGAACCGAGAAATCAGGTTGATGATTCTCCAGAAGATTATAACGGCATTTATTTACTGAAACTAAACGCCTATTGCGTAAAATTTCACGATTTTATATGCTCCGGACCCATGATTCGGGTATTTCCGCTCCCGTGGCGGCTTGGCCGGGGACATCTTCCCCTTTGATATTCTCCGGAAAATATGCTTTAACCCTGCCCAATGCCGGTAAGCCTGAATCACGGCGGTTTGGAGCGGGAGGAACAAAGCTTTGCTTAATTCTCGATTATTCGTTCGCGCACAAGGTTTTACATTTCGCGATGCGTTCGCGTATCTATATACCAGAAAAGTTACTATTGCAAAATTTGTAGCTTCCGGATCGACCGCGGCAGCGGTTGAATTCTCCCTGTTGTACGTACTGAAAGAATACGCGGGTCTTCATTACCTCATTTCCTCCAGCATTGCTTTTTGCGTTGCCGTGGTCGTCGGCTTTACCCTGCAAAAATTCTGGACTTTCGAGAATAGGGAACTCGACCGCATTCAAAGGCAGGCTATACAATATTTTGCCCTCGGTTTAACAAACCTCGGAATAAATGCCGTCCTCATGTACCTTCTCGTTGAAAATTTCCACCTCTGGTACATGCTCGCGCAGGTATTGGCCTGTGGTATGCTGGCGTGCAACAATTTCCTCATGTATAATCTTTTCATATTCAAGCCTGAAGCGGAAAACCTCGATGAGTTGGGGGAGTAGAGCAGGCGCTCCAACAGTACCCTGAATACCCCCTCATTAATTGCCGGCGATCTTGACCCCTCGGCTGATAATGGGATATCCTCAAAAATCATCGAGAAAATCTGTTGCCGGAGGAGAGCGCCGGAGTGATTGCCATACTTGATTATAAAGCAGGGAACCTTACCAGCGTGGAAAGAGCGGTCAGACACCTGGGGTTTGCCTGCAAGATAACCAATTCTCACGAAGAGATCCGCAAGGCCGAAAGGGTCATCTTCCCGGGAGTGGGAGCGGCGGGAAAATCCATGGAGAGCCTCGCGGAATTGGGGCTGGACAAGATTTTGCCCGAACTTTTCGCCTCGGGTGTTCCAATCCTTGGCATCTGCGTCGGGTTGCAGGTGCTTTTCGATTTCAGCGAGGAAAATCTCACCAACTGCCTCGGGATACTCCCGGGCGAGGTGCGCCGGTTTTCTGAAAAGATCGGACCGGCGGATGGAAAAACTCTCAAGATCCCCCACATGGGCTGGAACGCCGTTGAATTTATCATCGATCACCCCGTATTCAGGGGAAATCCGGCGGGAAGCGAGTTCTATTTCGTCCACAGCTATTACCCACGCCCGGCGGACCAAAAAATGGCAGCCGGTATGACCGAGTACGGAATCTCTTTTACCAGCGCGGTTGCGCACAGGAATCTTGTCGCGGTTCAGTTCCATCCCGAAAAGAGTGGCAAACCGGGACTGCGGCTCCTTGATAACTTCTGCCGTTGGAGCGGCTCTTCAGTCTGACGGATACTTCGAGATGCTCAGCAAACGCATAATACCCTGCCTTGACGTCCGGGACGGCCGGACCACCAAGGGGATAAAATTCAGCGGCAACATCGACATTGGCGACCCTGTCGAGATGGGACGCTTCTACTATGAGGAAGGCGCCGACGAGATCGTCTTCTATGACATTACGGCCTCAAGCGACCGGCGGCCCATAATGCTGGACGTGGTGAGGCGGGTGGCCGAGACAATCTTCATCCCCTTTTCGGTCGGGGGCGGGATTCGCACCCTCGAAGACATGCGGGACGTTTTGCTCGCCGGGGCCGAGAAGGTAAGCGTAAACTCCTCGGCCGTGCTAAATCCTGAAATCATCCGGCAGGGGGCTGAAGCTTTCGGCAGCCAGTGCGTTGTGCTGGGTATGGACGTAAAGCGGGTCGACGTCTCCAATAAAATCCCCTCCGGCTATGAGATGGTGATCAATGGTGGCCGTACACCGATGGGAATAGATGCCCTTTGGTGGGCCCAGGAGGCCGAACGGCTCGGGGCAGGTGAGATATGCCTCAATTCGATAGACGCCGACGGCATGCAGACGGGCTATGAGATCAATCTCACACGGCTTATTTCGACCAGCGTGGGAATTCCCGTGATTGCCTCGGGAGGAGCCGGCAAGCCCGAACACCTCATGGATGTGTTGGACAGCGGATGCGCCGATGCGGCACTTATCGCATCCATGGTGCACTACGGGACATACACGATCGGCGGCATAAAAGATTATCTGGCGGGAAATGAAATAAAGGTGCGCCGAAGCTGGTAAGCTGAACGGGATTGCAAGGGTCCGGAGCACCGACAACCATGAAGTGGTGCGGAAAAATGTAGGTTGGGTTGAGCGGTGAATGTGCTCAAGGCCAGAACGCAGATAGAGGAAGCGAAACCCAACACTCCGTCGTAGGTGTTGTGTTGGGTTTCGCTTCCGCATACAAATTCGCGGCCCCTAACCCATTCACCGCTCAACCCAACCTATCTGCCCGAAAAGCCGGCCCCACAGGATTTTCGGCCATATACGTCAAATATTGGTGTCCTTCTTCTTTGCCGCTTCCATCATTTCTTCCACTTCCTCGAATCCTTTCTTATAAAAGCCATCCTCTTCCGGTTCCAACTCTTTGAGGAGTCTCAGGAATTCGCCCGCGTGGACCAATTCTTCCTCTGAAATGTCTCGAAGGACCATTTTGGCGAGTTCGTTGTCGGTGCGCTCCGCTACCTGCATGTAGAGCTGGACCGCCTCGTATTCGGCGGCAATCATGAAGCGGATCGCCCGCACAAGCTCGGAATTGGTGAGCTTCCTGTCGGCGGGAATGCCGGTTAGTGCTGTCCCAAACTCGGGCATCTTCGTTCTCCCTCAAGGAAAAAGTTAGCGGGTTGGCGCCTGCCGGTGTTTAAAAGGGATGTAATCAAGTCAATGGAACATAAGCGCGGGAGGTGCAAAATCAAGACAGCACGTCAGGCAGCTTTGCTCTCTCAGAATTGCCCCTTCACTCCGGCGGCCAGGGATTCGAGGGCTTTTCGATCCAGGAGCCGGATCTTGCGGCCGTCGATGGCAATTATCCCTTGCTGTGCCATTTTGGTGAGGATGCGCGATAGTGTTTCGGGGATTGTCCCCAAAAGGCTCGCCAGTTGGGCTTTTGTGATGTCCAAATCGAATTTTTCGGGACTGTCGCTTCGCTCACCCAAAAAAATGAGGTGTGCCGCGAGTCTTCCGGGAACTTCCTTTAAGGACAGGTCCTCGACCAGCTGAGTAAAGCGGCGCAGGCGCTGGGACAGAATCCCAAGCATGTTTAGCGCAATTGAAGGTTCTCTTTCTATCAGCGCAATAAATGCGTCTCTGGGGAAAAAAAGCGCCCGGCCCGAATCCAGCGACTCGGCATTTGCCGGATAACTCCCGCCCGAGAACACCGGCACCTCGCCGAATATCTCTCCAGGTCCGAATATGTGAAGGATTTGCTCTTTGCCTTCGCGGGAGAGCTTGGAGATCTTGATCTTACCCGATACCACCAGGTAGAAGCCCTTCGCCCTGCTTCCCTCGGAAAAGAGCGTCTGCCCTTTGTCGAACTTCTGGTCCACACAAATTTGCGCCAAAATATCGATCTGTTCAGCGGGAAGACCCTCGAAAAGCGATGCGCCCGCTATTATTTCCGCAATTTTCACCGCGGCCCCCCTGTCGTGACTCCAATGTGCGCCATATATTAAGATGCCCAAACGCTCAATAGCTGATTTTTTGAATTCGAGATGAAAAAATTTCTCCGGCTTGACCTAGGTCAAGGACTCGTTCGATCCGGCGCGTTAATTTGCGCTCAAGACGGCGAGCAAAAGGTTACAATTACAATAATATCAAACCAGGCATTCAGGAGGACAGAATGTTTTGTTACCAATGTGAACAAACGGCAAAAGGCGAAGGATGCACCAAGATCGGGGTATGCGGAAAACAGCCCGAAGTTGCGGATTTGCAGGACCTGCTGGTTTTTGCCCTGAAAGGGCTTGCCCTGGTTGCGGTCGAAGGCCGCAATGTGGACATAGTCGACGACGAGGTGAATGTATTTATTTGCAAAGCGCTTTTCTCCACGCTCACCAACGTGAATTTCGATGAGAAATTCTTCCTGGATGCCATTCCCAGGACGGTGGAGCTTCGGGATAAACTCAAGGCGAAGATTGCCGCCAAAGGTGGAAAGAGCAAATTCTCCGAGCCGGCCGCAAACTTCGAATTCTCCGCAACCCGTGAAGGTCTCCTTGCCGAGGCGGCTCCTGTTGGGCTCAAGGCCGATACGGTGGATAACCCCGATATCCAGTCGCTGAGGCATATTTTGCTTTTTGGAATAAAAGGCATCTCCGCCTATGCGGATCATGCCGAAATACTGGGCCGGAAAGACGACGCCGTCTACGCATTTGTCCAGCAAGCCCTTGCCGTCCTTACCCGCAAGGATGCAGCACTTGATGAAATGCTGGGGCTGGTGCTCAAATGCGGCGAAGTGAACCTCAAGGCAATGGAGCTGCTCGATGCCGGAAATACCGGTTCCTACGGGCACCCGGTACCGACGTCCGTTCCGCTGGGCCACAAGAGGGGCAAGGCGATCCTGATCTCCGGACACGACCTCAGGGACCTAGAAGAGTTGCTGCGCCAGACCGCCGGCAAAGACATCAACGTCTACACGCACGGCGAGATGCTTCCCTCCCACGGATACCCTGAACTCAAAAAATATCCCCATTTCTACGGCCACTACGGGACAGCATGGCAGAACCAGCAAAAAGAGTTCCCCAATTTCCCCGGCGCTATCCTCATGACCACCAATTGCATCCAGCGGCCCGCGCAGGTTTACAATGACAATATCTTTACGACCGGCCTGGTCGGCTGGCCCGGGGTGCGGCACGTGAAAAACGGCGACTTTGCCCCGGTGATCAAAAAAGCCCTGGAGTTGCCCGGCTTTGCTGAAGATTCCGACGGAAAGCAGGTCATGGTGGGTTTTGCCCGAAACACGGTAATGGGTGTTGCAGGGAAAGTAATCGAAGCGGTAAAGGGCGGCAAGATCCGCCACTTCTTCCTGGTCGCGGGCTGCGACGGCGCAAAGCCCGGCCGCAACTACTACACGGAATTCGTGGAAAAGGTCCCGAATGACTGCGTGGTTTTGACCCTTGCCTGCGGCAAGTATCGCTTTTTCGACAAGGACCTGGGTACAATAGAAGGACTTCCGCGGCTCCTCGATATCGGACAGTGCAACGATGCCTATTCGGCGATTCAGATAGCGGTTGCCCTGGCCAAGGCTTTCGGTGTTGGCGTAAACGACTTGCCGCTTTCGATGATTCTTTCCTGGTACGAACAAAAGGCGGTGGCGATACTGCTGACACTGCTGCACCTCGGGATAAAAAATATCCGGCTTGGCCCCTCTTTGCCCGCCTTCGTAAGCCCCGGCGTTCTCGATGTGCTGGTAAAGACCTTCGACATTAAGCCGATCACCACCCCTGATGAGGATCTGAACGCGATCCTGGGGTGAGCCTCGCGGGCAAAGTCTTATACAGATCGCCGTTCGGGCCGGGGCCTGGGTCTTACGGCCCGAACGGCGGCTTTCTGGAGATGAATAAATGAAATGCCCTGGTCAGGACAGCAGGTTGTGGGGACCGGATGCCATCTACGAGTCCAAATGTCCAGAATGCGGCGGTCCCATCGAGTTCTTCAAGGATGAGACCTCGCGCAGGTGCCGCAAGTGCTCCCACAAGGTCCTCAACCCGAAGATGGATTTCGGATGCGCCGCATACTGCAAATATGCTTCACAGTGTCTTGGCGGGGATATTCCACCCGAGCTTCTGGCGAAAAGGTCCGATCTGCTGAAGGACCGCGTGGCGGCGGAGGTAAAGAAAACGCTTGGCCGCGATTTCCGTCGGATTGCTCGCACGCTCAAACTGGTTGATTATACGGGAAAAATATTTGGCGGAGAAAATGTCGATCCTGCAGTCCCGACACTTGCGGCCTACCTCCTTGCCCTTTTCAGGCCACTACAGGAAGACCCGCGGGGGCTTGCCGTCGTGATTCTCACCCGAACCGGCACTCCCGACGAGGTTTCGCGGGACGTTCTGGCGATCTTGGACAGCATCGAGAACGAGGAGAATCCCGATTCGCCGGAGGGCAGGTGCCTGTCCGACGCGAGGGCGATTGCGGATATCGAGGACGCGCTGGCGGAAGGGCTTGCGAAGCCTGAGGAAGTTGCCCGGATGGTTGGTGTGCGGATTCTCACCAAATCGGGCAGGGAGCTAGCCGCTCAGGTCCTGCCGCACCTCGCGAGGGCCTGACAATGCGGATTTTTAGTCTAAGCAACCGAGATTTATGAAATTTCACACCTGGAGACGGGCAATGGCAGACATGAGAAGGATTGTGGAAATAGATGATGAACTGTGCGACGGCTGCGGGCTTTGCGCACTGGCATGCGCTGAAGGCGCGCTTGAAATAAGGGATGGAAAGGCCCACATCATTAGCGACTCATATTGTGACGGCCTTGGGGCATGCCTTAGCGGATGCCCGACTGGGGCGGTGAGGATAATCGAAAGAGAAGCGGACGAATTCGACCCTGAAGCAGTCGAAGAGCACCTGTCGAAGGCGGGGAAAACAAGTCCCGAGGGCCTGCATAGTGGCGCTGGGGCCGGAAACGCGATCGATGCCGGCAAGGGCGATAAGCCCGAAAAAGCGGGAGAATTCACGATGGCGTGCGGTTGCCCTTCATCCAAAATCGAAATGTTCTCGAAAGATCCGGTCCAGGAAGACAAGGCTTCACCGGCGCATATGGGCGTAGAAGCCTCCCATCTTTCGCACTGGCCGATACAGATTCGGCTGGTACCCCCGACAGCTCCATTCCTCAAAGGGGCCGATCTGCTGGTCGTCTCCGACTGCGCCCCGATTGCCTATCCTAATTTCCACCGCGATTTCGTCCGGGGGAAAGCGGTACTGCTGGGCTGCCCGAAGTTTGACAACGCGCAGGAATACATCGCAAAATTCGCCGAGATATTCCGCAAGGCCGACATACGCAGCGTTACCGTGGTTGACATGGAAGTGCCCTGCTGTTCGGCTATGCCGCTCATCGTACGCAAAGGCATGAGTGATGCCGGAGTGGAAATCCCGATTCGCGAGGTAGTGATAAGTGTGAGGGGAAAAGTGATAAAGGAAGGCGGAAATGCCGCTTAGGTCCGGCCAGCGGCCAGACGCCGAAAGCGCCGAGCGCGCGGCTTCGCGCCATTGGGCGCGCAGCCGCGGAAACGCGGGGGTGCGGGGGAACCGATTCCCGCCCGGAGGCGCTACGGGAATTACGGCATTGAAGCTTGTGCCTTCCGACGTTATTCAGGAGTTTTTAAAAGGGCTGTTTGAGGCAACGGCACCTTAAGAGTCTACTGGCTCGCGGGTAGCCTCAAACCTGCTCAGAAATATTCCTGACGGCAAATGCCTTTTCCGCCGCCCTGGAGTGATACCCTTCAATTCTCTCAAGCATTTCCTCGGAAAGCCTTTTCGACCGGTCGAAATCGATTCCGGCAAATCGCTCATCGTCCGAGCGGTATTTTTGGAGAGCGCTCCACATTGCGGATTGCGCCTTGAGGCCGGCAAGGAGAGCCTCCAGTTCGATAACGCGCGCAAGGCTCGTATAGCCCAAAAGGGAGTTGTTGAGTTTCAGCCGTCCGACTTTCTCCAATGCCCATCCGCCTAGCTTCTTCAGTTCCGATTCGCCGGCGTTCAGCCGCCTCAAAAGCTTGCGGATCTTTACCTGATTTTCTTCGAGAACGAGCAGGAGTTCTTCAAGAAATGTTGCCAGATCCGACTTTGCATTCTTTGAAAGGCACCTCCGGGCAAGCTCGATTCCGGCAACAGATGCGCCTAAATGATCGTTTAGATAGGTGGTCAGGTATGCATCACTCATGCGAATACCTCCTGTCGGATGCCCGGCGCGGAGTTCCGCCGAGACAGGTCCGGGTATGGAAATAAAAAAGCGGGGGAAAGGCCCCCGCTTTCATTCTCTTCGGCTGTAGCTATCAGCAACTGCAGGATGGCGAACATCCGCCGCCGCCTGTGTTTACCGGTACCTCGGAAGTTACCTTGAACCCGGAACCCATTCCGTAATTTACGTAGTCCACCGTGACGTCCTTGGTTGTCCCGTGTAGTTCTTTGTCTATGAGCACGGTAAAGCCGTTGATTTCATAAACATCGTCGGTCTCTTTTGGTTCATCCAGAACCATTGCCAGCGACGGACCCGCTCACCCTCCGGTCTGTAAAAATACCCGGATCGGCGTGATCTCTTTTTCCTTGAAGTAGTCCTTCAGGACGCTTTCCGCCTTTTCAGAAATGTGGATCATTGAAGAAAATCTCCTTTCGAGCTAGTTTAACCATGTAGCTAAGTCCGGCTATCTTTACAATTCCATGAATTCCGAAAATTTCAAGACCTGTCTAGCATAAATCGGCCCTCTGTAAAACTACTATTCAAATATAAATCGTAAGCGGCTAAAAACATCCGGATCGCCCATAAAATCAGAGCATTGTCGGAGGTTTCAAGCCCTTTTCCCTCTTTTGTCGATTTCGATCCCGGCGGATGACCCGGCCTCGGTGCAAAGGCGCCTGCCCAGTGGCCCGGCCCTTTTCAGAAATGGGCGCACGGTTTCGGGAATGAAGTGGGCCGCCAGGAGAGTGAACGTGATCCCGAAGCAGAGTCCGCTGAGCGCGAGTTCGGAAAATGCGGCAATGTGCGGGTAAATTTTCGGAGGGAAAAATTCCACCTTTCCCACGCCCCAAGCCGGAATGAGCGATGCGAACGAAAGGCCGGCCACTTTCAGGGTGGCTGGGAAAAGACCCGAAAACGCATCGCCTCCAATCTTTGTCCTCCACCATACGGTCAACGCTATGCTGTAAGCAAGGAGAGAGGATGCGCTTGCAATCGCGACCCCCATGGGACCGACTCGAATGGCCAGGAGATAGAAGAAGGGTATCGACAAAACGGCAACAACGGTTCCGAGGATCGCCGGAGTGAGTGTGTCCAGCCTGGCGTAAAAAGCGCGGCCCAGCACCTGCTGGTATCCCCAGCAGGCGGCGCAAACCAGCAGCACCTGGAGCAGGCGTGCCGTGTTTGCGGTGTCCTGGGCGCTGAAGCGGCCCTGCTCAAAGATGAGCCGAATTGTGGGCTCCGCAGCCAGGATCATCCATATGGAAAGTGGAACGAGCAGTGTCAGCACATTTTGGAGAGCGGACTTTATAGTATCGTAGAACCTGGGAAGGTCCTTCTTTGCGAACAGGTCGGCGAGGAACGGATAGGATGCCACCCCGGCGGCCTGAGCCACAACGCTTACCGGCACCAGCATGATCCTGCGCGCGTAATTCAGCCAACTGATCGCACCAACGCCTGCAAGGGACCCGAATATCCTTATGAACTGCTCGTCAACAATGGTTATGGATTTTCCGATCATAAGCGGAAGTGCCATCAGGACATACTTTTTGAGGCCGGGGTGATAGAGTGAAAAGCCCAGGCGCAGCCCGCCGCCGCTTCTTGCCGAAAGGGCGGGGAGTAGGAAATTTCCGAAAACAGATCCAGCCAGAACACCCCAGCAAAATCCCTCCATGCCCCTGTCGCGCAAGAGGACGCCGCCGGCGATGATGAACAGGTTGTAGACGATCGGGGCAAGCGCCGGTACGGCGAATTGTTTTCGCATGTAGAGAAGGGCGCTGACGCAGGAGCCGCAAAGGAAAAATATCTGCGCCGGAACGATGATGCGCAAAAAGACCGCAAGCCTTCCCTGGGCCTCTTCTCCCAGACCGGGTGCCGCGAGAAAAGCGAGCCTTGGCGCAAAAATGAATGCAACCAGTGTTACGGCGGTGATGGTGATCGTAATCCAGGTAAAGACAGTTGAAAAAAAGCGCCAGCCGTCTTCTTCGTCTTCCTCGAAATACTTGGTGAGAAACGGGATGAGGGTAATGGAGAAATAGCCCCCCGCAAGCATGTAATTAATGAAGTCGGGAATTACGAAGGCCGCGAAATAGAGGTCGGATTCGAGGGTTGCCCCGAAAAAGAGCGATATGAGCTTATCTCGGGCCAGCCCCATGAACCGCGAGAGCAGAATGCCGGCTGCGACGATGAGAGCGGCGACCCCCATCTGCTGGCGGGTTTTCCAAAAAGGAGCCATTAATGGTGAGCCTCAATAAAGCAGGGGACCATTCCCGGAATCATTGCACATTATTTTCAAAAGCTTGCAGCGGCTGAAAGCGCGGCTTTCAGTTTTGTAGGTTGGGTTGAGCGGAGAGCGGAAATCCGACGCGAATGCAACTGAACGGAGCGAAACCCAACATCCCGGCGTCGGAGTGTTGGGTTTCGCTCTTTCTTTACTAAAGGGTGGCTCTGAACACATTCACCGCTCAACCCAACCTACACGCAACTACGCCAACATCCAACAATTTTTGGCAAATCGCCCGCGCCCCGCGCCTATGTTTTATCCCATCCGCCCCATCGCTCGCCGCATGCGCTTTATTACCGTCTCCTTCCCTAGAACATCGATTATCTCAAATAATCCAGGGCTTACGGTTACACCTGTCAGCGCCACGCGGATCGGTTGGGCGATTTTCCCGAGCTTCATGTTGAGCTCCCCGGTCACCTTCTTGAAAACGGCTTCCAGGTTTGCTTCGTTAAAATCGCCCAGGTTTTCGAGCTCGGGTATCACGCGCTCGAAAACATCCCGCATCTCGGGGGTGAGAAACTTTTGAACGGCGGCTTCGTCGAATGTCACTTCATCCACCATAAAGAATCGCATGGCGTCGGCCATCTCGACCAGGGTGCGCGAGCGAGGCTGAAGGGTGCGGATCGCCCCTGCGATGTAGGAATCATCTTTTTCGGGAAAGCCGCGGGCGGCAAGAAAGGGCTTCAGGTGAGCCACAAGTTCCCCCGGCCGTTTTTCCTTTATATAATGGGCATTGAGCCAGAGCAGCTTTTCCATATTGAAAATGCTGGGTGACTTGCCAACGTGTTCCAGGGTGAATTCTTTAATCAGCTCGTCTCGGGAGAATATCTCCTGGTCCCCGTGTGACCACCCAAGGCGCACCAGGTAATTTACGAGCGCTTCGGGCAAAAATCCCAGTTCCTTGTATTCCATGACGGAAGTCGCGCCGTGGCGTTTGGAAAGAGGGGCGCGGTCTTCCCCGTGGATCATGGGCACGTGTCCGAACTCAGGCATTTTGGCCCCGAGCGCGAGGTATATCTGCATCTGCCGGGGGGTGTTGTTTACGTGGTCGTCCCCTCGGATGATGTGGGTGACGTTCATCGTTATATCGTCAATTACCACCGCGAAGTTATAGGTTGGGATTCCGTCGCTTCGAACCAGCACGAGGTCGTCCAGTTCCGAATTGTCGAAAAAAATCGGTCCCTTGATCAGATCTTTCAGAATAGTCTCGCCGCTTTCCGGGGTACGAAACCTCAGCACGCGATTGGGACCCGGCCCAAGCCCTAGGTTCCTGCACGTGCCCTCGTACTTGGGCTTGCGTCCCTGCGCCATTGCGGCCTTTCGGCGGTTTTCCAGGTCCTCGGGGGTGCATTCGCACCAATAGGCGTGACCGGTACCGATCAGCTTTTCCGCGTATTCGGCGTAAATATCGAGTCTTTTGGTCTGGTAATAAGGTCCTTCGTCCCACGTCAGGCCGAGCCACTCCATTGCATCGAGGATGGCCTTGACCGAGGCTTCGGTCGACCTCTCGATGTCCGTGTCTTCGATCCGGAGGATAAATTGCCCGCCTAGGTGGCGCGCGAAAAGCCAGTTAAAAAGAGCGGTCCTGGCGCCGCCTATATGCAGGAACCCGGTCGGACTGGGCGGAAATCTGGTTATTACCGGCTCCATGAATTTGTTTCTCCTTCCCATTGCCTGAGGTTGTCTCCCTGCCGTTGGGCCTCGCGGGGCAGGGAAGCACGAATAACACGCGCCCGATGCAATTTCAAGGTTTGCATATTTGCGATAGTATTATCATAAGTGGTATTTTTTCCCAAAAAGCGTTTGAAATTCAGGCGGGTTGCTCTTCTACCTTCCGCGAGGCGGAGATGCCATGGGATAAACGACCGGAAGGCGCTCTTTTCCTGCGGAAAAGTTTGCCCATCCATTCATTTTAGTATAGATTCGCCGAAAAAAATTAAAAAGAGAGGTAATGCATGGACGGGAGGCTTCGATTTCTTGCAATCATATCCATTGCCGTTTTGCTTTTTGCCTGCCATAGGGGAAGCAGGGATGACATCATTCAGGGACCTTACGTACCGGCAATTTCATCGCCGACAAAAATACAGGTTGTGGATGTATCAAATGATACACGCCAGGTCTTCGATGTAGATGTTATAGGCTTGCTGTGGACCGGGCTGGATGAGTCGCTGAGAAAACGCGGCATGTACTGGACGAAGGAAGCCGGCGGGAAGTTATACACGCTCGAAGCTCACGTAGTAGAGTACAAGAAGGGCATTCATCCCGGACGCCTCGTGCCAAAGGTGGGAGATACGGTCCTGGTCGTAAAGTGTGAACTCAAGGACGGTGACAGGCAGGTAGCCACAATCGAGTCCAAGCGCAAGATTGGCTTTGGCGACATGCTGCTTTCCCGCGAGGCGTGGAAGGCAGTATTCTCGGAAGTTGCCGAAGACCTGATAAACCAGGCTACAAGGAAACTTTGATATCCCCTTAAATCGGTCAGGAATGGGGGATGTTTGCGACCCGCGCCTCGGCGGATTCACCAAAACTTCTTGACAGCTTTGGTAATATATTTATACTTGATCGTTTAAGTCTTGTTGGGAAGGTTGGATATGAGAATCCGCGTCGACGAAATTCCGGAGTCGGGGCGTACCCTGCGCTTTCACTGGGACCAGGAAAAACTGGCAGAGTTCGTTCCGCCCGACGATCCCTTCGGCCTCAAGCTTCTGCGCCCGGTAAACGTCACCCTTACAATCGAAAGGCGCAAGGAACATATCCAGATTACCGGCAGGATAGAAGGCCCGATCGAGGTCGTCTGCCATCGCTGCTTGAAGGATTTCGGATATCCCCTGAAAGAGGACCTTGAAATCTACTTGGTCGAAGAGGAGCAGGCACCGGAGGAAGAGGAAAAAGAACTCGATGCCGAAGAACTCGAATACGAATTCTTTGACGGCGAAGTTATCGATATCGACCAGCTCGTGGCGGAACAGATATTTCTGGCCCTCCCTGTAAAGGTACTTTGTACCGAGGACTGCCGGGGAATATGCCCCAATTGCGGGGCGAACCTCAATGACGAGCCCTGCAAGTGTGAAGCAAAGAGCAGCGGGTCGCCTTTTGAAAAGCTGGCGTCAATCAAGCTTGGGCTGCCGGATTCCAAGGGCTCGGAATCATAGGATATTTTGGGGGAATCCCACCGCTTGGCTAGGCGGCTGCATTTTATATGAAGCATATATAACAAGGTGGGGCGGTCCTTCCCGTCCGCTGGAACAGCAATCTGGAAGGCCCGCCCGCATTAGTTTTCACTTTAAATCTTGCACCAGCAAGTCCCGGCTTTTTCATTCGGCGCGAGTTGTCCGCGCAAGCCTGGATGGAGCGCCGAAATCCGGATAAGGAGTTGAAAAATGGGCGTACCGAAAAGAAAAACATCCAAGGCCAGACGCGACAAGCGGCGGGCCAACCACGCTCTGGAAGCGCCTGGTCTTGCACGCTGCTCCCAGTGCAATGAGCCGCGCATGCCACACCGGGCTTGCCCGAATTGCGGTTATTACAAAGGCCGCCTCGTTCTTGAACTCGAAGAAGAATAAACGGCCCCGGACGGCTTTGCTCAAGGATGCCGTTTCCCACTTCACCCAAGGTCGGTTAGATGAGAATTGCGATAGACGCCATGGGCGGGGACCATGCTCCCGATGCCGTGGTTGAGGGGGCCTTATTGGCTCGATCTCGCTGTTCCGCCGATCTGGTGCTCGTTGGAAGCGAAAAGCTGATCGGGGAGACTCTCTCCCGCCTGGAAGCCCATCCTCTCCCGGAGATCGTCAATGCGACCCAGGCGATAGGGATGGATGAATCCGGTCCGCTGGCCATCCGAAAGAAGCGGGACTCCTCACTGAATATTGCGATGCGGATGCTTGCGGGAGGTGAGGTCGATGCCGTGGTCAGCGCCGGCAACACCTCGGCCGTGGTCGCATCGGCCAAGCACTTCGTGGGGTTATTTCCGGGTCTGAGGCGCCCCGCGCTTGCAGTTTCCTTCCCGATGCGGGAGGGAAATCCGGTGCTGCTTGACGCCGGGGCCCACGCACAGGCCGGAACGGTACACCTGGCGCAGTCCGCCGCACTTGCTCATATATATCTCAAGATCACCCGGGGCCTCTCAAATCCGCGCGTAGGTTTACTGAACATCGGCACCGAACCCGGAAAGGGGACATGGGCCGTCCAGCGGGCATTTTCGCTGCTCAAGAGGTCCGCCTTGAATTTCGTGGGCAACCTCGAGCCGGGAGACCTTTTCGCGGGCCGGGCCGATGCGGTGATAAGCGAGGGCTTCGTTGGAAACATAGTTTTGAAAACCTACGAAGGGCTTTCGGAGAGCCTCATTGCGGCGCTTGAGCGCAAGGCGGGCGAAGCGGGGCACGAGGTGAGTCGGGAATTGTCCCGAGTACTTCAAAGGTTTCAGGAAAAATACGATTACCGTGGTGTCGGCGGGGCCCCGCTGCTGGGCATCAAAAAGCCGGTGGTCGTCGCGCACGGCGGCTCCGAGCGAACGGCTGTAAGTAACGCAATTAGCGCCACCTGGGCCATGGCCCGAGACGGAATCTGCGTAAAAATGGGCGAAGAACTAGAACAAGATGGCGCTCTGGCCGATTTCAAGTACTTCAACGCCCTCCTCATCCTCGAAAACCTGAAGAAAAAATGGGGCTTTGGGACTGAGGACGATAGACGGTAGACGGAAGACGGATAGTGGAAGATGGATATACAATGACAGGATGAACTGACTGTCTTTTTTCCGTTCTCTGTCCTCGGCCGTCCCTCTTCCGCTTCCGTCCTCCGTTAATTTATGATAAGGGGGGCAAGCTGACGAAAATTAACCGCCTTTTCATTTTTGCGCCGGGGCGGGATATAGTAATGCGTGGCTGTTGGAAAAGCAGCCCGAATATCGAAGGAGAATGTTTTGGATTATTTTTTGACCGAAGAACAAAAGATGATTCAGGAATTGGCCGCTCAGATAGCAACTGAGAAGGTTCGGCCGTCACGGGCCAAGCTGGATGAAAACGACGAATTCCCGTGGGAAATAATGAAAACGCTTGCCCAGGCGGATCTTTTCGGGCTCTACATCCCTGAAGAATACGGCGGGATGGGCGGCGGCATTTTTGAGAACTGCCTGGCGGTCGAGCAATTGGGCGGGGCCTGCATAGGAGTGGCCACAACCTTTGCGGCAAGCGGCCTCGGAGCCTATCCGATTTTGCTTTTCGGAAGCGAGGACCTTAAGCAAAAGTACCTCCCCCAGATCGCAAGCGGAAAGAGGCTTGCCGCTTTCGGGCTTACCGAACCCGGTGCCGGGAGCGATGTGTCCGGCATCAAGACCACGGCCGTAAAAGACGGGGACCACTATATTCTGAACGGCTCGAAGCAGTGGATAACCAACGGCGGCGAGGCTGAAATCTATTCAATCCTGGCGATAACCGACCGCTCGAAGGGCGCTCGGGGAGCGAGCTTTTTCGTTGTGGAAACCGGAGATCCCGGATTTTCTTTTGGGAAGAAGGAAAAAAAGCTGGGTATCCGCGCATCCGCAACCCGCGAGCTGATCTTCCAGGACTGCCGAATCCCAAAGGAAAGGTTGATCGGCCGGGAGGGAATGGGTTTTATCGTGGCGATGAAGACATTCGACAAGTCCCGCCCCGGTATAGCGGCACTTGGCGTGGGCCTCTCGCAGGGCGCGCTCGACCTGGCTGTCGAATATGCCAGAAAGCGCGTTCAATTCGAAAAGCCGATCATCAGCTTTCAGGCGATCCAGCACAAGCTGGCCGATATGGCGACAAAGACCGAGGCCGCCCGCGCCCTTGTCTACAGCATAGCCCGTTTCATGGACTCCGAACCAAATGACGTCAGCAAGGTGGCGGCAATGTGCAAGATGTACGCCGCCGACGTAGCCATGGAAGTGTCCACCAACGCCGTGCAGGTGCTCGGAGGCTACGGTTATATGCAGGACTACCCGGTCGAAAAGATGATGCGGGACGCCAAGATCCTCCAGATCTACGAAGGCACGAATGAAATCCAGCGTAACATCATCGGCCAGGAACTAAATAAAGAATACGGCAGGATGAAGGACACGTTCTTTTAAAAGATACACCCGTGGCCGGACCACGGATGAACGAGAAAGAGCACGATGCATATAGCTGTTTGTATCAAGCAGGTTCCGGATACCAAGAATGTCCGGATAGATCCGGACACTCATACCCTTGTGAGGCAGGGGGTCGAGAGCATAATAAACCCTTTCGACCTTTTCGCGGTCGAAGCGGCGCTCAAGATAAAGGATGAAAACAACGCCAGGGTGACAGTCGTAACGATGGGCCCGCCCCAGGCCACCGAGGCATTGAGAGACACCCTGGGGCTTGGAGTTGACGACGCCGTACTCTTGAGCGACCGTGCCTTTGCCGGTTCCGATACCTGGGCAACCTCGACCACGCTTTCCGCCGCCATCAGAAAAATGGGCGACGTCGATATGATTTTGTGCGGCAAACAGGCAATCGACGGCGACACTGCGCAGGTGGGGCCGGAAATGGCCGCACTCCTCGATGTTCCTTACGCCACCTTTGTTAAAAAGATCGATCTTCTTGACGGAAACTCCATCAAGGTTATCAGACAGACCGACGAAGGCACCGAAGTCTGGAAACTCCCCACTCCCGCCCTTCTCACCGTCATAAAAGAGATTGGCGAGCCTCGCGTACCCTCGCTTCGGTTCAAGATGCGGGCAAAGAAAGCGGAAATCCCCATCTGGGGCGCGGCGGACCTCGGGCTGGATACAAACTGCGTTGGCCTTTGCGGCTCGTTTACCCAGGTGGTTCGCGTCTTCAGTCCTCCGAGAAGAACTGACCGCATCCTGATCGAAGGCAGCGTCGAGGAACAGGTCGAACGGCTCCTCCAGTATTTGAAACAATCCAGGGTACCGGGAATATGAAAGCGCTTATTGACAGGAAAAAATGTACGGTTTGCGGGGTATGCACCGATGCCTGCCCTGTTGGAGCAATAGAGCTCAAAGAAGACCATATCGAAATTTCAGACGATTGCACGCTGTGCGGAATCTGCGTGGATACCTGCGAATTCGGGGCACTGTCGCTGCCCGAGGTCGGCACGGGCCCGGCCGCCGATCTTTCGAGCTATCGCGGGGTATGGGTCTACGCTGAGTGGCGGGACGGAGCGGTTCATAGCGTAAGCCACGAGCTTTTGAGCGCGGGCAGGGTGCTCGCGGACAAAAAAGGCGTCGAACTGGGCGCCGTTTTGCTGGGGTCCGGGATAAGCGAGGATACGGCACGCGAACTGGTCTCCTACGGCGCCGATAACGTCTATGTGGTTGACCGCCCCGAGTTGGCCAAGTTTACCGACGAGATATATTCGAATGTCCTGGTGGAGCTGATAAAGCAAAAGCGGCCCGAAATCCTTCTTGCAGGCGCGACAAGCATTGGGCGCTCATTCGTTCCGAGAGTCGCGGCGTCCCTTCAGACCGGCCTTACAGCCGACTGCACGGAACTCGGTATCAGCCCCGAAGGTTTGCTTTTGCAAACTCGCCCTGCTTTTGGCGGAAACATTATGGCCACCATAATCTGCCCTAACAGCCGGCCCCAGATGGCTACGGTGCGGCCGAAGGTGATGAGGCCGGAAAAGCGCGAGGGGTATGAGGGCGAGGTCGAGCGCGTCAATCTGCCCGAGTCTTGTTTCAGGGGAAGGGTTGAAGTACTCGAAGTAATACCTGAAAAGGACCAGACCGGGCGGCTCACCGAAGCAGACGTGATCGTCACGGGAGGGCGGGGACTTCGCAAGGCGGAGAATTTTGCCATCGTGGAAGAGCTCGCCAACCTGGTAAACGGGGCGGTGGGAGCATCGCGCGGAGCGGTCGAGGAAGGCTGGATCGCGCCGTCGCACCAGGTCGGGCAGACCGGCCGAACGGTCGCACCGGCGCTCTACGTGGCCGTGGGCGTTTCCGGGGCGATTCAGCACCTGGTGGGAATGCAAGGGTCCAAGGTTATAATTGCGGTAAACAAGGACCCGCACGCCCCGATCTTCGACGTGGCAACATACGGTGTGATCGCGGATCTTTTCGACTTCGTGCCCGCACTCATAAAGCGCATCCGCCGCGAGCGCGGTGAAATATAGGTTAGGGATTTAGGAATTCAGGAATTGGGAGTTGAGGGATTGGGGCGTTGATTCCTAAAATTCCTTAAATCTCCTTAAATTCCTTAAACCGATCTTCAAAATGGGACGAGGAATATGGCTGCTGGACGAGTAATTGTGGTGACGGGGGCCAGCCGAGGGATCGGTCGCGCGGTAGCGGTCGGAATGGCTCAGCCGGGATCTCAGGTGATCGTAAATTATAATGCGAGTCCCGGTCCCGCGCAGGAGACGGCGGAACTGGTCGGGCAAAAGGGTGCGACCCCCCATCTGCTCCAGTTCGATATCGCAGATCCCGAGTCGGTAAAAAATGCTTTCAAGCATATTGTCGACAAGTTCGAACGCGTGGACGTTCTGGTAAATAACGCGGGGATTTCCCGCGACAACCTGCTCGCAATCATGAAGTCCTCCGAATGGGACGAGGTGATGAACACCAATCTCAAAGGGGCTTTTCTTTGTTCGCAGGCAGTGGTAAAACCCATGATGCGCCAGCGCCATGGGCGGATTGTGAATGTTACTTCGGTTGTCGGAGTCATCGGCAATGCCGGCCAGTGCAATTATTCGGCGGCTAAAGCCGGTGTAATCGGCCTTACCCGCTCCCTGGCGCGCGAAATTGTATCGCGAAATATCACCGTCAATGCGGTAGCCCCCGGATTCATTGAAACCGACATGACTCGCGCGCTCCCGCAGAAAGCGCGTGAGATGCTGCTAACACAGATTCCGGCCGGCAGATACGGTACTCCGGAAGACGTCGCGGCGGCCGTGGCGTTTCTCGCATCGGAGTCCGCCGGCTATATTACCGGGCAGGTAATTCACGTAAACGGCGGAATGTACATGGGTTAGCGGGAAGACAGGTTTTTAGCCTCCCGGTGCCCGGTGGGTCAAGTTTAGAAAATGGGGAGTGGAGAGGGAATGGCATCCGAAAACAATCGTCGGCGCGTGGTGGTTACGGGAATCGGCCTGGTATCGCCCCTTGGAGTCGGTATCGAGGAAAACTGGTCCGCGATAATGAGCGGAACATCCGGTATAGGCCCGATTACGCGCTTCGACTCGACCCCTTTTGTTACGAAAATCGCCGGCGAAGTGAAAAATTTTCGGGCCGAGGACTATATTCCGAAAAAAGAACTTCGGAAGATGGACCCTTTTCTGCAGTTTGGGCTCGGCGCAGCCCATCTTGCAATGGCGGACGCAGGGCTAAAGATCGAACCCGAGATAGCGCACAGGGCCGGCGTGGTAATGGGTTGCGGCCTCGGAGGCCTGCTCACCATAGAAGAGTCCCACAAACTGGTCATCGAGCAGGGTCCAAAGAAAGTAAGCCCGTTTTTTATTCCAATGATTATCAGTAACATGGCTCCCGGCCTGATCTCGATATATCACGGGGCAAAAGGGCCGAACTTTTCGACCCAGACCGCCTGCGCCGCCGGCACCCATGCAATCGGGCAGGCGTACCATATAATCCGCGACTCGTTTGCCGATATCATGATCTGCGGCGGCGTGGAATCCACTGTTACGACGCTAGCCGTTGCAGGATTCAACGCCATGCGCGCGCTTTCCACCAGAAACGACGATCCACAGCGGGCATCCCGTCCGTTTGATAATGAGCGAGACGGTTTCATCCTCGCGGAAGGATCAGGGATTTTGATCATTGAGGAGTTGGGCCGCGCTCTTGCCCGTAAGGCTCGAATCTATGCCGAAGTGATCGGCTTTGGCGCCTCCGGGGATGCATACCACATGGCCGCGCCGGCGCCCGAAGGCGAAGGGGCGGTGCGGTGCATGCGGGCTGCCATCAGCGATGCGGGGATCACGCCCGAGGATGTTCAGTATATAAATGCCCATGGTACTTCGACCGACCTCAACGACAAGTATGAGACCCAGGCTATAAAGACCGTTTTTGGCGACCACGCCTACAAACTTGGAGTAAGTTCCACCAAATCGATAACCGGCCACCTGCTTGGCGCGGCCGGCGGGGTCGAAGGGGCCTATACGGCCCTTTCCCTGCACAACCAGGTAATGCCCGGGACGATGAATTACGAGTTTCCCGATCCCGACTGCGACCTGGACTACGTTCCCAACGCGCCGAGAAGCGCCCGGATCGATGTGGCCCTCTCGAACTCATTTGGTTTCGGTGGAACAAACGGGACCCTGGTATTCAGGAAATGGGAAGGCAAATAGACAGTCAGGATCCCAGGGATCGTCCAAGACCAATATGGCGCGAGAATATAGCACGAGTGAAACCCGACCCCCCAAAGTGTCTCCTCTCACTCGCTTAGAACCCAGCAGGAAGTTGGCTGCTTTCAATATTGTCTGAAGCCGCACCAGATGTGCCCAATTGTGTTCCTTGATTCTTCGCAACGACTATGCGACCCGCTTTCTCTGCCAAAACACTTCCTTAAAGATCCGTGGTGTTCGAATTGCGACCCCCTTTGTCACAACCTCACCCCTATTTTCCTTGACTCCCGTTATTTTAATGTCGAATATGATAACAAGGGAATGATCTGTAATTGTTAATGTTTTCTCAAGCTCCGCTTATCTAGAACACTGTATCAGGTACACAATCACGTAAGCACCTTTCTTGCTCCTTTTTCCCTGCTTTATCGAACTCTTTTGTTATTCCAGCGTATTCGATGCCCCGTGAATTGCCTTAGGGCGCTTTCACGGCATGATGCATTTTCTCTCTAGGAATGAAAGGGGTGATAAAGAACGAGATATGCAGTAGTAAGAAAAGTATTTAAGCTCTTTGCAACCATTTCGTTTTTCATTACTTCTTAGACTTCATTTTAAGGTAATCGGCTTCATATTTCAGGCTCTTCCGAATTACTACCTCGTGCTGCAACTCATCTGATCTCGATTCGCTCCCTATCTGAGGACATCCTGCCGCTCTAAAGGATCGGCCGGGGCATTCATTTTGATCTGACCGCACTTCTTTTTTGTAGTGAAATTGTCTGAATGGTGGATTTTCTAAAATGTGCATTCAGGCAATTGGCGTTCGAATCCGGGTAGGGCTGATGAGCCGGCTTCCCGCGGGAAACCATGGTTAGTCGGCGCGGGCTGCTATTCGATTCGTGGTTTCTTAAAAAGTATGTAACTGAAAGGAGAATAATAATGGCGGCTCCTCTCGATAAAGTACCCGGGAAAGCATGGGTTGTAACTTTCGCAGGGACGGCGGTAAACCTGTGTTTGGGAATTTTGTACGCATGGAGCGTTTGGGGCGCGGCACTGACGGTCCCCAAAATGCCGGACGGAAAATTCAACGAGAGCATGATCGGCACGACAATGACCGGGATCAATGCCGGGTGGACATTTCTGAGCAATGCCCAGGTTGCGACCCCATTCTCACTGTGCGTCATCATATTTGCTCTTTTGATGATTCCAGGAGGCCGAATTCAGGATAAGTACGGTCCGAAAGTCGGTGCTACACTCGGCGGACTTTTCCTCGCCGCCGGATGTATCGTGGCGGGCCTGATGAAGAGCTACACGGGCCTCATCCTTGGTTTTGGAGTTATGGGCGGGATCGGAATGGGCATTGGCTATGCGGCGCCCACCCCAGCCGCCCTGAAGTGGTTCGGTCCCCATAAGCGCGGCCTCATAGCCGGCCTTGTGGTTGGCGGCTACGGCGGTGCGGCGCTCTACATAGCGCCGCTGGCCAAGTGGCTAATTGCCGACTATGGACTTACTGGAAGCTTCGTGATTTTGGGTGTCGTATTCGCGATTGTTGTCATCATTGCAGGTCAACTCTTGGCTTGGCCTCCGGCCGGATACGTTCCCCCACCCCCGCCTACTTCAAAGCTCGTTGCCTCGCCAAGTAAGGCGGCGCTTACCACTGTCGACTGGCCCGCAAGCGAGATGGTCAAAACCTGGCAATATTACGCTCTGGTACTCCTGTTTATAGGCACGACGCAATCAGGCCTTCTGATTATCGCGTTTGCCGCGCCGCTGGCAGCACCCCTGCTGGGCGCCGCGGCCTGGACGCTCGTCTCCTTCGGGGGTGCTATCAATGCCTTGGGCCGTGTCGGAACCGGTGTTTATTCCGATAAAATCGGCCGGGCAAACGCATTTACGGTCAACTGCCTCATTTCCGCGATATGTCTTTTCCTGATGCCGACCATCATTGCAGCCAAGAGCGTATTTCTGCTCTTCCTGGCGGTCGGTATAGCCTACTGGCAGTACGGGGGCGGTCTGGCGCTGATGCCTTCCTACACGGCCGATTTCTTCGGGGCCAAGAACCTCGGTTTCAACTATGGCCTGGTGTTCATCGGATGGGGTCTGGGCTTCTTCATGGCCAGGCTCGGCGGAACCATCAGGGATATTACCGGGGACCTTAATTATGCGTTCTACCTCTCGGGCCTGGTGCTGATTATCGTTGTCGTTTTGGCGCGGATCTCCAAGCGGCCGCAGGCGCACGGCGAGAAAGTGGCCACGGCAACCAGCTAAGGCGCTCGGCGATGAGGGCTGATTTCTAAACAGGTACCAATAAAAACCCCCCGGAGAGCTTGCTTCCCGGGGGGTTGCAATTTATCGTGTCGGCTCCACGGTGTTGATCATAACTTCTCCAAAGCGTCTCCCATAAGGTCCAAGGTACCCTTCTTCTCCCATATTCCGGCATCGCAAACGTAACAAAGTTTATCGTCGCAAACCATGGCGCCGGGCTCGAAGGTCTTGTTCTCTATGTTGCAGTTTCTCTCTTTCATGCTGTTGACTCCCTTATTCCGGCCTCAGGCCACGACACCGAGGCGGCCAGGCGCATCCCCTACTTAAGGTCCAATTGATATGTAATCAAGAAAAGCGCTCTTTGTCTCCCAATTGCCATCAGTGCATACGAAGCAGCGCTCGTCGTCGCAAATCTCAGCGCCGGGATCGAAAACTTTATTCTGAAAAATACATCGTCCTTCCATTTCCATCTCCTCAACTCCTGTAAACAGGGAGTCAGATATCAGTCTGCGAAATACAAATCAGTTTTCCTTCCCTCCAAACCCCCTGTATATTATTATTGTTAATAACTAATCATTCTCGGACAATAATGCCAGTGATGTCCCGCGGGGCGACAGCAGCCATGGTGAATTAATTTTATCCCGCCAAAAGATAGTACCTGGCGGGGAGCGGACCATTGACAGCAACGATCTTTCAGAATAGAGTTTTTCGCGATTTTCGCCTATCTCACTCTCATCCGGAGATTCCAAATGTACATGGAAAAAACTGCTGCGCTTGAAGTGGTTGAGCTGCTTCTCACCGTCGAGATTTACAACCGCATTCCGAAGCTGGCGGAGGCCGATCTTCCGCCTGATGTGAGGCAGTGTTACCTCGAACCGGATACCGAGACCGTCAAGCGGCCCATTACCGTAAAGGGGCAGGACGTTCTGAGGATTTGCGCGATCGATGACGTCGAGTCGATTCTCGATGGCTTGACATTCCTCAGCCAAGACAAATCTGATTCCTCCCTGAAACTCTCCGATTTTGACGCCGCGGCGAGTTGGTTTGCCGCTCAGGACTCCCGCGAACTGATACTTACGAACCCGGTGCTGGCGCGCTACTATGAAAAGTTCGATCCCGATGTGAGCTATCCCGAGGCTCGGGTGGTGAATCAATCGGTCCTGGCACGCTCCAAGGGGCTTAAGGCAAGGGTCGAAAAGCTCTACGGCGAGGAATCGGAGGATCTGCTGAAGCTTGTCTCGATCAAGCTGCCCGACGAGGTGAAGAACAGGCTCGACGACATGGTTTTGACTGCGGAACAGGCCGGTGAGATAGCCAAGGCCGGAAAAGCCCTTGATCATAGGCAGTACTTGAGCGAGATCGGCCTTACCGAAATCGGGAAGATCCTTTTCGTGGGGCCTCCGGGGACAGGCAAAACAACTTCGGCAAGAGGCCTTTCACGCTGGTTCGGGCTGCCTTTGGTCGAGGTGAGGCTCTCGGCGATAATCAGCGCCTATTTAGGCGAGACATCCAAAAATATCGACAACGTCTTTATTCTCGCAAAGAAGCTCAATCCCTGCATTCTGTTCATAGACGAGTTCGATTTCGTGGCCAAGTCCCGCGCCTCCGACGACCACGGAGCACTCAAACGCGCTGTAAATACGCTTCTCAAGGCCATAGACGATATCAGCCTGGTAGAAGACGGTGTGCTGCTGATCGCCGCCACCAACTACCCCCAGCTTTTGGACCATGCCGCCTGGAGGCGCTTTGACAGGGTGATGAGTTTCGACGCCCCCGACACCGAAATGAGACGAAAGATATTCGAGAAGGTGCTCCATAAAGTGGATATTACGGTAGACTTCGCCGAAATTGCCGCTCTTACTGAAGGATTTACCGGATCGGATATCCGTCTGGTGGTCAGGGAAGCCGTCCTGGGCGCACTTCTCGATGACAGGAAAAAGCTGGATCGCGAGGATATCCTGAGGGCCGTGGAGGAATTCGGCAAAAGAAATGCACATCATCAGACCGGGGTTTAAGCAATAAGGAATCTGAGGAATTAAGGAATTGAAGGGATTTAAGGAATTGAGGAATTAGGTGATTAAGGAATTTGGGTTAGACAGGTGATGAATTCCTCGACCGAAGGAGAGAATCCACTGCTAAATTCCTTAAATTCTTTTCGTGGAAGGAAACCAAAATGTGCCTGGCCATACCGGGAGAAATAACTGAAGTTAATGGCGATGTGGCGACTGTGCGGATCGGTGAAGCATTGATCAAGGCCTCGCTCATGCTGCTGCCCGAAGGGGCGAATCCCGGCGAATACGTTATCGTGCATGCCGGATTTGCGCTGAATAAGCTCGATGCCGAGGAGGCGCGCGAGTCGCTGCGCCTCATACGCGAGCTGGCGGAGTGCGGCTCCGAAGAAGAACTGCCATGAAGAAGGCAATTGTCTCGGTAATAGGTCACGACCGGCCCGGCATAATAGCCGCGGTTGCGGATGTGCTTTTCGTTAGCGGGTGCAATATCGAGGATGTGAGCCAGACAATTTTGCAAACCGAGTTTGCCGGAGTGTTCATCGCCTCCATTCCCGACTCGCTCGAAACAGGCGAGCTTGTGCGGCGCCTTGGCGAGAAGCTGGAACCGATGGGTCTCGCCGCGCTTGTCCGCGAGATGGACCCGGCCGGAATTTGGGGAGCGCCTGCAAGCGAGCCGTTCGTGATTACGACCCTCGGCCCGGACCGCTTGGGCCTGGTGGCGGGAATCACCGAGCTTCTGGCCAGCTTTGGGGTAAACATTGCAAGCCTCAAGGCGGTTTTTCGAGGTGGTGTCAATCCTCGCTCGAACATCATGATCTACGAGGTGGATATTCCCTCGGCGCTCGACCAGAATCTTTTTCGGGAGGCCCTCTACGAGCGCGGCCGCGAACTTGGTCTGGAAATAAGCCTCCAGCACAGGGACATCTTCGAAGCCATCCACCGAATCTGAATAACCTTTTCGCCCCCGGACACAATTATGTTAAGCGACAGAGAAGTAATCTCGACACTGGAAATGCTCCGACACGAGCATCTTGACGTACGAACCGTAACGCTCGGGATCAGCCTTTTTGACTGTGCAAGCGGGGATATAGGCCGCTTCACGGCCATGCTTCGCGAAAAGATATGCCGCATAGCATCCGGTCTGGTCGAAGTATGCGACCAGGTGGGGGTGCGCTACGGGATACCTATTGTTAACAAGCGTATAGCGGTGAGCCCGATTGCGGTTGCGGCCTGCGCGATGAGCACGGGGCAGATGGTCGAGGCGGCAGTCGCGCTCGACAGTGCCGCCCGGGAGGTTGGGGTCGATTTCATAGGGGGCTTTACCGCTCTGGTGGAAAAGGGTTTTACCTCGGGCGACCGCGCGCTGATCGAGGCTATCCCCGATGCGCTGGCCTCGACGGAGCGCGTCTGCTCGTCTGTTAATGTAGCGTCCACCCGCGCCGGCATCAACATGGATGCGGTATACCTGATGGGAAAGACGATAAAGCGGGCGGCGGAACTGACCTCCGAGCGCGACGGCGTGGCTTGCGCCAAACTGTGTGTTTTTGCAAATATTCCCGAAGATATTCCGTTCATGGCCGGAGCTTATCTGGGCGTGGGGGAACCCGATCAGGTAATAAACGTGGGAGTAAGCGGCCCCGGCGTCGTAAAGATGGCAATAGATCGCGCCCGCGCGGCAAACCCGGGCATCGATCTAGGCGAGCTTTCAGAGATAATAAAGCATACTTCTTTCAAGGTCACAAAAGTTGGAGAGTTGATCGGAAGAGAGGTCGCACGGCTGCTTGGGGTAACCTTCGGCGTGGTCGACCTTTCGCTTGCCCCGACCCCCAATGTTGGTGACAGCGTCGGAGAGATTTTCCAGAGCCTTGGCTTGAGCCACATCGGGGTGCCGGGTTCCACGGCGGCATTGGCTATGCTAAACGACGCCGTAAAGAAGGGCGGGGCGTTTGCCAGTTCTTACGTTGGAGGTCTGAGCGGGGCTTTCATTCCGGTAAGCGAGGATCTCAATATTGCCGAATCGGCCCGCAAAGGGTTTTTAAGCATAGAAAAACTGGAAGCCATGACCAGCGTTTGCTCTGTCGGGCTCGACATGGTCGCGCTTGCAGGCGATACATCGGCGGAAACCCTGGCCGCGATAATCGCCGATGAAATGGCGATAGGCGTCATTAACCGCAAGACAACGGCCGCCAGGCTGATTCCCGTCCCCGGCAAAAAGGCGGGAGAAAAGGCATTTTTCGGCGGCCTCCTGGGCGAAGCTACAATAATTTCAGCCCGCGGGGAAAACGGCTCCTCCGATTTCATTCGACTGGGCGGCCGCATTCCAGCGCCGGTTCAGAGTATGACCAATTAATACCAAGTTGGATTCAAGATCACCGTTCGCCGTGTTCGTCCGTGGCATGGCCCCAATACTTTTCACCTAAAAGAAGGGCTGCTTGGGGCAGGCTTTCCTGCCTGCCTGCGAGTGATCCAGGAGGTTCGGCCGAACGGCGGGCTGGAAAGCCCGCGCCGCATGGCCCATCCTTAATTAAGCAGTGGCTACCTCCTTTGATTTCGAAAAATTAGAGTCTCGAAATCCATTATTCCTCTTCGACTAAAAAAGCCCACCTTAGGCCGGTTGTTCATCGAACGTTAATAATCAGTTTCAGTAACCTTGCTAATTTGCTATGAAATAATTATGAATACATAGGATTTCCCGTTTGAAACTCCCGGTGCCGGGCTTCCCATTTCCTTAATATAGCGCTCACCGGAACCGGAAACAGGCAGTAACGATACGAGGTCTTAATGGAACCCCGGCCCCTTAATTTTGCACCTCTTAACGCCATGTCAGTAAAATGGGCGGCCATCCTGGTCATATTCATCATCTCGTTCATTTCTCTTGCCGAAAGCCTGTTCAATATCGAATTCATCAATGGCATCAGACCCGGGCGGGAGGCGATGTGCGCTTTTACGGCACTCTGCTTCTTCCTGTCCGGACTCGAATTGGTGCTCCTGCCTCGAATTTCGCACGGACCCCGCAAGTCTGCCCTTCTTCTGGCGCCAGGGGTCCTGGTTTGTCTCAATAGCCTGGCAATCATGTCTCAATACGCTACGCAGATGGTCACTGGTAGGGAATCCAGCGCTGCGCTGGAGTGGTTTTTCGCCATTCTTCACATTCCCGTGAGCAGGCCGGCCCTGTTGACCGGGATCCTTTTCCTGTTAGCTGGAATAGCGCTGCTGTTGCTGGCCGAAGGCAGCAGGGAGGCGGCTAACGTCGCCCATACTGTCGTATTGCCGGGAGCTGCTCTTAGCTATCTGGTTCCGTCCAGCTACATTCTGGGAATCAAGGACCTTAACCCTGTGTGGCAACTTACGACTTCATTTGATACCGGCCTAGCGTTCTGCGCCCTGTTTGTGGCGATTTTTTGCGAACGCACTGATACATGGCTGATGCGTCCGCTTACCGGCAAACTTGCCGGTGGAGTTATGACCAGGAGGCTCTTGCCGGCAATCCTGTTATTACCCCTTCTGATAGTGTGGGTCCATCTTCGCGGCGAGCGGTCGGGGGTTGTCTTGTCGGAAAGCGGGGGAGTTCTGGCAGTACCTGCCATTACTTTCTGCTTTCTCGGTCTTATGTGGCTGACCGCGGCTTCTCTTAATCGGGCGGACGCAGGGGTGAGGGAGCGCACGGTCGAGTTGGAACGGGAGATCGCTGAACGCGAAAAGGCTCAGGCCGCCCTTCAGGAAGCCCAAAATCATCTTACTGAAAAGGTTGCCGAACGCACGGCGCAGCTTTTGCTGGTAAATGCCCATCTTGAAGACGAGATGGAAAAGAGCGGGAAGATCCAGCGTGAAACCGATGCCGTCAATATGATCCTGAGACTCATGATGGACGCCCAGGGAATGAAGTTTTTCCTGGACGGCCTGGTTTCGTATCTGAAGGAATGGACCGGGTGCTCATGCGCCGGCATCAGGCTTGTCGAAGATGGCACGATACCTTACAAGTCCAGCATCGGGTTCAGCGACGCATTCCTGGAAAAAGAGGATCGGCTGTTCCTGAGTTCGGATAATTGCGCCTGTACAAGGGTTATCCTCGGGAAACCCGATCCACGGGACCTGCCGCATATCTCTTCCGGCGGTTCATTTGTCCTCAACGAGTCGAAGCAAATCCTCGACTCGATGGTCGGGGAGGAAGCTGAAAGGTTCCTCGGGGTCTGCATTGGAGCGGGTTATAAGTCCATGGCAATCATTCCGATTCGGGAAGAGAACAATCTGATCGGCGCTGTCCACCTGGCGGATGAGCGGGCAGGGCTTTTCTCTCAGCCCAGGGTGCTTTTCATCGAGAAATTGACCAGCCTGATCGGCGAAGGCATTCACAAGTTCAAAACACAAGGGGTCCTGGTTTCAAATATGGCCAAACTGGAAGCCCTCAACCAGGATCTGCAGGAATTTGCATTCATTGCGTCTCACGACCTGCGGGAGCCTTTAAGAAAAATTCATGCTTTCGGGGAACTGCTTTCGCAGAAATACGACAGGGAGGGACAGGGCGGCGAGTATCTGTTCAGGATGATGGACGCGGCGAAGCGCATGAATGAGCTGATAGATGCTCTGACCCGCTATTCGAGGGTCACAACCCGTGTGAACCCGTTTGTTGCGACTGACCTGGGGAAAATTGCAAGGGAAGCTGCCAGCGATCTGGAGTTGTCGATAAGGCGAAATGGGGTGAAACTTGAAATCGGAGATATGCCCACCATCGAGGCCGATGCTCCTCAGATGCGACAGGTTTTTCAGAACCTTATCGCAAATGCGATAAAATACCAGCCCGACGGCAATGAGCCGGTTATAAAGATATACGGCCTGGCGGAAAACGACATCTGCCGCATATATGTCGAGGATAACGGCATAGGCTTCGAGCAGGAGCAGGCCGAGCGGATATTCAAGCCCTTTGAACGCTTGCATGGCCGGAGCAGCAAATATCAGGGCACCGGAATGGGGCTCGCGATATGCAGGAAGATCATCGAACGCCATCGAGGGAGCATTGCCGCAAAAGGCAGCCCCGGGGCCGGCTCCACCTTTATTATCACTCTGCCTGCGCATATCCAGAAATCAAGACCCACGGAAGAAGCTACATTCTGCCTGTAATTTTCTTCTCACCGCAGAGAAGGTCAAGAATAAGACGAGTCTCCCGAGGGTGTGAAGCCCAAATTAATTTACATTTGCAAAGCTCGTTAAGCTTCTTTAAAGTCAGCTTAATTTGAATTGGTATTAATCCGCGTCCTCCCCTCACTCTGCGGTGAGAGGTCTTTTTCAAGCGCAACGTGATCTGACCCATACTGCGGGAGATGTGGGATTTGGTAATGGCTAGTAAATGGAATCGAGCCGTACTAATGGCGGACGATGATCCGGAAGATCGCATGCTGGCTGAAAAAGCCCTGAGAGAAAGTGGTGTAGGGGCCGATTTCTTTTGTGTCGAGGATGGCATCCTGCTGTTGGGCATCTTCTAAAATCCCTATCCGCCCCTGATGGAGGACTTCCGGATCTGATTCTGCTCGACCTCAATATGCCGAGAAAAGACGGCCGCGAAGCGCTGGTGGAATTAGGTCAAAACCCTTTTTGCAGCACATCCCGATCGTGATGTTAACCACGTCCGCCGAGGAAAGGGACATTGCTTTCACCCTGAAAGCCGGAGCATATTCTTTTCTCACCAAACCGGCGACTTTCGACGAGTGGATCGATATAATGAGGTCGCTGAGCGATGTTTTCGCTTACAAACAAGGCTGCTGGCACGGATTGGACGGACGGACCGGATGACAGGGTTTAGGGCGGTAAGCCGGATGCGGGGGTTTTGGAAGTCACGTGGATTGGCTGAAAAATGCAGGCCCGCGGTCTCTAGATACTGGCATCTGCTAACCGGAGGAGTTGTCTGGTTTGTGGTAGGCAATGGCCTGATCCTGGTTGCCTGCAGGTGGCTTTCCGAAACTGCCTGGCCGCTTAATCTGATCCTTGCACTGGGTTCAATTGGCCTTGGTTTTGTCATCCACTTGTATCTTGTTTCGCGAATCGCCCTGAGAAACATTTTGCGCATTCAAACACTGCCCGAAGTGACATGCCTTTTCGCATTCCAGGCCCCGCGAAGCTATTTCCTTGTGATTTTCATGATGCTGCTCGGTTTTTTCCTGCGCCATCTACCGGTCTCTAAATACTTCATCGCTCCGATATACCTCGCAATGGGATCGGCCCTCGCCTTCAGCAGTTCTCTTTATTTCCAGGCGTTCCGCAATGATTAACGGCCCTTCAATCCGGTATTACTCCTGCTGAGCACGATATGAATCCTGGAAGCTTGTGGGATTTCCGTCAAATTTTCTTCTCATTTGCGGCTAAATGATGCAAAATCCCGCTGCCTGGCTATAGAGGAGCATAAGGTGGCGGTGTGCGGCAGAAAATCCTATTGCCTGAAGCTGCCCGGCGGTGGAAGTATAGCGCTTGGCAGCCGGACGGCCATAATGGGTATCCTGAATGTTACCCCCGATTCTTTTTCGGACGGGGGGAGGTTCGCCGACCACGAGAAAGCTGTTGGCCGCGCCTTTGAACTTATATCCAATGGCGCGGACATTCTCGATATCGGAGGGGAATCGACCCGACCCGGCTCGGATCCCGTTGCGCTCGAGACGGAGATCGAGCGGGTAATACCTGTCATCCGCGCCGTACGCGAAAAAAGCGCCATCCCGATCTCGATTGACACCAACAAGGCGGAGGTGGCGATCAGGGCTGTTGAGAACGGGGCTGATATCATAAATGACGTAAGCTCGCTCAGGTTCGATCCGCAAATGGTCGAGGTAGCAGCCGGCACCGGCGCTCCACTTATATTGATGCACATGCTCGGAACGCCGCGGACGATGCAGAAACACCCGGTCTACTCAGATCTTATAGCGGAAATTTCCGATTTCCTGGACGAACGCATTCGCTTCGCAACCGAACACGGGGTCGAGCGCGATCAGATTGTGATTGATCCGGGTATTGGCTTTGGTAAGACGGTGAAACACAATCTGGCGATTATCGGACAACTCGAAGCGTTTTCCAGCCTGGACAGGCCGGTTTTGCTGGGCGCCTCGCGCAAAAGATTTATCGGTTCGGTCCTTGGCCGCATCGAGGATGACCGGGAATTGGGGACGGCTGTTGTCAATACGTTCGGCATTTCAGCCGGGGCGCACATTATTCGCGTTCATGACGTGGCTTTTCACCATGATGCTGTTAGAATGGCGGATGCAGTACGCAAAGCTGTCTTCGCCGCGGAGGACACGGAGAACGCGGGAAGAGAAGAGAGTTAAGGCATTTTTAGTTTGTGAAGCCCACTAAGTAAATTATACCTGTGTTTTAAGATCGTTTTTTCTACTCCGCGCCCTCTGCGGTGGAAGTCTTTTTTAAGGGAGATTTTTGAATGGGGAAGCTTTTTGGAACGGATGGGATTCGGGGGATTGCAAACACCTTTCCGATGAACACTGATCTGGCATTGAAGGTGGGGGCGAGCACGGCCCATTTTTTCAAGAGCATGCACCGCCGGCCCAAGATTATCATCGGGAAAGACACCCGCCTGTCCGGCTACATGATCGAAAATGCCATCACGGCCGGTATCTGCTCGATGGGAGTTGACGTTTTGCTGGTGGGGCCCCTGCCCACGCCCGGAATAGCCTTTATTACCAGCAGCATGAGGGCCGATGCCGGAATAGTCATATCCGCTTCCCACAATCCTTACGAGTACAACGGCATAAAGATTTTCGGAAGCGACGGATTCAAGCTGCCCGATGAGACCGAAAGCTACATGGAAGAACTCATTCTGAGCGGCGAAATCGACAAGCTGCCCCGACCTCCCGTCTCCGAGATCGGCAGGGCAAGGCGAATCGACGACGCCCAGGGGCGCTATATCGTCTACCTTAAGAATACCTTCCCGCGCGATCTCTCGATGGAGGGGTTGAAACTTGTGGTGGACTGTGCCAACGGCGCCGCGTACCGGGTGGCCCCAACCGTTTTCGAGGAACTTGGGGCCGAGGTCATACTCACCGGTGATCGGCCTAACGGAAAGAACATAAACAGCAACTGTGGAGCGCTCTACCCCGAGTATATGGCGGCCATGGTTCGCGAAAACCGGGCGGACGCCGGACTTGCCTTCGACGGGGACGCCGACCGGCTGATCCTTGCAGACAATCAGGGTGAGATCCTCGACGGCGACCAGATGATGGCAATTTGCGCAAAGCACTACATCGAGCGCAATGCCCTCAAGGATAATACAGTGGTTGCGACTGTTATGAGCAACCTGGGCTTCGAAGTGGCCCTTCGAAAGATGGGCGCCAAACTGATCCGTACCCTGGTTGGCGACCGGTACGTGGTCGAGCAGATGCGCGCGCACAAGTACACGCTTGGAGGCGAGCAGTCGGGGCACCTGGTTTTCCTCGACCACTCAACCACCGGCGACGGTATATTGTCGGCGCTCCAGGTGCTTGCTGTAATGCTTCGCGAACTGCGTCCGCTAAACGATCTGAAAAAGATCATGGAGCATTATCCCCAAAAGCTGGTAAACGTTCCGGTCGTCTCAAAGAAGCCTTTCCAGCAGATCGGGGAAATAGTCGAATTGCAGGGAAAGCTGGAAGAGCGGCTCGGGACGGAGGGGCGCCTGCTGATTCGGCCTTCGGGTACCGAACCGGTTATTCGGGTAATGGTGGAAGGGGCGAGCAGGGAGCTGATAGATAGCGTCGCCTACGAAATGGCCTCCTGCATAGAAAAGCACCTGGGGGGATGATGAGAAAATCTCCGCCTGGAAAAGTTTCATCTGATAAAATCAGAGACCGCACTGATTTGCCCATGGCTCCAATGAGCGTTGGCATGATCAGGCCGATGCCCATGCTGCGGCCTTTATTGCCCTTGAAGCCCCTTATCCGGATGCCTGTGCGGAGCAGCGGTCCTTCAACTCCCCGGAAGGGATAATCCAACCAAAAGTGAAACAAGGTGTCTGAATGCTGCTGGCAATCGACATAGGAAACACCAACACCGTACTTGGTCTGTTCGATGAGGCCACGCTGATTTACGACTGGCGTATTCGCACCGAAGTGAATATGACAATTGACGAATATGCCATCACTATACGCAACCTTTTCGCGGCGCACGAATTGCCACTGGACAGCGTTAAGGACATCATCATCTCTTGCGTCGTTCCCCCGGCGCTAAACCCGGTCGAGAGGTTTTGCGAAAAATATTTTAAGGTCACACCGCTCGTGGTCGGGCCGGGGATTCGCACGGGCATGCCCATTCTCTATGATAATCCCAAGGAGGTCGGCGCCGACCGCATAGTAAACGCAATAGCGGCATACGATCTGAGAAAGACTTCAACAATCGTCGTCGATTTCGGCACGGCGACAACATTCGATTATATCTCCGACCGTGGCGAGTACATGGGTGGAGTAATATCGCCGGGGATCATGATTTCGTGCGAGGCCCTCTTCCAGAAGGCATCCAAACTCCCGAGGGTCGAGATATTTGCACGGCCGCCGTCGATCCTTGCAAGGAATACGATTGCATCGATGAACGCTGGTATTGTCTATGGGTACGCGGGACTGGTCGAGGGCATTCTCACGCGCATAAAACGAGAGGCCAACCGCGATATGTACGTTATCGCAACCGGTGGTCTTGCACCGCTTATCGCAAGCGAATGCCCGATGATAAACGAGGTCGATGAGTATCTGACCCTCAAGGGCCTGAGAATCATCTTCGACAGGAACAAAAAACCGGCATGATCCTAAAGCGCACTGGCCCGGGCGGCTCGATTGCCCTGATTGCACCCTCGAGCCCCTTCGATCGGGCCCTCTACGAACAGGGCCGTGCAATACTCGATGGCGCCGGCTTCAGAACAGTCCCCGGAAAAAACATTTTCAGCGCGAATGGCTACCAGGCGGGATCGGATGTCGAACGGGCCGGAGACCTGACCGATGCGATCCGGGACCCTGGAATCGAAGCCATCGTCTGCATCCGAGGCGGCTACGGAAGCGGACGAATCCTGCCCTGGCTGAATTTCCATTCGCTCAAAAACAACCACAAAATTCTAATCGGCCATAGCGATATAACTTTCGTGCACCTTGCATTGCTCGCCAGGATGGGGTGGATTACGTTTCATGGCCCCAACCTTACTGGGATTGGCGAATCGCCCGAGCGGGCGCAAAGCGTGATAGATGCCCTGTGCGGAACCGCCAGGTTCGAGTGGAATTTCGGCCCCGAGCAGGTTTTGAGGCACGGCGCCGCGATTGGCCAAGTCATTGGCGGAAATCTCACCTGCCTTTCGCACCTCGTCGGCACCCCATTTTTGCCTGATCTCATGGGAGCTTTGCTGCTTATAGAAGACCGAGGGGAGGCACTGTACCGGCTGGACAGGATAATCAATCACCTCAAGCTTGCCGGAATACTGGAAAAGCTCGGCGCAATCCTCCTGGGAGAGTTCGAAAACTGCGCCGAAAACACAAAAATAAATGAGATGGTAATGGAGCACGTCAAGTACTTCGACTTTCCTGTTATCCATGACCTTCCTTTCGGACATGGTCGCCGAAACGAGGTCATTCCGCTTGGCGCTCCATTCGTGCTGGATACACATGAAAGAGTTCTCAGAATCCAATCCCCGATTATCGGCTGATCTTTCCCAGCCTCTCGACCGCGCGTTCGAAGGTGCGCTCGCAAGGGGGTATTTTCCTGGGGCGGGAATAATAGTCTCAACAGGGGACAATTTCCGCCTCGAAAAGTGCTGGGGAGTGGACCGCCAAGGAGGCAGCCCGGTCACGCCATCGACCCGCTTCGACCTGGCCTCTCTTACAAAGCCGCTCGTAACCGTGCCGCTGGTGATGCACGCCGCGGCCGGCGGAATAATCGGACTGGACGATAAGCTCCCGCGCTTTTTCGATGAGGCGGTGCCTTCCGATAAGCGGGACATAACCATTAAGCATTTGCTCACCCATTCATCGGGCCTGGCCCCGTACCGGCAGTTCTTTTTAGATCTGGTGAAAATCCAGCCGGAAGAGCGGCGCGAAGCAGTCGTTTCGATGATCCTCAACGATCCATTGGACAATCCCCCAGGGAGTGTCGCGGCATACAGCGATCTGGGCTATATCCTGCTCGGGATAATACTTGAGAAGACATTTGAAGAGCGGCTCGACCGCCTGGCAAAAAAGATCCTGTGCGAAACCATGACGGCCGAAAGAGCTGCCGGCGCCGGGCAATCCGAAAAAACAGGGAAGGCCGTGGATGTGGGGCTGGCTTCCAAGCCCGCCGCTTTTTTCGACGAGCTGAATTTTTGTCCAATTGATACACAGGGCGGGCCGGATGTTTCTCCAAAAAGGCTCCCCGATTTTGACGAATCCGAGGTAAAATTCGCCGCCGCCGAGATTTGTCCCTGGAGAAAGCGGGTGCTCATCGGCGAAGTTTCCGATGAGAATGCCTGGGCACTCGGGGGCATTGCCGGCCACGCCGGGCTTTTCGGGACCGCGCGGGCCGTCTTTTCGGTGATTTCCTATCTTCGCGCCGTTTACCGGGGGGAACTGGAAAGTCGGCTTTTTTCGCGTGATACCGCACGCCTTTTCTGGACTCGCGCGGGAGGCCCGGAAGGCAGCACCTGGGCATTGGGGTTCGATATGCCACGGGCAGCCGAATCCAGCGCCGGCAAATATTATTCCCCAGGGAGCATCGGCCACCTTGGTTTTACTGGGACCTCCTTTTGGCTCGACCTCGAACGTGATATCCTGGTCGTGCTGCTAACAAACCGCGTACACCCGACGCGGGAAAATGATGCCTTCAAAAAATTCAGACCCGTTGTCCACGACATCGTGATGGAAGCTCTAAAAAATGATCTCTGATGCAATAAAGAAGATATACATGGTGGGAATCGGCGGGATCGCCATGGGGACCCTTGCCACTATGCTCAAGGAAAAAGGATTTGATGTGGCGGGGTCGGACCGGGGCCTTTATCCCCCGATGAGTACGCACCTCCAGTCGCTGAAAATTCCGCTCTTCGAGGGCTTTTCACAGCAAAATCCGAGGGGATTCGACCCGGACCTCTACGTAATAGGAAACGTCGTGCGGCGCGAAAATCCCGAGGCCGAGTACATCATGTCCCAGGAGCGGCCGTACGTTTCGATGCCTCAGGCCCTTGGCCGCTTTTTTCTCTCCGGGCAAAAGGGCCTGGTCGTTGCCGGGACCCACGGCAAGAGCACGACGACCTCCCTTCTGGCATGGGTGCTCGAACAGGGTGGCAGGGACCCAAGCGCATTCATAGGCGCCTTCGTGCGGGACTGGGGAAGGAGCTACAGGCTGGGGCGCGGTGAGTACATGGTGATCGAGGGCGATGAGTACGATACGGCTTATTTCGACAAGGGCCCGAAATTCCTGCACTACCAGCCTCACATCGGGATCGTGACCGGGATCGAATTCGATCATGCTGACATTTTCGCGGATTTCGATGCCGTGTTGAAGGCATTTCGGGATTTTGCCGCGATCATACCCGAACGAGGCCACCTCATAGTCAATGCGGACGATCCGAACTGCTCCGCCATTGCAGCCAATTGCAAGGGAAATGTTCTTACCTACGGTTTCGCGCACCGCGCGGATTGGCGGATACGGTCGGTTTGCTACAGGGCAGGGGAGGTCTCATTCAAGCTTCGACATCCGGGGAATTTTCGCGAGGAGACTATCCGGTCAAGGCTTTCGGGCAGGCACAATGTCTGGAACGTAGCCGCCGTTTTTGCGGCTGCCTGCCTTGCCGGCATGCCCGTCGAGCAAATCCGGGATGCAATCTTTAGCTTCGGCGGAGTCCGTAGACGCCAGGAAATCGTATACGACGAGGGCGATGTTACCGTAATTGACGATTTTGCCCATCACCCGTCGGCGGTGCGTGAAACAGTTGCGGGCCTCAAGATGTTTTATCCCGGCCGGAGGCTGGTTGCCGCCTTCGAGCCGAGGACGAATTCCAGCAGGCGAAAGGTTTTTCAGGAACAATATGCAAAAGCCTTCGACGATGCCGACATGATCTGCATCAAGGAACCACCGGGCCTTGAATCGATTCCCGAGTCCGAGCGCCTCGATACTCGAAAGCTTGTGGGCGATATTTGCGCCCGGGAAAAGGATGCCCATTTCTTCCACGATCCGGGGGAACTCGTTTCATTTCTCCTGGGTTCCTCGCGTCCGGGCGACCTCATCGTGTGCATGAGCAATGGGAGCTTCGACGGCCTGCCGCAAAAACTGGCCGAGGGTTTGACGAATTTGCGGGGTAGAGTTTCCCGTGCGAAATGATATGAATATGAAAAAGGTCCCGATCAAATGATGTCCAGGATTCTTCTTCATATATGCTGTGCGCCGTGCACGATCTACCCGGTTTCGGTCCTTCGCGGGGAGGGGGCGGAAGTCCACGGTTTTTTCTACAATCCGCACATTCAGCCGTGGCAAGAATTCGACAGGCGGCTAAAGACCCTTGATGCCTACGCCAGGAGCGAAGAAATTCCCCTGATCGTAAGGCGCGACTACGACCCCACGACCTTCTTCCGGCAGGTTGCGTTCCGCGAAACGAGCCGGTGTATATACTGCTATTCACTGCGAATCGATGCCGCGGCAAGGCTTGCAAAAAAAAGCCGATTCGACGCATTCACCACGACTCTTCTCTACAGCAAACAGCAAAAGCACGAGCTGATAATCTCCCTGGCAAACGATGCTTCACTGAAATACTCGATCCCTTTTTTCTACAAGGATTTCAGGGAAGGTTGGAGAGAAGGTCAGGAAAAGGCACGCAATCTTGGCATTTATCGCCAGCAATATTGCGGTTGCGTCTACAGCGAGATGGAAAGATTTTGCGTGCAAAAAGATCAAGGGATCGAAGAGTTAGAGGATTGAAGTCAAATGTCCCTGCCCGTTAATGAACGGCTAAGCCCCTGCGGCATATACGTGGATGCTGATGGGGAATGGTATCACGGAGAAAACAGGATATTTCGGCCCGAAATCCTGGAACTTCTCTATGACAAGCTTGAAGTTGTACCCGGCGGGGAATACGTCCTGGCGGATACAAAGGGAAAATGCCTGCTCGAAGTTGAAGACACCCCTTACATCGTCTCCAGGGTGGATCTTGAAACCAGCCGGGCAGCGGAAGAGAGAATCCTGCTGGGCCTGAAACACCTGCCGAAGCAGGAGATTCTCGACCCCGGGACTCTGCGCGTCGGCGAAAACAATGTCCTCTACTGCCGCATATTAGACGGAAGATTCAAAGCCCGCTTTTCCCGCCCCGCCTACTACCAGATAGCGGAATTTATCGAGGAAACTCCGGCCGGGGAGTTTATCGTCAAGATCAATGGTATTGGCTATCCGATTCCCATGGAGTGAAATGGGTCCGGCTCGTGGTTTGACTTGAAGGTCGTGAAAAAGGCAAAAAAAAGCCGGCCTGTCAAAATTTCTGTTTAGCAACAGCAAGGCCGGCGTCAATTAAATGTCTTTTAGCGTTCTACATGACTTCACTCAGCATCTTGTCGGCAACTGCTTCAGAATTGATCGTATAAGTCCTGTTCTCCAATTGAGTGCGGACGTGCATGACCTTTTCCATCCGGACTTCGTCTCCGGATGCGATCTCCTTTTTAGCCTGAGTGATGACCTGGTAATGGTTTGAAAGGTTCACCCGGTCGGCTGACGTGCCTGCCGCCGCTTTATCATCCGCGCCGGTCTTTGCGGCCGGTCCTTTCGCTCCCTGCACGCTTCCAGCTACATCGTACTGGTTCACTTTTTTTATATTCATTTAAACCCTTTCCTGGCCGGCGGCTACTTCCGGTCCTGTTTCGCTTTCCGCCGATTCGGCTCCAATGTCATTATTCGAATACACTTTCTCAAAAACCCTGCTTGTGAGGCGCTCCATCATCATGCGGCGCCTGGCTTCATCGGAGATGGATACTTTTTCCACGCTGGATCTGGAATCACCGGACTCGGGATTAAGTTTCTCGGCCAGCTTCGATCTCTGCAGCTGCCGAGTGTAGGTTCTCAAAATGCTCTGTACGCGATAGTCGGTGATAATCATCTTATCCACTCCCGTCACTTTGAATATCGGACAAATCCGCGCTTGACTTGAAGAAAATCTTTATCCGAAAAGCGATAGGGTATTATAGGACATGCCTTTCACGGGCAATTTGCTCTTTTGGAGCAAGTAAATCGAAGAATGAATCTGGCATGGAACTTGTTAGTCATTCACGCTGAAAGTAATAACGGAAACAGGAGGAAAAAACTTCAACCGTTTTTTCCGCCAAAACCGCAAGGAGGTTTTGCTGTAGGAAGCCAGCGAATACAATGCGGCAGGTGCGTTCATTATTTTGTCACCTGGATAAAATCAACGCCCTATGGGTGCGATGCGTGGGGGATTCGGTCGCCCCGGCACCCACACCTCGCGGTTTATGCTTCATCGGGGATTGAATGTCAACTCTTCAAGCCCAGGGGACCGAAGGGGGAGAAAATCAACCCGGCTAATCCGGATAAGGGCAGGTAGGAATTCGAGGCGGGAGGCCAAGATGTTAGTCGATCAAAAAGGGAGTAATAGCCTGGAGGGTCTTTCGGCGATCATAATCGAGACCCTGAAATCGCTTTCCACGGAGCAGCAGCCCCTCTCGATATCATTTCTGTCCCAGGCACTGGCCAAACGTGAGGAGGTCCGCAAAATGCTTGCAGCATACGATTGTGAAAAACTGCCGAAAGGACCAGTGTACGCCAACGTATTGACGGCTGATCAAAACGACCTGCCCGATTGCGTCAAACCGGCAAAAATTGCCGATCGCGATTCAGGCCTCAGGGCCGCTGTCGAGGAACATGAAAAGGTGCTGCGGATGGAGGACCTTTTTCGGCGCTCGACGGCAACCCTGGCATCCCTTGCCCGCGTGGGGGCCGGCGCCGTCGTATCGGAAAAGCTCGCCGATTTCAGAAAAGCTATCCAGAACGGCAGTGATATGGAGGAGCTGGAAAGAAGCCTGGAGCGGCTCAAAAGCTCGATTACCGTACTGGATGTTGCTGATGCTCACCCCGATACAGCAACGGATCAGCGTGAATCCGCCAGGCAAAAGGAGCGCAAGGACGCTCAAAGCAATGGCGAGGTTGACCCCGAACTGATTGCCGGAGTGAAGTCGGCATTTCTTAAGGTGATGGCCGAATTCGACCAGGACCTGGGTGAGGATTACGCTCGCAAGTTATCGAACCTTCGGAAAAAACTCGACTCGAGCATTGACGGCGGGAGCCTGCCGGCCCTCGAAAAAGACCTGCTCGCCCTAATCCGCTCATTTATTGGGAATATGCATGAGGAGCGAAACCAGATAACCGATTTTATCTCGGAAATTGGGACCAGCCTCAAAGAAATAGAGCAACACTTCATCAACTCCATGTCACAGACCGAAGAAAGTGAAACGGTCCACAAATCTCTTCATAATCTGATTGAAAGCCACATGGATGAGATGAAACACTCGGCTCACCTCAGCATGACCCTTGCCGAGTTCAAGAATCAGGTCTTGTCGAGGCTCGCCTCGATTCGCGCGGCCCTGGAACAGAAGCGCAAGGCGGAAGAGCAAAGGGAATCGGCATTGCACGGCGAGATGGAAAACCTGCAGCGCAACCTCACCTGGATGAAAAAGGAAATAGACCAGGTCCAGGAAAAACGCAAAGCGCTGGAAAAGGAAGTCCTTATCGACCAACTCACCGGGATAGCAAACCGGCGCTCAGCCAAACGCCGCCTAAAGGAGGAAATCCACCGCTATCAGCGCTACCGGCAGTTCTTCTCCGTGCTCCTGTTCGATATAGATCACTTCAAGTCGATAAATGACCGGTTCGGCCACTGGGCTGGCGATAAATGTCTGAAAGAACTGATAAAGCGAATAAAGCCCATGCTGCGCGAAACTGATTTTGTGGCGCGCTGGGGCGGTGAAGAGTTCGTGATCCTGTTCCCTGGAACGGATGTGGAAAGCGCGTCGAGTGTTGCCGAAAGGCTTCGCAAAGCCATCGAAAATACCCGGTTCATATACAATAAGCAGGAGATCGCCGTTACGATCAGCATCGGCGTAACCGAGATCAAGTCGGATGATGCGAACCTCGAAGCAATTTTTAACAGGGCCGATACGGCCATGTACGAGGCCAAAAAGAAGGGGAGAAATCTGATTGTGACCCTCTAATGCGGGAGGTGTGTTGCCGGTGTGGCCGCTTTGCTGCCGGGATGAGCGCAATCGAAACCGAGGCCTTCCGGAAACAGGCTCAGGCAGACGTTCACAGCCTGTCCACAACCCGTGCAAGACATTATCGGGATGTCAGGCCTGAGATTCAATATCTCTTTCCAAGGATCGCTTTGCTGCCCATTCCCAAGTTTGAATAACAACTTACATCCAATATTTGTATCCCTATGTTCGTACCGACTGGTCCGGCCCGGTCCTTTTCCGCACCCCCTTGAAACCCCGGAGCTATTGTGGTACAAGGCTTCTCAATCCTTGAGCCGGCGTAGCTCAGGGGTAGAGCAGCTGATTCGTAATAAGATGTGTCCCCTTGAGCTAATGCGGTTCTATGGACCCAATGTCCGAGAAATGTCCGCAAAGCAGAGTTCTGATTCTGAGAAAGCTTCTTTCCTTCGGACAGCCAAGCTCGGCGCAATCCTTTGAAGGTCTTTGACCAGGTTTTGCTGCACCGCCTCCCACTTGTTCGGACTTCCTCCGCAGCTCAAATTCCCACGTAAAATTAGGAATCATATTTTGATACTGTTGCCAAAGTGCAAGCAAATCAGTTGAACTGCGGCGTAGCAAAACCCTGATCTGCAGCGCCGGTGATTTTGTTTCAATCCACGCCCCCGTGCGGGGGGCGACGGCGATAATGATTCCGCAAAGAACGCCGATGAAAAGTTTCAATCCACGCCCCCGTGCGGGGGGCGACATGGAGCTGGTAACGGCAATGGCTGAGGGCGTTAAGTTTCAATCCACGCCCCCGTGCGGGGGGCGACATCCTATTTTTTATCACAAGACCACGACATAGTTGTTTCAATCCACGCCCCCGTGCGGGGGGCGACTACCACCGGAGCCGGGTCGTCTGCTTTGGTTGACAAGTTTCAATCCACGCCCCCGTGCGGGGGGCGACTATTCGACAAGCTCGACTCCGGCTACAAGATCGGGTTTCAATCCACGCCCCCGTGCGGGGGGCGACATTCTACCCACTCTTGACTCAATTCACTGAAAAAGTTTCAATCCACGCCCCCGTGCGGGGGGCGACCAGTAAGTGCCGCATGACTTGGGTTTCTTAAAAAGTTTCAATCCACGCCCCCGTGCGGGGGGCGACCTCCAGAAATCACGAATCGGTCCGATGCACTCACTGTTTCAATCCACGCCCCCGTGCGGGGGGCGACGTGGGAGTGGCCTTTGATATAGGTGCCTATGAATACACCGTTTCAATCCACGCCCCCGTGCGGGGGGCGACCGGTACGCAGTCGGGCAACATTCATCCCGATATCGTTTCAATCCACGCCCCCGTGCGGGGGGCGACACAGAGGCAATATCCTTTACAGCCGGCACGATTGTTTCAATCCACGCCCCCGTGCGGGGGGCGTCCTACGAGGTGAACTATAACCGTCGGCATGAATGGGTTTCAATCCACGCCCCCGTGCGGGGGGCGACCTAAAACCGTTGAAGATATGGCGACTGCCATCAGGTTTCAATCCACGCCCCCGTGCGGGGGGCGACCTTCACGGTGGATGGCCTTATGCGCTTCAAGGCATGTTTCAATCCACGCCCCCGTGCGGGGGGCGACCTGAAAACCCTTAGCGCCTACTACAACATCCCGAGCAGTTTCAATCCACGCCCCCGTGCGGGGGGCGACACCGGCTCGGGACTGGTGAGAGATTAACCCGGATGGTTTCAATCCACGCCCCCGTGCGGGGGGCGACTTATTCAGGGCGGTAACTATTTTTGACTCGACCTGTTTCAATCCACGCCCCCGTGCGGGGGGCGACAACAGCCCCGGAAGCTACACAACAACCCGGCGAAGTTTCAATCCACGCCCCCGTGCGGGGGGCGACATCATTTTCAGGCAAGTCTTACCCACGGATACGAGTTTCAATCCACGCCCCCGTGCGGGGGGCGACAGGAATGCGCTCGGTATTGTGGATACGGTCTTCCGGTTTCAATCCACGCCCCCGTGCGGGGGGCGACCGACCATTCTATCGGTAATGGCCCTGGTGCAAACAGTTTCAATCCACGCCCCCGTGCGGGGGGCGACCGGGCATGGGTTAAGACAGGGGGCTACACGACAGGGTTTCAATCCACGCCCCCGTGCGGGGGGCGACCGGAATTAATCGCCGGTTCATGGATACACTATGATGTTTCAATCCACGCCCCCGTGCGGGGGGCGACTCACGGTCGATAGGCGGAACCTTAATTGAGGACTCGTTTCAATCCACGCCCCCGTGCGGGGGGCGACCTCTGCCACGATCATGGCCGATTCGCGCTTGTAGCAGTTTCAATCCACGCCCCCGTGCGGGGGGCGACAGCTTGCCTTTTAATGCTAAAAAATGCAGTTACTTGAGCCTGTGTTTCCGCGAAACGTTCCCGAACCTCTTTCCTTGGTGCGTATTTGAGCTGTAGCGTGCCTATTGGATCCGATTTTTGCCAATGATTTCACTCGCCGCGAACATCCCCGCTAATTCATGTTTGCTTGGGGTTCGCGCGGGCCTTTTGTCAAACTACCATGGGGCCCTCCGGGTCGTAGCCGGGGTTTGCACCGACGTGCTCAACGCGTGTTTTCCAGTTGCTGCCAAGGAAATAGAAACGCAGGCTGTCCTGCTCGGGGTTTATTTCTTCGGACAGGCGTGCCCGCAGCCTCGTCCACTGGGCTGGGTCGACCAGGCACTCGAAGACCGATTTCTGGACCCTCTGTCCAAAATTGCGGCAGGCAACGGCAACGCGCCGCAGCCGTTTCCTGCCTTCGGGCGTTTCGGTACTTACATCGTAGGTAACCAGGACCATCATGGCCGTCTCACTTCCAGATGAAGGGCGGGTAAGCGTCAAGGTCTCCTCGAAGATGGCGGGCAAGGAGCATTGCCTGTACGAACGCGGTAAGGCCAACGGCGATCTTTTCCCCGGTGAAGGGGTGAGTGATTTCCTCCTGCTTTCGCTTTTGGTACGCCGTGAGAACCTCCTTTCTAACCTCATCGCTCATGATGATGCCGCCCGATTCCGATTTCACGAAGCCCCCTCCTTTTACCTGCTGCCGGTTCACAAGCGACAGGGCGAGCCGGTCCACCAGGAAGGGCCTCAGCTCTTCCATCAAATCGAGTGCAAGCCCCGGGCGCCCCGGCCGGTCGGCGTGAAGGAACCCCACGGCTGGGTCGAGTCCAACCGACACGAGCGCCGAAGCCGCATCATGGGCCAGGATAGTGTAGAGGAAGGACAGGAGTGAATTCATGTTGTCCATGGGAGGACGCCTGCTCCTTGATTTGAAGAAGAAGTCCTCCTTCTGGGAGGTTATCAGATGGTCAAAGACATTGAAATAGCGGTGGGCGGCTTCGCCCTCGATGCCGCGGATCTCATCGAGCAAAACCTTTTCACGCAAGGAATTGAGCAAAAATCCCATGCGATCCGCCGCATTCTGCACCTCTGTGGCATTCACGCGCTCGGGGTGATCGCGCATTGCCCGCAGGAGCACCGTCCGGCAGTTGGCTATCTTTGCCAGGACCACCTGACGGGCGATTTCTGCTGATTTTTGTTCGTGGTCCGCCCTCCGGTACTGCTCCCGCCTGAGAAGGACATTGCCCGGAAGGCGCCCTTCCACCCTGGCCCAGAAGCGGCCGTATTCGCTCAGAAACGAGACCGCCACCTGTCTTTCGGCGCAAAGCCGCATCAACTGCGGTGAACAGGAAACAAGTCCGAAACAGACGATGCCCCCGAGGTTATGGACCGGCACGCGAAACCGGGTCTCGCCCCCAACCCGCATGACCACGGTTTCTCCCTCGCGGGCAAGGTAGGATTGCTGGGTAGTAACGTAGAGGGTATTGAGAAGATGTCTCATTTCAAACACCACCTTCCCTCTTTAAGGCCTCGGCAATCGAACGTGCGATATAGCCTTGTACAATCTTTCGGCTGCTCAATGCTTTCGGCAAACATTGTTCAATGAGTGAACAGCTTTTGCATTTTTTCTCGTATCGGGCAGAGGGAGTAACCCCTGAATTAACAAGGATGTGCAGTCGCTTGGCTGCCCGTTCCGTTTCATCTCGAAGTGAGACTTCAAAGGCAATCTCAATGCGGCGGCGAGGCTCTCTGTAGTAAATCGCACCGGAAGACACCACCACTCCGAGCATTTCTTCAAGGCAAAGTGCCTGCGCGCAGAGTTGTACCTCGTAGCTTTCTTCCCGGCGAAGACGACCTCGCTTGTATTCGACCGGGAAAGGTCTCCAGTATCCGGCAGCCCCCGTCAAAGAAACACCGTCCGAAAGAATGCCCTCGGGCCTGGCCGGCCTCTTTTCTGGAGCACTGGCCAACTGGTGAAATTCCACCATATCCAGCTTTCCCGAAAGTCCCAACCGCAGTGATCTGACTATTAAACCCCGTGCAATGCGAATTTGATTTCTTGCCTCCACTGGAGACTGCCCATGCACTCTCTCGTGAAGATGTACGCCTTCCGCCGTAAAGATATTTTCCTCCCACAGTCTCTCGATATGAACCAGAGCCGCGCGCCTTTCGCAAAAAAGCAGGTGCTGGAGAGCCGAAAGCGGCAGGAGGTCATCTTCCGAAAACATGGTGTAAGCTCCATTAAAAAAGCTCGATATGGGTTATGTCGGGCGGAAGTTTCGTAACGGATGTAGCCTCTCCGCCATCGCCGGTTACGATGAATTCCGCCTCGACTCCTTTTGGCAGTCTGCTTTTGTGGAAAACAGTCCGATAATCTTCAAAACATCTCGGTGCTTCGATGCCTTCACGCTTCTGAACCTCCAGGAGGTCGAAAAGTTTGTGAGCGGGAGCGCAACCCAGCACACACTGCCTCTTTCGCTGCTCCTCCTGCGCATCCGTTCCAACGTGTTTGAAAACAATTATCGGTTCGCGAACCGACATGACGCCTTTGCTGGCGGAGCGGTCGATCTCGAACATTTTCAGGAGTGCGTTCCAGAAAAGTCGGAGGTCATCCTCGGAAAATTTAGTATCATTTGCCAAGTGCGCGCTTATGAAACCCTTGGTGAGGTAAAGTCCATAGGGAATGAGAGTTTTGCGGCCCATGGTGCGGAGCTTGTCTTCGGGTTGCTCTTCCTCCCATTTGAGATAGTCGGAACTTGATTTAGCGCCCCCAACTCCTTCATCGTCGGCTACAGCCATACGGGTAATGGAAAAGTCAAGTGACAGCACTGGATCCACAGAGCGGGCGAATGCAAATTGTATCGGCCCTCGAACTTGGCCGGCATTGTGACCGGTACTCATAACAGCTCCGAAAGTACGTATGTCAAAAAAATTTTTGCACATCCATTCGCGTGCTTCCCACACCTTATTCTTCCCAGCGCTTTTTTGATTTTTCTTACCTTTTCCGGAACCGCCGCCCTCCTCCGGGACTGTAAGTCCGCCAGTTTTCTCGTGAGCCTCTGCAATGAAGCGGTTCAAGTTGGTAGCGTGCTGGATGAAAATGCGGTTGCAGTGTTCGCAACCGTTGGGGTCATCAGGGAATTGGGCCTGGATAAAATTTCGTACACGGCGCTTCAGTGCAACGTCTGAAACAAGGCCTAGCATGGTTTGGGGGTCGATCCTAGGCATGTTCCCGGCATCCGGATCACCATTGGGGTTGCCGTTCTCGCAGTCGAATAAACAGATAAACTCGTACCGATTCTGGATAGGATTACTCATGGATGCCCTCCTGGGATTTAATTTCCGGGGATGCTTTTTCAGGCTTGGCGGCCATCTGCTGATAATAACCGAGCGCGAAAAGGCTCTGCTCCTCCAGCGTGAGAGTGCCGGGAACGGTGTTCTCGATCCGAGCCCAAACATCCGCAATCCTGTTTTCGTACCAATGGGCCAAACCAGCTTTGTTCTTCTTGATTTGGCTTAGGTGGAATTGACTCGTGCGGGTAAGCCGCCCGAGCACCAAGGCCGGAGTGCTGCTTGCCGCTGCATAGTAGCGTTGAACGACTCCCGCACCGACATCTCCAAGTGCCTCCCGCTGGACACGAGCCATGAGTGCCATGAGTCTTCCGCAATGATAAGCTGGATGCGGATGCTCCTCATTCAGGTATGGCTTCAAATCCTGGGTCATGGATTCTCCTCCTTCAATTCTTTGTTTACGGACATGATATGCTTTCATCAGTCCCATCCGAACATGCATTACATCCCGAGTCCTTTGTAAGGCGTCATATATGTCTTGAGAGAGGCAATAGCTCTGATTGAGCAAAACCAGCCGCGACATTACCCTATACGGAATAGGGTTTCCTTCGATGGCCGCATGCCATAATGCAAGTCGCTCAGAACCAATTGGTTTGATCCAATCTTTGTAATCTTGTGTTGGTTTCTTCGGAGGTAATATCGAAGTGATGATGCGCTCAATTCCGAAAGGGCGGATTTCTCCGATTTCAAGATCACTGAGCCAAGCCCAGATGTTGCGGACCAATATCTCAAATTGGCCTTCAATCCAGTCCCGTACCATAACTCTTCCCCCAGCCCCCGAGATGGCCATGGAATAAAAACGATTATCGCTGAGGTCGGGCCGACTTCCAGATTGGAGAGATTCCAACAGCTGTTTGGCTTCTCGTATGGCATTGCGCTCCCGGTCTTCTGGTTGCTCCATGTCGTCCAAAAATGCGACTGGATTATCCTTTGATAGAACTTTATTTTTGTACCAATACACAACTTTTGCTCCAGCAAGTTGCCGGCAGTTATTTTCGATAAGGTGATTGAGAGCGGCGCGATAGGAACTTGCCGCTTTCTCAGAAACCGCCGCATTGGAGGATTGCAAAAGGCCATAAGAGCAAAAGGAATCTTTATCAAAGCCAACGAGAGACGATTCAGCCCTCCCGCCAGCATCAGCCAAGCCTTTAATCTGCCAGTGGACTCTAGCTGGCTGGGCCAATTCGCCGGTAGCCAAACATCTCATCGGGGGAGAGGGGGCACATGATATTTTTCTTCGAAACACACGCCACCAATCGTGCCAGGCATAAGAGTCGAGGGGGTAGGCCTCGCCTAGTCGAAATGTAACCTGGTCATTAGCTTTTGCCCCCTGAACTTTAAGGCGGGTGCGAATCACTTCCAGCTTTTCCTTGTTCTCAAGCATGCGGGCAATAAGGTCCAGTTGAGGCATCGCTTCCCCGGCCCGCCGTAGGAGATCAGTGAAATATTTATGCTTATCAATTGCCTTTGCATCATAGAGGGCTATCACGTTTGCAGTCTCAGTGAGAAAATGGCTTTTAGCACCGTTTTTACTTACTTTTTCGTCCTGCCGCAGATCAGGACATCGTTCGAATAGTCGTCCGGGATTCTTCTTCTGTTCGGTGTCGCCAATCTCAAGGACATCCAGGAAGCCGCCGCCCTCGTCGCAAACTATTGCCCAGCGGACCCTTTTGGGGGCGAAGCCGGGCTCCGTGACCAAATCGTGGTCCAGTGCATATTGCGCAAGCAGATCCAACATCACCGTTCCTCCCTGACACCTTTGAGGACTAGGGGACTTTGATAATCCGGGACCGCAAGCACTCCTTGGCTTACACTCGCCCGAAAAACACTGATTGAAGGCTTGGAGTCATTTCGGCCCGGCCTGGAGAGGTCGAAAACATCATAGAGCATGTACCCGACATGGAGGTCCACAGGCACCGGTTCGACCCGCGGAGCATCAGGCTCGACCAATTCAAAGTAGGCCGGGAATTCCCGGCAGCCGAAGCAAGGCTGATAAACACATTTGCCATTGGCGGCTCGGCGGCGGAACTGAGCTTCCAATCCCTGCTGCCGGTTCTCAAATCCTAGCCAGGGCCTGATCTCGGCATGGAGGCGGTAGCGCGGCCTCTTCAAAGCCATTGTCTGCCGTTGAGTCCTCCCTTTCTGGTCAGTTCCGGCTTGGTCGGAAGTGGCATCGGCAAAGATCGGCTCCGGCTGCTTTCCTTCCATCCACTTGAAAACTGCGTTTAAATTGACCTTCTCCTTTACTTCATTTCGTCTCAGGGCAATGTAGCTGGGAAAGGCAAGCATCTCGATCCGGGTGATTTGCCATCTGAATTCAAGCGGCTTGCAGTAAATCGCATCGAAAATACCTCTGGCGGCCGAGGGGGTAATTACCGGATAACTGAATCGCTCAACTTTCATCTCGGGCCGTGAGAAGCAGGCGAAATCACCCCATACGTCCATGGCCTGGTCCTTTGGATGCATGTTTCCTCCTCTCTCTTTGATTTTTCAGGCAATAATGCACTCAGCTTTTGCAGGCGGAATCAAGCCTTTTTCCTTGTCATAGTGCTCCTCATTCAGATAAATGAACCATTCATCCGACCGCCCGTTCGCAACGCCCTTCAGAAGAGGCGCCGGCTCGATCCAATTCAAGACCGGATCGTTCTTCGTGGGCCGAAATATTCCGATCGAATGTGGTCTGGCCTTCAAAATCCATTTACGATTGATACCAAACTCGCGCACTTCCTCAGCCAACTCTCTGAAAATAGGCCGATCATACGCAACGAGAATGTTTATGCCGTCCTTTTCAATAAGGCGGTATTCGGAGGCGACCCGAACAAAATCCTGATCCTGAATTGCTTCCAGCAGTTCCGCTTTGCGCTTTTCGGGTTCGGCAATGTTGAAGAAGTTTCGATAATAGTTTGAAAAAGTCTCGGGATTATCTATGTCCAATTCTCGCCGTTCATTCAGAAGTATTCGCGTCACAATCGCCGCCTGTTTATAAGTTGCATCGGGGTAGCGTTCGTCTTCGGGACGGAACACATAGATCACTCCATACTGTTCCCTTCCGTTTCGATTGCAGCGTCCCCCGGCCTGGGCAATTGCTTCGAGCGGCGCGAAGGACCTGTAAACAACAGGAAAATCCACATCCACCCCTGCCTCTATGCACTGGGTAGAGATGAGCCGGCAGGATTTCCGTGCATCGAGAAGTTTGCGGATCTGAGACAGGACGGCCATTCTATGAGCCGGGCACATGTTGGTCGAGAGGTGGAAAACGCCCTCGGCGTTCAGAAGTTTCAGTGCTTCAAAGAGAAGCAGAGCATGGCGTTTTAGATTTACAATGCAAAGGACTCGTTCATGTCCGGCGATCTCGTTTGCAAGCGCATCCCACGTCACCGTACATTTAGGATCGGGCCATTCCAGTCGTGTGCGCTTCGCTCGTGCAAACAGGTCTAAATCGGGTGGGACTATTTCACGAGGATGCCACTCGTAGCCGGAAAGCCTTCGAGTTGTCTCGCTCAGGCTGGAAAATGCCGGCTGTGTCGCCGTAGTGAAAACGACCGTGGTATGGTAACGTTCGACGAGGTGCGAAAGGGTAGCCAGTGTTGGAACGGCAAGTCCAACAGGCAGAGTTTGCACCTCATCAAAAATAATGACGCTCCCGGCCAGGTTATGGAGCTTGCGGCATGCTGAGGGCCGATTCGAAAAAAGGGATTCCAACAGTTGAACGTTTGTTGTGATGATAATCGGGGCATCCCAGTTTTCTGAAAGGAGTCGATTACTGTTGGTCTGAGTGTTTTCCGGGTCAGAGTTGTCATTAGAGGATCGCCATTCAGATCCGTGGATTCCAGCAAGGCTGTGGTGTTCGAGGATGTAGCGTTCAAGATCGCTGGAATGCAGATGTGGTTCAAACACGTCCCGGTATGAGCGGGCTGTCTGCTCGATTATACTAAGGAATGGAATAACGAAGATAATTCTGTGCAATCCATGGTCGGCGGCGTGGCGCAAGGCGAAAGCGAGACTGCTTAGAGTCTTTCCGGTTCCGGTTGGCGCTGTCAAGGTGAAAATCCCCTGTGGCAATAGAGCAGCATCGAGACAGGCGGAGAGCAAATCCTTGCGCAGTTGTTTGACGCGGGATGATGCCTCTGCTTTCGCGGCGATCCGATTGAGCCCGGCAAGCAGAATGTCCAAGGCCCATTTCGGATCAAGGCTCAACCCTGCCTCTCGGTATTGAGTGGAACCGGCTGCGACCGATTCGAAGTGCGCCTCCGTTTCTATGAAATCCGCATCTACCAGGGCCGAGAAGAGCATACGCACATCCAACATGGATGCGCAAGCCCGCTTAATCCCGAGCCCGTTATACAGGGATTCCGGCAAGGTAGAGGGATCGGGAAGAATCATTCCATCCCCGTTGAATCTTTGCAGGAGCGACTGCAATCGAGGATCGGACAGGCGAAGACCGAGTGGATGGTTCTCTTGGAGGCGTTGTGGATCCAGAGACCTGAGATCGGCAGAGGTGGCCCTCTGAAGGCCAATATGATGACCCTGGATAACGAGAGCTGCCGCAATCCCTTTCTGCCGATAACAATTGAGGGCTGCCCAAGCACCTTGGGACCAGTGATCTATGCGACGCGCTTTTCCTTTCAGTCGGTCTTGAAAAAGGTCGCCATACTTGCCGAGATCGTGAAGCAATCCCACAAGCCTCGCTTCCTCTCCGGCTTCGAAAGCTGCAGCGTATTCCTCGGCCCGTTTGGCAACTCTGCTCAAATGGACCTGAAGCATATCGGTATGACCGAAAAGATTTTCGGAATGAGCCAAGTAGTCCAATCGCTACTCCTCATCTTCAGGTTCGCTGGTGGTATTTATAGAGACTTGTTAGCGATTTATAAAATAAGAAGCTTATCATTATGCCTGTTATGCGAGATGAATTGAGGATCTTACCCCGGGCAGATGCTCTTGCCGCCCCGGATGTATACTTTGGAAATGCACGCGAGCGGTGCTACTGCGAGTTCAGTTGGTAGAGTAAGGCGGACCGGCATTAAAAAGTCAATGGAAAAGTTCTTAGAGTTTAAAAGCCATAGCCACATGAAGGGGATTTAACGAATGGAATGAGGACGTTTGGATAAGCATTGGGGGCCTTATAATGGGAACTTGAACCTCAGCAGATGTAGAAGGTAAATTTCATCTCTGTGAGTGCTTTTCTTCATTACCTGCAGGCCCAATTGCCACCGCGAGCTGTCGCGGAAAATCCTGGACCGGCTCCGATCCCCACGCGGCGCCCAGGTCAAATTGTTGGTACATCCCATTTTGGGCGTGATGTGTCTTATGTGATCGTTATGTGACTGGAGTTCCTCTTCAGGGACTCGAAAAGGTCTCTTTGGCCCCGTGGGGCAAAGCGGGACACCAATTCCAAACATTTGAAACACACTGATCTTATGTGATCGCAATCTGAGGAACAGGCAGCCATTGATCATGAAAATACCGAAAAACCCGCCTCCGCGAGGCATCGAAGCATAAACTTGTAAAGGCCTTTCACCCTGTTAGGTGTCGGCAAAGGATCATCGGACATGGGTTTACTGATTGTTAATCAATACTTACCAGCCCAGAAGCTTATCATCAGTCGATTGAATCTAGACCCACAAGAAAAATTAATTTCTCTTTTTCCGGGCCAAGCATCTCCAGTCATCTGGTGAATAAAAATATCATCTCGATAAGCTTTAATGGTGAATATTCCCTGCCGAGCCGCTGACATAACGAAGATGGCGGAAGATTGCGATCGATTAATAGAAATCTCTAGAAAGTTAATTTCAAAGTTTTCCTGAACATAGCAGTCGACTCCGGAGTAATTCCCGAAGGGTTTGAAACCTGGAAAAGGTCCCTCGGCATGAACTGTAATAGCCCAAAAAAGTAAAACACCAAACACTAGGTAAGAAACCGTCCTATGCATTTGCCATCTTTCTACTGCGAATGAGCTTTCATAGAACACATCTACACCGACCTTTTGAGGCCCCCCATAAGCTTTCAAGGACTTCGATCGTCTGGTGAAATATGGAGACGAAGATCGATACCAGAGGCCAATTTTCTTAATTATGAATAGAATTTCGTTCCCATCCGGGCTGTAAGGTCAGCAGTCAATTCCTGAAGCATCTCCTGGACCGATTGCTCGCCCCATACCTGGTCCATTTCGAAGACTTCCCAGTCTCCTTCGGGGAGACTCCTGATTCCGGCTTTATTGCGGCAGGCCCGATTGAAGCATGTATAGGCGCGGTACTCATCTATCCGCACTGACCGGCAGTATCTTCGACAAGACCGGCACCGAACCCTGCTTGTTTCGAGATCGACCAAGAAATGCGAAAATATTTGCTTCACCTGGAACCCTATCTTTTAGATGATAATATTAGCTTTTCGGCGCGGTATTAGTTGTTTCGTCAGATCGACTTCGACCAGCGGGATCTCCGCCCCTTTGCCGACTTCGTCAAAGGATTTATGCTCAACGGTCAGCAAAAAGGAATGCTTCTGCGGGTCCCAAGCGGAACTCACTGTCTGGAGATCAGAAGGAAGATCGCAGATAGGAGTCCCTTCTTTAGGATAGGAATCAAGGAGCTTCAGGAGGACCTCCGGGGAGAAGGAGAGAATTTTTCGTCGAGGACAGTCCATAATCACCTCCTTTATCCCAGCATGCCGGCCCAGATGTCGGCATCGTCTTCTCTGTGCAATGCCGAAGCAATGACGTAGAGCCTGGCTACGGCATCCGATCTTCGGCGTACATAACTTCGGCTCGGCTGTTGCTTGGCGTCACAAGCCTGAATGACCTTTCTGAAATGGGTTTCAGCCTCGTACCAGTAACCGGTTTCGTATAGCCGCTCCGCTCTTTCAAAATGCTCTCTGACGCTCATGGGCTCTCCTGGGATCTGGGAAGCGATGTCAAAAGATCTACGGTACTATTTTTATTTGAGCATGAAATCCTTGTGACGCTTATTGAAATCCTCGGTTCCGACGCATTGCCTGAAAAGAGCCCGCTCTTCAGCGATGCGATCGGTTTCCGGGCCAGGCTGATAGCCTCTTCCGAACATATACTGGCGCTCTTCGTCGGCGAACTGGCTTCGCTGCTCGCGCTTCATCCTTGTCTTGTCATCAACAGGCCAGTCGAAGTTTTTCCATTTTTCACGTTCCGGATCGGGAGGAGGTTCAGGTCGTTTGTCATCGAGAGCCATCGCGCGATTCTGAAGATCGGTGATCTGGCTCATGATGTTGCCCAGACCGGGTGTTACGAAACAAGCCTCGTACATCCTCCAGGAAATGATTTTGAGAAAATCATCCATGAAGCTTTGCTTCGGGTAAGTCCCGTTTTCCACGCTGTCCAAGAGGGCTTTCGCGCGATCGCATTGTCGCTGGAAGCCGAAGTAGACTTCGGCGGTTAGTTTTTTAATGTATTTCTCAGTGGTCAACCCCCAAGATATAGATGCAAGCATTAGGCAGCATTTCTCGTCAAAAGTAAGGCTCTGAGGGTCAGCTTCGTACCTCCTCGAAAGCTGATCGTAGACATCTTTGTTCAGTCGCTCCCCCTCGGTCAACTTCAAAGCAGCCATTCAAGATCCCCCCATCTTGCTTACAGTATTTACCCAAGCCCATAATTCCTCAAACAGGTCACAAAACCAGACTAAGACTATAGTCTATGGACTTCAAGCAAAAAATAAACCTAACTCCCGTGCATGTTTGGCGAAGAACTCAAAAACGCACGGAAGACAGCCGGAATGACCCAGGAGGAGCTTGCCGCCAAGGCAGACCTACACCCGACCTACATCTCCCTGCTGGAACGGAACAGAAAATCGCCCACTCTGGACTCACTCTTCCGGATCTGCAAGGCTCTGGGAATAAAGGCATCAAGCCTGATCGAGAGAGTCGAGCAGGGTTGAATCATTAACCAGAACCAAACAAGTCCCTCCGTACAGTTGTATTTCCATTCTCGTCGACACCGCTCTGTGCTATTCTGCGTTCACCAACAGGAGAGCCTATGGCCCAGATTATTGATCTCCATGAAGAGCGCGTTTTTCGAGACGTAACCAACCAGATATGGATCTCCCTTTATCTGATGGAACTTGAAGAATCTGATATAAAGATGACTCGCGAGGGATTTAAGCAGGATCTTAGGGACCGTGACTGCCCCGATCAAGTTTTAAATACAGCGATTTCCCAAATTCCGCCTGAACGCATTACTAAAGAGTTTCCGCTGACAGGACGAAAACGGCGGCACCGCCGAGAAGAAGAGCTTGGTGAAGTAGTTTGTTATCCGTCGCGATCTTCAACCGAGTAACTCATTTTTTTCCGCCTCGCCCTTTAACCTTTTGCGAATCGTGCTTTCATCCAGGCCCACCTCTTTAGCAATTTTTCGAATCGAGAGACCTTCCCTGCGCATTATAGCGACCCTTTCGAAGACCTCATCGGAAGCGGGAGGCCGGCCGAGCCGTTTGCCTTTTCGCCTGGCGTTTTCCAGGCCAGCTTTGACTCGCTCCCGGATAATGTCGCGCTCGAATTCACCAAAGGCAGCCAGGACATGGAAGAGCAGCTTTCCGGTTGGGCCGGAAGTATCGAGCCCGCTGTCATTGAAGGACACGAAATCAATCCTAAGCGATCCTAACTCTGCCAGAGTATTGATCAGATCTTGTAACGACCGGCTCAGCCGATCCAACTTCCACACTAGCAGCAAATCAAAACGACGCTTTCGGGCATCCTCCAGCATCTGAATGAATGCCGGCCTTTTAGTGTTCCCGCCGGAGTAGCCGTTGTCTATGTATTCCCGGTAAAGCACCCAGCCGCGCTTCTCGGCATAAGCACGAAGTTCGGCGAGCTGCAGTTCCGAATTCTGCTTATCGGTGCTGACGCGGGCGTAAATGGCCGCTGATTTCGGAGTCATGATTTCGGTGCGGGCATTTTGGACCGGGCGGCGTCTAAGAATGCCTGAATATCGTCTATTTTCAGCCCCCAGAGCTCGGTGATATGATCAAGAAGGGTAGATGTGTTGAATCCGGAATCTACGCGCATAAAGGTAAAAACCGTGTTGGCTCCGTTCAAAGGCCCGTCAACCGAGATCCTCTTCACCCTGCCCAATTGTTCGAACTTATTTGATCCCAGTGCCGAACATACCAGGGGTAGTCGGTTATTGAACCTCATTGAGCTGTGTACATCACCCACTCGGATTTTGACGATCTTCTGACCAGTAGCTCTGGCCGGGTCGACGTACGTTGCCTTGCAATAATCCCTGACCCCATCCGCAGCATTCACTCGAGTCCTCCTGGCACTGATCGTTTTGAAGGTGCGGAAAAAACCCTCTCCGAGATGACTCCGTAAACCCCTTATTTCACTATGGCGACAGGATACAAAAGAGCTGCGGAAAAAACAAATGTTTATCCCGCAGCTTTTATATTTTTTTAATTACCCCTGCGAAGGGGTCCAGCGCGAAAAATGGAGAGCCACAGGGCAAGAGTAAACATTGTCACTCGTGTTGATTTTATCGGAAATCGAGCAAAACCAGCCGCATTTTACCATACCAAGATTAATGGTATTTCTGGAACTCAGCCCCAACTCATTTGTTTGGGAAGTTGAGATGCTTGAAGATCATCATGTGCTCTTCTTCTGGGCCAGTAAACCTAAGTAAGTGGAGATGTCCCTCTACACCATCCTTACTCTCCGGGCCCGGTGGGCCAGGATCCCCTTGAGGCCCTTGACCACCCGGATCTGTTCCACCACAATGCAGGCTTCCTGGTGCGCCAGGCCACTCTGGTCCTCCGTCGCCACCAAGCCCGCCAGGACCGGGGTTTGCCTCTCTTGCCACCCTTTAAATCCTCGACTACTATCTTACTAAGTCCAGTTCTGACGTCAATTATTACATCGCCTCCACGCCCTCCGTTACCGGCACGTTGCCCCTGCCCACCCAGTCCTCCTTTTCCACCTGGGTCGCCGTCATGTCCATTACAACAACCATTCCACGGATTCCAAAGTCGTTGCGCGCCCTTGAGCACCAGGAGGTCCTGTGACTCCTTTAACGCCCTGAGCGCCATTTTTTCCATCTTGGCCGGTGTTTCTAATGACAAGACTAGTACCCTTAACCTCATTCGCTAAGATCATGATGACTTCGGGATTCCTATCATCAAGATCTCCAAGTTTGTTAAATGAAATAATCCTAGGTGCATCGTCTAATTCGAGTACCTCTGCCTCAATTGTCAGAGCAAAACCGTTTGTTATAATTCTACCTTCCCGCCGGAAAATCACTGTTTTGGCTTTGATTTCAGTCCACTCATTAAGGTCTTATCCGTAAATAAGCACATGTAGGGTGGGCACGGTTTTTTCGTGCCCACCGGTTGCAAACTTAGATGAATCAACAGTCGGTGGGCACGAAAAAACCGTGCCATCCTACAGTCTAACTTCCTGTTGGCGATGCAACCTTATTTACGGATAAGTCCTAAGTTCTCTGGGTTTTTCCACGATTTCTATATCGACCATGAGCTTATCTCCTTCTTTGGCATACATTAAATACCAAATAGAATCCAAAGTTCCATCAGAAACTAGAGGCGGCCTGGTAAGGATATATCAGTCCCATAAAGTGATATTGGAATATCCGTGCCAAATAGTTCTTTGAGCAACTTCGCTATTTCATCTGGTTTCTTGGAAGTTACTAATTTGTCCTTATCAGCGAAGAGTAGATTTGTGAATTTGATAGTTACTTGGTTGCCGCGCGTAGCAGAAATGCTTGTACTGGCTTCTCCGCCCGCCTTCAAAGTCCCGCCGGCAGCAGGAATTGAGGAAAGTTCAACGTATAACTTCCCAGCATCTGTGGCTGAGGCTGTTATGTTAAAAGTGACATCAACTTCGGAAGGAACTAGTCCAGTTTTACGTTTTTGAGCCTGAGCCATTTGATCGAGACCTTCTGCCACTGAGACGAGTGCCTGTTGGAGAGTGATTTTTCCTGGGTCAGCTATTCGTGATGTTGCACATCCGTTCAAAAGCAAAACTGTGGATACCAATAATAGCGCCCTAGCAAAAATATCCATAATGCCTCCTCTCTTGAAAATGGTTAAAAATAAGTGTGGAGTAATTGGTCTTTAGATGTAGTATCTTGAGTTGGAAGAAAGTGCAACGAAAATATTTTGAATGTTTCAGTTACATCAAATAAAGTCAGATAATAAAACATCCTAATAAATAATGAGATGCTTTATAGCTATAGTAGTTTGAATTTGTCGCTATCTGCCATATGTCGTGGTTTAGTTCAGGTAAGCTGCTTCATTGATAAAATATCGAGTCTGTGAAGGCGCTTTTCGAAACCGTCAAATCATCATCGAGAATGGCCTTTTACTTATGCGCCAGAAATTGAAAAGTCATTACGATGCGGTCATAATTTGCAACGCCAATGTAGACTTGGCCCATTATGCACTCTCCTTTCTTCCGCTGTAAGCCGTCCAAAATTCATCCACGATCGAATAGCCTCTCTCCGACCGTATCGCCTGGTAACGAGCCATCGAATGACCGGCCAGGTACTTTTGGGTCAGATCTATAAAGTCCACGATGTACGCCTCGTTTGGCCCGTCTTTTTTCGGCCGTAAAGACCTCCCGATCCTCTGGTAAACTTTTATGGACGATGCACCGCCGCCGGCGAGGATCGCAGCATTTAAGCTGGGCAGGTCGAGCCCCTCGTCGGCTATCGTCGAAGCAATCAAAACATCCAGTTCGCCGCGTTCGACTGCATCAAGAGCCGCCATTCTTGTCTTGCTGTCCTTCTCGCCATGTATGTATTGAACGCGAAAATCTTTAGGCATCATCCCGAGCAAGGTCTTCCCGTGCTCGACGCGCGTGACCAGGATCAGAACCGAATTGCCGGCCGCAACGAGCTGCCGCGTCTCTTTGATGATCGCAGCATTCCGGTGAGTATTCTCGACGATGCCTTTGGAATAAGCCTTCGGGTATTTCCAGCTCTGAGGAAGCACGGGGTCTTTGATTTTCACGAACTTGATATACGGCTTGGCGAGCAAGCCTCTCTTAACCAGGTCATCGACTGTCGTTTCGTGAATGATCGGCCCGGTGACGGCCATGAGTTTCAGATCCTCAAGATCCGTCTTCATCCACGGAGTAGCAGTCAAACCGATGCGATAGAAAGCATTAGGGCACGCTTTCACAGCATCTTGGAACTGTGATCCTGATCCGCGGTGAGCTTCATCCATGAAGAGCATCCCGATTGATTCGAGGAACTGGCGAAGTTCCACCCGGCGAGTAACGATCCGCTCCGGACCGCCTGTTGCGATCCGGTAGTATTTCTCCAGCTTGGATTTTTCTTCTTCGGCTATCTTGCGGCCGTCTTCAGTGAGCGACAGAGCCAGGTGCTTGCCCAGCCATTCAAGGCGGTTCTTGAGCCATGAGACCGGTTGCCTCATCTTCTGCCAATCCATTAAATCTTTATAGATCCTATTAACGGCATCGATTGTCTCAACGGTTGCAACAGTGATAGGCCCTAAGGTCATCTCTCCGTCACCGATGATGCCAACATCCAGCCCGGTATATTTGCGAATGCGTTTAGCAGTCTGGTGAAGCAGCGAAATCTGGTGGGTGAGGAATAGCGACTTGATGCCGAAAGCATGGGCGATATGCATGGCGCCGGCGGCAATTTCGCTCTTACCCCCGCCTGTGGCCACTTTGATGATTCCCCGGGTCTGTTTAAAGATCGACATTATTGCATCGACCTGATAGTCGCGTAGCGTGATTCCAGCGCAGCTCTTCGCAGCAATTTCCTCGGTCAGTATCGATGCGACAGATTCTCGGGAAGGCAGCACCCGTTCGTCCTGGAGCTTGACGGCGATTCCTTCGGCTTTCAGAGCATCTTCGACCAGAGCAATCAATCCCGTCGGAAACGCCCAGGTCGAGATCGAGAAAAACGACCCCATCTTGGGTTTCGCAGCCTCCCAGCCTTTGGCGCCCCGTTTCCGAGCAGCCCATTCAGATCCGGGAATTTCGTATTGCAGGGCTTTGTAAGCGATGTTCGTCATCTTGCTGTTCAGTAGTGAATCTCCGCTGTTGAGAAGCTTTGCCTGAACATTATTAAAAGCGATCGTTACGAGCATTGCTGGACCTCCGAAAAAAAAGATGCCCGCCGATGCCGGCGGGCTCTGGTGTTTTAAGAAACGAGTGAAACTGACTGCTACTCTGATTCTTCCGGGACGAGATAGGGCATGATCTCGGGGAATCTCTCCTCGGCAGCAATCCGCAAGAACTTCTTTCGAGATACCCCAAGTGCATCGGCATATTGAGGCCAGCGTCGAAACGGGAAGGGGGCTTCCCCGCGCTCCAGAATGCCTATGAAATTGTCAGAACAGCCGATTTTTCTAGTCAACTGTGCCCTTGACATCCCGATCTCATCGCGACGGGCTTCGATGAAGCGTCCAACTAGGCCTTTGCTTCCAGTTCCTTTTGGTTTCTTTGCCATACGACCCTCCAGAGTTGAAAATGAATATTGTTTGGAGGGAGATGACGATTGGAATTTTGGAAATACCGTAATCACGGCAAGATCTCTTTGGATGTCTGCTGGTATTTATTTTTCCAAGACTCACAAGAAGGGGATGCTACCCCCTAAAGGGGATAGCACCATTTAACTTCCCCTTTAGGGGGAGGATTTCTGCATTTTGCATTGTGAAACAAATCAGTCAGTTACAAAGCGCCAAATGCCTTAACAGCCATCTCGTGTCGGCGGTGGCATTTGCCGACATGGGATATTACTCCGCTGGTTTGGCGCACCTGCTTTGGCGGTATGGCGTTTTACTTCTCGATCGAGGGTGGCTTCGCTGAAAGATACATTGTTTTACGCCCCTTCGGGTTTTTTCGCTCAACGATAAACAATCTTTCCTCGAGAAACGCTTTTTCAATCAACCGCCTCAGCTTCGCCATTCCGTAGCCTGGCCACTCATCTTTAAAAAGGCGAAGAAAGCCTCTCTCGGTAGTGGGTTTGCCGACCTCTTCTAGTTCACCTACTTTCAGAATTACCTGTTCATAGATAGGATCAGCTATTTCATCTTCCACGATGACCCGCCTGATCACGCCATTTTCAATGCGTTTCAGATAAAAAGGATCTTCAGGTGGACCGACATTCTTTTTAGTCACGCCGGCAACTAAATACTTCTTCGACTCTCCTTTATCGATTCCTAACTCCTTACACTCTTTGTCACCGATATTGGAGATGTTTAGCTGCCACCTGGCAGCATTAGTAAGTCCGCTACTACCGCGAATGGCCTCCTGTACTAAGGCTGCCTTACCAGTTTTCGAGCTAGCTGCAGCCTTAGACGTATGATGGGATGCAATTACAGTGGCTCCTGTGCGGGCTGCGATGCTTTCCAAAAGCATGGCGAAGCGGGTCATACAGGAATTGTCGTTCTCATCGCCGGAGAAAAATCGGGAAATCGGGTCAAGAACGACCAGCTTCAGGCCAGGTATTTTGTCCAGAATTTTGAGGAGCTGATAATAGCCAAGTGTTGGCCCACCCCTTTTGTGATCATAGAGGCATGGGTCTTCTCCTGCAGCACTCTTTATGAAAAGATTCCGGTCCAGCATAGATTGCAGAAATTTCAAGCTGCCTGGGTGCACCAATTCAGACGTGATCGCTTGCATCCGATAGTGTATTACCTCCTCCTGGTCTTCCGCGAACAAAAGGAAAGCCTTGCCTGCATTTTCGACTTTATAGAGCCCATTCAAGAAGGGGACAAAACTCGCAACAGAGATGCCGAGCTGAAGGAGCAGATAAGATTTACCAATTCCTCCATTACTCACGACTAGCCCGAGGCTGCCTAGCGGAAGGCTGTGCTCCAACAAATAGTGAATCGGATCTGGTCTATCGCGCAGAAACCTGCCTACCCTGAGCTTATCGAGATCCAAGTCTTCAAAACACGATCGAATAGGCCTTCGATCCAGATGCACATCAAATTCCGGGACTGATGCAGCAACGTACAATCTCGCTTTCTCTATGTGTCTGCGAAGCCAAGACTCCTTTGTGGTTCCCACTTCGCGGTATTTCTCACCTATGGGATACCTGTCGAAGATAGAAAAAATACCTTCCTCAGCGAGCCCTGCATGCACAAGGGAATCTACAACTTTCATTATCGCCTCAGATCGCTCACCCTTTGGGACACCATCGGATATGAGCTTTTTAATGTGACCTCCGACTGGCACGCGGTCTAAATCACCGTCAAACGAAAAGGCCGAAGCCGGTGACACACTTGAATAAACGAGAGTCGGCCTAGAGGGAGCTATGGTTCGGGCGGCATCTATCATCCGCTGGATATTGGTATCATTGATGCCCTCTTCCTTCGGTAACCGGCTCGCGATTTTCTCGTAAAAAATGAAAAAAACTTGATCATCACTCTGGCCTATAGCGATTAGTTCATCGACAATTTCTGAGAGGTTCTCAATTGGTAATGCTTCTGTGCTCATGATCAGGTTCCTGGCTTTCTCCGAGATCTTAATCTTTTCGACATCTGGTTTTGTCCACTCCGGATGGTGGCCATATAAATCGAATATCCAGGCAGGGGGCTCTGAAATTGAGGTATCAACACCAATCTCGTATACATTGCCTGTATCCGGGTGTGTAGAACCAGGTGCAACAGCACATGATCCAACTCCCCGGATGTCGAATCCAAGGACTTGCAGGACTTTCCCACTATAGTCCCTGCCATCCAGGGGGTATCGATAGTAGTAATGAAATTTGCCGCTACCAGTTTTGACTGTAAAGGTTTCCGGAACGCGCCAACGATACCGACGACAAGCCGAGCGGAAAAGAGCGATATTATCCACATCAAGAACCAGTAGACCACTTGCCGGGCCGCAAGCGATTCCGGCATTTCGCCCGGCGAAGTCCTTTCGGATGAAGGGTCGTTTTTCTCTACACCACCGAGACCAGTCAAGCTCGACAGGATTTTTCGCGCCTGCATGAATGGGTATCACTGAAAACTGCTCTGATAGCTTCTGATAGATGTCAATGGGGTCACACTCCGCCTTTGCCAAACTAGAAATACTCATCGTCAACTCCTAAAAGGGAATAGTTGAAAAGCCTATAAAAGGCGCCTCCGCGGCACTCTTCGAACATGAGTGCTCTCCCTTTCAGTGTGATCGTTATTCCATATTGCCGGGATGGGAAAAACAGGACGGAAAATTTGGTAAAAAGTTGAGGCAGTATGAGATTTTATTCAATGCTTTCAGTAGGATACATCTTTTTGTGAGGTGATTTTATGAGTCTGGCCCGTTTTGGAAAGGCTTTCTCAGGGCTCCGGTTTAGGATTTCGTCTTTAAGATGGTCGATTTCATGAATACTCAGTTTACGTGCCAACCCGCTCTTCTCCATTTCCGCCAGTAGACCCAGTGCAGCAACATCGGCTATCTGAGGCTTTTCCCTAAGGAGATGGCCCTGAATGGCTAAGGCAGGAATGCCTAATTCAAGTGCGATCCGGGAGACTTCGTGGCTCTCGTCCAACATCATGCGGATGCGTTCTTGCAGGTCTTTATACCTCGTTTTAAGCTCTCGGGCGAAAACAAGTTTGTTTTCTTTTTCAGCCTTGGCTTTTCGGCGGTCACTCCTAAATAGGTGCGGACATAGTATTCCTATCATTCCACGTTCTTTTTCAAACGTTTCTAACTCGGCCCTTACCGCTTCCCCAATCCGCTGCCGCACTCGCGGCATGATGCCCTCATGCGATATATAGGACTCCCTATAGAAAAAGTGGTTGACGAACTGCCGAACGATAAGGAGTTCAAGGAAAGGAACGAACCTTCCGGCATTCTCCCATGTGACAGCGGCCCCATGAAATTTCTCCGAATAGGCATAATAGTCGGCGTATTTTTTTTCTGGATCGTCATACCTCATCAAAACCTCGAGATCAGAATTAAAGACCACCTGCCGCTCATAGAATACTTCAATATCGAGGGAACCAAATCCGAGCACCGTTACCTCCCTTGCTGAATGATCTCTGCGTAAGCTCCTGTCACCATTGTCCCCAAAATTGCCAAATTTTGCACCACATTTTTCCCAGCTTCAAAAAAACTCCCTGCCGGTAAAACAGAAGTAGGGGCAAACACTGAATCGTATATGCCCCGTGTTTGCACAGGATATATGGCGGCCAAATCGAGAATGCGGCAGACACCAACTGGTCAGCGAAAAGGATCAAGAGAATCAAGTTGGACGAGCCTTCCCTTTCATATCTCAAGTGGTTGAAACTACCTGAAGCTTGCCGCTACGCAAGAATGTCGAAGAACACCCTCAAAAAGTACATACAACTCGGCCGTTTCTCCGGAGAACGCTTAGAATCAGGCCAATGGAGAATAAACCGCGAAAGCATTGACGACTACTTTCAAAGATCGGATGAAAAAGCACTTGAAATTTGCAGGAAATTAGGCCTATGAAATTCGCCATGAGACTGGGCCGTCGAAAGAAAAACGGAATTTACTTTGTCGAGATTGAGGGCAAACGCACTTCTCTCGGCACAAGGGATAAAGTTGAGGCGACCAGACTATATAACAAGATTAAAAAGGAAGCTCTCAAAGGTAAGCTCGCCTTTTTGACCGGGACATCTAAGATTACGCTTGGTGAATTCAAAGAAAAGTATCTCGAATGGGCAAAATCGGCTGAGGTAAAATCTACATACCGGGCCGATAAGCTTGCCCTGCAGAAGCTTACGAAACAAGCAGGCGAGTCGATCCGCCTCGACAAAATAGACATTTTTCATCTCGATAAGATGGTTGCCTCCTGCTTAGAACAGGGCCTCTCAAAAAACAGCATAAACAACTACATACGGCATGCCAGGCGGGTGATGAATAAAGCGGTTGACTGGAGATACATCTCACGAAACACCCTTTCCGAGAAAAAAGAACTGAAAGTCGATAAATCACCCCCCAGCTTTTTGCACAAGGATAGCATTCCCGAGTTCCTGGGCAAGGTCACCGACATCGACGTTCGAAGAATGATCGTTGCTTACATAGCCACCGGCCGCCGCCGGGCCGAGTTGGTAGGCCTCAGGTGGAAGGACATCAACTGGGAGACAAAGACCTACCATATCGGTAAGTCAAAAAATCACCTTAGTCGAGACTACCCAATAAATTCGGTTTTCGAGACAGTACTCAAATCTCTTCCTCGATCCTCAGAGTGGGTCTTTCCTCGTTTTCGGCATCCAGATACTATCAGCCATCTTGTAAAGGATGCGCTGGTTGCAGGAGGTATGGGCCACTTGCATTTACACCATTTGAGGCATACTTTTGCTTCCTTGCAGATCATGCAGGGCAGGAGTCTGAAGACTGTCCAAGGACTCCTTGGGCATATTGATTACCAGTCGACACTGGTTTATGCGCACCTTACTGACGAGTTCTTGCAGGAAAATGCTGAGATCCAATTGGGGCCTATAGATTTAGGTAATTAAGATGGCAGGTACAGTGTCCGGAAAATGTCCGAAAAACGAGATTCGAGTGTCCGTTTTCGACGGACATTTTTGATTAAGGGTGATCGGAAATGACGGCCCCTTGCAAACCACAAACCTTTATGATACAAGGCATTCCAGCCAATGAGCCGGCGTAGCTCAGGGGTAGAGCAGCTGATTCGTAATCAGCAGGTCGCGGGTTCGAATCCCATCGCCGGCTCCACGAAAATTCAAGGGGTTACGACTTCTGTCATAACCCCTTCCGTTGTTTTGCTAAAGTTTTGGTTAAAGTGGGACAACGGATCTTTTATTTTCCAGCCTTATCCCTGAACTCTTCTGGCAATTCGCTACCGATCTGTTCGAGACACTTTCCCGTCAACATTTTTGCTTCTTGAGGCTTAGTGTAAACCAAAGAAATCTCCCGTTGCATTTTTTTCTCCCCCTCGCCGGAAACTTCTATTGGGACAGACCCGAGCCATTAAGGAGATTTAAAAATACTAAACCGGAGCAGGGGAAGCATTAGCCGCCTTCCGGTCCAGGACTTGATAGACTGACAGACGCATTCGGTGAATGAGCCCTTTTCGGAAAAGCTCGCGCAGGTAAATCGAATGTGTCCTGGCTGTTGATGTCGATTCTAATACCGCCCGCGCATACAGGAGTCATAAGCCCGGCGATAGTTGTTGTTCCATGCTTTGGAAGCATGAATGCCGCCCCCCACCGCTCCAACTCCCGCGCCTATCGCCGCGCCTTTCCCGGCGCCGCTCCCCCCATCTATAATCCCGCCCAACAGTGCACCTCCGGCTGCGCCTCCAACGGCTCCGCCGAGCACATCTCGCCCACCGCCGCTGTATCGGTTGGCATAGTCTCTGGCATAGGAGTCACAGTAAGCTGGATCAGGCGAATCTCTTCGGGCCGAGCATGTGGAAACTGATCCCAGCACCAGACCAGATGCCACCAGGGTCACAATTAACCCCCAGATTACCCAGGCACTTTTCTTCTCTTTCATCTCGGCCTCCATTCTCGGAAGTTGCGCTAGAGCTTTAAGAAGTGTTCATGAAAGCGGACGACTGTGAAGAAGCTTATTTTTCAGCCGGTATTCTGGGCTCCATCCTACATCGATTCCGCACGGTTCATTGAAATCCCGTTGAAGGTCAAGTCGGACAAACTTTTGCTGGGAATCAGGACCGACTCAGTCGGCCGGCTGTTCGACCGGCAAAAACGAGAGTCAGAGCAACCCCTTGGCATATCAATAGCAATAATAAGCAGATCCGCAACCCCAATAAGAAGGCCAGGCTAATGCGCCCCACCACCAGTAAGGATACCGGCCATAGCCGCCGTTGTACCAATAGTATCCTCCGTTGTGCCTGCTATAATGCCGATATCCGCCATGATGTCCATGACCTCCATGATGTCCTTGGCCGCCTGGAACACGACCCTGGCCACCATGTCCGGAATATCCGGTGCCGGCATACCCTGAACCACGTCCAGCACCAACACGTCCCGGATCACCGGGGCCACCGGAAATCCTGTGACCGGCAGGGCCAACATGGGGTGTACCAACAGTCGGCCCACCACCCGGGCCACCGCGAGGACCACCTATTGCCGGACCACCACCCGGACCACCGCGAGGGCCACCTATTGCCGGACCACCACCATGGCCGCCTGCGGGTCCTGGACCGGCTGCGCATATGTAGCTGGAAAAACCGAGAACAACTACTGCAATCAGCGGAACCACGCAAGAGAGCTTGAATGAGCTTTTCATTGCTTTCTCCTTCAGCTGGTGTCTCTGTAGTATTCCGTTCTCAGTCGATTGCAATGGAAGCACCTACCAGGATACTTCTCATGCCGATGGTGGAGCATCAGCAAGGTTTATGCACCTAAAATCCGCATTTGCCATTTATGATGTATGTTGCTGCTTTTTTGTCTACCGAATAATCTCTGCAAACAAAGAATGCCGGCTGACAGGAACTAAGCATAGTAATTACTCTGCTTAGTAATTACCCTCAATATCGTCGGAACCCGATCGAGAACCAGCCGAGTTAGACCGGCAATTAAAATTCTTAGTTTACACTCAGTGCTGTAAACCGCTCTTTAATTCGTTATTTTCCACCGGGTTTGCGGGCAAAAACATCATGTCCGGGCCCGAGAACAGATGCCCCAGACCCGGATGTAATTAGAGTCTTCTATTCAGGAAAAGAGATTATATTCAAGAACATCTTGTAGTCCTCAGTCATTGGCATTGGGACCTCGCCACTCGGTCCCATCCACTTTTCGTAAATTTTGTTGAACTCTCCGCTCTTTATGAGGCGAATCAGTGAAGCATTGACGAAGTCCCGCCATTTGGAGTCATTTGCTGGAACCATGAATCCGTAAGGTTCATAAGATATAAACTGGCCGACGATCACCCAGTCATCCGGCCTGACCTCCTTGATCTTAAGGCCAGAGAGGATGCTGGCATCCGAATAGTATGCATCCAGTTTCCCCTGTGTAAGTGCGAGGAATCCTTCAGCATGGTCCGCGAACTGAATAACATCGCATTTGGGCTTGATCAACCCCTTTTCCATGGCCATCTCGAGACTTTTTGCATTAGTGGTTCCCTGAGCGACACCAACTTTTTTCCCGCCCAAGTCGGAAACTTCCCTGATCGGACTTCCCTTCGGCACAAGGATCCTCGCTCCGGTGATGAAGAACGGTAGCGTAAAATCAACCGAATCCTCTCTGGCCAGCGTAATGGTTGTCGTACCGATTTCAATGTCGATCTCGCCGCCTGCAACCATCGGGATTCTTGTTTTTGAGTTCACCGTTTTTTTGATGAGTTTAATTGGCTTATTGAATTTCCTGCTCAGATCTTCCGTCAAACGCTGAGCTATATCAACAGAAAAGCCAACCCATTTACCGCTTTTGTCGTGGTAGCCGAAAGGGGGTGCATCTTCTCTGAGTCCGACGTTCACCTGCCCAGTGCGCTCGATCCTGTCCAGAACACTTTTAGCGAAAGCAGGCACTGCTGAAGTTAATAGAGCAAACATCAAAAAGGCGGAAAGAAACCACGACGCTCTATTGTCCAATCGCATGGATCACCTCCGTTGGTTTGATAAAGGCCAGAATCTCAAATGAAGAATCCTGAGCTGAGAGATGCCCGTCTCAGGACACCCCAGCTTAGCAACTTTGTAAAGTGACCTAATGAAGCTATCCCCTTGAGCCGAGGCGTAGCCCACCATGGATGAAGTAAACGTCCCCCGCGATGGCCTCATTCCGGTAAAGATCGCAGACGAGTTGAGCCACTTCCTCCGGTTCAACGAGGCGACCGATTGGCACATCAGCGAGTTCTCTCTGGCGGTCAATGAGGGTTAGCGACATGTATGCCAGAACGGGCTTGGAAATCACAAGTTGCTTAAGGCCCTGGAAATTCATGTGTTTTCTTAACCAGAGCAGTACGGATGCTGGATGGTTCTCCTGAGATGCAATCTATTTTTGGGAAAATCCCCGTATTTTGGAACTTGTGGCACCCTCCTAAATCCTCATCTGGGCGCTTGATTGAATTAAAGCAGTTGCCTCCACGGCAATGGGAATTCTTTTGCCAATTCCAAACATCCATTTACTCGCCATGGTTGGCCGGGAAACTCAAAGCCCTTGGATAGCGGATGTCCGCCGCCAATAAGGGACCGGACATTGTGCCGTCCCGACAAACGCGGGATCACTGAACACACCTTGTTACGGTAACATTCTTCTACATTACTTGTGATCCTACGGTTGCGAAGACCGACTGCTGGAACAAGCGGTTCATTCGGCCAACGAGTACCTCTGAGTATGAAGGTGGTAGGGCCTGAGTTTGAAATACTCAGGGTCGCAAAACCCGTAAGGCCGCCTTTTGAGGGTCTTTATTTTGTTTGTCAGGCCATCGACGGAGCCGCCTGTTATGCGGTGATCGAAATAGTTGAGAAGTCCAGACTGAACTCATCAATGCCGCTGAAGATGATCCTGTCGGCCACGAAATGGGTCGCTTTGTGCTCAATGCCTCTCAGTCCAAAAGCGTGGTAAAGTATCGATGTGGACATGGTCTGGGTCTCCTCCGTATTGTTCGATTGGCGTCAAACAACACGGACCCTGCCATGTCCATCTTTAATTTTCAACTATCCGGGTACGCGTTTACCGGATGAACCAAAATTATGTTTTCCGTTTCGGTTCACCCCTTCTGGCATGGCCAAGCCCCTTCCGCTGGTTGGGTGAAGAGGGCGGATGGAGGCCTAATCCACCCCATTGGAGGTGGATACAGAGATGAATCATGGACACATCTCGTAAGAGTCCAACTCACAGTCCCATGGGATTTTCCCACAATCGCTCTAACTCCACCGGCGGTCAATACTGTGCCGGGAAATGCTCAAGCTCCAGAAATACCTTTAGTTCCGATGGGTTAAGATACGACTTGCCCCCTCCTTTCTGGATGGCACGGAAGTGGCTATTTCCGTATGCCATCCTGTCTGGAGATTCTGACTCTTAGGACTCTTAAGCAGATGAAGCCCCTAGCGCCGATCAGGGTTGAACCCAGCTAAGCTTAGCTCATCTTTCAAGACTATATTTGCCAGGCCCAGATTTCCTATTCGGGCCCCCGATCCGGTTCTTCTTACCCGCCAACGGTCTTTCCATATTTATGCTGGAGGAAAGAGATGATTCACGCGAGCATCCGAATGAAGTTTGCCCCCGAAACCCTTTCCGAAGTTCGTGAAATTCTCTGCGCAATGATGGAGCGAACGGCTGTTTGCCCCGGGTGTCTGGGGTGTAACGTCTATGAAGATCTACTAGACGCCGGCTCTGTGTTGCTGGATGAGTGGTGGAAGACCCAGGCCGATCTGGACCGTCATCTCCGGTCGGACCTTTATCGGCGTGTAATCCTGGTCATGGAGATGGCGGTTAAAAAACCGGAAATCAAGTTCAGCGAGATTACAAAAACAACCGGGATGGAGACGCTCAGGAATTCACGGTTTGGTCCCTCTCCAAGGCCTGGATGCTAGATCGTTCGCCGGCAGACGTTCCGGAATGGGACGTTAGAGAAGCAATCAGGGGTTACGGTAACAATACTCCAAGTTACTTACGGTCATGCCGGATTCCCGGTAACAACTCGACTCAGCCAATGAATACCCAGGACAAAATTATGCAGAACCCCATCGGAAGGAAGGCCAATGGCCGATGACTCGGTGGATAAGGGCAAGGCTGGATTTGTTTCGGTTGTCGAGCGATTTCCAGAGAGAAGAGAGGAGTTGCGTCGGCTATTCGAGACCAGCCAACCATTTCAGGCCCTGTGCGACGAATATGAAGTCTGTTTGACTGCCCTGAGATACTGGCGTGAGTCGGATTTGCCGGAGGCCCCTGAATTTCGGAACGAGTTCTCTTCGCTCCTCAGCGAACTGGAGCAGGAGATCCTCGATCACCTAAGAGAGTGAAACCTGATTAGCACCTGACCTGAGCGAAAAGTCGGCACAATGAGCTGCTGTCCGACCAATTATGCCGCCAGGATAGGGCTCCTGGATCATTGCCTCCAGTCCGCTTGTAGAGCGAATACCGGAGCAAGAACCACCTTTCATTACTTGGAGGGAATCAAATGCTGGCCGATAAGCAATCGTGTTCACGATCTTGGCAGTTTTTCAGGATGCATCGGGTCATCGGTTTTCTTCTGATTCTCTTGATGCTTTGTGGCGTTGGATGCGGCCAAAAGGCCCAGGAGTCTATTGGAATGGAAGCTCCTGAAGTCGATCTTGCGTACGTCATCCAAAAAGATGTTCCTATCTACACTGAGTGGGTCGGTACGACAGAGGGCCTTGTGAACGCCAAAATCCGCGCGCAAGTCTCAGGATACCTCCTAAAGCAGATCTATAAGGAGGGGGCTCTCGTTAAAAAGGGCGATCTCCTTTTCGAAATCGACCCACGCCCGTTCAAGGCGGCGCTCGATCAAGCGGACGGCCAACTTGCTCAGGCAAGAGCCCGCCTCGGCAAAACGGAACTGGATGTAAAGCGCTACACACCGCTTGCAAAGGAAGGCGCCATAAGCAAACAGGAACTCGATGACGCTGTACAGGCCAACTTGGCCGCCAAGGCAGCGGTTTACTCCGCTCAAGCAGCGGTCGAACAGGCCAAGCTCAATCTTGGATTCACCAGGATCACTTCGCCTATAGGCGGAATCGCCGGTGCAGCCAATGCCCAGATTGGGGATCTCGTCGGCCCGCAAACGGTTGAGCTGACAACTGTCTCAACAATCGACCCCATAAAGGTGTACTTCCCGATCAGTGAGCGTGAGTACCTCTCAGTTGCCGAGAGGATCAGTACGGCGGAGGATGATCATGGCATAAGCAGGGAAGCTACTCTAGATCTGATTTTAGCCAATGAAAGCGTCTACCCGCACAAAGGTACATTGTCCTATGCCGACCGGCAGGTGGATGTAAAGACCGGCACAATTCGAATCGCCGCCCTGTTCCCAAACTCGGGAAACATCCTTCGTCCCGGGCAGTTCGCAAGAGTTCGCGCCCACACTGAAACTAGAAAAAATGCGCTCCTCGTTCCACAGCGTTCGGTATCGGAACTACAGGGAAGCTATCAGCTCGCCGTCGTCGGCAGCGACAACAAGGTCCAGATCCGACCCATAAAGACCGGGGGGCGGATCGATAGTCTCTGGATCGTAAACGAAGGTCTGAAACCCGGCGAACGCGTGATTGTGGAGGGAATTCAGAAAGTCAAGGAAGGACAGGTGGTCAAGCTGAAACAGGCAGAAGTCCAGTCGCATGCGGTCCCAATGTCATCTCCTGCCCAAGGGGAGAAATCCTCACCCAAAACAGCTGCTGGAAAAGAGTAGATCCCTATGTCCAAATTCTTCATAAACCGTCCCATTGTGGCCATGGTGATCTCCATCCTTATGGTCATCATTGGCCTGGTAGCGATGTCCGGATTACCCACCGCCCAATTTCCCAACATCGTGCCGCCTGAAATCCAGGTAAAGGCCACCTATGTCGGCGCGGATGCCCAGACGGTTGAGCAATCAGTAGCCACACCGATCGAACAACAGATGTCCGGCGTCGACAACATGAATTACATGTATTCCGTAAATGCCAATAACGGACAGATGACCCTCTATGTCAACTTTGATGTAAAAACAGACCCCAATACCGACCAGATCCTCACGCAGATGCGCCAGAATCAGGCGGAATCACAACTGCCATCCGATGTGCGCGATTACGGTGTAACGGTTCAGAAGTCGACTTCCGCCCCACTCATCATGTTCGCGATTTACTCTCCAAACGGCAGCTACGATGATGTTTTCCTCGCAAATTATTCTTACATCAACATCAACGACCAGATGACGAGGGTCAAAGGCATTGCAAGCATACAGGTCTTCGGCGCCGGCCAGTATTCGATGCGTTTCTGGGTCAAGCCCGACCAGCTTGCAAAACTTAACATCACTATTCCTGAAATAATCAACGCAATACAGGCACAAAACAATGTTAATCCCGCGGGTCAAATCGGCGCCGAACCAGTCCCCAAGGGCCAGGAATTTACCTATGCAGTCCGGGCACAGGGCCGACTACAAACCGAGCAGGAATTTGGAAGCATTGTTCTTCGTGCTCAGCCAGACGGTTCCCTGGTCCGGCTTAGCGATGTGGCCCGCATTGAACTCGGCGCGCAAACATACAACTTGAAAGGCCGCCTCAACGGCAAACCCGCAGCGCTTGTCGCTCTCTATCAGCTGCCGGGTTCCAATGCCATCGAGGCTGCTGATGGCGCCAAGAAACTAATGGAGCGTTTGAAAAAGACCTTCCCTGCCGATATGGACTACGTTGTGGCCCTGGACACCACTCTGGCCGTTACGGAAGGCATTAGGGAAATCGTGCAAACGCTCTGGGAGGCGCTGATCCTGGTCATTATTGTTGTTTTCCTATTCCTCCAGGGATGGCGTGCAACTCTTATCCCGCTGCTCGCAGTGCCGGTTTCGCTGGTGAGCACGTTCGCGTTGTTCCCCATATTCGGTTTCTCCATCAACACGCTGTCCCTTTTCGGACTTGTACTGGCGATCGGCCTTGTTGTGGACGACGCCATCGTAGTCGTGGAGGCCGTGGAACATCACATTGAACACGGCCTTTCACCAAAGGAAGCAACACTTAAAGCCATGGAGGAAGTCTCCGGCCCCGTTATCGCTATCGCCATCATACTCGCGGCTGTCTTCGTCCCGACCGCCTTTATCCCGGGCATAACAGGGCGGCTCTACCAGCAGTTCGCTGTGACAATAGCGGTTTCGGTCATCATTTCCGCGTTCAACGCTCTAACTCTGAGCCCAGCATTATCGGCTCTTTTGCTGCGGCCGCGAAAGGAATCGCGTGGCCCTCTCGGTGTCTTCTTTCGCTGGTTTAACAGGGTCTTCGACCGAGCCACCGGGGGTTATGTGAGCACGTGCGGGCATTTGATTCGCAAAAGCGGAGTAGCGTTGCTCCTACTGGTCGGCGTTACCGTATTTACCGGCTTTCTTGGCAAAATGATTCCAACCAGCTTTTTGCCGGAGGAAGACCAGGGATATTTCTACGCCGGCGTGCAACTCCCAAATGCGGCGTCATTGCAGCGTACCGATGAGGTGGTGAAACAAACCGAAAAGATCCTGAGCAAGACGCACGGGGTTAAGTATTACTCCTCGATCATTGGCTACAACATGCTCAGTAGCGTTCAGAATACCTACAGCGGGTTCTTTTTCGTCACATTAGAGGAATGGGGAGAGCGTAAAAAACCCGAAGAGAAATATGCAGCGATTTTGGCCCATGTAAATAAGGAAATGAGAGAAATTCCGGGCGCGGTCGGCTTCGCATTCTCACCGCCCGCGATACCTGGTATCGGCACCTCGGGAGGCGTAACTTTCGTTCTGGAAGACAGAGCCGGGCGGGAACTAAGCTTTCTTACTGAAAATACCAACAAGTTCATCGACGCGGCGCGCCAGCGCCCGGAGCTTGCACGCGTTACCACGACATTCCTGCCTACGGTTCCCCAACTTTCCGTGGATGTGGATCGGGACAAGGTCCTCAAGCAAGGCGTGCCCCTCTCAGACGTTTACAGGACCCTGCAATGTTTCATGGGGGGCGCATTCGTTAACTATTTCAACCGCTTCGGCAGGCAGTGGCAGGTTTATGTCCAGGCCGAAGGGGACTACCGAACGCGAGCGGAGGAACTCGGCCAGTTTTATGTTCGCAATAACGACGGGGATATGGTGCCGCTCTCTACTCTTACGAAGACAGGGGGTGCCATAGGTCCTGAATTCACGATGCGCTTCAATCTATACCGCTCGGCGCAAATAAACGCTTCCGCAAAACCGGGCTTCAGTTCTGCTCAAGCAATGAAAGCACTCGAGGAAGTATTTGCGCAGACGATGCCCCAGGAGATGGGCTTTGACTATCTCGGAATGAGCTTTCAGGAGAAGCAGGCGCAGGAAGGTGTTTCGCCGGCGGTAATATTCGCTTTTTCACTTCTCTGCGTCTTCCTTATCCTGGCTGCGCAATACGAAAGCTGGAGCCTGCCTTTCAGCGTTCTTCTCGGTACCCCCATTGCTGTTGCGGGCGCATTTGCAGGCCTGTGGCTCGGAAATTTCGAGAACAACGTCTACGCACAGATCGGCCTTGTCATGCTAATCGGTCTTGCGGCCAAAAACGCCATTCTAATAGTTGAGTTCGCCAAGATGGGGGTCGAACAGGGCAAGCCGCTGATGGAGGCCACTCTAGAAGGCGCCCGGTTGCGCCTCAGGCCGATTCTCATGACCTCCTTTGCGTTCATCCTCGGCTGCGTGCCATTGGCAAAAGCAAGCGGCGCCGGCGGGCTCTCCAGGCAGGTGATGGGATTCACCGTTATTGGTGGAATGCTCGCAGCCAGTTTCATCGCCATCTTCCTGATACCAGTGACCTTTTACGTCGTCGAAAAATTATCTCACCGGAAACCAAAAACTGAGTCACCGGAAGCGCAGGTCTCGGTAGAAGGGGGGCTGCACTGATGAAACGGCTGATGGGGATACTTTTAGTCGCTTCTCTGCTGTCAGGCTGCGCCATGGGCCCAGATTATTTGAGGCCGAAAGTCAAGGCGCCTGAAAATTTTCGAAACGCTTTGACTCCGGCAGAGGCAATCTGCCTCGGCGATCTGCCATGGTGGAATATCTTTAATGACGAGAAACTTCAAAATCTGATCCGCGATGCGCTAAACAATAACTACGACTTACTGGTCGCAATCAGCCGCGTGGAGCAGGCCCGTCAAATCGCGGCACAGGCACGAGCCCAGTTCTTTCCACAAATAGGCTACGACGGTGCCGTGTCAACCGGGAAGAATAATTTTCTGACAAGTCCAAGTCCTAACGGCGGCAGCACGATGGATTCTGCGCTCCTTGATATCAGCCTGTTCTGGGAAATTGATTTCTGGGGCCGTATCCGCCGGCTGAACGAAGCCGCGCGCGCTCAGTTCCTTGCAACCGAGGAAGCTCGCCGTGGCGTTGTTATCTCTCTTATCAGTTCGGTTGCGCAAGCCTACTTCGAATTGCTCCAACTCGATCTTCAGTTGGAGATCGCCAAGCGCAATACAAAGACCTTTGAAGATACTCTAAAGATATTTTCCCAGAGATATGAGGGGGGCACCGGCAACAAGCTCGAGACGTCCAGCGCCGAGGGTTTGCTGGCATCCGTTGCTGCCAACATTCCTGAAGTCGAGCGCCAGATCACCCTCAAGGAAAATCAGATCAATGTTCTTCTCGGACGGAATCCCGGCCCGGTCGAACGAAACTCATCCCTGCTTCAGCAAAATATACCGCCCGAGGTTCCTTCAGGCCTCCCTTCCGCACTGCTTGAGCGGCGCCCCGACATTAGGCAGGCCGAACAGAACCTGCGGGCGGCTAACGCCCAGATTGGCGTAGCCATGGCGAACTTCTTTCCCAAGATCGGCCTCACTACGATGTTCGGCCAGGTCAGCCCAGAACTTTCGGCTTTCACTGCGGGCAGTTCGAATCTGTGGGCGGTGGCGGGAACCATGAGCGGGCCGATTTTTCAGGGTGGGGCGCTTGTCGCACAGTATCGGCAGAGCAAGGCGGTTAAGGATGAAGCCGGGTTCAGGTATGAGCAAACTGCTCTCAACGCCTTCCAGGAGGTCTCCAATTCCCTTGTTTCAAGGGAAAAATTCGAATTGGCCCGAGCCCAGCAGTCCCGGGCCGTAGCAGCATACAACGAGGCCGTGCAAGTCTCGACAAAACGCTATGTCGCGGGCAAGGCAAGCTACTACGAAGTTCTGCAGAACCAACAGCAGGTGTTTCCCGCGGAAACCGCACTTGCTCAAACTGAACTTAATCGGCTTCTGGTGATCGTCCAACTCTATAAGGCATTGGGCGGAGGGTGGCAAAATACCGAGCTTCTTCCCTCAAATCTCAGTCGGGCGAAGGAATAAGCAAAATGCTTCCATGGATTGTTCGATACAGGTTCCGGGCATTCATCAAATCCTCCATGTGGATGATTCCGCTTTCCTGTGCGCTACTGGCCATTCTTGCCGCCCCAATGGTCAGGTGGGTTGGAGCCGGGTCGCACCTTCCCCTCATGGAGTTTGATGTTGATGGTGCTCGAGCCCTTCTTGGCGCTTTTATCGCCGCAAGCATTTCTTACATCGTATTCCTGGCTTCAGCCCTTCTCATAGCTTTGCAACTAATGAGCGCCCAACTATCACCCCGTGTCATTCGGGAATTCACGCTTGACTGGTCTTACAAGATGGTCCTGGGCTTGTTTGTCTTTACCTTCATCTATTCAGTTGCTGTCCTGGCCCGGACAACGCCGGTAGTTCAACAATTCCCTCTATTCATTGCAATTGTGTTGAATTTGGCAAGCGTGGGCGCATTTCTCTACCTCATCGATTACGCTTTGCGCAATTTTCGCCCCTCGGCCATCGTCACTCGAATTTCCACCCAGGGGCTGCGGGTAATCGAAGAATGCTACCCGCTTCCCAGCGAATCATCCGAGAAGGATGGACCGTTCGAACTCGGCCGACCGGTCAAGACCTTCCCACATTCGGGCAAATCAGGGGTGATCCTTTCCGTCGATGTGAAAGGCCTGGCCGAGTGTGCAAGGCAAACGAATTCGATATTTGTCCTCAATCCGCAGGTAGGAGATTTTGTAGCAAAAGGTGAAATTCTTTTGGAGGTATACAGGGACGGCGTTGATATCGACGATATCATGATCGAGAAGTCGGTCGCATTTGGGCCCGAACGCACGATGGAGCAGGACCCAGCCTTTGCTATTCGCATTCTGGTGGATATTGCCATTAAGGCGCTCTCGCCAGCGATCAACGACCCTACCACCGCGGTACTCGCCTTAGATCAACTACACCGGCTCCTGCTAAAGATCGGCACGCGCAAGCTCGATTGCGAGCTGACCACGGACAATAGCGGCCAGGATCGATTGTACGTGGCAAAGCCCTGCTGGCAGGATTTTGTCTCGCTGGCATTGAGCGAGATCCGCATCTACGGCTCCGGGAGTTTGCAGGTATGCAGGCGGCTCGAGGCAATGCTCAAAAACATGCTCGACCTGCTCCCTCGTTACCGTGCACCCGCACTTATCAAAGAACTTGAGCTGCTGCGCCGCGGGGTTGAGCAGAATTTTTTGAATCCGGAAGACCGGTTGCTTGCAATCACTCCTGACGCTTTGGGCCTTGGAGGAGGCCATCATCGGTGACGTGGCGGATATGGGTTGCTTGATATGCGAGCTGAATCGAAAAGGCTTGGTTGAGAGTTTCAAAAATTGAATGGCGGAGAGCTTCAAGCCATGAGAAAGGACGAACAACACCATGATCAACTCATTCTTTCACTCCGAGTGGTCGGAAAGACTCTTGCTAACGGGGTGTTTTGCTGTCGGGCTTGTTCTATTCTCTTTCATTTCACCCATTTCAGCAGCCGATAAAGCCAGGTTCGAAGTTCCAGCTCCTCAAACCGCGTCGGAAATTCTGCCGCGCGAGCTTATTTCCGGTCCCCACTACAAGGTTCGCGAGAAAGTTGCCTTCTACGGCTATATGCACACCTATGTGGTTGATTCCGATTATGGCGTTTTTGAAGTAACGGGCGATTTGGCTCTTCGCAAGCTGATCCGTGAGATCGGGGCCATTGCTGCCTTGCAGGACATAAAGAAGAGTCAAGCATACCTGAACGGCATCAAGAGCGCAGCCTCCCAGCCAATCGAGTTTGGCGCGAACATGATAACCGACCCGGTGGATACCATCAGTGGAGTCCCAAAGGGAGTCTCCACGCTCTTTCAGAATGTTCGGACCGGCCTGAGAACTCAATCCAGCAGGGGCGAAGACGGGAAAATGGCGCAGGCCCTGGCTGTCTCCTCAAATAAGAGGGAACTGGCCGGTAAACTCGGAATCGACGTCTATTCGACCAACAAGGTCCTTCAAAAGGAACTGAATGGCCTCGCGTGGGCCACTTCGCTTGGCTCCCTTTCGGTCTCGGCGGCGCTTGCACCGGTTGGAGGTCCTGCCGTAGCCGCGGTCTCAATTACCCGCACCGCCCAGCAATTAACCGATCTGGTAACCCAACTTACCCCCCAAAGGCTTCGTCAAATCAACGAGCAGAAGCTTCAGGCAATGGGGATTGCCTCGGACCTGAGTACCAGATTTCTCGACCATCAGTCTTATACCCCGACCCAGGCCACCATAATAGTTGTTTCGCTGGAGGCCCTTTCCGGAGCCAAGGGGCGCGATGATTTCCTGAGGTATGCACTCTCGGCCGACGATGAAGAATCCGCCAACTTCTTTCGGTACACGGCAGAGATGTTGAGCGGATACCAGGTGAAAATCGCCCCCGTTCAGGACATCAGCGTGTTCGGTCCCCTGGTGTTTGCTAAGGCGTCAAATGGGACCGTCATTATCCCACTCCCCCTGGATTATGCAATTTGGACGGAGCTTGCAAGCGAGAGAGTTCCCGATGCTGTCAGGTCATTTAAAGCTGCAAACCCCAAGGTGAAGAAGTACGAAATATGGCTGACGGGAACAGCCAGCAAAATGGTGAAGGAAGAGACGGCGAAACTAGGTGTGCAAGCCCAATGGAATGTCGGTAGCGTAATCGAATTCACCGATTAGCCCCTAACGCTGGAGTGGAAGGACGCTATCCGATTGCCCTTATCCGCATCGCCAGGGAGAAACGATGATGAACAGAAGAGGTCCTAATCACGCTTTAATAGCACTGTTGATTCTAAGTCTCGCAGCGCCATACGGAGCCTTTGGGCAGGAAACAGGCTCAAACGCTGTATTCAAACAGGAAGAACTGAACCAGATGATTGCCCCGATCGCACTCTACCCGGACTCTCTGCTCGCCAATATACTGATAGCGGCGACCTTTCCGCTCGAAGTCGTGGCGGCGGACCGTTGGGTAAAGCAAAACAGGAACCTCAAGGGGGACCAGCTAAATGCTGCCCTTGATAACATGAAGTGGGACCTCAGTGTAAAAGCGCTCGTGCCTTTCCCGGAAGTGCTTTCGATGATGAGCGAAAAACTCGACTGGACACAGAGTTTGGGTGATGCTTTCCTGGCCCAACAGAAAGATGTCATGGACACCGTCCAGTCATTGCGCGCCAAGGCTCAGGCCCAGGGTAACCTCCAGACCACAAAAGAACAGAAGGTCATAGTCCAGGAGAAAGCCATAGTAATTGAGCCCGCCAGCCCGACACTCGTCTATGTGCCTTCCTATAACCCCGCAGTGGTCTACGGCGCATGGCCATATCCAGCATATCCTCCCTATCCTTACTACCCATACGGAGGCGCTGTGGCAGCGGGGGCCATTGGTTTCGCGGCCGGCGTCGCCGTAGGGGCGGCCTGGAACAATGGATGGGGCCATTGTGACTGGAACGGTGGGAACATGAACGTCAATGTGAACCGCAACGCAAACATCAACGGCGCACGCGTCTCGCATTATCAGTCTGCGAACTGGAACCAAGCAACTCGCCAGGGGAGCGTTGCAAACCGAAGAACAGCGGGCCAGGGAACTGCGAGGGCAGGGGCCGGCAATATTGCCCGAGGGGGTGATTATAGAGGTTATTCGCAGGGAGGTATGAGACAGGCAGGATCTCCCGGCCAGGGTATTTCCAGTACGCGCCCGTCACAAAGACCCGGAGCGGGCCCTTCGACCAGACCATCGTCAATGACCAGGCCCAGCGCTGGATCGGTCAACAAAGGCCTCCAACAACGCCAGGGCGGAGGAGCATTCCAGGGGATGGGCAGCGGCAGCCAGGCCAGGATGAGTTCAGATCGAGGTTTTTCGAGCCGTCAGACCTCCCCCGCATCATACCGTAGTCAAGGTTCCGGATCGTTTGGCGGTGGCGGCCGAAGCAGTAGCTTCAGTGGCGGTGGCGGCCGAAGCGGTAGCTTCAGTGGCGGTGGCGGTGGAGGCCGAGGTGGCGGCGGTGGAGGCCGAGGTGGCGGCCGTCGCTGATCGAGTGGATGCCTGTTTCCTGAAAAGATGTCCTTTGCCTGTTCGTGGCAAGGTTATGCATCGATGACACTCCTGGTCTCGTGGAGGTTTTGAAATGCTTCCGTCTATTAAAGTAAATAAAGAACAGCGTGGGCTGCTTCAAAGTATGAGCATCCTTTTAGTAATACCTCTGGCATTGACAATACTGAGCGGCACCGCCTTTTCGGCGGGAACCAAACAGAAGAACGCTCAAAAGACCTTTTTAACCCCCGAGGATGCCGCCCAAGCGCTCATAACGGCAGCTAAAACAGATAACGTCCAACAACTTTTGGCGATTTTTGGACCAGAGGGCAAACAGCTCGTTTTCTCCGGAGACGAAGTAGAAGACAAAGCAGCTCTGGAACGCTTTGCCCGTGCGTATGATGAGAAAAATCAGCTGGTCAGGGCAAATGACAATAAGACGGTGCTCGAAGTCGGGAATGATCGCTGGCCCCTGCCTGTTCCAATAGTGAAAGCAGGCGGAGAATGGCGCTTCGATACGGCAAAGGGCAAAGAGGAAATTGTAAACCGCCGGATCGGAAAGAACGAGTTGAGTACCATTCAGGTCTGCCTGGCTTACGTGGAAGCCCAGCGCGAATATGCCTCAAAAGACCGCACTGGCGATGGCCTCTTCGAATATTCTCAGAAGTTTATGAGTGATCCGGGCAAAAAGAACGGCCTTTATTGGGAAGTAAAAGAAAGCGAAGAGCCGAGTCCCCTTGGCCCACTGGTTGGACAAGCCAAACGGCAGGGTTACAAGAAAACGAGTGATCTGCCCATACCATATCACGGCTATTACTACAGGATTTTGACAAGCCAGGGCAAAAACGCACCCCGTGGCGCATACAACTATGTCATCAACGGCAGAATGGTTGGTGGATTCGCGATGGTAGCTTATCCCGCCCAATACGGCGCAGCGGGAATAATGACCTTCATCGTCAGTCATGATGGAGTCGTGTACGAGAAGAATCTGGGCAAAAAAACACCATTCATTGCAGATGCAATGACGGCCTTCGATCCGGATGAAACATGGCAGAAGGTGAATAGCAAGGATATGGAAATTCCCGGTAGTTAAGAATGTGGATCGGTGATCATGGCGTTTTCATCCCGAGTGATCACCCTCCTTAACCCGAGAAAAGAAAGGCTTTCGATGGCCTGCCTAATCACTCGCATCGAAAATGGTTTCATATCAGCCAATATCTCAGGAGTTATGCGGCTGGATGATCACAAGGCCTTGCAACATATTGCCAGGCAGATAATTGCCACGGGCAGAAAGGTCAGGTTTCTTGCAATTCTCGAAAACTTCCAGGGTTGGGAAAAAGGGGTGGACTGGAGCGATATAGGCTTCTTTGTCGACCACGGCAATGACATCGCCAAAATGGCGATTGTAGGTGACAAGGGCTGGAGGGAGGATGTCTTTGCCTTTGCTGGAAAAGGATTGAGAGCCACTGAAATCGAATATTTCACTCCAGACTTATTAGAAGAAGCTGAGGCATGGGTGCATGCATGAATCCAACAAGTCTGCCTAGCGTCACGATCTGGGCGGGTACGATGTGTTGCGGGCACCGGGAAAAAGTGTCGAGTTCGGGGAAATTCGCAAGGTAACACTGAAACGCCCGGGTTCAGGAGACAGATCTCCGAGCCGTTGTGGAGGGGTTGCAGATCTATGAGGAGGATTGGTGCATGAAAAAAACGATGTTTTTCATTATGTTGACATGCCTACTCTGTACTGCGCTAGCGGGACCCTACAGAGTCTTTGCCTCGGAAAGTGGAGTGGGTCACTATTCACCAGGCGCCATGGCCTCTTTCATTGACGCCGCTCCCCCGGGACTGGCAGCGTTGAACTTTTTCAATTATTACAGTGGGTCCGCTGGAGGAGATAAACGGCTTCCATTCGGCGGCATTGTCGCGGCAAACCTTGATGTTACCACGTACGCCGACGTGTTCGGACTTGCCTACAAGTCCCCGTTCGGTATTCTCGACGGCAAGTTCGCCGCTGCAGTTCTCGTTCCCTATGTTTGGGTCGATGTGAAAGCGCAAGTCGACCTGAACAGCAGACTCTTCCCCCGAATTGGCCGCACCGTCGCCCGGCAGGACACGGCAGACGGTGTCGGCGACATCACGCTCATTCCGTTCTGGCTCGCCTGGAACAAGGGCGACTTCAAATGGGATGTACGGCTCGACATATACGCCCCGACAGGTGACTACACCCAGGGAAAACTTGCCAACGTGGGTCTTAACTACTGGACCTTCGAGCCTGTCGTATCGTTCAGCTACCTGAGCTCGAAAATCGGCCTTGAAATATCTGCCTTTGCAGGCATGGATTTCAATACCAAGAACGGCGACACGGATTATCAGAGCGGCAACATCTTTCACCTGGATTTGACCGTCGCCGAGCACCTGCCATTGTCCAAGTACGGCTTCATCGGTATAGGCTTCAACGCTTTTTACTGGCAGCAGTTCACTGGCGATAGCGGCTCCGGTGCAGTGCTCGGTGACTTCGAGGGCCGCACCCAGGGCATTGGCCCGGTTATCTCCTATATCTCCCCACCGATTTGCGGTCACACAGTCTTGGCAGAGGTGAAATGGCTCCCCGAGATTGATGTTAATAATCGCGTCAAGGGGGACTCCGTCTGGTTCAAGGTAGCATTCGCTTTTTAGCATGGCTGCATTCATTGATCGCGGAAAAGGCGGCCTCGGGCGACCGATAGCGGGATCAGAAAAAAAACTGGCAAACCTTCTTGTCCTTTCATTGTAGACGAGTCGGTCCGCAGACGACCACCTCGCTTAGGGTTAGAGAGGTAACCATGAAGAAACCTGGGCCTATTCAGCCGCAGGAATCTTTGGGAATTATTAAACCGCGCGTCAAACATGCACAACAGACAAACCGAACGCGGCTATGTTTAAATTTCAGACATTTATAGCCGGACATAAATGGAAAACAATGAAACTGCTCAAAGAGCCGCTGCTCCATTTCCTCCTGATCGGGTCGGCGTTGTTTCTCCTTTACGGATGGAGGGGCAACCCCGCATCTTTGCCCGGAGGGCAGGCAGGAACCCTGACGATGCAAATCACCGTAACCCGGGATTCTCTCGATCAGATGGAAAACCTGTTTGTTAAGACATGGCAGCGGCCACCGACCGAGGAAGAACGAAAAGGGCTTATCGAGGATTTGGTCCGCAATGAGATCTATTACCGGGAGGCGATCGCATTAGGATTGGACCGGGACGATGAAGTGCTCAAGCGGCGTTTGCGGCAGAAGATGGAATTCATCTACGAGGACATTACCTCATTGGCGGAACCAACGGATGAGGACCTCCAGGCATTCATGCAAAAGCATCACGAGAAGTATCTCAATGATCCGCGGATAGCGTTTCGGCAGGTATATATCAACACCAATAAGCGGGGAACGGGTGCTGAAGCCGATGCGCGGCAGGTGTTGGCGCAACTCACTGCAGGTGCCGATCCGGACTCAGCCGGCGACCCCACGATGCTTGAACCGGAGGTCTTGCTGTCACCGCTCCGGGACATCAGGAAGCAGTTCGGTGACGAGTTCAGCAGGAACCTTCTCGAGATCGAACCGGGAAGGTGGGCGGGACCGATACGTTCTGGATTCGGGCTGCATCTGGTGCTCCTGAGAGAGAGCGCAAGCGGGCGGTTGCCCGATCTGGATGAGGCTAGGGAGATGTTGAAGCGGGACTGGTCGGCCGAGCGGCAGAAGATGTTGAAGGATGCCGCATACGCAAGGATCCGGGATGGTTATACCGTGACCGTGGAAACCCCGAAGGCTTCAGCCGCATCTGTAGCAACTGCGGCGAACACGAGGGGGAGGACGCGATGATCCGGTCCGCTATCTTCATGCTGGTGTGGGTATTGGTCGCCGGAACGAGCGTGGGCGTATACGCCCATGAATCGCAGCCCGGAACGTTGGAGCTGAGACAGTTCGAAAAGGATAGGTATGAGGTGACATGGCGGGCGCCGATTTACTTTGGCCGGCCGCATCCGGCGCGCCTAGAACTGCCGGAACATTGGAAGACCATCGTAGAACCGACGGTGCGGCGGCTTCCCGACTCGCAGGTCTTTCGTCGCGTCGTCGCCGTCGGCAGCCAGGGCGTGGAGGGGAGCATCATAGCGTTCACCGGCCTTGAGAATACCATAACGGACGTCTTTATAAGGCTTAATCGGCTCGACGGAACCACAATGACGGCGGTCGTCCGGCCGTCAAGACCATTTGCCCAGCTCCGCGGAGAGCGGACGTGGTACACCACGGCGGCGGAATATATCGGTCTTGGCTTTCACCACATCCTGCAGGGGATAGATCACCTGCTCTTTGTCCTGGGGCTTTTGCTGATCGTCAAGGGTCGGGAAACACTTCTGAAGACAGTTACCGCTTTTACGGTGGCACATAGCATCACCCTGGCGATAGCCACCCTTGGATTCGCAAGCGCTCCGCTTCCGCCGCTCAACGCGGCCATTGCGCTCAGCATTCTTTTCCTTGGCCCGGAGATCGTCCGTTCCTGGCGGGGGGAGATGAGCCTGACGATCCGCTATCCCTGGGTCGTTGCCTTCCTGTTCGGGTTGCTGCACGGATTTGGTTTTGCGAGCGGTCTCGTTACAACGGGCATGCCGAGAGCGGAACTGCCGCTTGCGTTGCTCTTTTTCAATGTGGGGGTCGAGCTGGGGCAGCTTGTCTTCGTCTTCACGGCCCTCGCACTCGTGAGGTCGTTCAAGGTTTTAGAGGTCCGGTGGCCGCGTTGGGCCGAAGCGCTACCGGGGTATGCCGTCGGAAGCCTGGGCGCATACTGGACGATCCAGCGGACGGTTATCCTTTTTGGAGGTTTGAGATGAGCGACCATATTTCACACAAATGGCAAATGTGTTTTTCGGTGCTCGCTGCTCTCATCATCTTTTTACCTTCCTGCGCCTTCGCCCACGTCGAGCTGGGACAGGCGACCGGTTTCATCACCGGCCTGCAGCATCCCTGGTCAGGGCTTGACCACGTGCTGGCCATGATCGCTGTGGGGATCTGGGGCGCACAACTTGGAAATCCGGCAATGTGGCTCCTGCCCGTGGCGTTTCCAATGGTCATGGCAATGGGAGCGATGATGGGATTACTCGGAATCCCGCTTCCGGGAACCGAGATAGGCATCGCCTCGTCCGCTATCCTCCTGGGAACAATGGTGGTGGGTGAGATCCGTCCAAAGCTGATCATTGCCGCACTGCTCATAGGCTTTTTCGCGATATTCCATGGTCACGCTCACGGCACTGAGCTGCCTTCCGGGCAAAGTGGCTTACTCTACAGCATGGGTTTTGTGATCGCCACCGGCTGTCTTCACGGCATAGGCATCACGCTAGGCCTGGTCCACCGTTGGCCAGTGGGCAAGCTCGCCCTGCGAGGCATCGGAGCGTTCATTGCCGTCATGGGTGTGATTTTTCTCTGGAGGGCGTTAGCGTGAACCGGCCCACCATTAATCAAGGCATACTTACTTGGATCGTGGCTTTCATCGGAGTGCTGACCTGTCCATCTTCTTCATCCGCCCATCTCGTTACCACCGGAATGGGGCCGGTGTACGACGGGATCGGACATCTTCTGCTGACGCCTGAGGACCTTGTGCCGGTGCTTGCGATTGCACTCTACGCGGGCCTGCGGGGGACCGGTGCCGGGAGAAGGACGATGTTCCTGTTGCCTTTTGCCTGGTTCATCGGCGGACTTGCAGGATCAGCGGTGAACGCTGCAATCTCTTTTCCCGTTTCGGCCGTCTCATTTCTGATCCTTGGCGGACTCGTGGCCACGGATTTCTTCTTGCCGGGCGCCGCTGTCACGATTCTTGCGGTCGCGCTCGGGCTCGTTCACGGGTTTCTCAATGGCGCCGCTTTAAAAGATGGAGCCGGAACGCTCGGGTTGGTCGGCATCATGACCATGCTTTTTGTCCTTGTGTCATTAACTTCGGCCCTTGTCGCCTCGATAGGAAAACCGTGGGCGCGCGTTGCGGTGCGCGTGGCCGGCAGCTGGATCGCTGCCGTCGGCTTGCTGATATTCGGCTGGGCCGTGCGATGAAGAAGACGATAATCTCTCTTATTAATCGAGTGTAGAAAAGAGGAGTAACGATGAGCGGAACATTATTCCGTGGCGCTATCCTGGCGGTCCTGATGATCGGCTGTCTGGCACTGACAGCCTTCGGCGCAGCAGAGCCCACACAGGGGGAGGGGGTCAGTGAACCGGATGTCGGCACGGCCAGCAAGGCAGACCTTGAAAAGGTCCATCCCACCAAGCCGCCGTATTCGCCTTATGCGGGCCGGAATTTCCCCACGCGGCCGCTCTTCGGCGACACGCACCTGCACACCGCGTTTTCCATGGACGCAGGAGCGTTCGGCGCGCGGCTCACGCCCCGCGATGCCTACCGGTTCGCACGGGGAGAGGAAATAGCCTCCAATACCGGTCAGCCGGTCAAACTCTCCCGACCGCTCGATTTCCTTGTTGTGGCGGACCACTCGGACGGATTCGGGTTCTTTCCTCTGTTGATGAGCGGCGATCCAGCGCTGCTGGCAACGGAGCAAGGCCGTCGGTGGCATGACCAGATCAAGGGCGGCAAGGGCGCCGAGGCAGCGATTGATATCATCGTGAGCTTTAGCAACGGGCAGCTGCCCAAGGGGTTTCCCCTCCCGGGTACGAAGGCATACCGCTCTGCTTGGGAGGAAACGATCAAGGCGGCTGAGGCCTTCAACGATCCGGGTAGATTCACTGCTTTCATCGGATATGAATGGACCTCGAACACGGGCGGCAACAACCTGCATCGTAATGTCATCTTCCGCGAGAACGGCGCGAGAGCAATCCTCGTTGAACCCTACACTACGATGAAGCCGCTCGGCAGCGACAACCCCGAGGACCTGTGGAAATGGATGGCGGCGACGGAAGAAAAGACCGGCAGCGAAGTGCTTGCCATTGCCCATAACGGGAATCTGAGCAACGGCCTCATGTTCCCCACGATTGAAGCCTTCGGCAAAAAGATCGACCGGAACTATGTAGAGACGCGCGCCAAGTGGGAGCGGCTCTACGAGACCACCCAAACTAAGGGCACAGGCGAGTCCCATCCCTTTCTCTCCCCCAATGACGAGTTCGCTAACTTTGAGATCTGGGACAAGAGTAACCTTGACGGCAGCGTGGCGAAGACAAAGGACATGCTCGAATACGAATACGCGCGCTCGGCCTTCAAGAACGGCCTTGTACTCGAATCGAAGCTGGGCGCTAACCCGTACAAGTTCGGCCTCATCGGCAGCAGCGATGCTCATACCGGCCTCTCCGCCATGGAGGAGGATAATTTCTTCGGCAAAACAGCGCCGCAGGAACCCAGCCCCGAGCGTATGCAAAAGGCCTTCTTCAAGAATCCAAAAACCGGCGTGACGGTGATGGATTGGGAGGTCTCCGCTTCCGGGTACGCAGCCGTGTGGGCGATAGAGAACACGCGGGAGGCGATCTTTGATGCAATGCAGCGCCGTGAGACCTACGGTACCACCGGCCCGCGCATGGCCGTGCGCTTCTTCGGCGGCTGGGAGTACGAGCCGGCTGACGCGAACAACCGCCTGCCTGCTGCCATCGGCTACGCAAAAGGCGTCCCGATGGGCGGCGATCTGAGCAAGGCCCCCAAGGGCAAGTCGCCCACGTTCATTGCCGCCGCTCTGAAGGACCCCATCGGCGCGAACCTCGACCGTATCCAGATCATCAAGGGCTGGATCGACAAAAATGACAAACTGCAGGAGCGCATATACGACGTGGCCGTGTCCGGCGGACGCAAGATCGAAACGGACGGGCGCTGCAAAACCCCGGTTGGCAGCACGGTTGACGTTGAGAATGCAACGTGGACTAACACTATCGGCGCGCCGGAACTGATCTCCGTCTGGAAAGACCCTGAATTCGACCCGGCGCAGCGAGCTTTCTACTACGCGCGCGTGATCGAGATACCGACTCCGCGCTGGACTGCCTATGACGCGAAACGCTTTGGCACAAAGCCACTTCCGGGCACCACGATGACGCTCCAGGAGCGGGCCTACACGTCGCCGATCTGGTACACGCCGTGAGGACGTAACGATACACGCCTGAAAATGAAAAGGGGCGAATCCCCAGTTACATAGATTTGACAATCGGAGTATCGGCGCTTTTGCACAGAAACAAAGCATCGTGAGAGAATTACGATGATTAGGTTGAGATCGCTAGTTCTGTTGATTGCCGTTGTATGCAGGGGTTTTATGGCGAAAGGTTTCAGATAGCCAGGCCATTGCAGCCATGCAGAACATCGGCAGGACGTAACCGAATACCGGGATTCGCAACCGCTTTCTCCGGCTGATTTTGTACTACCTCAAAAAACATCAAGAAGGAGATCACCATGACAGACAGGAAATTCCTGATGAGGTTGATCCTGGCGTTGACCCTCGTGATAGTTCCAGTCGCGGCAATGGCGGCGCAGGAAAAGGCTTCGGGAGCGACCGCCGGTTCCAACGAGGCTATGACGATGCTCAAGCGCTGTGCCGATTTCCTCTCCCAAAGCCCTCAGTTCAGCGTCACGATTCGGACTGGGTACGATGTGTTGCAGGAATCGGGACAGAGTATCGAGTTCGGGGAGATTCGCAAGGTAACACTTAAACGCCCCGACCTTTTTCGGTCGGACATCGAGCGCAGTGACGGCGAAAAGGGACTCGTGCTGTTTAATGGAAAAGACATCATAGTGTTCAACGAAAAAAACAAGGTTTATGCAAAATCGCCCGCGCCGGGAGACCTGGACGGGGCGGTGACGTATCTCCTCTCTAACCTCAAGATGCGTCTGCCCCTGGCAATGATGTTCCTCTCCAGACTTCCCATCGAGATTGATAACAGGGTCACCTCTGTAGAAGAGGTGGAGCGTTCCGTTATCATGGACGTGCCCTGTACTCATCTCGCTGCCCGTACCGACGAGGTCGATTTTCAGATCTGGATTCCATCAAATGGGGACCCGCTGCCTCGCCGTATCGTTACTACTTACAAGTACGACCCAGGACGGCCTCAGTTCTGGGCGAATTTCTCGGAATGGAACCTGTCACCTAATCCTGCCAATTCTCTCTTTGAATTCGCGCCGGCGGAAGGGATCCAACAGATTCCGTTTCTTGCGCAGATGGAATTGAGAAAGCCAAAACCGGTCAAAGCACCGGCAAAAAAGAAAGGGGGCACGCAATGAAGCGCAAACTACACAATATAGTTATCTCCCTGGGCTTGATTGTTTGCTTTTCTTTGTTCCTCGCCATTGATGCTGAATCCCGAGGCGGGGGTGGTGGCGGCGGCCGAGGTGGCGGCGGCGGTGGCCGAGGTGGTGGTGGCGGCAGCTTTTCGGGAGGTGGTGGCGGCAGCTTTTCGGGAGGTGGTGGAGGCAGAGGAGGTGGAGGTGGTGGTGGCGGTGGTTTCAGCCGAGAGGGCACAGCGAGCGCGGGAGGATTTTCGTCCGGTCGAGCATCGTCGCAAGGCGCTCAAAGTATGGGAAAATATCAATCTGCTGGCGGCAGCATGCAGCAGGGAGCCAGCGCAAGCCGGCAGGGCACCAGCACGACTAATCAGGCTCAGCGCCAGCAAAGTACAAGCGCTAACCAGCAGAGCCGGCAGACTGCTGGAAGTCAAGCCCAGCAGAGCCAGCAGGCTTACGGAAGTCAAGCCCAGCAGAGCCGGCAGGCTTACGGAAGTCAAACCCAGCAGAGCCGGCAGGCTTATGGAAGTCAAACCCAGCAGACCCAGCAGGCTTATGGAGGCCAGGGCCAACCTCCACCTCCACCTCCACAAAACTGGGACAGTTATCATCCGCCATATGGAGCCTATCCTGTTGCAGGAGCCGCCGTAATAGCCGGCACAACTGCAGTAGCAGCCTCTGCTGCGTATGGTGCAGCTGCCGCGACCTCACCACCACCCGCAGCAGCTTACTATCCAACCCTACCGTGCGCTCCCACGGTTGTCGCGGTGGGAGGGGTAAGCTATTACCAGTGCGGCTCCACCTGGTACAACCAGGCCTACTCCGGATCCGGGCCGACCTACGTAGTAGTCAGCCCTCCAGCGGGTTACTAGGCCTTGGTGAGGGCAGGAGCCCGAAAGGGTTGTCCTTGGCCGTGGATGAGGGGGGGGCGGAAGCTGAGGAGCTTCACGAACGCGTGAGCGCGCCTGGCATGTCCGCCCTCATCAAAGCGAATTGGAAAGCCCCTAAGGAATTGAAGCCAATAAATGTCCAAGGAGACAAGCCAAGGCAGGGGGTTCCAATGAAAACCCGCGGCAAGTTCAGAGTGGAACGCCTCTTCCTATACTTGGGTTTCGGAATGGCCCTGATGATTTTGCACATCATCGTGTCCGCGGGAATGATCGGCAACTTCCTTCTTTCCTTTTCAGGAACGGAGAACCTTCGAGGGGCCCATTGCAGTATGACGTCCCGATTCAAGGAAGCTGATAGGCGCGGACTTTTCTCAGGCGCAATCGGCTATTTGGAAAATGTTACAGCTTTTCTTTCCGGGGAGAATTTATGAGCAGCAGATTAATAATTCTTCTTTGGTTTGTCCTGATCGCTCCGTGTTTTGCTGCCATTCAGGAGCAGGGAAACACCGTCAAATACGTAACTGACCTTGCAGCAACTGAGAACCAGGAACCGACCGTGGCACTTCCGGAAACAAACTTTGATTTCGGCGAGGTCGAGGACGGGAACGAATACATCCATGCATTTGTGATCTGGAATACGGGGGCCGGGGTTTTGGAGATCCAGAAGGTCCTTCCCGGTTGAGGAAGTTCTGTGGCCGGCTACGATCGGTCAATCCCCCCAGGTGCCGAGGGGAAAATATACATAAGACTCGATCCGAAAGCGTGCCAAAGCGGCACGATAAAAACGGCTGTTGTCATATGCAATGATCCGCAAAAAACGACTTTTCAACTGGTGGTCCAGGGAAAATCAAACTGATGGGCCAGCCGCTCTTAAGCGCGGAATAGGAATAATGGAAACTACCGGACAAGTTGCAGCGAAAAGGGATGTCGGCTTCCTGCTCGAGCCCGACAATACTCTTATTGTCCGGATTGCGGGCAGATGGAATATCGCGGACGGATTGGCTGCCACAGATGAGCTTAAGAAGCGAATTGGAGCAAGCCCAGGTCCCGAGCAAGTCGCCTTCGATACCACGGACCTTGGCGAGTGGGATAGCAGCCTCCTCAGCTTTTTGACAAAGCTCAAGGATTATTGCCTGAAGAAATCGATTAGCGTGGCCGGCCAAGGGCTTCCGGAAGGAGTCGCAAAGCTGCTCGCCCTTGCTTCGGCTGTCCCGGAGAAAAAAGATGCCGGAAAAGCGATGGGTCGTGAACCGTTTTTATCGAGGGTTGGTGAAGCCACATTGAAGACGGGTGCATCAACAGGTGAAATGCTTGCCTTTATCGGCGAGGCCTGTCTTGCGCTTCTAAGACTCCTAAGGGGTAATGCGAGGTTCCGTCTATATCCTCCTCTCTATTCAAACCGCGGGGCTGGAAAGCAGGGCTGTAGGCTCGGAACAGGATATTGTCGTCGGAGTAGGTCCTGTGAAAATCCCTGAGTACCTGGATCGGCCGCAAATAGCCACCAAATCCACCCCCAACAGTATCCAGTTTGCCGAGTTCGACAAGTGGGCTGAATCCCTTGAAAAGAATCTGACAAGCGTTCTTGCCGACAACCTCTCTGTCATGGTTCCATCAGACCGAGTCTGTGTCTACCCCTGGCAGAAATGCATGATGGTTCGGTACCAGGTAACTCTGGACATTGTACATTTCGAAACAATGCCCGATGGAAAGATTCTGCTGGATGCACGCTGGAATATCCTGGGAAATGATGGCGAGAAACTGCTCGCCATGAAGCGGTCAAGACTGATTCTGCCGGTCAAATCCGAAGGATTCGAGGGAATAGCCTCCGCGGAAAGCCATGCGGTCGAAGCGTTGAGCCGGGAGATTGCGCTGGCGATCAATTCTCTGCCCAGCCAGACCAATTAATGAATCTACAAATGTATAGGATGTGGGTTCCGGACCCGAAGTGTGAGTGAAGGTAAACCTGCTTACCGTGATCTTCCAACGTCAGGGGGAAAAGCATGAAGAAACTGAAGGTAATTGTTTTGGCGGCAATTTTGTCAGCGTGGTTCATTACCACCGGTGCAGTTGCAAAGGATACCGGTCAAAAAACAAAAAAACCTGGAGCCATAGCCGTTGAGTCGGTCACCTGGACGGCGACCGTCAAGTCGCTGGATTACGTCAAGAAGACGGTTGTGCTCGAAGACGAGAACGGCAGGAAAGTTCCGATAAACGCAAAAAATGCAAGGAACCTGGACCAGGTGCTTGTCGGAGACAAGGTCAAGGTGAATTACATCCAGGAACTGGCGATTTCAGTGAGAAAGGCTGAAACCCCTGCCGTTGCCGGAGCCGCGCGGACGGTAAAGCTTACGCCCAAAGGAAAGATGCCGGGGGGAGTGGTTACCGAGACTGTTCAGGTCCAGGCCGATGTGGAGGAGGTAAACAATGAAAAAAGGACCATAACCCTGAAAGGCCCTTCGGGAGAGAGTCGGACATATAACGTCAGTAAGCAGGTAAAGCATCTTAAGGAAATCAAGAAGGGTGACCAGGTGGTGATCGATGTCACGCAGGCCTTGGCCTTGGAAGTCATTAAACAGTAGTTCCAAGAAGGTTCGAATGATCTTCCCTTTGTAGCTCGTTCGAAAGTGGCCGTCGGCAGGAAATGCTGAATTTAACAGTTATTGTGACTAAAGAAGAAGGAGGACGTGAGATGAGAGGTTTAGCAGTCATAAAGATGGCGTGTGTTGTTATCGTGGGTCTTTTCCTGGTCTCAGGTCTTGCGGTTGCTCAGAGCCAGCAAAACCAGGGGCTTCCCTGGGACGGGCTGATTGAACTGTCAGGTGGTTCCGTCGCGGCAGGTGTCGGTTACAGCTGGGGGAGCGGTAAGCTCACCCAGGCCGGCAAAGAATATCCGCTCAAGGTCGAAGGCCTTACCGTCGGGTCGGTCGGTGTTACAAAGGTATCTGCATACGGCAAGGTCTTCAAGCTGAACAAGATTACCGACATCAACGGAACGTACACAGCTGTCGGAACAGGTGCGACGGTTGGCGGCGGCGGGTCCGCGATAGCGATGCAAAATCCCAACGGGGTAATCATCGACCTCTACACTACTACTGAAGGCGCCAGTTTTTCATTGGGGGCGGCCGGTGTAAAGATCGAACTCAAGGAATAATCGCGGATGATATTGGCCAAGCAGATGGATAGTCCACATGGTGTTTGCGCCAATCCAACTGAATTGAGCTGATTTTGCCCGCTTTGCGGGCGGAAGAATTCCATCATGATTTCACCCGACATGCCTCGTGCACAATGAATGGGGCATGTCGGCGATTCCGCCATCCCTGCAGCGGTTCCTGTCGTAGGGCTCGTATTGGCTCACATTCCGAAAAGGGGCTAATGACAAAAGGAGAATGATAATGAATATAACATGGCCGCGACGAATCCTGGTCCTCGTCACGATAGCGATCTTCGGCCTGACCGGTTGCCAATCGACAAGTGAATCCATGAAGGCAAAACCTTCCCAGGGGGGTGGCTTCGTTCCGCTTGAGGAAATGTCCAAACGGGAGGACCTGCCGTTCCACAAAGCATGGGTGAAGGCGGGCACCGATTGGAATAGATACAGGTCTTTATACATCACGGACGTGAGCACAAGATATCTTCTGGAGGCGAATTGGTGGCAGCAGAATTTCCGGCGTGACCAGATGGAAAATGATGTGCGCCAGATCGCACTTTACCTGCAGCAGCGGGTCAAAGAAGGTTTTCAGAAAGACCCCGCGACACGTTTTCAAGTAATGTCCTCGCCACAACCCGGCGCTTTAATACTTGAAATGGCTTTGATTGAACTTATTCCAAGCAATCCGGTCATGGAGGCATTGTCTCTAGCTGCTCCTTACGGGTCAGGTGTGGCTGTCTCGGCGGCGCAAAAAGCATCCGGCGGAAAAGGTAGTGTGGCGATCGAAGCCAAGATCACCGATGCGGAAACGGGAACTGTTTTGGCGATGTTTGCGGATAGAGAGCAGGCCAAAGTCGGTCCGGTTAACCTTAGAGGCCTGACCTGGTATGGGGAAGCTAATGCGATTATCGATGATTGGGCCGAACAGTTGGTCAAGATCGCCAACAAGCGACCGGGTGAAGTTGTAAAGGATTCGAGCCCTTTTACGCTCAAGCCGTGGTAGCCGGAACCTGCGCCCGAGATTGACTCAGTTTTCTGGAGCTCACTTATGCAGCATCCCGCCCGCGATCTTGTCAGCACGACCCTGGCCGTTCTTCTTATCGGCGCGATGATAGGAGCCAGCATTTGGATTATGAAGCCATTTCTGGTTCCAGTTGTCTGGGCTGCCATGACTGTAATTTCAACCTGGCCCTTCATGCTCTTTTTTGAAAAAAAACTTGGGCGAAGACGGGGGTTGGCGGCAGCCATAATGACCTGCTTATTCTTCTTGCTGTTAGTACTTCCAGTATCATTAGCCGTTATCACAATCCTCGACAATGCCAACGATATTGTGGAGTGGCTTAAGTCTCTCGGAAAATTCGCCACTCCTGAAGCCCCTGAATGGCTGAAAAAACTTCCGTATGTAGGTGCAAGATTAGCTGCCAGGTGGCAGGAAATTGCATCCACTGCTCCGGATGAGCTCAGATCGCGCTTGCTACCCTATGCCGGCATACTGCTGAAGTGGTTCGTTGGACAGGTTGGAAATCTGGGTTTGCTATTGCTCAATTTTCTTATGACCCTGGTTATTGCAGCTGTTTTGTATCTGAAAGGGGAAGCCGCCAGAGAGGGGATCATCAGCTTCGCCAGACGCATTGCCGGGCAGTCCGGTGAAGAGTCGATGAGGCTTGCCGCCATCGCCATTCGAGCCGTAGCAACGGGTGTCGTTGTCACTGCGCTGGTGCAGTCCGCATTATCCTGGATCGGTCTCGCCGTTGCGGGTATGCCTTATGCTGCTTTTCTGACCGCTCTCGTCTTCGTGCTTGCTGTTGCGCAAATAGGTCCAGCACCAGTGCTCCTGGTTAGTGTGCTTTATCTGTGGTGGGCTGGAGAATCCGGGACTGCATTAGGCCTTCTTCTCTGGGGTCTGTTTGTGGGAGTTTCCGACAACTTTATCCGCCCAGTGCTCATCAGGAAGAGCGGAAATCTCTCATTGCTGCTCATCTTGCCCGGTGTGATCGGCGGCTTGATTGCGTTTGGATTCATCGGGATTTTCATGGGGCCTGTCGTCCTGGCGGTTGCTTATACGCTGATCGCTGCCTGGGTAAAAGAGGGCAATCCCGAGGTATTTACACATACTGCAATTCCGGAGCAGACAAATGAGCAGATAATCGTGAAATAAGATTCCACGCGCAATGCCTTGACCAAATGGCAGGCCTTCCTGATCGGCCGCCGTTCCTGATTCGACTCTCTTATGAGCGCATGTTGAAGTTACTCCTCCCTTGATCAATGCCGGCAGCCGGAATGTTGGCAAACTGGCTGGTTCTCTAAAATGCGCACGATGTGGAATGCCACCCAAACATTTGCGGAATGGAGTACACCATGGCAAGACAAACCAAACCTCCCGCTTCTGAAATCAATACTTCAGAGGTGCAGCGCAAGAATCTTTTTGGCTCATGGTCTGCGCCTGAAATCGGCGCCCATGCCTTTTCCTATCTGGTCGACTCTTGGCAGCGCTCTGTGGTCTTTATGGACGTCCTGCGCCAGCGCGGCAATATTTTCATAGAACATGAGAAGCAAGGCAAACCGCCCGTTCTCGTTTTCGAGTATGAGGTGGTGGTGGATGGACGAACCCTTGAAGACCCGGCCAACTACGCACTCGTGCGCATTATTCCTCCATCCGACCATCCCACCGATCCCACAAAGCGGCCATTCGTGGTGATCGATCCGCGTGCAGGGCACGGCCCAGGCGTCGGCGGATCGAAGATCGACAGCGAGATTGGCGTGGCGCTTCGTGCGGGACACCCCTGTTATTTCATTATGTTCTTTCCAAAACCGTGCCCCGGGCAGACCATTGAATCAGTTGCAAGGGCTGAAGGGGTGTTCCTGAAAAAAGTGCACGAATTGCACCCTGATGCCGAGGATAAGCCGTTTGTGATCGGCAACTGCCAGGGCGGGTGGGCTCTGATGATACTCGCGGCAGTGGCGCCCGACCTCTTCGGTCCGATTCTTCTTGCCGGTTCTCCCATCTCCTACTGGGCAGGGGTGGAAGGAAAAAATCCCATGCGCTATACGGGAGGGCTCATGGGTGGTTCATGGCTCTCTTCGTTAATTAGCGATCTTGGAAATGGAGCATTCGATGGGAACTACCTCGTCCAGAACTTCGAAAATCTGAATCCATCGAATAGTCTATGGGGCAAACAGTACAACCTTTACTCGAAAATAGACACCGAGCCACAACGCTTTCTAGAGTTTGAAAAATGGTGGGGAGGGTATTTCTTCCTGAACAAAAAAGAAATCGAGTGGATCGTCCAAAACCTCTTCGTAGGCAACAAACTGACAGCCAATGAATTAAAGTCGGCAGACGGCAAGACTTCCGTGAACCTCTACAACGTCCGCTCCCCCATCATTGTGTTCGCCTCCTGGGGTGACAACATCACTCCACCTCAACAGGCGCTGAACTGGGTCCCGGACCTTTATGACAGTGTGGATGAAATCCGCGCACACGACCAGACTATAGTCTATTGTCTTCATGAGAAGATAGGTCATCTCGGGATCTTCGTATCAGCGAGCGTGGCTGGCCGGGAACATGCCGAGATAATGAGCGCGATCGATATGATAGACGCACTGCCCCCGGGTCTGTACGAAGCCAAAATTCAGGATTCAAGACCCGACATGCCCCATCTGGAACTGCTCGACGGCCGCTATCTAATCACGTTTGAGACGCGCACGATCGATGACATCCTCGCCCTTGGTGATGGACGCCATCACGAGATGCCTTTCGAAGTCGTTAAGAGGGTTTCCGAGGTAAACCAGAGCCTCTATAACACTTTCCTCTCCCCTTGGGTCCAGGCAATGTCTAACGAGGTGACCGCGCAATGGTCGCGCATGTTGCAGCCAGATCGCCTGCAGCGCTACTTTTTCTCTGATTTGAATCCGGCAATGTGGCCGGTGAAGATCCTTGCAAAGATGGTTCGCGAGCAGCGCAAGCCCGTTAGCCCCGACAATGCCTTTCTCGCACTGGAACATCAGGTTTCGGAGCGAATAACCGATTCACTCGATGCCTACCGTGACTTTCGAGATGCCTGGTCGGAGCGGCTCTTTAAATCGATATATGAATCTCCATGGATCGCGGCGGCGATGGGGCTTTCCGAGAAGACCGGCCAGCGAAAAGGACCCACCCACGAGGAATGGCTGCGAAGAGAGCTGAAGGATTTAAAGAGGCTGGAGCATGAATCGCATGTGGAGCAAGGCACGCCGCTGGATGCGGCTGTCCGGATGCTGCTCTACCAGGGCCGTGATATCGGGGTTGTGGACGAGCGCCCATTCAGGCTGATCCAGCAGTTGATTCGTAAAACCCCCGCCGAGAGACGGCCTACACTTGCGCAGTTGAAGCAAGCAATTAAACGCCAATGGTTCGTTCTTCTCCTGGATGAAGAACGTGCAATTAACGCTTTGCCAATTTTGCTGCCCGAAAATGACCAGCGCAATCGAGCGCTTAACCTCGTATACCAGATTGCCACTGCAAGGGCCGGCAAACTGGATGCTTCGCAGGAAGCGAGATTCCGCCGACTCGAGAAAATCCTTGGCATTGCGGTTCTGAGCGATCCGAGTTCATCAGGCAAAAAATAAGCCGCTGGGGGCATTTGAAGGGCATCTCCTTAAAAAGAAGCGAGCAGCTGTCTCCAACTAAAAGGAGATGGTCAATTGAGGAGCAAATTCATGACAACCATAGCAACACCGGTTCTCAAAGGTCAAAAGGCATTGGTAATGGGAATAGCCAATGAATTCTCAATTGCGTATGGGTGCGCCAAAGCATTCCACAGGCTCGGGGCCGAAATCGCTGTAACATACCTTAACGAAAAGGCCAGGGCATACGTAGAACCCATCGCAAAAGAACTTGAGTCTCCGATTTTTGTGCAGATGGATGTTCAAAAGCCTGGTCAGATGGAGGCTGTGTTTGAAGAAGTTGGCAGCAAATGGGGAAAACTGGACATAGCTCTGCATTCAATTGCCTTTGCACCTCACCAGGACCTTCAGGGTGGCTTGTTGAACTGCTCCGCTGAAGGATTTTCATTGGCAATGGATGTCTCCTGCCACTCGTTCGTGCGCATGGCCCGACTTGCCGCTCCGCTCATGGTGGACGGCGGAACGATATTTGCCATGAGCTACTATGGGGCGAACAAGGTTGTCGCTAATTATAACGTTATGGGGCCCGTCAAAGCGGCATTGGAAGCCTCTGTGCGCTACCTTGCCTACGAACTTGGCCCGCAGGGTATCCGGGTCCACGCAATCTCGCCCGGCCCGATTAAGACGCGTGCAGCGGGAGGACTAAAAGACTTTGATATGATGCTCAACGAAGCAGTGACTCAATCTCCGGTGCATGACCTGGTCGATATAGACGATGTTGGCATGGCTACCGCCTACCTGGCGACCCCATTTGCGAGGAGACTTACCGGATCGACCTTTTACGTCGATGCAGGGCTAAACATTATGAGCTAATCACGAACGGTTTCCACTTTTGTTTCCGTCCTCAGAAATCATTTCCATTCTCGGATCCGACAGTGCAAGGAGACATTAAATGGCCAAATACCTTCGATTTACACAATTCATTATCGCACTCGTGATTATGATCCTTATCGGTCAGAGCCAAACCCTGGCCAAAGAAAAGAAGGGTGTGGATGCTGATGTACAAGCCGCCCTTAACCGCCTTTATCGCACGACGCCGGCTGCAAAGGTTGTCGCGAAGCAAGCGAAGGGAATACTTGTTTTTCCGAAAGTCAGGAAAGCGGGCTTTATTGCCGGAGCGCAGTACGGCGAAGGCGCACTTATCCAGAGGGGCAGGATAACCGGTCATTATAATATAGCCGCTGCATCTTATGGCTTGCAGGCGGGAGTGCAGACGTTCGGCTACGCAATGTTCTTCATGAGTGATTCCGCTTTAGAGTCTCTCAACAACAGTGCAGGTTTTGAAGTCGGCACAGGACCAAGTTTTGTTGTGGTAGACACTGGAATGGCGAAGACTCTCACGACCAAGACCATCCGGAATGACGTCTATGCGTTTATTTTTGGCCAGAAAGGTCTCATGGGCGGTTTTGGCTTGCAGGGTTCAAAAATCACCCGGGTCAATCCCTGATGATCAGATTCCTGTTTCGAGCTGGTGCGGCCACTTAATCTCAACTGCGACGATTTTGGAGCATATTTAATTGGTAATGACGCAGTCTCCTTGATCTGTTGACTCAAATGAGTTTCAAGGCAAATCCCCCTCCCTTGATGGGTGT
>DBMO01000009.1:0-20246 GCA_002298995.1 Desulfarculales bacterium UBA696
CGGAACCCATCATTTCAATCTTGAACGCGAACTGGTATTACTTCTTAACGTCCCATTTCTGAAGGTATGCGGTCTTTCCCAGGGTGGAGCCCCGTTTAATCTCTTCACGAATCCGGTTTTCACGTTCAAGAACATCGATTGCCCGGTTTGCCATCTCCATGGCCCTGTTGCCCGGCACCACGACAACTCCGCTTTCATCCCCTATGATCCAGTCACCCGGCTCGACTTTTCTCCCGCAAATCTCGATGGGGGCGTTGATTTCGCCAAAGCCCTTCGGCTCTCCTGCCGTTGGCGTAAAATGGCGTGCAAAAACCGGGAACTTGAGCTTTCGAATATCGTCTATATCACGAACAGCGCCGTCAATGACCACTGCCACCACACCCTTACTGACGCAACTGTGCGTTGCCAGTTCGCCCCAGACGGCGATCTCTCCCTGACAGGCATCGATTACGAGGACGTCTCCGGGATTTGCACGGTCTATTGCCTGTACCGGCGCACTCCAGTCGCCGTTATAAGTCCTGACGGTAACGGCCGGTCCGGCAAATTTCATCTCTCCCGGCGCGCCGACCCAGACAGGCTTCAAACCGCGCAGTTCGCCGGTGCGGTGCATGGCGTCGCTGACATTGGCGGTGCTTACCTTCATATATGCTTCCACCAGGTGCTCGGCATCGTATTTAACGAATTCTTTGCTGGCGATGGGCTTTCCTGATTTCAGGGATTGAATGATTTTACGGACCGATTCTTCCGGGCTGGCGGCTTTATAGAGCGAACCGCCAAGAATGATGATGTCGGCGCCGGCTTCCCATGCCTTGACGGCGGTCTCGCTATTCAAGCCGCCGGCGGCGGATATCATGGCTTTGCCGGTGATTGCTCCGGCGATTTTAGTAACCAGCTCGACGGGCTTGATTCCCAATACCTGCTGATCGAGCCCGACATGAATATTGATGATGTCCACGCCCATTTCTTCCAGTTCAACAGAGCGTTTTACGGGGTCAGGCACCGAAATCAGGTCCGCGGCAAGCTTCACGCCGTATTTCTTGGCCGCCAGCACCGCCTCACTGATGCATGAATCCGGAGCGCATCCCAAAATGAAAATAACATTAGCGCCCGCCTTGGCTGCCATTTCTACCTCTGTGGCACCGGCATCCATGGTCTTCATGTCCGCGCATATAGTCAGTAGAGGGAATTTGTTGCGCATTTCGCGAATGGCGTTCATGCCCTCGGATTTTATAAGGGGAGTGCCCAGCTCCACCCAGGCTTTGGAATAATCGCCGGTTTCTTCAAGAATTCCCTTGATTGCTTCTTCGGCTATCTTGATCGCCCGAGGCAAATCGAGCAGGTCCAATGCAATCTGAATAGGCGGGAAAGTTGGTGTCTTCTTTTGTTTCTTTGCCATTCTTCTAACCTCCGTCTCGGTCGTTGTTCGATCCAAGCGACTCGTTTGAATTGTTAACCCTGTAATGAGGCTCACCCGCAACATGTCGATGGCCCCTTTGGCGGCGAACTTTGCAAGATAGAGATAAAGGTAATAAATTTCAATGACATTATTGACATAGATGAAGATCGAAGGCAATGGATAGCTGGAGATGCCGCGCCCTGAGACGACCAAAAAGGTTGGCGGGTGAGCACGGGAAGCTATTGCCAGGCTCACGGTTATGCTTGCGACGAGCCTCGTTGCTGACGGTTTTCTGGAGATGTAAAGGGTGTGACGAAGCAACGCAAGGAGAGCTGGGTGACTGCTGGTAAGCACTCTCGGGCTCCACGCGCGTGCAGGTGTCTTTGGTAAGTGTCGATCTGGTAGCTTTTCATCAATGAATGATTCGAAAAGGTTGAAGATCTTAGCTCTCCGATTTTTTAATCAAGAGGAGAGCTGTTTTGAACTTTCCTGGAATAAAATGCTCCCGCCTGATGGATACCCAATGATGGAGACCACCTGGGACGCATCGGGCTGGCTGTACTTCAGGAAGCACACCAGATTTGTCCACGGCGTATTCCATGACTTATGACCATGTGGGAGGGGTCAGGGGGGGTATCAAAACCCGGACAGCAGAGCTATCCTACCCCCTTGACAACAGTAAGGTAAAGATTAATGTTGCCTTAGCACTCACCACTTAAGAGTGCTAACAGTCAATTCGCTTTCCTGAAAGGAGGATTGTCATGGAACTTAAAAAATTCGTACCATGGAACTGGTTCAAGAAAGAAGATGAGTTTACCCGGCAGTCCACCCTTCCGGTCATTCGCCGGGGTGACAGCCAGACCTTAAGCCCTGTTCGGCAGTTCCACCAGGAGATCGACAGGATGTTTGACGAATTCTTCCACGGCTTCGGTTTTCCATCAATGGGCCTTGGCCGCAATTTTCCGTCACTTGCGCAGTCGGAGTGGCTAAAGCCAACCGTTGATATCGAGGCCGATGAAAAAGAGTACACCATCTCGGTTGAGATCCCCGGAGTGGAAGAAAAAGACTTCAGTCTCGAACTGAACGACAGCACTCTGAGCATCAGAGGGGAAAAAAGGCAGCAGAAGGAAGATAAGCAAACGGATTACTACCGGATGGAACGCTCCTTCGGTTCCTTCCAACGTGTGATTTCATTGCCCGAAGACGTTAACCAGGATGGAATCAATGCAAAATATACAAACGGCGTCCTGACCATCAAGCTTCCTCGGAAGCCCAGCGCCAAGACGGAATCGAGAAAGATCCAGATCGGCGGCAATGAAAAGCAGATCGCACCCTAATGGAGGAACTGTCATGGATTTGGATCATGCACTGCGGGTTTTCAGGCTTTATCGATATCATTTTGACCGGAATCCGTTGGATGCGGAAAAGATGCTCCTGACGGAGGGGGAAAAGAAGGCAATAGCCGAAATTGAGAAGCTGATGTGCGAATGTTCCGACGCTTACAAAGGCAGGACCGGTGCGGTAGTAACCAAAGCGGCATAAGTTCACTGCCCCAGGAGGGGGAAATCACAGGAGGGGGATTCCTCCCTCCTATGATCACCAGAGATCGTGAAGCAAGTAAAAAGACAAAATCCTCATACCCCGAAAACTGAACGTTGATTTTCTGCAAAACCGAAGGCCCTTTACGTAAAGCCGCCGTAATGGGCCTTGTCATTTTCATCATCAACAACATGATGACAGGACGGGCTTCCGGCAAACCGGGGCATTCCTCTTCACCACTCCCAAGCGAGAAAACTCAAAATTTGTGAAAACACAAATTTGTGTTTTCACGGAGGACTTACTCTTGGAACGTATCCAGGAACCCATAAAAGAAAGTCCATGACATTACCCGGCGAGCACCGTTTATCTCGGGCTTTTGCAGGCTGGTCCTTGTTTCCGGATAGGGGACTAGGATTTAGATGAACCGGAGTCGGTGGCTGTTCGAAGGATTTGCTACCATCACCGGCAGGACAGATTAGCGGAGGTGAGGGCAGTTACTGTCTCAACCCACTCCTCAAATTCAACGGGTTTAGTAATGAAATCGCATGCCCCGACACCCAGGCAAAAATCGGCGGGTGGCACAGGCAGCCTCTGCCTGTGGGACAAGAGGAAACGGACCACCAATTAAACTCCGTCATGCCGCCGGCACAGCGCCATACGGAGCCGCAAAGCGGCGAGGGGGTGTGGGGGCCGCGACCCCCACGCTTTTATAATATCAACATGAACACAAAATAGTATTAGAGCAAGATTCGCTTACCCCACCAGACCTTCCCTGTCACGAATGCTCATCATTGTAGCAAGCATGGTAGCTACCAACTTCTTGTCACCGTCTTTTAGAGCGAACAAATCTCCCGAGCACACGGTAATAGTGCGCCCCGGTCTGGTGACTTTCCCAAGTGCAATCAAGGATTCCCCCGTAGCCGGTGAGAGCAGGTTTATCTTGTACTCGACGGTAAGCACCGCAGCATCGGGAGCCATAAGGCTGTATGCGGCATAGCCACAGGCGGTATCGGCAAGAGTGGCGGCAATGCCGGCATGGATGAAGCCGTGCTGTTGAGTTAAATCGTCTCGGAATTCGAGTGTTATTTCAACCTCCCCGGGCATCACCTTCGTTAAAGCGGCTCCAATGGTTTGCATAAGTTTCTGCCTGGAGAAGCTCTCTCGCACTCGCATTTCGTATTTATCATCTTGAGGTACAAAGCCCTGCATCGCCTGGCTCCTTTCCGAGAATGCAATCGATATCTGTTCCTGCCATCCGCCGCTTATTCTTGTACATATCATGGAAGCAGCACGGAATTGAATTGTCTCTGGACAGACAACTGTGAACCGCTCTCAACTATACGAAAACCCATACTAAGCAGCTAATTGTCATGCCGGGGGAATAAGGGCATCGAGGAGGATCACTTTTGCCGTGGGGCGGCAGTCGGTTTTCGGGGGCTTCGTCCACTTCGGTGACAGTAGTGCACCTTAACGCCCCATGGCATACAGGTGTTTTTGGTAAAGCATCCCGAATTTTCGCCGCCGCGGATCTGGCCGAGATCGCGATGCATTCACGTCATAGCAGCCGGCCTGCTAGTAGTCTAAGCCCCATTTCGCATTGTAGGCACGATCCTCTTCTCTCCACTTTTGCAGGTAATCGTCTTCGGTTTTATCCGACCAACCCCACTGCATAGACAGGCATCCCCCGCAGACGCAGCTTTCGGTGGTCCCCGCCACTCGGTTCTGAACGTCTGGCGACGATGCGGCATTTCCGTATCGAACGGAAGAAAGCGTTAGAATCGCCAGCGCGATCGCCAGCGCCATGAGGCATTTTCTTATCTTAAGCATGGTTGTGCATCCCTTTCGCGTGAATTCCTCTTAGAATGAAAGTAATCATCCGGGATGGGAGGGAAGGGTGCGCGGGAAGCAATTAGAACTTGGATAGTTCCGTCCGGGCTGCTTTGCGAGGCCGTAAACTGCCCCGAGACCGCCTGCGTGATTTTCCGGAGTCGTTGAAGGGAAGGCACTATAATAATGAAGCTCTCACTTTGCCCCCGATGTCCGTTATCTGAGTTTTTGCAGCTCCGTCATCAGGTGTTCCATCTGCGGCAGCTTGTTGATGTCATGGACGTCTATGTAGCGGATGACTCCCTGCTTGTCGATGACAAACAGGGCTCGTTCGGTGGTGCCGCTTGATCGGAGCACGCCGTAGAGGTTCGCAACTTTGCCGTGGGGATAGAAATCAGATAGCACCGGAAACCAGGGTTTTCCCATCTGATTTGTCCAGGCGAATAGAGTAGGGATGTTATCGACTGTAACCCCAAGCAGGACGGCGTCATTCCGGTCAAAGAGGCCCTTCGATATGATGTAGTCGGGCCACTGTTCGGAGCAGATGGGCGTCCATGCGGCCGGGACGAAAGAAATGACGACGTTGTTCTTGCCAAGGTATTGGCTCAGGGTGACCTTTTCGCCGGAAACGGCCGGCAAGGTGAAATCGGGGGCCCTATCGCCAACTTTTAGCGTGAGCACGCTGTCGAGGGGTTTGAGTTGCCCCGGCTGGTATACGTTATCCTTGAGTGCCTGGGAGTTGGTTTGTGCCAGGCTCGGAGAGATTGAAGCCATTAACAGGGCAAATGCGAGCAGAATGGATTTTGTCTTCATCTTCAAGCCTCCTGTTAATTTAAGGCCCGACGCCTTGCGAAGAGAGTAAAAGGCGGGAATAAATTCGGACTGGCGCGAACACTCGATTTAGTAGTCACCCTTGAAGCTCCGGGCAAGCCTCCATGACCACATGGTAGATAAGGCGCGTGTGCCGGATGCGTTTTAGCGGTGCGCGAATTATATGTTCACCGGTTGTTCACCAGTGGCGAGGGCAAGTTTTGTGTTGTATCTGAAGCGGATGGACTTTAAACAGAATCCTGCAACAGCATCCTTTCACCACTGAACCAAGGAGAAAATGCGCTGTTTGGGGCGCCCGTCAGGGGCATTTATCGTCCAGCGCATGACTTTTTTTGTCATGCGGGGTCTGAAGACCATCTCACGAGACGAGATTAAACGAAAGGGTTCAACCTATTTTTCGGCTGGGATTGCCGTTTCAGGAGGGAAATCCGGGGGAGGGGTGTCCGGCCCGGACAATGATCCCATCGCCTTTAGTTCACCCTGTGTCAGGCCGCGCCCGCCGGGTTCGCGGGGCGGCACTACTTCGATTACATCCAGGTCCGTTAGACCCGATGCGAGTTCCGCGGCACGCGCCTTGACCTCACCAAGGGTTATCCCGCGCTCTCCGGGCTTATTGGGCGGAATGACCTCCATGGTATTAAGGTCCACGCCTTCCATCGCGGCAGACTTTTTCAGCGCATCGATTTCCTGTTGAGAAAGAGGGGGCTTTCCGGGAAAGGTGGGAAGCAGTTCGACGGAGCTGGTGTCAACTTCACCCTGTGCTCCCGGCCATGGCGGTACGACTATATCCCCCGCCGCCTCTTTTTCTGACAGATTGCTCGGGAATTTCAGATCACCCCGTTGAGCGTTCTTTCCTTCGGGTTGCACGGACTGAGGTGCGGGATTGACGCTCGATGAAGACTCGGGCTTCTTTTGATTTTCCGATGTGCTCTCTTTCGACCCACAGCCGATGAAAGCACAGGAGAGGGCGCAAACCAAAACGCCCACTCCCGCCTTGTTGAATAAAGGCCTCAAGAGGAACCAGTTCTTTCCTAATGACATATCTACTAAATCCGGTACCGCGGAATCGTTCTGAATAACGTGTTCGTTATTGGGCTGCCAGAGCTATACTTATTATAGTGCTGTACTCAGTAGTGCTTGAGATGGCTACCCACACTTTTCTGTTGTTGGCTGCAGCAAACATGGCGGTTGCAAGCATTTCCTTTGACTTGGTCGAAAGGGGCAAATACCACCTGTTGGTTATAGCCGTGTTGGGTTCTGTCAACTGGACCGCGGTACTATCCCCCAACTGACCTACTGAGGTAACATTGCAGCAATGCCACTCTACCGCCTTGGCGTCGATAACCGGAAAGCCAGCCAGCAACGTTACGATTGCAACTATCAGTACAGCCTTTTTCATTTTGATCTCCTCTCGATTATGCAGTAGGAATCTACAGGTGGTTTGACCGCCTATGTCGTAAATGTCGTTAATTGGTTCTAGAACGGCACTATTATTCCACAAATGTTCGATCTTGAATAGAGGAAAACAATGCCGTGAGTATCGTAAAACCAATTGTTCTAATATGTTAGATGCATTGAGAAAATCATTTCCGACACGATTCTCCCGGCAGTCCTTTTTCAAGAATAAACTTTTATAATGAAGGCCTCCATTGCAGAGACGCCATCTTTGCGCCCCGCTCAAGTTTCAAGCCGGAGCACGAGAACAATGATCAAAAATGTCGTCCGGCGATCCTACGCCGGTCCCGAGAAACAATTGAAACTGAAAAATCGTATTGCGCACCATGACATATTTTGAATTGTATGCAAAATGCGCGCCGGTGAGATCTCGATAACCCGACCCCACCGGTCTCTGAACTCGTCCCAGTCAGGAAACTCTTCCGGTCGATTCCCGAATTATAAAAGCCCCAACCGGCCGGGAAAGTGGATTACTCCTAATAAAGGGCCGTTGAGGTGTTTGCCGTCTTGTATCGGTTGTGTCTGGTCTTCGTCTATATATCGGAATAAATCGAGCATAGCTTTAATGTTATGCTTCAGGCCGGCAGGTCATATCGGTGAATTAGCCCAAATCGATATTTGCAACCGCATAGCCAACCCTCTTCACTCACAATAGCCGAATCCCCGGCTCCTGGCCGGAGGCGGCGCGGCCGATCAGGGTTGCGTCGGCAACACCTGCTGCACGCAGATCGTGGACAAGAGATTCGCCATGAGTTTCCGGAACGGCAAAAAGCAGGCCGCCGGAGGTTTGGGGGTCGAAGAGGATCTCCCTTTCATGGTGATCCAGGTCAATGCATAGATGCAGCGATTTTTCGACATGCTTGCGTATTGCGGAGTTGCTGCCGGTGGTAACACCTTTGCGGTACATTTCAAGGGAGTTGGGATAGAAGGGCAGGGCGCTGAAATCGAGGTCGATTCGAACGGCGCTGCCTCTCGACATCTCCAGGGCATGTCCGATAATCCCGAAGCCGGTGATGTCCGTGCATGAATGTATCTCGTGTTTAAGGGCCACATCGAGCGCGGTGCGATTGAGGGCGGCTATGGCGGGCAGGATCTGTTCCAGTTCTCTCCAGGGGAGTTTGCCTGCCCGGTTGGCATTGAACAAGACGCCGGTGCCGATGGGCTTTGAGAGAATCAGGACATCGTCGGGCTGTGCGCCGGAATTTGTTAAAATTCTTTTCGGGTGGACCACGCCTGTTACCGCAAGACCGTATTTGGGTTCCTCGTCATCGACCGAATGGCCGCCGGCGAGGCACGCCCCCGCCTCGATCACTTTTTCGTGCCCGCCCTCCAGTATGCCCTTGAGGATTTCCGTTCCCAGCTTTTTGGAAGGAAACATGACGACGTTGAGGGCCGTAACCGGCCGCCCTCCCATTGCATATATGTCGGAAAGGGAATTAGCGGCCGCGATTCGTCCGAACCAGACGGGATCGTCTACCGGGGGCGTTATGAAATCCACGGTGGATATAACGGCCAACTCGTCCGAGAGACGATAAACCGCTGCGTCGTCACTTCTTTCGTAGCCCACCAGAAGATCGGGGTCATTTGGCGCGGGCAGGCCGGCAAGCGCATCCGACAGGACCGTCGGACCGATTTTGGCAGCTCACCCACAGGTCCTGGCGAGCCCCATGAGAGTTTTCCTTTTTCCGAGATGAAACATCAGGTTACCTAGCTCACTTGTAGGATTAAGGTTGTGATGTAATGTTTGCGCACTTCAATTCATGCCGATAAGAACGCACTCTTCCGAAGATACTAACCCGCTAATATCTATCATATTAAAAATGGTTCAGGGAATGATTAAGAAAGGATTTTGCCGTCGCTTTCCGAATCATAGAAGATATTTCGAGGTGTCCGTCCGCTAAGGTGTATGCGGAATGCATCCACCATAAGGGCAGCAATGATCTGGTTTGTCATGATTACCGAGGGATCGGGGTGGTATCGGCAGGACTCCCTCACCCGCTCAACCTGGTCTATTCTTCTCTTGCCGGCTATTTCGTACAATCCGAGAAGTTGGGCCGGGGTGGGGCCGCTGGATTCAGGGTCGAAAAAGACGGCCTGGCCGGCGTTTGGGCTTGTGCCGCCGCTGATCAGCACTTTGCCGGAATCCGCGCACTTTTCACTAATCAGGATGCGAGTCTCGAAATTATCGACGCAGTCGAATACGGCATCAAAAGAGGAGATGTCGGTGTTGTGTTTGAAATAGCGGGCAAGATGTTCCGCAGTGGTTCCGAACCGTCTGTTTAGCCGCGCGGAGAGCGTTTCAGCCTTGCCGCGGCCTAAGGCATCATGGAAAAAGATCTGCCTGTTGAGGTTTGCGACCTCGATTATGTCGGGGTCGATGAAGGTTATGCGCCTGATCCCGGACCAAGCAAGGCCAAGGGCGACGAAGTTCCCCAGCGATCCAGCACCGACGACCAGGACGTTCGGGTCGGCCCCGACCCCATCAGGCGCCTCTCTCGAATAGGAAATAAGGTCGCTTGAAACTCTCCCGCCCATAAGGACATTTTTTACCTCTTCAAGGGCTATTCCCGCCGCAATCGTACTCAGCACCGGATCATCCCGCTGCTCCTTCGGGAAATTGTTGGCGGAAACGATGGAGCCGAGCTCTTCCCATTCCCTGCCGCGCATATATGTAAATACCCTGATTCCGGCGCGGTCGCGGTCGCGGTAAATGAAGGCACGCACCAGGGTCGAGCCTGCCCGGAAAGTTCTGTTGACCGCAAGCTTGTTCGCCAGTGCGTATCGGCTGAGATCGACCAGGGGCCCGCATCCGGAGAAAATATCGTCCATGGCGGCGTGGGTGTAGTATCCCTCCAGAAAAGAAATGCTGAATTTGGGATTGATTCTTCGGGCATTTTCAACGAGATCGCCATCAAGGCGCGGACCCAGAACGACAAGGTCGTTTATCCCGAGGGCGGATGCCGAAAGTACAAAAAGCGACGCAAGGAGATCGTCATCGCCAAGCACGCACACGCGGGAGTTGCTGAGCGCCGCCTGGTCCCAGCCCTTGATGCGAAGCTGCCTGTCGAGTCTGTCCTCAATCATTCTCTTGCCGTTTCCGCGGCGTCCCTGATGGTTCTTCTATCCGGACTTATCCGCTCCGATATCTCTGCCGCGAGGACCTCTTCGTCTCTTTTCGTAAATTCCCGGCCCGATTCCACCACGAGCAGATCGGCCCGCCTGCCCTCAAGGCTGGTTCCTCCGGTTAGTATCGCCCGGGTCCTGTAGTATATTTCCTGTACGTGCCAGCCTCCGTCGCCAACCAGCACCGCATAGCAAAAGCTTCCGAGAACACGCTCGAAAATTCTGGCCCTTGAGATGGGCCTGTCCGTTTCGATCCATACGCTGCCGCGCCCCAGGGCATCATCTTCTGGGTTCTCTTCGGATATGAGCATAAGATCGTCAACCAGGACCTCTTTTCGCGTTATGGGTTTTTTTAAGAAGCTGCCTACATAATCAAGCACCGTGAGGTGATTTGCCTGATCGGTGCTGGAAAAGGACCGCATGCTGATCTGCCCGTGAGAGTGAATCCACCCGTTGATCAGTGTGTTCCCCGGCAGCGATTCCTGGAACCGGGAGATGTTTTCCGGCCCGATCCCAGTGTACTGGTGGACGTTTTGATCGTTTACCGGCAGCCCGATATCCGTTATGCACTCGGGGTAGTCGGTGCCGCCCAGCGTGAAGCCGTACCACTCGAAACTGTCTCCGTGTATTCTCCTGACCAGCTCATTTACCGCCAGCGCCCTTTGCCAGGCGTATTTCGTAATCATCACGCTTTGCGGCAGCTTTCCGATAAAAGTCTCGGCGGGCTCCGCCCTCTTAAGAGCTGAAAGGCTTCTGAGTTTCATTTCAGCTTATCCTTCACGTACTGCTCGTCAATTACAAGCTCCCCGGTGAAGTGGCCGGGAAGCGAGAACATATCTTCGATAAGTACACGGTGCAATATTCCTATCAGTCCGCGTGCTCCCGTGCCCTCCTCGTCGGCATAAACCGCTATTCGGGTGAGCGCCTCATCTGTCACATCGAGGTCGATGCCCCATGCTTTGAAGTCATTTTTGTACGCCCTCACCGGGCTGTCCTCGCTCAAGATCATGATATTCTTGAGGTCTTCGGAGGTCAGTTGATCGTACATCACTCTAACAGGAAAACGGCCCATCAACTGACGCTCCATACCGTAGACAACAAGGTCGTCAACCATCAGGTAATCTTTCCAGTTCCCCTTCAGATTCTTCTGGTCCATGCATTTTTGCACGATGCTCTCAAGCTCTTCGAAGGTGCCGCCGGCGATAAACAGGACGTGCTTGGTGGACAACAGGGTTCTTTCACCTTCCATGTTGATCGTGTTTTCGATGCCTTCAACGAGCTTGAGAAGTCCTTTCTGAACGCCCCTGCCGGAAACGTCCTTAAATGCCGTGGCCTCCCTGGCGATTTTGTCGATTTCGTCCAGGTAAACTATTCCCATTTGGGCAATATGGGTATTCCCGTCGGCTGATACCACCAGATCCACGAGAATATCGGTTGCACTCTGTCCGACGTAGCCAACCTCGCTGAACTTGGTAAGGTCCTCTTCCACGAAAGGCACCCCTACAAGTTCCGAGGCCGTGACACTCGAATAGGTCTTGCCGCAGCCGGTGGGGCCGATTATCAAAATGTTGGCCTTGGGGGTCCTGGTGTTTCGAAGGGCATTGTCTACGTCGCCCCGGTACTCCTGCATCGAGTCTTTGAGAGCATTGCCGAGCCTTTTGTAGTGGAAGGAAATAGCCGTCGAGATTACCTTCTTTCCTTTATCCTGTCCGATAACGAACCGATCCATGTGCGCTTTGAGGTCTACCGGGGTCTTGTTGAATTCGATGATGTGCCTCAGGGCCTCGGCTGAGTTTCCCTCTTTGAGCTGGGCCATTCTTTCAGCGATCCGCTGCCTGGTCTCCTGGGTTATTCTTCCGGCCATTTTCCAGTTTCGCTTCCGTTTGTTTTTTCAACAAAATCGATGAATTCCTGCAGCGCTTCCATTCGGCTTTTCAGAGCGCCGATTGAGGACCTCTCCGGCTCCTCGGAGCGAGCCGCCGTGTTGCGCTTCCCCTTTCGAGGCCCTTCTTTCATCTTGCCCGAAAGCCGCCTTTTCCCGCTTGCTTTTGCAGGTAGGTTTTCCACCGGCAAGAGTTTTTCGATAAGGGCAGAGACTGCCTTGAGCCTGTTTTTGGCCGCCTCTGCAAGTATCAAAACCTCGAAATGCCTGCTCCGAAGCAGCTCCGGCCGGATCCGCGGGTTGATTGCGAAAAGATAGATTGAGAGCATAATCTCTTCCGGTGATTTTGCGTAAGCGAGGTATGGATTTTCGGCCGCTTTCTCTATATGCCGCACTGCGTAATATTGCCTGGGGTCTGATAGTATAAACGGGGCGGCATCAAGCCCAGGCTTTTCTTTAATAGGTCCCGCGGTAAAGCCTGCGCCGTGTGGCACCTCGGGCACATTGCCGAGCTTTTCCGCAAAATGCTCCGAAAGCCCGTACTTGTTGGTGATGGCGGCCACCGCTGCATAGGCGGTTTGGAGCCGGGGGAGCTTAGTTTTTTTGCGGGAGTGGTCCCGCCTTATTCGATCAGTTAGTTTCATGGCTAATAAAAATCGTTTTTCACTTCAACCTCGCCCGAGACGACCCTAGGGTCGTCGAGCGGAATTCGGTATTCCTCGAATACAATCGAATTCTTTTCGAACTTCATCGCATCCAGCCTGTTGTAGCCGTTACCGCGCCTGCTGTTGTAGCCATGGAAAAGCGCGCTCACGCCCTCTTCCAGTGCCTGGATTGCCGCCGAGGCGTTGAACCTTTCGGCGGGTATGAAATCGCCGCGAACGCAGATCTTCTGCATTTTGTCGTGACCCTTGAGGAACGGGTGCTTGTACCTGTCGATAACGTAAGGAACGACTGGTCCGTATGTGGACACCGCCACCCGGCAGTCAGGAAACAAGTAGAGGCGGCGATAGAAATCTTTCAGAGCATACCGCCCTGTGCGAACATAGACGTAATATTCGGAGGAATTGCCGTTCCTGAAAAAACCGCAGCCGCTTATCTCGAAAGCTCCGATTTCTTTTACAAATAGAAGAATGGCGATATATCTTCGCTGAAGCCGTGAAAACCGCTCTCGATTGTAGAGCAGGTCCGCCAGGCGAGTTTTTTCATGCTCCAGGATCCTGGATTCAAGTGCCCTTAGAAACCACTGCCGGAACGACTGGGCCGGAACAAGGCCGCTCAAGGACGGCTCGTCCGCGGGCCTCGGTCCTGAAAAGGTCCGCAGCTTTTTTTGGATTGAGGCGGTGTCGGAAAGCTTTGCGGCTTCATCGTGGAACCTTGGCGGGATACTCACTTTGCGCCAGATGAGGTCCAGAATTTCCTCTCCTGTTATTCTTTTCCTGCGTAGCCGGTTCTTCTTTCGGATAAAGTGCGGCATCACTTGGAAGACGATCGCCAGCAATTCTTCATCCATGGAAATGGAACCGGGGCTAAGTGAGCGAAGAAATTTCGAAAAGACCATGCTTCTCAGGTATTCGTACGTTTCAGGATCGACCTTTTCGTAGGTATTGAGAAGAGGCGATATGGCTAGGGATTTTACAAAATATTCGCCTCTTACCTTGATCAGGCGCGGACTTTGCCCATTGTTCAAATACCCTGACGAATCTAGGCCGTATGCCCGAATTTCTTCCTCAATTGAAGGATCAAACAACAGAGGCAGGTAGATGAATCCCGAACCGATAAAGACTTTGGTCTCGGATTGCAGTATCTGAAGCATTTCAACGACCGCGGTCCTTTCGCCGGGGAACCCCCGCTCCGCCTTCCTGGGGCTTCAGGGCGCGTACCGGAACATAGAGATACTTCTCGCCCTCGTCGGTCTCCTCGACAATTGCATGGTCGAGGGCATTACCATGAAGGTCCTTTCCTCGAATCAGGAGTTTTCCACCAGCCAGCTGTCTATGTATATCATCGAGTATCTGTTTTTCCTCAATGCTCCAGTTCTTTTTGCTCAATGTCTTGAAAACCAGCTCCCGAAGTGACATTCTTTCATGGCTGCCAGGTTCATAAATATCGATTATGCCTTCTCCGGCTTGTCCGGGGAGAATTTCGATAACCAGCGGCAGCGGTTTTTCAACCATAACCACCGCCTTCAGTTCTTCCGCACCAAGAATGGTTGCAGGTGCAGCATCGGCCATATTAAAAGCCCTCCATACCCCAAGCAGTTAAGAGCGGATGAGCGGCGGAAGCTAACTCTTTCTTTCATGTGAATGTATTCTAAATGAAAGTATTCACGTTTAATATGCGTGCCGTTGTCCGCTCGGCTTTTATCCATATTTAAGAGTAAGAATAGAGCGCTGGATTGCAAGGGAGGCAGGGTTTTGGAGGGAAGCTGTAACTAAACTCCGTCATAAAACTTAATACTCTTGAGTATTTTCCTTGTAAGAGCCCGGCAATGTTTTTGTCTTCTATTGGCTCCAATGTTTTCAGCCTTGAATCCTCCCCGGTTTTGGCAAGGTGTGCCTCGGTTTTGGCAAGGTCTCCCGACCTTGCCTTGCCGACCGCATCGACCGAAGGTCACCAGGTCTGAGCGAAAATGAGTTGAAAAACATTCCTTGCGGTGTAGAGTTGGAATCCATTCTCTGCCACGAACTCTTTCACAGGTTGGAATATGAGACTCATTAGATTGCTAAAATACGATCTGGCCAGGGAGGTGAAGGCCTGGGTAGGGGAGGGGATCATTACCTCCGAGCAGGCGGCTTCGATTTGCTCCCGCCACGGCGTCAATTACTACGATCAGTCACGCCGCTCCCTCGGTTATAGTGTACTCGTCGGGCTGGGATGTCTGTTTATCGGTCTGGCCGTGATCACACTCATTGGCGCCAACTGGGACCAGATACCACGAGCGGCGCGCATGTCCGGCCTAATTGCCCTCACCCTGGGGGCAAATTTCCTAGGCCTTCGTAATTTCAGGCTGGAACGGACTTCGGCGGCCGTGGCCTGGTTCTTTCTGGGGAGCCTCCTCTACGGCGCATCCATAATGCTAATTGCACAAATCTACCACATAGATGAACACTACCCCGACGGCATATTCTGGTGGGCCATGGGCGTGCTGCCGATTGCGCTTCTGCTCGAGAGCACCCTCAATATGATCCTTGCCCTGTGCCTTGGCTATATCTGGTTTTTCGTCGAGTCCTCGCTCGGTTTATATCCGGCCATGTTCCCCGTTTTCCTGGCGGCTGCTTTTTGGCATCTTGCCCGAAACAAACAGAGCAACATAGTTTTCCTGCTGCTTGTGTCAGGACTGGGAGTCTGGGCCGAGTTCACCCTAGCCTGGTTCATGGCTCCCGTTCACGGCTTTACGGCAGGTAATGAAAATGTTGCGTTGTGCATAGGCCTGTTCCTCACCTTGCATGGCTTTTCCAGGTGGTTGTCCCAAAGAGAAGAAAACGCCTTGGCCGATTACGGCCTTCTGCTTGGACTTTGGGTGCAGCGGTTCGCCTTAATCACACTATTTGTTCTAAGCTTCAAAGATCCGTGGATATCGATGCTCAAGGCCGGCTGGAAAATGCCGGCCTTCTCGGCGGCACTATCATTAGTGCTCTCATTCCTTGCGCTGTGGCTGGTATATAAGGCCAAAGAATCTCTTGCCTCAACCTCGGTGTTTGTGGCCCTCTTCTTATCAGGCCTTACCGCGCTTGTTTTGGTACAAAGCAGGGAATACGCTCAAGCTTTCCAATTCGCCGACAACATCGTACTGGTGGCAACCGGCCTCTGGCTCACCGTTCTTGGAATACAGCGAAGCATTTCACATTATTTCTACCTTGGAGTATTTACCATCCTGGCAACCGGCTTGCTGCGCTACATTGATTTTGTGGGTGACTATATCGGCACGGCGATTCTCTTTGGCATTCAGGCAGCCATTCTTCTTGCTGCCGCAAGATACTGGAAATTTCATTCCGCCAGGGCGGAGGTCGCATCATGAACAGGAAAACCTTAACGGCAGCCCTTGTGGTAGCGATCGCGCTGCAGATCACGGTACTTGCGGGCGAGTACCTCGGTGCGACATATCCTCTTTGGACCGGAAAGGAAATCAGGCTCAAGGCGGTCCCGGTGGACCCCCGCAGCCTTTTTCGTGGTAATTACGCCCGCCTGAACTTCGAGATTTCATCAATTGACGCCCAGGCCTTTGACGGAAAAAAACCGCGCGCGGGGGAATTCATATATATCAAGCTAAAGCCCGGAGCGGACGGGTTGCACGTATTCGATGGCGCCGGCATGGAAAAGCCCGGAAGCGGCACTTTTATCAGGGGAAGAATCGAGTCCGCCGGTCTGCAAAACAAAAGAATACCGGTTCGATACGGAATCGAAGCCTATTTTGCCCCCGTGAAGACGGCTTTGGCCCTGGAACGGCAGCTTCGAAAGGGCGGGATAGCCGTGGTGATGATCGCCGCAAACGGCAAAGCAGCATTGCAGAGCGTTGTGGCCGGACCGGAAATACAATCGGACAAAGAATAAGCTGCTTCAAGGCCGTGAAGCAGTCGAAGCTATGTTTTGTTCTTTGCGAGTTTATTTGGCGCCAAGCGGTGGGCGTAATTATAAAGGAGTGTTTTTCGAAATAGAAAAGGCCGGAATTTCCGGCCTCCAGATGGATTTTCTTATGGGATTTGGCTAACCGTCCCGACCATCCTCGACTTTGGTGTAGGCATTAGAGTTTTCTGACGTTGATTGCCTGGGGGCCCTTCTGGCCTTTTTCGATTTCAAACGTTACTTCCTGACCCTCGCTCAGAGTTTTAAAACCTTGGCCCTCGATGGCGCTGAAATGAACGAAAATGTCCTGACCACCAGTGACTTCAATAAAGCCGTACCCCTTTTGCTCGTTAAACCACTTCACACGACCTTCCGCCATTGCAGAGTTCCTTTCAAAAAAATGTTTTCCCCCGGGTGGTGCGTTATTTGAGCTACTTTCGGAAATGTCCTGCATGGGCGAAAGACCGATTTCCTGACGATCCCAAATACCGACCTCAATATACAGACCGAGGCATTTTATTACTTCTCGCATTCGAACGCAACAGGAATCCTTATCGGGAAACTCTGGTTTTTAACTCCTCGTTTGCTCATTTTTCCTTTAGTTTTCTGCTTAATTGCTCAATGAACGTAGCGCGATTCTTATATTTTGCCTCGTAGTTCTTGATCTTATGAATTTGCTGCTTGGAAAGAGAACTCAGTTTCGGCGATATTTGCGAAACAGTCATATGTTTATAGTTTTCAATCGGAAGGTTCCGGTCAGGGGACTTTCCCTGGCGTTGCTTCTCTTTTTGCTCCTTGGTTTCTCGCATCTGGGACCGTCCTTTGTTCACGATGCGGGCCGCTGCTTCTTTTTCTTTTCCCTCGTGGCGGCCTTCCTTCTTAAAATCCCGTTGAAGCTCCCTATATTCCTTTTCGCGCTTCGGACTTGCACCTCTGGGCATGTCACAACTCTCCTTGTTTACGATTAGATATTTATGGCACTTATTGAGTAATGAGGGGACCTGTGCTGTTCAAGTGCGGTCCAACACGCCTGCGCCGCGCTGGTACACGATGCGCAAATAAAAAGAGGCGGACTCACGCGTCCGCCTCTTGAAAATGGTCTTCTTTTTTTCGGGATTACTCAGGTTTCAGTGAAACATCTATCTGGCGATTTCCTTGATCCGGTATTGCTGATATGCCGACCGAAGAGAGACGTATGGATCGAGGGCACTCTTCTTGAAATCTTCATACTCGCCGATTCTGAGCGATGCATTATTCATGAGTTTGCCGGCTCTAATGACAGGCCCAGTCCACAGGGTAGCCGGTATCCAGAAAGTCGGATCCATCGCGCCGTCAACAAGGTAGCCGCCGAAATCCCTCATGTTGGAGGGTCCCAGCGCCGGGATGATGAGATATGGGCCGTTTCCAACTCCCCAAACTGCAAGGGTCTGCCCGAAGTCCTCTTCAGGGGGCTTGGTAATGCCAAAGCCGTAATCTGCATAATCGATGAGTCCACCGAGCCCGAGGGTCGAATTGATAACGAAGCGAAGCGTTTCGATGCCGCTCCTCTCTCCTTTGCCCTGGAGAATGCAATTTATGAAACGACCAGGAAAGATGACATTATAGAATCCGTTGCGTACCGCATTTCTAAGCCCTGGAGGAAAATAGGCGGCGTAGACGATCCCGACGGGTTTAATGGCATAGAAATAGAGCTTGTCGTTAAGATTGAACATCGCCCTGTTAAAGCGCTCGTGGGGATCGAAGACGACGACCGGGGTGCTTTCGTCAGTTGCAAAGCTTTCCGCAACCTGTGCATGGGCTTGATTCCCCAGTGAAATCGGGGCGGGAAAGCCCATGAGACCAAACGCCATGAAGCAAAGAACACACAAAAGCAAACATTTTCCCGATCTCATCCAATCCTCCTCCTTGCCGGGTGTTATCAGTGGGAAACGAGACAATAATATTAGTATAGTGTACGGCAAACACAACCCTAATCATTAGATTTTTTCTTAAATCTCGCATGAAACTTCCCCGTGCCGCAAAGATGCTCCTTGCCCGGCAGCATTTTAGATCCCGCTCATTGCATAGTCTTTCGCGTGTAATATCTTTCTAAGGAAGTACATAACCCCAGGGCGGGAAAACGTTGTCTGCCCCGGACAGACCCGACGAGGACAGAGAAGATCTGTTCTCCTCCTCGTTTCCGCAAAGGAGGACAGGAGTATGGCCGATAACTCCGACAAGGAAAAAAATCCGCTGAATAAAATGTTCAACCGGTTCAAGGGGCCCGGCGGGGGACAAAGGCCCGATCCGTCTCAGCGCAAGGTGCATTTTTCAGTCTGGTATTTCCTTGCCGCTTTTCTATTGATAGTCTGGTTTCAAGGATTCGTTGCCGAACAGCAGAACACCCGGATTACTTATTCGGATTTCAAAAAGCTTGTTCATGAAGGCAAAGTGGAGTCAGTAACCATTTCCCAGGACAAAGTGTTGGGTGTGCTTAAAGACGAGAAGGAGCCGAACAAGTATTTTTCGACGATACGAGTCGAGGATTCCGAGCTGGTAAAGGAACTCGAAGCGCAGGGCATCCAGTTCGGTGGGGCAGTCGATACCAAGTGGCTGACAGCCCTTATATCCTGGATGATCCCGCTGGCCGTGTTCTTTTTCTTCTGGAGCTTCCTCATGCGGCGCATGGGCGGAGGCCCCCAGGGGGTGCTTTCGGTGGGCAAGGCCAAGGTGAAGATTTACGCCGATACGGACATAGGTGTTAGTTTCAAGGACGTAGCGGGAATTGACGAAGCCAAGGCGGAGCTTGAAGAAGTCGTGCAGTTTCTGAAAGACCCGGGTAAGTTCCAGCGTCTTGGCGGCAAGATACCCAAGGGTGTTTTGCTGGTGGGGGCGCCTGGAACTGGTAAGACTCTGCTTGCAAGGGCGGTTGCCGGCGAAGCCGGGGTTCCCTTCTTCAGCATGAGCGGTTCGGAATTCGTCGAGATGTTCGTAGGCGTTGGCGCCGCCAGGGTGAGAGACCTGTTCGGCCAGGCCAAGGAAAACGCCCCATGCATAATTTTCGTTGACGAACTGGACGCGCTCGGAAAAGCACGCGGCCTCAATCCAATCGGCGGCCACGACGAGCGGGAACAGACCCTCAATCAGCTCCTTGTGGAAATGGACGGTTTCGATCCAAGGGCAGGGGTCATCATCATGTCGGCCACGAACCGGCCCGAGATCCTGGACCCGGCTCTTCTGCGCCCGGGCCGCTTCGACAGGCACGTTGCGATAGACAAGCCCGACATCCGCGGCAGGGAAGCCATTTTGCAGGTTCACGCGCGCGACGTAAAGCTCGGACCCGATGTGGACCTCAAAAAAATTGCCGCCATGACGCCCGGGTTCGTCGGGGCCGACCTGGCCAACCTCATCAATGAAGCGGCACTGATTGCCGCCCGGCGCGACCGCGAAGAAGTCACCATGTCGGATTTCCAGGANNATGAACCCCAAGGAAAAGGAAATAGTCGCATACCATGAATCAGGCCATGCACTGGTTGCCATGGTACTTCCTAATACCGACCCGGTGAACAAAATATCGATAATTCCAAGAGGTATCGCCGCGCTTGGCTACACTCAGCAGCTTCCTACCGAGGACAGGTACCTGATGAC
>DBMO01000009.1:20269-20700 GCA_002298995.1 Desulfarculales bacterium UBA696
GGCGCTCAAAACGACCTCATGCGGGCAACGGACATCGCGCGCAGAATGGTCATGGAGTACGGCATGAGCGAGCGGCTTGGTCCGATGACATACACCCAGGATACGCACTCGGCTCACCTGGATTTGGGGTTCGGGCCGCGGGAGAGGGAATTTAGCGAAAAGACCGCGCAAAGTATTGATGAGGAAATTGCCGGCATTATCGATGCGACGCATCAGAAGGTAATCAGGATAATAACCGAAGAGCGCGCAATGCTTGAGAAGCTGGCCAGGATTCTTCTGGAAAAAGAATCGATTGACGGTGAAGAACTCAAAAATTTCGCGGATGCGGTAAAGGAAAAAGTCGCGGAAAAAACCCTACGCCCCGCGGTGGCGTAATCCGATTAAGCAATTCGAAGGCGGGAAGTGAGGCGGGCACGATTTCATCGTGCCCT
>DBMO01000028.1 GCA_002298995.1 Desulfarculales bacterium UBA696
CCATTACACCATCGGCTTGGGTTTTATCTTCCTCGACCATTGGCGAATCAGGAGCGCTTCCTTTTCCGGTATTCCAAGCGAGAGCAAGAATTTATGATGGGCTTCAGGCGCCCGCTGCTCGAACTCGGAATGCCACAGATTCATGCCTTGCTCATCCATTCCCGCCACGCGAAGCATCTCGACCCACATCTGCTTGCTTACCTCGGGCTGAACTTCCTCCAAAGCAACGCCCTTCAGCATTGCGGAAAGAAGTCCCTGCTTGGCTTTGAGGGCAAGTATCTCCTCTCCGATCTCCTTTAGCCGCTTTTCGAGAAGGTCCGCGCACGGTGTATCCTCGGATTGCAGGACCTTTCCGATGTCCTCGATCGAAAGGCTGGTCTGGCGAAGGACGCAGATCCGTTCAAGCCGTTTCACATCCTCTTCCGAGTACAAGCGATACCCCGCGGGTGTCCGGCAGGAAGGCGAGAGGAGCCCGACGCGATCGTAGTAGAGGAGCGCGCTCCGGGAAAGGCCGAACAGACGCGCTATTTTTGATATCGTATAGGATCTCATATTTTTCAGATGGAGCAGTGGTGGCCATCCACTGCTACCCTTGGTTACGTTACCTGCTTTTTTTGCGAATCTCCTCGATCTTCTCGGGAGAAAGACCCAGCCACTCCAGGAAACTTCGATGCGCTTCGGGATGACGTGCCTCGAATACCTGATGCCATCTCATCATCGTCTTCTCATCCAGCCCGATCTCCCTGAACATACTCACCCACTCGTCAACGGATACCTGATTTTGCATCGTCTGACCCCTTTCTGAAATTAGAATCCGGATATGCCACGGCCATGACGATACAGCTTATAAACCGTGAACCTGTAGACGGGTAAAGAAGAAAATGAGGGACGTCAACTTAGAAGATCAGATTTGCTTTGAGGCATATTCCAGGCGAAAGCCCGTCAGGGGGTGAGCCGACGCTAGTGGGCGCTTAAGCCTCGGTGGTTTCTTCCGGTGGGGACTGGAGCGACATTTCGGGCATTTCAGGGAGCTGAGCGCTTACGGCGGTGTGCTTTATGGTCCAGAAGACGCTTCTGAAGTGTTCATCGAAGTTGGTGGGGGAGACCCTGCCAAGTTCGATGAATTTGACCATTATTTCTTTGGCCATTTTCAGGAATTTCTCGTCATCCGCATTCATTTGCGTACTCGCCGGGTTAGAGTGAAAAAGCCTCTGCTTAACGGTGGGAAGGCCATTTAGGGTAGCAGAGGCTTTCAGAGTAGTAAGGAATACCCTGCGAAGGCATCCCGTCACTCATCTGCCAATTTACCACACTCGATTGGTCCATATCAACTAAACAGTCAAAATTTCACCGGATTCGTCTAACTCCGATTCCAGGACCAGCGGGAGCCCTCTTGAATTCCGATTTCCCAGATCCTGCGCAGGGAGTTCGACTTCCCGATAATCATGCCGTGAAGCGGCCGGTTTCTGGAAACTCACCCCGAGAATGATTAGTTAAAAGGATAAACTGCTTTTTTCAGCGGAAATATCTGATAGGGGGAAATAAAATGGAACCGATCGAAAGCAAGGATTGTACAACCGAAAATAAAATGTATCCCCATGGGCACGAGCTTTGAACTGACAAGCAATGCAAGGTTTGCATTGACGGAAAATGGATCGAGCCGGACAACCTCGAGACCCGCGAGGTTTGAAAAGATAAAGAGCGTGGGGAGCTTGGCTCCCCTCGCCCGACGTCTCGGACACTGGGCTTCCGCCACTTGCCCGCGGCGCCAAATCTTTCTCTGGCGGGGTAATTGTCTCTCTTTAGACCAATGCGAAATAAAATGCCGGAATCCGACAAAAAAGCTCCCCTCCCTTGGTGGGCGGGGAATTGGCATTGAGTTCTTCGGGCAACAGCCCCTTGTTCTTCCTCTCCCCAAGTGCCCCTATAGAGGGCGGCCTTTTTAACATTTTCAAAAAACCCGATCCAAAGTAGGATAAACTATACATTACAGGCGGGTACGACCGTGGGGCAGGCTTTTCGGCCTGCCTCCCCGATTATTCGAGAATTGCTTTCTCACATCAGCAAAACTGGCGTTAAAACATGCCCGGTGAGCCCGGAAAAAAACATGCATTTTTAGTTGCAGGCACCCATAGCGGGTGCGGCAAGACGACCATCACCCTCGGGCTGATCGCCGCTTTGAAAGCCCGGGGGCTGAGGGTGCAGCCTTTCAAGGCGGGGCCTGATTTCATAGATCCGGGCCTCCACACAAAAATAGCGGGGACTCCTTCCCGAAACCTGGACGGCTGGATGCTCGGCCGGGACTACAACATTTTCCAATTCCGGCGACTCATGGCCGAATCCGACCTAGGCCTGGCCGAAGGGGTCATGGGACTTTTCGACGGCTACGAGGGGGGGACCGAATCCGGGAGCAGCGCTGAACTGGCCAAGTGGCTTGGCGTTCCCGTTATCCTGGTGGTCGACGCGCGAAGCATGGCCCGAAGCGCCGCGGCGCTGCTCTACGGCTTCAAGCATTTCGATCCGGCGCTTGATCTTCGCGGGGTAATTTTTAATCGGATCGGCAGCCCGGCACACCTCGAATACCTGAAGGAAGCGGTCTGTCCCAACTTTCCGGACCTTGCCGTGCTCGGCGGAATTCCACGCGAGAAATCCGTCGAGATTCCCGAACGCCATCTCGGCCTTGTTACCGCCGATGAAATGGCGCTCGACCGCAAATGGCGGGAAAAGCTCGCAGGCATGGTCGAAGAATTTCTCGATATCGACCTGCTGCTCGATATCACTCAATATAAAGAGGATACATCCCAAGTATTTGCGCCGATCGATGCTGAGCCCGCGCACGAATCGATTCGCCCCACCATTGCCGTTGCCCGTGACGCGGCTTTTTGTTTTTATTACCCCGATAACTTGGAACTCCTGGAAAAATCCGGTGCAGACCTTCGCTTTTTTTCTCCGGTTGCCGGCCAGGCGGTCCCCGCCGGCTGCTCGGGAGTCTACCTCGGGGGCGGCTACCCGGAACTTTTCGCGGAAGCGATATCGAAGAATTTCGCTTTCCTCGAATCGCTGCGCCAAGCAGCCCGGGACGGCATGCCCATATATGCCGAATGCGGCGGCCTCATGACCCTGGGCCAATTTATCGATACGACCGAAGGTGTCAAGTTTCCCATGGCCGGCATTTTGCCCTTCGGGACCCGCATGCTGGCCCGCCGGAGGGCCCTTGGATACACCGAAGTGGTTTTGAAAAGGCCCTGCCTTCTAGGAGAGCCGGGCCTTAAAATCCGGGGCCACGAATTTCACTATTCTGAAATTGTTTGCCTGCCCGAAGAAAGTCCAGGGCTGGAACTCGCATATGAGCTTCGCGCACGCAAATTCGAACAAGTGCGCGGGGAAGGGTACATGCCGCGGCAGATTTTCTCCGACGGAGAGCGGCAGGCTGGAAAGCCCGCCCCACAGGTTATGCATGATGGAACTAAATCTTTGCAGGTGCTTGCAAGCTATATTCATCTTCACTGGGGAAGCGCCCCGGAGGCGGCCCGTAATTTCGTCGCCCGGTGCGCGGAATGGAAAGAGCGGAGGTAATACGATCCATGGCCAAGGCGCGGCCTTTAATGTTTCTCGGTACGGGCTCGGATGTCGGGAAAAGCATTCTTGCGGCCGCTTTTTGCCGCATTTTCCGGCAGGAGGGCTACAGCGTTGCCCCGTTCAAGGCGCAGAACATGGCCCTGAACTCATTTATTACCCCGGAAGGGGGCGAGATGGGGCGTGCCCAGGTAGTGCAGGCGGAAGCGGCGGGGATCGCGCCGCACGTCGATATGAACCCGGTGCTGCTGAAACCCACCTCGCAGATGGGCTCCCAGGTGATCGTACTCGGCAAGGCGATCGGCAACCTCCTGGCCAGGGAATACTACGAATACAAAAAAGAACTCATTCCCATCGTTCGGGAAAGCTTCGAGCGACTCTCATCGGGATATGACATAGTGGTCATGGAGGGGGCCGGGAGCGCCGTGGAATTAAATCTCAAACCCCACGACATCGTCAACATGGCCATGGCCGAGATGGCGGGCGCAAGGTGTATCCTGGTCGGCGACATCGACCGCGGGGGGATATTTGCCTCGCTCATCGGAAGCTATCAGCTGCTGGAACCGCGGGAACGCGAGCTTATTGCGGGCTTCATCGTAAATAAGCTCCGGGGTGATCCCGCCCTTTTTTCCGACGGCGCGGGCATTATCGAATCGCGCACCGGACGGCCCGTTTTCGGAGTGGTGCCCTGGTTCGATCACATCTCCCTTCCCGAAGAAGACAGCGTGGCTCTTGGGCGACGAATGCAGAGAAACGAAGGCGGCCCCTCGCCCGACAAGGTAATAGTTGGGGTTGTAAAGTTGCCTTTTATCTCCAATTACACCGATTTTGACTGCTTCGAGCGCGACCCGCGGGTTCAGCTCGTCTATTTCGACAGTCCGGCACGCGTGTTCGAAATGGACGCGGTGATAATCCCCGGAAGCAAAAATACGATCGAAGACCTCGCGGCCCTCGAAAAGTCAGGCATGGCCGACGCGATCCGCTCTTTTTTCAAATCGGGCGGGACGGTGGCCGGGCTTTGCGGTGGTTACCAGATGATGGGGGAGCTTGTTCGCGACCCTCACGGAATGGAGAGCGCCCTTCCCGAAATTCCCGGTCTCGGGCTGCTCGACATGCAAACGGAGATGTTCCCGGAAAAGGTCACCTCGCAGGTCGAGGCGGTGGTGGCGCGGGATTGCGGGCTTTTTGCGGATTGCGCCGGCCCGCTGCACGGCTACGAAATACACATGGGCAGGAGCACATCCGCGGGCGACGCCAGGACCCTTTTCCGCATCACCCGCCGCGACGGTCAACCGGTGGATTTCCCGGACGGACTTGCCCGGCCCGACGGCAGGGCATGGGGCACCTACATACACGGTATTTTCGATAACGACGATTTCCGCAACAGCTTCCTCGAAGGTGTCGCCAAAACTTCCGGCAAGGCGCTAGGCGCCTGTTGCGGCGCTCCCTCATACCGGATATGGAAGGAGGAGCAGTACGACCTCCTTGCCGATTTCATCAGGCGCCATGTGGACGTGCCGCGCATTCTCGAAGCGATATTGGGCTAGGTGGTTCAACGGGCTGGGGCCTGGATCACAACTTTAAGGAATAAAATCAAAATTAAAGGCAGAACTCCACCCCAGGTTATGGCGAGGTCTCCCCGGGCTGTAGCCCAAATAGCCTTTTTTTAAAACTGCTAAGTGAATAGGCAGGCGTGAGCCTAACAACGTCATTCCCGCAGCGCTTCTGGGCGGGAATGACGATTTTCGATTCCGTCCCTGACGTTAATCCAAATCTGGTTTGGGCAACGCGCCCGTCCCGACCACGCCACAACTGGAGGGGACCGTGCCACCACCGTAGTGATCAAGCCAAGGCGCCACGGAATACCGCTTGCACCACCGGGTTTGAGTTTTTAGGCGTTTCGGTATATAGGCTGTTGCTGGGTACCTGTCGAAAAAAATCCGTGGATTAGAAAATATTGGAGAGAAATGGTATTCCTGCCGTGGCACCTGGCTTCCGCTTACGCCCTTGACCTTGTCGCGGGAGATCCTCAATGGATGCCGCACCCGGTGCGGTGGATAGGCCGGGCGGTTAGCTGGGCCGAGAACCATCTATACGATCCGGCGGCGCCGCCGGTTCTTCTCAGGATTTCCGGGGTGGTTCTCTGGGTGCTCGTAATGACCATCACGGTGAGTTCCGCAATGGTGCTTATCGGGGCCTCCCGGCTAGCCGGAACCGTCGTAACCGACATCGTTCTTATATGGCTTGCATATACGACCCTCGCAACCCGTGCGCTTTATGCGGAATCCGCCGGCATAGCACAGGCCCTTCGCGACAACTACATCGGGCTGGCCCGCGAACGCCTCTCCCGAATCGTCAGCCGGGATACCTCGAACCTGGATGAAGCCGGCATTCTGCGGGCGCTGATCGAAACGGTTTCCGAAAACATTTCCGATGGAATCGTCGCCCCGCTGTTCTACCTGGCAATTTTCGGCCCCGTCGGCGCTCTTGCCTACAAGGCCGTAAACACGATGGATTCGATGCTGGGCTATATGAACGACAGGTACCGTTACTTCGGCTGGTTTTCGGCGCGGGCCGACGACGCAGCGAACTTCATCCCGGCAAGGCTTTCCGGCCTTCTGCTGGTGGGGGCCGCGGCATGCATCGGGCTCAACTGGCGAACCGCCATGCAGATCATGCGACGGGACGCCCACAAGATGAAGAGCCCGAATTCGGGCTACCCGGAAGCGGCCGCAGCCGGGGCGCTCGGAATCGAGCTTGGCGGGACCAACATATATTTCGGCCAACCCGTTGAAAAACCAAGACTGGGCGACCCGGCCGAACAGATAACACTCGATACCTACCGGCAAATGGTCATTTTGATGTACCTGACATCGGCTCTCGCCTTTTTCATGGCCTTTTGTATTCGGCTTTCCAGGGAAATTCTGGAAGGGTGGTTTTAGGGAGGTTGTGAGTTGTGAGTTGCCGGCGGTTGTGCCACGGTCTCCCGACACCATGGTTGTGGCGCGGTCAGGACGGGCTGTTGCCCAAATAGCTTTTTTAAAGACTCTAAGTAAAATCGGAAGCCATGGGGTCTAATAACGTCATTCCCGCGGCG
>DBMO01000017.1 GCA_002298995.1 Desulfarculales bacterium UBA696
TTCCATAATACAAGGATGGGTGGAGCGGAGTGGAACCCATCGGTTTTTAGGCGCAACTAAATTAGTATCAGGTGGTAATTGTCTGTGCCGGTCTCGATTGGCGCAGACAATTACCCGGCTATCCCGGAAGATACACCAGAACATCATATTTTCGAAAGACAACAGATGCTAAGCACACTTTCTTCGTACATCTTCAATGCCCTGCCAATGGTGTCCTACATCATCATGCTGTCGTTTTCCCTGAATTTCATTCTGTATATCTCCGGTCGAGTGTCGCTCACATTCGCCGGAATATACCTGGTGGGAGCATACGTAACAGCCTCACTGGGCACATATTTTATAGGGAGTAATTTCTCCATCCCGCCTTTTCTCGCCGTCTTGCTTGTCGTAAGCCTGCTTGGGGCAGCAATATCCATAACCGTGTATGTCACATTCGAACGTTTCCTGAAAACCGACGTGCACCGGATGATAGCAACTTCTTCATTACTGCTGGTCTTTAGCGGCATAATCAAACTCAAATGGGGAACTACTCCCGTAACCTATTCAGCTCCTTTCTTGAAAATGGGCATCAGCCAGGTGCTCGGGAACATCGTCCCGAACTACTACTTTTTCATGTTTGGGTTTTCACTGGTGCTGATGGTTGCGCTTGCATTCTTCCTCTACAGGACCTCCTGGGGGCTGCGATTTCGTGCAACCTCGCTTGATGGCGACAGGACCATGGCCCAGGCGTGTGGCGTCAACCAGAATATCGTTACCGCTATCACCTTTGCGATTTCGGGGATGCTGGCAGCCATGGCGGGAGGTCTCTACGCCCCCATAGCGGGAGCTTCTTACGGCATCGAGGGCAACGCCCTTCTCCTGGCGGCACTGACCATAATAGTGGGAGGGGTCGGCAGCATTGGGGGAGCGGTATTGACCGCTTTTATCATAGGGATCGCCAGAGTAATCACAGCCGTCGAAATGCCGCTATTCGAGCTGGCTATTCCATTCATTATCGCGTCCGTGACGCTGGTGATCTGGCCGTTCGGAATATGGGGCAAGGAATTCAAACACTAAAACAAGAGCAAAGCCGACAGATGAACACTGCAGTCACCATGACCGTTCCGTCCCTTGGCAGAAGAACGTTGATAACAACACTGATTTTCACGGCCGTGGTCGTGATAATCCCCTTTTTCATAAGCGGCTATCAACGAACATTGATACAGAAAGGTTTATTATGGATTCCCGCGGTCTTTGGGGTCTATATCCTCTACAGCCTTTTGCGCCAGGTTCATTTCGGCCAATCGATTTTTATCGGCATAGGCAGCTACATTACTGCTTTCATGGCAGGAAAGTACTCTGTCACGAATGAACTCATGATACTGCTGCCAATAGCCCTGATGGTCAGCATAGTTGTCGCCTATGTGCTCGGAATATTTATCATGAAGAGAACGGGCTTTTACTTTGCCGTGATGGGTATAGCCGTGACAATGGTGTTCTGGTCAATTGTTTACAAGGCCAGGGGAATAACAGGCGGCAGTGACGGCATATCGCATATAAAGAACCCAAGCTTGTTTACGATACCACTGAGCGACATGGGTCTCTATTACTTTTGCCTTATCGTCTCGGTATGCATAATCCTGCTCATGCTGCGCATCCTCAACTCATCTTTTTCCCTCCAGCTAAGGGCAATTGCCGGAGACCTGGAAAAGGCGGAATCAATAGGGATTCCGGTCAAGAGAATGCAGAGACTGGCCTTCACCATCGCGGGAGCAAGTGCCGGAATAACCGGAGTCCTTCTCGCATTCTCCTACAATTATGTGAGCCCATCGGTATTCGAGTGGGGATACGGAGCCAACTTCGTTCAGTCGGCAATTATCGGAGGGGTAACTTCCGTCGCGGGCCCGATCGTCGGGGCCTTTGGTTTCATAAACCTGGAGTTCTTCATATCTACCTGGTTCGCAAACCTTTGGGAAATCATCATCGGATTGACGATAGCCATCATTGTCGTGACCGTGGGGGAAAAAGGGGTCACCGGCATTGCGCAGGCATTATTCAGCAAAATCAGAGGCAACTAAAAACCCGCGAGAAAGCACCTATAGCATGTCAAACAACGAACAGAAGCCATTTTTGATTACGGCGGACAAGCTGAGAAAGTACTACGGGGAAGTTAAACCCGTTAATGACATTTCTCTGGAGATTGCCCAGGGACAAGTGCTCACGCTGGTGGGCGCAAATGGAGCGGGCAAGACAACTTTATTGAACCTGCTCACGGGGTTGATAATGCCGGACCGGGGAGAAATCAGGCTCCTGGGCGAGAAGATCACCGGAGTCCCACCCGATCAAAGGGCTAAACGAGGGATAGTCAAGACTTTTCAGCTGGAACACGTATTCGATGAGATGACTGTCTTCGATAACATAAGAACTGCCTGCTTTTCTGCCGCGGGGAAACATTACTCGCTGTTCAAAGCTCTCGATGACGAGAAAGAAATCAATGAAAGAACGGATCAGCTAATAGAACTGTTCGATCTTGCAGGCGTAAAGCATGCTTTTGTCAAGAACTTGGGACACGGGTATAAGAAAGTCATCGACATTGCGATGTGCTTTGCAATGAAGCCAAAGATATTGCTGGTGGATGAACCTACAAGCGGCGTAGGCGAAGAAGAAAAGTACAAGATCATGGATCTTTTGATGAATCAGATAGAGGCGAACAACCTCGCGGCAATAATCGTGGAACATGATCTCCATCTCGTGAAGGAACTGTCAAAAGAGACGGTTGTGATGTGTGATGGGGAGTTCATAGCCAGAGGGACCCCGGAGCATGTGTTCAGCCAGGAAAAGGTCGTTGAGGTCCTCGTCGGGAAAGGATTCTAATTGCTTGAAATAGATAAACTGACGGTTTTTTACGGGACCGAAAAAGCTGTGAATGAACTTTCCTTGAAAGTTTCGGGTGAAGTCCTCTGCCTGTGCGGGCGGAACGGCGCCGGCAAATCCACCGTGCTCAGAGCAGTTGCGGGGCTGGTCGAAGTAGATTCCGGTCAAATTTCGCTGCATGGGCAAAGTGTAATGACCATACCCCTTCACAAACGGCTGGAGAGTGGTATCGGCTACGTTCCCGAGGACAGGAAGCTCTTTAAGGAGATGACGGTCAGGGAAAATATAGAAGTAGCAAGAATCGGCGTAAAAGCCTCCGGAAGACAGGAAATGGATATCGATGAATTGCTGCCGGAACTGGCTTCGCTCTACAACAGGAAGAGCAAACTGTTGAGCGGAGGGCAGCAGAAATTAGTCAGTATTGCCAGAGCTATTGTCACCTCTCCGGGAGTCTTGTTATTCGACGAATTGCTGGAAGGACTCGCAAGGTCGATGATGATCAAAATCTCCGACATTGTGAAGAAAATAAAGGAAGAGGGAAAAGACATTCTATGCGCTGAATCGAGTCTCGATAAGGCCGGCATGTATGCAGACAGAATAATCTGGCTGGAAAAGGGGCGAATCGTCGCAACAGGGACCCCCGCCGAAATCAAGAGACAAATAACTGATGCCATCAGAGCGAAGTAATCTGCATCACAAATCCTGGCTGCCGTGATGCAGGATCGGGCCACCTGATCGGAAAGCGAAATTGTTGGTAATTGATATCACACACGGAGCGGATCTAATGGAAGTGCCCAGCATCAAAAGAATGAGCGCCGCCGATGAGGCTTTTAAGACTCTGCACGACATGATCACTTCGGGCAGGCTCAAACAGGGTGACAAACTGCCTTCTCAGGACAGGCTGGCCGAGCAGTTCGGGCTCAGCCGGAACACGATTCGCGAAGCGATAAACAGATTGACCATGATAGGACTCCTTAGCGCCCGGCAGGGTGTGGGGACGATCATAAATATCAGCAGCCCCTCGGGCTATATAGCTTCACTCTCGGACCACCTTCTCCTTCAGCCTTCAACCGTGCGTGAATTCATGGAGGCCAGGGTTATCATAGAGATGTCCACGGTTCGCCTCGCTGTAATGAGGGCGGATGAGACGGCCCTGGCTGAGCTTGAAGAAAACGTGCGAAAACAGAAAGAAGCTATCAGGACCGGCAATGTGGAAGAATTCATAAAGCACGACGTCGAATTTCATTTCTCTCTTGCCAGGGCTAGCGGAAATAAAGTGCTGGTGCAGTTCCTGGGCGCCGTCACCGATCTTATGAGAAGGTTCATCGAAGAGGTTTGCCTCCTGCCGCGCGCCACGCGCAATGCGGTCTCCTTTCACAGGGACATTCTCAAATTCATCCGCGCCAGAGACGCCGATGCCGCTGAGCGCAAGCTGATAGAGCACCTTACCGATGTTGTGAAAAACATTGAGAAGAGCACCGGCAGAGAACTAGGGACGACCTTCTATTTCATGGCCGGCAAGAAGCACCGGGAGGAAGATTCGTGCGTGGAAACGGCGAAAAATAACGGAAAGCCAGCCTAGATTCCAAATTCCGATTCGAGCTGCTGCCTAAAACGCTAAGCTGGGAGTATCAAATGAGCGAAATAATAGAACAGATTAAAAGTATAGTTGTGGCCGGAAAGCACAAAGAAATCGAAAAAATTGTCAAAGCGGGACTCGATGCGAATATAGACCCCGGCGCCATTATCAACGACGGCCTTATAGCGGCCATGGACATAGTGGGAAAGAAGTTCGGCTCGGGTGAAATCTACGTCCCGGAGATGCTCGTTGCCGCCGCAACCATGAAGAAGGGCCTCGAAATAATCAAGCCACTGCTAACTGGGGATGCCTCCCAGCCCAAAGGGACCATACTGATGGGCACGGTCAAGGGCGATCTTCACGACATCGGGAAAAACCTGGTCATCATGATGCTCGAGGGCGCCGGATTCAAAGTGGTGGACCTCGGTGTCGACCTAAGCGTCGACAAGGTTGTCGAAAAGGTGCGCGAGATCAAACCTGATTTGCTGGGCCTCTCCGCCCTGCTCACCACAACAATGCCCGAGATGCAGAAGGTAATAGTCATGATCCGGGAGCAGGGATTGAGAGACAGCGTAAAGATCATGGTCGGCGGTGCGCCGGTGGATTCCAGGTTCGCCGAAAAAATAGGCGCGGACGGTTACGGCAAAGACGCGGCCGACGCAGTGCAGCTGGCAAAAAAGCTGATTGGGATCAACTGATTCCCGGGCGTTCGACTCAAGCTTTTCTCAACTGATTATGAACTCACCACCAAGCTGGATGGGATGATTGCTCATGAAATCCACACCATACAATCTCGTAATGTCCGCACTCTATAAAGGCAAAAAAGGAGAGCGCCCCCCGGCCGCAAACCCCACATCAATCGTTTGCCAAGAACTTATGGACCTGACCGGCATCTCCTTTCCGCACGCTCACACAAATGCAAATGCCATGGCTGAGCTTGCGCTGGCGGGGCATGAAATCATAGGCTTCGACTCGGTCATGCCCGAATACAGCGTACACCAGGAAGCCGCGGCCCTGGGTTGTGAGCTGGACTGGGGCAGCCGCGACAGGATGCCTGACAGCCGGAATTTTCCATACGAAGACTTCTCCGACATCAAGGTCCCTGACGATCTTCTCGAAAAACCATCGATGCGCGTCGTACTGGACGCCCTCTCCATACTCAGGCGCCACGTGGGGGGCAAGGCGGCCGTAATCGGCAAGGTAATGGGACCGTGGACACTTGCCTACCATATGGCGGGAACTCAGAACTTCCTCCTCCAGGTGGGACTCGGCGAAAATGAGATGATAACCCGCATGCTTCGCCAGCTCATGCCGGTCACCATGGCATTTGCCAGGGCCCAGTTCGCCGCCGGCGCAGACATAGTGGTCCTTGCGGACCACGCCACGGGGAACCTCGTCGGAGCTTATCATTACCAGGAGCTTCTGCTCCCAATTCATAAAGAAATGACGGCGCAGATTGAAGGTCCCCTCATTCTCCACGTCTGCGGCAATTGCATGGACAGATTGGAGCTTTTTGCGGACGCCGGTTTCGACGGGTACCATTTCGAGTGGCAGGTCGACTCCAGAACCGCGGTCGAAAAGGTTGGACATCGCCTGGCACTCGTCGGGAACATCAATAATTCCCAGGTGCTCTTCCAGGGAACTCCCGAGGATGTTCGCAAGCAGGTGCGGTATGCGGTCGAGGCCGGGGTCGATATGATCGCCCCGGAATGCGCCGTCCCCCTTTCGACACCGCTGGAGAACCTCAAGGCGATAGTTGATGCGGTTCGCGAGGGATACTAGCGCACCGTTTTCATTTGCAATGAGATATTGAAGCGCGACCGAAGCAAATGGAAGGTGGAAGTAATGCTGATTATCGGCGAGAGGATAAATTCAAGCCGGAAGAGCATCGCCGGTGCGATTTCTGCCGGGGACGAGGCATTTATACAAAAGGAAGCGAAGCTGCAGGCTGAAGCGGGTGCGAGCTATATTGACGTGAACGCGGCCGCCTTCGTGGGTGAGGAGATCGAACGACTAAAGTGGGTGATAGGCGCCGTTCAGGAGGTCACAGACCTGCCGCTGTGCATCGACAGCCCAGACCCCGGAGCGATCAGGGCGGTTCTGCCCATGGTTAACAAGCCGCCGATGATCAATTCGATCACGCTTGAACCTGATCGCCTGGAGCGTATCCTTCCGCTTGTAGTGCAATACAGGGCGAAGGTTGTCGGGCTTTGCCAGTCAGAGGAGATCATGGCCGAGTCCACGGACGCCAAGGTCGAACTCGCGGGCCGCCTGGTCGAAAAAGTAACGGGGGCCGGAATCCCCCTGGATGATCTCTATATCGACCCACTGGTCTACCCTCTTGGCACCAGTGCGACCTCCGCGCAGTCCACGCTTGAGGCCATCGAGCGCATAATGAAGGATTTTCCGGGCGTCCATACCACTTGCGGCCTGACCAACGTATCGCACGGCCTTCCAGCCAGAAAACTGGTGAACCGCACCTTTCTTTCCGCCTGTATCATCCGTGGACTGGACTCGGCAATTATGGACCCTACGGACAAATTGCTCTACGGCGCGCTTAAAGCAGCCGTCATGATCACCGGCAGAGACGACTTCTGCATGGATTTCATACACGCGTTCCGGGCAGGGCTCATAGAGTAAATCAGAAAAGAAGATAACCATGCAGTATCCAAAATTCGGCTTCATCAGGCAAGAATTCCCCAAAAGCGCCAACCCCGATCCGCGACGTGCAGTAACGGCCGAACTGCAAAGATCCGGCATCCTCGATCCGATCCGCGGGGGGGACAAGGTACTTATTACCGCCGGCAGCAGGGGTATAGAATCGATGAATGAGGTGCTCCGCACCTGCATACTCGCCGTGAGAGACAGGGGCGGAGAGCCGCTGGTCTACCCCGCGATGGGAAGTCATGGCAGCGGGACAGCCCATGGTCAGGTGGACGTTCTACGCCACCTGGGGATAACCGAAGCCACAATTGGGGCCCCGGTATATTCAGGGCTGGAGATGATCGAGATCGATCGCGTGCAGGGATCGGTTCCCGTCTACGCCGACAGGGCCGCGGTGGAAGCAGATCACATCCTGATCGTCAATCGGGTCAAGGAACATTCCGAGTACATCGGAAAGACCGAATCCGGCATTCTGAAAATGGCGGTGGTCGGCCTTGGCCGGCAACTCGGCGCGGAGACCATGCACCAGTTGGCCGTCAACATAACTTACTGTAAAGCCATTCACCTGGTCGCGGCCTCTCTATTCAAGAACCTCAAGATACTTGGCGGCATAGCGCTTCTCGAGGACCACTTCAACCAACTGCGCAGGGTGGAGGCAGTCCCAACCGGCGAGGTATTTTCCAGGGAACCCCAGCTTCTGGAGGAGTCCAAAATCTATAAGCCCACCCTCCCCTTCGAGGAACTCGACATATTGGTTATAGACGAGATCGGGAAGGAAATTTCCGGAGCCGGGATGGACACAAAAGTGGTTGGCCGGATCATGAATGTTTACGAAAAAGAATGTGAAACACCTCGCATAACCCGCATTGTCGTAAGAGATCTTTCGGAAGCAACCGATGGAAATGCAACCGGCATAGGGCTCGCCGATTACACCACGGCCAGAGCCGCCTCCAAAGTCTGTTTCAATGCGACCATGACCAATTGTGTGACCGCCGTTGCTCCTGAGAAGGGACGAATTCCACTTGCTTTCAAAAACGACAGGGAAGCACTCGGCGCAGCCTTCAAAACGATTGGAATCTGGACCCCGGACCAGGTCAGGGTTGCCTGGATTTCCAATACCAAAGACCTCGAGTGGCTTGCCGTTTCCGGCGCACTTCACGATTCTTTCAAACATGAAAAGAGTGACCTTTTCGATCTGCCCTACGACACGGAAGGGAACCTGCCTAAACTCAGAGACTTTCTTCAAAGATCTCTAAAAAGCGAGAAGATCGGAGACTACCGTTTTTAGATTTGCCGAGAAAATCTGCGGGTTGGAGTATATATGCGCGTGGTGATTGCCTGCAGGGTGATACAGGCCGAATTGGATGAAATGCGGGCGGGCAACCCAGAAATCGAGGTCATTTACCTGGACCAGGCGCTCCACCGCACACCGGGCAAAATGCCGGGGCTTATTCAGGAGCAGATTGACAAAGTCTCGGGCTACGCTGATCAAATAGTTTTGGGATACGGGCTCTGCTCGAACGGCCTGGTCGGTGTCAGGGCGGCAAGGCAGATGTTGATCGCCCCAAGGGCTCACGACTGCATCGCCCTCCTCATGGGGTCATGCGCGGCTTACAATGCCCGTTTCGCCGAGAGGCCGGGCACTCATTACCTCAGCAGGGGCTGGCTTGCCGAGCAAAAGGACCCTCTTGGGGTCACGGAGGGAGAGTACACGGAGCGCGTCGGCCGAGAATCCGCAATATGGGTGATGGGGGAGGAACTCAAACACTATACACACATCACCTTGATTAGATCCGGGATTATAGAAGCTAAGCTGGTCGAGCGGGCCCGACGTAATGCGGAATTTTTCGGCAAGCAGTATGATGAAATTACCGGCAGCATGGATTACTTCCAAAAAATTGTCGGCGGGCCTTATGATGAAGCGGATTTTGTCACTATTCCTCCAGGCACGGCCATAACACAGGAACCTTGGGTTCCCGGATAAGCATCCATGGAGCATCGGGTAGTTTTCGAGCCATTCGGGTTAGCTCATAATTCAGTCGAGGGCGAGAGCGCAGCGGAAGCTGCCCGGGCTGCTCGGGCGCCGCTTCGCTCCGATTGCGGCGGGAAGGGGAAATGCGGGAAATGCAAAATTTTCGCACTGCCGCAGGAGCTTCTTTCACCTGTTTCCGATGAGGAACGGGAGGCCTTAACTCCGGAAGAGCTTCACTCAGGCTTGAGACTGGCGTGCAAAGCCAGGATTGTCGGTCCGGGAGTCATAACAATTCCGGCGGATTTGCTGGAAAATGCTCACTCGTTCGGCAAAACCCAACTCCAGATCAGCTATCCCGCGGACCCAATGATCGAGCGCATTGTACTGCCCCCGGAGCCTTTTGCGGACAAGGAGGTCTCCCCTTATTTCGACATTGCCGGAATGGTTGCCTCGCGCGTACGGAAAGCCACCGGCAAGGATATCTCATTCGGGAACCACGCGCTTAGAGAACTCAGCCTGGCATCCATCTCCGAGGGCGAACTGACACTCGTATCCCATGCCGCAAAAGGGGTGACCGCCGTAATTCCCGGCGCGCACCGCCATTCCCTCGGAATCGCCATAGACATCGGGACCACCACGCTTGCCCTTTATCTTTGCGATCTTCAGAGCGGGAAAATACTCGCCGGCGATGCGCTCGCCAACCCCCAGAGACACTATGGGGAAGACGTTATCAGCCGTATTTCGTATGCGGATGAACACAGAGGCGGAGCGGCAAGACTCCACACGATTCTCGCGGGAGCGATTAATTCGATGGCGGGGCATGTTCTTCGTCGGGTCGGGGCCGACCCTGCCGAGGTGGACGAAATTGTGGCGGTCGGAAACACTACCATGGAAACACTCTTTGCCGGCTTCCACCCCCATGGCCTTGGGGTTGCACCCTATTTGCCGGTTATTCATGAATCCCGGGATTTCACCGCTGTCGAACTGGGTCTCGATTTCAACCCCGGCACAAATGTTCATCTCTTCCCGACTATCTCCGGCTTTATCGGCGGCGATACCGTCGCTGCGATCTTGTCCGAAAGGCCTCACGAAAGTTCCGAGATTTCCCTGATAATCGACATAGGCACCAATGGCGAGTTGGTGATGGGAAACAAAGACGGGTTATGGGCCACAAGCTGCGCGACAGGGCCTGCTTTTGAGGGGGCGCATATCTCCTCGGGCATGAGGGCTGCGCCCGGGGCTATTCACAAGGTGGAGGTCGATCCATCCACCCTCCAGGTCTCTTATCAGGTACTAGGGAGCGACTCCGATCCCGATATAAAGCCAAGAGGCATCTGCGGGTCCGGCATTATTGACGCCGTTGCCTCGATGCGCCGAGCGGGCCTGATTCTTGCCAGCGGCCGCATGTCCGAAAAATTCCACTGCATCGAATGCGACGAGAACGGCATCGGGCAAAAGTTTGTCATAGCCTCTCCCGAAAAAACGGCTTCCGGCCGTGAAATTGCCGTAACACTCCAGGACATTCGTCAGATACAGGTCGCAAAGGCGGCCCTTCTGACCGGAATCAGGCTCCTGGCAAAGAAGTCAGGCCTGGATCGCATCGATAGAATGGTTCTCACCGGGGCTTTCGGAGCGAGGTTCGACCGGCATAATGCCGTGGCAATAGGAATGCTTCCGGGGATTTCGCCGGGAACAAGGGTCGAAACAGTCGAGAATGCGGCAGGAAGGGGTGCGATCATTGCCCTGCTCGACAAAAAAGTCCGTAAGGATGCACTCAATCTCGCGCGGACCGTCCGTTTCCTGGAACTCTCGGAACTTCCGGAGTTCCAGGTTGAATTCCCTTCCGCGATGAGTTTCCCCGATCCGAGCGAATGAGAGGCCCCGCACCAAAGTCCGCTAGGGCAAAGCGATTGTGTTTCCACCGCGCACGGGAGACAGGGGTGGGGTTGTCTCGGTTACTCCCTTAAGAGATCTTGCTAGCTGTACGGGCGGTTTGGTCCCGAATAGATAGAAAACCACGCGTTCTCCCGGCCTTGGGATTTGATTCTCGAATAGGCTATTCCACTTGCGCAGGTCCTTGTATCTAACACCGAAAACCTTTGTCAATTTGCTCAAATCTTTGTCGTTTTCCCTTACGTAATAATCGACCCGTCTGGGAAGATAGCACAACTGCGCGGATTCGATTACCATCCGCGTCTGTGGATCCTTCTCCCGGGCGGCAAGGGTCGACCATGGAGCAACAAACCGAATGTGCATGTGGTTGCGATGGCCGGGCTCATGCTGCATGATGCATTCTGTTTCCCCTCTGCCCCCGGCATTCGTGAAGACCCTGGATAAAAGATCGCGATCCGCACCCTCACCTAGCGCATACTTGTACAGCTGCGATTGTATGCTCTTGTCCAAATAGATTGTTTGCACGCTCTGCGTCTCCAGCAGACACTGAATCATATGCCATGTTTTGGAAACATCGAGTATTTTGGAATCCATCGGGACAAAGCCATCCAATTGCAGATTGTTTTTCGCAAAGAGGCCAATATCAACGTCACGACCGTTCTGATGGGATTCGTGCCCGCCTAGCCGTCCTCCGCCTTTTCGTGAAAAATGCCCAAGGAATAGATCACAGGAATCGGGATATCTTTCCCCGAACCTTTCAAATGCGTCCAGCAAGGCTCCCACCACCTCCGGAGTTGTGTAGCTTCTGTCTTCATCTCCCAATTTGTAGCCATGCATATTCGAAGGAAATTTTACGCCGTTGATCAAACAGCCTCTGAACGGCTCTCCAACCGAGGTTGTAATTGCGCAAAACGCGTCGTCGATAATGATTGGTGAAAGTGTGAATAAAAAGACAACGGGAAGGCATACCAACAGGAAAGCCCGACGCAGTGTCATTAACTCTCCTTCATGGTCGCAAGATTGTACTGCACTATCGCTGAATATCTGAGTTGCGTTTCGGATGTTCCAATACTCCTTTCAAGTCCCTATGCAGTCGCCATTGGCGATTGCAACAAACCACTCCATCAATGCGCCGCACAGTATTTCGCTTTTGCGCAAGTGCATGACACAACGCTTTGGCTGTAGACATTCCCAGCACTAGAATAGCGATACTATTGGGAAATACGGCTAATTTGGTTTACTTTAAGGTATCCAGGTGAAAAGAGTATAACCTGCAATTATTTTTATTCAACTTAATATTGTTAATATTCTGTCTACTGTGGCGCTGCTGCCCAACGTTACAGTTCGCTAATGTATCTTATCGGTACGTTTAAAATTGTTCACAAATTCACATAGCAATTGATATGCCAAATTTGGATTTTTAATGCACTGGTGGCTTTAGATTCAGGACTTGCAACGGCTGGAAGACCAAATTTAAGGGCGACTTTTTCACCAGGTTATCAGTGGCTATAGCGTAATTACCCGAAAAATGCATGCTTTGCCCTACACCATTGAAGGTTGGACCATACAACTCTTTCGTAATCGATCGCAGGGAGCGAAGGAGGCGGCTGAACTGATTCGCCGATCAGGCGAGGAGCGACAAGCGCGCCTTGCGCGCGAGGCCTAAATTCCGGAAAAAGCGGGGGAATCATTCCCCCGCTTTTTTATACTTTGAAAGGCGCCATCTTGAACTTCGTATCAGCTCCGGCCTCCGCCGAGTTAGCGGTCCTTTACCTGTCTTGCCCGGTGTCGCGGGCCATGAGGATATGAAACCCCGGGCTACCTCTTCATCTTTTCTTCCCGCGCAGCATCTTTGATGCGCTTTACGTGCCCTCTGCCCAGACCTTTTACCTCGCAGTCGAGGTCGAAAAATTTTCGAATCTTCTCGTCATCGAGTATTCCGAAGCAATCGATCACGGCAACCGGTTTTCCGGTCATCTTCAGCAGATCGGCGGGATCGAGATCGGTGTAGTGTTCGTGGCGAACCGCCAGGACGACCGCATCGGCCTTGCTCAGGGCTTCCGCCAAATCGCCGCACATCCTGAGATCACCCAGTTTTTCCTGGTTTCTGAAAAATCTTGCCCAGGAACAGCCAGGCGCCGGATAAGCCTCCTGTTTTTCGAACTCCCACCAGTGCTTCACGTATGGATCATGGACCGAGACCTCGGCGCCCATCTCGGTAAGCTTTCGCACCAGAAGCTCCGAGCCGCTGTAGCGCGTATCCCCGACGTCTTCGCGATACGACGCCCCAAGGATCGCAACCCTGGATGCGGCAACTATTTTCCCCATATTGCGCAGGGCATCGCGCACGAGCCTTGCCACATGGAGCGGACGAGTATCGTTTATATCGATTGCCTGGGGGGTTATCTTGAATATGTCATCCTCGAAACCCAAAAGCGTCTGGTATGCCCAGATGCCCAGACCTCCGTCCTTTGGCAGGCAGTAGCCTCCTATGCCCGGGCCCGGAAAAATAATGTTCGAGTGCGTGGGCCGGACCTTCACCGCATCTATCACCTTGATAAGGTCGATGCCGTTTCGTTCGGCAAATACGCTCCATTCGTGCAAAAAAGCCAGGATTGTAGCTCGATAGGAGTTCTCGACGATCTTGCAGGTTTCACTTTCGATCGGACTGTCGAGAACCGTCAGCGGAAACTGGTCGACGTTTAGAACGCTTGTGAGAAAGGCCCTTACCCTCTCGCGGGCCGCCTCGTTTATTCCGCTGCATACGCGCCAGAAATCGCGGATCGAGGCAACATAGTTTCTGCCTGGCATCACGCGCTCGAACGAGTGGGCCAGCAAAGGCTCGCTGTCTTCAATTCCGCGCCTTTCAAAGGCCTTTTTCATTATCGGGTAGGCAATGTATTGGGTAGTGCCGGGAGGTACCGTAGTTTCGATAAGTACGAGGCAGTCGGGCCGGACCTTTTCGCCGACTATGCTCAGGCATTCCTCGAGGGCCTTTATGTCAGCTTCGCCCCGGCGCACGTCACCCAGCGTTTCCTTTTGATAATCGCACTGGACGTCTACCACCACCACGTCGGCAAGCGAGAGCACATCGTAGGTGAAGGTGGCCACAAGGGTCATTTTTTCCTTCACGCAGCGATGCACGAGGGCGCCTACTTCGGGGTCCTCGGCCTCCACGGGCGGTATCCCGTTATTTATGTAGTGAATCTTCCAAAACGATCTTGTTGAGGGACGCTGCATTCCTATAACAAATTTATTGGGTTTTCCGCTGACCTTATCGACGGAATCAGCAATCACGCCGGCCATGACGGCCCCTACGAAACCCACGCCTATCACGACGACAATTTCCCGGCCCGCAAGGCGCTGTTCCCTTACCATTTCGGCAATTCTATCAAACTCGCCTTCGTACTCAGCCTGTGAAGGCAGCGGAAAAAGGTTCCCGGCCGGACAGATCGAATATGCGTGCTCTGCGCGTTCAGGAAAAGCGGATCTGCCGCACTGTGTCTTGGGCATGTAAACAGCTCCTCGAATTGATTGTCGGATAAAATCACACTGCATGGACTTATACCAGTTCGCGTTCAAGATTTAAATGATGGGTTCCGCTCCGCTC
>DBMO01000047.1 GCA_002298995.1 Desulfarculales bacterium UBA696
GGACGAGAGGAATTGAACCTCCGGCCTCTTGCACCCCAAGCAAGCGCGCTAACCAGGCTGCGCCACGTCCCGACAATTTCTCAGCCTAACACCCGTGGTGCGGCGCTGTCAAGGCCAATCGGCCAAGATACTGGTCCCGCTAGTGAACACCGTGGGAACCAGTTTGATTGGAAGCAGCCTCGCAATCAGGTGGGGGATTTTTTTTAAAAGCCCGCGTTCCTGAACTGCCGGAAGAGATTCTAGTCGGAATTTGCCCGAACATCGCCCTCTTCCGCTTCTCCGTTTCCACTGCTTTGTCGCCGGTAGAATTCTTCCCGCCACTCCTTGAAGGTGCCCGCCGTGATTGCCGAGCGCATTTGCGCCATCAGGTCGAGGTAGAAGTACAGGTTGTGAAGGGTGTTTAGCCGGTATGAAAGAAGTTCGCCGCAGACAAAGAGGTGTCGAAGGTAAGCGCGCGAGAAGCGGCGGCAGGTATAGCACCCGCAATTGGGATCTATGGGCGCGGGGTCGTCGGAGTAGGCGCTGTTTTTTATGCGAACAGGGCCCTTCGTTGTGAACAGCATCCCGTTCCTGGCATTCCGGGTCGGCATAACGCAGTCGAACATATCGACCCCGGCCCGCACGCCTTCCACCAGGTCCTCGGGGGTTCCGACCCCCATGACATAGCGGGGGTGAAATTCCGGAAGCATGGGCGCCACGGCGCGCATTACCGAGAGCATCTCCTCTTTTGATTCGCCGACCGACAGGCTCCCTATGGCATATCCGTCGAAGCCGATATCTTCGAGCATCTCCAGGCAGCGTTCCCGAAGGTCGAGGAAAACGCTCCCCTGTACTATTCCGAAAAGCGCCCCGCCTGACTGAGTCCGCGCCTCTTTGGACCGCTTGGACCATCGCACCGTGCGCTCCATGGATTCCAGCGCGTACTCGCGGGATACAGGGTAGGGCGTGCATTCGTCAAAGCACATCATGATGTCGGAGCCGAGGTTTTCCTGGATGTCAATGGAGATCTCCGGCGTGATAAAGTGATGGGAGCCGTCGATGTGCGACTGGAACCTCACCCCGTCTTCCTCGATCTTGTTGATCCTCGCCAGGCTGAAGACCTGGAACCCGCCGCTGTCGGTCAGGATCGGACGATTCCACCCCATGAATTTGTGAAGGCCTCCCAACCTCGCAATTCTTTCATCGCCGGGGCGAAGGTATAAATGGTAGGTATTTCCGAGAATTATTTGTGCGCAAAGTGATTCCAGTTCATCGGGCGAAATGCTTTTTACCGACCCCGCCGTGCCTACCGGCATGAAAATGGGGGTATCCACCGCCCCGTGCGCCGTCTCGAACCTGCCCGCGCGAGCATTAGATGATGGGTCTTTTGCCAGAATTTTAAAATCCATATCGTTCCCGTTGAGGGTTGCAAGTTGCGGGCTGCCGGTTGCGAGGTCAGGGGCTACTGACAGCTTCGTAAGCTTAACCCCGACACGGAGTTCGTAACGTCTTCGCGGCGAAAAAGAGTGGTGTCGCAAGCTATAGAATCAGCATCGCATCGCCATAGCTGAAGAAGCGGTATTTCCGGCGGACGGCTTCGGCGTAGGCGTCGAGGATTTTTCGGCGGCCCGCGAAGGCCGAGACCAACAGGATCAGGCTCGATCCGGGGAGGTGAAAATTTGTAACCATCCGGTCGACTACCTCGAACCTGTATCCCGGATAAATATAATGATTACAAAAACCTGAAATGGCGGTCACTTTCCCGGTGCTCGCCTTCACCCACTCGAGCGTGCGAACCACGGTCGTTCCGACCGCGAATACCCGCCGTCCTTCCCGTTTGGCCCTCGTAACGGCTTTCGCCGTATCCGCGCTCAATTCGAAGTACTCGGAGTGCATCCGGTGATCTCGGATGTCCCCGCACCGTATGGGAGCAAAGGTGCCGTAGCCGACGTGGAGGGTCAGGGCCGCGATCTCGACCTCAGCGGCTTCGAGCGCTTCGAGAAGATCCGCCGAGAAATGGAGTCCGGCGGTTGGAGCGGCGACCGCACCGGGTTTTCGCGCAAATTGGGTCTGGTAGCAAGATAAATCGTCAACGGCACAAGCGCCGGGTTTGCGTTCAATGTATGGAGGGAGCGGGACCTGCCCTATTCGGTCAAGTATATCGAATAATTGGCAGTCCAATGACTGTGGGTCGGGTTTTCCAGACTGCCCGCCCTGAAACCGCACCGCCGCCATGCCCTCACCCATTGCCTCCAGGACTTCCGCGCGCGTGCCGTCTTCGAAATGTATCGATATGCCCGATTTAATACCTTTGGATGCCTTGACCAGGCAGCGGTAGCCTTCGCCTTGAGCGGCCTCCTCCGTTTTGAACGGATCGAGTACGAGCAGTTCCACCCTGCCGCCGCTTTCTTTGCGGCCGATCAGTCGTGCGCGCACCACTCGGGTATCGTTTACGACCAGCAGGTCGCCTCGATTGAAAAAATTCACGATCCGGTCGAATCGGCTATGTTCGATTGTATTGCGATTGCGGTCAAGAACCAGGAGGCGCGAGTGCTCCCTGCGTGGTGCGGGTGACTGGGCTATAAGTTCAGGAGGAAGTTCGAATTCGTAGTCTTCGATCCTGAAGCAGAGGTCGCGATCATCCGCCATTCCTGCGTCCCACGTAGACGAGAGCAAGGCCGAGCAGCATGAGTACTCCCCCGAGCATGCGGAGGTGGCGGGACTTTGCCGCACATACCCACTGCATCCATTTTCTGACCTGATCCGGTGATGCCAGGTAGGGAATTCCTTCCATGAAGCAGATTAGTCCGACAACCGTTATGAGGTAACTTTGCAACATAGGAATCCTTTGATCTTTTTCTTTTCATTGCAACCCGAATCGCCTAACATGTTTTAGGGAAGGTGCAAAGCGGGAATGTGAGTTAAAGTGGGGGTAAGTATAACGTTTTGTGCCGGTAAGGTAAGCAGGAATCGCCGTTTCCGGCAAATTTCTTTCCTCGAAAAAAATCCCCCGGTCATTATTGCTGTTTTCCGTGAGGTCGCCAATGCCGCTAAATTGGGTCGAGATCGATCTTGCAGCCCTGCGAAACAATTTCTACCTGGCCGGCCGGCTCGCGCCGGGGTCGCGCATCATAGGGGTAGTTAAATCCGATGCCTACGGGCACGGAATGGTCCCCGTGGCAAGGGAGCTGGAAAAATGCGGCGCGGGTTTTCTCGCGGTCGGGAAATTCCACGAGGCGCTCGATCTTCGGCAAAACGGGATCGAGCTTCCCGTGCTTGTCCTACTTGGAATCGAGCCGGAGGATGCGGAAGAAGCAATACGGCTTGGAATCCGCCCGGCCATATTTCGCCTGGACCATGCCAAAATGATGAGCGAAGCCGCCCGCAATCTCAACATGCCGGCCCGTGTGCATGTAAAACTCGATACCGGGATGGGCAGGCTGGGCGTTCCATGCGGGAATTTGGCGGCATTTGCCGAACAGATCAAACTGATGCCGGGGGTTGTGGTCGAAGGGATACTTTCCCATTTTGCCGAAGCGGATGAGGCGGACAGGACTTTTTGCGATTTCCAGATCGAGCGTTTTACCGAGGCGATTGAAACGTTATCGAGGCAGGGCCTGCCGTTTTCCTATGCGCATATTTCGAATTCGGCTGGAGTCATCGGCCTCCCGCGGGCTCACTACCATCTTGTGCGGCCGGGTATAATGCTCTACGGGTCTCATCCGTCCGGGGGCGAGGGCGATGGGGTAGGCCTTCAGCCCGTAATGTCTTTCAAATCGAGGATTATGCAACTAAAAGAGGTCGCCCCCGGACATCCGATCGGCTACGGCAGGACCTTTACCACCCAGCGTCAAAGCAGGATTGCAACCGTGCCCGTCGGCTATGACGACGGCTACTTCAGGGCGCTTTCGAACAAGGGACGGGCCCTGGTGCGCGGAAAGAGCGCGCCGCTGGTGGGACGTGTTTCAATGAACCTCATCACGCTGGATATGACCGATATTCCTGATGCCCGCGAAGATGACGAGGTCGTACTCCTGGGCCGCCAGGGTGATGAGCGGATCGCGGCCGAAGAAATCGCCGGCCTCGGCGGGACCATCAGCTATGAGGTCTATTGCGCGATTGGAAAACAGCAAAGATTCAAGTTCTTTCTGAATGCATCAGGGGGCGAACGGCCGGCTTAAAGAGCGAATCATTCACCGCGAAGAGCACGAAGTGCACGAAGATAAATTGAGGGATCTCGTAGAATCCTTTAATTGGATCTCTTCGCGTTTTTGGTGCCCTTTGTGGTGCAATTTCACTTACAAGGAGAGCTGATGGACGACGTATTCGTGTTTTCGAAAAAAGGTGACCAGGGGACTACAAGCCTTCTTTCCGGCAGGAGGGTATCCAAGGCGAGCCTTCGCCCCGAGGCATACGGGACGCTCGATGAGGCCAGCTCGGCCCTCGGGCTTGCAAAGGCGCTGTCGAAGCTCCAATCGGTGCGCGAAATGATCGAAGCCGTCCAGGATGACTTGCTGGTTCTGGGCGCCCAACTCTCCGCCGAGCCTGGTTCGGAGCTGGCTGCCAAGTACAATATAGGCGTCGAGCGCGCGCAAAGACTTGAGAACTGGATAGAAAAGCTCCAGCAGGAGGCTCCCGTCCCACGCAAATTTGTTCTTCCGGGCGAAAACCCTGTAAGCGCCGCGGTCGATCTTGCCAGGACGATAATCCGCAGGGCAGAGCGCCGGACGATGGCCCTGAAAGAAGCCGGCGAGCTGGACAGCCCCGAGGCGCATTCTTACCTGAACCGCCTGGCGGATTTCCTTTTTACCCTTGCGCGGTATGTGGGGCAGAAAGAGTAGCGTCCTTTCCCGGGCTTTCCGGTTAACGCGCTGGGGGGGGGAGGGCTTAGTGGAACTTAGTCAGGCCTCCAATTCGCTGATTGGGTCAAGTAATTTTCGAAATATCCCGATATTCGTTAAATAGTTAATACTGAGCGTGCGGTAAAGATCCGCGGGATCGGCAAGGGACCGGGCCGGTTCACGCTATCGGAGAGCCATAATGGAAAAGCGAAAGTTCATGCGCGTACAATTCAATGCTGAAGTGGTCGTGAAATCAAGCGGGATTACGATCAGCGGAACAACCGACAATCTCAGCATGAAGGGGATGTTTCTGAATACTACAACCCCCATGAATCTCAGCGGGCCAATCGAGGTCTCTCTAGGTCTTGCCGGATCGGAGCTTTCGATAACCCTCAAAGCGAAGGCGGTCCGCCAGACGGACGCCGGGATTGCCATTGAATTTATTGAAATGGACCTGGATTCCTTCACACACTTGAAGACCCTCATAGCCTACAACAGCGACAACGCGGACGCTGTAGAGGATGAATATTATAAAACACTGACCCGCGAGTAATGCGGATTGCCGCCAAGGTAGACCTTCCCGGAAAATTTAATTTTTGAATGTCCATCGATATTCCAGGTAGTTGAAGGGATCTGCCCCCCCCGACGATTGTCGATTCCGTCTCGGAGTCGAATCAACACATTCAGTTTAGGCAACAGCCCGTCCCGACCTTGCCAGCGGCATCGACGATTTTCGATACCGTCTCGGACTTGAATCACTTCCGGTTTGGGCAACACGCCCTGGAGAGTTCTCCACACCTTGATTTTTCCATGATGCAAGTATTCCCAATATGGAACACAAAAGGGTTCTAAACAGAACAAAGTTCCACTTGGGTAGCAGCCCTGAATAGTTCTCCCGCCTATTACCGCCGCTCTGCTCTTAATTAGTGCCATTATGGACATGATGAATCGAGCGATTTTTCACAAGCTTCCGCACTTCGCAGAAAACTGTTGACTCTTCTTTTGTGGCGGCATACACAAGTCATCAAATTGCACAACGTGCACAACAGCGTGAGTTGTGCACAAAGCCCTGTCCACGGACGCTTCGCAAAGGCTGCGAAGGAGACATTGCGTGGCCGATGGAATCTTTTCCGAGTTCATGCCGGTACCCTTTGCCATTCCCGGGGGCCGCTTCGCCGCTGTTCGAGACTTCTTATGAGCGCTTTTCGCGAGCCTTTGAATAAACCCGTGATTATTTTCGGGTGCGGCAATATCCTGATCGGCGATGACGGCTTCGGGCCCGCGGTTGTCGCTCATCTGCTTGAAAATCGAGTGCTACCGGCCGATGTGGCCGCCATCGATGTGGGGACGAGCATACGGGACCTGCTCTTCGACATGGTGCTCATATCCGAGAGGCCCAGGCTCATATTCATTGTCGATTCGGTCTTTAATTCCGGTCATCCCTCTGGCGCGATCTTCGAGTTGGATGTTGACGAGATTCCATGCGCCAAGGTTAGTGATTTTTCTCCCCACCAGTTCCCGTCTCTAAATCTTTTAAGCGAATTGCGGGATGGCGCGGGAGTGCTGGTAAGGGTTCTCGCCGTGCAGGCAGGGAAGATGCCTGAACAAGTTGGCGAGGGTCTTTCCGCACCGGTTATGGCCGCCGTCCCAAAAGCCTGCGAATGGCTGCTGGGTCAAATCGAGGAGGGGCGATGATTGTAATTCGCATCGGGCAGCTTGCCGAGCAGCTTGGGGTCCACCGGAATACAATCCGGAACTGGATCAGCAGCGGAAGGCTGCCGGCGCGCAGCGTGTCCGGGAAGCGATACTTGCTAAACGAGTCCGATTTTACGAGAATTTGCCACGAATTCGGCATCGACCGCTCGACCCTCAAGCTCAAGCATGTTCCAGGGGCGCCACTCATGAGCCGCGCGATGGGGCTTATGGAACAGAATGTGCGCCGCATCGGATCTCCCTCCAGGAAACTCCTGGCAGACCCTTCCTGGGGTGAGGTTTGCATGACGTGCGGAAGCTGCGCCAGCGCATGCCCGATTTCAGGCGTTGACGGGCTCGATCCGCGAAAGATTGTGCGCATGGCTGTCCTCGGGCTCGAAGAAGACTTGCTCGCCTCGCAGTGGCCATGGAAGTGCACTATGTGCGCAAAATGCGAGAGAGCCTGCCCGCAAAACGTCGAAATCGTCTCTCTGATCGGCCGCATAAGAGGGCTTCGCGACAGGGCCAAAGTGCCGGGGCCGCTCCACAAGGGCGTTCTGATGTGCCTGGAGAGGGGCAACAATCTCGGAATTCCCAAAGGGGACTTCGTTGCGCTGATCGAGGAAATGTCCTCGGAAATGGTCGATGAGGGCTTTAAGGGCTTCGAGCCGCCAATCGACAGGATGGGCTCGAATCTGCTCGTCACCGTAAATTCCAAGGAACCCTTCGCCGAGCCGGACGACATGAAACACTGGTGGAAGATCTTTCATGCGGCCGGAGAGTCGTGGACTTTTCCGTCCGAGGGCTGGGAGGGGGTAAATTGGGCCTTCTTCACCGGCGACGAGGATTCGCTTCGAATGTCGGTTGGTCGCATCGTCCAGAATATGTACAAGCTGAAGTGCAAGACGCTTCTTCTACCCGACTGAGGGCATTCATATTTCGCGACCCGGTACGGGTTGCAGCGCTGGTTCAAAAACGATCTCAAGAACTTCCGGGTGAGCGGCATATTCGAACTGCTCACCGGCTACATGGATGATGGTCGAATCAAGGTAGATCCGTCGCGCCACCGCAAGGCGACCACCTATGTCGATCCATGCCACTACGGGCGCAAATCGTTAAAGACCTTCGGCCACGGGTACTTCGAGGAACCGCGAGCAATTATCAGGAAATGCGCGCCCAATTATGTCGATCTGTACCCCAACCGCGCCGAGGACCACTGCTGCGGTGCGGGCGGGGGCGCCTGGGCGATGCCCTTCAAGGAAGAGCGCGTGTTTTGCGGCCGGTTTAAGGCCCGCCAGATCCAAAATTCCGGGGCGAGCCTTGTGGTAACCTCGTGCCACAATTGCCGCGACCAAATCATGAAAAGCCTTCGGAAGGAATATGACCTACAGGTTGATGTAAAATACATCTGGGAGTTGGTGGCAGATTCGCTCGTGCTGCCCTGGACCCGGGGAAACGGCTGATAGAGGATGGATTTCGAGGAAAAAGTAGGATCGGTAATGGTCGTTGGCGGCGGGATAGCGGGCATACAGGCATCGCTCGATCTCGCGAACAGCGGCTATTACGTCTACCTGGTCGAGAGTACCGGCGCTATCGGCGGCGCCATGTCCCAGGTTGACAAGACCTTTCCGACAAACGACTGCGCGATGTGAATTCTCTCGCCCAAGTTGGTCGAGTGCGGTCGGCACTTGAACATTCAACTGATGACCTTAACGGAACTCGAGCGGGTTGACGGCGAGGCCGGCAATTTCACGGTTTCGCTTCGCAAACATCCGCGCTACGTGGACATTGATAAGTGCATTGCGTGCGGCAGGTGCGTTGAAAAATGCCCCCGGCAGGTCCGTGACGAGTTCAACCGATATACCGATTCCCGCAAGGCGATCTACCTCAAATACCCCCAGGCGGCCCCACTCAAATACCAGATCGATGCCCGTCACTGCATCAGGATGCGCGGCGGAAGGTGCGCCGAGTGCGAGAAAGCCTGCCCGCGGGGGGCGATCAGGTTCGACGATTCCGAGCAGCAAGTCGAGGTAAAGGTCGGGTCGATAATTCTCGCACCAGGCTTTCAGCCCTTTGATCCATTCGAACTGGGGGCCTGGGGTTTCGGCCGGTTCAGAAACGTCATGACCGGAATGGAATTCGAGCGATTGCTCGCCGTGTCGGGTCCGACCAGCGGCAACGTGCTTCGGCCCTCCGACGGCAAGCCGGTCAGGAAGATGGCATTCCTTCAGTGCATCGGGAGCCGCAATTACAACCAGATCCACAAGAGCTACTGTTCGGCTGTCTGTTGCATGTACGCCATAAAGCAGGCGATGATCGCCCTGGAGAATAACAAGGACCTTCGCATCTCGGTTTTTTACGTGGATGTCAGGACCCACGGCAAGGACTTCGAGCGTTTCTACGACAAAGCCCGGCAGAAAGGTATCAGCTTCCATCGGTGCCGCGTCCACTCGGTCGAGCCGTCGGAATCGGCCAACGAGGTCTGCCTGCGATATATGACCGAAAACGGCAAACAGGTGAGCGAAAATTTCGAGATTGTTGTGCTTTCCGTGGGAATGGAGACCAACTTTGAGACCACCCTGCTCGCGGAACGAACAGGCATCGAGCTGACTCCGGAAGGGTTCGCCTCCACTTCGTGCTTTGCACCCGTTGCCACGTCGCGGCCCGGAATCTTCGCCTGCGGCGCTTTTACCGGCCCGAAGGACATTCCACTCTCGGTCATAGAGGCTTCGGCCTCGGCAACAGCCGCGGCGGTGCGCTTATCCGACGTTCGGTACAGCCAGTCGCACACGAGGCAGTTTCCACCAGAGCGAAAAACAGGCGAGGAGGACCCCCGCATAGGGGTTTTTATCTGCAAATGCGGGTCGAATATAGCGGAGGTCGTCAGGGTAAGGGACCTTGCACGCTATGCCGAGACCCTCCCGCACGTCGTATTTGTCGAGACCTCTCTTTTTGCCTGTTCTCAGGATTCGCAGGAACTCATCAAAAAAAGAATCGGGGATGAGGGACTAAACCGGATCGTAATTGCTTCCTGCACTCCTCGCACCCACGAACAGCTTTTCAGGGAAACCCTCAAGGCGTCGGGGCTCAATGAATGCCTGGTGGAGATGGCAAACATCCGCAACCAGCTTGCGTGGGTGCATTCGAGCGAACCCGAGGCGGCAAACGCAAAGGCGATGGACCTCATCAGGATGGCGGTTGCCAAGGCGGCCCTGCTCGAGCCGGTCCCTGCCGTATCGGTCAGGATCACCCCCCAGGCGCTGGTAATAGGCGGCGGAGTTGCGGGGATGGTTGCCTCCCTTGAGCTTGCCGACCAGGGTTTTCCGGTGCACCTGGTCGAAAAGGCCGCCCAACTCGGCGGAAACGCGCGCCACCTGTTCAGGACGTGGAAAAACGATCCGGTCCCGAGCTACATCGAGACGCTTTCCACCCGGATCAGGGAACACAGCCTCATTTCGGTCCATCTCAAATCCACGGTCTTTGATGCCGAAGGCTTCGTTGGAAGCTTCCGCTCTGTCGTACAGAAGCCGACCGGAAATGTTGCCGTTGACCACGGTGTCACCATCCTGGCAACAGGCGCCCAGGCATTCAAGCCCAATGAATACGACTACGGGCTTTCACAAAACATCTTTACCTCCCTTGAATTCGATAAACTTCACTCGGCGGGCGACGAGCGGATACTGAACGGGCTGAATTTCGTATTCATCCAGTGCGTAGGGTCGAGGGAGCCCGAGCGCAATTACTGCTCCAGAGTCTGCTGCACTCATTCGATCCAGTCCGCGATAGCCCTCAAGGAGGGCAACCGCGACCGAAAGGTCTTCGTACTCTACCGCGATATTCGAACCTACGGACTGCGTGAGGAACTCTACAGGCGCGCCCGCGAGTTGGGGGTTATATTTATCAACTACGAAGCGCACCAGAAACCCAACGTCGTGATGAAGGAAGAAAACCTGGAGGTGATCGTCTGGGACCACGTCCTGCACGAGCCCTTCAGCATACCGGCGGACGTGATAGTCCTGGCCACGGCGGTTGTGGCAAACCCCGAGACGAAGGAACTCGCAAAGCTCTACAAACTTCCACTCGACATGGATGGCTTTCTGCAGGAGGCGCATGTTAAGCTGCGCCCGGTGGACTTTGCAACCGACGGAGTGTTCCTGGCCGGGCTCGCGCACTACCCGAAGCCGACTGAGGAAACAATAGCACAGGCCCAGGCAGCGGTTGCCAGGGCCGTGACGGTGCTCTCGAGCCGCTGGATCGGCCTCGATCTGGTCAAGGGGAGGGTGGACGAAAACAAGTGCGACTGCTGCGCTCTGTGCCTTGATGTGTGCCCTTACGGGGCCCTGGCGGTCGAACGGGAGCGACTCGATGCGGGAGCTGAAGGCGCGGCCCCGAAACAGAAGCTTGTCGTTCGCGCCGCGAAATGCAAGGGCTGCGGTTTTTGCCAGGCTACCTGTCCAAAAGAAGGCATAAGCGTGACGGGTTTTTCCTACCGGCAGCTCTCGGCCCAGGTCCGGGCCGCGCTGGACTGCGGCTAAAGCCTGCACTATCCCTATCTGGAGGATTTGAAATTGTCGGAGTGGCAACCCGGATTCGAACCGAAAATTCTGGCCTTCGCCTGCAACTGGTGCTCGTACGCCGCCGCTGACCTTGCCGGTACCGCGCGCATGCAGTATCCGACCAACATTCGCATAATCCGCGTGATGTGCTCGGGAATGGTTCATCCGGGCCTGGTCACCGAGGCCTTTCAGGCAGGCGCCGACGGCGTGCTGGTAATGGGCTGCCACCTTGGCGAATGCCACTACCAGGACGGCAATCACAAGGCAAAGGCGAGGCTTGCGGTAATAGATGAAATGCTCTCGCTTCTGGGACTCGAACAGGAGCGCTTTAGGCTGATTTGGTATTCCTCGGCGGAATCGGAGCGATTCGCCGCGGTTGCGCGCGAAGTAACCGATGTTTTAAAGAAACTGGGGCCTTCTCCATACCGTCGAGATGCGTCGGAATACGCCGATAAAGGGATAATCCAATGCCTGTAACCATAGCGGCTGAGGTGCTGAGCGGCTGCACGGGATGTGAAATCGCCCTGCTAAATACCGGCGATGGATTTCTGAAGCTGCTAGACCGCATTGAAATCGTCCACATGCCGCTTTTGATGGACAGCAAGTATTTTGGCCCGGATGAAGGGTCGGAAGAAATCGATATCCCGCGCTCCGACATCGGATTTATCAGCGGCAGTATACGCAACCGGGAGCAGCTCCTGCTGGCCCGGACCATGAGGGAGCGGTGCGGCGTGATAGTGGCTTTCGGGACCTGCGCCGCTTATGGCGGCATCCCGGCCCTCATAAACCTCTTCGACAACAAGGATCTTTTTCGCCGCTATTACCGGACGGCCGAAGCAACCGATTCGGCATCGAGCCCCTGCGAGGTTGTCCCGCCGCTCCTCGATCGCACCTTTGCACTTGATGAAAAAATAGAGGTAGATGCCTTTATTCCGGGATGCCCGCCGCACCCCGACAGCATTGCCGATGCGCTGGATCGCCTCATCGAGGGCAGGCTGCCCGAAACGCCGGTCCAAAGCGTCTGCGACGCCTGCCCGGCAAAGCGGGAAGGTAAAGGCACGGTGCAAAAGATCAAGCGTTTCCTGAAAAACGCGCGCTATCAGCCCGAAAAACCGCTTGGCGAAATGCGCTGTCTTCTTGAGCAGGGCCTGTTGTGCATTGGTCCCGTAACGCAGGCCGGGTGCTCGGGGAAAAGCGGCTGCGCACCCCGGTGCATCCAGGCTCGGGTCCCCTGCCGCGGCTGCTACGGTCCGGTTCGCCGCGGAGGCAACCAGTTGCTGGATATGCTGAACGCGCTGGCAAGCAACGGCATAGACACTAAAAACCTGCCCGACAGGTTATCCATGCTCAGATTCTCCGGCGCGCACTCAATGCTCCCGCGCCAAGTGAGAAAGCCGTCTTCTTGAAAGCAGGCAGGTTGGAAAGCCTGCCCCACAGGCACTCGAAGGTTTGGCGGGGCAGGACCGGAAGCGCGCGCGGGACCAATGCATGTGGGGGTGCGACGGCGGACAAAATGTAGGGTGGGCGCGGGTTTTTCGTGCCCACCGATTGCTGCTCGGAACTGAACGGTGGGCACAAAAACACGTGCCCACCCTACTTGTTGAGCGATATTGAGTCACAAATGCTGCCGAATTGCCCTGAATAATTGTTTACCGTCAAGATCGGGCTAACCTTTATCCCGGCCATATTGAGAGGAATCCATGAACCCAGGCTCTGCGGGTACCGCACCGAACGGGACTTCGGCCAGAGAAATTGTTATTCAGCCGGTCACGCGCATCGAAGGCCATGCGCGAATCGGCATCAGGCTGGATGAAAACGGGAATGCTGCCGAAGCCCGCGTGCATATCATGTCCATGCGCGGATTCGAAAAATTTCTGGAAGGCCGCCCCGCGGAAGAAGTCCCCGGGATTGTCACCCGGATCTGCGGCGTCTGTCCATGGCATCACCACCTGGCGTCGAATATTGCCGTCGAGGGCTGCTTTGGAGTTCAGCCTCCTCCGGCGGCCGTGCTTCTTCGGGAGCTTACCCTGGTGCAGGCTCATATCAGCGACAAGGTGCTCCATTTCTTTTTCCTGGCCGGCCCAGATTTCCTGCTCGAACCAGGCGACCGCTCGGTAAGGAATATTATGTGGATAGCGCGTAAATCGCCGGAGCTTGCCGAAAAAGTGATCCGGATGCGCTACAACGGGCACATGATGCTGGAAAAATTCGCCGGGCGCTCAATCCATCCGGAAGCGATAGTGCCGGGCGGATTTTCGAAGCCGATGACCGCGCGCGAACGAGACGAAATGCGCGTTGGCGCCCGCGAGCAGCTCGATTTTGCGAGGTACGCCCTCGATTTTGCCAAGGAACGGGTGTTTCCAAAATTCGATCCCGCGACGATGGAACTTGGCCGAATTACAACCGGTTTCCTCGGCATGGTGGACCCCGAGGACGGCAGCTTGAGGCTCACGGATGGGGTGCTGCGGCTAATGCGGCCGGGCGGCTCCTTCCACGAATTTTCACAGCGTGAATATACCGATTTCATAGGGGAACACGTCGAGCCATGGTCGTATGCGAAATTCCCCTACGCGCGCGGTTGGGGCGACGGCTTCTCGATGGACCTCGAAAATCCCTGCGGCATTTACAGGACCAACAGCCTGGCCAGGCTTAACGTGGCGGACTCGATCGGCACTCCGCTAGCGCAGGCCGAGCTCTCTGAATTCCGCTCTCTTTTCGGGCGGCCCGCTCAATCTACCATGCTCTACCACTGGGCGCGCCTCATCGAGCTGCTATATGCATGCGAGCGGGTTATCGAGCTTCTCGACCATCCCGATATCACTGATCAGCGTATCAGAAGCGAAGTCACACCCAGGGCGGGCCGCGGCGTGGGGTGCGTCGAAGCCCCGCGCGGAACTTTGATACACGACTATTCCACGGATGAAAACGGGTGCATCTCGCGGGCCAACCTGATTGTCGGGACCACGCATAACCAGGCCCCTATAAATATGAGTGTTAACCGCGCCGCCCGTGACCTCATAAAGGACGGCAGGGTGGACGACGAATTGCTCAACAGGATAGAGATGGCCGTTCGCGCCTACGACCCCTGAATTTCCTGCGCGACGCATCGCCTGGATGGCGGTGGCACATTCGAGATCAGTGTTGTGGATGCCAATGGAAACCATGTGGGGAAGGGGTTCGCAGTGAATACAACCGGCAAGAAAGAAAAAAGGCCGATAGTCCGTGCCGAACGAGTCGATACAAAGTGCGGCTACATCGGACACATGACGGTTGACGATATAAAGTCGCGCTCGTTTGGCGAAAATGTGAATCTCGCATGCCCCGAGTGCGGCAAAATTCACCTCACGGTAGAAGAAGCCGAGGAAGCCGAAGCCAAGGTGTTGCGCAAATCCAAGCGCTTTGCCAAATTAAAATCAGACGCTGAAATATAGCCGAAGTTGCGGCTGCTTTATGACACAGTCAGACTAGGGACTTGTCCGTAAATAAGCACAGTTCTAACGTCCTGTTGGCGATGCAACCTTATTTACGGATAAGTCCTCAGCCCTTCAGCCCATTCGCTCGACCATTGCATGTGCGAACTCGGAACACCTTACTTCGCGCGCGCCGGCCATCTGGCGAGCGAGATCGTATGTGACGATCCTGTCCTTGATTGTTTTCTCCATGGCGGTGCGTATGAGTTCCGCCGATTCGATCCAGCCCATGTAGTCGAGCATCATTGCGCTCGACAGTATTAGAGATCCCGGATTCACCTTGTCCAGTCCGGCATACTTGGGGGCCGTGCCGTGGGTTGCCTCGAACATCGCGCATCCGTCTCCGATATTTGCCCCCGGGGCCATTCCGAGTCCGCCGACCTGCGCCGCCAGTGCATCGGATAGATAATCGCCGTTGAGATTGGGCGTCGCTATAACGCTGTACTCCTCGGGGCGAAGAAGCACCTGCTGAAACATTGAATCGGCTATGCGGTCGTTTATTATCACCTTGCCGGCGGGGAGATTCCCCGGCGGCCTCTCCTGGACTTCCGCCTCGGTAATCGTGCGATCCGCGAACTCCTCGGCCGCGACCTCGTAGCCCCATTTGCGGAAGGCCCCCTCGGTGAATTTCATTATATTTCCCTTGTGCACGATGGTGACCGTCGGAAGGTCCTTCTCGATAGCATACTGGATGGCGCGCCGAACCAGCCGCTTGGTCCCGCGCAAGCTTATCGGCTTGATTCCGATCCCGGATTGCTCGGGAAGCTTTACGCCGAACTGCTCATGGAGGAAACCGGCGAGCTTTTGTGCCTCCCGAGACCCCGCGGGCCATTCGATCCCGGCATAGACGTCCTCGGTGTTTTCCCGAAAGACCGTCATATTGACTCTCTCGGGATGGCGAACGGGGGAAGGCAGGCCCGAAAAATACCTCACGGGCCGGATGCAGGCGTATAAATCGAGCAATTGCCGCAGCATTACATTGATGCTTCTGAGGCCGGTGCCGACGGGAGTGGTAAGAGGGCCCTTGATGGAAACGACGCTCTTTCGGATCATCTGGACGGTCTTGGCGGGCAGCGATTCACCGGTCCGGGCCTGGGCTTTTTCGCCAGCCGGAAGCTCGAACCAGTGTATTTTCCTCCTGCCGGAATAGGCTTTTGAAACGGCGCTATCAAGAACATGCCTGCCGGCCACCCAGATGTCCGGACCTATACCGTCGCCTTCTATGTAGCCTATGTTCGGATTGTCGGGGACCCTCGGCCGCAAATGCTCGTCGAGGCTGATCCACTCACCGCTGAATTGTTGATCGTTCATCAGATATCCTTATTGACCACAAATTCCAACAGCACCCATTCGCCCGCCGCGCGCGCCCCGGCAAACTCCGCGCCCATTCGCCGGTATTCGGCCCGGACCTGTTCGGCCTGCTCGGCCAAAATTCCGCTAAGGACCAGCCTGCCCCCTTTTGCCGTTCTCGATATGAGGGTCTCGGACATCCCGATTAGCGGAAGGGCCTGAATATTCGAGATAACCACATCGAAAGCTCGGCTGAGTTCCCCTGGCATTGCGCAAAGTATGGTGATTTTGCGGGTAAGTTCGTTAAGTGTGACGTTTTGGAGGGCCACCTCAACCGCCTCGGGGTCATTATCGACTCCGACGATGTTTTCAAATCCGAGCAGCGCGGCGCCCATGGCCAAAATCCCGGAGCCGGTTCCGACGTCGAGAAGCGATCCGGGTGAATGCGCATTCGGGCGGCCGGAATCAGGCGGCGCCTCACCCTCAATTTTTTCGGCCCAGGATTCAAGCCACTCCAGGCACAGCCGCGTAGTCTCATGGTGGCCGGTCCCGAACGCCATCCCCGGATCGATGCGTATCAGTAGATCGTCTGGACCGGGATTAGGGTCCTCCCAAGTGGGAGCAACCAAAAACCGGCGGCCGACGTGAAGAGGCTTGAAATGTGCCTTCCAGGTCTGCGACCAGTCTTCGTCTGGAATTTCGGTGGTAGACCACTCTATTTTCCCATGACCGGGGCGGGCATTCGAGAATCCTTCGATAATACCTGCAAAATCGCGGCGTTTTTGAACGAACGACCCGGAATCGAAATAGATGCGAAGCCCTCCGGGGGTGAATTGAACACCCGCGCCGAATTGGTCCGAGAGTTCCGCTCCCAGATCTTCCGCCGCCTCGGCCGGGCACAATATGTCAATTTGTATCCAATTTTTCGCCATTATGACCTTTGCGATCCGAGAGCTTATCTAATCCACTGCCGCAATACACTTTACCTCGACCATTGCACCCCTGGGCAGTGCGCTTACCTCTACCACGGCGCGAGCCGGTTTGTGCTCCGAGAAAAAAGATCCATATACCTCATTGAATGCCGAAAAGAGGGATATATCGGTCAAAAAAACATCCACCGCAACCACTTTTTCAATCCCGCACCCTGCCGCCGCAAGAACTTGCTTCATGTTTTCGAGTGACCGGGATGCCTGCATGGCAAAATCGCCCGCCACAATCTCGCCCGTTTGCGGGTCAAGAGGGATCTGGCCGCTCACGAACACCAGGCCGTTCGCCCTTATTGCCTGTGAATAGGGGCCTATGGCAGCCGGCGCCTTATTTGTCCGTATGACTTCGAGCATAAAGTTTCCTCCTCCGATGAAAATTGTTACCCTTTCCGTTCTTTGATACCTTAATCCCCTATATGTCACAAAATATACGCCGCAGACCTTGTAATTTAAACTGAATGGTTTAAATGTAAATGCCGTTCCTTGCTGGAACAGGAATTGTGCCCCCCGATCTAATATATAGGGTTTTCGACAGGTGAGAGAATGGAATATCAGATGATAGAGGCCGGCAAGGTCAAATCGAGGCCGGCGGGAAAAATATTGGTTACCGGCGCCAACGGCTTTGTGGGAGGCCGCCTGGTGCGTGCCCTTTTCAATAAGGGAATCGTGGCGCGGTGTCTTGTGCGCGATACGCGAAAGTTCAAAGAGCTTCTGTGTAACGACGTGGCCTGCACCGAACCTGTTGAAGCGGACCTTCTCAGGCCGGAAACCCTGGACAGGGTTCTGGACGGGGTGGAGATTGCCTACTACCTCGTCCACTCGATGGGGGGCCGCACAATCCTCGAAAACAAAAAATTCGAGGAACAAGACAGGCGGGCGGCGCGAAATTTCGTGCACGCAGCTGAAAAGGCGGGGGTAAAAAGGGTAATCTATCTCGGCGGCCTTGGCGAAATGGGCGACGATCTATCCAAACATCTTGCAAGCCGCAGGGAAGTCGCGCAGATCCTTGGCGCCGGGCGGGTGAGCCCGACAATCCTGCGGGCAGCAAATATACTGGGCGCGGGAGGCGCTCCTTTCGAGATGCTGCGCCACCTCGTCGAGCGCCTTCCGGTAATTATCACGTCGAGGTGGATAAACACCCGCTGCCAACCTATAGACATAAATGACGTAATAGCCTATCTCACCGGCTGTATCGATCAGCCCCAAACCGCCGGCGGGGAATTCGACATCGGGGGGCCCGAGATTATTACGTATCGCAAAATGATGCAGATATACGCCGAGGTGCGCGGACTGAGGCGCCTGATTCTGACTACCCCGTTCCGGACCCGGAACTCCTTCTTTTCCTCACTATTCATCAGCATGATGACGCCGGTCCCATCCGGGGTGGTGAACCCGCTCGTCCAGGGGCTCAAAAATGAGGTGATCTGCCGGGATAACCGTATCCATGACCTGATCCCCATCGCGCTTACACCCTTAGACGTATCTATTTGCAATGCGTTATTCGAAGTGCAGGGCGGACCGGGAAAGGTCCTCTCCAGGCAGGCATGTTTTTTGAGGAGCCGATGAGTTGGCGCGGAATGCGGGTTGTTGCCGTGGATTTCAGATTTCAGAGTTGTGCGAATAATGGCTGGCCGGGGGGAGCGATGAAAAAAGTTATCTTTCTGATGTTACTTGCCTTTTTTACTTTTAACCGGCCAAATCCGAGTTTTGGCGAAGATCCCGTGATCAAAAACAATCAACACCAAGCTTGCAAGGACGGCTGCGCTAAAACTGAAAGCTGGTGCCTCTCCCCCTGCGATTCAAGAGAAGATATGTGCAAGAAGGCCTGTGGAACCAATCCGAATTGCACCAGCACATGCACCAAGCAGCGCAAGACCTGCGTCGACCTGTGTAAGTCCGACCACGAGAGATGTCTGACGGCTTGTAAACAGAGTAAGTAGCGCCCAGGCGTCAGGGACCTTCTTCCTCGACCCATTCACCATCTACACACATCCTGCATTTGTCGGCCTCGCAGATTCTATCACCGCTCTTGAAGGTTGAGCCCAGATACGTGCACACTTTCTCTTCCATTTTTCTGCCTCCTAAATTGATTTGCAAAACAAAATGTAATCATCTTAGCCCCTTGGGACAGATATCGCGTAGAAAATGCCGCCGGATGGCGGCTGATCCATGACGGCACGGTTTGCGGCAAGGTCTCCCACAACGGTTGCGGCAAGGTCTCCCGAGGCTGTTGACCAAATAGCCTTTTTTTGAAACTGCTAAGTGG
>DBMO01000064.1 GCA_002298995.1 Desulfarculales bacterium UBA696
GGATATGAATCCGGGCCACCCCTTCTATCCTCTTGCCTTCGTTAACTAGACATTGACGGAACTTTCCATTCCAGCAACAGTGCCTAAAGCCGCTGTCACCTACATATTCAAGATTAGTCTAACGGTCTTGCCCGCCATCTTCGTAAAAGGCCATGCTGGCGAATGTCACGAAGGAGTCTTCATTGTCTACAATAGAATAATCGTATTTTAAAGTTTCCCCCCGCGCGCGGCCTTCGAGCGCTTTTGCAAGGGTATAGAGGGGTGCTGCCCCGCAAATTTTCCTGCTATTCTCGTCCTGGTTTATAAGATCGATGAAATCGGATGCCTTGCATTTTTCCAGTGCCGCGAGAAGGGCGGCATCCTGTTCCGCGTGCTCGGGCAGAAGCTCATTTGCCGGTCTGTACGGGTCCTGGTATCGAGGTCCCACGTGGGCGAGGTCCACGCTGGCAATGATTCCAACGGAGCGGTCCTTGTCGAAAATGATCTCCGCGAGCTTTGCGGAGAAAGAATCGACAAAGCCCCGACAATCACTCCATTCCTCGCAGCCAAAAGAGCAAAGTATCGGAACGATACGCGCCTCCGGCTGCATGAACGAGAGAAAAACAGTTTGAAATTCTATCGTGTGTTCTGTTCGATGGTTATATTCACTAGCAAACAGGTAGCGGCCGGATGACACGGAAAGCTCATCGCAGACCGCGGTGTCGCAACGCACCATTCCAAGGGGAGTCTCAAAGTCCTTGCGGGTAAGGGCATAACAGTTTTCAACCGGCTCATGACCCGTCCCGAGCACAATCCAGGTGCGGGGGCCGGCGCATTCCGCGGCGGCCTTATAGGCATGGGCTAAACAGCTCCCGCCTGCTTTAAGATCAATATGCGGCGCCACCAGGCCCACGATCTTTTTTGAATCCGCCCTGGATGTGTCCGGGATGCCGGGGCCGCCATTTTCCGGGCTGAAAAATGAGGCAAGCTCCATCTTGAGTTCGTCGGGGTTTTCGGAATAGCTTCGGCCCGCATGAAACATTTTCCTTACAGGACTGTCTTTGAAGGTGGAGATTTCTTCCGCCGCGAAATTCCTGAACCTCGGACTGTCCAGGAAAAGATTCTCATCGAGCGTGCGGATAAGCTCCTCCAATTGATCGGTGTAGATCAACTCCCCGGTTTCCCGCATGTAGCCGGTCTGCAAGTCCCTCATGGAATTGCTGCCGTCCATCCCGATGAGAATCTGCACCACCTGGGGTGAAATGACCAGCCGTGCCGAGCTGAAGCCCTGCCGGTCCCGCAGCAGGTATGACCTTTGCCCGGCATGCTCGATTTCTACGGCTTCGATCCCATTCCGCAGCTTTGGATTATCAATTTGAGACATCCGTTTTTCGTCCTCTGTTCTCTGTCATCTGTTTGACATTGACTGAAAAACTTCAGGTATGTTAAGTCTGATAAGCTATACCATTTGCGTTTGAATTCGTCTTGTTGGAACGAGGATATAACCCCTGCATGATGCGAAAGCACTTTCTTTTCATCCTTTTAATTTTGGCCACAGGCTGCACCCAATCGATAACCCGGCCCGTCAACCCAGACGCTGCATCGCGCCCCCGGAAGACCATACAGGCCGGAGCCGGCGCAGAATCCTGTTATGATTACCTGATCGCTCAGCAGTGTATTGCCGCGAGAAATTACGATGGAGCCATCGAGGCCTACGCCAAGGCTTTGAAGTACGATCCCAAATCCTCGCGGCTTCTTACCGAACTCGCTTCCTTATACCTTCGGCAGGGAAAAATTGAAACAGCTCTCAAGCTGGCGGAAGAATCGATTCAATCCGACATAAATTATGCTCCCGCGTACATGTTGCTCGGGCAGCTTTACGCCGGGATGGGAGAGGTCCCGAAGGCGATCGAGACCTACAAGCGCGTTATCGAGATGGATCCTTTAGACGAAGACGCATACCTTCTGCTCGGCGCTCTGTACGCCCAGGAGAAGCACTTCGAACAGGCTATGCAGGCTTTCGATCAGCTAAAGGAGATCGTCCCCGACAGCCCCCTGCCTGTTTACTACAAGGCGCGAATATTCCTGGATATGAAATACTATCCACAGGCCGAACGGCTTTACCGGGAATTGCTTGCCGCCGACCCCGGCTTTGAGAATGCGCTGCTCGATATGGCATATATTTACGAAGTTACCGAGCGGTCGCGGGATGCCGAGAAGACTTACCAGAGAGTCCTTGCCGCCAATCCCGATCAGCACCAGGCACGTGCCCGGCTCGGTAATCTCTACATGCGGGAAAACAAATCGGCCGAGGCTATTCAGACCTTCACGCCGCTTCTCAAGGGTAGTCGCAAGGACGCCGAAACAAGGCTCAAGATAGGAATTATTCACCTTCAGCAGAAAAACTTCGAAGATGCGATAAGGGATTTCACCACTCTGCTCAAGGACGATCCTCACTACGACCAGGCACTCTACTATCTCGCATCGACCTATGAAGAAAAGCGGGAGATGGATCAGGCGATAAAGAATTTCCGGCTCATTGCCCAGAAAAGCCCGCTGTGGATATCCGCGCAGTCCCGCCTCGCGCTGATCTTTGCAAAACAGAAGGACTATCAAAACGGCGTGAAAGTCCTCGGTGAAGCCGTTTTGAAGCAGCCCGAATCGACCGACCTCTACCTGTACCTCGCCCTGCTCTACGAAGAGGCGCAAAACCTTGATGATTGCCTTAAAACGATTGAGCGCGGGCTTGAAAAATTGCCCACGGACAACGAACTGCTTTTCCGAAAGGGAGTAGTGCTCGACAAGCTTGGCAAGAAGAGTGACGCGGTTGAAATAATGAATAAGATTCTGGCCTCGGACCCCAAGAACGCAAATGCCCTCAATTATGTTGGCTACAGCTACGCCGAGACCGGCACGAACCTTCCGACTGCTAAAGAGATGATAATCCGGGCGCTGGAATCCGCCCCCGACGATGGCTATATAATGGATAGCCTTGGTTGGGTCTACTTCAAGATGGGCCAGCACAAAAAAGCCCTCGATGCGATCATGGAGGCCCTCAAGCGCGTCCCGGAGGACCCCATCATCTTTGAACATCTGGGGGACATCTATTTCGATATGGGCAAGAAAGCCAAGGCCGCGGAAGCTTACGAGAAGGCTATCCAGTACAATCACACAGAACCCGAAAAAATAAAGAGCAAACTCGACAAGGCAAAATAGCGCCGGTGTCGGTAATGCCGGTATGATCCCACATGAAACAACGCCTTATTGCCTGCGCGATTTTGTCGCTGCTAATCATGATGACGGCATGCGTCCGCCCGCCGGCGCCGCCCGTCGAACGCCCCGCGCCCGTCCCATTCGATATTGCTTCGCTTAAGCAAAGATCGGATCACTGGCGTGACTACCGGGCCAAAATTCGTCTAAGGGTCGAATCCAAGACAGCAAAATTCAGCGTTCGAGCGGTCGTGCTCGTAAAGGGCAGGAATTTCGCCAGATTCGAGACTTTCGGCCCGATTGGCCAGACAGCTACCCTCTTCGTATTAAACGATACCGGCCCTTCACTTTTTATTCCCTCTGAGCGGGTAATCTTCAATGCCTCGAAGCCCGAGACCCTTATCGGCTATTTCCTAGGTGTCTCACTCCCGTTCGACGCCTTCCGAAGCGCGCTTCCGGCAACCATTCCAGCAGATCTGCTCGAAGGCATCGAGACGCGCGTCGAGGGCGGGGCGCTTCACGCCGCCCGCAAGGCCGGCACTCGCTCCTTCGACTGGCGTTTCCTTGCCGGCGGCACGGGGCTTACCGGTATGCGCGCGCGGGACGATCAGTTCGAAGCAGACATTGTCTATGAACCCCCGGTATCTCTGAGCGTTCCTTCGGTGCCAGGTAAGATCCTCATATCCTCTTCCGAGTGGAAGATGGAGGTGAACGTCGAGGAAATCGAGCCGGCGCCCGAATTCCGGCCATCCGTTTTCTATCTTCCCGATATGCCTCAAATGAAAGTGCTTGACCTGGACAAGGTAAAATGAGCAGCGAGCCCGGTCCGGAAAAGCTTTTTGCTTTGGACGTAATGCTCGGTAAACTGGCAAAATGGCTGAGGGTGCTCGGGTTTGACGCTCGGGTGAAGAATCTTTCCGATCCCGGGGATGTGCCGCTCCTTGTCTCCAGCGGGTTTATCCCGGTGACCCGCAGGGAAAAACTGATGCAAACCAGGGGAGTCGTCTTTATCGAGAACGACCGCGCGTTTGCTCAGCTCAAGGAAATAATCTCGAAGCTCGGCCTCTATAAATCCAGTCCGCGGATGTTTTCGCGCTGCACGGTATGTAATGCGGCGCTAAATGCTATATCGAAAGAAGATGCCTTTGGCGGCGTTCCGGATTTCGTATTTGAAACAGCAACTGATTTTCGCAAGTGCCCCGAATGCTCCAGGATCTACTGGGCCGGGACCCACAGAAAAAGAATGCTCGAGAGGATTGAATCGATAACCGAGTGGAAGCAGGAAACGGAGGGGAGAAACGATGGCGGAGAATAATCTCGGCAGGCGGATTCTTGCCGCGATATTCAGGCTCTTTCGCCTTGTTTGGGCCTGGATCGCGAAATTCGCGAAAATTCGGTTCATCGGATGCAGGCGCTGCAAGGCCCGCAGGCAGATGGACGAAAGACTCGATCGGCTGGGTTCGGAAATTTACTCGATGTACCAGCGCGATGAGACTGCTTTTATCGAGTCGCCTGACGTGCAGCGGCAGCTAAAACTTGTCCAGGAGGCGGAAGCCCGCCTTTTTGAGGTATATGACAGGATCGAGGAGATAGAAAACGATTATCGCAGAAAAAAGCAGCAGATAGCCCAGTCCGGCAGAGCCGGAAAAGATGAGGCGTAGTAATCGTTTTGCCGGGCAATCACCCCAGTCGAGGTACGGTCTCCCGACCGAAGGTCTCCAAACAGTTCGTGGTGACAAGAGGTTTGAGACCTTCGGTCGAGAAGTGGTCGGGACGGGCAGTTGCCCAAACCAGATTTGGATTCACGTCCGGGACGGTATCGAAAATCGTCATTCCCGCGGCGCTTCTGNNGCAAAGACACTGGATTCCCGCCAAGGCGCACCAAGGGAGGGGAGCCTTCCCGCAGCCCCTGCCGCTTTAATTTGATTTCGCTTTCGGACAACAGCATCTTCTTTTGAGATTGGGGGTCAGTCTTTTCTTGCCGGGCGGTCTCTTATGGCGTTGCGCACTCCGAAGGGTCGCCCTGTATTTTGTCGAGGGCATGAGGGAGCGCCGGAAGGACTACCTCGAGGTTTTCCAGAGCCCCTCGGGGGCTTCCCGGAAGGTTCAAAATCAGGCTTGTGCGGCGGATACCCGCAACGGCCCTCGATATCATGGCGTGAGGGGTTTTTTTCAGGCTCTCCGCGCGCATGGCCTCCGCCATCCCCGGTACATGCTTTTCCAGCACCGAAAGGGTGGCATCCGGAGTGACGTCGCGCGGCGCAACTCCGGTCCCGCCGGTGGTCAGAATAAGCGGGACCTTCCCGTTGTCCGCCAGATCGAGAAGAACTGCCCTGATCCGGTCATACTCATCGGGTACAACCACCCTGAAACAAACGTCGAAGCCTTCCCGCACCAGCCGATCGAACAGGACCTGTCCCGACCTGTCATCGCGCTCTCCGCGCGCGCCGCGGTCGCTTACCGTCACAATCGCCGTTTTCCTCGAAAATCCCGGTTCCATCACAATCGCCTCTCGCTGCTCTAACGGGGCAGGCCGGTTAGATTCTACCCTTTGACAGTTTTCTTGCCGCATCCGCAACGACCCGCGGAACAGACTTGCTCGCCGCCAGGTTTCTAAGGTCCAGGGTGTTTAGCGACTGGACCACTTTTGTCGAGATTGTGACGGGGCATTTGGGGTTTTTCACCAGCGAAACCCTGACCTGATACAGCCTCATCCATTCGCGGCTGTTGGCTATCCTGCGCAGCACCTCATCATCGACTTGTTTCAATCCGGCGATAAGCGCCACCTCGGAATCGGTTAACCGGGGGTTTGAAATGACGGCGAGTTGTATCATGCGGCTGCTTTCACGAATAAGCAAAGACCTTACTTCATGGTTCCCGGTCATCCCCGCCTTGATCTTTTCCATCATTTTCATCCGCTGAATCTTCTGGGTCAGGTTCAAGTCTTGATCGGTTTGAGAACCTGAATGCTCACCCTCTGATTCACCGCTGAATGGAGCCAGCAGATTTTCGAGGGGTTTTTCGATAGTATCTATTTCGGAGCCGTCAAGCAGCCTTGATTCGAACCTGCCCGATTCGGCAATCATCAGCTCCCGGAATGCTTCTTCTCCCAGGATGCCTCGACACTCGGAATGAAACACCTGTCCGTTGCGAAAAAAAATGCTGCCTTGTATGCGGTCCGCATCGATTCCGAGCTTTCTCTCGATGCCCGCCATACACGCAAGTTGCACCAGGTCCGGCAGGCTGATCCCGGTTATCTTGCCCGAGAAAAGCGAATCCGCCTCCGGGGTGATGCCTGAATCTTTCCGGAACTGAACCGAATCTATCAGGAGCTGCTCCCATGGTTTCCAGACGTTTTGCTGAGTATCGACCGGAGCCGGATCGGAGTGGAAATAACCAACGGGCCAAAGCAGGACCCTCTTGAGGGCATTTTCACCGGTTACGTCGTCCGCTTTGCAGTATACTGCCTGTCCATCCCTGACCCGTATGGTCGCAAGCCCGAAATGAGATTCCACGGAGATGTCCCTGCTGGTTTCGCTCAGGCAGGCCGACTGCACCACCTCCACCAACTGCACGCGGTCGATTGCTCCCGAGAATTGCTCTGAAACCTGATTGTCCGGCACGGTAATGCTTTCTTTTAGCGGTCCGATTCATGTCGCGTGATTAACAAGCTCCGGCGCTCCAGCCAAGATCTTTTTGGCCGCGGCCTTCGTGAGGGTATTCTATCAGGTTTAATTAAAGGGGGAAGATTTGATCCGCAATTCCGGAAGATTAATGCACGGCGGTGGGTGAAAGCCGGCAGCAGGGCGGACGGCGCCGGGAGAGTGCCCGCACGGCGCCGCCGTCCTTAGTTGGCCTGGAGGAAGGCGGTCAAGCTGGCGCCGTCCTCTACGTTTTGGGACCTGACGTTCCGGTCGATCCTTCTCATCAATGCGCGGAGCACTTTTTTCGGACCCACTTCGACAAAGTTGGTGAACCCGCCCCTGACGAGGTGCTCCATTGATTGCCGCCACAGTACGGCCCCGCAAATCTGGTTTACGAGCTTTTCGGATGCCTCGGCGCCGCTTTGCAGGGATTGAGCGTCGATATTGTTGACGATCGGGATTTGAGGATCGCGGAATGAATGTTCGACAATCGCGCCCTCGAATTTGTCCCGCGCGTGCTTCATACATCGGCTGTGCCACGGCCCGCTGACATTCAGCTTAAGGCACTTCTTGGCGCCGGCCAACTCGCACATTTCGAGCGCCCTGTTAACCTGGACGTCGGGCCCGGTGATGATGATCTGGTCGGCGCAATTGATATTTGCAACCTCCGCTCCAGCAATGGAACATATCTCGCGGATCTTCTCTTCGGGGAGGTCCATTATGGCCGCCATGGAACCGGGTTGGATATTTGCCGCTTCCTGCATGAGGCGTCCCCTCAGGCGAACGAGCTCCAAAACGTCCTTGAGGGAAAGGACCCCCGCCGCATAAAGAGCGCTGTACTCTCCCAGGCTGTGCCCCGCCGCAGCAACGGGATAGATTTCGTGCAGGCGCAAGACCGTCAGGCAGGCCAGGTTTACGACCGTTACGGCAGGCTGCACGTTCTCGGTCTGGACCAGCACATCCTCCGGACCCTCGAAGCACAGACGCGACACGTCCATTTTCAGGATGTCGGATGAATTCTCAAAAAGCTCGCGTACTTCGCTGTAGGTCTCGTGGAAGTCACGTCCCATGCCGACGTATTGCGAACCCTGCCCCGGAAAAAGGAAAACCCAGTTGTTATTCATCCCGATTCCTTTTGTGCATTGCATCAAAAATTGGGTTTAAAGCGGCGCAGACCGCCGAACTTCGTGCAGCATGACCAGATTTCCCTTGAAAATCGGCCGGCTTGAAACCGTTCTATTAATACCGGGAATGGAAGTCAAGAGGCTAAGACGGGAATTTAGGAATTTAGGAATTTAGGAATTTGGGAATTGATGGATTGGGTAATTGGGGGATTTGGGAATTAGGATTGAGGAATTCAGAATGGCGGAAATCAACTCCCTCAATCTCTAAATTCCTCAATTCCTAAATTCCTGATCAGTTACGCACAGCAGCACTCGGCATCGCATCGTTCCATCGAGCCTGGAGCGTTATTGATTTCAGCTATTTCGACGTCGAAGTCTAAAGATCTCCCGGCCAGGGGGTGATTAAAGTCGGCTACAAGAATTTCATCGTCAACAAAATTGACGACGGCCGGGATTTCGCGCCCTTCTTCGGTCATGAAGAGAATTACCTGCCCGGCGGAAGGCTCGAAATCAAGGGGCAGCGAGGAACGCGGAAAGGTCCGCTCAAGCCTTTCGTCCCTTTCCCCATAGGCTTCACCGGGATCGAGGCTAAAGGATTTCTTCTCATTTTGAACCATGCCTAATATCGCATTTTCGAACCCCTTGATGATCCCCCCGTCACCCACCATTATCTCGAGTGGTTTGCACTTTTTGGTTTTATCGAAAATGAGTCCGTCATCGAGCTTGCCGGTAAAGCAAAGCCTTACGAAATTCCCGTTTTCAACTCTCTTCATTTTTGACTCCTTGACTCCAGTGCTCAAGGACCGGGCCGGGAAATAGAACTGCAAAGATTTCAGGATAAACCCTCCCCACCTAATAAATCGATAAATTCGGAAGCGTCGATGCGCCGGCTCTCTCGCTGAGCGGTCCGCGCCGCGCCCGGTTCAAAATGCATGATCGAAAATCACCAGAGGTCCCCAAGGCGTGCTAACTCCTCCCCTGTAAGCGGGAGGGTACCGATTCGTCTTACTGTCCAGCTCATTAGTAGTTATCAAGACTACCATGGTCCATGGAACTTCCGGGGGTCCCCCAGCTGCTGGTGTTCCTGTCAAAATCGGACGGTCCGGCAGGCCCTGAATCATCTCTGTAGGCTGGGTCCAGATTTGAACTTCCGGGGTCCCTGAAGCCAAGATAGTCGTTGGATCCGGCCGAAGCGCCGGGTTCAGCGGCGCCGGTGCCCAGTCCCATCGATCCGGCACTCCGGCCCACGCCCACCGCCGCCAGGATTATTATGCTCTGGTCGGCCGAATCAATCGATTCTTCCACGTCCTCGGACATGTCATTGTCGCCGGCTGACGGATCGTCGAGAATGTACTGTACGCCGCCGCTGCTGCTCTTGTCAGCCGCGTTGTTGTTATCGTGGCTCTGCCGTGAACTCTGCTCGGACTTGTCGATGTCGGGCGCTCCCCGGTTAACCGCATCCCGGTCACTGCCGACGTCCCGATCCTGGATTAGACTCTGATCCTTGTCCTGACGGTCCTTGGATTTGGAGGACCACCAAATATAATGGAAAGAATCGGAACTCCTGGAATCCCTGTCCACTGAACTGCCCTGGTCGGAGGAGTTGAAATTCTTATCACGCTCCGTTGGCTCTTTTAGCTGCCTGGAAGAATTTGGGGCCGCTGGAGGGCTCATCTCCTCATTCCTCTGGGTCCATGTGTCGGATGCCCCCTTGTCCATGTCCTTGGCTTTATCCTTATCCGTTGACTTGTCCTGACCTAACGATTTGTCTTTGTCCCTGTGTCTTCCAAAAAGGATCCGCCTGTACTCGATTCTCATTTTGGAATCGTCGGCCGGCAGGATCGACAGAGCCCCCGACCCATTGTCGCCGGGCAGGATTATGCTAGGCGTCATGGGCAGAAATGTCCCACTATGATCCTGGTCCGCCACCGCAACCAGGATTAAACCGGCAAAAACCGGAATGACCGCTAAAGTCAAAATGGTCGTAATTCGCTTCAGATTCATTGGATATCTCCTGTTCCTCGCAAAATCGGCGCAGACTCAGGCATATAGCAGGATTGTCGTAATCCGTCTTACCTGATGCTCAGTATTCATTTAAGTATGAGGGTGGGTAAATTCAATTTTGAGGTGCAATAATAAGTTTGAAAGCAGGGCGGCTGGTTCAAAAACGCCAGCCGGGGAGGCGATACCAATTTGAAGGGAGATAAAAATGAGGCAGGGTGAAATGGCCTGCCTCTCGTATCATGAATACTATTGCAAAGGGAAATAGGTAAATCCTGGTAAACTGTCTCATCACGGGCAAAGCTTGGAGTTCTGAGCGCCTGTCAAATTTACCTCCTGCCCCTGAGATATTTCTGCAATGTCTTTCTGAATTGAACCGCGGCGGAAGGTGCTTTTACCTTGCCGTAAATGATGTCGTCCGGGTGCAACCCCTTTCTGCCGTAAAGGTTCTCATTGGCGTCGTAGTCGATCTGGAGGACTGCCCCTTCCAGTGCGATTCCGCCAAAAACTCCTCTGCTCCTCGAATAGGAATAAATCTCGGCCTTAAGCTCGATATCGGTTCCCGCTTCCGCATGCCTGCCCACTGGCCCGGCCGCAACCGAGATATCGGCGCCGAGTGTGAACTTGCCCCTATTAATTGCTTCGACGCTCCTGGCGGTTTTGAAAACAAGTATTATGTCGGTGGATTCCGCACCTATCTGAAGCCCGAAACTCCCGCCCCCAAGTGCAACAAAGACGGGATTGCTCCACTTCCCGCCCCGATTTACCGAGAGAACGCCTGTACCGTAACGTGCCCCGACCAAAAACCCGGCCTTTATCAAACCAGGAATAATCGCTATCCCGTGGGCATTGCGGAAAAGCTGAGGCGGGATCTCCCTTTCGGGAATCATCATCATTTCCCTTAGCACGGCGGCTGAATCACTCAGTTTGGACGCCTCGCTCGCTAATGCAAGGGTGGGCTGAAAGGCAAGAACGGCTGCAACCAGGACAAAAACAAACCGGGAAAAGGACTTGATTCTCATGTGTTTATTCTCCTTATTCTGGAATAGCTTCCCTAATACTTCCCTAATATATGACTCTTGAGTACATTGGAGAAAATCGCGCAAACCTTGCGGCATGCGGCTCAAAGGGAAGAGAATGGAGAATCCATTCCCGGCATCCCCAAAATTGAGCGAGGGGATCGGGCAACGTCATTGACCTTTTGGTGCAACCCGATTTGCGGATAAAGAAAGGACCGGTTTTTCCGTTTGTAAAGAGGGGGTGGAATAAAGAGAGGGACATAATGATTTAAGACGCCGACGGGTAGGGCGCCCACGCTAATGGTCCCTTTTTTATGTCCCCACGCACGCGTTATGTCCACACGCACGCGTTATGGCGGGGTCTCCCGACCGTGCCCCAACGTGGATTCAGCTTGGGCAATAACCCCTACTGTCCGAGCCGCGACAGCATCACCCATTTTTTGCGGATAGCTTCGCGGAGAGCATCGTTTTTGTCGCGGGGTTGGGCACTACCCTTTCGTCCAGCCTGAGGCCGGCAACCCATAGGATCTTTTCCCGGTCGCAGAGGATGGGGATCGAGTGACGGTCCTCCCTTGGGACCTTTAGATCGGTAAAGAAATCCTGGAGTTTTTTCGACCCGCCCATCCCTTGGGGACGGAATCGGTCGCCCGGCCTCCAGGACCGAATCCGCAGCGGCAGATTTAAACTGTCCGCATCCAGGAGCACTTCCAGCTTGCACGCATGTTTTGTATCCGACCGGCCTTCCACGAACTGCACCTCGATCACGTATCGGCCGAACTCGAAAGTCCCGGGACCATTAATCTCGACGGTTTCTAGTCCGCTTTGCGCCTGTAGGGGATCAATGATGCCCGCCTTGTATTTCCTGATGATGAGCCTGTCGCCGCGCGACACCGCCTCGATATCCCCGGGCAGTCGCGCGGTCTTTCCAGGTTTTACATTCAAAATCATCTCGAAAAGAAACTCGATATGCACCGCCTGTATGCCGAAAAGGCTTCCCTGGAGCTTTTCCAGGCCGTGTCGCAAAAGGCGTCTCAAAAGAGCTGGATGGAGGAGGCGGGTTTTTTCGATATCGATTTCCACACGGCCGCCGGTGAATTCACCGCAACGCTCCCAGACCTCCCGGACCTGTATTTCCCACCACGATTCCTCATCGCGGGCCAGTTCCGCAAACCTTGAAATTGTACTAACCACTTCGGGATTGAAGGCATCGCGAAGGATTGGGAAAACCAGCAGGCGCAGAGCGTTTCTTCGGCAGTTCGGCTCTAGATTTGACGAATCCTGCCTGAAGGCAAGGCCGCGTGTTTTGAGGTGATCGATGATGTCCTCGCGGGGGGCAAAGAGCAGCGGGCGAATGATTCCGTCCCTGGCGGCCGGCAGCATCCCTTTTAGTCCGGCCGGACCCGCTCCACGCAAGAGCCTCAGGAGTACCTCCTCGGCCTGGTCGGAGGCAGTATGCCCAAGAGCAATGCGCCGCGCACCGGTCTCTTTTGCAATATGCCGGAAAAACGCATGCCGGCGGCTCCTCCCGGCCATCTCTATCGAGACTTTATGCTCGACGGCAAACGAGCGCACATCAGCCGTTCCGCACCTGAAATCCAGCCCTGAGCGCAAGGCGAGATCGCGGACGAACTCTCGGTCCGCATCCGATTCATCGCCTCGAAGGCGGTGATCGAAATGAATAACCGTTATCCGACCCATTTGGAAATCGTCCTTGAGGCCGGTCAGTATATCGAGTAATGCAACGGAATCAGGGCCGCCCGAGACCGCCGCGAGCACGTTGTCTCCCGGGGATATGAGGCCGTGTTTTTTGATGTACCCGGTTGCGCGGTCCGCAAGGGATGGGAGGTTTGTCATTGTTTAATGTCAGCCGGGAGCAGGCCGGCCATTCAAAAATTTCCGGTCCTGGTTTATTATCGGCCCGAACCGTTCGGCCGCCGGGCCCTGCAACGGGAAGCCGGATGGAAGTTATTGATATCCAACTCAAAACAGGATAACAAATGGCAGATAGACGGTCAACCGCGATTCAGCGGCCGATGGGGACCGCTCTAGAGCCGAACATCTCATTTCTGGAAACGGAGGAATAATGGCTACGCAGGCCCTGATGGAAACGAACTTCCCCGGACTGAAACTGGCGTCTCGCGGAAAAGTGAGGGACATATACGACCTTGGCGACTCTCTTTTGATAGTCGCAACCGACCGTATCTCGGCATTCGACGTAATAATGCCGGACCCCATTCCCGATAAGGGGAAGATACTTACCAGGGTGTCCGAGTTCTGGTTGGGCTACCTAAAGGATGTGATCGAAAACCACCTGCTGGGGACCGATTCCGGAAAGTTTCCGGAAATTGCCCGCCGGTACGAATCCCAGCTTGCGGGGCGCACGATGTGGGTCAAAAAAGCACGGGTGCTGCCGGTCGAATGCATCGTGAGGGGCTACCTTGCGGGCTCCGGCTGGGAGGAATACGTAAGGACGGGAAGTGTTTGCGGGATCGAACTTCCTGGTGGCCTGGTAGAGGCCCAAAAGCTCCCGGAGACAATTTTCACCCCTTCGACCAAGGCAGAGCAGGGCGAGCATGATGAGAATATCTCGTTTGACAAAATGGCCGAAATAATCGGGCGGGAGCTGGCTGAAAAAGTCCGCTCGGTTGCGATAGAGCTATACGAGAAAGGTTCCGAGTACGCGGCGGGACGCGGGATAATTCTTGCCGATACCAAGTTCGAGTTTGGCATAGCCGATGGGAAGCTCCTGCTGATAGACGAGGTCCTGACGCCCGATTCGAGCCGGTTCTGGCCCGCCGACCGGTACCAAACGGGAACGAGTCCGGAAAGCTTCGACAAGCAGTTCCTGCGGGACTACCTCAAATCCAGCGGCTGGAAAAAAACCGACCCGGCGCCGCGCTTGCCCGGGGATGTAATCGCAAATACGCGCTCACGCTATCTCGAAGCCTTGAAGAGGCTCTCCGGGGTGGAAGTCTGAGGTCCAATGGATTTTGGCCGCATATGCCTGAGTGATATCGACTGGGAAGACCGCTGCTTCGAAATACGCAGTTTTGGGCACAATGCCCGCCTGCACGCCTCGCTCGACCGGCTGGGAATCATTGACCCGCCATGGATTTTGAGAAGAGGCGGAAAATACATTGTGGTAGACGGCTTTAAAAGGCTTGCCTGGGCACGGGAAAAAGGCGACCGGGATGCAGGCTGCCTTCTTTTTCCCGCGAATGTTTCGCCGAGCGAAATCTGGGAGCGCAGGATCGAAAGAAAGCTCTTCGAGGGTGATCTGAACCCCGCGGAGAAGGCCCGGACGGCCGCCATCCTGCTTGAACTATATAATGGGGAAGAAGCGCCCGGCGCTTTTTTGATTGCGCTGGGGATTCCCAACCGCAAGGGACTGCTGGAGAAGTGGGCACGACTTTCCCGCCGGCCCGAAATCCTGGAGCTACTAGGATCGGGCGAAATCGCCGACCGGGCGGCGGTCGAGGTTTCCGGCTGGGAGCCGGAAAGCGCAATGAAGGTTTTGGGTCTGCTCAAGCTGCTGCGGTGCAGCGCCAGCATCCAGGTCGAGATTGTCGAGCGCATTGACGAGATATCGATTCGTGAAAACAGGCCGCGGCTGGACCTTTTAAACGATCCCAAAATTCAGGAAATCGTTTCGGATAAAAATAAAAACTCTCGCGTGAAAACTCAGGTGCTGCGCGACTTGTTCTCGCGAATGCGCTTCCCCAGGCTGGTTGAGCGGGAGCGAAAGTTTATGCGTGATGTCAAATCGCTCGCTTTGCCGCGATCTATCAGGATAGTCCCGCCTCCGGCATTCGAGGGAAACGGATGGAAAATGGAATTGCACTTCTCCGGCCCCGCCGGACTTCGAGACGCCCTTGCGGAAGCCGTCGGCTTGGCGGGCAAAAGCTTGCTTGACCGGATTTTCGATCCCGATCTGGAAGAGCGGTCCTGATGCACGCCCCAAAACCTTCAAGGGTGATTATAGAGTCTGATGTTTCGAATTCCGAGCTGGCGGCGACTCTAAGAGCAAACCTTCCGTCCGCCCGGTTCGAAATCGTGGATAGGGTCCAGGATTCCACCCGGCGCGATCCAAACATTCTCGAAGTGGTCCGATTTCGGGGCAGACTGCTGAAATCCTGCCCGGGGACCCAAAATTATTACTGCTGCGGCTACCGCATTTTACATTTCGGGACTCAGTGCACTCTAGATTGCACCTACTGCATTCTTCAGGCATATCTAAACCAGCCCAACCTTAGGCTTTTCGGGAATACCGGCGAGATGCTGGGGGAACTCTCCACGGAGCTGGAGCAAAATCCGAACCGGCTGCACCGCATCGGGACCGGGGAGTTTACCGATTCATTGCTGCTGGACCCTCTCACCGGCTTATCAAAAATCCTGGTGCCGTTTTTTGCGGGCACGCGAAATGCCGTCCTGGAACTTAAAACCAAGACCAATTTCATAGGAAACCTTGTCGGCCTGGACCACAATGGCCGCACAATCACGGCCTGGTCGCTCAATTCCGAACAGGTGCGAAGAAGCGAGGAACCGAAAAGCGCAACTTTGGAAGAGCGCCTGGCAGCCGCACGCCGATGCGCCGACCTCGGCTATTATCTCGCCTTTCATTTCGATCCCCTGCTCGAATACCCTGACTGGCAAACCGGCTACGCCGAGATACTAAACAGGCTCTTAGATGCTGTGGACCCTTCCCGCATCGTCTGGATAAGCCTTGGCGCCTTCCGCTTCATGCCCGAATTAAAGCAGATAATTCGGGAGCGCCACGCCCGGAGCAAAATACCTTACGGCGAGTTCATCAGGGGCCTGGACGGCAAGATGCGCTATTTTAGAGACATCCGGGTCGAACTTTATAGCTTTATGGGCGAAATAATTCGAAAAGCGGACCCTTCGCTTTGCTTGTACCTATGCATGGAGGGAAAAGACGTCTGGACTGAAGCTCTCGGGTTCTCGCCCGATGAGCAGGGAGGCCTTGCCGCGATGCTCGACAAGGCCGTTGAGGATAAAATGAAGGTTGGACCGGGGCGGGGTTAAACGGCAGAGAGGTTTAATTTTCCATCTTGCCGGGTTTCTGATAAAAAGCATCCAATCGGGTTAAAAAATCACTCCGCACAACATCTCACGGGGAATTTTCATGGAATACGGACTGAGGCGATACGAAGCCGTCCAGAGGCTGTTATGGTTTACATTCTTCATCATGTGCCTGGGCGCATCTTATTTCATGTGGGCCGATTCGACCCCGGCCAGTCCCCAGCTTAAGGACGTAAAGACCCTCAAGTTCTGGACGGGCCTGCAAGGGATTCTCATGGCTCCACCCGCCCCGGATGTGAGCAAAGGCAAGCTTACCGGAGGTGAACCGAGTCTCGACCCGGGTCCAGGAAAGCAGGGATCTCTAAAGGAAACAGCACCCGGCGCAAAAAGGCCGGGATATATCGACAAGGAAATGTCATTGCCCTCCTCCGACACATCCCGCTCTCAGCCGGACCCGAGGGCGCTTGGCAAATTAATGCAGTTTCTTTTGCGGGCCGCATCCTATTTCCTTGTCGGAAGGTTAATGTGGCTCATTTTGCAATATATAGGAAAATTCCTGCTACAGGACCTCGTTGAGAAGAGAATAAAAGCCCCCGGCCAGGTTAAGGCCGAGTACAGCACTTCAACCACCCCGGTCGCTTTTTTCCCAAGGCAGATACTGCTCGATGAGATCCGCCATTTCCGGTTCAGCTTCCTGTTCCACCCGTTCTGGAGATTGCGAATGATGCTTTCGGGATTTCAGAAAAGCATCTCATCGGAGGAACTGCTCGAAAAAGAACGCCGGATCGTCGATGCGGACTGGCAGATCCTCGATAGCTCCTGGGGCCCCTACCGGTGGATTTTCTGGACGATTCCCGTTCTAGCGCTTGTGCAGACCGCATATTTTCTTGTCCTGCAAATGCCTCTCGTGCAAATGCAAAGCGCGTCAAGCGGCCAGAAGGAACTTCTCGATACCTTCCAGGCGATTCCGAATTCGCTGCTTCCCCTGGCGCAGGCGGCAGGGCTTGTGATCTTCTTCAAACTGGCAGCCGGATTTGTCCGGCGAATCGAAGAACTCTATCTCTCCAATCTGGATGCACTGATATACGACCGGCTTCTTTCCAAGCTCCCCTTCCAGAGCAACGATACGCTGATAATTCTCGAATCCCTGCAGCGCCAGTTCAGCGATTTGCAGGCGGTTCTAAAGCGTATCGAAAGGGCCGTCCATGTGGAGAAGAAACCGGGGGGACAAATTTGAAGAAGCGGGCTTCAGAACAGGCCATGCAAGTCGGCCCGATGCTGAAGGAATTCCTGGCGAGCCGGCCCGCCTTTTCCGCAAATCCCATCGGGGACTGGCCCGACCTAGTCGGGGAGCAGGTTGCCCGCTATACCCGCCCCAAGTCGCTAAAGAAAAAGGTCTTGGTGATCGCGGCCCACGACTCGGTATGGAAGCACCACCTGGAGCAGTACAAAGAAGTCCTTGCGGAAAAAATAAACGGCAAGCGAGCGGAAAAAGTGGTGGAGGAAATCGTTATCCGGGTCTGCGAAATACCCGAGTCCGCACCCGTCCCGAATCCGGCTCATAAAAGCCTCGAAAAGATAAAGGCAAAAAAAACAGCTGTACGGCGGAAAGCAAAGACCCCGGTCAGAAAACTCACCCCGGAAGAACAAAAGCTCCTAAAAGAACTTCCCGACCCAGACCTTCGCGAACTCGGCACCAGGCTCCTGAAACGTATTCCGCTAGATGATTGAGACGGTCGTCTCATATGAAAAAGCGAAACCCAACAATCCGGCCGGATGTTGGGTTTCGCTTTTTGTAATTCCAACCGCGGATTGGGCGCCATAAGCGCTCCAACCTACCTGCATGAGCTTACAAGGATAGAAAAAACTACTACTGCAAAAACCACGGAACGCTCAGTTCTCGGAATTTTCCAAAAGTTGACGGACCTCTTCGACGGCTTTCTGATAAAGGGTGTCTTCGCCAATTCGGCCCTCGACAAAATCTTGCCAGGAACTGAAATTCTTGAAAAAACAGTTGCTCTTGCCCGAGTCCGCACAAGCCTTTTTGTAGATTAGGGTAGCCGCCCTGGCTTTCTTTCGGAAGGCAGATTCTTTTTCCTCGGGGGTCTGCTCTTTTTCCACAATGGTGTACTTGGAGAAGGTCTTGGCGATCTCGGAAATTTCCTTCTTTGCCTGTTCGGTCAGTTGCTCTTCCGTTATTTCGTTGTTGAGGAAACCCTTGTAGCCAGGCATATCTTCCCACGAGCATACCTCGATCCCGTTTTCTTCCGAGGCTTTGCAGAATGCTTTGTTGGCTTTGGTAATGCGCTTCTCTCGTTCTTCCATTGGAATCCCCCTTCTATGTCCGGTCCGAGTTCCGCCCCTTGGTCCATTGGAAAGGATGTTTGATAAAGATTTGGATTTCAAACAAGGTCCAAGAATCCCCGGATTACATGAATTCTTAAGAAAATATGAGTCTTCGATAGGGCTGTCAATGGTGATCTTCAATCGTTAAATGAATTGGTGTTCTTCTTGGATCATTTTCGAGTACATGAAAAATCCTCTCCTCTTCCGGTCAGTAATAATCCAAAAAACGTTTGACGTATAGAGGAGGGAAGAGGATCGGTGCTAAATTGCGCAAAAAAGCTCTCATTCTATTGTGTCTCTGGAAGACTTTTCTCTTTATTAGGTTCCGCAAAACGTGGCCTGGACAACTTGCTCCGGTCTGGGAGCTAATTTGTAGCTGCTGAACTCTTCCTGCTCTTCATAAGGCTTCTTAAGCACCTCGCTCAATTCATGAAAAAGACTGAAGTCACCCCTCAGCCCCGCTTCAATCACCTGCTCGATCTTGTGGTTCCTGGGGATAAAAACCGGATTTACCCTGTTCATCTCCTCCTTTATTGTCTCGGATTCCAAGTCCTGATTTTGAACCCTCTTTTGCCATAACTTATAAAAATCCTGAAAGGCGCCGGTCCTTTCAAAAAAACTCAAATCGGCATCGCTTTCCACCAAGTTGGCAAGGTTTCGAAAGCTTAGTGTGTAATCAAGCCGCTGTGTTTCCAAGTAACGGAGCCATTGACTGACAAGGTCCCCGTCCTGGGGCTGTTCATCCTTTAATATTCCTAGTTTCCTTACCATCTTTGAGGCAAGCCTCCGCCCGAAAAGAGTACCCAAAGAGTCGAGTTCCTCCTTCAGCATCTCCGCTGTCTCTTTGGAGCCATGATCGGTCAGGAAGACCAGGCAGTTGCCGAGTCGGGATAAGTTCCAAAGGGTGATTTGGGCCTGGTTGGAATACGAATAACGACCGAATTGGTCAATTGAGCTGAAAACCTGATTAAAACGAAATTGATCCATGAAAGCGCAGGGTCCAAAGTCGATTGTCTCCCCGGCTATGGACATGTTGTCCGTGTTCATCACGCCGTGAATAAAGCCCAGAGCCATCCAGCTGGTCACAAGTTCAATCTGGGCATGTCCAACTTTGCGGAAAAAATGAAGATATGCCTCGGAATCGTTTTGGATTTCGGGGTAGTGCCTTTGGATCGAGTACTCCGTTAAACGCTTTAAATTTTCCAGGTCCTGTTGGGCGGCAAAATATTCAAAGGTTCCAACACGAATATGGCTTGAGGCCACTCTGGTTAAAATCGCTCCAGGAAGAGCCCCTTCCCTGTATACCAGTTCTCCTGTCTTGGCCGCGGCTAGGGACCTGGTGGTGGGCAGTCCGAGATGATGCAGGGCTTCGCTCACAAGGTATTCCCGCAACACAGGACCAAGCGGCGCCTTTCCATCTCCACCGCGAGAAAAGGGGGTTCTCCCAGAGCCTTTGAGTTGTATATCGTGACGCCGTCCTAAAGGGTCCACAACTTCTCCCATCAACAGCGCACGGCCATCCCCAAGCTGGTGGACGAAGTGGCCGAATTGATGACCTGCATAGACGAGGGCAATGGGTTCTGAACCGGGAAGCAATTTTTGACCTGTAAATACTTCCGCCAATTCCCTCTCCGAAGGTGATTCTGCTTGAGCCCCCAGCTGTCGCGCCAATTCTGTATTCCACTTTATGAGTTCCGGTTTGGGGGCCTTGGCCGGGGCCACCCTGGCATAAAATTTTTCCGGAAGTCGGGCATATGTATTATCAAACTGAAACATTGGTTCTTCTTCTCTCTTTCCAAAGATACGCATCAAAATCTGCCGCGCTAAGAGGCGAACTGTCGGACACTGGGGGATAAAAGGCCCCTCTAACTCCCGCTTGTGGTCGGAATTTCATGCGGAGATATTCCTGGTTTGTCTGTCAGATGGTGTTTGAGAAGAATGGCCGCGGGTCAAGTTTTTTCTCCTGCCCGCTCTATATGAGAATATCCGTGGTCAAAATCGAATTCGGCTCACATATCGGGGTCCAGCGAACCGCGGACAATTCGTCGTTGTGCCTGCTGCTTCGAGAGGCGACAAAAAGGAGGGAAGGTGATTGGCAAAACATGGCAGTTGATTGTGGAATCCTAATCAACTCCGCCGGCCCGGTGGTGTTCTGTTCCCCTCACTTGTCGCTAAATAACATATTTCGGGTCCTGAATATGTTCGCCCTTACATTTAGGGCATCTTCCCGGTGACGAAAACCGATTCCGTGCTTCGAATGTAAATCCGCAGGTAAGACACACCGCCGGGGTTATTTTCAGCATCATTTTCCGTGATTTGAGTGAACGGTTAATGTGCTCAAGGTGCGTATAGACCTCCTTTTCGCTGATACGGATGATTTTGGAGATGTCCTTTGCTCCATACTCGCCCTCGGATAAAAGGGCCATGATTTCCTGCCTGGTTGTGCTCATAAAATCGGCCTAATCAGCAAATCCTTATGCGGCAAGGATTGGCCGGTGTTTAAAATAGTAGTGGATATGTCGAATGCATACCCGCATTCGGGACACACCGCGGGGGTGATCGAGAGTTTCTTGTTCTGGGCCGTTAGAGATCTGCTTATGTGTTCGAGGTGCTCGTAGACCTCCTTTTCACTGATGCGTAGGATTTTGGAAATTGATTTAGCATTGTGTTCTTCACCGAACAATACCGAGATTATCGACTGTCGAATAGAGTTCATCTCTTCTCCCTGAGAAAATCGCCTTTGCGTGCGCATATTTAATATTTCTGTTATACCCCTATACCCTGCGTCACTGATCTCACAATCGTGACGGTTTTTCCCGGGCCGCTAGATCGTCTTAATATCTGATATTATCGCTTCCGGTTTTCCTAACGCGATGGTACCGGCTCAAAAAGGCCTTCTCACCATCGAAACGGCCAATTTGTTGAACCTATCCTAAAGTAGTAATATCAGCTTGCCAGAATCCATTACGCTTTTCCAGACACCCTTGCATTCGGGGGAATACTCCGGTATGCTCACCTATTCAATAGCCTTAGGGAAGATCGATGAATATGAGTTTCCTGAATCTGACATTATACTATCGTAAATGAAATTTATTCTGACGCATTAGATGTCTGGGAGGATTGACCCATGGGATCGCGTTTTAGATTCGATTTATTGCTCACATGCCTTATCCCGCTTTCACTTGTCTCCTGCTTGACTGCCCCTTCAACCCGGATCGATTCAGTGACTCATCACCATGAGACAAATGGAAAAGCAGTACAGAGCCAGGAGGCTGCTGCTGACGATACTCATTTAACAAATGCTTTACCCGGGCCGTGGGTCTATGAATCGGATTCAGTTGAACGAATGGAGGGAACTTTTCTCTCCGACGGAAACTTTGAATTCTTCCATCTTGCACTGACACTCAGAGGAGCCGAAGAGCGGTCGGTCAAAGGTACCTGGAAGATTCAGAACGGTCAGATAATAGTCTCCGGTCATTATGAACAGCCAAATAACAGCTCCCAGCAAAAGATCAACTTTGGCAAGATAATCTCGATAGCCGACTCCGAATTTACCCTTATCCAGGGGCAGCGAAAGCTCGTCCTAAAGAAAAAGCAGCCTGAAGATTATCTTTTAAAGGAATTGGCTCTCAAATCAAGGATGAGAGAGAGGCTATCGATCACGGCAAACAGGCTATTGCGTAATTTCGACAAGGGATTCGAGATCATGCCGCCTGCCAGACTTCCGAATAAACAGACGCTCGCAGCTATGAGAAGCTTTATGGCAGCCGCATTTGATCCGGAACGACTCGAGCAAACCATCTTACGGGAACTCAGCACCAGGGTGACCGCGGAGGACATCCGCCGGGCTATCGATTGGCATGAAACCTCGTTGGGAAAGAAGTGCAAAGAACTTCTAATAAAGGCTTCGCTTCCCGATTCAGATACCGAGATGGAAGCATTTATCGATAACCTTCGAGAGAACCCCGGCCCACCTGAAAGGACAAAATTAATTCAAGAGCTTATTAGATCCTGCAAATTAACTGAAGCCCAAGTTAATTTTGCTCAAAGCATGGAGCTTGCCTTCACGATGGGCGGTATGGCGCTGCTTCCTCCCGACAATCAAATTCCGATTAATAAGATTACCGAGGAGATGGAGCGGAACCGTCCTATGCTTATGGTAATGGTTGAGCCCCTTATCCTGGGAAACAGGCTCTACTCTTTGAGGTCGCTTAGTACTCCCGAACTGAGAGAATTTGTGAGGTATGCGATTTCCGATTTTGATAAAAGGGTTGGAGTTGCTTACAACTCGGCATTTGATCGGGCCATGCTGGATGCAACGGACCGCTATTTAAAGTCGATCAAGTGGGCCGTTGATTATGAGCAACAAAGAAAAAACAAAGTGTCGGGTGCTTGATTTGGTTAAGGGAGTAATTGCTTCAGATTGCCGGTCACGTGCCTTGGCGGCCCCGTCTTGTCTGCCATGCTTAATGTGTCAATTGCTCCTCAGGGTCAATCCGCCGTTGCAACGCCGTGAAATGTTGCTATTTTATATCAGGCTGTTTTCCGCAAAGCCATGGATCATTGATTTTATTGTATAGAGGCGTGACCAACGCCGATGTGTACTTGACCAAGGAGGAGCCTGAATGCTCGACCTGCTCAGAAAAAGCTTTTTTGCCGGGCTTGGCGCGGTGGTTGTAACCGCCGACAAGGTACGAGATGCTACACGTAAACTGGTGGAAGAGGGCAAGATTTCAACCGACGAGGCCGAAAGGCTTACCGAAGACCTGGTCAAAAGCGGCCAGCGTCAGTGGGACGAATTTCAGTCATCGATGAGAAAATGGTCGGAAAATGCCGACATTGCCAGGATGAAGGATGTCCAGGACCTCCAGGCCAGGGTGGAACTACTCGAGCAGCGAATCAGGCTGTTGGAGGACACTCACAGGGTTGAACTCGATCAGGCCCGCAAGTGCTGCCAAACCCCGGCATCCTGATTGCGCCTCTGGATACCGTGGCCCTCGCCCCCCTGCGGGATATTCCCGGGCGTCAAAACGCCCCCCATCTCAGCCAACAGTTGAATTCCAGGCGGGGAAGGCGCTCTTTTCGAGGATTGTGCCGGCAATGACCCTGTTACAGCCCAAAATGGAGTGATTTGCAGGCAACAGGTCCGCTATATGTGGCTGGACGAGCGATTTTGCATGATTAACATCATTTCCGATAAAGAAGCTATCCCATCATTAAGCACCTATGTCTAATCTCCAAATTTGTATTAACTTCTAAACTACTAACTGGTAATCGTATGGCCGATTTTTTGCGGGAGTGGTGATAGAATGGATGATTCCAATTTATTTCGATTACTTATCTGGATCGTCCGATTCCTGCCCGGAGGATTGCCGCAGGTTGGCTTTTAATTCCAATAACCATTTGCGGCAACGGTCATTTATAGAGTGGATTTTACAAATGACCGGGCCTGGAATCCAAACGGGGTTTTCCCGATGGGTCTCAAGATAGGAATAGTAACCGAATACTACTATCCCCTGCTCGGGGGCATTTCCGAGCACGTGCATAATACAGCCTTGCAGCTCCGGGATAAGGGGCACACGGTCAAGATAATTACCTCTCATGTTAACGGCGGGCAAAACGGTTCGAAACCTCCGGTCGAAATTATCAGAATCGGCCGGAGCACATCCATCTACAGTAATGGTTCACTTGCGCGGGTAACACTCGGAAAGCATCTGATAAGCGAACTCAAGGCGACTTTCGAGCGCGAAAAATTCGACCTCCTGCATCTGCACTCACCGCTGGTTCCCACTCTGCCGATGTTTGCCCAGTTTGCCGCCGCCAAAACTCCCACTGTTGGCACTTTTCACACCTACTTTGACCGGAGCATGTGGTACTCGCTCCTGAAAGGATCGGTCCAGAAGAAGCTCGTAAACAGGCTGAGCGGCCAGATAGCCGTTTCGCGGAGCTGTATAGATGCCCTCGCGCGCTACTTGGAGGTGAGGGCGCGGATTATTCCCAACGGCGTGAATACTTCCGAGTTCAGCCCGGATGCTCCAAAGTTTCCCCAGTTCGAAGACGGAAAGCTGAACCTGCTTTTTCTTGGAAGGCTCGATCCCCGAAATGGATTATCCCTGATGATTCAGGCTTTCACGCTGATAAAATCGAAGTTTCCCGATGTTCGGCTCATAATCGTTGGCGACGGGCCGCTCAGAGAACATTACAAGCGGCTGGTTCCCGATGAAATCGAGCGTGACATTTTCCTGGCCGGACCTGTGCTCCATGAGCGCAACCGCTACTATTCGAGTGCCGATATCTTTTGCTCGCCGGTCGAGAAGGCTTCTTTCGGGATAACCCTGCTCGAGGCGATGGCTTCGGGAAAGCCGATCGTTGCGACTGATAACTGCGGCTACAGGGAACTGCTCGGCCCGGAGGAAGGATTTCTCATCCCGCCCCGCGATCCGAGAGCCTTTGCGGATACAATCCTGAGATTGCTCGAAGACCCAGGGCTGAGAAAGCAAAAAGGCGGGAATGGCAGGCAAAAGGCCCTTGAATTCTCCTGGGACAAGGTTTCGGACAAAATAGCCGGATTTTACGAGGAAGTTCTTAACGGTCGATGATCCTGAAGATCGTTGCAGCCATAACCCTGTTCTCCGCCCTGCTGTCAGTCCCGGCCGCGGAGATTCTTGCCCGCACATCTTTCCACGGGGGCTTTCACCTCTGGTTTATTTTGTTTTTTATGCTTTTTGAAGTCCTCCTCGTCCTGGCTGTTTTTGAACGGCGCGCACCAATTTTCGGCCAGATTTTTTGGAAAGGCGCCCCGGGAAAAAACCTGGTGGCCCTGACGTTCGATGATGGCCCAAACGAGCCGTTCACTTCACAAATAGCCGATATTCTAAAGGAAAAGAAAATCGGGGCAACTTTTTTCATTGTTGGCCAAAACGCGGTAAGGTCTTCCGGCTCCATCAGGCGGCTCTTTGACGAAGGACACGAGCTGGGCAATCATACTTGGACCCATGAGGTGCTTCCGCTAAAGACCCCGGCGCGGATAGGGGATGAACTCACCAGGACATCGGATCTTATCGAAAAAACGACCGGTCGCAGGCCCGCACTTTTCCGCGCCCCTCACGGCTGGAGAAATCCCTGGGTGAACATGGTTGCCCGAAAATGCGGCATGGCGCCGGTCGCCTGGACATTGGGGGTATGGGACACCGACCGGCCAGGCGAAGAGGAGATTCTTCGTCGGACGCTCGCCGGCGCGCGGGATGGATGCATCCTGTTGCTACACGACGGGCGCGGACTGGAAGAGGGGGCCGATTCGAGCCAGCTTGTCAGGGCTCTGCCCAAAATTATTGATGAACTCAAGCGCCGCGGATTCGAGTTTGTGACCCTTTCGGAAATGATGGGGAACAGCGGATGAGCGGGGGCGGAAACGAAATGAACTGGATGAGAGCCGCCCGCACCTGGTCTCTTGCCATCGTCGCGATCTTCTTGGCGCTTGTGCTGGCTTATGCAGATCTTGGGAAGGTCGCACACTCCTTCTCCGGCATCCGTTGGCAGTGGGCGATCTGGGTACCAATCCTCAATCTGGCGAACACCTTCGTCGAAGCGCTCAGGCTTTCGGTTATTCTTTTTCCCGTAAAGAATGAGCTCCGTGTCCGTAATTGTTTCAATTCGACCCTCATCGGCATAATCGGCAACATCATGCTCCCGCTGCGGTTCGGAGACGGCGCGAGGGCATATTACCTGGCCAGGGCGGAAAAGATCGGCCTCTCCCACTCATTATCCGCGGTTGCGCTTGACCGGGTAGCGGACTTCCTGGTCTTTTTCCTACTGATGGCGCTTACCGCCGTTCTCCATCCTTTCCCACCCTCGGTCACCAAGATGGGAATTGCGGCCGGATCGTTTTTTGCCGCGGCCGTAGCCGTTGCTTTTATCTTTGCCAGGATGGGTTTAAGGCTCGGGGCAGTGGATTCGGCCGGGAAAATCCGGCGCCGGATTGCCGAGGAAACAAATAAGTTCGTGGCGGGATTGGCCGTTATGAGAAAGGCGGGCCTGCTTTTCCCGGTCCTGGCGCTTTCCGCCCTTTCATGGTTTCTGCGGGCGGCCATGGTATGGGTGATGTTCGAAGCATTTGCGCTTGACCTGCCGCTGATGGCAACACCGATTACCCTCATTCTTCTCAATTTCGGCATTGCCGCGGTGGGAACACCGGCAAATCTTGGAGGTTTCGAGCTAGCAACGGTTGCAGCCCTAAAGCTCTTTTCGGTGGAAATCTCGGTCGCGCTCAGCTACGCCCTCGCCTTGCACGTATTGGAAGTTGTCTCGATAGTTGCCGTCGGGAGCGTCTTTCTTTGGCTGGAGGGTTTCAAGACCGGAGAGGTTCTGAAAACCGCCAGGGAGGTCGAGTACCCGGACTGAAACAGGCCGGCGGTGCCGCCGCCGGTTGATGCGAAAAACGGAGTGCCGACGAGTTGAATTTGGCATTGGATGCTCATGCCGAGTGATTTCGAGTGCGGAAGGATTAACTTCTAATAGTGCTATTCTAGCTTTTGCTGTTCGAAATTCATCCGGATAACCCAGCAAGGACCGGGGCCAGGAAATTCTGAGGACCCGAGACTTTGTCGAAAATGTTGTTTCTCCCCTTTGGAATGAGCTTGAAAAATCCTCAAGCTACAACATCCAGTAAATATCCTTTGTCACCCGCCACCTTTGCAACATTTGCCGATTCGATCAGACGAACAATCGTTTCACCCTGTTGTTTCTGGACATCCAGTGCTTTCCTGGCAACCAGAACGCTGGCCTGTTCGTCTGAATTGGCTGCCGATACGATGCCGGATTGGCTTTCCACCCTCACCTTATGCCCTCCATTATTTGGGTGTTGCTGGTTTATCGAGCATCTACCGTGACGCAAATCACCCCAGATCCACTTATCGGCAGATTCCTGAAATTTCTTAAGCATTATTTTTGTTGTTTGTTCGAGACTTCGCGGGACGATCCTCTGTGGATTAGCGGGAATTGTTGAAGAAAGCGTCCATTGCAGCTCGAAAGCAGCGAAGCAGGTCGGCGAAATGATGGAAAAAAGGCTCCGACGATATTGAAGAGATGATATCAAGCAAAGACTGGGACCCTTAACTCGGCCAGTTAGCCCGCACCGTTGTGCCCGTTCCTACCTCGGAGATTATTGCGAGATTTCCTCCAGAAAGTTCGGCCCTTCTTTTCATGCTTCGAAGGCCCAGGCCGCCTTCGGGGTTCATCAATGAGAGTTTTGCCCCCACATTGAAACCTTTTCCGTCGTCTCTTATAGAAAGATTGAGGGCCCCGTTGTGACTTGACAGCCTCAGCCAGACTTGTTCTGCGCTGCTATGCTCGGCTACGTTGTCCATGGCATCCTGAACGATCCTGAACATTGCCAGCTTGAGGTTCTCGGGAATTTCCTCCTCTTCGATCTCGAAATCCTTGTTCACGAGTATCCGGGTATTTACATCCTCGAATTCCCTGCAATACCAGGTCAGAGCAGCCTTTACACCAAGGTCGTCGAGGACCGTTGGACGAAGCTGGGTATAGATTCGCCTGACGTGCTCGACCGCCACCTGTATCAGCGGAATTACCTGTTCGAGGTTGGAGGCGCACTCATTTTCACAAGGCTGGCGGCTTATAACCGTTTCGATATTGTATTTGATGGCGGTCAGCAGTTGCCCCAAATTGTCGTGCAGTTCGGCGGCAACCTTCCTGCGCTCGTTTTCCTGCACAACAAGGAGCTGGGATGAGAGGTACTGGAGCTGCTTTTCCGACTCCCTCAGCGCGTCTTCGGATTTTTTTCGTTCAATGGCGTACCGGATGGTGCGCTCCAGCATTGGGTCGCTAAGGTGGTCCTTTACGAGGTAATCGGCTGCGCCGTGTTTCATTGCGGCGATATCCACCCTGTAGTCGCCCTGGCCGGTAAGAATTATTATCGGAGGCTTATCCGCGTAGTCCGCTACCTTCTGCAAGAGTTCCAACCCGGTCCTGTTGCCCAGCCGGTAGTCCATGAGGCAGACGTCATAGCTGCCTTCCCGAAGTCCTCGCAGGGCGTCTTTGTATGTCTCGGCCCAGGTTATATCGTATGAAGCCGATGGGATGTCGGAAAGAATACTGCGAATCAGAACACTGTCGTCTTCATCGTCTTCGATCAGAAGTACTTTTATCGGTTCATTTCCGTCAGGCATTTGCTTTTTCCCGCGGCAACTCGACTATCTCGAGCCAATATCGTCCCAGATTCTCGACAAGGTTCAGCAGATCTTCGAAACTTACAGGTTTTGTTACAAACGAATTCGCACCAACTCTGTAACTACGTATAATATCGTCTTGTTCGTGAGAAGTAGTTAGGATAATTATTGGTATGTGTCTGAAATCCCTATTGGACTTTATTTCTTTCAAGGCCTCGCGCCCGTCTTTTCTCGGCATGTTGAGGTCAAGTAGGATGAGGCCTGGACGAGGAGCCGAGTCCGGCTCGGCAAATTTCCCACGGCGGTAAAGATAATCCATCAGGTCTTCGCCGTCCGCCACGAACCTGAGGTCATTTTCGAAGCTCTTTTCACTGAAAGCCTCTTTAACGAGCAGGCAGTCATCCTGATCGTCATCAGCCATCAGAATGGTTATAGATTTCGAGCCTTTTTTCATCCCGGGGAAACCTCGACCAATTTTTTAAAGATTTGGATTCTTGGGAGCCCCGCCGCCACTGTACTCCCATTCAGGGATGGCAATTCGGCTTCGGTGCCGCGGATAATGATGTCATTACCCCCGGATTCCCTATTTTTCAAGCTTTCTTTCCTCAAAACGGATAGCAGTCACTACATGGATCAAGGAGAAAAGATAAGAGCAACCGGAAATTTTGCGAGTACCATTGCAACCGAAAGCCGACCTTTTACTGAAATTGTATCATTTGTAATGGGGTTCAGAAAAGAATAGGGAGCGTCATTGGGCAGCTCTATCCATGTTTGTTTCCATACCTGCTCGCCCATGGGATAGTTGACCCACGCCGGCCAGCTCCGTCACCAACCGCGGCGCCACCGCTATACACCGGTCGTTTTCTTCTCGCCTGGCGAAAGCGGCCAGGTGCCCTGTAGGTCGAACCGGGGATTCTCATGCGGGCCTCTCGATCTAATCTTTTTCAAAAATGGAGATACTGCTGCCGCTCAGCTCCAGCGGCCCGCCGTTAACTATTTCAGCGGGAAGCATCGAGCCTGGACCGTCCCAGCCTTCTTCCGCCGAATCCAGGATCTTGCGATATTCGTGTTCCATGCCTGATTCGTTGAACCCGATCCACTGGTTGCCGAAATCGAAGTTAAAGATCGCAATCAGGCATTTTCCGGTCACCCCCTTGCAACCCTCGCCCCTTTTTACCACCATAATTTTTCTGTTTTCAAAAGCTTCCGCTCTCATGTTCTTCCTGTCCCTGTCCGCGAGGGCGGGGTTATCTCGCCTCATTGCAATCAATTTCTTGTAGAAGCGCAAAAGCGTTGCATGCTTGCCCTGGTTTCTTTTCTCCCAGGTGAGCCTGGTTTTTAAGAAAGTCTCCTCGGCGCCGGGGTCCGGAGGTTCCTCGTGCCGGATGAACTCGCTGAACTCTTCCTTGCGCCCGCGCCTCACCGCCTCCATCAGTTCCGGATCGGAATGGCTGACGAAGTAAAGAAAAGGGGCCTCCTCGCCGTATTCCTCTCCCATGAATAGGAGTGGAGTGAAGGGGGAGAGCAGGACAGTCGCGGCGGCGAGCTTGAGGGCCTCGAATGATACGAGCGAGGTCAGGCGTTCGCCCAGCATCCTGTTGCCCACCTGGTCGTGATTTTGGGCTCCAACCACGAATTTTTCGGAAGGCAGGTCGGAGGAGCGGTTACCGTGGCTTCGTTTTCTGTACTCGGAGTAGCGCCCTGAGTAGACGTAGCCATCCTTCATGGCCGTAACCAGATCGGTTGTGGACCCGAAATCGCTGTAATAACCCTTTCGCTCACCCGTCAGGAGTACATGGAGCGAGTGGTGGAAATCATCCGACCACTGCGAGTCAAGGCCGTAGCCCCAGTACTGTCTGGGACGGATGATGCGGCTGTCGTTTAAATCACTCTCGGCGATAAGGTATAGCTGCCTTCCTGTCCGGCGGCCGTATTCATCGGTTTTTTCGGCAAGGCGCCTCAGAAAGGGGATGGCGCTGAAGTCGTAGATCGCGTGAACGGCATCGAGCCTTAGTGAGTCCACATTATAGAAGCTGAACCAGAAAAGAGCGTTCTGGATAAAGTAGTTTCCTACCTCGTCGCTGTAAGCATCATCGAAATTCAGGGCGTCGCCCCAGGGGGTTTTATATTTTCCGGTGAAATAGGGACCGTAGTCGCGAAGGTAGTTGCCCTCGGGCCCGAAATGGTTGTAGACGACGTCCAGGGTGACGCAGAGCCCTTTTTGGTGGCACGCTTCCACCATTCGCTTGAGCCCCTCCGGACCGCCATACGAATTTTGAACGGCGAAAGGATAGACGCCGTCGTAGCCCCAATTTCGAGATCCGGGGAACTGTGCGACCGGCATTATTTCGATGCTGGTTATGCCGAGGTCCTTGAGACTGTCGAGCCTGGGTATGACGGCGTCGAAGGTGCCTTCGTGGGTAAAGGCGCCGACGTGGAGTTCGTAGAAGATGTAGTCCCGCAGCGGGATTCCCGACCAGTTCACCGCACTTGCGCGAATGGATGGGTCCAGAACCCGCGATGGGCCGTGGACGCCTTCAGGCTGGTCGAATGAGGCTGGATCGGGCCTGTCGAGATTTCCGTCGAGGCGGAAAAAGTAGCGCGCGCCCGGCTCGACCCCTTCGATTTCAGCCGACCAGTAGCCCCTTTTGTCCCTCTCCATATCGGCGATCCGCTCGACAGGAGAAATGAGCCGCACCTGAACTTTATGCCTGAACGGCGCCCAAACCCGGAATCGGGTCCGTCCGTCCGCCAGATAAACGGCTCCTATATTGGGATTAAAAATCATGTCCTTTTCCTCGGCCGCTTCCGCAACCTGTCTATTTCCCTTAAAATATTCACGGCTTCGGGCATTTCACGAAACTCTTCGATCCCAAAGCGCGCCTTGCGCCTCCAGTTGGGATATTTGGTGTCGGCGGGCAGGTTTTGCGGCAGCTTCTCGAGCCACAGGTCCTCGAGATTTACCAGGAGGAGCTTTGCGGGGCCTTCAGCCAGGTACTGCTCGGCGGCCTCCATGACTGCCCTCTCCGATCTGTCCCCGGCCAGGTAGCCTTTTTTCGCCAGGAAATTTTCGAGCCTCTCCCGCACCCGTTTTCTCTTTCCCAATTCTTTGGGTGCCTTAGCTTCATCCAAAATGACCGCGGAGACCCTGTCGGCAACGTCGGCGCCTTCGAGAAAGCCGGCAAGGGGTGGCATGTCGTGGGTATTGAGTCCGGCAACTGAGTTGGCCGGAGCCGGCTTAAGTACTTTGGGGTCATCCGATTCGAGTTCGTACTGGAGTACATACATTCTGAAGACACTATGGCGGCCCATCGCTAAATTTACATAATCGGGGACGGTACCGAGGTTTTCTCCCAGAACGGTACAGCGGTTGCGGTGGGATTCGATGGAAAATATTGCGTAAAACTCATCCGCATCATAGCGGACGTAGACACCGGCCGCGGCATCCATTCCTTGGGGGACCCAAAAAAGCCTGTGCAGTCCCGGCACGTGGTCTATTCGCAACACCCCGGCTCGGCTCATTATTTTGCGCAAATATCCGGTCACATACCGGTAGCCGTCTTCGCGAATCTTTTCCGGGTGAAGCGGCGGAAATCCCCAGTTCTGGCCAAGAGGAAATATAATGTCCGGGGGCGCTCCCACGGATACCTCCTCGAGGTAGAGGTCCCGGTGGCGCCAGGTGTCGTAGGAGTTTGGGTTTATCCCGATCGGAAGGTCGAGGTACAGGCCCGGCCCCAGGCTTTTCGCAACCTTCGAAAGATTCTCGACCTGGCGGCCGGCCTCCCATTGAACGTAGAGGTGATAATCTTTGACCCTTTCATCGAAATCACCCGGCTCAATCGTTCCGTCCCTTTGCGGGAGCGGCCACTCGCGCCAGGGTTTTTGAAGCCGTTCGCCAAACGCCCGGAAGCCGGCGTAGTCCTCCATAGAGGGGTCTTCACGGCGGCGTCTGTCGAATAGTTCCCGCTCGCTCACCGGCCGGCTGAAGAAGGTCCGCGTAAGTTCTTCCAGCACGACCCGTTTTGCAGCCATCTGGCGCTTGTAGTCCACGAGAGGGGCGGCCCCAAGGTCTTCGATGTCGCGGCGGGCGGAATCGAGCAAAGCGCGCGCCGTGGTCGATTTTTCGAATTCCGGGGCCTTTTCCGGATCGATGTAGAACTCGTTCCAGAAAAGCTTGCTTGCCGGCGAGTAGGGACTTGGGTCGTAAGGGGTGTCAAGGAAAGCAGAAAGTAAGGGAAGGGTGCCGACGATTTTTCCACCCAATCCGTCAGTCCACCTGTAGAGATCCGCGAGATCGGTGAAATCCCCCGCTCCGGGGTTTCTTTTCGAATAAAGAGAATAGAGAGGAATGAGAACTCCCCAGATCCTCTCCGAATCCTGGCCGGCGAAGGCCTTGACGGGGGCTGAAATTATCTTCGCGCTGAAAGCCGCCCCACCTGCTTCGACATTTAAAATGTGGTAGCCGATGGGCAGCACGCCGGGGACCGAAAGCTCTCTTGCAACGAAGGTGGAATTGCCGATATTCTCGTAATGGATGGGCCGGCACTCGGAGGCATTGCAGCTCCAGCTTCTCACCTCTCCCGATTCCAACTCAAGACTGATCCCTATTGTTTTTTCCCGGAAACTCTCAGGGATGAACATTCTTAGCCCCGTGACCTTCCCATCCCACGCAACTGAGACGGGCTCGATCACGCGATCTATGAATTTCTTTCTCCTCTCCGCAAGAGCCGCCGCGGCATCGGATATTTCCCGAACCGGAGCGCCAAGGGCCATCAGCACCCGAATAAGCGATTCATCCGAGGCTTTTCGGCGCTTTCCGCTGACATCGGTATGGATTGTCTGGACACGATAAAGCTGCGCCAGGCTTTGAAGAGCCTTTTGATGTTTGCTGAGGCGTGCCGTTTGCACCTATTCGATCCCGTATGGCGGTTAATATTCCGGCGGATCGTCCGGTATTGCCCGATTATTTCCGGGAAGCCCGGCTGCCGCTGAACCGGAAAACCGAAGTTGACCGCGCTTCGAGGTCGTAAGTATCCCCGGGGCGAAGTTGGGGGGCCGGGAGTTTGCCGGTCTCGTTGCGGGTATCGACCACCGGTTCCCAATAGCCCTCGAAGACCCCCCATTGCCCCGCGAATTTGAAAAGGGGCATAATGAACGGCAGCGGCTCCCAATAGGCATTGAACAGGACAAGTATTGTGTCGTCGGTTATCTGGTTGCCGCGGCTGTCCAACTCGTCAATTGCATCGCCGGCCAGCAGCATCCCAAGGCTTCTCGCAAAGGGCAGTATCCAGTCCTCCTGCGTCATTTCCTTCCCATCGGGACGGAACCATGAGAGGTCCGGGAGGTTGGGGTCTCGCATCGACCTGCTCCGGAAAAAGTTCTGTCTGCGGAATGCCGGGTGCTCTTTCCTGAACTTGATAAGTAACCTCGCGAAATCCAGAAGGGCGCGCTGGTCGGGATTGAGGTCCCAGTGCAGCCATGAGATTTCGTTGTCCTGGCAGTAGGTGTTGTTGTTGCCGCCGCGGGTCTGTCCCGTTTCGTCTCCGTGGAGGACCATCGGCACGCCCTGGGAAAGTAGAAGGGTGGTGAGGAAATTGCGCTGCTGGCGCGCTCGGCAGGCCAGAATAGCCGGGTCGTCCGTCGGGCCTTCGAAGCCGCAGTTCCAGCTGTTGTTATTGTCCGCCCCGTCCCTGTTATCTTCGAGGTTTGCTTCATTATGTTTGCTGTTGTAGCTGACGAGGTCTCTGAGGCAAAAGCCGTCGTGCGCGGTGACGAAATTGATGCTGGCGTAGGGACGCCTGCCGGTCCGCTCGTAGAGGTCGCTGCTGCCGGTTATGCGGTAGGCGAAATTTCCGAGCTGCGCCTCGTCGCTTTTCCAGTATTTTCTCACGCCGTCGCGGTATTCTCCGTTCCACTCGGTCCACAGGACAGGGAAATTGCCCACCTGGTAGCCGCCCGCGCCCAGGTCCCAAGGCTCCGCTATAAGCTTTACCTGCGAGAGGACGGGGTCCTGGTGGATTATGTCGAAGAAAGCCGACAGGCGGTCCACGTCATGGAGTTCGCGGGCCAGGGCCGCGGCCAGATCGAACCTGAAACCGTCCACGTGCATCTCCAGCACCCAGTAGCGAAGGCTGTCCATAATGAGCTGGAGCGTGCGCGGATGGATCATGTTGAGCGTGTTGCCGGTGCCCGTGAAATCGTAGTAATAGCGCTTGTTGTCCCCCACGAGGCGGTAATAGGCGGAATTGTCTATTCCACGGTAACTTATGGTGGGACCTAAATGGTTTCCTTCTGCCGTATGGTTGTAGACGACGTCCAGGATTACCTCTATCCCTTCCCGGTGCAGCGTCTTTACCATTGTCTTGAACTCGGAAACCTGATCGCCCCGGTTCTTTCTGTGCGCGTACTCCCAGTGGGGAACGAAAAAGTTTATCGAGTTATAGCCCCAATAGTTCCTGAGACCTTTTTCGACCAGGCGCCGGTCGTGGAGAAACTGGTGGACGGGCATCAACTCGATTGCGGTGATGCTTAGAGAGAGCAGGTACTCGATAATCGCCGGGCTGGCCAGGCCGGCATAGGTGCCGCGAAGTTCTTCGAGGACCATGGGAAAGAGCTTTGTCAGACCTTTTACGTGTGCTTCATAGATGATCGTCTTATCCCAGGGTACATTGGGGCGTGGATCTTCGCCCCAGGAAAAGGCCGGATCAATCACCGCGCATTTGGGCGAAAAAGGGGCGCTGTCGCGCATATCAATGGACAGGTCGGCATCCGGATGCCCTATGGTGTACCCGAAAAGAGCGTCATCCCACTTGGTGATAACACCATCGACGGCCTTGGCGTAGGGATCTCTGAGGAGCTTTGCGGGATTGAACCGGTGCCCCTCCATGGGAGCGTAAGGTCCGTGCATCCGGTATCCGTACAACTGGCCGGGACGGGCCTCGGGAATATAAATGTGCCACACCTGGTCGGTCTGTTCCGTAACAGGAATGCTGGTCTCGTTTCCTTCGCTGTCGAAAAAACAAAGCTCGACCCCGGTGGCGTTCTCCGAAAAAATGGCGAAATTCACCCCCGATCCGTCCCAGGTCGCCCCCTGTGGGTAAGGTTTTCCAGGCCAGACTTTCATCGGTCCTCCAAGGCAGGATCAAATTAAATGTCTTGATGAATTAGAAAAAGAGGATCGGCATGCCGCGGCAGTAGGCGAATATTGCTCACGCGCCCAGGCTCCCGGTGGAAACTGAAAAATTTGCCACCAATGAAACTATGGCCCGGCCAATTGGAAAGAAATGGGGAGAAGTATGTAAAAGACAGTAGGGGCTGTGTAGAAACCATGCAGAACCACGCCGTGCTGGACGGCCTGCCATATCAGATGTCTATCGACAGTATTTTGTAGATACGCGCCCCTGAAGGCGTCTGGACGAGAACCTCATCTCCTTCGGCGTGGCCCAGCACGCCGCTGCCGACCGGCGACTCCACCGAGAGCTTGCCGTCGGATACGTCCGATTCCCATGGTCCGACCATCTGGAAGCGGCAAACCTCACCCGATTCCAGGTTCTCGATGCTGATCACCGTGCCGAATCCCACCCGCTTCGAGAAGAATTTGCGGCCAACCACGATCTCGCAGCGCGCGAGCTTCTCTTCAATTTCGTCTATCTTCTTCTGGACCCTAAGATGGCGCTCGCGGGCGGCAAGATATTGCTGGTTCTCAACTTTAACGCCATAGCCCCTGGCTTCGCACAAATCATCGAGCACCTGCGGGCGAACATCCTTTCGCAAGTGCGCCAGTTCCCTTAGCAGGCGACGGTGTCCGCTTCGAGTAATAGGGACCTTGTGGGTTGCTTTCATTGAACCTACCTGAAAAAATCTTCGGGAATATCACCCTCTTCCAGCCTTGCGCGAAAAAGGGAGATGCCCAGTACGGTCTTGCCGTCCCGAATGGCTCCCTTCATAATCATATCATTTAGCGCTCCAAATTCGACCACCTCAACACGTGATATCTCATCGACGTCCTCACGCTCCGAAACCTTCTCGAGCCCGGATGCCGCGTAAATCCTGATTACCTCGTCCGAATAGCCGATGGCGGGATAGTAGCTGAAAATTTCAATAAGATTGCGCGCCCGGTAACCCGTCTCCTCGAAAAGTTCGCGTCCCGCGCACACCTTGACCTCTTCGCCGGGATCGACTTTCCCGGCCGGGATCTCCATTGTCTCGGCCCCCAGTGCATAACGCCACTGGCGAACCATCAGGATACGGTGGGGATCCAGAAATGGAACGATCGCGGCGGCTTCCGGATGGTCCAGCTTTATCCGCTCGGTCAGCTTTCCATTGCGCAACCTTACGCAATCGAGCCGCGCGCTGAAGTGCCTGGCCTGTAATATGCCGAGAGTCCTTACAGTCTCTTCCATTGAAGCTTCCTCTTTCAGAAAATGATAATTATGCCCGAACCGGTCAAGGCCGAATATTATACTCCACCGGAACGGAAGACGGTAGGCAGAAGGCGGAAGACGGGAGATGGAAGGTGGCAGATTGAGAACGGGCAAGGTTTTAGGCGGTGCTACCCAAACAGCTTTTTAAAGACTGCTAAGTAATCGGCAGGCATGACCCTAATGACGATTTTCGAACAGGGTCGCGGACCTGAAGCACGCATATGATTTGGGCAAAAGTCCCTTTATCGCACCTGGCGAGCGTTTAGCACGGCTCGCCGCGTTTACCTTTGGCCTGGTTCTTTTCGGCGCAGAACGGCAATCGTTGCGCCCCAGCTTCCGCCGAGGGCGTCGGCTTGCCTGAATGATTCCACAAGGGGGTGTTTTCTGAGAACCGAGCGGACGATTTCCGCCAATACCCCGATGCCTTTACCGTGGATTATCCGTACTTCGGCGAAGCCTTTCTCGGATGCGGCTTCCAGGTAGTCGTGCAGCAGGTCCTTTACTTCGCCCGGCCTGAATGTGTGGAGGTCAATCGAGTCCTCGATGGGAAATTCAACAGGTTCGTCGCCGTTCATCCCTTTCGGTGTGCTCCCTGTTTATTCTAAAGTCCGGCTGCCTGCGTATCGGCATGGTAGGAGCTGCGAACGAGCGGTCCCGATTCCACGTGCCTGAACCCAAGGTCTAACGCGGCGCCTTTCAGCATTTCGAACTGGTCGGGGGAGTAATACCGGGAGACAGGAATATGTGCGCGCGTGGGGGATAAATACTGGCCTATGGTCAGGATGTCGCACCCCGCACTCCTCAGGTCGGTCAACACTTGGAGGATCTCTTCAACCGACTCGCCAAGTCCCACCATAATGCCGGATTTGGTGAGCACACTTCCATTTGCCCCGGCTGCCGCAAGCACTCCAAGGGAGCGACCGTAGTCGGCCTCCTTTCTGGCAGTTTGGTAGAGTCGCGGCACCGTCTCGACGTTGTGCCCGAAAATGTGGGGACCGGCTTGGATCACGGTCTTGATCGAAGAAATTTCTCCCTGAAAATCCGGGACCAGCACCTCGATTTTGCATTCGGGCAGCTTTTCGCTAATAGATCTGATGGTATCGGCAAACAGGCCCGAGCCCCCATCCGGCAGATCGTCCCGCGTTACCGATGTTATCACGGCATGCTGGAGGCCCATTACAGAAACCGCTTCGGCCACCTCCTCCGCCTCATCCGGCCTTACTTCCAGAGGTTTCCCGGTTCGGACGCCACAGAAACGGCAATCCCTGGTGCACACGTCCCCAAGGATCATAAATGTTGCCGTTCCCCTGCCCCAGCATTCGCCAATATTCGGACATAATGCCTCGGCGCACACCGTGTGCAGCCTTTTCTCCGTAACAAGACGGCGTATCCTGTCAAAACCATCCCCCGACGGAATGCGGACCCTTATCCATGGAGGCTTTGCAAGCCTTCCGGCATCCCTTTTCCCGCCTTTATTCCCGCTTTCCAATTCCGCCAACATCTCCAGCCCTTACTCCGCGCTCTCCGCGGTGAATCTATGATATCAACTCGTCACCCGACACTTCCACCAACTTGCGATTGAAAACCACCCCGAAAGCCTCCGCCACATGCCCCACGAATTCCTCAGGGCAGACCTCATGCCCTACGATCCGCGAGAGAGTTGTCACCCCACGGTCTTTTATTCCGCATGGGATAATATGGCTGAAGTAGTCCAGGTCCGTATTCAGGTTGATCGCAAAGCCATGCTGGGTAACCCATTTGGCTGTGATTTTAACTCCTATTGCCGCGATCTTCTCATCTCCTACCCACACCCCCGTGTAGCCGTCGCATCGGCCGGCGTGGACGTTGACATCGGCCAGGGCCCGGACGATCGTATCTTCGAGGGACCGCAGGTAGTTTCCAGGTCCGATTTGCATCCTGTCGAGATTTAGCACCGGGTAGCCGATAAGCTGGCCGGGGCCGTGGAAGGTAATATCGCCGCCCCTGTCCGAATTGATCACGGCCGCCCCAAGGCTGATAAGGCGCTCGCGCGGCACAAGCATATTGGACTCGCCCCTGCGGCGCCCCAGTGTGTAAGTGGGCGGATGTTCGAGCAGAAGGAGGGTATCCGGTGCACCGCCGGCAACAAGATAGGCGAGCTTCTTTTGAAGCTCCCACGCTTGCAGATAATCGACGCGGCCGAGCCTGCAACAGAGGCAGATTTCCTGACTTGCTCCCGCATTGTGCATGAACTTCGCCCCAGACTAATCTATCTGTTCCACGAGGTAGTTTTTAGCGCCCATTTGCTTTATCTGGTCGAGCTGTGCTTCCAGAAAATCGATATGTTCCTCTTCTTCCTTCAGTATGGATTCCAAAAGCTCTCTTGTGCCGCTGTCACCGTGTTGCGTGGCCAGTTTGATCCCGTCGTTGTAGTTTTTGTGTCCGCCCATCTCGGAGCCCAGGTCGTTTTTGTGCTGAGTTTCAACATCCTGCCCGATATTAATTTTCTTCAGAACGCTGACGGTAGGCTGGCCGTCGAGGAACAGGATGCGCGCAATCAGCTTCTCGGCATGTTTCATTTCCTGGATCGCACGTTTTTCGCTCGATTTGTGCAGCCTTTCGTAGCCCCAGTTTTCACACATTTCGGAGTGTACCATGTACTGATTGATCGCCGTCAGTTCATCCGCAAGCAGGTCGTTTAGTTTGGCAATGACTTTTTCGTCGCCTTTCATAAATTCTCTCCTGGTTGCTGAAGGTTGCCGAAAAATGGATTCATTTCTTCATCGGAAGTATATGTGTCGGGCTCCCAAGGAATGCTTCCGCCGCTTCCTCTTCGCCTTCGGAAAGGGTGGGGTGGGGGTGGATGGAAAGGGCAAGGTCCTCGGCGAGGGCACCCATTTCAATGGCCAGAACACCTTCGGAGATCATCTCGCCGGCTTCCCTCCCGACGATTCCAAGCCCGAGCACTCGCCCGGAATCGGCATCTATTACCATCTTGGTCATTCCCTTCACCACGCCCATGGAAACCGCCCGTCCCGAAGCGGTCCACGGAAAACGGCTGATCTTGACGTTCATTCCGCGCTTCCTGGCCTGTTCCTCTCCGATGCCGCAGATGGCAATCTGGGGGTCCGTGTAAACCACGGAAGGAACTGTCTGGAAATCAAATGCCGAAGGAAGTCCGGCAATAACCTCGGCGGCGACTTTTCCTTCATGCATCGCTTTATGGGCGAGCATCGCGCCGCCAACGACGTCGCCTACGGCAAAAATATTTTGGTCGGTTGTCCGTCTCTGATCGTCAACCTCGATGAATCCGCGCTCGTTTACCTTCACCTTCGTCTTCTCGAGTCCGATGCCCCCCGAATTCGGCACCCGGCCGATTGCAACCAGCACCCGGTCGAACCGTTGGATCTTTGGTTCTATATCCCCGTCAAAGTGGACCTCCACTCCCTCCGGCCCTTCTTGCAGGGAGCTGACCTTGGTGCAGTAGTGAATCGACTCCAACAGGTTCTGGAGCCTGTCCAGGAGCGGTTTGGCCAGATCGGCATCGATGCCTTTCATCAGGCGAGTGTCATATTCGACGAGGGTCACACGGCTCCCAAGGGAGGCATACACGGAGCCGATCTCCAACCCTACATAGCCTCCGCCGACCACGAGCAGCCTGTGGGGAATATCCGCGAACTCCAGGGCGCCGGTGGAATCCATTATGCGCCCGCCGGGCTTGAACTCGGTCCCGGCGATGGTGCGGGTGGATGAACCGGTTGCGATGATCGCGTGCTTGAACCTTATATGGCCGGTGCCTGTGTCCTGGAGCCTTACGTGATTTGAATCCTCGAAGGTGGCCCTGCCCTGAATGAAAAGAACTCCGCGCCTTTTGGTCAGTTCCACAAGACCGTTGGCGAGCTTGTCTATTACCCTATCCTTCCACTCCCGCAGCTTATCGATTTCGATCTTGGGCTTCGAGTAGGTGATACCCATAGCCGCGGAACGGGCGGCGTCGTGCATGAGTTCTGTCACGTAGAGCAGCGTCTTCGAGGGAATGCATCCCCTGAATAGGCACACTCCGCCCGGCCTGGGGTCCAATTCCACCATCGTTACGTCAAGCCCCAGGTCCGCTGCGCGAAATGCGGCCGCATATCCGCCCGGGCCTCCTCCAATTACCAGAAGGTCGGTGTCTTGACTGAATTCTCCCATTACCATGACAATCCCCCCAGAATGCCGGCAGCCTACATTATCATCATCAGCTCTTCGGGGCTTTGGAGCGCCTCGATCACCGAGTTCAGAAACCTTGCGGCATCGGCGCCGTCAAGCAGACGGTGATCGAATGTGATCAGGAGAGGCAAAATAAGGCGAGTGGCGATTTTATTGCTCTTCTCATCCCCGACGACTACCGGCTGCAGCCTTGCTTGCGCCATCCCGAGAATCGCAGCCTGCGGATAGTTGATAATGGGGCTAAACCACGTGCCGCCAAGGGACCCTATGTTGGTAATGGTAAAGGTCCCGCCCTGGAGGTCTTCGACGGTTGTTTTACCGTCGCGCGCCCTCTCCGCCGTCTGCTTCAGCTCGACTGCAATCTCCACGATGCTCTTTCGGTCCACATCCCGGATCACCGGAACAATCAGCCCACGGTCCGTATCGACCGCAATCCCTATGCTGTAATAATGCTTGAGGATTATTTCCTCGGCTTGCATGTCGAGGCTCGCATTGAAGCGCGGGAATTTCTTAAGCGCCGAAACGACCGCCTTTACGGCAAAGACGGTGAGGCTGAGGGCCCCACCCTGATCTTCGACCTGCTTTTTGTGTTTGCGCCGGAATTCTTCAAGTTCCGTTATGTCCGCCGTGTCCATGTGAGTGACGTGTGGTATCTGAGACCATGAGAGGGCCAGGTGCTTTGCCGTTGCGCGCCTTATCGATCTGAGGGGGAGCCTCTCTATCGGGCCGGCCTTGTCAAACTGCGGCAAAGCAGCGGCCTCGGGAGGGGCGGGTGCTTTCGGTTCCCCCTCCCCGGCCGCTTCTTTGACGGCTGGGGCCCGTTCTGGAGCAGCCGGAGGTTTTTTCGCCGCTTCGGCGGCCGCGCGTACATCCTCGGGGGTGATCCTTCCACCCGGTCCGCTCGGCTTTATCTCATTAAGGTCCACTCCGAGTTCTCTTGCAAGCCGCCGGGTCGAGGGCGCGGCGGCAACCGGTGCTCCCTCCGGTGGCGGAGAGGTAGGCTTCTCGCCTTTGCCTGCCTCGGTTTTTGCGGTTGTCTTTTCGCTTACCTCGGCCAGGCGTTCGGCTTCCTGGGCGGGAGGACGGGTCTCGCGCTTCTCTTCCGGTCTTTTCTCGGGGGCCGGCTTCTTTAGCTCTTCCTCTGATTCGCCCTCCTTTAGAAATACCATCAGAACGTCGCCCACCTTGACGGTCTGCCCCGCCTTTACCCTTACCTCCTTCACGGTCCCCGTGACGGGGGCGGGCACCTCCGCGGTTGCCTTGTCGGTTTCAACCACCAGAACCGGCTGGCCGTCCTTGACCGAATCTCCGGGGCGTACCAGCACCTCGATAATCTCTCCCTCGTGGATGCCTTCCCCTAGGTCGGGGAGTTTGAACTCGACCGGCATGGTTTTCCCTCCAAAAGGTAAGCGGCAAAAAGAATGGAACGGTTAGAACTCCAGGGTCTCCCGGATCGCGGTGGCGATCCTGAAGACTCCGGGCAGGTAGTCCTGTTCGCGCTGGTAGTATGGGATGACGAGATCGAAACCGGTAACCCGGCGCACCGGGGCTTCGAGATAGAGGAATGATTTATCGACGAGGCGGGCGACTACTTCGGCCCCGGCCCCGAAGCTTCGCGGCGCTTCGTGCACAACGACCGCGCGTCCGGTTTTCCTGACCGATTCGGTGAAGAGCTTGTCGTCGAGCGGCGAGATGGTTAGAAGGTCTACCACCTCGCACTCGATTCCTTCTTTATCCTTCAGTTCGGAGGCGGCTTCAAGCGTTGGCCGCAGCATGGCTCCGTATGAGATAACCGTAATGTCCTTTCCTTCGAGTGCGAGTCTGGACTTCCCGATAGGAAAGGTCTCCTCCTCTTCGGGCACCTCTTCCCGAAAAGCGCGGTAGACGGCCTTGGGTTCGTAGAATACCACGGGATCCGGGTCTCGAATCGCGCTTACCAGAAGGGCGCGCGCCGTTCGTGGAGTTGAAGGAATAACCATCTTCAATCCCGGTGTGTGCGCCCAGTAAACCTCACGGCTTTCCGAATGGTGCTCCAGCGCCCGGACTCCCCCACCGTAAGGGGCCCTCATCACCATCGGCACGCCGACCCGGCCGAGCGTGCGCTGGCGCATCCTCGATGCGTGCGACTCCATCTGGTGGAAAGCAAAATAGCTGAACCCGGAAAACTGCATCTCGCATACGGGCCGCAGCCCCGCGATTGCCATACCGATGGAGAAGCCGGCGATAGCCGACTCGGCCAGGGGCGTATCCACCACACGCTCGGGTCCGAACTTGTCCAGGAGCCCGTCGGTCACGCGAAAAACTCCCCCGTCCCTTCCGACGTCCTCACCGAGAAGGATGACACTGTCGTCTTTTTCCATCTCCTGGCGCAGCGCCATATTGATAGCCTGAACCATATTCATCTTAGGCATCGATGATGCTCCCTTTGCAGTCCCGTGTGGGGCGGGCTTTCCAGCCTGCCTCATATTCATCCCTGAAGCTATCGGTATTCGCCCGCCCGGCGGAAATATCAGTCTCGAACCAAAGTGTCCTTCTCGACTTTTCCCCGCTTCGCTTCGAGTTCCCTCCGAAGCTCTTCCCGTTGTTCCACGAGGTCGGGCGGCATTTGCGCGTAAGGCCACTCGAACATATCCAGGGGATCAACACCCTTTTCCACAAATGCCGACCAGCGGCCTTCGGCGGCACTTATCTCGGCCTGGACCTCAGCCGCAATTGACTGGATCTTTTCATCCGAGAGCAGGTCCTTGTCGCGCAGGTATTTTTCGAAGCGGGTGATCGGGTCTCGCTTTATCCACTCCTGTACTTCCTCTTCAGACCGGTACTTTTTTGGATCGTCGGCGGTTGTGTGGAGGGACATTCTGTATGTGATGAGTTCCAGAAAAGCCGGACCGCCCCCGCTCCTCGCCCGGCTTATTGCGTCTCTTGACGCCTGGTAGACCGCGAGCACGTCGTTTCCGTCCACCTGGAGGCCCGGCATGTCATAGGCGAGGGCCTTCTGCGCGATCGTTTTTGAATGGGTTTGCCTGGATCGGGGGATGGATATTGCCCAGTGGTTGTTCTGGCACACGAAAACGGTCGGTACCTGGAAGACCGCGGCAAAGTTCATGGCCTCGTGGAAGTCCCCTTCCGAAGTCGCGCCGTCTCCGAAAAAGGTCACGGCGACGCTCTTCTCGCCGCGATACTTCATGGCGTAGCCTATTCCCGCGCCGTGCAGGGTCTGCGAGCCGACCGGGACCGAAACGGGAAGGGTCCTGATGCCTTCGGGGGCCCGGCCACCTTCATTGTATCCGCTGTAGAGCAGCAGAACGCTTTCCATCGGCCTTCCACGCCAGATTTCCGCGGGCGTTTCCCGAAATGAGGGGACAAGCCAGTCATTTTCTTCCATCGCGGCCGTAACCGCGACCTGCGCCTCCTGGCCCTTTACGGGTGCAAAAGTCCCGATCTTGCCCTGGCGCTGCAGTATAAGCATGCGTTCATCGAATTTGCGCCCCAGCACCATCCCGCGGTAGAGCTTCAGAAGCAGCTCATCGGGCAGCGAAGGATCGAGCGAGGCGTCCACCTGGCCGTCCGGGTCCAATATCGAGAGATATTCCACCCTGTAGGGGAGATCGATCTCCGTTTTTGGCATCAAATCTTCCTTCTCATCTAATCTGTCAATGAGGTGCAAGCACTCGATAAAGCATTAGAACAGAAGCACGGCATTAGCGTAAAAGCCGCTCCCATGGTGTCTCAATATAAGTACAAGCCTTTTACCCCGCCAGATGTCAAGTCTATTATTGCCACGTTCCTATTGGCCAAATGTTGGTTGATGGTCTGGAATTCGGAATGCGAATAACTATTTTAGTACCACTGTGCGCATGATTCTTGCGCTGCTTTACTGAAGAAATGAATTCGATCCCTTACTCTTTAGCGAGATAAACATGAAACTGCCCGTAATCAGTACGCCGCTTCCGGGGCCCAAGGCCCTGGAATTCATTCGTATGGACTCGGATGTCGTCTCTCCTTCCTACACGAGGATTTATCCGCTCGTGGCCGAAAGCGGGGAGGGTCTGTGGGTGAGGGACGTCGACGGGAATGAATTCCTGGATTTCACGGCCGGCATAGCGGTGAACTCCACCGGCCACTGCCATCCCAAGGTTGTGGAATCGATTCGCGATCAGGCCGGCAAATTGATTCACATGTCGGGGACCGATTTTTACTACGCTCCCCAGATCATTCTTGCGAAAAAACTTGCCCAGCTCTCTGAAATGAGCGGCGGCGCGAAGGTTTTTTTCGGAAATTCCGGCGCGGAAGCGATCGAGGCCGCATTCAAGCTGGCCCGCTATCACACCGGGCGCGAACAAAACCTGGCATTCTTCGGCGCCTTTCACGGCAGGACCATGGGGGCGCTCTCCCTTACGGCCGGAAGGTCATATCAGAGAAAACACTACAGTCCGCTTGTGCCCGGCATTACGCACGTTCCATATCCCAACTGCTATCGATGTCCGCACGGCGCATGCTACCCGAATTGCGCAGCCGCATGCGTGGCCTGGATCGAGGACCCGCTCTTCCGCACAAGCCTGCCGCCCGAAGAGGTGGCAGCAATCTTCGTCGAACCCATTCAAGGCGAAGGGGGCTATATCGTTCCTCCGCCCGAATTCCACGTGGCTTTGAAAAAGCTCGCTGAAAAGTACGGCATCCTGCTCGTTGCCGACGAAATCCAGACCGGAATGGGAAGGACCGGCAAGATGTTTGCCATGAACCATTTTGGCGTGGAACCGGACATCATGGCGCTTGCCAAGGGCATTGCATCCGGCATGCCGCTTGGGGCCATGGTCGCGCGCTCGAACCTTATGGACTGGGAAGCCGGCTCGCACGCCTCGACCTTCGGTGGAAACCCAATATCTTGTCGCGCCGCGCTAACCACGATCGAACTGCTTGAAGGCGGCCTGATCGAGAACGCCCGCATTCGCGGAGAACAGCTCATCACCGGACTTCGCGAGCTGCAAAAATCAATCGAGTGCATGGGGGACGTGCGCGGACTTGGGCTGATGGTGGGGGTCGAGATTGTGTCGGACCGCGTCACCAGGGAGCGCGACCCGATTGCGCGAAACAGCATAATTTTGAACGCCTTCTCAAGAGGACTTCTGCTTCTCGGCTGCGGCGAGAACACTATCCGCTTCTGCCCCGCGCTTACAATCAGCGCCGAGGAAGTCGATGCGGGCCTTTCCATATTCCACGAAGCCGTAAGGGCCGCGGGCGGATAGATAAAGAGCGCTGGGTAATGATTTCCCCGCACCCCCGCGTTTCTGCGGCTGCGCGCCTAATGGCGCGAAGCCGCAACGCCATATAAGCCGCGAAGCGGCGTGGGGTTTGGAAGCGCCGCTCTCCACGTGTTTTAAGAAAGCATGAAAGGACCAATTATGTTTAAGTTGCTGGGAAGGCTGGGAATAAAAGAAATAAACCCCGGCGCGGGCACCGGCTCCGCTTGGCTCGACTGCCATGGCGAGGTCCTGGAATCGGTATCGCCAATAGATGGAAAGGTCCTGGGAAAAGTCGTCCAGGCATCCGCTTCCGATCTGGAACAGGTTGTATCCAGGGCGGCGGAAGCTTTCATTCAATGGCGTGCCGTACCGGCGCCCAGGCGAGGCGATGTGGTAAGGCAGATCGGAAACGCCTTTCGAGAAGCCAAAAAAGACCTCGGAGCGCTTATCTCAATGGAAATGGGAAAAATCCGGGCGGAGGGCGAAGGCGAGGTACAGGAACTAATCGACATTTGCGACTTTGCCGTGGGGCAGTCCCGGATGCTCTACGGTTATACGATGCACAGCGAAAGGCCCAGGCACAGGATGTATGAGCAATACCACCCGCTCGGGCCGGTAGGGGTGATTACGGCATTTAACTTCCCTGTTGCTGTCTGGTCCTGGAACGCGATGATAGCGCTCGTCTGCGGCGATACGGTTGTCTGGAAGCCATCGAGCAAGGTCCCGCTCTGTGCTGTTGCCGCAAATTCGATCGCTGCCCGCGTCCTGCGCGAAAACGGCTTTAAAGAAGGCATTTTGAGCCTGGTTATCGGAAAAGGGGAAGATGTCGGTGAGAAACTGGTCTCGGATAAGAGGATTCCACTTATCTCCGCTACCGGAAGCGTGCCCATGGGCCGCAAGATTGCACGGGCGATTGCCGCGCGCCTGGGCAAATCCATCCTTGAGCTTGGCGGAAACAACGGGCTTATTGTCACTCCCAACGCCGATCTCGATCTTGCCGTCCGCGCGATTCTCTTCGGCGCCGTTGGAACCGCCGGCCAGCGCTGCACGACCATCAGGCGGCTCATAGTCCATGATTCAATTTTCGATAGGCTGAAAGACGCGCTAGTGGCCGCATACGCCCAGGTCAAAATCGGCAATCCACTCGATGAGGCTACCCTGATGGGGCCTCTCATCGATACCAAGGCAGTGCGCGATATGTTGAACGCCATACGCGAGATACAGGATGGCGGCGGTAAGGTGTTGTGCGGGGGCGAGGTGCTCTCGGGCGGAATATACGATGCGGGAACATATGTTACCCCCTGCATCTGCGAGGTTGAAAACGACTTCCCAATCGTTAAGCGCGAGACCTTTGCGCCGATACTCCACATGATCCGCTATCACTCCTTCGAGCAGGCAATCGAGTTCCACAACTCCGTCCCACAGGGGCTCACGTCGGCAATATTTACCAACGATATCGTGGAGGCCGAACGGTTCCTCAGCTTCGAGGGAAGCGACTGCGGCATTGCAAATGTAAACATCAGCACATCCGGGGCCGAAATCGGCGGGGCGTTCGGCGGGGAAAAGGAAAGCGGCGGAGGCCGCGAATCGGGCTCCGATTCCTGGAAGGCCTATATGCGCCGCCAGACGAATACGATAAACTGGTCTGGCGAAATGCCCCTGGCGCAGGCAATCAAATTCGGCCCCGCATGATGGATGAACCGAAGAGGAAACCTCGATGAATTCGCAAACCCGCGAAAGAAAGCGCGATGCCTCAAAGAAGTCCTGGGCGGAGCCTTGGAAGGTCAAGGTAGTCGAGCCCACCCGTTGGACGAGTCGCGAGTACCGACAGGAGCGCATCGAAGAGGCCGGCTACAATACTTTCCTTCTAAAATCTGAAGACGTCTACATCGATCTCCTTACGGACTCCGGCACCACGGCGATGAGCGACTACCAGTGGGCCGGCCTGATGCTGGGGGACGAAGCTTACGCGGGCAGCCGCAACTTCTATCACCTGGAGGCAAATGTTCAAAAATATTACGGATACAAATACGTTGTGCCAACCCACCAGGGCAGGGGCGCTGAACACCTCGTCTCGCAAATATACATAAAACCGGGTGATTTCATTCCGGGAAATATGTACTTCACGACCACCAGGGTTCACCAGGAACTCGCCGGCGGCGCCTTCGTGGATGTCATCATCGACGAAGCCCACGATCCGCAAAGCGAGCACCCCTTCAAGGGCAACATCGATCTTGAAAAACTGGAGGACCTGATCAAAAAGGTCGGCAGTGAAAACATCCCTTACGTGAGCCTTGCCGCGACGGTCAACATGGCGGGCGGGCAGCCCGTATCAATGAAAAATGTGCGCGAGGTCCACGAAATGTGCGACCGCTACGGAATTGCGCTCCTGCTCGACGCCACACGGGCAATCGAAAACGCCTACTTCATCCAGCAAAGGGAAGACGGGTACCGGGACAAAAAAGTTGCGGAAATCCTGCTGGAGTTTTGTTCCCATACACAGGGGTCCTGGATGAGCGCGAAAAAGGACTCGCTCGTAAATATCGGCGGCTGGCTTGCCTTAAACGATCCCGGAAAATTCGATGAGGCTCGAAATCTCGTCGTCGTCTACGAAGGGCTCCACACATACGGCGGCCTGGCCGGGCGGGACATGGAGGCAATGGCGCGGGGAATCGAGGAATCGGTCGATGACGATCATATCCGGGCCAGGATCGGCCAGGTGGAATACCTCGGCAATAAGCTCCTCGACTGGGGCGTTCCCTTGGTGGTCCCGATCGGCGGCCACGCGGTTTTCCTCGACGCGCCGAGATTCTATCCCCATATCCCGCAAGACCAGTTCCCCGCACAGACGCTTGCCGCCGAGATCTATATCGAGGCGGGTGTGCGCACGATGGAAAGGGGAATCCTCTCCGCCGGTCGCGATCCCAAAACCGGAGACCACCGCTACCCCAAACTCGAGCTTGTCCGGGTGACAATCCCCCGCCGCGTCTACACTCAGGCACACATGGATGTCACCGCCGAGGCAATCGAGGAAGTCTACTGGAACCGCGACCGCGCAAAGGGGCTCCGCCTGGTCTACGAGCCGCAATACCTGCGCTTCTTCCAGGCCCGCCTGGAGAGGATGGACTAAGGAAATTTAAGGACTTTGGGAATTTGAGGAATTTAGGGAACTTTGCCCCGCCGCAATGCCGGGCAGGCTTTCCAGCCTGCCGTCCGGCCCCCGGAGACGGGCTAAAGACGGGAAGATTCATGGTCAAGTGACCTTGATATTGGTCAAAAAAGTACTATCTTAAATAACTCTGTCAGGGTTTTTCCCGATTTTGCATGATGTTCTTCCTGCTCTTGCGCTTAATCTGACCAATTCGTTGCCATCCTCTGGAAAATCACCACATCGGGGTAAAAACAGCCCAAAATTCGGGCAAGAATTTCGGATTTTCCCCGAATTTGGGTTGACTCTGGGAAGTAATCGAGTAAATTGGCAAGGTTGCGCTTTGGAAGGCCGGAGAAAAAAACTGGTTGACAGAGCCGAGTGAGTTTGA
>DBMO01000025.1 GCA_002298995.1 Desulfarculales bacterium UBA696
GGTGGCCCGGATTCATATCCGGGCCACCCCTTGATTGGAACCCCGAGGCTTGATTCGGCGATAGCACCAAATTTTTAGATTTCTTATTCGGGCAACAGCCCCTCCTGATCTCATTTGTGACATTCGCCAGCATGGCCTTTTATGAAGATGGCGGGCAGAAGGAGTAAATGCGACAGAGCTTCAGTAAACCGGCTACCTTCGCAATCGAGACGCTCGGCTGCAAGGTTAACCAGTATGAGACTTCCTACCTGATAGAGACTTTGATCGGCGCGGGCCTCAAGCAGGTGCCCTTTCGGGATCGGGCGGACGTCTATATTGTACATAGCTGCGCGGTAACGGCGAAAGCCGGTTTTCAATCACGGCAATTGCTGAGGCGCGCCCGCCGTGCAAATCCGGGCGCGCTGATTGTTGCCGCCGGATGCTATGCCCAGCTGGATGCCGAGCGAATCGCCCGGGAGCACCTTGCAACACATATTCTGGGAAACTCCGAAAAATTCAATTTAGGCTCCCTGCTGTTAGACGAAAAACAAAAGGCGCAGGAAACCAGGACAACCGGCGCAGGATCATTTTCCGGGTTCAAAAACCTCCCCGTCGCCAGGATGCATACCGGCCGAACGCGCGCAATGCTTAAAATACAGGATGGATGCGATTCATTTTGTTCGTATTGCGTTGTGCCGCTGGTGCGGGGGAGGTGCCGCAGCCTTTGGCCGGACGATGCGCTGGATCAAATGGAACGGCTGGTGGAAGCCGGCTACGCGGAAATTGTTCTCACCGGCATTCACCTGGGACAGTGGGGCCGGGACCTCGATCCGCCGCAGAGCCTTTCCGGGCTGGTCCGCGCAATCGATTCCCGCCTTCACCCTCCGCGCCTGCGGCTAAGCTCGCTTGAACCAATGGAAATAGACGACGAGCTTATTGGCCTGATCTCGGGTTTTTCCTGGATCTGCCCGCATTTTCACGTTCCACTTCAAAGCGGGGATGCGGAAATTCTAAATCGCATGCGGCGCCCTTACGGCCCGTCGGAATACTCCGCTTTGATTGCCAAAATACACCGCGCCGCGCCAGATGCCGCAATCGGGGCCGACGTGATGGTGGGATTTCCCGGTGAGACGGAGCGCCAATTTGAAAACACATACGAGCTGATAGAAAGCCTCCCCCTCAGCTATCTCCACGTGTTCCCCTATTCTCGGCGTCCCGGCACTCCGGCGGCCGGGTTTTCGGAACAGGTCCAGGGCGATGACCTCAAGCGACGCGCCGCGGCACTCAAGGAACTTGGCGCTCGCAAAAAAATGGAATTCCGGCAAAAATTTATCGGAAAAGACCTCGAAGTAATAATCGAGAAGAAACTGGGCCCCGAAATGTGGGAAGGGCTTTCGGGCAATTACATAAGCGTGGTTGTCCGGACAGAGAACGACGCCGGCATCGGCGAATCGCGCTCAGGCTCGATAGTATCCGTCAGGATAACCGGTTTTCGGGGTGAGGACCTGGAAGGCAAATCGAACCGCATCGCCTCCTGACCGGCCGGCGAGAACGCGGGGATCAAACTCTTGGAGGTTGGAACAGGGAATATGGACGAAGAATTAAAGCAGGCATTCCATTCACGCATAAAGGACGAGCCTTTCGCGAAAAAATTCGACCTCAAGCTGCTTGAGATCGGCGCGGGCTACTCGAAGGTGAAAATGACCTTTACCCCGGACATGGAGAACATGTTTGGAATGGCCCACGGCGGGGCGCTTTTCGCCCTGATAGACGAGGCATTCGAAACCGCCAGTAACTCCCATGGCACCCTGGCTGTTGCACTCAACATGAATGTGACCTTCTTCGCCCCGGCAACTCCCGGCAGCGTGCTGAGCGCCGAAGCCATCGAAATCAGCCTGACAAGAAAAACAGCCACATACGAAATCAAGGTGCGGGATGAGCACGACACCCTCATCGCCGCCTGCCAGGCCCTCGTCTACCGCAAAGGGAATCCGCTGCCGTTTGCATAGCGACACATCCGGATATACCTGAATCTTTGTCAAACGAGAAAGTGAACCCAATGACTCTTTTGAGCCATCCGCCATCCGTCCCCCATTCTCCGCCTTCTGCCTTCCGTCTTCCGACTTCCGGCATCCGTAATGCTTGATTTCTGCATTTCCTGGACACCAATCGTGCTGGTCGCGGGACTTGCCACGATTTTTAAGAGGCAGGCGCTCGAACTTGCTGTCTGGGCGGCGGCGGCCACTTCCGCGGTGGTAATTCTGCGGTTCCAAACGCCGTTTGACGTAGTGCTGCTCTCATGCGCTGACGGGATTTTAAGAAATCTGCCGCTGCTCCTGGTCATATATACGGGCATGCTGCTTGCCGGGTTGTTGCTGAGCACCGGATCGCTGGTCCGTTTCGTGGAATGGCTGTCCACCATTGCCGGGAACAGGCGACATGCCGTTATGATGATCGCCGTTGGTTCGGGCAATTTCATGGAAGGGGCTGGAATCGTGGCCGAGCCGATCATCGCCCCGATGCTGCTCTCGGCGGGGCTTCCTCCAATGGGTGCAGCCGCGCTTTCGGTGGCAGGCTATTCAGGCCTCATGATTCTCGAACTGGGCGGGGCCATACTCGCCGTGCTTGCCCTGGTAACCGAACTGGACCCGAATAAACTGGGCATCGACGTGGCCCTTTTCTCCTTTCCCGCTACCCTGCTGCTCACCATTTCGATCCCGTGGATCACATACCAGGCAACGAGACCGCGCGACAATTTAACGCTCGCTTTGGCCGTTGGCTGCCTTGCCGGAGGCGGCGCCATTTTTTCCGCTCATTTCATGGGGGCCTCGGTTGCCGGGCTCTTCGGAGGCCTGGTCGTGCTGGCCGGCCTTGGCCTCACCGGTGCGCGGTTCTCGCTTCCAGACTCCCGGATAATTAGGGATACGGCCCCCTTGCTGCTGCTCATCGCAAGCCTTTTTTCGATAAACCTGGTCCCGCCGATAAAAAAGGCCGCAATCGATGCCTGGAGCTTTGGAGTTGAAGTGGCCCCCGGACACGAGGTCCGGTTCCAGCCGCTTTTTTCCGCCTATACATACATACTGCTCAGCTACCTTTTCGCCGCCACGATGATATGGAACAAAAAGGCCGTCTGGCAAAACTTTCGCGAAACGAACATGCGCGCCTGGAAACCCGTCCTCGCGATGGCTCTTTTCGGCGCGGCGGGGCAAATTATTGCCTACTCAGGCTACGAGTCGGGATTTGTGGAAATGGACCCCGGCAAAAATGTCGCTCTCATTCTGGCGAACGGCATGATCGCCCTGTCCGGGAATCTCTATCCCCTCTTCGTCCCGCTCATGGGCTGGATCGGAACATTTCTGACCGGATACGGTACTGCTTCAATCGTGATGTTCGGGAAACTTCACGTTGCAACCGCCCAAATGCTCGGCGATTCCCAGTCAATGACTGTTAGCGCAATGGCCGTGGGGAGCGCCGTCGGATCGATTTCATCCCCCTTCAAGATTGCCCTGGCCGCCTCGATGTGCGGCGCTGTAGGCCGGGAAGGAGAAATTCTGCGCCGCACGATACCGCTCGGCATAGCCATAAGCTTACTTCTTGGCCTGCTTCTGCTGGTGATGTTGAGGACTTAGGATTTTAGGAATTTAAGGGATTGAGGAATGGACCCAAGGAATTTGGGCTGAACACAGAACTCCACGGGCTTTGCAACTTACGCGTTCGAGGTTAGAATAATTCCTCAAATTCCTTAAATTCCTTAAATCACCAAAATTCCCCAATTGATTATGCTTCAATGTTGTAATAGTTTTGAGAGCAAATCTGGTTCATCAATCCGCCAAGCCGGCCGGAATTCATCAGCCAACCTGCAGCGCGAGGAGCGTAAGATGGCAAACACACCAAAATCCTGTCCAGGGTATGAGCAATTCAGGAGCCTTTCTTCCGTCGATTGCAAATGCCCGGAATGCGGAAAGGAAAATGAGATCTTCTCGGACCAGTTCGACAGGGAGCACAGCTGTCGCGGGTGCGGTAAGCCCATTGATTTCAAAAAGTGCACGATAGAGGCTAAGACAAACAAGTAAGCCAAGGCAGGATTCCACGGGAAAACTTCCCCGTCATTGCACGGGCAGAGGGAAGGGCGGCCCTTCCCTTCCCTCCGATTTTCATGCCAAGGGAAATCCCTCCTGTTCAATCCAAGGCTCCGGAACTTTCTTAAAGGTTTCCATGAACGCAAGCTCAACTTACCTAGTAGCGGAGAGGTCCACTTTTGTGTCGACTAAAACCTGCCGGCTATCGTCTTGATTCATAAACGGCAGGTAATGCCATAATGCTCTATTTGCGCATATTAGGGGAGCGATGTGAACAGGCGCTGGATCTTTATTGGAACCGGAACATTTTTGCTGGTCGTCGGCCTGTCTGGGCTTGCACTGCTTCAGACCAGCGTGTTCGAAACTATCGTCGGCCCGAGGGCGGAAAGGCGGCTGGACTTCCCTCAGCCGGGCATCTCCAACGAGGTTCCCGGACAGCCCGGCCAGTCAAGGCTCGAGGGAAAAATACCGGCGCCGTCTCAAAAACAGATACCAACGGCGCCTCAGGCCGGCGCCCCCGCGGATAATCCGGCTTCTCAGCCTGTGCCGCCCCTGCCCGGTGGCGGGTCTGCCGAGGTAAGTCCATGGCCGGACGAGAATGCGCAGGGCCAAAGGACGGAAACCCCCTCGCAGATTCCTCCCGTCCTGAAAGGTGAGCGACGACATCCCGGTCAAACCGGAATTTCTCCACCACCCCCCGCAAGGTCAATTCCGGGCACCGGATCGACCGCTTCAGGTGTCGCGGAAAACGCCCGGAGGGGCTACGCTTCGCGGCAAAACATTCCTGAAACTCAGCAACCGGTCACCATAAAGTTCGTTTTCGACCCGGAACATGGCCGAGATATCAAGGTGGCGCGGGTTCACTTCGGCGACCGCGTTGTGATAAAGGTACGGAGGTTTGGACCGGCGAATCGACAGATCTTCCTCGGGTTCGACCTGCCGGAGAGGACCTCCGGGCGATCCTATTCATACAGTGGGCGGGTAGTCAGGAAATCCAGCTCGGTGATCACTCCGGTTAGCGACAGCGACCAACTCACAATCAGTGGCAAGGAACTCTTCGGCCCGTCGCTTGCCAGAAGGCTTGACTCAAAAGACGGCGCGATCCTGAAGGTCGGAGCCAAGCACCCGGGCAGGCAACGCTTTGACCATGACCTATATCGCGGCGACAACGGACGCTGCGAAGTAGAGATCAGGATTTATTCCGGAAACCGGTGGAATCTCAAGCCCAGGAGCTTGTTATGATTTTTTGGTTCTTAGAGACACTATTTGCCCTGATGGCCCTCGGCGGCCTGATTATGATCTTCTGCGGGATCAGGAAGCCCGACACGGAAGCCGTGCAATGCGTGGATGGAGAGGAAATCCTTATCGATCTGCCTTGCCATTGTGATGAGCCCCACGGCCTTTTAGAGCCGGGACAATCCGAGAGCATTGGACGCGATGAAAAACAGAAATTTGACCCGGAAAAACACCAGCCGGAGGTAATTGGCGGCCAGAAAAAGGATTGATCGCAGCGACCTCCCCACACGCCCCACACCTCCCCTTTAGTGCAGCCGCTTCGGCCGGCAGCCTGATCCGTGGTAATCAGCTTATCCGGAAGCAGCCTCTCACCCGCAAATAAGCAGGATCCGATAATTACTACCTGAGTAGTAGGGACTTTTTTTATTAAAAATCAGTGATTCTCCTGATTGAAATGAAACTTGATTTAGTGTTTTCTACTAGACAGTTAGAAGTTCATTCCCTAGAGGTGAGTCGGGCTGTCCTCCTGCAGCCCGGCTCTTTTTTATGCAATTGCTTCGGTTCCGCGGCCTATCTTTTGAGCTGCCGGTACTTGATTCGGTGCGGCTGCTCGGCGGCGGCTCCCAGGCGCGCCTTCCGGTCGGCTTCGTACTCGGTGTAGTTACCGTCGAACCAGACTACGGTGCTGTCGCCCTCGAATGCCAGGATATGGGTTGCGATCCTGTCGAGGAACCAGCGGTCGTGGCTGATCACGACGGCGCAGCCCGCGAAGTTTTCGAGTGCATCCTCCAGGGCGCGCATGGTGTTTACATCGAGGTCGTTTGTAGGCTCATCGAGCAGTATGACGTTTGCGCCCTCCTTGAGCATGCGGGCAAGATGCACCCGGTTGCGCTCCCCTCCCGAAAGCAGGCCAACCTTTTTCTGCTGATCGGTCCCGGAAAAATTGAACCGCGCAACGTATGCCCTGGAGTTGACGGTGCGGTTCCCGAGTTCTATGGTGTCCTGACCATCGGAAATCACCTCCCATATGTTCTTGTCGGGATCGAGCACATCGCGGCCCTGCTCGACATAAGCGAGCTTGACGGTGCTACCTAGCTTTATCGAACCTGAGTCGGGCGCCTCCGTTCCCGTAATCATCCGAAACAGTGTGGTCTTGCCCGCCCCGTTTGGTCCGATTACCCCGACGATTCCCCCCGGGGGAAGCGCGAAAGCCATGCCGTCCATGAGCAGACGATCGCCGAACGCCTTCCCTACGTTTTCGGCCTCGATTACCACGTTTCCAAGCCTTGGTCCGGGCGGGATGTATATTTCAAGGTCGCCCGTCCGTTGCTCGGAGTCCTGGTTGAGCAGCGACTCGTAGGCGTTAACACGGGCTTTTGCCTTGGCGTGACGTCCTTTGGGTGACATCCGAATCCACTCCAGCTCGCGCTGGAGGGTCTTCTGGCGGTCGGTTTCGCTCTTTTCCTCCCGACGCAGCCGCTCGCTTTTCTGTTCGAGCCAGGACGAGTAGTTTCCCTGCCACGGAATGCCCTGGCCGCGGTCTAGTTCGAGTATCCAGCCCGCCACGTTATCGAGAAAATAGCGGTCGTGGGTTACGGCTATAACCGTTCCGGCATAGCGCCGGAGATGCTGCTCGAGCCACGAAATCGTTTCGGCGTCAAGGTGGTTGGTAGGCTCGTCGAGCAGCAGAATATCCGGTTCGCGAAGCAGCAGCCGGCACAGCGCAACTCGCCTGCGCTCGCCGCCCGAGAGCAGCTTCACCGGCATATCCTCGGGTGGGCACCTGAGCGCGTCCATAGCCATCTCGAGCCTTGAATCGAGGTCCCAGGCATCGAGTGAATCCAGCTTTTCCTGGACCTCGGCCTGGCGCTCGATGAGTTTTTCCATCTCATCGTCCGACATCGGCTCGGCAAAGCGCTCGTTTATGATGTTAAATTCTTTTATCAGCTCGACGGTTTCCCGCACCCCTTCCTCGACGACTTCGCGCACCGTCCGGGCATCGTCAAGCAGCGGTTCCTGTTCGAGAAATCCTACTGTAAATCCCGGCGCGATTATCGTCTTGCCGTTGAAGTCCTTGTCCACCCCCGCCAAAATCCGCAGAAGCGAACTCTTGCCCGACCCGTTAAGGCCCACCACGCCGATCTTTGCGCCGTAGAAGTAGGAGAGGTAAATGTCTTTCAGGATAGGTCTTTTCTGATGGTACTTGCTTACCCCTATCATTGAGTAAATGACTTTGTTCGGCTCGTTGCTCATGGATTGTCTGGTTCTCCCTGGCCTATTAGAGGTTTTCGATCAGATTTCGTGCAAGAGGCTATTTAACAATTTTTGCGCCGCGAGTCATGCAGGTTCTTGGGATCGTCGCCACGTAACCGTGAAACGATTCCTAAGCCTCCCGCGCAACATCAAATTGATTATGGTCGCGGCAATATCGTTGTGGACAAGGCTTAAGTCGGGAATGATGGGTTCCCGCTCCAGTCATCAGATGCCGTATTGTTTGCGTCAAATGACTTCGTCCTCTTTAATTCATTGATTTTCCCAGATCTACATTTGGCAAATAATCCCTCTATTGTGGTAGACTCTTCCGTGTAATTCCCTTGCCGGTGAAACAACCCCTTGGTGAGAACCACTCCGTACTTAAGGGAGAGCGTTGGCGTGGCCTTTAAAAAAGACCTGCAATCCATCCTGTTCTGGGGATGTACCGCGCTGCTTTTTGGTGCATCGCTCTTCTATGGATTAAGCGCCGAAAGCATGAGGCGTAGCATGCTCCTTAGTTCCGGCAAAATAGATAACGGCAATGTGGTCAACCTGGTGAGCGTTATTGACGGTGACACGATCAGGGTTGTACAGGAGGGACAGCAGCCTGCCTCGGTTCGGATTCTCGGCATCAAATCTTTTGAAGCGAACATCGCAAAGGACGTGGCCGCCACATATGGCCAGGCGGCAATTGATAACCTGCAGCGGCTGATGAAAGATAAACCGGTGCGGGTGCACCTGCATTCCACGCCCAAGGACAAATATGGAAGGTACATCGCCACACTCTATGTAGACGATCAGGACATCGGGCTCCGCCTTGTAAAGGAAGGCCTGGTTGTGGTCTACACGGTCTATCCTTTTCCGGCGATGTCATTTTATCTGCAGGAACAGGAACTGGCCAGGGCGGGACATCGAGGTTTGTGGGCCAATTCGGAAGCGACATCGAGAGCGCTGGCCATCATCCACGAATGGCAGGGGCGTTCGCAACAATGATATACGTCATCCAATACCTCTTCCATAACGTATTCAGGAACCCACCGGTCCCCCTGCGCATTTTTTTTATGCTGGGTGCTGTCCTTCTCTACGGAATGACGGGGTTCGTATATTTCGAGCTTTCAGAAAACCCGGAGTTGAGCTGGTCTGACGGGCTTTGGTACACGGTGGTCACCATGACTACCGTCGGCTACGGAGATTTCTTCCCCAAAACGGCGGGCGGGCGTTTCCTCGTGGGATGGCCTGTCATGGCATTCGGCATAGGTCTGCTCGGCTACGCACTGTCCGTCATCGCGGCAACCCTCATCACGTCCAAGAGCAGGGAAATAAAGGGCATGTCCTCATTTGAATTGAAAAACCACCTGATCGTCTTCAATTTTCCGGTCCTGGCAAAGGTTGAACGCATACTGGACGAGCTTTACCTGGACCCGGCTTTCGGGAGATCCATCCCAGTGGTGCTCGTGGATGAGTTCCTGGATGAACTGCCGCCGGAGCTGCAGAAACGGGGAATTCACTATGTGCGGGGAAATCCTGTCAGGGATGCAACGCTTGGGCGGGCAGGCATCGATAATGCCCGCCACGCCATCATTCTTTGCCGCAATCCGGGAGATCCGGCATCGGACAATCTCAACGTAGCCATTGCACTTGCCATAGAGGGCCGAAACCGCAAGACGAACACGGTGGTGGAATGCGTGGACTCCGCTTCGCAGGAGTTGCTGAGGAAGGCCGGCTGCGACAGGATAGTCTGCACATCCCGCTTCGATGCCCATTTTCTGAGCCAGGAACTGCTTAACCCCGGCGTGCAGGAAGTAATCGCCGACATTCTGAGCGCCAGAGACGGACAGCAGATCTATTTCATCGAAGCAGACAGGGATGCGCCTTTCCATGAACTGGCAAAAACCTGTCAAGAAAAGCAGCACATGGTTCTGGGACTAAGCTCATCCGGCGCAATACGGCTAAACATCGCCGGTCCAACCATGGTGAAAAAGGGAGATGCTCTAATCACCATCGGCCCATGCCGGATTTCCAGGCTTTAGACCTGCCCTCCGGTCTGCTCTGCCGGGTCTACTTGATAAACGAGCAGCAGTAGTCCGTGAGCTTTTTAATTTTCAGTTTGAATTTTGAATTGGCAGGCACTTCGAATGATTCTCCACCTTCCATGGTTTTCCACTCGCTCGACCCTGGCAGAAGGACTTCAAGGCTGCCCGACAGGATTTCCATCAGTTCCTTGTCGCCGGTGTTGAACTCGTAGTCTCCCGGAAGCATTATGCCAAGGGTCTTTTTGGAGCCGTCCGCGAAGACTATCGTGCGGCTGGTGACTTTTCCGTCGAAATAGACGTTTGCTTTTTTTACTACCTTTACATTTTCAAACTCCGCCATGCCTCGTTCCTTTCCGATCATCCGATATTTTCCGCAATGATAGATCGGAAAGCGGAAACTTGGAAGAGCATCACGCTCGCACCGCGGTTTTTTCAATCTTCGCGCGATCCATAAAGCGAGGGCGGGCTGAAACTGGACACTTTGCCGGTAAATTGTCCGGTTATGAAAAGCCATTGAAACAAAAAGGCAAAGCCATTGGCGGCCTTGCCCGTCGATTCACGGTATGAGGAGCTTATACTAGGCCCTGAAATTTCTTCCTGAACGCAACGAGACCCGCCGGACCGGAGCCGAAAAGGAGTATGGTGCAGGGCTCCGGGACAGCATTTTGGTCGGATGAAATATCGCGGCAATTTTAGTTGTCACCGCAAGTTAGGGCTGCTAATAAAACATCACCATCATCAACCAAAGGTTCAATTCACTTTTTCGGAGAAGGAAACAGGGCATGCCAAAACGGGAAGATATCAAGAAGGTCATGATAATAGGCTCTGGGCCGATCATAATCGGACAAGCCTGCGAGTTCGATTACTCTGGGACGCAGGCCTGCAAGGCATTGCGAGGCCTGGGATATGAGATCGTGCTGGTCAATTCCAATCCCGCAACAATCATGACCGATCCGGGAATGGCAGATGTGACATATATCGAACCTCTCACGGTAGGAAGTCTTACCAGGATCATCGAAAAGGAAAAACCCTGTGCCGTCCTTCCTAACCTGGGGGGCCAAACCGGCCTGAATCTCACTTCTCAGCTCCATAAGAGCGGAGTGCTGGATGCAAATGGCGTGAAGATTATCGGCGTCCAGGCAGATGCCATAGAGCGCGGGGAAGATCGTATCGCTTTCAAGGAGACAATGGCCAGGCTCGGCATCGAGATGCCCAGGAGCAAGCCTGCTCTAAGCGTTGAGGAAGCCGAAGCCATAGCATCCGAACTCGGCTACCCGGTAGTGGTAAGGCCCGCGTACACATTGGGCGGCTGGGGCGGAGGACTGGTCTACAACCTCGAGGAGCTCAGGACCATAGCAAGCAGAGGTCTGTCAGCCAGTCTCGTGGGGCAGGTCCTCATAGAAGAGTCTGTTCTTGGCTGGGAAGAGCTGGAACTAGAAGTCGTGCGTGATTCCAAAAACCGGATGATCACCGTCTGTTTCATAGAAAATATCGATGCAATGGGCGTCCATACCGGAGACTCCTTTTGTTCGGCCCCGATGCTGACGATCGACCCTCGTCTGCAGGAGAGGCTGCAAAAACACTCCTACGATATCGTCGAAGCTATTCAGGTAATCGGAGGCACCAATATCCAGTTTGCCCATGACCCCAAGAGCGATCGTGTCGTGGTCATCGAAATCAATCCCAGGACCTCACGCTCCTCCGCGCTTGCTTCGAAAGCGACGGGATTTCCAATCGCCCTGGTATCCTCCAAGCTTGCCGCCGGCCTCAATCTGGATGAAATCCCCTATTGGCGGGGCTCATCGCTTGCCGAATACGCGCCGTGGGGAGACTATGTGGTCATCAAGTTTGCCCGCTGGGCCTTCGAGAAGTTCGAAGGATCCATAGACAAATTGGGAACGCAGATGCGCGCCGTCGGCGAAGTGATGAGTATCGGCAAGAATTATAAAGAGGCCTATCAAAAATCGATTCGCTCCCTCGAAATTGGTCGTCATGGGCTCGGCTTCGCAAAGGATTTTCATGATCTGGAGCTGGATTCGCTGATGGATCTTTTGAGCGAGCCGACCAGCGAACGTCAGTTCATCATGTACGAAGCACTGCGCAAGGGGGCCGACATCGACTCTCTCTACCGCAAGACGCACATAAAACCTTGGTTTATTCAGCAGATGAAGGAACTTGTCGACCTGGAGGAGCGTCTGCTGCAGTTCAAAGGGGGTGAGGTCCCGGACGACCTCCTCGTTGCCGCCAAAAAGGATGGTTTTGCCGATGCGTATCTGAGCCGCATCCTCGGCATCGAGGAAGCAGGCATAAGGGAGCGGCGAAAATCACTGGGGCTCCATCAGGCATTCCAGGCGGTTCCAGTGAGCGGGGTCGAGAACGCGGCTTATTATTACTCGACCTACAACGGGCCGGACCAGGTAGCGGTCACCTCGAAACGCAAGATAATGGTCCTTGGCGGCGGGCCGAACAGAATCGGCCAGGGCATCGAATTCGATTATTGCTGCGTGCATGCCGCATTCGCCATTCGTGATGCAGGGTTAGAGTCGATCATGGTCAACTGCAACCCGGAAACCGTTTCCACCGATTACGACACCTCCGATAAGCTCTATTTCGAACCGCTGACAGTGGAAGATGTGCTGTCGATCTACGAAAAAGAGCAGCCTGAAGGAGTAATAGTCCAATTCGGAGGGCAAACACCCTTGAATATTGCCAAGCAGCTCGCGGATGCTGGAGTCCGTGTTCTGGGCACCACTCCTGAAACCATCGATCTTGCCGAAGATCGGGACCGATTCCGCCATGTGATGAAAAAGCTTCGGATACCCATGCCGGATTCCGGGATGGCCAGCAACGCGGAGGAAGCGCTGGATGTAGCCACCCAGCTGGGTTATCCGCTGATGGTGAGGCCTTCCTATGTCCTGGGCGGGCGCGGCATGGAAGTAGTCTACAATGATTCCATGCTCAAACGCTACATGGCCTCCGCGGTAGGAGTGACGCCCGACAGGCCTATTCTCATTGACAAGTTTCTGGAAAAGGCCATCGAGTTGGAAGCGGATGCCATTTCAGACGGACGGGATGCTTTTGTTCCCGCCGTTATGGAGCACATCGAGCTGGCGGGAATTCATTCCGGGGATTCCGCGTGCGTTATTCCCCCGATCAGCATTCCGCACCGGCACCTTGAAACCATCTACGAATACACCCGGAAGATTGCTCTCGAACTTGCCGTCGTCGGTCTCATGAATATCCAGTATGCGATCTCAAACGATACGGTCTACGTCCTGGAGGCCAATCCGAGAGCATCCCGCACCGTGCCGCTGGTTTCCAAGGTCTGCAATATCCCCATGGCACGCATGGCAACCCGCATCATGCTGGGGGAAACACTCGCGGACTTGGACCTCAAGCCAAGATCGATACCCCACTTTGGTGTGAAAGAAGCGGTCTTCCCGTTCAACATGTTTCCGGAAGTAGATCCGGTCCTCGGGCCGGAGATGCGTTCCACCGGCGAAGTGCTCGGACTGGCATCCTCATTCGGACTCGCCTTCTACAAGGCGCAGGACGGAGCGCAACAGAAGCTCCCATCAGCGGGGAGAGTGCTTATCACGGTTGCCGACGGGGACAAGGCCGAAGCCCTGCAGGTCGCACGCAGGCTGAGCTCTCTAGGGTTCGAGATTATTGCAACCAGAGGCACGCTGGAATCCCTGAAGCAAAACGGGGTTCAGGCCGAGATGATCTTCAAAATGCACGAAGACCGGCCCAACATAGTGGATGCCATCATGAACGGCGAAATTCAGCTCATAATAAACACGCCCGATGGCAAGCGTGGGAAATTTGATGATTCATACATACGTAAGGCTGCAATCAAGTACAAAATCCCCTATATCACAACAACGGCCGCGGCTGTAGCGGCGGCGCGAGGCATTGAGGCCCATCTGAGTGGAAAAGACGACGTGAAGTCTCTCCAAACGTACCATCGCGATATCGACGGGCTAGCTGAACGCGTCCAGGCAGTCCGGAAATAGTTCTGAGATCTCACAATCCTGCCGGCTTTCGGGGGGAAGATTTTTCGATCAAACCATGTGTTTCCGGGAAATCTTCCCCAGTTCTTGCCACTGTGCATAAATAACTAATCGAAGCGCCCATCTGCTAAACCCAGGGACAGTCCACCCTTCTTGCCCCAAATGCAAATTCCCGAGCAAGGTCGGCTGCAAAACGTGCGAGTTGCATATCATGACATTGGGGGAGAACTATTTCCGCCAATGGTAGGGAGATTAGAGGACACGCATTGGAACAAATGGGCGAAACACGGGTGGCACAGACCTGTATTTTGTTGCCGGCGCCGGAGGCTGGATGGATATAGGCCACACCGCTGATATGGTTTTAATTAATCACTCCGCTCCACTTGTCCTTAAGACCCGGGCAAGTCACCAAGATTGCCCCCAAAATGTATTAAACTGCATCACCACTGCATGCATGCAACAGCAGACTTGGACACTTCGACTTTTTGATAACTCCTTCCGGAGCAGCACAATGAACGGGAATCCGGCCTGTGGGCTTGACATTTCCGCTCGGAGCTAATAAAGATTTTAGAGTCTTTTTAGAAAAGTATGCGGAGTTCAGTAACGGAACACGGTGCAAGTCCGTGATGGTCCCGCCGCTGTGACCGGGGACGCAGATCAGGGTTACGAGCCACTGTACCGGGCGTAGTCCGTACCGGTATGGGAAGGCACGATCTAAGCGGATGATCCGGAAGTCAGAAGACGACTGAGCATCCTGAATCGAGGAATCCGATGGCAAAGGGTTCCGGTAGCCGTTCGCGGCTGTCGGGGCCCTTTTTTGTTTTTCAAGGGGGCGGATCAGACCTATGGAAATGTCAGCGATTATGGTCAGAGATATCGGTGCTTTTGAACTGACGACGGTTCCGATAAGGGACCTTGAAAGTGATGAGGTACTGATTGAAGTCGAGGTGACGGGTCTGTGCCGAACGGACCTTAAACTGATCCGCGTTGGACATCGCGATCTTACGCTGCCGAGGATACCGGGCGAAGAGGTTGTCGGGATTATCCGCAAGTTGGGCGGCAATGTGACCGCCTTGCAGGAGGGCTGCAGGGTTTATGTGTACCCGGGCGTGTGGTGCGGACGTTGCCCGGCTTGTCGGAAAGGAGCGGAGAATCTGTGTCGGGGAATGCAAATCATGGGATTTCACCGGGACGGTGGGTTTGCGGAGTATGTCATCGCGCCCGCGAAGAGCGTTATTCCCGTTCCGGAAGGTCTCCGTGCTGAACTGGCTGTTTTTGCCGAGCCTCTCTCCTGCTGCCTCAATGCTCTTGAACTTGCCCGCCTCGGCAAAGGGGAAACCGTGGGCATATGGGGCGCTGGTCCGGCGGGGACCCTGCTTGGAAGAGCATCCCGGGCCATGGAAGCCGAACCTTTTTCCATCGAGCTGGATCGGCGGCGAAGAGAGATCGCTAAAGGGAGCGCTTCTTGCGGAAACATGAAATTTGATGTTTGCATCGTCGCGGTTGGATCCGGACAAGCCTACCAGGAAGCACTTGGGGCGATGAACCCGCGCGGGCGCCTTGTCGTTTTCTCCGGGCTGCATGCGTCGGAAGATGAACTGCCCCTTGGCTTAAACCAGTTGCACTACCACGAGCAGAGTATAGTTGGTGCTTACGGTTGCAGCTTCAGACATGGCGTTCAGGCACTACACCTCATCGCCACGGGAGCGGTTGCCGTTGAAGACATGATCTCGCACCGCATGGCCCTGAGCGATCTGGATCAGGCACTGCGAATCGTTGAAAACCGTCAGGGCATGAAAGTCCTCCTCTATCCATAAATGGAATGAACCGAGGGGTAACAAATAGCACACAGGAGAAATGGGCGATGGCGTGGTCGGAAGAATCGTTGAGAGAATTCGGTGTGAATATCCAGAGGCTAATCTGCAAAGAGGACCTGAGTCGTGAGGAAAGCTACGAGATGTTCAGGCAAATTCTTCTGAACCAGCAGCCGGATTTGCATCAGGGTGCATTCCTCTCCGCCCTGATATCAAAGGGTGAAACCTACCTGGAGATCGCCGGTGCATGGCAGGCCATCGTCGAGCATGACACAACCCTCATTGGAGATGAACTCGGCCATCCCCTGGTCGAAAATTCCGGAACCGGCATGGATAAACTCAAGACATTCAACGTGAGCACGGCCGCATCGGTGGTTGCCGCGGCCGGGGGCGCTCGACTTGCCCGCCATGGTGCAAGGGCCCTTACATCTTCCTGCGGCACGGTGGATCTGCTTGAGAATATAGGCATCGGTGTCGAGTGCGAATTGGAAAAGGTCGTCGCGAGCATAAAGGAAGAGGGAATCGGCTTGTTTAACGGCACGAGTTCCAAAGTCCACCCGCAATCCCTCGGGCGGATCCTCAGTCAGATCCGGTTCGGTTCCACTCTCAATATCGCTGCCTCGCTGGCAAGCCCGTGCCGCCCTACCCATGCGTTGCGGGGCGTTTATTCAAAGGAACTGGTCCCGAAGGTGAGCGAGGTGATGAAAGAAATCGGCTACGAGCGGGCGATGGTCGTGCACGGGTTTGATTCACGGAAAGAGAAAGGGATGGACGAGATCTCGACCATGGGAGAGACTTTGGTCTGTGAGTTTTTCCCCGATGGAAAGGAGCAAACATTCCTGCTGGCCCCAGAGGATGTCGGCCTCAAGCGCGCTGACTACTCATCAATAGCGGCAACCGGAGATGTCCGCAAAGAAGCCATCCGATTCATGAAAATAATCAGTGGAACCGGGCACCCTCAGTGCATTGACATGACGTGCCTCAACGCAGGGGCCGTTCTCTATCTAGTGGGCAAAGCCAAAGATATCCGGATGGGCGTTGAGATGAGCCGGGAGATCATCGAAACAGGCAAAGCCCTGTCCAAACTTTCCAGATGGGTTAACGTTCAGACTGACCCCTCGGGACAGGGCCCCAAAAAGTACCTCGATGCAGCCGCCGAAGCAGGCATTAGGGCGGAAGTGGCCGCGCTGTTGTAGAAAAACCGATACTCTTGCGATTATGCAGGGCCTGTATCGCCAAGAGGTTTTTCTCCACGACAACCAATGAGCATTGTTTGGTGTCCCTCGCTCATTACGTACAGCTTGCCGGATGCTGGAGTCCGACCGGGCACCTCGATAAAAGGTTTGATTCGGATGTGCTGAACTTTTGGGTCTTCAAGAATTCAAGTCCCAGCAGAGAATGGTGAGTTGTGTATGACCTATATTGATCCTCTTTGCGCTTCGCGCCCGGATAGCGAGCATCCGGGCTATTCGCGATGGTGGCAAGGTCGGGATTTCATGGCGACGGCTCAAACCAAAACCCCAACGGCGCCTATCCGCCAGTACTGACTCTTCCGGCCAGTTTCATGCCCTGACTGGCATCCGACTTCTTTCCCGCCCCGAAGTCCTGTGTCCATAATTCGCGGCGAGTGCTGTTATCGCTCGCATACCCAACACCGATGTCGGTGAATTCGGCGTTCATGATATTCACTCGGTGGTCCGGGCTGTTCATCCAGCATTCGAAGACTTCCTCCGGCGAGGAGAACCCGAGCGCTATGTTTTCGCCGCATTTGGAAATAGGATACCCCGATGCAAAGATCCGCTCGTGAAACTTTCGTCCGTTACGGCTGTCGTGGCTGTAGTAATTGGCTGTGGCCATGTCGCGCGAATGGCTGCGCGCCGAGTCATAGAGTTTGTCATTGTAATTAAGAGGCCGAAGCCCCTCTATTATTCTTTCCTGGTTCACGAGTTGGATTACCCTGGACTCACTTTGGCTCACGGCGGACGGAACACTCTCGATGCCGCCCAGGGCGTCCTTCCTGATCTGGCGCACCACGTGCCCCTGCCCGACGGGGCGGACCTGGTACATGGCCGAGTCGAGAACGATGGATGCGCTGACCTGCCGGTTCTTTACCACGATAACCACACTTCCGTTTTCGGCTCCCGATATCCTGCCTGTCCAGAGCTGGTATCCCCCGGCGCCCATCTGCGAGCGGACCCTGCTTGCACGATACTGGGCGTTTTCGAACAGGTTTAGCTGAATGGAATCAATGGTACGAATGTCAAGGACATCCGGGTTGATGGCGACCGTGCGCAAGCGTGAAACAAGGGAGGTGTTGACCGGTTTTGGGACGGCGGGAGCGGCGGCATTCGTAGCCGGTTGCAAAAGCGAAATTTCGGATGGAGCCGCGGTTGAACTCGCCGGAGCTAAAGGCAGTAATGAGACCAGAGCGCAGAAGCAAACCAGGAATCTGATAAATTGGAACCGGTGCATCTTTTCTCCCTCGGTAAGCCGGCAAACCAGCCACCTGGGGAGGTGCTGCATCTGCTCAGCGGTCCTGCGACCGTATCCCGGATCTTCCCGAGACTTAGGCCAGTAACTTTGCGTCCCGCGCTTTCGCGCGGTTTGCCTTTTGTGAGTTATGCAATTCTAAAAGATCGTATATGTTGGGTTGAGCAAAGAGCAGGCCAGTGCCGTTCCTAGAGTTTCATTTTCTTGAACGTCGGCAGACCGAGGCTAACACTTACAATTATTTCAAATGGTTATCCGATGGTGATTTTGGACGGACGAGTGCTATGCATGCGTGGGCATGGCGCAAATTATCGTGCTGGATTCCCAAATCGTAAGCAGAAATACCACCTTGTAATTAAACCAATAGCGCAGCGCCATCCCCCACCCGAGCCATTAACGACCCCGGGCCGGGCATGCGCTTTATCGCGCCCGCCAGTGTTGGGCGAACAGCATGACCTTTGTACCAAGAATTATGCCAGTGTGATTTCGGGATTCTCGGTTTAATAGGTTTGGGGAGGACGACAATGAAGAGGAACGGGTTTTACGGAAGAACCCGGCTAATTCGGGACTAGGCAACGGGTTGCATGGGCCACCCGCGAGGCAATACGAAAGTTGTCGGACAGCGATTGAAGTGTTTTCAGTTGACCTGATGGTTAAAATGCGAATAGATATGGCAACTATTTGAAGTCGGGGGTAATCGATGAAGACGGTCAAAATAGTTTACTGGCAGGAGAACGACGGGATGTGGTTGGGACACCTTGAGGCCTACCCGGATTACATGACTCAGGGTGAGAACCTCGAAGAGTTGAGGGAAAATCTCAAGGACATTCTCATTATGCTTGAAAGCAAGGAAATTCCATTGGTTCGGATCCACGAAGATATGGCGGTATAGTGAAAAGGAAAGAATTAGTGAAACGAATCGAGGAAGCGGGATGCGTCCTCATCCGTCACGGAAGTAAGCACGATTGGTACCAAAATCCTAATACTCGCTTATGTCAACCTATCCCACGCCACAATGAAATCAATGAGCGTCTCGCCAAAAACATTATCAAAATGTTGGCTTCTTAACCTATTCATTTGGTGATCATGACGACTGGATTCGAACCAGCGACCTCTGTCGGGGCGCACGGGGTCGGGCATGAGGTTGCCAGCCTTTTCCAAATGCCTTTTCGGTTGCCACCAATCCATTTCCTGTCGGAATCAGGTCCAAAATACAAATAATTTTAACTTCATGAATCTGCGAATTATTCCGAATTGAAAATCGAGGGACAAGCCGGCCGCAACGCAATCCTTCTCCCAATGCTTTTCAGTTTCCCGGCGTGCTCTTCCAGCGGAACCGTGCCCTCGCTCGCCGACGATGGACGATTACCTCAATAGAAGGAGCACAAGCAAATCATGACTGAGCAAACAAAAGTTTTGAACCATGTTGTGCAAAGAGCGGCAGACCGGGAAGGAAAGTTTTTGACCTTCTCCCTGGACCAGGAGGAATACGGAATCGGCATCCTCAAGGTCAAGGAAATCATCGGGATGATGCGTGTGACCCCTGTTCCCCAGACTCCGGAGCACGTGAAGGGCGTCATTAACCTGAGAGGGAAAGTAATTCCGGTGATCGACCTTCGCATCCGTTTTGGAATGAGTAGCGCCGAATATACCGATCGCACCTGCATCGTGGTTGTAGAGACCGATTCTGACAGAGGGAGGCTGCATATAGGAGTCGTTGTGGATTCAGTTTCGGAGGTTCTAAACATCAAGGGTTCGGACATCGAAAATACCCCGGAGTTCGGGACCACCCTGAACACGGACTATATCCTTGGAATGGCAAAAACTACCGGGAGCGTAAAAATCCTGCTCGATATCGACAAGGTTCTCAGCACTGATGAACAGAGCCTCTTGATGGAAGTCGCATAACAATTCGCAGGTGACCCGGACAACTTGTTATCCGGGCGCGAAGCGCGGGAGGCTGAACGGAATAGCACGGCCGGCCGCAAGGTCAGAGTTCTTGATTCAGCTATCCAGATGGCCTCCTATCCTTCAGACCAGTATAATAAAGCTATCTGGGCTCACCCACCCGAATTCATGTTGGTGGGCACGATAGAAACCGTGCCCACCCTACACGACTCTAGGTACCGGTATCAAGCTTAGGTTCTCGGTAGCTTCGGCCTCCCAGCTTCTGAGCCGGAGCGGAGAAGTTGTGCAACCTGCCATTAATCTGAAAGACTATACTCTGAGAGCACTTCGACAGGACCTTCGGGCGTTATTCGGAAAATCTGTTCAATGTGGATTCCGCAACCGCAGCAGTATGAACTTGCGTAAGCATAGTGCTGCCCATTGAGGCGGAAGACGTTCACGTTTAGCGATGAGCACCACCCGGCCAGTGGATATACACGTCCTTCGATCATGATGACCTTGGGACCATCAAAGTCCGGCTTCTGATAGGATGCTATTCGGATTTTGGAACCCGATATCATCACTTCGTTGACTTTCGGGATAACTCCTTTTAATTCTTCGAGTTCACCGGGGATTCGATCTTGAGCTTTTTTGAGAAGGGAGGTAAGTACATTGCTGCTCCGGATTAACCCGTCTATCGAGGCGATTTCTTCAACGTCCGCCGTCTCTTTTGGAGCAATCCTTTCGTAGTCGCGGACCGGCCTTCCTATAAGTGCGACTTCTAGAAAGAATTTATTCGCAGTTTGGCATTTTCCAAGCAATTCGGTAAGTATTGCACCTGAAGACTCCGCCTCTTCCGTGAGCGGAGATGTTTCCATAACACAGGTATTCTTCCCTTCAAGCAATAGTGTGATTTTGCGAGCGGGTTCAAATTTTCCGACAACCCATAATTTCCCCGGCTCCGATGCTGTTTCCCCGAAATTCACAACGAGAGCGAAGTCGGACTTGCCCAAATTGTCTTCTTCAGCCGTATACCCACCGCCTGCAGCACATAGCGAAATGAAAAACGAAATGGCTAAGATTAAAATTATTCGAGCAAATCTTTTGTAATGCCCATCATCTTTTATCATCACAGGTCCCCTTTATCTTGGGCTCTTTTTTATGGGTGCATTTAAACACAGCGCTCGCAGCCCCCTATTGTTCGGCAGAAAACCTGCGCATCTAAAAAACTCCGGAAAGCCGTCACTCTAACGGCTAAATATTGGGGAGCAAAAGCGTGCTCAGCGAATCTTTTCCGGATACCAACCCCTTGGAATTCTTAAAATATGTTTAAGGCCAGATCCGGTCCAGATGAAATAGTTCACCCCTCTACGGGTGGAACACTCCTCGTTGGGGCAACCTGCAACAATTAGAAGAGTACTATCCCTGCGATAGGAAATGATTCGATCCATAGCGTCGGAATGCACATTCGTGAAAGCAATGTGCCTAAGCTTCTCGTCAAAGTACACTCTTCCGTTCCGAGCATCAACAAAGGCCAGTGACTCACATTCCGTCCCGCATCCCCAGATGACTATGGTCATGTGGTCGGCAAAATTCGGGCCTTCTGCGCCTCCTTCTTTCAGCCTGGTTCGGTATCTTCTGGCTTCAGGATGGCTTTTAAGGTCAACCCGCGCAGGCTTGCCTCGAAATTTAACAGAGATCTTATCATACGTAAATGGCACAGTAGTCACAAAGCAACTGACCGGATTGTGAGGGAAGTTAAAGCAGTATACATATACAGAGGTTTTTCTCAATTTTGATTTCTGTTTCAGGAAGACAAATGTAATTGTTCACTGTTATCCGCATTCGAGAAGAAAGTTCTCCAATGAGCGGCCTCGGTTGCCGGGCAAATCGGGTGTAGTTCTAAGGGCCGGGGGTACATCATTTTGCAATTTCAGGGGGATTTGTGCCGAGCCTTCGAAATCAAAGGTGGGAAATTTCTGAGTACAATCTTTCGGACTATCTTGCTCCGATTTGATCGGGACGACTGGATTCGAACCAGTCGCCCCGAACCCAAGTTGTTGCTTTTATTCAACCAGCCTGACCCCTGACCCCCAACTGACCCTTGAATAGAACCGTTGTCATAATTCTGTTTGCCACATAAAATGATCGTATTGTAAGTTTGGTTCCTGTAAACGAGGCAACGATATCCTGTTGGCTTACTTCATAACCCACCGCTTTGAGGTTTACGATGCGAATAGTCTCAACCGCACTGTTTGTAATATTGATGGTGTGCTCTGCTACGATTGCTGCCACGGAACAAGGGACCGGAATGCTTTTTGGTAGCGACCACGCATTCTATATTAGCGCGCCTGATGGTTGGATCTTGGACAACCGCAGCGGTGCAAACCAAGGTTTGCACATGGTGTTTTATCCGGTTGGGGAAACATGGGCTAACAGCCCCGTGATGGCGTATGGTCAATCGGTCCCGAAAAGTGCGGACATCAAATCCGTGGCAGATCAGGTTGAAAATACCGTAAAGAAGTTTCATACTAATGGGAATCCAAAGTATAGGGCAGAGCAGAAGCCCCCTCTGAGTCTTCCAGATAACAAGGAAGCTGTTATTTACTACTTTCAAGGCGACCAGTGGGGCAATTTTGAGGCGGCCGGATATATTGAGGAGAACAAAACCATCAACTTCCTTGTATTTAATGCTCGTACGAAAGAAGTTTTTGACAAAAATATACCATCATTTTACAAGTTGCTAAGTTCTTACAGGAACTCATTCACCGCGGCAGGAACCATGTCCAAGCCATCTTTCGATGAAATCGTTTCGAAGGCTAAGGAGCAAACCTATACACAGCAAGGAAAAGCGTATAAGGCGAGCGTGCGAAACGCTATTGGACAATTAATGGCAAATTCGATGCGAAGTTGTTTCGATTATGTCAGTGAGGAAAACAAGCGTGATTTCCAATTTATTTTCAAAATAGCGTCGGATGGTCAAATATCGGAGGTCTTCGTTACCCCTGAGAACAGCCTCACTACCTGCTTTAGTGGTCTGGTTCTCAATGCCCACTGCCCGCCACACAAATTCGGTTCTTTTCTGTTATATGAAAGGATGGACATTACTAAATAGGAGCCAGAAAAAACCCGAAAGAAAAAGGGCCAACCAGTTCAGAGATTGACCCCTGACCCCCGGCTGACCCCTTAATTGAACCCACCGCACTTAACGCAACTTATTGAATTTGTTAAGCACGTAGATTCGGGACGACTGGATTCGAACCAGCGACCTCTGCGTCCCGAACGCAGCGCTCTACCAGGCTGAGCCACGTCCCGATTCGGTGCAACCACTTTTTCTAACAAAATTTCCCTTGCGTGTCCACTGTTTTGAAACCTCGGGCGGAGCGGGCTTATTGAACAACACGGAAAAATGATACAAAATACAGGACGGTACAAAAAAGGACGGTAAGAGAGAAGAACGATCCGCACTAGAGGGAACAACGATCCACGGTACGGAAGAAAGAAACGGTAAAACGGCACAAAATAAGTGCCGGGATACACGCGCGAGGCGCAAAGCGGGTTGAATCAATTTTCCATCAAAGGCCCCCAAATGCCTGATTTTGAAGAACAGCGACAACCAGAGCATCAACAATCCTTGGACGATGAAGCCGCTCTCGGCGAGCATTCCGGCATGGACGGCTCCCCCCACCCTCCCGGCGCTGGGGTAGATCAGCCTGGGTCCGATGCCCCGGATTTCGCTCCGCTGGTAGAAAAAATCCAGGCGTTTCCGCACCTTCCGGGGGTCTATATGTTCAAGGATGCGGACAGGGCGGTGATTTACGTCGGCAAGGCCAGGGACCTTAGGAAACGGATCAGCAATTATTTCAGGGGGGGCGACGTCGTCGGGGTCCGGACCCGGATCATGCTTGGGCGGGCGGCCGATCTCGAATACATGATCACGCCGACCGAAAAAGAGGCCCTGCTGCTGGAGGCGAGCCTGATAAAGAAATACCGGCCGCGCTACAACGTGATTCTTCGAGACGACAAAAACTATCCGGCAATACGGATCGACCCCCGCGAGCCTTATCCGCGGCTCGAGATCGTGCGGAGGTTCCAAAAGGACGGGGCGCTCTATTTTGGCCCCTACCCTTCGGCATACGCCGTCCGCGAGACCCTGAAATACCTCCACCAGTTGTTTCCGCTAAGGCTTTGCCGAGGGAGGAAGCTGATGCCGCGCCAGCGCCCGTGCCTCAACTTTTCCATGGGCCAGTGCCTTGGGGCTTGCGCGGATAAGATTTCGCAGGAAGACTACCGCAAGATGGTCGAGGAGGTCATACTCTTTCTGCAGGGTAAAACCGACGTCCTCCAGCAGCAGCTAAGAAAGAGGATGGGGGAGGCATCGGAGGCGCTCGAATTCGAGCGGGCGGCCTTCTACCGCGACAGGCTCCGAAATGTTGCCGCAACACTGGAGAAGCAGCACATCGTTTCGGACCGCTTCCTCGACCAGGACGTAATCGGAATATACCAGGAGGAGGGCCGCACCGAGATCGTTATCCTCTTCATCCGCCAGGGGGTGCACTCGGGGCAGAGGTCATACGACCTGCGGGAGGCGCATGGGGAGCCGGGGGAACTCATATCGGCATTCATCCAGCAGTATTACTATGAAGGCAACCTGATCCCGGATGAGGTGCTCGTGCCGGTTGAACTGGAATCCGAGTCGATCATGTCCGAGTGGCTATCGGAGATGAAGGGCAGGCGCGTGCGTGTTTGGCCGGTAAAAAGAGGCGAGCGCAAGCACCTCCTTGAGATGGCGCGGAGCAATGCGCGCGAACGGTTCACCAGCCGGAGGAGATGGCAGCGCCGCGATACCGCCCTGTCCGAGAGCCTCAAGCGATTGTTGAAGCTTCCGCGCCTGCCGGAGCGGATTGCCTGCGTCGATATCTCGAACATCCAGGGCCGGCACGCGGTGGGAGCGGTCGTGGTCTTCGAGGATGCGCGTCCCGACAAGAGTTCGTATCGCCGGTTCAGGATACGGGCGAAAAGCGAGCCGGACGATCCCGCGATGATGGCGGAGGTAATCGAAAGGCTCGTAAAAAACGATCCGGGGCTCGCATCGGGTCTCGACCTGCTCTTGCTCGACGGCGGCAAGGGCCAGCTAAACCGGATCTGCAGGCTCATGGAAGAAATAGGGTACTCTGAGAGGCTACCTGTGGCATCAATTGCCAAGGAGCGCGACGCCGACATTGGCGAGAAGGGAAAAGGCCAGTATGAGAAATTTTATCTTCCCGGCCGCAAGAACCCTCTTTTCCTGCACCGCTATCCAGACATCCTGCACCTGCTCCAGAGGATCCGGGACGAAGCCCACCGCTTTGCAATATCCCATTATCAAAACGTTCACCGGGCGGCGCTGCTAACCTCGGCACTCGATTCGATTCCGGGCATCGGCACGAAAAGGCGCCAAACGCTTCTGACCCATTTCGGCGGCATTGAAGCGCTCCAGGATGCAACGGCGGAAGAGATCGAGCAGGCCGGCCTTCCGAGATCAGCCGCCGAGGCCGTATTCCGCACCCTTTCAGGCATTGAGGAAGCTGGATTGGAAGGGGAAGGAGAAACAAAAATGGGATCTGATAGTGACACATAAACGAGCGTGCAAGAAATCTGTTCCGGTTTTGCCCTGAAGTACGGCATAGGATTGCCGAAAAATCGGCCAAAACTCCCATTTATTTACACTTTTCTCTTCACCAAAATTTTTTCCCACCCGAATTAATATTTGACAGAACAGTTACTCGAACCTATCTCCAGATTTGCGAAAGGAATTTGCGCTGAGTGCGGCGAAACAATCTGTTTCGCGGGAATGACATTCTCAAACTTCTTGCAAAATTAGCTATTTTGTGAGTAAAAGGTGCATTCATCGGAATGGCTGTGTTCCGGTTAGGGGCTGACGGACCACAAGGGGCTAACATTCAGGTGGGAAAATGAAGACATTTATGGGAAAGAGGACTATTTCTGCGCGCATAGCACAAGGGGAGGAAATTTGGAGGAGTATAGCCGGAAAAGCGGCCGACGAATTCGCGGCGGCTTTATCCGATCCGGCCTATACCGTCGAAGTTCCCAAGCCCGCGCCCGCCAAACTTGTCAAAATCCAGAGTTCGTGGATAAGGCGCATCGATAAAGCGATCGAAAGGTCGTGCAGCTATTTCCGCCAGATCCAGTATCCGGAAGGCTACTGGTGGGCCGAACTCGAATCAAACGTCACCATAACCGCCGAATACGTAATGCTCATGCGCCTGCTCGGGGTGAAGATCGAACCCGGCAAGGGAAAGAGCATTGTAAAATATCTTTTGAAGAACCAGAACGAAAATGGTTCCTGGGGCCTTTACAAAGGTGATGGCGGGGAACTCAGCACAACCATCGAGGCTTACTTCGCCCTCAAGATGCTGGGCGAAAGTTGTCAATCCGAGCCGCTGGTCAGGGCCAGGCAGTTTGTCCTGGACGGAGGAGGCATAGAGGCTTCCCGTGTCTTCACAAAGATCTGGCTGGCGCTGTTCGGCCAGTACGACTGGGACAACATTCCTTCCATGCCGGTGGAACTGGTGCTGCTGCCGCCGCAATTTTATTTCAGCATCTATGAGTTTTCGAGCTGGGCAAGAGGCACAATCGTCCCGCTTTCGGTAGTGCTTTCAATCCGGCCCAAGATCGAGCTTCCCCCAAATTTTTGCGTACCCGAACTCTACGATCCGTCATGCTGCGACAGAAAATTCGCCTCTATTGTCCACAGGCTCTTTTTCCATTTTGACCGGGTGGCGAAAAAATTCGAGCAAAACCCCATCGGCAGCCTTCGCAAGAGGGCATTCGAGGCCGCGAAGGACTGGATTATCGATCACCAGGAAGAAAGCGGCGACTGGGGAGGCATTCAGCCTCCGATGGTCTATTCCATACTGGCCCTGCACCACCTGGGATATCCGCTGGACCATGAGGTTATCGTAAAAGGCCTCAAGGCCCTCGATGACTTCTGCATCGAGGACAAGGACGGGCTTAGGATGCAATCATGCGTCTCCCCTGTCTGGGATACGGCGCTGACGGCCCTGGCCATGCTCGAAGCGGGGGTTCCAAACGATGACCCCTCGCTCAAAAAAACCGCGGACTGGCTGGTTTCCCAGCAATGCCTGACTGGTGGCGACTGGCAGTACAAAAACAGCTGCCCGCCCGGCGGATGGGCCTTCGAATTCTCGAATTCGAGATACCCGGACGTGGATGACTCGGCTGTGGTCCTTAACGTGCTAAACCGGTTCGGCGTTGAAAATTGCAACGGCCTGGACTGCTGCAAATCCCGCGGCATGGACTGGTGCCTCAGCATGCAGAGCGCGAACGGCGGATGGGCTGCATTTGACCGCGATAACATGATGGAGATCCTTAACAGGATTCCCTTTGCCGATACTGAAGCCATGGTTGACCCGCCGACCGCCGATGTCACCGGAAGAGTGCTCGAGGTCATGGGCTGCTACGGATATGAGCCGTCACATCCGGCGGCGGTAAGTGGCTTGGCATTTCTTAAGGGCCTCCAGGAACCCGACGGCAGCTGGTGGGGGCGTTGGGGCGTAAATTACATATACGGGACCTGGTCCGCTTTGCGAGGCCTGATCTCGATTGGCGAAAGCCCGAAATCGAATGCCGTAAAGATGGCCGTCCAGTGGCTAAAAGCCCACCAGAACTCCGACGGCGGCTGGGGTGAAACCTGCGATTCCTATAAAAAACCCGAGCTGCGCGGACAGGGACCGAGCACCCCGTCTCAGACCGCATGGGCCATCATGGGCCTGCTAGCCGGAGACGAAGAAGAATCCGTGGAAGTCGCTCGCGGAATACAGTACCTGATAAGGACCCAGAACAAAGACGGAACCTGGGATGAGGCCGATTTCACCGGCACGGGCTTTCCCAAGCACTTCTACATCCGGTACCACAATTACCGAAACTGCTTCCCTCTGATGGCCCTTGGTCAGTATTTTCAAAAAGTACAGGATTAAAAGGCAATTTAGGGATTTTAGAAATCCGGGAAGTCCAGTTACCTTAGAAAATCTGAAGAATTGTCTGTCGCCATTCCGGCATCGGAATGGCGATTTTCATTTGGCGGGTAGAGTCGTTCTATTATCGGGTAATTTCTTGTCTTTGCAGACGCCGGGGAATCCTTGCGAAACGTGAAAACTGTAGGATGGGCAAAGGGTCTATCGTGCCCACCGATGAGGTGCGCCGGAGTGTTGGGTTTCGCTCTTTTCGACGGCGTTCGCAACGAATTTCCATCTCACCGCTCGACCCAGCCTACGAGAACCAATATACGAAACTGCAACTCGATTGCCGGCGGAAAAACATCCTCGCGGTTCGGGAAAGGGCTTTAGTGGGCAATAGCGGTGTCGTTCTCGGGTTCTTCGGGATTGGCGGGGTGTTTGAAGTGTGCGGCGTACTCCTGCGGGAGCGTTATGACCTGCGTCATGCTCAGGGTGCCGTAAAGTTCAGAGGGCAGCAGGAAGCTTCTAAAAAACCACTGCAGCATCTGGAGCTGAGATGCATGGGCGGACATAGCGCGCCGCTTTCCTTCGATCTCTTCGGCAGAGAGCGGCAGTGTGACCCAGTCGGTGTTCGAAAGCGTTTTCCCGGAGCTTTGGCACTGGCCCACTCCAGTTACCCCGATCTGCTTTGCCCAACTGCCTCCCCACGGATAGTCTTTATAATGTACCAGGTACGTGAGGACCTTTGTCGTTGTGAACGGCGACTTGCCTTCCTCGAAAAGGCCCTGAAGCGCGGCGAGCACGAATATGCCCGCGGTTGCATGATCGGGATGAATATCCCTCGGGTCTGGAATAACCACCCAATCTGGTGAGAATTCCGAAATAACCCGCGAAATTTCAAGGTCCAAGCCGACCCCCGAGTACTTGACCCAGCGGTTGATTCCCTTACGGTGGGGCCGGTCGAAAAGTGTATGGGGTGAAATGAAAGGCTTGAGATTGGACCAGTAGCTCTCCCAAAGATCATCGATTCCGTCATCGGGAAAACCCAGGAAGGTTGCACTTTCGGGCTTTAGCCCCAGTTCGCAAAGCGCCTGCACACCCTCTTCCTGGCGCACTTTTCCGTACTCGATGAAATCTTTGGCCGATATTCGCACATTCCTTATTTTGAGACGCAGCGCCTCTTTGTATGCATCCCCGTTCGTAACGTATACTACATTAACAGCGCCCTCTTTTTCCAGAACGCGCTGGATAAGTCCGGAGGCCGAAATAGCCTCATCGTCCGGATGGGGAGCGAAAATCATCACCCTCACACCCTGGGGGACTTCAAGCTGACCATGGGAAATGTAGGAATAGGGGTCAAAGGCTGAAGGCAACGGAGCGGGCACCGGTTTTCCGAGTTCCATCAACTCTCTTGCGGAGTTTTGGGCCAGGGGGGTGAACATCGAAACGGATTTGATGTATTGGGTTAAATAATCATCCTCGGCGCGGCAGACCCCCGCAATGGACAAACAGATTAGAATAAATGCCGTTGCGGCGTGAATTCTTTTCACTTTCCTTCCCCGCGCCCTCTATCGAAATCTTTTCCCAGGAACCCCAATCCGATTTCATGAAACTCCGACCAAGATAACGCTCTGCCCCGTTCGCCGGAATGGTGTTGATTGTAGAATAATTTTCGAATTTGTAAAGTAAGGTAAAATGAATATCGGAAGCTCTGACCATAATCCATTACGAAATTGGCGGCGAATTCATAATTTTTTGAAAAACGAGCATGGAGATCCCCGGGATTTCCACCGTTCCTTACCAAAATGCAACCGGGCTATGTTCACCATTAGCACCAGAAGAACCCCGAAGCGATGGTCCCACAGTTCCAAGCTAAATATTGAACGCCCACTGGTAACAGTCTATTTCACGCCGCGCAGGGGTTCATCCAACCCGAACTGCGAGGTGTAGAGTGAAGCGAAGTAGGAACGCGCGGCAATCAATTCACTGAAAGAACCCTTCTCGACCATCTCGCCGTTTCGCAAAACGATAATCAGGTCGGCCTTGCGCACAGTCGAAAGCCTGTGAGCTATAATGAACGTGGTGCGTCCGGCGGTAAGCTGTTCCAGCCCTTCCATGATCAGGGCTTCGGTTTCCACGTCAACCGAGGAGGTAGGCTCATCGAGAATCAGGATAGGCGCATCCCGCAGTATAGCCCGGGCTATGGTGATCCTCTGCCTCTCGCCCTCGGAAAGCGTCGCGCCCTGCTCTCCCACTACCGTCTCGTATTTTTGGGGAAGCCGCTCAATGGAGTCGTGTATCCTGGCAAGCTTTGCCGCGGCAATGACCTCCTCGATGCGCGCCTCGGGCCTTCCGTATGCAATGTTTTCGCGAACCGATATCGGAAAGACCAGGGGCGGTTGGAGCACCATGGATATCTGGCCACGCAAAGATTTCAACTCGAAGTCGCGGATGTCGGTCCCGTCTATCAGGACCCGGCCGCCACGGGGATCGTAGAAGCGCGGAATGAGGCTTACCAGGGTTGATTTTCCAACTCCGGTGGGGCCCACGATGGCGATCTTCTGCCCCGGCTTCACATGCAGGTTTATATCCTTTAGTACCGGCTGCTCGGAAGCATAATGAAAAGAAACGTTTTCCCAGATCACTTCGCCGCGGGTCCCCGAGCCGGGAAAGATAAGACTTCCGTCCTTGAGGTCCCGTTCGACATCGAGGATCTCAAATACACGCTCGACCCCGACCTTTGCACCCTGGAGCAGCCCCCAGGTCTGGCTGATTGTATTGATCGGCCCGTAGAGCGATGCAAGATAAGTCGTGAAAATGACGATCTCGCCGACCGTGATCTGGCCCGACATCACGTGTTGGGCTCCGACCCAGACCACGAAAGCCGTACCAATGGCCATAACAACGTTTACTATGCCCGAATAGAAGGTCTGGAGCGTGTAGAGCTTCAGGCTTGCACCGAGGCTGAGGTCGCTCGCGGCCATGAACTTCCGATGCTCCTCCTCCTCTTTCGTGAAGGCCTGGATAATGCGTATTGCGGACATCGCCCGCTGAACGACCGAGTAGACCTCGCTTTCCTGCTGCCGGGCAAGTGTTGCCGCACTGGTTATGCGCTTGCTCATAAGCGCAATCGATGCGAAGAGCGCCGGGCAGACTGCGAGGGAAAGCAGTGTTAGCTGCCAGTCAATGCGCACCATCACGAAAAACATCCCGCCCAGGAGCACAAGTGCGGTCGCTATCGGAAAGACGCCATTCATCGTGAGGCTCTGGATCGCATAGGTATCGGCAGTTACCCGGTACATTAGGTCGCCTACCTGGCGCCTGCTGTGGAAGGCAAGCGAGAGGCGCTGGAGATGGCCGTAAATGTCCCGGCGCATGTCGTTTACCATCTTCTGGCCGATTTTTATGGTCGTGTAGTTGTTGAGCAGCGTTATGCCGCCAAGGATGACATAAATAAATACCAGGCCAATCGTTGCCAGGAGGAGGACCGTCTGGGGCGGATATTCGCTAAGGCCGGCCCACGGCAGAGCTTTCCCACCCAGCACGTTGTCGATGATTATTTTAAGAGGCCATGGCTTTAGCAGTTCGCAGGCGCTCATAACGAAAACCTGAGCCAGAGCGAACAGGAAAGGAAAAAGGTAGGGACGCAGATATCTTTGAACTTTTTTAAACATGAAAAAGTATTTCTTTCGGCCTGTACTTGCGTGCGGTTCGACTCATACAATAATCCGAAAACGGCTTCCGGATTTCAGGGGGATTTTTAATCCTCCCGCTCGAAAAGGGAAAGAAAAATCTCTCGCTCCGGCCCGGAATCCTCGGTTATTTTGGTGGATTGGGGCATTTTGCAAGTGTCGGGAGATTCCAGCCGGCAAGGCTTACATTTTTCTACATTCACACAGCTAAATTACCGTGATTCTTCCCAAAGAATAAATTACTCACCCGATTACCATTTCTTCGCGCCGGATATAATTTGGGATGGATGCATTAATGGATGGGGGCGGCCCCAGTCTTTAGGGTGCCTGGGGCCTCTTGATTCCGCGTGAGAACATCATCCGTAAGATTTCTTCAGTAAGGCGGCAAGCAATGCAAAAATTCATCTCCAAGAAATCTATTTTCGCCGTGCTTGTGGTCTTCCTGCTCATTTTTATCAAGGTCTACTACCAGCACGAACTTTTATCCACCAACTTCTTGGCCAAGGCCCCGAATTTCTCGGGTTTAATCGGCTTGCCCAGTTCGAGTTGTTTTCCGCCGGCTTCCCAGGCCGAGATCGAGAAGTCCATAGGCACGCTGGTCTCGTTCGAGAAGAACCTGGAGGACGCGCAAAGCCCGCGGTATAAAACTCTAATCGACATGACCCGTCTGAGCTTTGAACTGGGGGAGATGGTCCCCGCGCAGGACAAGCAGAAGTGGTTCGAAAAAGGCGCGGGCTATGCCAGGATCATGATCGGTGAGGAGCCCCGACGGGTTGAAGGCTATTACTGGCATGCGCTGAACCTTTGCGGCATTTGTGAAATCAGCAGGGCCGCCACCGCGCTTTCAACCATACCGCAGATCATCAAAGACTTGAACGCGGCGATAGAAGTCGATCCGTCCTACGATCAGGCCGGTCCGCTTAGAGTTCTCGGCCGAATCCTGTGCAAAGTTCCCGCATGGCCTATTTCGGAGGGCGATCTCGATCAGTCTTTAAATCTTCTGCGCAATGCGATTAAGATCGCCCCGGATAACAGCACCAACCATCTCTACCTTGCTGAAACGCTCATTGAATTAAATCAGGAAACAGAGGCCTGCGCGGAATTGCATCTGGTAATGGCTGCAAGTTGCCACGCCACGTCATTCGAGAGACTTAAAGAAGACCAGGAGCAAGCCTCCGGCCTGATGGCAAATTGCGGCCGGAGGATAGGCTCGGATGCAAATACCCTGGAGGTAAAGGGCAGCATCACCAAATCGGAAGAATCGGCAAGTGATTTTAGAAACTAATGCCATTCAATTTGACCTTAACAGCCGGGCTCCCGCTTTTGCCGCAACGGCAATGACTCTCAGCCGAACCCGGACCCCAAAAATAAATCCCGCCATACCGCTGACGCACTGATGTTAAGAAGCCGCTTTTTCTGATAGTATCGAAGTCTGAACAGCTTTTGCAGAATCCACCAACACTAACCTGGAGGATTATAAATTGAGCGGACTCATGGTGAGATGGCTGCTGGTTACGATTTCGATCATAATCACGTCCTACCTCGTGCAAGGCATCGTTGTCGACGGATTTTGGTCGGCGTTTTTCGCGGCGGCGGTCCTGGGGATACTGAATGCCCTATTTCGCCCCATACTTCTCATAATTACGCTCCCCATAAACATCTTCACCCTGGGGCTGTTTACCCTCGTCATAAACGCACTGCTGCTGAAGATGGTCTCAGGGGTAGTTCCGGGATTTCACGTCTACGGCTTCTGGTCTGCCGTATTCGGCTCGCTGTTGATAAGCTTGGTCAGCTGGCTCCTCAGCTCTTTTATCGACGAGAGAGGCAAGGTCGGCTACATCGACCTGAAGAGAAAAGGCGACCGGTGGGAGTAATCGGGGCCCAAAAGTTTCAATCAGACCGGAATCCTTCGACCTGAAATCCGGCAGGCCTGCTACATACGGGGCGGGGTTGAGCACCATATTCATTGATGCCTAATCGTAAATAACCGCGGTGGCATTCTTCTCGAAGGGATTAGTCCTTGCGGCAAGGGAAAATAGATATGGGTAATTTTTCCTGAGATACTGCATGTGCATGAGCCAGTGGCTTGCAAGCAGCCTGTAAATCCTTTCCATGTCACCGTTAAGGTGCTCTTTGTCTGAATTGGGCGATTCGGTCAAATTCTCCCTGTTAAGGAGTTCATCCCGGAGATGAAAGATAGCCCTCAATAGTTCGGTAAAGGATTCCTGCTCGAGAATCGAAGGGTTTTCCAGAAACCTGAGCAGCAGATCACCTTTCGTTCCAAGAAATCCGCACAACTCCATCATTTCCAGATCGTCCACACGGATTTGGAAGTCGTATTCAGCCAATCTACCAACCCCATCCTGAAACTGGCCGTCACTCCACTCACCGGATGCCGCGTATTCATCGGCGAGCAAGCTTCGGTTCGGATCTGCTTTAGAAAGCATTCTGAGGAGTTTGGTGCCGATCTCGCTGAAGAAGATCCCACGGATCATATTCAATTTCTCTATTCTTAATTCCCGATCCCTTCTCCCTATCATCACCTGCGTCAAGCCGGCAATTACCTCAAGGAATGTTCCAACGCCCGCGATTATGAGGCCGAGGGTAAAGATCTTCCCGATAGAAGTTTTTGGGCAAATATCCCCATATCCCACGGTAGCAATCGTCACGATGCTGAAGTAGAAAGCATCCAGGAAAGAGAGGTCTTCCAACGCGGAAAAAGTTAGAGTGCTCAGCACGATTGTCGCGAAAAGAAGGAATAGGTATAGCTTCAACTTGAATCCCACTGTATTCACTCGCCACGGTCTCCTGTGAAATCTTATTTGGGATGGTGCCTGATCGAGGAGGTACGGCATCCGGCAACAGGTCCGGCAACTCCGTTATGGCAGATGCATCACTTATATACCTCGGTGCATTTTTGCATCCTTTACAGGATCAAGGGTATCCGATAACCTAGTGCCATTGGTCGCTTATAGTATGATCGGCAATAGCTGAAAAGCACAAACAACAGCAAACCGGTGGGCCAAAGGCCTTGGCTGGGCTACTGACGAGGTTGGCTCTAACATGCGGAAGGCACGGGGCTTTCTGCAGGGTAGAATTAAACACGTCTCAACTTGAGGAGATGTCATGAAAATTCCAACGTACGTTACCATTGAAGAGGTTAAACGGGTCTGTAAAGAGCTTGGGATCAGGGATTGGACGTCTCTTAGCGAGGCTGGTGTTCTTCCGGAGGAAGCTCGTGCGATTTTGAGAGAAATTGAGACTGATGGGTTGCAAATAGACCCCGAGACTTTCCGGCAGGGACTCGAAGTTGAGTTGGAGCACGGGACAAGGTACCCGAGCACCAATGTAACAAATAACCATCCAATACTTACCGGCAAAATCGTCCTGGCTCATTTGAAGGAGATGTTGGATTACTACGACCGGTTGGAAGTTGCCGAACTCGAAGGCGATCTCCTGAAAGCCGCATTGGCGGGAAACACTGAAAAGATGCTTCGGTACTACAAGAAGCTTCTGTCGGCAAAACAAGTGCTTATAATGGCTGAGTCAAAACAGGCCGGGGGGTGATTAATCGAGTGTCATAAGGATCGGGGTGCGGGAACCGGCAATTTCCCGACTCGCCTCTAAAATGGCAAAACGGGTCTTCATGCGTTATCGCGGGAAGACCCGTTTTGATTTTTCGGAAAAAGTTCGGTCGCAACTATGGCCTGTTGAGAATCTTACTGTTGAGTGAATCGGCCTTGCCCATGACCACCAGGGAGAAGTAAGGGTTTTTGGGATCGTTTGTCAGAACGAGCGCCGACTTTTTGGTCTCTCCGTGGCACCCTTTCGGATTAAGCCTAAGTGAGATTTTTCCCTCGCCCCCGGGAGGGATTGACCGATCGTACTCGGCCAGCGTGCTGGCTCAGCCGGGCAACACTTTCTTGATCTCGAGGGTTGCCGTTCCAACGTTTTTGACCTTGAAGTGGTGCACATATTCTTTTCCATCGTATAAATCCCCAAAATCCCAGCTCATCTCGGAGAGCTCAATGCTGGGACCCCGGGCGGCAGCCTGCTGGGCCGCCGGCGCCTCCCCCGCGGCAACGGGCAGCCCGCTCAGGGCCAGGGCAAAAAAGGCCAGGAACGACAGTCTGGATAAGATTTTCATTTTGGCGCCTTTCCAGATGATGATTTCAGATTCCGGACCTTGCAAGAGTGCCACTTCCTGATAGCGAATTCAATCAGTATACAAGACCGCCTTACCAAGAAAGGGTGTAGAGGAGAGAAGGGCATCCAATGCTCGGATGTCGCGTGGGGGAGGCTTTCCAGTCTGCCGCTACTCCTCAGTACCCGCCCTTCCTTATCAGAACGGCCAGCAGACCGACAAACCTTAATTCCAGGCATGAATGGACCGAAAACCCGGAGGAGTTAAGGGCGGCCTTTAGGTCAGGGCTCCTGAAGCGGTTCTGTTCGGGGTGAAGAAGAATGTGCCTGGTGATGAAATTCTGATAGAGGGAGGGATAGAGTTCTTCTAGAAAATAGATCCCACCGGGTTTGAGCACCCTTGCGATTTCTTCCAGCGCGGATTGCCAGTCGGGTACGTGGTGCAAAACGCCAAAGCCGAAAACCGCATCGAATGCCTCTTCCGGGTGGGGCAAATTGAGTGCGTCGGCAGTGTAGAAGGAGATCCTTTCGCGCTGGGCGGGCTTTAGGTACCTCAATGCCCTCTTTATCATGAGGTGGTCAAGGTCCATTGCGCACAAAACATCGGGTGAAAACCGCTTCTTTATGATTGCGGCTCCTGCCCCGCGGCCGCAGCCGATCTCAAGAAAAGTCCCCCCCTTCAGGCTCGGAACATTCTTTTGCATCCACCCAATCTCGAGGCGCTGCTGAGCGACCCTGGAAGGGTTGTTTACCACCAGCAGTTCCGCCCAGTTAAGTTTCATCGCGTTATTCCGATTTTTTCCCGAGGTGGGCTACAGCTATGCCGTCGGTCAGCCGCCGATAATATACGTCGCGAAAGCCAATGTTTCTAAGCATTCGCGCAAGTTCTTCAGGGGACGGAAACATCCGGATCGACTCAGGAAGGTAGGTATATGCGGGCTGGCAGCCGGCAAGCATTTTGCCCAAAAGCGGCATGACCCGGAACGAATAGAAATCATAAAGACTCCGGAACCACGGCGTTACCGGCTCGGAGAATTCAAGGCACATAAAAGTCCCACCGGGCTTGAGTACCCGGTGCATTTCGCGAAAGCCGTTTTCCAGCCTCGTAAGGTTGCGGATTCCGAAGCCCACCATTGCACCATCGAAGCTGTTGTCCGGGAAAGCTATTTTTTCGGCGTCTCCCTGGACATGGGATATTCTGCCCCCACCAGTAGAATGGGCTATCCTGGGCCTACCCGCCGCCATCATTTCCCAGTTGATGTCGTATAGGACAACGCTGCCGGATGACGTGGCATAATCGGCTGCCATCCGAGACAGGTCCCCTGTTCCCCCGCAGACATCGAGCACCCGGTCTCCTGGGCGAAGTCCCATCATCCTGACCGCCATCCGCTTCCACTGGTAATGAATGCCCAGGCTCAGCAGGGTGTTCATCGAGTCATATTTACGGGCCACGCTGTTAAAATGGCGGCGGACCCACTCCACCTTTTCCCTCTCGGGTACGGTAAGGAATCCGAAATGGGTCATCTTATCGGTACTAGGGCTCTCTTGGGTCATTTTTCGACCGGAAACCTTCGAGCGGATTAGTCGTGAGCTTCGGGGAAAACGGCAAGGCCGGACCGAAATTCTCAGGCAGGCTTCACCACAAGGCCGGAGCGGATGCATCGTGTGCAGGCGCGAACCCGCCTGACCGTTCCGTCGGTGCGCACATGCCTTACCTGCTGAAGATTAGGGTACCAGACGCGTTTGGTCTTGTTATTTGCGTGGCTGACATTATTCCCCGTGTGGGGTGTCTTCCCGCAAAATTCGCAAATTCGGCTCATGATCGGTACTTCCTTTCGGGAAAATATATCAAGCTTTGGAAAAGCGCAAAAAGCATCGGTCAAAAGATCATTTTTATCAGGCCGGCGCCGAAATAGCAAGCACATTCGCCCGGCGGCCCGGCAAGCACCGCAGTGCGGACACCAGCGTTGGGCTGTTGCCCAAACAAGATACGTGACCAGGTCGGCGACCGTACCGAAAATCGTCATTCCAGAAGCGCTGCGAGAATGACCGTTATTAGCTCGTGCCTGCCGGTTACTTTCTAATGCAAGTGGGCACGGGTGTCCCGCATCATAAACATCGAATGAGGGATTTCAAGCGCTTTGTTTCATAAGGGCCAAGTTTCCGGTCGCGGTAGAAAATATCCTGAAATTCGGACACAAACTCAGCGGCCCTTATTTTAAGCTCGGGATCGCTGACCCGGTTCGAAAACTCTTCGAGCCCCTCCCCCCGGATTCTTTGATATCCCCGCTTTCTCATCTTGCGGTGGAATCGCGAAATAAGCACATGCTCCGGCTTGCGCCAGGCACGCCGGAGCATGAACGCAATCAGCCCGGCAAGGACCGCGGCACCTGCCGCATAGGGGGCAAGGAGCACCGAGACGTCCCACATACGCATTATATCCAGATCCGGCCTTGTAATCGCAGTTTTAACCTTTCCCCACAACGCGACTTGCCGGTTAAGGTCGTAGCCGATGACGAACTTTCCCCAGTAGTAATCGAAGGTATCGAAAAGAAGCCGCACCCGCAAAAGGATGCTCTCCCGGTAAGCTTCCTCGGGGGTCAGAGCGTTTACCGGCGTCGGGTCTATGCGAAGCCATCTGCCGGCCCGGTATGCCTCGACCCAGACGTGGGCGTTTTTCTGCAACACCAGGTAGTATTTTCCGGCCGGATTGTAATAGCCTCCCCGGTATCCGGCGACAAGCCTTGCCGGGATGCCTGCCGAGCGCAGCATGGCGCCGAGGGCCGAGGCAAAATATTCGCAGTTGCCCCGCCTGTACTCGAACAGAAAATCTTCGAGCGGCGCATCGGATTTGTGAAGACCCTCGATCGAGTACTCGTACTGGCCGGAGCGAAGGAGTTTAACGAAGTGTGCGATGGAGTCTCCCCCCTGCCCGGCGATTTTTGCGGCAAACTCGGATATTCGAGGAGAAAACCCGGCAGGGAGAGCAAGGTACCTATCGAGGTCGGAATCCGTGCCAGGCGCCGAATCGGATGGAACCGAGACGGCCCTGTAGCGAATTCGCTGAAGGATATTTTCATGCCAGAGATTCGAGCGGGGGCTTTTCCTGCGCCCGATCCCGTCGGGATAAATCGCAACGGGCCGGTCCAGCGCAAAAAGATAGCGCGCCCCTGATGGTTCGAGGTAGATCGTCTGGTCCGTTCCGCCGCTTCTCGGGATGCTCTCCCAGGGCTCCGCGGGCCGTTCCGCACCCCGCCTCCACGAAACACCGTCGAAGCGGTCCAACTCCACTCCCCTCCAGTAGAGGTCCTTTTCGGCGATTTCCGGCATTTCGGCCCTCAGGACCACCGTCGGGTCTTCCTGGATCTCCGTTACGTCTCCAAGCGAGACCGAATCGCTAAACCCCGACCGCGCGGCTTCGACTCTGCCAAAAAGGCTGAAGAGGGGGAAATCCGTCCGGGGGAGAATGACAAAGATCAACGCGCAGGCCGGGATCGAAACCGCGCACACAAGAAGGCTTTGTGAAAACACTTTTGGAACGACACGGCCGTGAAGCGCAAGGCCGGGATCGTGCGAGAAGAATGCTAGAAGAATCAGTCCGGCCGTACTGAGCAGCATCAGGGGAATGAAATAGAAAAGGAATGAAATATTTAGCGAAATGAGTGTCGAGCCGATCAGCAGGAACATGCATATAAGGTAGATCTGCATGTAGTCCCGTGTTTTCTTCTCCTCCAGGAGCTTGATGCCGAGCAGCAGTACCAGCCCTTCGAGCACCGGCCCCACGATGTTTTCGATCGATATTTGGAGCAGCGAGGGCGCAAGGACGCCAAGGGATGCCAGATTCAGAAACCAGCGAGGGACGGGCAATGTTAGTTTGCCGGAATCCCGCAGCAGGGCGAGGGAGGAAAGCGCGGCGAAGCCTGCCGTGTATACGGCGCCGAGGTGCGGCCGGGCAGCGGAGAAACCCGCCACGGCGCACAGGTAAGTAACAAATCTTAGCAGCGTCTCAATTCTGACCATATAGCGCGAGCCTGGTAAGGAGCAGGCGTTTATGCACAACAGCCAGACCGGGCCTCAGCATCTCCCCGCCGATCAGAAGCCCGACCGGGACCCCCGTGCGCATGAATGACAAAACGGCATGCGTCGCGCAGGACAGAGCCCGCTCGACATCTTCTTTTTCCATCGAGTCAAAATCAATTGTAACTTGCTGGCGCTCGATTGCGGAGAGTTCCTTCACCTTGAGCCTCCCCGTCTTGGCGGTGGACTTCCAGTTTATGTACTTTGGAGGGTCTCCCGGAACGTAGTCGCGAATCGAGAGTATATCCGCCTCGTAGCCCGCCTTGTTGAGTTCTTTTTCTCCCCTGTGCCTGGAGCCCCCGTCCCGGAATGCCGAAAGAGAGCACCGTAGGGGCATGGGGTATACCGTTGCCCTCCATTTTTTCTTGAGAGTCCTGAACCTTTTGAAAAAATTGAACGGAAAATTCGACGAGACCACAGCCCCTTCCAACTCGGCGGCCCCTCTGCGATGAAAGGTCATCGGAACAAAACCCGACTCGGTGGAATTGGGTGCTATATAAGGGAAAAAGCAGCTGCCGCCGCCAACCTCGATTGTAATAAGGAAAACCGGCGTCCGTTTGCGAAGATTTCGCACCCTCACTTCGGCCAGGGCTTCGGTGCGGGCGAACACTTCGTCCGGAAAAAAGACCTCGGCATCGAGTCCGTGGATGTTTCTCCTTCCGAAAATACCCGAAACGAGCAGGTAGCTGAGCAGAGCGGAGGCGATTATATAAACGAGATTGTTTCCGGTATTAACGGCGGACAGGCCGATGAGGATGGTGACAAGGATGTAGAGCCAGCCGGCCTTGCTGATCCTTATCACACCGGGACGGGTACTTCTTCCAGAAGCGATTTTACAAGCTCCTTCTTGTTTGCTGTCTCGAATTCCTCGCGAAAAATCACCCGGTGGGAAATGACATACTCCGCTAGGGCCTTCACGTTTTCAGGAACTATGTAGTCTTTTCCCTCAAGGAAAGCGTCCGCCTTGGCGGTATTTACCAGCGCGAGAGCGCCGCGGGTTGACAGCCCCGAGACCAGGAAGCGGGAGCGGCGCGTTGCCTCGACGATATTAAGCAGATATTCGAGCATCTTTTCGGAAACGTATACTCCGTTCTGTATCTTTTCCTGGATGCCGAGCACCTCTGCCTTGTCGAGCATCGGGTCAATCGAGTAAATGGCCCGCCTTCTGCTGCCGCCCTGGAGAATTTTGCGCTCGGCGGTCCGGTCGGGGTAGCCGACGCTGATTTTCATCATGAAACGGTCAAGCTGCGACTCGGGAAGAGGAAACGTGCCGAACTGTTCGGCGGGGTTTTGAGTTGCTATTACGAGAAAGGGGGCCGGGAGGTCGTATGTCCTGCCCTCGATTGTAACCTGCTTTTCCCCCATTGCTTCGAGCAGCGCGCTCTGAGTCTTGGGAGTTGCCCGGTTTATTTCATCAACCAGGACGATGTGATTGAAAATAGGACCAGGCTTGAATTCAAAACTGCCGGAGTTTTTATCGAAAACCGAAACGCCGGTTATGTCCGAGGGGAGCAGGTCGCTGGTGGACTGTATCCTGCCAAACGACAGCCCCAGGACTTTGGCTATTGCCACTGCCAGAACGGTTTTACCAAGTCCCGGAAGGTCTTCGATTAAAAGATGCCCGCGTGAGAAAAAGCAGATAAGGGCGAGCCTCAGCGCCTTTTCTTTTCCGTGGAGGTACGCGGAAAGAAAATCGATTGCGGCCTCGATTTGGTTTCCCTTGTTTTCCACTGCAAGACACCGGATATGGCGGTTTGGATTTCAGTTCAGAAATCTAATAGCGTATTCTTATTGAATCACGCGCACAGGGCTCGATCCGGCTTCCCTCGGGACTATTTCACCGATAATTGAGACCCCGATATTCATTGCCTGGATGAATGAACGTATTTCCTCGGCGTCCCCGGGCTCCACGACAATCACATACCCTATCCCGTTATTGAAGACATGATTCATCTCCTCGGCGCTCACGCCGCCTTTTTCCCTGAGGAAATCAAAAATTGGAGGCTTTTTCCAGGTGCCTTCCCGGATGAGCGCGGCGCAGGCTTTGGGCAGGATCCGTTCGATATTGTCGTAAAATCCGCCGCCGGTAATGTGGGACATGCCGGCCACGTTGTATTTGCGAAGGACGTTTAGCGCCGCGTCGGTATAGATGCGCGTGGGTTCGAGCAGTTCTTCGCCAACAGTTCGGCCAAGTTCGGGGACAAAGCTATCGATCTCCAGCCCCAGCTTATCGAATATGATTTTCCTTGCCAGGCTGTAGCCATTCGAGTGCAGTCCCGTCGATGCAAGGCCGATTATGCGGTGGCCGACCCGGATCGTCGATCCGTCAATTATCTTGGAATTGTCCACCAGCCCAACCGTAAAACCCGCCATGTCGTATTCGCCTTCGCGGTAGAAGTCGGGCATCTCTGCCGTTTCTCCACCGATCAGCGAGCAGCCCGCCATTTTGCACCCGTCGGCGATCCCTTTAACCAGTTGCTCGACCAGGTCGAGATCGACTTTACCAAGAGCAAGGTAGTCCAGGAAAAAAAGAGGCTTTGCCCCCTGAACCACTATGTCGTTTACGCACATTGCAACGAGGTCGATCCCGACCGTGTCATGCTTGTTGGCCATGAAGGCGATTTTGAGCTTGGTGCCCACTCCGTCGGTCGAAGAGACCAGGACCGGGTTTTTCATCTCCTGACAATTGAGGGAAAAAAGGCCCCCAAAACCACCGATGTCGGTTATCACGCCGCCGCGAAAGGTGGAGCGCACTATAGGCCTTATCCGGTTGACAAGCTCGTTTGCCTTACCGAGGTCAACCCCTGCTTCCCTGTAAAGATCGCCTGTCATTTAAACCCGGACCCTCTCTATTTTTGGGGAACAAAGTCACCGAATGGATCGCGGCAAAAACCGCGGAATCGTCTTCTAATTATAGCCTTCCGGGATGAGCGGATAGACCGGGCGGAGGAAGAAAAAAATCCCGCCGGTAGTGAAGAGAAGAATATAAACACTCGTGTGATTTTTTACAATGAAGTTGTGCGTTCCGGTCGCGGGTTGCAAAAAGATGCGGGTTTAGGGTTTGCGCCCTGGATTGCCGCTTGATGGTTGAAAAAGACGCTTCATTAAACCCGGTTATGGCGCGGTCAGAGGTCGTAGCCCAAAGAGGAATCGAGTCGGATCCCCCTCCCTTGATGGGAGGGGCTAGGGGAGGGTGTCGAATATATTTAAGAATTCCAACCCCCTCCCCCAACCCCTCTCTATGGACCGGATACATGGGT
>DBMO01000033.1 GCA_002298995.1 Desulfarculales bacterium UBA696
AGTAGGACGCCGCCGCCTCATCCTTATATGAAAACCCCTCGGGCCTTTTGGCTCGAGGGGTTTTTTTTATGGCCGGAGATCATCGCGGCGCGGTCAGGAGACCACGCCGCAACCCTGTGTTAGGAGAGTACGCCGCAACCCAGGCCGGGGCTCATTTGCGCCTGTCTAAGGACGTGAGAATCCATCGGTCAATCGCACGTCCCAAGTAGTTGTTTTCTTAATCTCATGTTAAAAGATCTGACTGCAAGCTCCACCTTGCGTTTGCGGGTTCGGTTGCAATTGATAAGCGGAATAAGTATATTGAAGTGTTAACGCGGCGAAGAGAACTATCGTTATCGATATGGTCACAAGGAGATAAGAATATGAGGAGGAGATCGACAAATCTGGCGGCGGCAGCTCTGACTGTGCTCGTCTTGTTTGCCGCGAGCCTGGCGTTGGAATCGAGCGCCTGGGCCCGGGCCGGTGGTGGAGGCTCGATGGGGAGCCGGGGGAGCAGGAGTTTTTCGAGTCCGACCATGCCCCCTTCAAGGCCCTCGCCCTCGCCATCACCCTCGCCCTACAGCCCCGGAATGGGGTCTCCCGGCGCTAGTCCCGGCACTCAGAGCAGGGGCGGGTTCGGCGGAAGCCCCTTCTTGCAGGGGCTTGCCGGTGGGGTCGCGGGAGGGCTTCTCGGCAATATGCTTTTCGGCAGCCGCGGATACGGCGCGGGTGGAGGAGGATTCGGCGGATCGGGTATCGGGCTGTTCGACCTTCTTATCATCGGGGCCCTGATCTATTTTGGGATGAAGTTCTTCAAAAGACGGCGCGCGGAGCAGGGATCTTACTTTGAGAGCAGCACACCGAGTTCTCCAGCTTCGGGTACCTTCTACGGCGCCGGAGGGCAGCCTCCCGTGCAGCAAGTTGATGAGGTGCAACATGGGCTGGATGAAATCCGCAGATTCGACCCTTCCTTTAGCGAAGAAAGCTTCAAGGAGGCAGCCGAGGATATGTTTTTCCGTATCCAGGCCGGTTGGATGAACCGCAGCCTCGATGGCCTTGAGAATCTGGTGACTCCGGAAATGGCCTCTTATTTTCGCGACGAGTTCGCGAAGATGAAGCGTGAGGGCAAAATCAACAAACTCGAAAACATAGCCGTGCGGAAAGTGGAGCCCACCGAGGTCTGGCAGGAATCGGGGAAGGACTACATAACCGTTTTGTACACGGCGAACCTGCTTGACTATACGGTGGATGACCAGTCCGGAAACGTGGTGCAGGGCGATAAATTAAACCCGGTTAAGTTTCAGGAGTTCTGGACCTATTGCCGTGACGTCGGCACGCGCCAGTGGCAACTTACGGCCATAAACCAGATTGGCGAGCCAGCGCCTCACTAGGAGAAGGTTCTTGCCGCTGGACACTTCGGCCGGCTAGGGGCTGTTGCGGAAAAAGCCACATTCATCCGAATCGAAGAGCCGGCAAGGATTTGGCCGCCACTCATGGATCGAGCACAGGCCGCCGCCCGAGTCCCTGCCTTGCAAGAGAAAAGGACACAAGCGGTGGCCCCGCCCCAAGCTGTTGCCGAATATGGCTCGCCACCTGTTCGGCAATTCAGCGCAAGGGGGAAAATCCGGCATCCCGCTCGCAATCTCGCAGCAAAGCCCGCACTTACCGCGGTAGTTCGGCGTGGGCCCCCAAATGGGGGCCGACCGCCGCCAACACCGGCATCCCCGCCTTACTTTCCACTGCTTCACTTCATGGAATATGGCAATACTCTCACGTACAAGGACTGCCGCATTCACCCTTGGCGACCGATTGGTTAGGGCCTTCCACCATTTTTCGCGCTGGAGCCATAAGGTTTCCAAGAAGAAAGTAGATGGGAAATGCGGGATCGCAGAGGTTTTTCAGGATGAATGAGGAGCCGGCGCCACGGTGCTTTTTAAGGAAATAGCGTTTGGGCTGCCGGGACTTATATGATTTCGGGTTCCGCACTGCTTTTCTCGGCAAAATGCGGGTATTTGACTTCCGCCTCCGATGGCCTCACGTAGAGTGGCGCGCTGGTTGCCGGATCGTCCTGCTCTCCTTTCGAGAACTTCCTAAATGCAAGCTCACCCACGAATCCGGCCCGGATCAGGTTAAATGCCGGTGGGGCCCCTATCGCCAAAGCCCCGAGCTTCCTCTTTAATAGATCTTTGTAGAGCGGCCAGCCGTCTCCGCAAAAGATTATCCGCCGGTCTATTTTCTCGGCAAGCGCTGAAGGGGACATCGCGGAATAGGGCATTATAGTGCTCAGGTTTCCTTTCCCATCGGGTTGATAAATCGCGCAAAAGACCTCTTTTTTCCGGGCATCTATCATTGCGCAGACGGGGATCTGGGAGAATTCAAAGGGCAGTGCCAGGGCATCCAGCGAGGGGACCGCGGCATATAGCTTTCCCCTTGTCCATGCCAGCACCTTGATTGTGGTCATTCCGATCCGAAGTCCCGTGAAGCTGCCCGGCCCACACCCAACCGCATATCCCTCGATATCGCCAATGTTCCAGCCGGCGTGGCGCAGCAAATCGTCAATCGATCCGAGCAGGCGCCTGTTGTGGGTCTGGGCGGACCGGAGCGTAAATTCGGCAATAATGGAGGCTCCGTCGAGCAGGGCGATGCTGCCGGAAATCGAGGATGTATCCGCTGCAAGGATTTTCATATAGGCGGTTTCGGATGGGAAAAACGGGGAGGTAGGGACCATGTGCCCGGACCCCCCCCAAGATCGGATATGCGAAAATGGGGTTTATGCCCCCCGGATAAGCCGCATTATGTCATTGAAAATTACCACGACCATCAGCGCCAGGAGAAGAAACAGGCCCACCTTTTGGGCAAGCTCGATCTTCTTGATCGAAATGGGCCGGCCGATAATCGCTTCGATAGTGAAAAAGAAGAGATGGCCGCCGTCCAACACCGGGATCGGAAGTAAATTGAGGACGGCCAAATTGACACTGATAAATGCCATCAAGTTGATCAGATTTAGTATTCCTTCCGCTGCCTGCTGGCCGGCCATCTGGGCGATAAAGATCGGTCCGCCGAGGGCATTTAGCGGAACTACCCTCTGCACCAGCTTGACCACGGTAAGTAAGAACAGCTTGGTCAGTTTCCATGTATGGAGCACGGCATGGTAACCGGCGGCAAGCGGATTTACCTCCTTGATGTCGTATTTCTCGGAGGCCTGGATCCCGATGAGGGGGCGTTTTATCGTTTCGCCGAAAAGGTTTGTCGCCTCGTTGACTGCCGGGGTAACCGTGGCGGTCAACTGTTGGTCGCCGCGCTTGATCTGCAGCGCAAGAGGATTTTGCCCCTGCTTCTCGATGGCTTCGGAGAGTTCCTCCCAATTGCTTATCTGATTTCCATTTACAGCGAGCACCCTGTCCCCGTTCTGGAGCCCGGCCATTTCAGCCGGTGAGCCGGGATTTACCGCGCCGACTTCGGGGGCGCGCTCCGGAATTCCGGAAAACGCAAAAAGAAATGTGAAAAGCACAATAGCCAGAACAAAATTCATCGCGGGTCCGGCAAAAACTATCCCAAAACGTTTGCCTACCGGCTGCTTGGAAAATGCCCCGGCCAGCTGCTCCTCGGTAAGGGGTTCTTCGTTATCTTCGCCGAGCATCTTGACGTAGCCGCCAAGTGGAATAATCGACAGCCGGTATTCCGTCCCGCCGCGAGTTATGGAGATGAGTTTGGGGCCGAACCCCAGCGAAAAGCAAAGAACGACTACTCCGCTCCGCTTCGCCACAATGAAGTGGCCGAGTTCGTGTACGAAAATTAATATTCCGAGCACTATTACCGTTGGAATTATTATGTTTGCTGCTGCAAATAATGTCGCTACCAAGATTTGGTCCTCACTTTTCGTAAAATTCCGCTAAACACTTCGTTAGAATATAATTCTCCATCCGGAGTTTAGCATTTGTTGTGGCCTTTTTGGCAATATTTCCGGGCAATTATTTTTGCAGCCCCGCTCCTCGCCCACGCATCCGCGTCGAGGATGGCGCCCAGGTCGGCGCTTGGGGCGGTTTGGTGCGCCTCCATCACCTTTTCTATTGTATCGGGTATATCGGCAAATCCTATTTTATTGTCCAGAAATGCGTTTACCGCAATCTCGTTTGCTGCATTTAGGACCGCCGGCATTGTAGATCCGCATCGGCAGGCCTCGAATGCCAAGCGCAGGCACGGAAACTTTTCAGTATCGGGCGGATAGAATGAAAGCTTCTGCAGGCCAAACAAATCGAGCCTCGGGCCGGCAACCGGGAGCCGCTCGGGGTAGGTAAGGGCGTAGGCGATCGGGATCTTCATGTCCGGCACACCCAGTTGGGCGATAACCGATCCGTCTATATATTCCACCATCGAGTGGACTACGCTCTCGGGATGCACGTGGACAGAAATCTGGTCCAGTTCCACGCCGAAGAGCCACCTTGCCTCGATGACTTCGAGGCCCTTGTTCATGAGTGTCGCGGAATCGATTGTGATCTTTCGGCCCATGGACCAGTTCGGATGGCGAAGGGCTGCCTCGGGGGTCATTGCCTGGATCTCTTCCGGGGTCTTGCTGAAAAAAGGGCCACCGGAGGCAGTGAGAAGAATCCGCGCAAGCGCATGGCGGTGATTTCCCTGGAGGGCCTGGAAAATAGCGCTGTGTTCGCTGTCAACCGGCAGGATTCGGACATTTTTTTCGGCGGCAAGCCGCATCACGATCTCGCCCGCTATTACCAGTGTTTCCTTGTTCGCCAAGGCGATATCCTTGCCTGCCTCGATTGCGGCAAGTGTTGGAACGAGGCCCGCAGCCCCGACCATGGCCGAAACGAGGGTCTTCGAATCGGGATGGGCGGCAACGGCGCAGTACCCCTCCGGACCATACAGCACTTCAGGCGGGCTGATGCCCTTTTCCTTCAGCAACTGGATCAGACTGTCGGCAACACACCGGTCGATTACAGATACTGTCTTTGGTGCAAATTCGGCAATTTGTTCGCAAAGCAGACAGGAATTCGATCCAGCCCCGAGCGCAACAACCTCGAACCTGTCTCCAAACTGGCGGACCACATCCAGGGTGCTACGGCCGATCGAACCGGTGCTGCCGAGAATAGCTATTTTTTTTCTGTTCATTTAAAAACGGCCTTTCCTTCCCCTCTCAGGAAAGCCTGGTAAGCTCAGACAAATATTTATTAGACAAAAACTTTCAGGCGGCCCATTGTAAGAGCAACCACATCAACGGGAAAGAAAAAAGAAGCGAATCCAGCCTGTCGAGAATCCCTCCATGTCCGGGCAGCAGGGTGCTGGAATCTTTTTTGCCGCAATTGCGCTTGATCATCGACTCGATGAGGTCCCCTGTCTGACCGGCAACAGCTGTAAGAAGCCCGAAAACGAGGAGCTGCCCTATTCCCGTCTGGCGGGAAAATAGAAGCCCCAGGACAAGTCCCATTAAAAGGCTTGCCGCCAGCCCGCCCAGAGCCCCTTCGATCGTTTTTTTCGGGCTTACCTTTTCGAAAAGCTTGTGCCGGCCGAATGTAACCCCCGTGTGATAGGCCCCCGCATCGCCCGCGACAATCACCCCTAGAACGAATATGATCCAGAATCGACCGTCCGGGAAAGCCCCGAGGAGGAGCAGGTGCGAAAGAAGGTAGGGAACATAGAGCCAGGCAAGAACGAGATGGGCTATTCGTCCAATCTCTTGCGGGTCGCGGGGCGAGAAAAGCAGCATCAGCGAAAAAGCGCCGAAAATGGCTGCAATAAGGACAAGGTTCATCCCCGGCACGCCCCCCCAGAATGTTGCCAATGGCATCACGATGGCTATGCTGAAGGATAAAATCCGCCACCTGGACGGAAGGGGGTCTCGAAATAAAATGCCGTGGAGTTCCCAAATTCCGAGGGACCCGCTGATGGTTACCAGCAGCCACCAACTCCAGTGCGGTCCGGCGGCAAGGCATGCCAGCACGGGAAGCCCGACGGCCAGTCCAGTGTACCAACGCTGGGTATGAGAATTCGACTTCGGAGAATCGGGCATGAAATTCTTCTGGCCTGGGTGAGTAATTTAAGGAATTTAAGGGATTAAAGGAATTTTATGAATTCGAGGGATTCACGACTTTGGTGTCAAATCCCTCGCCTTGCTGCCTTCTAAAATCCAACCCTTTGTTCCACCAATCCTGAAATCCCTGTGAATCCGTTAATTCCTCAAACCCCTAGAATTCCTTAAATTCCTAAAATCACGGACTTTATCTGCTCGCCAGTGCGTCCGAAGCGCCGTTCGCGGCGCTGGAATTCCTTAAGGGCTTCGATAAAATTCTCCTCGTGGAAATCGGGCCACAATAGCTCGGAGAAGTAGAGCTCCGCATACGCCAGTTGCCACAGGAGGAAATTGCTGACCCGGATTTCGCCCCCGGTGCGGATAACGAGGTCCGGATCGGGGCAGCCGGAAGTGTAGAGATAGCTCGAGAAAAGTTCGGGCGAAATTTCACCCGTCCCAATTCGTCCGCTCAGTATATCCCCGGCGAAAAGCTTTGCGGCGCGTACAATCTCCTGCCTTCCACCATAGTTGAGGGCCAGGTTGATAGTCATCTTATCGTAGTTTCTGGTTATTTCTTCGGTAGAACGCAGCTGTTTAAGCACGTACGGGGGTATGTCTTCGGTGTCCCCGATATGGATGAGGCGAATTTCCTTGCTGACCAGGTCGGGAAGTTCGGACTTAAGGAAGCGGTCAAGCAGTCCCCAGAGCGCCCTGATTTCGGCTTCCGGGCGGTTCCAGTTCTCTTTGGAAAATGCGTAGAGGGTAAGATAAGGTATCCCGAGCCTGCGACAGCAGGTTACGACCTCTCGAACTGAGCCGGCGCCCTGTTTGTGTCCGAAAACACGGCCCCTCAGTTTTTGTTTTGCCCACCGGCCGTTGCCGTCCATGATTATGGCCACATGTCGCGGCAGGGTCTTCAAATCGAGTTCGGGCATTTAAGTTTCCAGGATTTCCTTTTCTTTCACACCGCAAACGGAATCGATTTTCTTGACGTAGTCGTCCGTGATCTTCTGGATTTCATCCTGTGCGCGGAATTGCTCATCCTCTGAGATCGTCTTGTCCTTCTTGAGGTCTTTTATCTTCTCTATGAGATCGCGCCGGATGTTGCGGACGGCGACCTTGGATTCCTCGGATTTTTTCTTGACGACCTTTACCAGGTCTTTACGCCGATCCGCGGTAAGAGACGGAATGCCGATCCGGATTGCTTTCCCGTCGTTCATCGGTGTGAGTCCGAGCTCTGACTTGAGGATGGCCTTTTCGACCTCGCCGACCACCGAGGTATCCCAGGGCTGGATCATGATCGTGCGCGGATCGGGAATTGTCAGTGTGGCAAGCTGGCTAAGAGCGGTAGGGGTGCCGTAATAATCCACCCTTATACCTTCCACCAGGGAAGTAGAGGCCCTTCCGGTGCGCAGCCGCTTGTAATCAAGTTCGAGGGTTTCGACCGCCTTGTTCATGCGGTCGCGAAGTTCGTCGTACACCTTGTCAATCATTGCAGGTTTCCTCCACCACTGTCCCGATTGGCTGGCCCATTACAGCCTTTTTGATATTGCCCATTTTCCTCAGATTGAACACGATTATGCGCATCTTCTGTTCTCTGGCGAGCGATATGGCGGTGGCATCCATCACCTTGAGGTTCCGGTTGAGCACCTCTGAGTAAGTAGTTTTCTCATAGCGCACGGCGAGAGGGTTGAGCATGGGGTCGGACTCATAGACCCCGTCTACTTTTGTGGCCTTAAGCAGCACGTCGGCGCCTATTTCGATAGCCCGCAGGGCTGCGCTGGTGTCGGTCGTAAAGAACGGCAGACCCGTGCCGGCGGCGAAAATCACTATGCGACCCTTTTCGAGGTGGCGAATGGCCTTTCGCCGAATGTAGGGCTCGGCTACTTCCTTCATGTCGATGGCCGATTGCACCCTGGTCGTTGCGCCGGCCTTTTCCAGCGCCTGCTGGAGCGCGAGAGCATTCATGACGGTTGCCAGCATGCCCATGTAATCGGCCGTCGAACGGTCCATCCCCTGGGATGAAGCGGACACTCCGCGGAAAATGTTCCCGCCCCCGATCACAAGAGCAATCTCGACCCCCATCCGGTGCACTTCGGCAACTTCGGCGGCAATATCGCTCAGCACCCTGGAATCAATGCCGTAGGGCTCCGATCCCATCAGGGCTTCACCGCTCAATTTGAGAAGCACCCGGTGGTACTTGGGTCTTTCAGTCTCACTCATTGGGTCGGCCTTTTCCGGGCTGTCTTTCATTATTTCGCCCCGCACCCTACTCGCCAAGCTGGTATCTGCAAAAACGGCGAACTTCTATCTTTTCTCCTATCTTTGCGATCAGCTCGTTTAAGTAATCCTGGATAGTCTTATCGGGGTCGCGGATAAATTTTTGCTGCAACAGCGTATTTTCTTCGTAGAATTTCCGCATTTTCCCGTCAACCATTTTTTCCAAAATGTTTTGAGGTTTTCCGGATTCCTGGGCCTGTGCGAGATAAATCCCGCGCTCGCGCTCGATGATTTCCGCGGGCACGTCTTCGGCTGAAACGCCAAGCGGGTTTGCCGCCGCAATCTGGAGGGCCACATTCTTTACGAATTCAACGAAATCTTCGCTCTTGGCAGCGAAATCGGTCTCACAGTTTACCTCGACCAGCACTCCGATCTTTCCGCCGCTATGTATATAGGAATGCACCATTCCATCGGTAGCTTCGCGGCCCGCCCTTTTCATGGCCTTCGCGAGCCCTTTTTGGCGAAGCAGGTCGACGGCCTTTTCCATGTCTCCGGACGTATCCTGCAGGGCTTTCTTGCAGTCCATCATGCCGACGTTGGTCCTGTCCCGTAGTTCCTTTACCATTGCAGATGTTATTTCCAATTTCTTCCTCCCGCACGGCAAAACGAGCCGTCCTAGTTCATTCATTATAAAAGGGCGGGAGTTGCTCCCCGCCCCCGGCATTCCCGCCAAACGCCAAATCATCATTGCGGGACTGCATTATTTTAGAAAGAAGCCCCGGAGTTTCCCCCGAGGCTTCGGGATTTGCCTTATTCCTCTTCAGGCGCCTCTGCGACAGGCGGTGCCTCGACGACCGGATTGACAATTTCAACCACTGGTCCCTTTTCCTCCTTGCCAAGGATCTGGCCCGCCGGGACTTCTTCGAGCGCCTCGCCCTTATCGCCTTCCGCCTGCTCGACCTCGGAGTGCCTGTCGCGCCCCTCGATGCATGCATCGGCGATCTTTGACGTGATTAGCCGAATGGCCCGGATCGCGTCATCGTTTCCGGGGATCGGATAATCGATTACATCGGGGTCGCAGTTGGTGTCAACCACCGCGACGACCGGAATGCCAAGCCGGTTGGCTTCCAAAACAGCTATATTTTCCCGCTGCGTATCAACGACGAAAAGAGCGCCGGGGAGCCTGGTCATTCTCTTTATTCCGCCCAGGTTTCTTTCCAGTTTTTCGCGCTCGCGGGACAGTACGAGGATCTCCTTTTTGGGGAACCGGTTGATGCTCCCGTCATCAAACATCTGGTCAAGCTCTTTGAGGCGGTCGATCCTTTGCTTGATGGTCTTGAAGTTGGTGAGCATGCCGCCCAGCCAGCGCTGGTTGACGAAGTACATCCCGGCGCGATCGGTTTCCTCGGAAATTGTGTCTCGGGCCTGCTGCTTGGTGCCCACGAAAAGGACGCTCTCGCCCGCCGCGACCGTGTCAACCACGAATTGGTAGGCGGTATTGAAAAGCCTGACGGTGCGCTGAAGATCTATGATATAGATTCCGTTGCGCGCACCAAAAATGTATGGTTTCATCTTAGGGTTCCACCGGCGTGTCTGGTGGCCGAAATGGACGCCCGCTTCCAACAGTTGCTTCATTCCTACTACTGCCATAAAATTAGCTCCTTTGGTTTTGCCTCCGCCCCTTTGCATCCGGCCAACCGGACACCTAAAGGAAAAGGGGAGTGCGAATTTTGGTAAATCAGAATTTTCTAACACGATCCAGGCCGCCAAGGCAACCAAAAAGGCTCGCATGCCATGCCCGCCGGACCTTCAATCGAGTATCAGAAATATCCGATAGAAGCGCGAAAAGGTACCTGATTGTCCGATCCGCTTTTCAGTTTAAAATAAAAATATAATTCAATGTTGGCTAAACGCCCGTTTTTATGGGAGTTTAGGAAGGCCGTGGGATGGGTGGCGGCGAAGCCAAACCCGTCACACGAACTACGAACCGCCAAATCGCTCATGGGACCTACGATGAAATGGAAAATCGCGACTTTCAATGTAAACGGCATACGCTCGCGCACTGAGGCGGTTATTTCCTGGATCGCGCAGAACAGGCCCGACGTTATGTGTCTCCAGGAAATAAAGTGCCGCGACGAGGAATTCCCGGCGGAAGCTCTTCGGGAGGTCGGATACGAGGCAAGCGTTTGCGGGCAGAAATCTTTTCACGGCGTGGCGATTCTCTCCTTGAAAAAGCCTGACGAAGTGCGCCGCGGGTTCGGTGACGGGCTGGGAGACGAAGAAGCCCGGCTCATCGCGGTAAAGCTTGGCGCCATCTGGATATTTAACACTTATGTCCCCCAGGGCAGAAGCCCGGAACACCCTGCATTCCTGGAAAAGCTATCCTTTTTTTCAAGGATTCGAAACCTGCTTGAGAAGGAATTCAGCCCCGAGCAGCAGATAATATGGACCGGAGACCTGAATGTCGCACCAGATGAAATCGACGTTTTCTCCCCCAGAAGGATGGACGGAAAGATAGGTTTTCACCCTGCGGAAAGGAAAGCCCTGGCGGATGTCATGTCGTGGGGATTTTACGATCTTTTCCGGCAACACCATCCGGATGTAAAGCAGTTCACTTTCTGGGATTACCGCCTGCCGGAGAGTTTAAAGCGCAACCTTGGCTGGCGCATCGACCATATACTGGCCACAAAGCCCCTCGCAAAGGCATCCACCGAGTGCCTGGTTGATACAGGCCCACGAGCCGCGCTCGGCCCAAGCGACCACACGCCGGTGTGGGCGGAATTCGAATTAGGCGATTTGGTCTGATTCACAGTGTCCAGAGGCATTGGGGCAAAATGTGGTTGCTCGAGGAATTGATTGCAAAATTGAGGTCAGTTCATAATAAGGGAACCTAACACCCCGAATCGAATGCGACCTTCGGTGAGGCCGGATCAGTGCCCCCCAGGTTATGGCGGGGTCTCCAGGGGCTGATGCCCAAATGGAAAGTTCCGCCAATCTATAAGTTAGCGAGGGTA
>DBMO01000037.1 GCA_002298995.1 Desulfarculales bacterium UBA696
TGGACCCTGTGCCCACCCTACATGTCAATAGTCGCATACTTCGAATCTATTTGGGAGTTTGCGGATCGCGAAGAGTTTCTCTGGTCGGATCTCCACCGGATAGAAGCGCCTACCAGTTTACTATTATGCTCTTGCCGCCCTCTTCGGCCAGTATGCGGTAATTAAGGCCGGAATGCCTTGCTAAAAAGGCTTTAAGGGGTTCCTTTTCGCTGAAGAGAAATATCCTGCCTCCGCCAATACTCCACAGCTGCAGCAGTTCCTGCTCGCTAAGGGCAATATTGGGGGCGTCTTTGTCCTGCAAACCATACCAGAGCACCCCGAAGCTCTTGTTCATCACATGCACCTGAAGCCCCGTATAGTAGTTCAGGGTGGAGCCTTTTTCATAGAAGTCATTGATTACGATTTTATCGCCCGGCTTATAGTAGTACTCGACGACTTTGGCCAGGTTTCGGGAGGATAGAATAGGCTCGAAGGCTGCCATTCCCGATGCGTAAGAATGAGTCAGGCCTACCATCATAAAGGCGAGGAATAAAAAGGAAACCGTCCAGCGCCTCCAAAGCGCGAATACAAAAGCGGCAATCGGACCCACGATCAGAAAAACGGCAGTCCTGTAGACAAGAGGCGCCAGATGGGCGAATGTTGCCGGGGTGAGGTCGTGAACGTGCCCGAAAGCGAGGTTGTAGTGCTCCGGATTGGACGTCAAGGTGACGGCGAGATTGCCCGCGACATCGGTTCGGCTTCCCGTCCATGCAAGGGCGGCCAGAACAATCCCAACGAAAACGGTAATAACGCCGGCCGATCCAAGGCTAACAATCCCCCATTTGCGGGATTCGCTTTCGCGGGATTCGATGTCCGAGAGCACCTTCCCGAAAAGAAGGGCAAAGGCTGGAAGTGTTGGAAATGTATAATATTCCTGGGTGCTCCCGAAGGCAAGGATCAGCAGAACCGTGAAGATCCAGACGCAGAGCAACAATATAACCTGTTGCGTTTTATCCTTGGGGCGGAAGGTCTTCGGGAAATTTCGCCCTAGTCCCCACAAAAAAGTGCTCCAGGGGAAAAGCCAAACCAGGTGAAGCCCCCAGAAGACAAGGTGTGGGACGGTATCGTAGTCTTTTGGATAGCGCATTCCGAGGTATCGAAGCAGGTGTTCCCTGACGAAGTAGAACCATAGGAAATCGCTGTTGGCAAGGGCTGCTGCGATATGCCAGGGAGCGGCGATTACCAGGAAAATGATAATCCCGAGGGGGATCTGGAGCCTTCGCAGTACTTTCCAGTTTCCGGTAATCAGGATGTGAAAGAAGATTATCGCCCCGCCGAAAACTATCCCGGTAAGTCCTTTGGTGATCGAGGCCAGGGCGGCCGAAGCGTAGAATCCGGCGCACCTGAGATCCAGCGGCCCGATGCGTTTGGGCTCGGTTTCGGTGTCCAGCGAAATTTGGACATACATGTAGAGGCAGAAGGCCAGGAAAAAGGAGAGCAAAACGTCGGGAATAAATATTCGCGTGAAGGCAAAAGGGCCGAGGCTTGTCAAAAAAACCAGCCCTGAATAGAACCCGCCCTTTTCACCCCAGTACCTGGTTCCAAATCGCCAGACAAGAAGTGTCAAAAACAGGGCGAAAAGCGCGAGCGGAAGCCGTATAGCCCAGTCCTCCAGGCCGAAGAGCGTGACAAATGAGCCGGCCATCCAGTACATCAACGGAGATTTTTCGAGATACCTGATCCCGTTGTTAAGCCGCAGGGTTATCCAGTCGCCCGATTGTACCATTTCGCGGACCGCTTCCGCGTGGAAGGAATCGGCGTCGTCGAGCAGTGCGGGACGGGTGATTGTTCCGAGAAAAATTGCCGACCAGATTGCCAGCAGGATCAGTGGATAGAGCAGGTATTTGAATTTCATCATTTCGCGTGTTTTTGGTCCGGGTTGTCTTATGAGTGTTTTCCGGCACGTTCCTTATAAATGAGATAAAGATTTCTAACATAGATCAGCAGGCCGCCGCCCTGGCCGACGATAAATACGGGGTCCTTCTTCAGTATCGCATAGACGAAAAGAAGTCCTCCACCGCATACGCTGAAGTACCAAAACGCGAGGGGTACAACGCTTTTCCCCTGCTTTTCGCTGGCAATCCATTGCACGAGGAACCGTCCGAAGAAAAGCCCCTGAGCCGTAAAGCCCAGAATCAGCACATAGTTTTCCGCCAACCACCGGGCAGCCAGGTGGATGTTAAGTGAATCGGTTCCGGGCATATTAAGATATTTCGCTTTCGCTAAGATATAATTGGACCCCGAAAGGGGGTTGTGAGGGCCGATCCCAGCCCGGCTAGCCGCGGAATTGCGCGGACATCCAGGCAACACTCTATTATGGATAGAAAGAGCAGTGTTGAAAAGGGGAAATTCCAAAACAGCAAAAAATTTTGGCGGGTAGCCGATGAGATCCTGATTTAATTCGAAAACCCTTCTTTTTGTGCCGGATTAGGTGATATGCTGAAGATAAAGCAGCCCGTGCCGTGCTGCTTCTCCATACCGAGGGCCAGAGAATGTTGATTTTGGGAATTGAGAGTTCGTGTGACGAAACCGCCGCTGCCGTGGTGGAGGACGGTCGGGAGGTCCTCTCCGATGTCGTCGCCAGCCAGGCTTGCATTCACGGGCCTTACGGCGGCGTAGTGCCGGAACTGGCTTCTAGAAAGCACCTCGAGTATATAATTCCGGTAATCGATATGGCCCTCGGAAAGGCTGGATGTGGTCCGGACAAGCTCGATGCAATCGCCGCCACGCAGGGACCGGGGCTTGTTGGAGCGCTCCTGGTAGGGCTGGGAGCAGCCAAGGCGATGGCCTATGCGCACGGTATCCCCTTTATTCCCGTAAATCACCTGGAAGGACACATTCAGGCCGCTTTTCTGGGAGACGAACAGCCGGCCGGTCCGTTTGCGTGCCTGGTCGTTTCGGGGGGGCATACGGCGGTCTACAGGGTTGAGACAGACTGCACGACGACTCTTCTTGGCGCAACGCGAGACGACGCAGCCGGGGAGGCTTTCGATAAAATAGCCAAGATGCTCGATATCGGATATCCCGGCGGGATCGCCATGGACAGGCTCGCCTCAAAAGGTAACCCCGAGGCTGTTCATTTCCCGCGCTCAAGGTTCGACAAGGGATCACTCGAGTTCAGCTTCAGCGGACTTAAGACCGCGGCTGCGAATTTCATTAGGCAGCACGGGATTCCGCTGAAAAAATTGTCGCCGGAAGGCAGTGTTCATCCCGCCGAGACGCGCGAAGTGGCAAATGCCGCAAGCGAGTGTTCGCTCGAAGATTTTGCGGCCAGTTTCCAGGAAGCAATTGTTGACGTGCTCGTCTCGAAGACCTTCGAGGCTGCCCGGCAGTGTGGACTCCGGCAAATCGCAGCCGTCGGCGGTGTGGCGGCCAATTCAAGGCTGCGGCAAAAGCTTTCCGTGCAGGCTTCGGCTGAGGGGATCAGGCTCTTTATGCCGCCCATTCGATTTTGCACCGACAACGCGGTGATGATCGCCTCCGCCGCTTACCGGATATGGACGCGCTCGGGGTTTTGCTTGGATACATTGGATATTGACGCCTTTTCCAGATGAGGGGAATGGCATTTTTTATCCCGCCTAAAGCGCATCCAGGTGCATGGAAACACGACGTGATTCCGAATGAACGTTGGGTGGGCACAGCATCACCGTGCTTACCGCCGCTGCCGGTGGGCACGGTGATGCTGTGCCCACCCTGCATTTTCTGGTTATGAGCTAATGCCTGAATTTCTCACCCCATCTCAATATTTCCATCAAAAGGGCATCCGCCCCAGGAAGCAATTCGGGCAGCATTTTCTTGCCCAGCCCGCGACGGCGGCCCGGATAGTTCAGGCAGCAGGGCTCGGTGAAAACGATGTGGCAGTTGAGATCGGCCCCGGACTTGGTGCGCTGACCCGGCATATCACTCCTCTGGTAAAAAGACTCCATCTTATCGAACTCGACGCAGATCTCTCAGCCTACCTGCGCGAGTTGTTTCCAGGCGGTCAGGGAGGTGGAGACGCAGAGAGAGATGGAGCTGTGGAGGGCAAGGGTGTTTTCGTTCAACGACAGGATGCTCTTTCCTTCGATTTTTCCGGCCTTAGCCGGCGGGAAGGTAGGCGGCTCGTGGTTCTCGGGAATCTGCCCTACAACATCAGCTCTCCTCTTATGTTTCACCTGCTCGAAGCTTTCCCGGCAATCGAGCGCGCGGTTTTTATGGTTCAGAAAGAAGTTGGAGAACGGTTTTGCGCGTCACCGGGGTCGGGGGATTATGGGGTTCTTTCCGTCCTGCTGGGCATTTATTCAAAGGTAAACAGGCTTTTCACAGTCGGTCCCGCCCAATTCTATCCGCCCCCCAAAGTGGACTCCCTGGTTATTGGAATTGAATTTATGGAGAAAGCTCCTCCGGGCCCGCCTTTTGATTTTTTACGAAAATTCGTGAGCATCGCCTTTCAGCAGCGCAGAAAAACCATTCAAAACAGCCTCAAGGGAGCTTTCGGCATATCTTCCACGGCCATGTCTGATGCGCTTGCCAGGGCTGAAATCGACCCGAAAAGAAGGCCGGAAACTCTTTCGCCCAGCGAGTTTCTCGAACTTGCCGTGTATGCAAGGGAGGCAGCCGGATTTGCGGCGTTGTAATATTTGGCCGCTGTGCTAAAATATGCGCCTTTCAAATCAAGCCGGAGAAAAGAAATTCATTGCATCCAAAAACAGGCCAGCCTGATGCAAAACTGCGCTCATAAAGTGTAGAGAAAGCTATTTTGTCGAATATGGAACAAACTGCATTTACGGATAAAGTGGCGCTTGTAACGGGAAGCTCAAGGGGAATCGGCCGCGCGATTGCGCTTGCCCTTGCGCGTGCCGGGGCTGATGTTGCGGTAAATCACTCCAAGGAGGGCGGGACGTCTGAGGCCAATGCCGAAGAGGTATGCCGCGAGATAGAAAGCTTTGGCAGGAAAGCCTTTCCAGTCCAGGGGGATATTGCGTCTAAAGAGTCGGTAAAAGCTATGTTCGAAGCAGTATCGGCCAGGCTCGGCCGACTGGATTTTCTGGTTTTGAACGCCGCAAGAGCGCCTTTCAAGCCGCTCGAAAAGTTGCGCGAAAAAGAAATCCGGCAGCTTGTCGATACGAACTACATTGGAAACATTTTTTGCATTCAGGCAGCCGTGTCCATGCTCCAGGCCTCGGGAGGCAAAATCGTTTTCGTGTCTAGCCTTGGCAGCCGATTCTATAACCCATCCTATCCGCTGGGCAGCATGAAGGCGGCGATGGAGTCCGTTGTACGCGATTGCGCTGAAAGTCTTCTTCCCAAAGGGATTTGGGTGAACGCGGTTTGCGGCGGAATTGTAAAGACGGATTCTTTTAAGGTCCTGCGGCTTTACATGGAAGAAATTGAACACATTCCGGACGAACTTTGTGTCGCTCCAGAGGAAATTGCCGACGCCGTGGTGTTTCTTTGCGGGCCGGGCGCTCGTGCCATACGAGGCCAGACCATCGTAGTTGACAACGGCTTGAGCAATAGACTATACCGCCCGGCATGGATAAAGCGGCAGGACTCTAAATAGAACGAGGTTGGCGCGCAGATGAAGCAGACAGTTATTCCGAATGATACAATTCTGGAAGAGGTAAGAAGGGCAATCTGGGAAGGGCTGGACATCGACCCGGCCAGAGTGCTGGCCCAAAGCTCGCTGGTTAGCGACCTGGGTGCGGAGTCGCTGGATTTTCTCGATATAAACTACCGTTTGGAACAGACCTTCGGGGTAAAAACGGCTAGGCATTCGGTCCTGGAGCACATGGAGGAGGTGTTTGGCGAGGAAAGCGCAATCGACGCCGACGGCAAGCTGACCGAAGGTGCCGTAAAGGTCCTGCAGCTTCGCTTCAACAATTCGTCCCAACTGAAGCCCGGGATGGATATGGATGAACTGCCGGGCGCTGTGACCGTCCAGTCGATCGCCGACGGCATTACAAGCATTCTAGATACCTTGCCCGAAAACTGCACCAACTGCGGAAAGCAGGACTGGAAAATCGAAAAAGAAAGCCGAATCCAGTGCGGGTCGTGCGGCGAGCCTGCCGCTTTCACCAACGGCGACGAGCTAATCGATTCCTGGCTCAAGCAGGTGCAGGAATCAGAAAAAATCTTCTAGCTTGCGACTGATGCTGGGAATTCGGAAATTAAGAAATTCTAAGAGTTCCGAGATTTAGGGATTTGAGGATTGGGTAAAGATAATCGGGTGCGAAAACGGGTGGTCGTAACCGGCTGCGGTGCCATTACCCCGATCGGAAAAAGCTGCCGCGAAACATTTGAAAACGCCCGCAATGGGGTATCGGGGATCGCTTATCTGCGTTCCTTTGAGACCGAAGGGCTTCCCTGCAGGATTGGCGGGCAGGTTGACGACGCCTGGCTCAGTTGCTTTTCCACGACGAAGCTTCAGGGCATCGAGAAGTGCGCCTCGCGCGGTTTGAAGCTGATGATATCCGCGGCATCCGAAGCCGTTGAGGCGGCCCGCCTCGACTCTATTGAGAACCGTGGCCGAATCGGCGTAAGCCTGGGCTACCACGGCGAAAATCCCACCATCGAAGATATGCTGTTTTTCTACCGCTACAAGGGCCGGAACGGCTGGGACCTCAGCGGGCTATCGAAAAACGGGGTTTATTCCTATTTCAATTTTTTCCGCCGTAAACCAGATGTTGGCACGTCGATCCTCTCGATTCTGTTCGACTGCAAGGGGAAAAATTTTACAGTCGTCTCGGCCTGTGCGGCCGGATCGCAAGCAGTAGGCGAAGCCTTCCGCACCATTAGAGAAGGCAAGGCTGATGTGATGATCGCAGGCGGGTGCGAATCGAATGTAAACTTCGGCGGATTTATCGGATTTGTTCTTATCCGGGCGCTTGCGGAAAAATATTCTTCGCCGGACAAGGCATCCAGGCCATTTGACCGCAAAAGAAACGGTTTCGTGATGTCGGAGGGCGCCGGTGTTCTGGTGCTCGAAGAGTTGGATCACGCTGTGCAAAGGGGTGCGCCCATTCTTGGAGAAGTCCTCGGGTATGGCTCATCGGCCGATGCGTACCGTATAACGGACATGCACCCCAAGGGGGACGGCGCCCTTTTTGCCATGCAGGCAGCCGTAACCGATGCGGGCATTACTCCCGATATGATCGAATATATTAACGCCCACGGGACTTCGACCCTTCAGAACGATTACGTTGAAACAATGGCTATAAAGCGGCTTCTGGGCGAGAGGGCCGGGCAGGTGCCGGTAAGTTCGAATAAATCGATGATAGGCCATACCATTGCTGGCGCCGGGGCAATCGAGGCAGTCCTCACCACCATGGGAATCAATGAGTCGGTAATCTTGCCTACCATCAACTACGAATTCCCAGACCCCAAGTGCGACCTCGACTACGTTCCAAATGAGGCGCGCGCGGTCGAGTACGGCATAGCCCTGTCGAATTCATTTGGCTTCGGTGGCCAGAATGCCTCTCTTTGTCTTGGCAAGTTTCGGAAATGATGCGGCGCACAAATTCTGAAATATCTGCCCCAACTCTGGCGATCCCTCGATGAGACTGCTTCTCTACGACAGAATAACCGGTATCGATCCGGGAAAATCCATTACAGGGGTAAAGACTTTTTCCCTTACTGAGGAATGCCTTCGCGGGCACTTCGGGAAAAAAGCAACCGTGCCGGGAGTTATGTACATCGAGGCAATGGCGCAACTCCTGGGCTGGCTCATAATACACACACACGATTTTCGCGTTTCGGCATTCATGTCCCTTATAGAGGACGTGGTGGTCCCGGAGGATCTGCGGCCGGGTTTTTCAGCCGAGATTTCGGGCCGGCTTATTTCGACTTCCGCCGGCGATTCCCTAGGGTCTGCGCGTTTGACTATCGACGGGCAAGATGCGGCATCCATTGGGCGGATTATCTACGTCCATTCACGAAAAGCCGACCAGGAGCGAATGCGGGCCATGTTCCGCTATTATGGCGGGGAAGAATTTGCGTAGATTTAGGGTATGGATCGTGGCCGCGGATGGCGGGCTTGATAGCCGGCCCTACATTGCTGTTTGCTTAATTGAAGGCGAGAACATAGAGGGCGAGAAGATCCTATGACGCTGATCCACCATGGAATAGATCTCGTCTACGTACCCAAGATCAGGGACATAATGAAGAAGCGCCCTGAATTTGCGCAGGAACTGTTTTCCGGACCGGAGCGGGAGTACTGTCTCTCCAAACGGGACCCGTATATTCACTTCGCCGGTCGTTTTGCCGCCAAGGAGGCATGCCTCAAGGCGCTGGGTACGGGGCTTTCCCGTGAAGGGATAGATGGGGCGCTTGCCGGAATCGAAGTGACTCATGGTAAATCCGGTGGTCCGCTTCTTAGCCTATCCGGCTGGGCAGAGAAAATCGGGCGGCGTAAGAAAATCGCACATACCGCGGTTTCAATTTCACATTCAGGGGAATATGCCGTCGCATCGGTTATTCTTACCGGGATATACTCTGAAGATGGCGCAGGGAGTAAGCTGTGAGATATCTTCTGGTCGACCGGATTGCCGAGGTGGAGCAGGGCAAGCGCATCACGGGCGTAAAGAATGTTGCCATGAGCGAGGATTTTTTCGAATTTCACTTCCCGAAAAATCCTGTCATGCCCGGAATAATGATGCTGGAAGCACTCGTGCAGCTTGCGGGCTGGCTTGATGCCGTTTCCTCGGATTTCGAAAAATGGTTTCTCGTCTCGCGGGTCTTGAAATGCAACTTTTACGGATTCGTTCTGCCTGGTGACCAGTTGGGCATAAGTGTGTCGAAATCCCAGGCTCCCGGACAAGACCTGATGGTCTACAGCGGGGTAGGTGAGGTTAACGGAAAGCGCAAGATAAAAGCTGAGTTCAGCGGCAACCTCATCAGCCTTGAGACCCTAGAGGAAATCGAAGAGCAGAAGCATCTTTTTGATGTTCTGACAAGAAAGCTGAAGTTTTAAAAATGTCTTCATCCGGAAAAGCAGCCGTCACCGGCATCGGCCTGATTTCGCCCCTGGGAAAGGGTGTGGCGGAAAACTTCAAGGGCGTGGTTGCCGGAAAAAGCGGGATAGCGCTCCACGACGACAGGAGCGGAGCGCCTGAATGCCTGAAATATTTTGGAAAAGTGGAGGGCCTCGATAAGCTCGAAGGTGTCCCGTCAAACGTTGCCGGGCAGACGCGTTTTCTAAACCGCGGTTCGATGCTAGGTTTTGAGGCTGCAAAGGAAGCCATCTGTTGCTCCGGCCTTGAACTCTCCGGTGTGCCGAGGGAGCGCAGATCGCTTTTCATCGCGTCAGGGGATTTCACAACCCTCGGCTACGACTTTATGCATCCGGCACTCAGTGAGGTTACACGGCAGAGCACCGAAAATATCGATCTGTGCGCCCTCAACAAAGCTACTCTAAACCGGGTGAATCCTTTTTTCCTGCTCGAATCCATAAACAATAATCTGTTCAGCTTCCTATCCGCGTCCTTCGAGTTCATGGGACCCAATACCAGTCTGGCGAGCCTTTCGCCTCTTGGTGGAAACGCTCTTGAGCTTGCATGCGGCAGGATTTTGAGCGGGGAAGCCGATGCGGCGCTTGCGGTCGGATGCGGGAGTTGGGTAAACGAAATCCCGATGTATGAACTCGATGGCCTTGGCATTTTATCCAAATGCAAGCGGGGGCCGGAATCTTTCAGACCCTTGGACCGGGGCCGCGACGGATTTATTCCGGGAGAAGGCGGGGCAGCAATTCTGGTTGAAGACGCCGAGAGCGCAAGGAAGCGTGGAGCGCCGATCCTGGCCCTGATAAACGGTTTTGGAAATTGTATCGAGTTCCCGCCGGGTAAAGGCCTGAGCGTGCCGGAACTTATTTCGAAAAGATGCATTGAATCCGCCCTGGAGGAGGGATCGTTCGAACCGGGCGACCTGGCCTTCATCTGCCCTCACGGCAGCGGGACCCGAAAGGGCGACCGATCGGAGCTGCAATCCATTGCGGAAGTGCTCGGAAAGAGCAGGGGGTCGGTCCCGGTTTGCGCTCTCAAGCCTTACACGGGGCACATGGGCGCGGCAAGCGATCTGGCAGAGGTTATAATCGGAATCAAAGCCCTCTCCAAAGGCCTTGTCCCCGGAACCCTGAATTTTGCAAGGGTCGAACCCGGATTCGAGGAGCTTAAAATATCCGCTTCCACCCAGCAGGCGACCGGCATGAGCTTTATCTCGGTAAGCTACGGCATTTTCGGCCAGTCGTCGTCTGTGCTGGTCCAGACTCTATAAGATAGATGAAGAAGATTAAGGGAAAACATAGGCAGTTAATCGAGGTAATCGGCTTGTACATGGCGATTGCCGCCGTGCGGGCTTTGCCAATAAAGAGCCTTCGATTGGCCTGTCGGCTGCTGGGTGACCTGATTTTCGCTATTTTGCCGCGAAGACGCGAAATTGCCGTGAAAAACGTCGAAATAGCCTTCGGCGACCAGCTTGACCAAAATCAAATCAAGCAGCTTGCACGCCGGAGCTGCCAGTCCTTCTTTCTCATGGCCGTCGAGACAATGCGCTCACCTTTCAAACACGACGGCGCACGCGTCGTCCGTGATCCGCGCTACAAAACCCAGCACCTGGAACAGCTTTTTCTCAAGGCTAAGAAGACTCACGACGAAGCGGGCGGCTGTATATTTGTCACCCCCCACCTCGGCAACTGGGAAATACTGCCATACGCGAGCGCCCTCATCGGAATTCCGCTCGCGGTTTTGATGCGTCCTATGGATAATCCTTATCTCCAGCGGGCAATACTTTCGAGCCGGATCGCAAGCGGCCAGGTGGTGATCCCTAAAAAGAACTCGATGCTCATGCTCGAGCGCATGCTGAAGCAGGGCAAGTCCCTTGGGATACTTCCCGACCAGGCCACCGGCAGAGGCCTTCGCGTGAAATTCTTCGGCCGCGAAGCACCCGTCACCCCCATCCCCGCAGTCCTTGCCATCACCTACAAACGCCCAGTGGTGGTCGTTGCCGCCTGCCGGACCGCCGATCCCTATTATTTCGAAGGTTTCGTCTCCGACCCCATCTTTCCCCAAGCCAACCCGGCAGGCGAACAAGCCGAAATCCTGCGCATTACAACTGAAATAAACGAGAGAATGGAAGAAATAATCCGAAAATATCCCGAACAGTACCTCTGGATGCACAATAGGTGGAAAAATTCCGGCAGGAAACCGGTTTTTGGAAATTGAAGGATTGAGGGATTTGAGGGATTAAGAGCTTTCCTACGTATCGCCCGTTTTGTTAGAGCGCGTTTTGGGAACCAGCCTCAAAAAATCTTGACTTACCCACAGTGCTCATTATCGGTAGGAGACCAGGCCGTGTCCCACCCTGCGGTACTATTGTGCCGGAGAAGTTTCTCGCTTCGGGATTTGTTCGTCTTCATCTTCGCCTTCATCACCACATTCACCTTCACCTAAATTTTCGCCTGGAGTTTGAGGGATTCCCCCCACCATCCGTTCGAGCAGGTCTTCGACATTGTCCTGCAGGGCGGCAATCAACGGCTCGAGGGTCTTGGCCGAAAGGGCCGAGACCGCAACCCCGCCGTGCCTTCTAAGTTTTTGTTCGACGAATTCCGGCGTAACGAGGTCCTTCTTGTTGAAGACTGTTATTAAGGGTTTTCTGTTGAGCTCGAGGCCGGAAAGAATTTTATCAACGGCATCCATCTGCTCCTCGAACTGGGGATTCGAGATGTCGACCACGTGGAGCAGCAGGTCTGCTTCGTGGAGTTCTTCGAGCGTTGCCGAAAATGAATCCATGAGGTCTTTCGGAAGCTCGCGGATAAAACCGACAGTATCGGTAATGATGACCTCGAAGTCCCGCGGGAACCGAAGGCGCCTGCTTGTGGGATCGAGGGTGGCAAAGAGCTTGTCTTCGACGAAAACCGTGCTGTGGGTAAGGGCATTGAGCAGCGTGGACTTGCCGGCGTTCGTGTAGCCGACAATCGAGATGACCGGCATCTCCTTTCGTGCTCTTTTCGCCCTGGTGCGGCTGCGGCGTTTCTTAAGCTCCTTAAGCTGTTTTTCGAGATTTGCGATGCGGTCCTTTGTACGCCGGCGGTTGATCTCCAAGGTTGTCTCGCCGGGGCCCCTCGCACCTATTCCGCCAGTCAGCCTCGACAGTGCATCGTCTTTTACCCCAAGTCTGGGCAGGAGGTACTTTAGCTGGGCCATTTCAACCTGGATCTTGCCTTCGCTGCTCTGGGCGCGTTGCGCGAAAATATCGAGTATGAGCTGCGTACGGTCCACCACTCTTAGTTCGGTCTTGTCGGTGATGGAGCGAACCTGGGAAGGATTTAATTCCTGGTCGAAGATGAGCAGGTCAACCCCGCACTGGAGGGCCCGGAGTACGACTTCGCTCAACTTGCCTTTCCCGATCAGGTACTTGCGGTTAATTTCGCGCTGGCGCTGTATTATCGTATCCGCGGTAATTATTCCACCCGTTGCGGCAAGTTCGACCAGTTCATCCATGGACCTCATCGCCGTTTCACGGTCTGCTCCGGTAACGCTTACCAGAATTGCCCTGTCCTGTCCCGGACTGGTTGCTGGAATTGCGAGCCGGTTGCGCTCGAACTCGTCTTCAAGCGACTTTACCAGGGCCGTAAAATCCAGATCCGGGTCATGACAGGGGATAGGGGGCAGGATTTCCCATCCCTTGTTTTGCCCGTCGCCGTTTCCGGGGAGAATATAAGCTGTCTCGAAGTGGGTCGCGCCGCCGTTGCGGTCGACGTAAACCGCCGCAACGCAGTCGAGCCTCAGGAACACGAGGTCCATGAGATCGTCCTGTGTTAGCGGCTCGGCTTCGAGGTGAGTGTGCACCAGGCGAAGACCTCGAAGGCGCCATCTGCCGCCGCGGCTCTTCGGCAGGTCGGGAATAAAAAGGGAGTGGGGACCGCCAACGATCACCATCTCGACTGCCCCGTCGCGGCCGATGAGCAGTCCAAGCTGGCGCGCCGCTTCGAACGAAATATGGGCAAGGTCGCGGGATAGTTCGGGAGAGATTACCTGGTTGGGTGGGGTCCTGCGCCTGCCGAGATTTTCCAGGCGCCGGCGGATACTGGTCTTGAGTCCTGTCAAATTTCCAATAAGTTTCGTGGAGTTGCTCCTTAATCAGGTGATTCTCTGGTCGATCAGCCGCATAGCCTTGCCGTCGCTTCTGGGGAGGCTGTTCGGCTCGACCAGTTCGATCTTGGGGGTGAGTAATAGCTCGCCCTTCAGGTCATGGGCTATCTTTTTTTGGAGTTGCTGCAGCCTGCGCATATCTTCGACGAAAATCCGGTCGGTGACTTCAACTCGCACGATCATCTCATCTACGTTCTTCTCGCGGCGAAGCATTATCACGTAATTGTTTCCGACTTCGGGAATATTCATCAGGACCTGCTCGACCTGAATCGGGAAGACATTTACGCCCTTGATTATGAACATGTCGTCGGACCTGCCCCGGATGCGGTCGATACGCCTGTGAACCCGCCCGCATGGACAATTTCCCGGAATTATTCGCGTGAGATCCTTGGTGCGGTAGCGCAGGATCGGCATTGCCTCGCGAGTGAGGGTTGTCAGTACGAGTTCCCCGTATGTGCCCTCGGGAACGGGTTCCAGCGTTTTCGGGTCAACGATTTCCACCAGGAATGCGTCCTCCCAGAGGTGAAGGCCGCTCTGGCAGCGGCACTCGAACGCAACTCCGGGTCCGTTCATCTCCGAAAGCCCATAGCTATTATAAACCTTTATCCCGTAAAAATCCTCTATCCGCCGCCTGACTTCTTCGGAATAAGGTTCAGCTCCGACGAATGCGATTTTGAGGGAAAGATCTTTTCGTGGATCTATCCCCATCTCGCTCATCACATCCATCAGTAAAAGGGCAAAGCTTGGGATGATATGGATCACGCTGGTCGAAAAATCATGCATTATCTGAATCTGGCGCTTGCTGTTCCCGGCCCCCGACGGGATCGTGAGAAGGCCGAGCCTCTCCGCGCCGTAGTGAAACCCGAGTCCTCCGGTGAAAAGACCATATCCGGTAAGGTTCTGGAAGGTATCGCCAGGCCGCGCGCCGGCCATATACATGCAGCGGGCAAGAAGATCAGCCCAGACTTCCAGGTCGCTTCTCGTGTAAAAAACTGCCGTTGCCTGTCCGGTTGTGCCCGAAGAAACGTGCATGCGGACCAGCCGGTCCTTGGGCTCGCAAAGAAGTCCGTAGGGATAGGAGTCGCGAAGGTCCTGTTTGGAGGTAAAAGGGATTTTACGAACGTCATCGAGGCTGGATATGGAATCGGCACGAAGCCCGATTTCTTTGAACCCGCGGCCGTAGAACTCCGAGCGGGACGCCGTTTGCAATACAGACTTAAGCCGGTGTAGCTGGAGAGCTTTAAGATCTTCGGGTGTGATGGTCTCCGCGGATTGGTCCCAGAATGAATCAGTTGTGGTGCGATTTTCAGTGAAGAACATTTTGTTTGCTTCTTCCGCATATTTTCTTGCTCGGGGAAAGCCTGCCCCCCGCAAAGGTATTTACTGAGCCATGGCGAGATTTTCAAAGCGGGTGTATGTGTTTATGTAAGCCAACCTTACGGTCTCGCCGGAGGGGCCGTTTCGCTGCTTTCCAATTAAGACTTCCGCAATTCCCCGATCTGTTGAGTCTCGATTATAGACTTCATCGCGGTAGATAAAAGCAATCAGGTCCGCGTCCTGCTCTATGGCGCCGGATTCACGCAAATCGCTGAGTTGGGGTCGCTTGTCGTGGCGCTCCTCGACTTTACGGTTAAGCTGGGATAGGGCAATTACCGGAATATCCAGCTCTTTTGCGAGACCTTTTAAAGATCGCGAAATCTCCGATATTTCCTGCTCCCTGCGCTCGACGCTTTCTCGGCCGCGCATTAGCTGGAGGTAGTCCACTATAACCATTCCCAGTCCACGGTCGGCCATCATGCGCCTTGCTTTGGCCCGAAGCTCGATAGGCGAAATCGCCGGAGTATCGTCGATGTAGATTGGCACGTCCATAAACGAGCCGGCTGCGTGCAACATTTTCGAGCATTCCTGCTGGCTGAGAAAACCGGTGCGTATCTTATGCGAGTCCACCCTTGCCTCGGCGCACAAGAGCCGCATTGCGAGCTGCTCCTTGCTCATTTCGAGCGAGAAAAGGCCAACCGGGATGCCTGCATCAACCGAGGCATTTCGAGCGATGTTAAGGGCCAGGGCGGTTTTCCCCATGCTCGGGCGGGCGGCGATGATAATGAGGTCGGATTTCTGAAACCCGGCGGTAATCCGGTCGAGGTCCTTGTAGCCGCTGGGAACGCCGGTTACCGCATCGCGGTACTCCTGAAAGCGCTCTATGGCCTCGATATTTTTCTTTATGACTTCCTTCAACGGATAATAGGAGTTGTGGATCCTGCGCTCGGCAATGGCAAAAATCGACGCCTCTGCCGTGTCCAGCACCTCTTCGGCGCTCTTGCCGGCCCCGTAGGAAAGCGACATGATCTCGTTCGCGCTCTGGATCAGACGCCTAAGGACTGCTTTTTCGCTGATTATCTTGGCGTAGGCGCCCACGTTGGCAGACGACCCCATGTGATCGGTAAGGGATGCCAGGTAGGAAGCGCCGCCGGCCGCTTCGAGTTGATTTCGCTCCGCCAGTATGTCGGTGAGCGTTATTATATCGACAGGTTCATTTTTTTCGAAAAGGTCTTGAATAGCGCGGAAGATCAGGCGGTGGGAATCTTTATAAAATTCATCGCCTTTGAGAATTTCGAGGGCCGAGGGCAGACCGGAACTATCAAGAATAATCCCCCCCAGCAGGGATTGTTCAGCCTCCAACTGCTGGGGCGGGATCTTTCGCAGTTCCGCGGAGAGGTCCTCCATAAATGCTACTCTTCTTTTTCGACCACCAGGCGCACCTTGGCGACTATGCCGGCGCTAACGTGGACCTCGACCGTGAACTCGCCGACCTGCTTGATCGGCTGATCGAGAACAATGGCTTTCCTGGGGATATCGAATCCGAGCTTCTCGAGTGCCTTGTCGACGTCCGTGGCGCTCACGGAGCCGTAAAGCTTTTCGTCCTCGGCAACCTTGCGCCGCTCGGTAATGGTTACAGTGTTTAGCTTTTCAGCAAGAGAAAGCATCTCCTGGCGCATCAGTTCACGCTTTTGGGCAAGCAGGCGCTGCTTGTGTTCCACTTCGCGCATATTCTTGCCGCTGGCTTCCATGGCAAGGCCCTTGGGAAGCAGGAAATTTCGCGCATAGCCGGGGGCGACATTTACGAGGTCGCCGATCTGGCCGACCGCATCAACGTTTTCGGTCAGTATGACTTTCATTTAAGAACTCCTGTGGGGGCCGGCATTTTCATGCAGGATACAATAAATAATAGCATCAGATCAAGCCGAGCTTCCCGGTAGGGAGATAAATCCCGTCGGGCCTGGCGCATCATGGATCCGCCACACTCAGGCCGGCTTTTTCGTTATTCTCCGGAAATCGAACCACATATCAAAGAGGCCCGCGATGGCTATACCCATGGATGCAACCTGCTGCACAAGGAGTATGCCGTAGGCAAGTCCCCTGAAAATAGTCGGAAGCTTCCATTTTTCGAAGTAAAAAGCCGCTATGGCAAGCCCCTGAAGAAAATATATGCTTCCAAGCACAACGAGCACGTTCAAGGCCGGATACTTCAGGTCATCGAGCGGAAGAAGGACCGCAACGCCGCCCGCAATTAACACCCATACCAGCGGTTCAGGCGACTTCCAGTGAGTCCAGTCATCCCTTACGAACGTACCGAGTCCCGCAGTGCGGCAGAATCTGCGCGCGACGAGCATATTCAGCCAGGCTATGCCCAGTGTGCACGCCATGGAAATTCCCGGCATAATTCGGACCATCATCGGCACGAGCGCGGCAAGGGAATCTCCCAATTCCTTCATGTCCGCCGATGATGTCCCCAGTTGTGCCATCGCAGTCGAAATGGCGCCCTGGAGATCCTGCTCCAGCAAACGGATAAGCTCTTCCCCGGCTTCCAAGAACGAAAGAGCAAGCAGAAGTGCCGAAATTACCGTAACGGCAAGGGTTGCAAGCCCGATTACTTTCTCGGATGTCCACAGCTTTTTTGTTCCGTACCCCAGGACGGCCCCCATGCAAAGCAGGGCGAAGAAGTAGGGAATGCTGTTGGCCATGCCCAGCCGGAGCAGAACTGCTCCTCCGGCCAGGGCGGATATGCCTGGAACGAGCCATGCGCCCGGGAGCCCAAGCCTGATCAGGGCAAGCGTCGTGGGAAGCGGGGTAAGCATCCCGGTAAAAAAGCCGGCCAACGGTATGAACGATATCGACAGGAACAAGCCGATAGTCAGCAAAACGTGGAAGATATATTCTCTTCCAGCCGAAGCGAACCGCGGGGCCGGCGGATTTACTTCATCATTGTTCATGTTGCTTCAATCGATGCGCGCACTCAATTCCTACAGAGTGTGTATCGTCGTGTACGGCAACAGAGCTATCTGGCGGGCCCTCTTTATGGCCAGCGTCAGTTCGCGCTGATGTTTTGCGCAGTTGCCCGAAATTCTTCTCGGGACGATCTTGCCGCGTTCGGTAACGAAGTAACGCAATGTTTTCGAATCTTTGTAGTCTATATGAAGATCGGAATCTACACAGAAACGGCAAATTTTGCGCCGAGCAAATGTTCGTCTTTTTCGCCTGACAGCCATCGTTTTCCTCTCGTTTCTCTTATCCCATCAGATCGGGGTCTGTTATTCCTCTTCCTCTTCGTCCTCTTCGCCGCCTTCGGGGAATTCCTCCTCGTCAAAATCGGCGGGCATCTCCTCTTCTCCCTCTGCAAGGGAAGCCTTCCTGGCTTCTTCGTCCTCGTCGAATGAAGGAGCGGCAGCGGCTGCTGCAGCTGCGGCCTTGCGTTCCCTTTCCTTCTCGGGATCGAAGCGTTCGTCAAGCTTTACCGTTATGAATTTGAGGACACGCTCATCGATGCGAAGGTTGCGCTCGAGCTCGGCCACCATGTCAGGCCCTCCGGAGTATTCCATCAGGACGTACAGGCCGCGCGTGCGCTTGCGGATCGGGTAGGCGAGCTTTCGCTTACCCCATGGAGTGTAGGTGAGGACTTCGCCCCCGTTGGTCGAGACGATTGACTGGACTTTGGCGTCGACTACCGAATTTGTCTCGTCAGGTAGGTCCGGATCGACGATAAAAAAGGTCTCGTACTTGCGCATTTGATCTCCTCTCGGATTATTTAGCCCCCTCATCCAATGGAAGGAGCAAGGAGTGATTGTTTGGAACAGAATCTACTAACACATCTGGTCAGTCATGGTCAACCCCCAAAGGATTCGCATGTATCAACAGATGCCATTGCAATATCGGGCTTAATTTTGACAAGAGGGGGTCAAGACAGGTATACTTAAAGCCAGAGCGGTGTCTACCGCATTTCTTTATGATAAATTGCCCATGCCGGCACTGCGCGATGAAGTTTTTGAACATCTTTCAGACATATTCACCATGAAGGGAGCTAAACAATGGCTGACATGGACGGGGTCAGGGAGGCGAAAAAGTTTTATGTCGATGTGCCCCAAAGGATGGATGGATTTTTCCTTAAAGGTTCCGGGTCCCTCGACTGGGGAATGAAAAATCGGCTCTCGAGGATCTTTAACCCGGAAACCGGCCGAACGGTGATGCTTGCAATCGATCACGGTTATTTTCAAGGGCCGACCACCGGCCTTGAGCGAATTGACATAAATATTTTGCCGCTGGTGCCCTATGCGGATTCGCTAATGCTGACGCGAGGGATTCTAAGGAGCATCGTCCCGCCTTCAGCCCCAAAATCCACCGTGCTCAGGGTTTCGGGTGGGACAAGCATACTAAAGGAACTCTCGAACGAAGACATTGCTGTGGATATCGAGGAATCGATAAGGCTCAATTCCTGTGCAATGGCGGTTCAGGTCTTCATCGGAGGAGAGTTCGAAAGGCAGTCGATAATAAACATGACCAGGATGGTTGACCTCGGGAGCCGCTACGGCATTCCGACCCTTGCCGTGACCGCCGTTGGAAAGGACATGGTCCGCGACGCTCAATATTTCAGGCTGGCGACCAGGATTTGCGCCGAGCTTGGCGCCCACTTCGTGAAAACCTATTTTGTTGAAGAGGGGTTTGAGACGGTTACTGCCTCCTGCCCCGTGCCAATTGTCATGGCAGGCGGCAAGAAGCTGCCGGAGTTGGAGGCCCTTACAATGGCATATAATGCGGTGCAGCAGGGAGCGGCGGGAGTCGACATGGGGCGTAACATCTTCCAGTCCGATTCCCCCACTTCGATGATCCAGGCCGTTCGGGCCGTCGTACATGCAAATGAAACTCCCGCCAAGGCCCTGGATCTCTACAACACCCTCAAGAATGAAGCCAAAGCATCTGCCAGGCGATAGTGGAATGAAAATGAGGGTTTCCTACTGGCATAACAACAGGGACATTCGAATAGAAGAGGTCCCGACGCCGCGCCCAGGTCCCGGTGAAATGCTCGTTAAGGTCATTTCGTGCGGCATCTGCGGGAGCGACATCGTTGAATGGTACCGACTCCCGAGGGCCCCGTTGGTGCAGGGCCATGAAATAGGGGCCGAGGTGATCTCGACCGGTGATGGGGTTGGCAGGTACAAGCCGGGCGACAGGGTCTTTATCGCGCCCAAGGTGCCGTGCATGGAATGCGGCTACTGCAGGGGAGGCCATTATCCGCAATGCACGGAAATCAAGGTCAGGCTGCCGGGTGGATTCGCCGAATATATCCTCGTTTCCGACGCCCTGGTACAAAAAGGAACTTACCTGCTGCCGGAGAACATCTCATACGACCGGAGCACCTTTATCGAACCCCTTGCCTGTGCCGTTAGGGCGCAGAAGCTTGCAGGAGTCTCGTCCGGTCAGACCGTTATCATATTTGGGTGTGGAATGTCCGGTCTTCTTCACGTGAAGCTTGCAAGGGCGAAGGGGTGCAGGGTCGTTGTAACCGACGTCAACGCAAAGCGGCTCGAATTTGCCCGGCGCATCGGCGCCGATATTTCAATTGATGCAGCCGAGGACGTTCCCGGCCGGCTCGTTTCGGGATCGGGCAAAAAGGCGGACGCGGTAATTTTATCTACATCCGCCCTCCCGGCGGTCGAGCAGGCATGGAAATGCGTGGATAAAGGCGGCGCCGTCGTATTTTTTGCCGTTCCCGGCCCCGACAAGAGCGTCACCGTGCCCATAAACGATTTCTGGACGAAAGAGATACGGATACTGACATCCTACTATTGCGGACCCCCGGACATCGAGGATGCAATCGAGCTTATCCAGTCCGCAAAAATTAAAGTTGATGATTTGATCACGCACCGGCTGCCGCTCGACCGGATCGCGGAAGGATTTCGGCTTGTAATTGACGGGACGGATTGCATCAAAGTGATAATCCGGCCAAACGATGTGTCCACCTCTTGATAATTTCCCGCCTCGGATGGGAGTGCTAATGAATCTGTTGCACGTTGCCCTTGCCTGCAGCTCGGAAGAAAATTCGGACAGGTTCTACCGGGATCTTCTTGGTCTTACCAAGTCGGCTTCCAGGGTCCTTCCCGCGGCGCTTTCCAGCGCAATATTCGGAATCGATTCCGAAATGAAGATGATAAATTACTCGGACGGACCCATATACTTTGAAATTTTCATCAAAAAAGGGGAGCAGGACGGATCCGCCCGAGTGGGGCATTGTTGCATTGAAATAAATGATATTTCAGAATTTCTGGATCGATGCCGAAATATGGGCGTGAAGGTTGTGCAGGTCCCGAAGGGTGAATCCGTGGTTACATTTATAAGCGACTATGACGGAAATCTTTTCGAAATCAAACAAAGATGAAATCTTCCAAAAAAGGCAGGAGATGACTTCCATGACTCAAAGAGGAACTGCAACCCCGGAATTTGAGAAAGCGCTCGAAATTGGCCGCCCGCCCAATGTTGTTCGGCTCTTCCCCAATTCCAGGGCCCTCATAGTAAGCGGCAAGGTAATAGACCGCGCTCTGCTCGCCAAAGGGAAGGCCATGACGATTGCGGCAAACGGCCGCAACTACTGGGGCATCCGAGGTGCTCTAATGGCTGCTCAGCGGGCCAATGCGGCTATCATTGTCGAAATCGCGAAGTCCGAGGGCGGCACAAGCGCCTACTGCGCGACGAACTCATGGAACATTGCCGCCCAGGTCGATGAGATCATGAATGAACTTGGCCTGACGATACCGGTGGCCGTCCACGCCGATCACTACGGCATTAAGGGCCGCAAAGACATCGATACGGCTAAAATCGAAATTCCCTCGATGTTCGACGCCGGCATCACCTCCATCGCCATAGACGCCTCACACCTGCCAGACGATGAAAACCTTCTGGCTAACCTTGAACTGAATCCATATTTTCCAAAATGGGCAGGCTACGAAACCGAGGTTGGGGAAATAAAGGGCAAGGAAGGTCTTTCGACGGTAGAGGAGGCCCTTTTTCTGATCCAGGGCCTTAACGCGCATAATATCTTTCCGGACTGGATAGCTCTCAACAACGGCACGACCCACGGCATCGAGGCGAGCGAGACCGGAATACAGGTTCCACTGACAATTGAGATCCATGAGGCGCTCGCCAAATACAAGGTCTCGGGCGCCCAGCACGGCACTTCGGGAAACAGCAGTGAGCGGCTGAGAAGAATTGCGACCGAGACACACACGACCAAGGCAAACGTTGCGACCGCCCTTCAGATGCTCACCTGGGGCGTAAAGGTAAATGAGTACGGGAATGCCTACCTGGACGATAACGGCGAGTTTGTGAAGCTGCCCGACAAAGGGGTAACAGATGCGTTGTGGGCTGAAATGGCGGCCCATGCCAAGGAAAAGGGGCTCAAAAAGGGAGATTACAAGAAGCTCAATCTTCCCTTCGATAATAAAATGCACGCACAGGCGCGAGAAATACGGGACCGTATGGCAAAGGGCGTCGAAGATTTTGTCTACGACCTGCTGACAAACGTATTTTACGCAGCCGACACGGCGCCTCTCGGAATAGAAGCCATTCTCAAGGCCGGTTCCTATGACCTGGGCTCGAAAGCCACCCGGATCGAAGATCCGGCGCAATGGACCGAAGACCGGATAAAGTCAGGGGCCAAAAAGAAGCTGAAAAGCGATAAGACCTACGAAGATTGACGGTTTTGCAGGTTGAGCGCTACTGGAACTCAATCTGCGGGTGGTAATAGAAAAAAGCGAAACCCAACATCCGGCTGCCGGAGTGTTGGGTTTCGCTTTTTTACGCTCAGGAAACCGCGTCCTTTGAGTTGACCGGTTAGACAACCCCGCCTTTGCGAAATTCCTCGATCTGCCCGCCTGAATAGCCCATATCTTCCAGAATAGGCCGGGTATGTTCGCCAAGCTCGGGCGCGTGCGATTGTATCGAGCCGGGAGTTAGCGAAAATTTGGGAATTATGCCCAGTTGCTTGTAGGCCCCCCAGGTTTGGTGGACGAGATCCACGACCAGGCCGCGCGCTTTGGAGACCGGGTGATCCATTGCCTCGGCGAGATTGAGGATGGGCTCGCAGCAGCAATCGGCGGTAGCAAACATTTCGACACATTGCGAGAAAGTCTTTTGACGGAAAAAATCCGAGACGCTTTTAATGAAATCCTTCTGATGCTCTCCGGGCTCAAAGTAGTCGGGCCTGTCCCAATCCGGCCTGCCGGCTGCCTTGCAGAAAGCCTTCCAGAATTGGGGTTCGAGGGCGCCGAGGCTGAAATGCCTCCCGTCGCTTGTCTCGTAGATGTTGTAGCAGGCAAATCCGTGGTTTAACATGTCGTCGCCCGGCGAGGGCACTTTGCCGTCAGCGATGAATTTTCCGTACCGCAGGCAGTTCCAGGCAAAAGCGCCGTCCGCCATTGAAACGTCGACGAATTGCCCCCGTCCCATGCGCTCGCGCGCAAGGAGCGCGGCCAAGATCCCGGAGAGTGCGAGGAGGCCGCCTCCACCGAGGTCGGCAATCTGTACGCCGGTAAGGGTCGGGGCCTCACGGCCGCTGTAGGAAAGTACTCCGTTAAGGGAAAGGTAATTTATGTCATGGCCGGCCCGCATTGTCAGCGGACCATCGGAGCCGTAGCCGGTTATCGCGCAGAAGACAAGCCGGGGATTAATTTTTTCCAGTTCCTCGAAACCGACGCCTAGCTTTTTCATTACGCCGGGCCGGAAGCCTTCCAGCACGACGTCGGCCTCTGCGGCCAGCTTCTCAAAAATCAGCTTCCCCTCGGGACTTTTCAGGTTGAGGGTGAGCGACCTTTTGTTCCTGTTGAGAACAACATGAAACCCGCTGTTCCCGCCAATTTTAGGCTCCCACCAGCGTATGTAGTCACCCAGCTTGGGGTCTTCTACCTTGATTACGTCCGCGCCCATGTCGGCCATGAGCATGGAACAGAACGGTCCGGGCAGAAGGCGTGAGAGGTCGAGCACTTTGATTCCGGTCAAAGCTCCTTCCATGAATCCCTCCGGTTCTTAGGTGAGAGAATGATCCAGGTATGAAATCAACGTGCGAAGTAGGATATTATCGAGTCAACCAGACCCCTGATCGTGTAGTCGGATGGCATGATTGCCGTCTCCAGACCGAAGGATTTCGCGGTGTCGGCAGTTATCGGGCCGATGCAGGCGATTTTGGTCTTGTCCAGATGCGGCAGGATTTTCTCTTTCCCTAAAAGGCTGAAAAAGTTGGTGACGGTCGATGACGAAGTAAAGGTGAGGCAGTCAACTTCGCCGTTTTTGAAAAGTTCGGTGACCTCAGGTACCTTTTCCGTTGGCAGGGTGGTCTCATAAGCAGGTACGATGTCAACCTGGGCACCCCATTCCCGGAGCTTGTCCGGCAGGATTTCACGGGCAACCATAGCCCGGGGCACGAGAAAGCGTTTTCCGCGGACGTTTTCCGCGGCCATTGCCTCGATTATGGCCTCGGCCCTGTATTCCGATGGCACGAGGTCGGGGCGAAGCATCATATCCTGGAGCGCTTCAGCCGTTTTCGGGCCGATCGCCGCAAGGCGGACCCCGCTTAGCGCACGTGCGTCGAGACCAGCGGCAAGCAGCCTCTGCATAAAGAAGCGAACCCCGTTAACGCTCGTAAAGATGGCCCAGTCATACTGGGAAAGGTTCTTTATGGCATCGTCGAGCGGCTGCCATGAAGGCGGGGGCGAAATAGCAATTGTGGGAAATTCGATGCAGCGCGCTCCGAGGTCTTCCAATTCGGCCTTGAAGTCGCTTGCCTGCTCCCTTGCGCGGGTAATAACGACGGTGCGCCCGAAAAGGGGCCTCTTTTCGAACCAGTTGAGTTGATCGCGGCAGGTAACCACCTCGCCGACTACGATCAACGCGGGCGGCTTGAGGCCGGCCTCCTTTACCCTGGCGACGATGTTGGAGAGGGTCCCGGTTACGGTGCGCTGCTGCGATGTTGTCCCCCAGCGGATTAGAGCCACCGGGGTGTCGGCGGTCCTGCCGTTTTCGATGAGGTTCTTGCAGATCTCAGGCAGGTTCTTTACGCCCATAAAAAAGACAATTGTTCCCGATGCCGTCGCGAGCTTATCCCAGGCTATCTTTGTTTCACTGGAGTCCTTGTCGGACCTCTCATGCCCGGTGACAAAGGATATGCTGGCGGTGAAATCGCGATGGGAAAGCGGAATCCCCGCATAGGCCGGTACCGCGACAGCGGCCGAAATGCCCGGAACGATCTCGAAGGGTATGCCGTTTTCAACCAGCACCATCGCTTCTTCGCCGCCTCGACCGAAAACGAACGGATCACCGCCTTTGAGCCTAACGACCACGTTGTTACGCCCCTTTTCGACCAGGAGTGCGTTGATCCCATCCTGACTCAGGGTATGATCGCCGCCCTTTTTCCCGACGTAGATTCGTTCGGCTCCTGCGGGGGCGTACCTGAGGAATTCCTCGTTTGCAAGGTAATCGAATATGACGACCTCTGCACGCTCGAGGACTTCCTTTCCGCGAATGGTGAGCAGGCCGGGGTCACCCGGTCCGGCGCCTACAAGATAGACTTTTCCCTTTTTCACTGCGTTCTTCTAGTCCCTTCAGGTTTTAATCTCAGGTTCGAGCGGCTTGACCGAAGACTTATAGACTTCGTCCAGAATGCGCTTCGCGCCTGAACGGAGGAGTTCTGCCGCCACCCTCTTGCCAAGTTCGACCGCATCATTAACACCCGCGCATTGGTGCGACCGGAAGACTTCAGTTCCATCAAGTGATGCCACAATTCCGACCAGTTCGACGGAGTCTCCGGAGAGGCGCGCATGTCCGCCAATCGGGACCTGGCAACCGCCTTCGAGTTCTTTTAAAAGGCTGCGTTCCGCCTGCACCGCAAAAGCGGTTTGGGGGTGATTGAGCGGCTCGAGGATTCTGGCGATTCTTTCGTCTCCGACCCTGCTCTCAATGCCCAGAGCGCCCTGGCCAATTGCCGGGACGAACTGTGCCGGATCTAAAAATGCCGATATTTTGTCATTCCACCCCATGCGCCTGAGTCCGGCAGCAGCGAGGATTATGGCGTCGTATTGGCCCTCGTGCAGTTTTCGAATGCGTGTTTCGAGGTTTCCCCGAAGCATCCGGATTTCGAAATCGGGCCTCAGCTTGAGTATCTGGGCTGCGCGCCGAAGACTGCTGGTGCCGATTATGGCGCCCTTGGGAAGGTCCGCGATATCTTTCCCCTGCCGCATGATGAGCACGTCACGTGGGTCTTCACGCTCCGGAACCGCGCCAATCTGAAGACCCTCGGGCAAAACGGCCGGAACGTCTTTCATGCTATGAACGGCCAGGTCGACCGATCCATCGAGCAGAGCGTCTTCTATTTCCTTGACGAAAAGCCCCTTGCCGCCGACCTTCGCCAGTGGTACGTCGGTTATCTTGTCCCCGGTTGTCTTGATTACCTGGAGTTCGACGGAGATTTCCGGCCAGAGATTTTCCAGCGTGTCTTTTATCATCCCGCTTTGCTGCAGCGCTAGCATGCTCCCGCGGGTCCCGATGCGAATGATTTCTTTTGCCAAATTTTACCTCGTTTGGTCTTAAGGTTGCCCTTGAGCAACACGGGGGGGGAAGCAAGGCTGCCCCCGCCTATATAATTTCAGAGGATTAATGACAGCTTGCGCAGCTTCCGCCAGCGCAACTAGAGCATCCCGATGCCCCGGTACCCATCCGACTGCTAGCCGCGCCCTTATCTCCTCCGCTCTTGAACCCGCACACGGACATCAACTTCTGAACTTCGGCGGATTGGCACTTCGGACAGGAAACGGCCTCATCGCTTCTGAAAACAAGCTTTTCGAACTGCTCACAACACTTGCAGCACGTATACTCAAAAATTGGCATTTTTCAACCTCCAGGATGAAAAAAAATTAAGAATTTAGGAATTTAGGGATTGGGGATCAGCCGGTTCCGGCGACGCTACCACCAGGCAAACGCTAATTCCCTAATTCCTCAATCCCTAAATTCCTCAATTCCTGATTGTAAGTTCCTAAACCGGCCCTAAGCATAACATGCCGGTGAATTACGTCCAGCATTTAACGGTGACAGCACCTCTAAGTATAAGAATTTCGCCGGGTTGATGTACTAGGCGTCAGGGTTTTCGGTCCGGCCGAGATCGTCCAAAACCGCGGCCATGAGCAGCGGAAACATTATCTCATGGTGCCCGATAAGGTAAATCCCCGAGCCGCCGTCGATAGTGGGTCTGGTAACGACATTTACCTGCGGCCGGTAGTGGCGCTGGAAATCCATGTTTACGGTTGTAAGCCCGCGCAAAGATGCGCCGAGATTTCTTGCAACGCTTACCGCCTTGAGAAAGACTTCCGGTATTATCACCGCCGACCCGAGATTGATGAAAACACCCTCTTCCAGGCTAGCGGCGAGCGAGCAGAATAGCCTGAAATCGCGATGGCTAAGCTCACCGGTTGCAGCTCCATCCATTGCTGGGTGCATGTGTATGATATCGGTTCCGATGGCAACGTGCACGGTAACCGGAATAGCCAGCCGGGCTGCTGTAGCAAGAATGCTGAGGTCGCGGTATGGGGCGGTCTGATTGAGAAGGGCTTCTCCCACGGCTTTTCCCAAACCGGTATCGCCGGCAAGCCGGCTATCGGCAACGGCTTTGTGGATGAATTCCGCGGTTTCCCTCGACATGCCGAATTCACCGCTTCCAAGGTGCGCCGCGACGTCTTCCGACGTCTTTCCGGCCAGGGCTACTTCAACGTCATGGATTATCCCTGCGCCGTTCATTGCGATTCCGGAAAAAATGCCGCGCTCGATGGCGTCTATCAAAACCGGATTTAGCCCAACCTTTATGGGATGCGCTCCCATGCCGAGAAGCACGGTCCGACCGGCTTTTACGGCGGCGGCAATGGATGAAATCGCCCTGCGCAGGTCGCCGGCTGCAAGAATAGAGGGGAGGCCTTCGATGAAATCGGAGAGGGCGCCGCCGGGATGCCATTTTTTCCCGAAATCGGCAAGCCCCACCTTGCTCTGCCGTGAAGCAAGGCTTGTGGCCTTGATTCCGGAAAGATCGACGGGCTTCCATTCGCCCCGGCGCGCTCCCATTTCGGGCTACTCCTTTACTCGGTCGATCTTTGCTCCGACCGCCGAAAGCTTCGTTTCAATGGATTCATACCCGCGATCTAAGTGATAGATGCGGCTGATTTCCGTTTTGCCTTTTGCGGCAAGGGCTCCAAGGACGAGCGATGCCGAGGCGCGAAGATCGGTTGCCATTACCGGCGCGCCCGAGAGCCTTTTTACTCCTCGAACGACCGCCGTTCTTCCGTCCAGTTCAATGTCTGCCCCCATGCGTCTCAGTTCGAGAACATGCATGAAGCGGTTTTCGAATATATTTTCCGAGATGAGGCTAACCCCACTTCCAATTGACATCAACGCCATGAACTGTGCCTGCATATCGGTCGGAAAAGCCGGAAACGGCTGGGTCTTGGCATTAACGCTGCAAACCCGGCTGCCCCTTGAAACCTCGATTGTATCGCCTTCGCAATTTATTGCCAGACCGGCTTCGGTCAATTTCTGGATAACTGCTTCAAGGTGGTCTGAGCGGCACCCATTAAGTCTTAGATGCCCGCCGGTGATCCCCGCGGCGACCAGGTAGGTACCGGCCTCGATTCTGTCGGGTATTACGGTGCACGAGGCGGGCGAGAGTTCCTCGACGCCGAAGATCGTGATCTCGGGCGTTCCCGCGCCGGCAATGCTTGCTCCCATTGCGATGAGGTATTCTGCCAGGGCGACCACCTCCGGCTCGCGAGCGGCATTCTTGATCACCGTCACACCGTCCGCGAGGCATGCGGCCATCATGATGTTTTCCGTGCCGGTGACCGTTACCTGGTCGAAGGTGATGGAAGCCCCGTGGAGGCGGCCGGCGCGGGCCACAACATAGCCGTGGTCTAGCTTTATTTCGGCCCCCATAAGCTCGAGCGCCTTCAGGTGTAAATTGATTGGCCTGGCGCCTATGGCGCACCCCCCGGGGAGCGAAACGCGCGCGCGGCCGTACCGGGCCAGCATGGGCCCAAGTACCAGAACCGATGCGCGCATGGTCTTGACCAGTTGGTATGGGGCTTCGAACCGGTGGATTTTGGAGGTGTCGATTTGCAGGGCTTCTTCGGTGGTCGAAACCGCACCCATGTACCGCAGAAGGGTTTGCATGGTGCGAATGTCTCTGAGACGGGGGGCATTGAAGAAGCAGTGCCTGCCATTTGCAAGAAGCGTTGAGGCCAGCAAAGGCAATGCAGCATTTTTCGACCCGCTTATCCGTACTTCCCCCTGCAGGGGAACTCCTCCCTCGACTACAAGCTTATCCATTTCCTAGCTCCCGGTGCTCCGGACGTGCAGTAACCGTTTTATTCCCGAATAATCCGTAATGAACTCGAAATCCATCAAGCCGGATAGTTCATCTTTCAGGATTTCAGCCTGTCCCTTTGCGATTTCAACAAGAAGGGAGCCTCGCGGCTTGATGTGACGGCGGAATTGTCCGAGAATCCCGCGAATGAGATCAAGACCCTGTTCACCTCCGCCCCTCAGGGCCGAATGAGGCTCATAATTGGCGATTTCGGGCGCGAGGTCAAGGAATTCCGCATCAGCAACGTAAGGCGGGTTGGAAACAATGAAATCGAACCTGGGGCCTGTTGCCAGGCCATTCATCAGGTCCATCCGTGCAAAGCGGACGCGATCGGACACGCCGTGCCGGATGGCGTTCCTCCTTGCGACCTGGATGGCTTCAAAAGACCTATCTGTTGCCAGGACTCGAACGTCTTCACGTTCATGGGCCAGGGCAACGGCAATTGCACCGGACCCGGTGCCAAGGTCTAGAACCAGCGCGGGATCGGAGCCGATAAGTTCGAGAAGTTTTTCGACCAGGACCTCGGTTTCTGGGCGAGGGATGAGCACGGAAGGGGTCACCTCGAAGTCGAGCGACCAAAACTCCTGCCTGCCAAGTATATACTGGGTCGGCTCGGAAGCCGCTCTGCGCCTCACCATTTCGCGGAATCGGGCCAGTTCCTCGGCCGACAGAGGCCTGTCGAAACTAAGGTACAGATCGATCCTTCGCACTCCCAGAACGTGGGCCAGGAGCACCTCCGCGTCGGCCCTCGGTTGCTCGATGCCCTTGCCGCTGAAGTACCCGGTCGTCCATTGCAATACCTTGAGGATGGTCCATTTTTCTTCCATCCGTTTTAGCCTCTTGTGACTTCCTTCAGTAGAGCGCAGCGGTGTGGACGGTCGATATTCCGTTCGGCTAAAGCCAATTACCAAGACTTATATCCGCGCTGGTCGGCGGCGGAAAGCCGAAAACCTATATGAGATCGCGGAATTGTGCAACGGAAAATGGGGAGAAGAGCAATGTGGGAAAAGAAGAAAGCTCTGCATGGCTGGAGCAATGCGGGACCGTTTAGGGGGTCTTCGTTTCGTCTTCCCCTCGGCCGAACAAAAGCTCTTTTTCGTCCGCGCCCACGCCGGTCTCCGGAATTATCGAGGCGGGTTCCTGGGAGCAGACGCGGTTTCTTCCCAGGTATTTGGCGTGGTACAGAAGGCTATCGGCCTTGCTGATAAACTCGCTGATCGTCAGGTCATCGCGGCGGTTGAAGGAGGCCACCCCGAAGCTCGCTGTAACGGGCACGGGTGTTTCGTTTAGCAGGGCCGGGTTGGAATCTATGATGACTCTCAGGCGCTCGGCAATTTTCGATGACTGCACAAGCGAGGTGCTGGGTAATATGAGTGCGAATTCCTCTCCGCCGTACCGGCATGGTATGTCAATTACGCGGGTGCTTTCACGAAGCATCTTGCCCACCCACGACAGGATGGTGTTCCCGGCCTCATGTCCGTATGCGGTGTTGATGTCTTTAAAATGGTCGAGGTCGGCCATGATGAGGCTCGTTGGAAGCATCGTGCGCCGGGTCCTCTCCATTTCCATCTCGATCGCCCGCTGAAAATAGCGGAAGTTGTAGAGGCCTGTGAGGGCGTCTATATAGGAGAGGGCTTCGAGTCGGCTGCACTGCTCTCGCAATTGGGCCACTTCGGCCGAAACCGGACAGTCGGACATTCCAGCCGGGCATTGATTTTCAGGGTTCCTGTCGCTCAACTGCCATCCCCAAATCAAAAATGGGCGAATGCCATTCGCATTGCCATCGCATATCTTACAACCGGTTCGAAATAATTCAAGATTTTCCTGTCCCGTTTTGCCGTCCCTCTGGAGTTCTGACGACCTGATGAGAAAAAACCTGAAATTGGGCCGGACACCTGATCCACCTGTTGGGGTGAGCATCGGCAAGAACGTTGCCGGCCAGGTCCTCGATACGGTCCAGAACGTGGGACCTGCACGAGCCATCAGGAAAAAGAAATTCGAGTATCTGCCCAGGCCTAAGAGAAGATCTCACTTCGATGTAAAAAGACCCCGGTGCAACGCTTTCCGGGAGCACCCGGACGATTCCGGCCAGGGTATGGGTCCGGACATAATCAACTTCGGTTTCGGTGTTTGCCGGCGCAGCTGGATCGTCGAATAGAAGGCCCTTGGTATAAGGACGGTGGCTCACCTTGAGCAGACCTTCCATCGGGGGAGGGGCGCCATCGGGGATGCCGCATATTTCCACTGACTCATCAATTGCCCGGCGGTAGGCCTGCGTAACACTTGCCAGGTAGAGCGCACCTTTCATCCGTCCCTCGATCTTTAATGAGTGAATCCCGAGCGCGGAGAGTTCGGATATGTGCTCGATAAGGCACAGGTCTTTCGAATTGAATATGTAGGTTCCACGACGGTCCTCGAAAACCGGAAAAAACTCACCCGGCCGCTTCTCCTCGACAAGCCTGTAAGACCACCGGCAGGGCTGGGTGCAATAGCCGCTGTTCGCACTCCGCCGGTTGAGGTAGGCACTGATGAGGCATCTTCCCGAGTAGGACATGCACATTGCCCCGTGGACGAAAACCTCGATCTCGATCTGCTCCCTGTGAGCTGCTTCCGCAATTTCGGCCAATTCGGAAAAACTAAGCTCTCTTGCTAGATTTATCCGGCTAACCCCCTGGTCGCGCCAAAAAGTCATGCTCAAGGAATTGGTTGTATTTGCCTGTGTGCTGAGATGGACAGGTACCCCGGGAGCATGCCGCCGGGCCAGCAGCAGCACGCCGGGGTCGGAAATAATGAGGGCGTCCACTGCGAGGGCTTGAAGGTATTCCAAATAAGCCGGAAGTGCCTTCAAATCAGCCTGCCTGGCGAAAACGTTTACCGCGACGTATAACTTTTTCCCGTGGGTGTGGGCAAAAAAGAGGGCTTCGGCAAGCTGTTCGGAATCGAGATTGTGCGCGAAACCGCGAAGGCTGAAATCCTTTCCCGCGGAATAGATCGCATCGGCGCCGTAGAAAAGGGCTATTCGGCACTTGTCCAGGTTGCCCGCGGGAGCCAGGAGCTCGGGTTTTAATGCCGGGTATGTTAGGGCGGTTTTATCCATGTGTTACAATGTCCCGTGGAATATTTTATTCGGCATGCATTGTAAACGGATCGTGATTAATTGACAAATCCGGTGTGCGCATGTAGTTAACGGGATCTATCAAGGGGAGGCAGTCGGTTGCCGCGCCAAATTCCAAAGGGGAGCCCGTCAATAGAGTTCGGGGAAAACCAACAATCCAGTTTCTCGCATTCCGAGCAGAACCGGATGGCCTGGCTGAAGTTAAAGCTGGTTCCGGGGCTTGGAAACCGCTCGGTCCTCCACCTGCTTGAAGCCTTCGGGTCGCCTGAAAACATTTTTTGCGCGGGGCTCAAAGATCTTACGGCCGCTGGAGTTGTGCGGCAGCCGGCGCTGGAAGCACTTGCCGCAAGGCGCTTTTTCTGCGATCCCGAGGCCCAGTGGCTCAAGCTCAAGGCCCTGAAAATCACGCTGATCTGCCTGGGAGATGCCGATTATCCGTCAAATCTTGCAAAGATCCCCGATCCGCCGGCGGTGCTTTTCGTATCTGGTACAATCGAGCCGCGCGACCTTGTCTCTATAGCGGTCGTGGGTTCCCGGTTCGCTTCTCCGGCCGGGATACTGTTCACGCGGAAGCTTTGCTCGGATCTTGCCGAGAGTGGTGTGACGGTTGTGAGCGGGTTCGCGGTTGGGATCGACAGCGCTGCGCATCGTGGGGCCGTAAGTGCCAAGGGACGCACGCTTGCGGTGCTCGGGTGCGGACTGGACTTCAATTATCCCTCGATAAACGCGGACCTCAAACGTGAAATCCACGGCTCCGGTGCGCTGCTGACGGAGTTTACGCTTGGAACGCCCCCGGCTCCCGGAAATTTCCCGGCCAGGAACCGCATTATAAGCGGCCTGTCGCTTGGAGTGGTGGTGGTAGAGGCAGCCGAAAAGAGCGGATCGCTTATTACCGCCCGTTTTGCCCTGGAGCAGGGCAGGGAGGTTTTCGCCGTTCCCGGAGTGGCTCAAAGTTTGCGCAGCACCGGCTCGCACCGGCTCATAAAACAAGGGGCCAAGCTTGCCGAATGCGCGGAAGATATCATTGAGGAAATACGGCCCCTTATCAGGACCGGAAAGAGAGTGGTTCAAAATTCTCCACCCGGCCTCGCCGAAGTCGAAGAGGAATCAGCCACGGGTGAGGAATCAATTCTCTTGAGAATTATGGATAAAGTTCCGAAACACATAGACGAGATAGCAAACGATGTTGGTATGCCGGTCCACCGGGCGGCCGCCATGCTTTTGGCGCTGGAATTGAAGGGGCTTGTCTCGCAATTGCCGGGAAAGTATTTTATTTGTAACCGGCCCGGCAAATGAGTGAAACGAGGTAGAATCAGCAGATGTCCAAGTCCTTATTGATAGTCGAATCTCCCACCAAGGCAAAGACTCTTGAGCGATACCTTGGAGGTGATTTCATAGTGAAGGCCTCTGTGGGACACATCAAGGACCTTCCTGGAAACAAGCTCGGCATAAAGCTCGAAGAGGGATTCAAACCTGAATACCAGGTCGTGCGGGGCAAACAAAAAATTATCGACGACCTGAGGAAAGCGGCCGCTAAAGCAGATGCCGTCTACCTCGGCCCCGACCCCGACAGGGAAGGGGAGGCCATCGCGTGGCACATCGCCGAAGAGATCGGGAGCGGTAAGCCGCTCCACAGGGTGCTTTTCTATGAGCTGACACGCAAAGCCATAAAGGAGGCACTCGCCAACCCCAACGAATTGAACCCCAAACTCTACGAAGCCCAGCAGACCCGGCGCATACTCGACCGCATGGTCGGATACATGATTTCGCCGCTTCTGTGGGAGAAGGTGAGAAGGGGTCTAAGCGCGGGCCGCGTACAATCGGTTGCCCTCAGGCTTATTTGCGAGCGCGAAAAAGATATTCACGATTTTCGCCAGGAAGAATACTGGACGATAGACGCCAGGCTTGCTCCCCAATCCGAAAAGAAGGCGGAGCAGAAATCCTTTACCGCTCAGCTCCTTCGGTACAAGAAGAAAAAATGCACTATAGGCTCTGGAGATGAAGCCCAAGGTCATCTCTCGTCGCTCAAACCCCTTGATTGGATTGTCGGCAAGGTCGAGAAGAAAGAGCGGCAGAAGAGGGCCGCGCCTCCCTTCATCACAAGCACGCTCCAGCAGGATGCCGCGAGAAAATTCCATTATTCGGCAAAGCAGACCATGAGCATTGCCCAGCGGCTCTACGAGGGCATCGAGGTCGGCAATGAAGGGGCGGTGGGCCTGATCACTTACATGAGAACGGATTCGACGCGCCTGTCGCAGGATGCTGTCGAAGCGGCTCGCGATTTTATAGCCCAGAAGTGGGGCAAGGACTTTTTGCCCGCAAAGCCTGCCGTGTACAAGGCGAAAGAATCCGCCCAGGGCGCTCACGAAGCTATCCGGCCCACCGATGTTGCTCGAACGCCGGAAAGCCTTGCGAAATTTTTACCTAAAGAGCAGCTAAATCTCTACACGCTGATATGGAAGCGGTTCGTGGCCTGCCAGATGGCGCCCGCGCTGGTTGATCAGACAACCATCGACGTCCTTGCCGGCGAGTATGTCTTTCGGGCAACCGGCTCGGTTATCACTTTCCATGGTTTTCTCGTGCTATACGAGGAAGGAAAGGACGAACCCGAAGTTGAAAAGGGAGATGTACGACTTCCTGAAGTCTTCGAAGGGCAGCCGCTCGACCTTCTCGGAATCGATCCCAAACAGCACTTCACGCAGCCTCCCCCGAGGTACAGCGAGGCCACGCTGATAAAGGAACTCGAAGACCTGGGAATCGGAAGGCCCAGCACTTATGCCACCATTGTCTCGACAATTATCGAGCGCGAATACGTCACCCGCGCAAAGCAGCGGCTATCGCCCACCGAACTTGGCATGGTAATCGACAAGATTCTTGCGGCGTGCTTTCCGAATATCGTCGACGTCGATTTCACCGCAAACATGGAAAAGAACCTGGATGGGATTGAGAAGGGTGCAAATTCCTACCTTGGGCTTTTGACCGATTTTTACGGCGATTTCTCCAAAACTCTGGAGGGCGCCCGAACGGGAATGCTGAATCTTCGTACGGCCGGATGGCCGACTTCCCTTAAATGCCCGCGCTGCAGCGAGCCTCTCAAGATAAGGTTCAGCCGCAACGGACCCTTCCTTGCCTGCAGCGGCTATCCGGCCTGCTCGTATACATCTGATTACCAAAGGGACGAGACGGGGCAGATTCATGCTGTAGAAACCCATGAACAGGTGACCGAGGAGATCTGCGACAAATGCGGCAAGCCCATGATCCTCAAGCACGGACGCTATGGGAATTTTCTGGCTTGCAGTGGATATCCGAAATGTAAGAGCACCCGTCCGGTATCAAGCGGCATCAATTGTCCCCGGGAAGACTGCGGGGGGCACCTTGTCGAGCGCATGAGCAAAAGGGGCAAATTTTACGGGTGCAGCAAGTATCCGGAATGCAAGATGCTCTTTCAGGGAGAACCGGTTCGGGAAAGCTGCCCGTCATGCAACGCCCCGGTTCTTTTCAGGAGGGCCACAAAGACGGGTTTGGGAACGCTTTTCTGCATAAATCCGTCCTGCAAGTTCAAGAAAAAAGAAGAACTCGAACAGGACCTGGCAAGCGGCGGGGAATAAGAAATGGCCCTTGTTGACTCCGTCCCTTTTTCGTTCCAGATAATGTTTTTCGTGCTTGGATGCTGCTTTGGCAGCTTCTACAACGTGGTGATTTATCGCGTGCCCCGTAGCGAGTCGATTGTCAGCCCGGGGTCGAGGTGCCCCGGCTGCGGAGGCTCCATAGCTTCCTACGATAACATCCCGATACTGAGTTTTCTGATGCTCGGCGGCAAATGCCGGCGTTGCGGGACTTCCATTTCCTTCCGGTACCCGGCCGTGGAAATCCTGACCGGCTTATTTGCATTTCTTCTTTTTCGCCGCTATGGATTGCATCCACAGATATTGATCGAATTTGTCTTCCTCTCGCTGCTGCTCATAATAGCCATGATCGACTTCGATACCTTCCTGATCCCCGACGTGCTCTCTCTTCCGGGTATCGTGCTGGGCTTTGCCTTCTCGTTTTTCACCCCTCGCCTGACGTGGAGCGACTCGCTTGTCGGCATACTCGCGGGAGGCGGCAGCTTATACCTGATTGCGACGCTTTATGCGCTCTTGCGTAAAAAAGAGGGCATGGGCGGCGGCGACATCAAGCTCCTTGGAATGATAGGCGCATTCATCGGCTGGCAGGGCGTGGTGTTCACTGTATTTCTGGCATCGGTAACCGGCATGATTATTGCTCTGCCAATGATGTTGCGGGGCGGCAAGGGATTCGGCTCGGAAATACCTTTCGGTCCTTTTCTCTCCTTCGGGGCCGCCTGCTACGTGTTCTGGGGACAAATCGCATGGCACTGGTATGTCTCCCAGGTCCTTGGACTCTAGAAGATGGCCCGCAGGTGCTTTTTAATAGAAAAAGTAGTGGCCGGGACGGAATTCGTAAATCTTACGGTCGAGGCGTCTCACCACCTGGAAAAGGTTCTGCGCCTGAGAATCGGGGAGACGGTTGAAGTCCGTGACGGCTCGGGCAATGCATGGAAGGCCGAAATTGCGAGCATAAAGAAGGGCTGTGCTTCTCTGAGACTCATTTCGCGGCTCGATTTGGCACTTTTTGAATCGCCGCTTAAAATTACTCTCGCCCTTGCGCTCGTTCGGACCGATATAATTGACATGGCCGTGCGGCAGGCAACAGAGATGGGCGTCGCCAAGATTGCTCTCTTTCGGGCCTCCAGGAGCCAGTACTCGCTTGCCGGGGAGCGCGCCGGGAAAAAAGCGCTCAGATTGTCGAAAATAGCGCGCGAAGCTCTTTGCCAATGCGGTAGGACCAAGATCCCCGAAATCTCGGTTTTCGAGGACCTGGACAGCCTGCTGGCCGCTCATGCCACAGGGGAACGGCTGGAGAAGGGCGAGGTGGAGGAAGAAGCCCCAATCCTGAAAATAGTCGCCCTTGAAGCTGAACGCGAGCAGAGTATCGATATAATAAAGAAAGCATGCCCATCCTGCAGCGAGGTCCTGGCGGTTGTCGGACCCGAAGGCGGGTGGGAGAATTTCGAAATTCTAAAGCTCATTGGCGCCGGTTTTCACCCGATAAGCCTCGGCCCAAGAATTTTGCGATTTGAAACGGCTGCTGTTGCCCTGATTTCTTCGATCCAACTCCTTTGGGGCGATTTCGGGAAAGCCGTACAAAAGGGGAGCGAAAAAAATGAAGTGTACGAAATGCGGTTTTGTTAGTTTCGATTACCTTTCCGAATGCAAGAAATGCGGTATGTCCCTTGCCGGAACGAGAGAAGCTTTGGGGCTTGCGGCCGCCAAACCCGCAATACCCTCTTTTCTCGCACCGCTTATGAAGGACTATAAAGAACCGCCCCCGCAGTCTGCCCCCGATACGGCGCAAACCAATCTGCCTTCGTTTGATTTTTCCGATGAATTCGACACTCATCCAACCGGGGAAGAACCTGCACAGGCCGGAAATGAGGCCGGCGATTCCGGGTTGCTTGAAATTTCCGATGAAGAACTCGATTTTCTGATCGAATCAGACGTGGATGATAAAGGGCAGCCTCAGGCCGAGGATAAGGCAGCCCAGCCCGTTAGGGACGCCATGGCCGAAACCGTTGCGGATCCCGCGAAAGCAGCCGGAATTGACACAGACGAGCTTGTCCTGGACTTCGATGATATTTCTCTGCCGGACTTTTCAGATATCGACGAGCCGCCCAAAGAGAAAATAGCCGCGGCAGCAGAAGCCCTCAAGGTCCCAGAGCCTGCCACCGCGGAAGATGAATCCCTTCAGATCGAGCTTTCGGAACAGGATTTAGAGATGCTCCTAACTGAACTCGAGCATCCGGTTTCCTCCAAGAAGACCGACCCCAAAAACGGAAGCGGATCTAACAATCCGAATTGAGGGCGAGGGGAGAGTTCACCTCGTAGGGAGCGAAAGAATTCACCGCAAAGGTATCGGAAGCCGCGGAGATGGCGCTCTGAAAATGTCCTTTGGAGCAGGGGAATTTCCAGGAATTCCATTGCCCGAGAACTCCTTTGCTGATCGTGGAAGAAAGTCCCATTTACTACCCGGCATATCGTGGGTCCACTCTAATTGCGCCCGCAGTCTTGCAATGCGGAATAAATCGGTTGACAATACACCCACCCTTACACTACTATCACCGGCTTGTGGCGAGGTAGCTCAGTCGGTAGAGCAGTGGACTGAAAATCCTCGTGTCCTCAGTTCGATTCTGAGCCTCGCCACCAGAAAATAAAAGGGTTACGGTTAATTAGCCGTAGCCCTTTTGCCTTTCTCGGTGGGAAACTCGGTGACTGTGCCCGTTTTTGTGCCCATTTGGGTTTTGAGGTATTCTCGGTGGGTCTGTGCTGCAAGCCGTAAATCCTTATCATTTACAATATTATAGCGGTCGAATACGGAACGGGTCTTATGTCCTGAAATCGTCATTGCCACTCGTTCAGGTATGCCTGCGCGGACCATGTTTCTTACGGCTGTTCTTCTAAAATCGTGAAATTTTTTTGGCCCGATCTTGGCTGCGGTGCATGCGGCCATCCATGCCTTTCGAAATCCTGCAATTTTTTCGACGCCCTTCTTAGTTCCTCTCAAGAAAACATAGGGTAGGGCGGTCCCGAGTTTTTTTCGTCTTTCCCAGAGTGCTTCGAATTCTTGGATCAACTCTTCATCGAGGTAAACCGTTCTGCCTTCATCATTTTTGGTGTCTCCTGGATCTAATCGTACGATTCCATTTTTTCGGTCCACCTGTGCCCATTCCAGGCACAAAATTTCTGAAATACGCCATCCTGTAACATACCCGAAGGTGGCGACAGGTTTAAGGTGTTCCGGGAGCTTATCCCTCAACGTAGCGAAATCGGAATGCTCGAAAAAGCCTTTTCGAATGTTGTTCTCCTTCAGCATGGGGATATGAGGTACGCGGTCAACCTTTGGCGGGGTGCATTGGGCACCGAGATTCAGCATCCGTTTCAATGCTGATAATTCCCGGTTAATCGTTGCTTTTGCCGCCACATCCTCCAGCCTTTTCTCGACATACTCTCGAATCTTGCTGGTGGTTATGTCGATCACCCTCATCCCGCCAAAAAAACCCTTAAGATGGTTGTTGCTGGCTTCTGCCCGCTTCAGGCTCTTCTTTTCATTGATCCGATAGTCTGAAAGGAAGTCTTTGGAAAGGTCATCGAACTTTATCCGAGGGAGTTGGATATTTGGGGTCTTTCCTTGGGTAACTTCGGCAATGCGCTTTGCAAGTTCGGTTTGGGCGGTTTCGAAATCTCCGGTTCTCGCACTCTCCCGGTAGGGTTTCCCAGCCTTGTAATACTTAATCCAATAAACCGCGCCGCGAAGATAGATGGATCCGGGCAGGTCGCCTTTTGCTTTGGTCTTTCTCGAAATCTCTTTCACAGTTGCCCCTCCTTCCTCTGACCAGCTTCCATTTCACGCCTCAGCAGGTCTACCACTAACGAGTTGATTGAAACCTGGCGCTTTTGCCTGATTGTTTCAAGCGCTGCTTTCTCCCTGATCCAGTCCGCAATGTCATCGGGTACTCGGAATGTTATCGCCTTCATTTTAGCCCTCCATTTTGTTGAGTGTGGTTACACTATAGCCATGGCTACAGTGATGTCAAGCTAAAACAAGGGCAAAATGATAATGCCTCAGGATCTCCGGGCAAAGGGCACAAAAGACACAGTATAAAAAGGGAGATAATTGGTGGCGAGAACCTAATAAAACCTGACATCCCATCTGCCGTGAAGCTGCGCATGTTCTAACAAACTGAAGAAACGTGAGATTCAGACGTACCTAGCCTTGTTATCCTCAATGAATCGCTCCAGGTCGGGAACATGAAAGAACATCTTTCGCCCACCGGGGAATCTTACAAACGGGATACTACCCGCCCAGACTCTTTCCCGGAGTGCCCAATCGGTTAAACCAAGGTATCGAGCCGCATCTTTTAGGCACAAAAGTTGAGGCACTATTGGATTACTAATCCTCTGCGCCTCTTTTTTCTTTGTGTTATCAGCTACTTTCACCCGCTGTGCCCATCCCTGTGCCCGCGAAATTGCTGTATTCGGAGATCTATTACGGCTGATATCGGCATCTGCTTCCCTATGCGTTGGCTACCCGTGTTCGCGCATTGCCTCGGTGAGTAGGCCTGAATCTCAGGTTTTCTAAGGTTTTCAGGCCTCTTGGTCCCAATCGTGATAATTGGCATCCTTCCTTCTCGTTTGATGGTCCTGAGCATATCCCCATCCGCTTACCTCGATTATTTTTGTGCCCCGCCGCCGGATGATAAAATCTTTCTCCCAATTCGTCGGGTCCCGGTGGCCCTTATAGGCTTTGGCCTTGACGATCTTCGCCGTCCGATACCCGGTTTCCTTATTTCTCGAAATAGCAAGGATAAGCTGTGGCTTTTCGAGTGTTGCTTCGCCGCCCCTGCCAACATCCGTTCCGGTCCTCTTTTGAAGGGTGATAATGGCAATTCCGTTGTTTAGAGAATTGTGGATATCGGTAATCTGGCCGCCTATCTTCTGATACTCACCATCGAATACCTCGATATAATCCACGAAGTTGATGCCGTCGGGGTCCACCATGTCGTGGAAATCCCGGTTCATGTTGTAGGAAGCAACGTAGCGCACGAATTCTTCAGGCGGATAATCTTTGCCAAAAGCCTCCAGGCGTTTTTTGACTCGCTTTCCATGCATCTCGGATGAGAAGTATCGGAGGCCGATGCCTCCAGCGTCGGTTATGTTCTTTACTCTGAGAAGTTCCTTGTCTTGAAGAAACCGGATGTTGCGCCACATGGCATCGTAAATCAGGGTGGTTTTTCCACTGTCTGTTTCTCCGGAGAAAAGAACTATATCTTTACTATTCATTTCTATTATCTCATCCAGACCCAGAGGGAGAGTGATTGGAAATGGTGTTGTATTCTGCCCAAGTATCTGCATTTCCTCAAGGTTCAGCACTCTAACTCGGAATCCGCCCTTAATTGTGGATAATCGTTCTATTATTCCCTGCGAAGCAAGCCTGGATAAGCATTCTGATCGGTTCTGTTTCTCCGCCCTTGTCTTTAGGTTTAGTTCTCTATCAAGGTCCAAAGTGGTGAAGTTACCGGGAGATTCTTCGACCCACCGCTTGATTGCACCCCATAGGTTGCGCTGCTGAGAACTGTCGGGTAGCGTCGGGTTATATGCCCTTTTTGTCGGGTTACTGTCGGGTTCTTGTCGGGTTGTGTAGGGACTGTCGGGTTCGTCGGGTATGTCGGGTATGTAAGGCTTGTCGGGTTCAGACCCGGAAGGATATCTCCACGCCTGCTCGACCTTCCGCAGTGCATCTTTCTCGGGAAATGGAGGCTTACAGATGTCCGCCAAATTCAGGATAAGGGCTTCGGCTTCCATTCGATCCAAATTTTTTTCTCGAAGTCGGCAGGCATACCGGAATAGATACTGGTCCCGCTCACCTTCTGGCAGTCCAGCAAACACCTTTCCTACATCCAGTGCGGATTCGTTGCCATTATGATACGACTGTGCGGTCTGGATAACCTCGATTAGCCATTCCGGGAACGGTGCGAGCTGTACCTCATCCGGCCTGCTGGATGCTTCCCATTCGTATGTACGCCCGCTGATGTGTTTCGATGGAGGAACTACGATAAGCCCGCCATCGCTACGGGTATCTAGGCACGGTGCAAACTTTACCCGGTTTCCAATCCTGCCGCCTGTGGGCTGAAACAAATATTGTGCGCCCCCGCCGCCCGTAATCTGTTGGATTGTGTCAGGGAGTTGTCCATATTGTTTTATGAGGTGGAAGAGGGTATCCGGTCCATCAGGTTGATCTACGTCCAGGGCTTCGAAAGAATCCTTGCCAGTTGCGATTCCTACGTTTGAATCCGGCCACCGTCGCCACCATTTTCTGATTTGGTCCGGGTTGGTGCTGGCGCTAAGGCAGCCATGCTCCATATCCACTTTGCTCCATCTTGGATGCTTGCCGGGGTTGTCACATTCCCCCTTCTTCCCGCATGTGCAGACCCCATTCTGAATCGAATGCAAAGGCAGAACCGGCCAGCCCTTTTTCTCGGCGTACCAGAGCGCGGCTTTTTCGAGTAGATTGCCTTTAATGGTCGGCTCTGTATAAGGCCCTTCAATCCGCACCGTCTTTTTCATCCTTTTCACCCTCGAAGCATTCATGCGGTTGAAGTCCGAGAACACGCCCGATTGCGAGAACCCTTTCATCTTGCGGCCGTATGCGCTCAATGCCGTTCACGATCCTTGAAAGAGTGCTCGGATGCAAACCGGCCTTTAGAGCAATCTGGTACGCCTTTAGTTCACTGAGTTTTACTTCAACCCTGAGTTTTGCACTGACCATTATTGTTACCTCCTAAAATCATGTTGTTGAGGAATCATTTTAGAGAGCCTTAAGATATCGTCAATATTAATAAAAATGGAAATCCGGATTATCTGAAATCATCCGGATTCTTTTTGGCTCCAGACAACAAAAAGGCCACCGTGAATTGTCACGATGGCCTGATGAAATAATCCGCTTTTCCGGATTTAGCTGCTTTTTCGTCTGCCTCTCTTCACCGGAATTTTCCCCTGCAACCGCTTCATAATAGTGGATACGGCAGGGATTTTGTCCGGATCAAAACATCTGGTAACCTCGTCTGAAAATGCCACGTCCTCAAGCTTTGCTTCTGGATTTTGAGATAAGAATCTTATTGCCGCTCTAACAACCGGGTCTTCCTGGAAGGTAATCCCTATTTTGTTTACTTTACCTGATGATTCTTGTTCTTCTAGGCTATCGATGTTTGGCGCTCCTTGAAGAAAAACCCGGTCTATTTCTTCTTTCCGGTAATAGCATTCAAGAAACCTGGTGGTAAGTTCTTCCTGTTGCTCAGCCGATAGATTCAATCCAGACCATGCCACTGCCGGGTCCAATTTCGGCTCTAATTCTTTTATCTCTTGCTCTAATTTCACTAATTCGGCTTCACGTCGAGTTCTCCGTTCCTCAATGCCCTCGTAAACTTTTGATAGACCCATCCGGCTGTGGCGCTCAGCATCTTCGGCGTCTTCCTTGAGGATTTCATTGTCTGGTTGAGACAACCAGTTCCGCAGCCACTCACGTTGATATCTCTTGTATCCGAGTTTATCCCGAGTCAGCGTATGGTCGTGGAAATAAAAAAAACGCTGCATTCCAGGTGGTTCGCAAGGGTCAGGGTAGAGTGTTCTGAAATTTTCGTAGGGGACAACATTTCCATTTTTAACTGACACGTAAAGGTCAGGCCGGGTCCTGCTGTATGGTGATTCTAAAATGTCGATTCCCTTGATCCATGCATGCACGATCACACCATGTTTTCGCGCGCCCGATTTGCCTTGATTTTCGTGCTGGAAGCCAGTGGATTTGTTCAAACCCTCTCCAATCGCCTCACCAAAATAATGATCCTCGACTCTTTCAATTGATTTAACGAACTCCTCAGTGCTGTCCAGGCTTTCGGGAAACCAGAAGGATGGCAACGGCAGTTTTCGAGCTCTGAGAAAGGTTTGAAACTCGTCCCGGTCAATCTCCAGTAAATAATAGGAGTTTGAAACGAAATCGATCTTGGAGAATTCAGATTCCATTGTATCGCCACCGCTGTACACCCTAAGACCTTCCAGTCTTATCCAGAGCAGTAGTAATTCCATTTGTGGTGTTTGGATGAACAGTTCAAGCGGCTTTATGTCAACGTCATTTGTGAAGGCAAGATTCCGTAAATCCCTGGTCAGGCAGGTGGTCGCGTCTGAGAAGAAGTATGGATCAATTCTTAAACCTTCATGGAGTTCCGATATGGAAAGGCGTTGTCGCACTGTCCGCCTCCGTAGCGGGCCGGTAAATCTGAGGGGCAGGGTATCCGGAAAATACCTCTTCGCCTGGCCGGGCTAGCCCTCAAGCTAGTTGAATGCAGGCACAGAAACACGTTATGAGCAGAAGTCTTTTTTTACCTCATCTTTTTGGCTCTGCGAACCGAATTAAACTCTTGAGGATAAGCTAAATTCCTGAATGTTTTCCTTGACTTTCGAAGTTCAAGCTTTAAAATACTCACTGAGTTCACTACCTATCGGTTTTGAACCAATCGAGGTTTCGGCCTGCTGAACCAGCGTAGCGAATCAGCGGCCTTTTTTTAATGCCGCAAGACATTCCTCCCTTGACCATTTCGGTGAACGCCTTATTTTCTCAATGCTTTTGTCGGCTTGATAGCAGGTGACGAACTTCCCTTTGAAATTTCCATCTGCCCCAATCCTAAGCTCAATAATCACAACGAAGTTTTCATAGGTTAGACTGACTCTTCGTTCGGGGGCATACTTCCCTGTGTGCTTGTCCCATCCCTGATACATAATAGCTTTTGGAGATTCCAGTGTAGCCTTGATCCAGTCTATACGCTTTGCGCGAACAGACGAAAAGTTCTCTTTTCGGCCAACTCCCTTCCCACTGCTTTCGTAAAATGCATGGCCGAACCTCTGTTTATCGAAATATATTCGAATTCCATCAAAGGTGAAAATCACGCCACGGCAGTAAACGCATTCATAGTGGGTCCTGTAGTCTGCCTCGCTTTGGTATTCCCGAAGGGGAGGCAGTTGCATTACCATCCTCCCCGAAGGCGAATTTGGAAAATATTAAATTTGCGCTCGTCACGAATCGTTGGCCCTAGCACCTCCAGATGGAGGTCCCCTTCAAGTCTCTTCAAAATGGCTTCTTTTGCTGAGCCTTCTTTCAAAGTATCATTCATGCGACTGCTTGCCGCTCCGAGCAGTAGGTCGCAAAGTTGGATGAGCACAACTTCCCTGGAAGGAAGTGACTGAACGGACATGATCTTGGAGGATAGATTGGCGTTTTGCAAGCACCTTTGCAGTACCTGAAGCCTTTTAGGGTCTCGGTTAGTTTTGGCATCACAAAAAATACGGTACTCATTGAAGTCGAGAATCCAGTGGTGAAGCATTTGATAATAGAACTTGTAGAATCCCAACTCCTTATCGTTGCCATGCAATTCCATGTTAACTGCTGCATTATCTACGGCAATGCAACGAAAGCGCATATCCTGTTTATAAGATATAAACAGGTCAACGATATCCACATAGAACTGTAGACGTGATGGGGAAATTTTGGACCATTTTATTTCTCCCCACGTCTGGTGTTTTGCCCGCAATCGACCGATCTGTTCCTTCGCCTCGCAGCGCAGTGAAGAAGGAAGCCATAAACTGCCTATCATCAAAAAGCGAGCCGACGGCTTCTTTGAGGTGAAGAGGTCTTGCTTGGCTTCATCGCAATATACCTCAAATTGCATTAATTTGCCTCCTGCGCTAATTATGTCTGAATACAGAACCGTGCTTTTTTCCTCTTAGGGCGATCTTGAATCCCAAGAACCTGCTGATTTCGGCGTTTGCGTTATGGAGTGACAAAGGCTGCTTAAGTATTCATTTCATGGTAACTCCATTGCTAATTAAGCTTTGCTGTTCAATTCCTCATATACCCTCCGGAACTGTTCCAGATTCGAAGCTGTCTACTATTTCCAGGCTTTCATATCCAAAGGGCAGTGGCTTGCAAATGCATTGGAGACTGGAGGGAAGCGAGAAGAGATATTTATCAGATTGCGTATCCACACCGCCCAATGTGTGTCCTTCCGGCTTTGCTTCGACTACTCCAACAGCTTTTCTATTAACGAACAGAAGGTAGTCGGAGGCACCTGATTTAAGGGGGAATTCACGGACCGCGACTCCGGTTGATGCAGAGAAATTCAGCTTCTTATAGTCCTGGACCTTCCAGCCAGCGGCTTCTAGCAGTTCGTCACTTCTCTGCCTTGCGCGTTCTTCAGGTTTCATCATGTTTGCCCGGAGAAATCTGGTTGGCTCACAGGAGATTTAAGGCGAAGCAAAACCCTGGATTTCCAATCTATAAAAATATTCCTTCTGAGTAAAACAATTTGGAGGGGTATGGACCATCATACCCGCAAAGTGTTTTTGAATTTGGAAAATCTCCTTGACGAGTAGTCGAACTTGAATTCCTCAACAGGTTCGAATCATTTAGGAAGAATTCGCAGTGGCCATTGGATCCCACATTTTGGCAAGATATGTGAACTGTCGCGGACAAGAATGTTCGTCATTTCGGGTTTTGTTAGAGGCGCAAAGATATTGCGAGCATTCCGGGCGAGATCCAAAGATGCTTTTTGTACGCTCGTCGAATTTAGGCAACCAGATCACCAGCGAGAGCCAAAAAAAGAGGACGGAGCGGGGTTTTAATTGGCTTTTTAAAAGAGTTAAGAGTACTTAAAAGGGATGCCCAGCTTTATCATCCTGTTTCTGAGGGTGTTTGGATTGATGCCAAGGAGTCGGGCTGCTCCATTTGGACCGCTTATTCTTCCCCTACAGGTTTGCAGCGCCTGGCGGATGTGCATCGATTCAATCCGATCGAGCGTAAACAATTCCACGCCATTAGCGTGCTTTACCTCTGATCCTTCCACCTCCTTCATAAATTCGAGATGTTCAAACCGGAGCAATCCACCGCTCCCCTTGCCCCGGTTATGGATGAGCTCGCGTTCTACCAGGTTCTCCAGTTCTCGAACGTTTCCGGGCCAGTGATAAGCTTTGAGCCGTTCGAATTCCTCAATAGGAACTGAAGGCGTAGGGTATATTTTAAGCTCTTTTGATTTCTTTTCAATGAAGTGATGGACCAGGGCCGGAATGTCCTCCTTGCGGTCCCGTAAGGGAGGGATAACTATCGGGAATACATTGATCCGGAACCATAGATCCTCCCGGAAATCACCCTGTTTTACCATTTCTTCCAAGTCCCTGTGGGTTGCAGCAATGATGCGGACATCAACTTCAATGGTTTTTGTACCACCTACCCGCTCGATTTTTTTATGCTGAAGAACACGCAACAATCTGACCTGTGCCTGGGGAGGCAACTCGCCTATTTCATCGAGAAAAATGGTGCCTCCGGCAGCTCGCTCGAAATGGCCTCTCCTCTGAGCTATGGCCCCGGTGAAGGCGCCTTTCTCATGCCCGAAGAGTTCACTATCCAACAGATTCTCAGGGATGGCGCCGCAGTTTACCGTGATTAACGGACCATTATTCCTCAGCGATGTGGCATGCAACGCGTTGGCGATAACTTCCTTGCCGACACCGGTCTCTCCAAGCAAAATCACAGGACTGTCGAGCGGCGCTACCTGCCGCACCATCTCCATTGTCTTTTCCAGGCCATACTCGGCGCCAATAATTTCACGGCCCGAAAAGCGCCGTCGCAATTCCCGGTTGAGCTCCCGGTTTTCGTCATCCAGGATGTCTTTAAGCTTCACCACTTCCTCATAGCGGAGGGCATTGGACATTGCGATTGCAAAGGGTTCCCTTAAAAGAGAGATAAGGTCGAGATGGGTTTTGGTAAGCTTGGCCTCTCCTTCCGCCAACACGGACAATGCTCCAAGAAACTCTCCCTCCACGGCCAAATCCATGATGATGGCAGTGTTGTCCGATAAGTCGACATAAGGGCATAGGGATTTAACCAATTCACTATGTTCCCCCCGGTCGACGAGCCTGATGTCTCCGTCCTTTATCTTGGATTCAATTTCCAGTGTGGCTTGCGTGGTCATCTGGATAGGCGGGAAAAATTTTTTGTTTCCTACCTGATCGACAACTATGAGGCTGATTAGGGCTCCCGCACTTGGGTCAAATACTACGAGAGACACCTTTGATGCGGGCATAAATGGACGGATGTACTGAAGAAAGTTGAACAATGCTTTTTCGATATCGAGACTGCTGCAGATTCGCAGGGTTGCCTGCCGGAAAAACTCATTCCTGTCTACCTTCATTTCAGCATTCTCCATATAGTCCCTGATGTAGGGCGATTTACCATTTATGGTGAAAATACCTTATTCGATGAAAATATCTACCATTTTTGGTGATTCCAAACCCTTGATCCTTTATATAGCGGAAATTTCAAGGAAAAATGTTCTGGCATGAATATGGCTCTACCTGCAGGCCGAGGTTGCGTGAAATCGGTTCACTTTTTGGGACGAGCCCCCTCCGGTTTAGCCCCCTAACCGAAAACCCGAGCCGGTTCGCGCAGCCTCACCAATTAAGGAGTTCAGATGGTGAAGGCACAGACTGACAAAGGACAAATGCATGACCTCTGGCTTGAGACAATAAATCTCCGCATTGCCCGAGTGAGTAAAGTGGCAGAGGCAATAGAACTTTGCAGGCGATTCCAATCCTTTGCCGTCAATGTCGAGAAACTGTTGAAAGTAAGCGTCTACTGCAGCGCCAGGTACTCAACCGATATAAGCATCCATCTCACATGGGTTTCCGATCCAGGGGCGGAGAGCGCCCTGGGCAGGTCTATAAGTGAGACTCTGGGAGAGCTTGGACTAATAAGCCACACTGTGTGGAGAGAACAGGAGGTGTTTTAACATGCATCTCCGAAAACGCAGTGAGGAAGTCTTAAGGAGTTTAACTGCATTGAAGCTGAATGTGTTGGATAAATCGGATGGCGTCTACATCGCAAAGCTCCAGGGAGAATTCAGTATGAGCACCTCGCCCGCCGTCCGTATGGCGATCATTTCTCTTCTAAACAAAAGCGGAATCTCCCACTTGGCCGTCGATTTATCAGCGGTGTCCTACAGCGACAGCTCGGGGATTGCGACCCTGGTAGAGGGTCTCCACCTTTCGCGCAACCAAAAGACAAAGTTTACTCTTGTGGGTGCGTCTCCCGAAATCGAGGCAGTACTTGATCTGGTTTGCCTCAAATCCCTTTTCGAGATGGTCCCCGTCATGGGACCTTTCCAGCTTGGGAATGAGGTCCAAACGGAAGTCAACTCCGTGGACATGAGCCGCGGAGGCTTTCCCGAAGCGCATGATCTTAAAGGCAAGTTAGCGAAACCACGGTGGATGGATTTAAGAACCCTTCATCGCCTTGGTAATTTTGTAAGGAGGCCGGTGTGGCATCTGAATTCAGAATAAAGGCATATCCGAGAGATCTTGCACCAGTCATCCAGGACCGCTGGCATTCAGGCGAGATAAGTAAAGGCAGAGAGTCGGATTCAGACTCACTGCCGGAGCCCCCGGTCCTGGAACACCTGCTATCGGTATGCTTCCAGGCCAGTCTGCTTCGGGATGAAGACCGGCCGGTCAGATTTCGGCTTATCTATAGGGCACCTGATCGGTTCCCACCGGATAAGGGGCCGCCTCACGGTCTACACAGGCTTTTATTCGACGATTTGCTGCCGTTTACCGAGCGTGAGCTTCGGAAACTTTCCCCTTCGGTCGATTTCCATGGTTCCCTGGTGGGAGTGTGGCTGGACGAAAGAAACGGGCTGGCTATATGGGGGATAGTGCACTCCGGACTAAGATGGACTCAAAACCTGTACGGAGGCGGGAAGCTTATCCAGCCTCTTCCCAAATCTCTAGTCGTAAACGTTACAAATCCCGGTCGTATAACCGTGAGTAAAGGATCGGCGGATTTGGCCACTCTCAATTCCGGGAGAATCGTTTCCACATCCCTTACGGTTTCCGACTCAAAATGGATCAGTTCAGCATTCGACTCCCTGGCTGATGAGGAGCTTGCGTTGCACAAGGATTTCCGAAACCGTGCGACAAAGCCTTGGGCATCTATTGATCCTGGATTCTTCCGGATTATGAGGAAACAGGTCTTGATGCGAATTGTCGGCAAAATACGTGCAAATAGGCATGGCGGCACATTGATCTTTATCCCCGATGAACTTATTGATGAGCTTTTGAAACCCAATTCATACCTAAAGTTCAAGTACAGATTCGTCAGCGAAGAACCGCGAAGACGCTTCCGAACTCTGGTAGTTAGAACAGCCAATGAACTGGCTGAATCGTATGGTTCCCATGACAATCCGGAAAAAGAGGTAGGCTGGACGGATTACCTGGCCAGCAAGAACCAGATTCTTTCCTCGCTCGATGAATCAGTATTCGAGTGGGCTCATTTGTTAGCTGGCATGGCCCAGGTTGATGGAGCGGTTGTGATTACACAACGGCTGGAACTGATCGGGTTTGGCGCCCAAATATCCGGCAAACTCGACCGAATTGATTCGGTAGCACACGCCCTGGAACCGGAAGGATGCGAGGTCCGGATCGAGCGTACCGACTGCGTCGGTACGCGCCACCACTCAGCTTACAGTTTATGTAATGGGCTGCATGATGTCCTGGTAGTGGTTGTTTCTCAGGATGGAACAGCGCAACTGGTTAAATGGAATCGAAGTATGGTCACAATATGGGAACAGTTGTTGCCCAGCCTGATAGAGGTGTAGCTGAGAGATCAGATATAGACTTCAGCCTGCCGCCACCGGCAATTACAAAAACTGGAGAATAACCATGGAAAAGAAAGCATATACCCCCCCTCTTTCGGCAGCTGCTTCAAAAATGGCAAAGAATCTTTTTCAGCAATGGCCGACCTCAGAAATTGCCGGGCAAGCTTTTTCATACCTGGTTGACTCCTGGCAGCGCAACCTATTGTACTGGGATGTGATGCGCAGGCGCGGCAATATTTTCCTCGAACACGAAAAGGCGGGGCAGCCGCCCGTCCTCGTGTTCAAGTATGAAATGGTCATGGATGGACGCACCCTGGAACAGCCCGCCAATTACGCGCTTCTTCGAATCATTCCTCTCCCCGAGTATCCCACGGACCCTGCGAAGCGTCCGCTTGTGGTAATCGAACCAAGGGGCGGACATGGACCGGGTATCGGCGGATCCAAGATGGCCAGTGAAATCGGTATAGCCCTTCGCTCAGGACATCCCTGTTACATGGTAATGTTTTTTATGAAGCCATGCCAGGGACAGACCATAGAATCGGTGGCAAGAGCCGAGGCCATGTTCCTGGAGAAGGTTAACCAGTTGCATCCCCATACCGATGGCAAGCCGTTCGTGATCGGCAACTGCCAGGGAGGCTGGGCGCTGATGATCCTCGCTGCTGTGGCGCCGGAGCTGTTCGGCCCGATTGTTCTCGCCGGATCTCCGGTCTCATACTGGGCAGGGGTGGAAGGCAAAAACCCCATGCGCTATTCCGGGGGGCTCCTTGGCGGGTCATGGCTATCTTCTTTTGCAAGCGATATTGGAAGCGGCATCTTTGACGGCGGCTACCTCGTCGAAAATTTCGAAAATCTCAATCCGGCGAACTCCTTCTGGGGCAAGTACTACAATCTTTACTCAAAGATAGACACCGAGACCGAGCGATTTCTCGATTTCGAAAGATGGTGGGGCGGATACTTTCTCCTCACCAAGCAGGAAATGGAGTGGATTGTACAGAACCTGTTCGTGGGCAACAAGCTCTCCTCAAACCAGGTTACCTCGGCGGATGGAAAAACCACGGTCAATCTTTACAACCTTCGCTCTCCGATAGTTGTTTTCGCTTCCTTTGGCGACAACATCACCCCGCCGCAACAGGCCCTGAACTGGATTCCGGACCTCTACAAGAGTGTGGATGAGATCCGCGCGCACGAGCAGACTATCATCTATTGTCTGCATAAGGAGATCGGCCATCTCGGGATTTTCGTTTCCGCCAAAGTGGCCGACCGGGAGCATAGGGAGTTAATCAGCGTAATCGACCTGATAGATGCACTGCCGCCGGGGCTCTATGAAGCCAAAATAGAGGATACCAAACCCGACATGCCTCATCTTGAGCTCACCGATGGGCGATATTTGATCAAATTCGAGATGCGCAGCATCGAAGACATTCTCGCTCTTGGTGATGGGCGAGCTCACGAACGGGCCTTCGAGGTCGTAAAGAGAGTCTCCGAAATAAACCAGGGTCTTTATGACACTTTCCTTTCGCCCTGGGTACGGGCGATGTCGAATGAAGTGACTGCTTATTGGTGGCGAATGCTGCGGCCGGTTCGCCTCCAGCGTTATATGTTCTCCGACATGAATCCCGCGATGTGGCCGTTCAAAGCAATTGCGGAAATGGTTCGGGACCAGCGCAAGCCGGTTTCCTCCGATAACCCCTTCCTCAAGCTTGAAGGGCAAGTCTCGGAAAAGATCACAGATTCACTCGATACCTATCGTGATATTCGAGATGAATGGTGCGAGCGCATTTTTAAATCGATTTACGGATCGCCCTGGCTGGCTTCGATGGTTGGACTTTCAAGCGACAGCGCACAACGGGGAGGCCCCAAATACGCGGACTGGATTCGCAACGAGATGGCGCGTCTCAAGAAGCTGGAGAACGAGTCCTTTATTGAGAAGGGTGAACTGCTCGATGCCGTTGTTCGGATGCTGCTTTACCAGGAGCGCGATATCCAGGTGGTGGATGAGCGCCCCTTCCGCATGGCTCAGCAGATAATCCGCGAGGCTCCCGAGGACAAGCGGCCGAGCCTGGCAGAGTTGAAGCAAGCCTTTAAGAGGCAGTGGTTCGTCCTGCTTATGGATGAGGAGCGGGCAATAAACGCTTTGCCAAAACTGCTGCCGGATCCGGAGCAGCGAACCCTGGCGCTTGAATTTGTTTACAGGATCGCTACCGCAACGAGCGGAAAGCTAGAGGCTTCAAAGCTGGCCAGGTTTCGAAAAATCGAAGAGATCCTGGGAATAAGCATCTCGATCAAATGCCTCCATTGATAAAGAAACTCGCAGTGTAGATCCAAGGAAAGGACCTTGAATGCGATTTTTAAAAATCAGTCATTTTGTTTTAATCCTTTTTGTGCTGGCATCCTGTTCCCAGAGCAAAAGCGCGGAACAGCCCGCCGGCAATGCGACAGCGATAAAGGCGGGAAAGGTGCGACACGTCCAGGAGCGGGAATTCGTATCCGTGAGCGGGACTGTCAACTCTCCGGACTCACCTGTCCAGGTTTCTTTCCTGGTATCGGGGAAAGTGCTCGAAGTGAAACCTCGCGAGGGCGATTACGTTGAAAGGGGGCAACTCCTGGCGACCATTGACCCGCTTGATTACAAGCTGTCGCTCCAGGCTGCCTCCGCCCAGGTTGGCCAGGCAAAAGTCGCCCTTAACCGCAGCCAGGACGAACACGCCAGGATGAAATTCCTCTATGACTCCAGGAGCCTCGCGGGAAACGATTACGAGAAATTCAAGGCGGCATTCCTTAGCGCCAAACAGCAGTTGGATCAGGCGGTCGCAAATCAAAGGCTTGCCCAAAAGCGCCTGAACGATGCAATGCTTTATGCTCCCAATTCCGGTTTTATTTCAAGGCGTTGCATCGAGCCTGGCCAGACCGCAAGTCCCGGAAATCCTGTTTTTGAAATCGTGAAGCTCGATCCCATTGAGATCAACGTCGGCGTGCCGGAAACCGACATTCATCTGGTCAAGATCGGCCAGACCGCGGCGGTTACGATCCCGGCCCTGCCGGGTGAATCTTTCGATGGAAAAGTGCGGATCATCAATGTCTCGGCTGACTCGAATACACGAACATACATGACGCGAATCGCCGTGCCCAATCCCGCCCATATCCTCCGGGTCGGCATGGTTGCCGAGGCCAGAATCCAGGGAGACAGGACGGTCGACCGGATGACCCTTCCGGCCGAGACCATCGTACGGGACCCGCAGGGTGCGGCAATAGTTTTCGTGTACTACCCCGAGCAGCAGCGAGTCTATGCGAAGCGTATAGTAACCGGAGCTGTTTACGGCCGGGAAATAGCAATCAAAAGCGGCCTTTCAGGCAATGAGGAGATCGTTATCGCGGGACAGGAAAAGCTCCGGGACGGATCTGTAGTCACTTTGGTGAGTGAAACCGCCCCTGGAGGGCAGCAAGGTCTGCCTGGTGAAAAAGAGGTGAGTAAATGAACCCGGCAAATGCATCCTTGCGCTACCCGATAATAGCTTTGATCCTTGCCGCAATGGCTGTCGCGGTCGGGCTTTATGCCTTCCGGTACATGCCGCGAACCGAAGACCCGACCGTAACGATTCGCACCGGTTTGGTGCTCGCACTCTATCCTGGCGCCACTTCCGAGCAGGTCGAAAAGCAGGTAACAAAACCGCTGGAAAAACACATTTTCAAGTTCCCGGAAATCCGCAAGGACAAAACATTTTCCACCAGCCGCCCCGGCCTGGTCATCATCAACGTGGAACTTGAGGATAACGTTAAAAATTCGGATGTCATCTGGGCCAAAATTCGCCACGAGATGAACGAAACCCGCTTAACCGAGCTTCCCGACGGAGTCAGAGGCCCCATAGTCAATTCCGACTTCGGCGACACCGTTGCGATGCTCCTCGCGGTCCACGGCCAACGGTATGGCTATCGAGAGTTGCGTGACTACGTCGATACAATTCAGGATGAGCTGCGCACTATTCGTGAAGTCGGAAAGATGGCGATGTATGGCGAGCAGGGCGAGCAAATCTGGATTACGAGCGACCTGCAGCGCATGTCGCAGTATTTTGCCGACCCGCTTAACGTAATCCAGGCCCTGAAACAGCGCAATATTATCGAGAATTCCGGCCATTTCGAGGCGGACCACACGAAGATTCCCCTGCGCACCACCGGTTTGTTCAATACGGAAGAAGAGATCAGGAATGTTCTCGTGGACGTTTCCCGAACCGGGCAGCCCGTCTACATTCGCGATTTTGCCGAGGTGGAGCGGCGCTACCAGGACCCGACATTCGTTGTGCGCTACGACGGCGAGCCAAGTCTGCTGCTCTCGGTTGAAATGCAGAAGGGAAAAAATATTGTCGAGTTAGGCGACCGAATCGCAGAGGTTTTTACGCGCCTCAACTCACTGCTGCCGCCGGATGCCCGGATCGACCTTATCGCCAATCAGCCAGAGGTGGTCAAAGAGCGAATAACCAATCTGAGTCATGAATTTTTGCTTGCCATAGCATCGGTTGTGCTCGTCACCATATTATTGCTGCCAATCAGGGTGGCGGTGATCGCGGCGTTCGCAATTCCAATAACCCTTTGCACAACACTGGGGGTTATGAACGCCATCGGGGTCACCCTGCACCAGGTCTCAATCGCCGCGCTGATTGTGGTCCTCGGGATCGTTGTTGACGATGCGATTGTCATCGCCGACAACTACGTTGACCTTCTCGACCGCAAGGTCCCCAGGGCCGAGGCCGCCTCCCGTTGTGTCGCAGAAGTAATCGTTCCGGTCCTTGCGGCAACTGCGACTATTATCTTTTCTTTCCTGCCGCTCCTGATTCTCACGGGAACCGCCGGCGAATTTATCTGCGCACTGCCAATAACAGTTGCTGTAGCCCTTGCCGTGTCATTCGTCGTGGCAGTTTTTATAACACCGCTTTTCTGCAGGTTCTTCATCAAGAAGGGGCTCCATGACCACAGTGGCGAAAAAGCCAAAAGCGGAAAGAAAAAATTCAGCATCCTGGACCTTATCCAGACCGCTTACAGGGTGATGATCGTCTTTTTCATGCGCCATAAAGTCCCGGCCATTGTTATGGGAGTAGGGGCAGTGGCTGTCGGGGCTTTCCTTTTCCGTTTCGTACCGCAGCAGTTTTTTCCGACGGCCGAACGCAACCAGTTCGTGATCGACGTATGGATGGCCCAGGGAAGCCGCATCGAGGCGACGGAGGCAGTGATGCGCCGGATGGAAGACTACATGAAAGGGAGAAAGGAAATTGAGCATTTTGCAGCATTCATCGGCCAAAGCGCACCCAGGTTTTACTACAATGTCAATCCCCAGCAGCCGGATGGCGCATACGGGCAATTCATCGTAAACACCCATTCAGCCAAGCAAACCCCGGCATTGGTGGAAGATCTGCGGAAATCTTTCGCATCGGTGGTCCCGGAAGCCCTGGTGATAGTCAAGGAATTGCAGCAGGGTAAGTCATTGGAAGCCCCGGTCGAAGTGCGAATCGTAGGTGAGGATATCCAGGAATTAAAGCGCATCGGCTCCCAGGTTGAGGCACTGCTCGTCCAGGTGCCCTTTTCGGTATTCGTCCACCGCGACTATTTCAACGAATCGTGCATGGTTGACGTAAAGGTCAACGAGGAACTGGCAAATAGGCTCGGAATAACCAATTCCACGATTTCGCAGATTGTGGCCGGAGCATTTGACGGCGCTCCCGTGAGCACGTTCTGGGAAGGCGACAGGTCGGTCACCATTATGCTCCGTCTCAAACAGGCGGCCCGGTCATCGTTTGGGAGCGTTAGCGATGCTTACGTCAGCTCACAGATGACCAAGGCCAGGGTCCCTCTTCGTGCCATATCCACTCTCGAACCTGATTGGCAGACCAGCAGGATAGTTCGCCGAAACGGAGTAAGGACCCTGACTGTCCGAAGCTTCGTGCAGGAGGGCCATTATGCATCGGAACTTCTCAAACTGGTCCAGCCCGCAGTCGAGGCGCTGCCGCTCCCGCCAGGGTACAGGATCGAATACGGTGGCGATAAGCTAAATACCGAGGAGACAATGCCCGAAATGATGACTGCACTGGGCATAAGCCTTTTAGCTATTTTCCTCACTCTTCTTCTACAGTTCAAAAAAGTATCGGAGGCACTGATCGTCATGTCATCGATTCCCCTTGCCCTGCCCGGCGCTGTCCTGGGACTGATAGTCACCCACAATCCGTTCGGGTTTACCGCTTTCATGGGACTGATCAGCCTTAGCGGGATAGTGGTGCGAAACGCAATAATTCTCGTCGATTACATCAATGAGAAAATACGGGAGGGTCATCCGCTCGAACAGGCCGCAACCGAGGCAGGCGAGCGTCGCCTTCGGCCGATTTTTCTTACAACAATGGCTGCAGCCGCTGGAGTACTTCCAATGATCCTCTCGAGGTCAAGTCTGTGGAGTCCCCTGGCGAGCGTTATCGCAGTGGGACTTGTCTGGTCCATGTTCATCACCCTGCTTGTGGTCCCTGTGCTGTTCGTCGTGGTCAAATCGCGCATGAGCGGGCCCTCTCCCAAAGCCGTGGCGACAGCGCTCATTTTGGGCATGATTCTTCTGGTGACCCCGGCATTTGCCGAAACCAAGCATCTTACTCTGAACGAAGCAGTCGATCTCGCCCTGCAGGGCAACTCCGCGCTCAAGATTTCCCGTTTCAAAGTGGATGAGAAAGGCAAGAAAGTAGCTTCGGTATCAGCCGACCTTTACCCACATCTATCCAACTATACCTTGTTCACGGGCACCTCCGAGTCGAACCTGACAACCATCCCGTTGCCCAGCCTCGGTTCGGTGCCTATTGCCGAAAATACCGGCAAAGGGGTTGGTTCTGATACTTTTTTCCTCAACAGCACCGTTCTCAGCCAGCCAGTGACGCAAATCCTTAAAATCCGTGAGGGTACGGGAGTTGCGCGATCCGATCAAAAAGTAGCGGCGGCGGAAACGAAGAAGGCCGAAAATGATGTCGTTTATGCAGTGCACCAGCTCTACTATGGGCTGCTCGCGGCCACTAAAAGAAAAGATGCGGCCGAGGCCGGGCTGAGATCTGCCGAGGAAAGCCTGCGCGAGGCTGAAAAAGCGGTTGCGGCCAGGAATGTTCTCGAAGTTGCAATCACCGAGAGCCGCACGGCAATCTTGCAAAATAAGCAATCACTTATAGCGGCAAATATCCAAATTTCAGACCTCAATTCAGAACTGAACAACCTTTTGGGGCTGCCCCTCGATACTCAGTTGGAGCTATCCGATCCCGGTCCTTCCGAGGGGTCTGTTGAAAGCCGTGATCACTACCTGAACACGGCGCTTTCCGGAAACCCGGAGATTTCTTCCGCGAAGGCATCGGTTTCAAAAGCCAAGCACGGAGTGGATGCGGCCCGCTATGAATACATCCCCGATGTAACTCTTTTCGCCGCCAATACATACCAGGATGGCGCATCGTTTGCGAAAAACAATGTCGGGACATTCGGGGTCATGATGAAATGGGATATCTGGGACTGGGGCAAACGCGGCGCCGTTGTGGGTGAACGCAGGGCCCAACTGTCGCAGGCAAATGAGAACCTGCGCAGAGTAAATGACGAGGTAACGGTCGAACTGGAAAAGGCCTACAGGAAGCTTGACAATACAAGGAGCATGCTGGATGTCGCCCGGGAAGCTCTGGCGCTTCAGCGGGAAAGATTGCGCCTGATGACCGACCAGATTAAGACCTCGACCGCCGGTTACGCTAAATATAACGAGGCAGTCGCGGCCGTCAAAAAGGCCGAATCGGACGAACTCCAGGCGCGCCTGAGCTGCGATCTTGCCGTAGCGGACCTCAATCGGATTGCGGGGACATACGGGCGTTGAAAAGGAGAAGATTACTCGTGAACCCGACTGAAATCGCCCTGATCGTATTTGCCTGTGTGTTCGCCTCAGCCCTGCTCGGAATGTTTCTACGCGCTGTTCTGCCCGAACATCACCTTAACGAGGATTCCAGGACTGTCATAAAGCACGGGCTGGAATTAATTGCGACAATTGTTGCCCTCGTCCTGGGGCTTCTGATTGCCACTGCCAAGAATTCGCATGAAACGCAAGATGCAGCTATCAAGCACAGCGCCACAAAAATAATGCTGCTGGATCATGTGCTGGTGCAATACGGGCCGGAAACAAAAGGGATACGTGATCTGATTCGGCGCGTACTTGCCGAAAGGATAGATGAGGTCTGGCCGGAAGAGTGCTCCCAACCTGTAAAGTTGAATCGGTCTGAGATTTCCCCGGCACCTGAGAGAATCGACGGCGGAATTTGGGAACTCACCCCGCGGAACGATGCACAGCGAGGGCTCCAGTTGCGCGCGCTACAGCTCGACAGTGACCTCATGGAGGCGCAATGGGTTGTTGGCAGCATGGGCAGTTCGGTCCCGGTGCCGTTCCTCTTGATCTTAGTGTTCTGGCTCACTTTCATTTTCGGATGCTTTGGCATCTTCGCCCCACGTAATGCGACCATTATAGCGGTCCTGTTCGTCTGTGCCCTGTCAATTGCCGGCTCGATCTTCCTAATTTTGGAGATGGACCAGCCGTTCAGCGGGGTGATGAAGATTTCCAGCTCTCCCTTGCGCTATGCGATCTCGCACCTGAGTCAGTAGGCTCTCGAAGCCACCAGGAAAGATGACCCGTTGTCCAGCCTATACCCAACGATGGTTAGCTAAAGGTGCAAACTGCAACTATGGAAAACTCGGCAGGTGGCTTTATCAGGAGTTAGGGGGCGACTTACCCGAATCTGTGGACTCAAATGATTGCTGATGGGCCTTTTAAAAGAAGTGAAGGTTGGGTCTGGATTATGCGCGAAGAGGTTGCCCACGCCCTTAGGCAACTGGACATGGTCTTCATTGTCTAACTCACAGCGTCATGAATGTCCGCCTCACCAGCGAGTCCAGGGTTGCGGGCAGACGAAGCGGTGCAAGGATAGTAAACCTTCGAAAATCAATTTAGGAGTACCATGCAGAATACCAAACTGGACTTCACGATCTCCCGACTGGGCGAGTGCCGATTTCTCTCACCCATGTCAACCATGCATTTTGCAGATGAAGAGGAACGTGTCCTCTATGACAATGACCCTCGGGTTGTCGCTCGTTACCTCCGGGCCGGCGGAACTCCGCCTTCCCTGGAGAAAGCCGGTCCCAGGAAGATGATCTTTTTCGACCCATCCGACCTGAGGTGCGGGATTGTGACATGCGGGGGACTTTGTCCTGGTTTGAACGACGTGATTCGGGCCATTGTGATGAGCCTCTTCTATAATTACCGCGTGCGGAGCGTCTATGGTTTCCCTTACGGGTATGAAGGACTTAGCCCCCGGCACAATCATCATCCCGTGAAACTGTCGGTAGAAATGGTGGCGAAGATTCATGAACAGGGAGGTACAATTCTGGGTTCTTCCCGGGGACAGCAGGATGTCTCCGAAATGGTAGACACGCTGGTACGCATGAAGATAGGCATCCTCTTCATAATAGGAGGGGACGGCACCCTGCGCGGAGGGGATGCTATCGCCCGGGAAGTTCAAAGGCGGGGGCTTGAGATCTCCGTAATTGGGGTGCCGAAAACGATCGACAACGACATATCCTTTGTCGAAAGGTCATTTGGATTCGAAACGGCCGTTTCAGAGGCAGGGAAATCGATCCTTGTGGCCCATGCCGAGGCGACGGGGGCAAGAAACGGGGTCGGCCTGGTGAAGCTCATGGGGAGAGAGTCCGGCTTTATTGCTGCCTTTTCGGCCTTGGCCTACAACGACGTTAATTATTGCCTTGTTCCGGAGGTCGCATTCACTTTGGAGCGTTTTCTGAAAAGACTCGAAGAACGGCTCGATAAAAAGGGACATGCCGTCGTGGTCGTGGGCGAAGGCGCGGGCCAGGATCTCATGGAGAAGACCCTGGAACGCGATCCCTCAGGGAATATCCGTCTTGGAGATATCGGGAGTTTCCTGCGGGATCGCATTACCGCGCACTTCAAGAATTCGGGAAAAGAGATCAATCTCAAATACATCGATCCCAGCTATACCATAAGAAGCGTACCGGCCAATGCCCATGATTCGGCGTACTGTCTGCTCCTTGGCCAGAATGCCGTTCACGCCGGAATGGCGGGTCGGACCAACATGGTTGTGGTTGACTGGGGCATCGGATTCACGCATGTGCCGATCCCCATGGCAGTCTCCAGGCGAAAGAGAATCGATCCGGACGGGTGGCTGTGGGATGCGGTCCTGGCCTCGACCGGCCAGCCAAGGGAAATATGAGAGTTTATTCGAGGAGAAAAAAATGCCAGTTGCCGACTATCCCACTTACTGCCGGATGATTGACAGAGCCAGGGAGAAACACTTTGCCTACCCGGCAATAAACGTCAGTTCGCTCACTTCCGCCAACGCCGTCCTGAAGGGGCTGGCCGAGAGCCGAAGCGATGGAATCATCCAGGTTTCAACGGGCGGGGCTTCTTTCGCATCCGGATTATCAGTCAAGGACATGGTGCTGGGAGCGATATCGATCGCTGAGCACGTCCACAGGGTAGCAGACCGCTACGACATATATGTCGCCCTGCATACGGATCATTGCCAGGCGCAGTTGTTGGATAAATTCCTCATTCCTCTTGTTGCTGAAACCGAGCGGAGGCGAAAGGCCGGGGTTCCCAATCTTTTCAACAGCCACATGTTTGACGGGAGCGCCCTGCCCCTCAAGGAGAACCTCGATATCGCGGTACCGCTTCTCGAGCGATGCCTCCGGAACGAACTGATTCTGGAGGTCGAAGCAGGGGTGGTCGGTGGCGAGGAGGATGGAATCAAGGCGGAAGGCGCACCCGCCGAGAAGCTTTACTCCACCCCGGAAGACATGCTGGAAGTCGTTCGCCGGCTTGGCGCCCCCGAGGGGGCGAGGTTTCTTCTTGCCGCCACCTTCGGCAATGTGCACGGCGTTTACAAACCCGGGCACGTCAGGCTTAAACCGTCCATTCTCAAGGCTGGTCAGGATGCAGTGGAGAAGAAGTACGGGAAAGGCCGCCGGCTCGATCTCGTATTTCACGGGGGTTCCGGTTCGCTCCTCGAAGAGATACGTGAGGCTGTCGATTATGGGGTCGTCAAAATGAATATCGATACCGACACCCAGTACGCTTTCACCCGGGCCATAGCCGACCATATCCTCAAGAACTACGACGGGGTGCTGAAGATAGACGGTGAGGTGGGAAGCAAAAAGGCATATGATCCCCGGACTTATCTCTCCCTGGCCGAGGTGAGCATGGCAGAGCGGGTCAAATTGGCAGTCGCGGCCCTTCGGGGGACCGGGACCACCATTTGTGACGAAAACAGGACCGGGCCGGTCCAGTCAGGCCATTGAAAACCAGGTTTGGGCGATTCGTCCCTGCTAATTCGTGGGGTGAGTAAATGATCAAAAGATCGAAAAGCGAGAAAACGGGGTCCGGCGTCACCTATGGCAGGTCAGACATCAGCCTCGAGGGATTGCGGAAAACTTTCCGGGAACATGTTTTTTATACTCAAGGGACCTTTCCCCTGGTTGCCAGCAAAAGAGATCTGTATATGGCAGCTGCCTATACGGTCCGGGACCTGATGCTCCACCGCTGGGTCATGACGATGAAAAATCTGGGTCGAAAAGACATTAAGGCTGTGGCCTATCTTTCGGCGGAATTCCTCCTTGGGCCGCACCTAGAGAACAACATGGTCAACCTCGGTATATACGATGCCGTCCAGGAAGCCGCTGAGGCCGATGGGATAGATATTCAAACCCTTTTCGACCAGGAGGCGGAGCCGGGGCTGGGTAACGGCGGATTGGGCAGACTGGCGGCATGCTACCTCGATTCCCTTGCGACCCTTGAGGTTCCTGCGATCGGGTATGGTATCCGTTATGAATTCGGAATTTTCAACCAGGAGATTCGAGACGGCTGGCAGGTGGAAAGGACCGACCAGTGGCTTCGGCTGGGAAACCCCTGGGAAATAGTTCGGCCCGAAGTTACCTGCCAGGTCCACTTTGGTGGACGTACCGAGCACTATGAAGATGAGCAGGGGCGCTTCCGCGTTCGCTGGACACCGCACAACACCGTGAAGGGGGTGGCATGTGACACGCCCATTTTGGGATACCGCGTAAACACCTGCAACCTCTTGCGGCTCTGGAAAGCTGAAGCCGTGGAGTCCTTCGAGTTGGAGGCCTTCAATGTCGGTGATTACTACAGGGCTGTCCATGAAAAAATTTACTCGGAAAATATCACAAAAGTCCTCTACCCCAATGACGAGCTGATCCAGGGCAAGGAATTGCGGCTTGAACAGCAGTATTTTTTCGTTTCCTGCGCCCTGCAGGACATGTTGCGAATCAACAAGTTGCTTGGAGGGGAGTTGAGCCGTTTCGCGGATCACTTTGCCATCCAACTCAACGATACCCATCCGGCCATTGCCATCACCGAACTGATGCGGCTGCTTATCGATGAAAACGACATGGACTGGGAGCCTGCATGGAACATCACCCGCAACACCTTCGGATACACGAACCATACTCTTCTCCCGGAAGCCCTGGAGAAATGGCCGGTTGATCTCTTTGCCTGGCTATTCCCCCGGCATATGGAGATAATCTATGAAATCAACCGCCGTTTCCTCGAGGAGGTAAACGAGAAATTCCCCGCAGACGCCGGACGTGCGGCAAGGATGTCCCTTATCGACGAAAGCGGCCCGCGGTATGTGCGCATGGCGCACCTTGCCTGTGTCGGCAGCCATTCCATAAACGGGGTTGCGGAACTCCATACCCGGTTACTCAAAGGAGACGTTCTGCGCGACTTCTATGAGATGGCTCCGGAGAAGTTCAGTAACAAAACCAATGGCGTCACGCCCCGCCGATTCATGGTTTTGAGCAATCCCGGGATGAGCGGCCTCATTTCGGAAAGAATAGGAGAGGGCTGGATCCGGGAGCCGGAAGAACTCAGGAAACTCGAGCAGTTTGCGGACGATCCCTCCTTTCGGGAGGATTGGCGGCGCACTAAGTCGGAAAACAAGAAGCGCCTGGCCGAGGTCATACTCGAACGCACGGGGGTCGAAGTGGACCCCTCGTCGATATTCGACATCCAGGTCAAAAGAATCCACGAATACAAGCGCCAGCACCTGAATGTTCTGCATATTATTTCTCTGTACAACCGGATCAAGCAGAACCCGGCATGCGACATTCATCCCAGGACGTTCATATTCGGAGGGAAAGCCGCTCCGGGGTATTTTATGGCCAAGCGGATCATCAAGCTCATCAACTCCGTTGGGGAAATTGTCAATAATGATCCGGATGTTGCCGGGCGGCTGAAAGTCGTCTTCTTCCCGGACTTCAACGTTAAGAACGCGAAACTGATATACCCCGCGGCCGACCTGTCCGAGCAAATTTCCACGGCCGGCAAAGAAGCTTCCGGCACCGGGAATATGAAATTTTGCATGAACGGAGCGCTTACCATCGGTACTCTGGATGGCGCCAACGTCGAAATCAGGGAAGAAGTGGGGGCGGAGAATTTCTTTCTGTTCGGGCTTACGGCCGAGGAGGTGATTGCACTACAGAAGGGTGGTTACCGCCCCATGGACTATTACCTGGGCAACCCGGAACTTCAGAGTATTATCGAGCTTATAAACTCGGGTCATTTCTCCCGCGGGGACCGGGAACTATTCAAACCTTTGGTCGATTCGCTTCTTTTCCATGACACGTTCATGCTGTTTGCCGATTTCGCCGCCTATGTGGATGCGCAAAAACAAGTGGATGAAGCATACAGCGATCTGGAACGCTGGGCGAGGATGTCAATCCTCAACACGGCCAGGATGGGCAAGTTTTCCTCCGATCGTGCAATCCGGGACTATTGCAGGGATATTTGGAAAATAAAACCCGTCCATGTCGAGTTAGGCGATATGCCGGCGGATGCGACATTTTTCGAGAAAAGATAATGCGCCCCTTCCGCGGAACTGATGCTTGGGAGCGGTTGGAAGGCGCTCCGTGGCCGCTCGGGGCGACCTGGGTGGAAGCGGAGCGGGCCTACAATTTTGCGCTTTTATTCGCGCAATGCCCGGAGTATTTCCTTAGTTCTCTACAAAGAAAACAACCCGGCCGAGCGGGTTAACAGATTCGCTCTCGATCCCGTGCTAAACAAGACCGGTCTAATATGGCATTGCCGGGTGCTGGAGGACGACCTGCACGGAGCCACGCTCTACGCTTACAGGGTTGATGGACCTTATAGTCCTTCAGAAGGCCACAGGTTTGACCATTACAAGGTGCTTCTCGATCCATTTGCGCACTCGTTTTTTTTTCCGTCGAATTACAGCCGGCTACCCTTTTTGTTTGGGAATGGTGATTAGAAATTCTCAGCACTTTCGACATATATTCACTAAAATTGGCAGTCTGGAGATTTAAGCCTTTTGGCAGATTTTGAATCTTTTTTATCGCCGCACGGAGTAACCGTTCTGTTTTTGAGTTCCACAGCTTCACCTAAAGACATGTTGCTCGAATCCTGGATTAAAAAATATCTCTCCTATGTTGATTCAAGAATCGCACTGAAAAATTTCAGGTTCAGGAATCATATGTAAACCGAGATACAAATCACAATTTCGCCGGGCAGAACTTTTAATCTACTTCTTGGCAGGTGAGTAGATATGTCGGAACGATGCGCAATCTGTAACTGTGTTCTCCATCGTAAGCGAGGCACCTATGCTTTGCCGACTGTGGAAGGCCGGAGCCATGCAACAAAACATCACTTTGTTGCGGAGAGGTTCTTTGGTCGCTCAGGGAATCGCCAAGGAACGAAGACAGAAGGAGTTTTTGAGTCGTGTCCGTGGAGTCACGAAGGGGAATCGGGTATTTTTTGCTACGAGTGCCACGAGGAGCTGATGCATAATCCTGTCTTGCTACCTCAGGATATTGCTGAGTTTGCTACACTCGTCAAAAGCCGTGGATTGAGCGAAGACCACAAGCCTCAAGATCGCAATAAGCTCGATGGGCGCATCAAGCTTTTCCATGAGGTCATAGTCAGGGGCATTATTGCTGTAGCTCAGGACCAAATGTGAACGGAATATATTTGGTGATTCCATTGCAGACCACAGGAGCTGATTATGCCCAGCAGCAGTCATCCAAGCTTTGCTCAGGTTTACCGTTGTCTTCAAAAGAATGGCCCCGCACGAGTCACATCGACCCGAGGTACGGATTACATGATCACTGCCGAGATTGCAGCTGAACGCCAAACCATTGTCTGTAGACCTCGCAGTTGTGCAGTTCATGTTCACGAGGACTGCTGGGGCGAAAGCATCACCTGCCAAGGTACACGCGCAGGCGGCATTTATAACGGCGCTCCATCAATATATGATTGGTACCAACAGCACTGTTTGAAGGGTGAGGAGTAACATTTTAAGCGTCAAGACCGAGGTGCGGCGTTCTCCTGGAAAAGTAATAAATTATGGGAGATGATTGGCTGGTAACAGATGCATCGGTCGAGGCAGTTTCGGCTTTTGATGTGTTTGCAGAAGAACTGCAGCGGGTCAGGGCTGATCCTTACCGGTGGAAATGGGCAATCATCGCCCTGCACAGCGGCCTGCAGGGTGTGATGATCCTCGCGCTCCAAGGATCTCATGGGTTGCATGTTCTCCGGCCAGAGGATGCGAGCCGATGGATGCACACGAACGCGGCGGCCATATTCAAATGACTTGAAACTCGACAACTTCCTCTCCCTTTATAAGAAGCAGGCTACTTCAGACCAGGTCCTCAAAAGTTATTCCGAACTTTTTTGCTCCCATGATCGCAAAGGCCATGTCTGCCATTCGTTCAGCCCTGTTTAGTTGCCTTCTGATCTGGTCGAAAGTCTTCTGGTGCATCCCCTTGGGTTTCAACCATTCCTCTTCGCCGAGGCGCGCCCGAATTTTCCGGGCTTTTCGATACATCCTGTCAAGTTCAGTTTCGCTCTGGCTTGAATAGTTAAGATTATAGCAATGACGGCAGAGAAAATAGGTTCCAGCCGCAACCAAAACGGCAATCCGCTTGCCGCAACCAGGGCATTTGAACCATGGATGGCTTCCACCATAGTGGCACTTTGTCCAAGCAATCCGCACTTTCTGTTCCACATTCTTCCAGTCTCTCCCGGACTCACGTGCTTTATAGATCAGTAAAAGGTGTTCCTCCTTAACAGCAACAAGGATATCCCCGGAAGGCTCACCTTTGATGCTCCACCCGCAGCTCAAAAGATTTCCAGGGTACAGGAGCTTTCTTTTACAGATCTGACGAATATCGAGTCGCTTATACTCTTCGAAGGTGCCTTTTTTGTCCCATCTGTACCAGTTTCCCGAGCCGCGACCGCCCATAATTTCACCCTTTTTTATGTGTAAACTGTGGTTCACCAGGAACATAATCTAATGAGAAATGTTTTAGTGTTGCAGATGCAGGCCACGAGCGGATTTTAAGACATTTTCACCCAAGAAAGAAGTATTATTTGCCTAATGATTTCGTACAAAAAAGAAGTGAGTCCCTCAAGGTGCGCACCTCTCTCAGGATAGCGAGGGAATAGGGGACAAATAAAATAGGCGAGTTCTGGGAAAAAGGGCTGTCAAAACAGAAGGCGGCATTGTGCCCGGCTGTGCCTAAACGTGTGCCCAACCAGCCCCAAAAATCCAAAAATCCCCCAACATTTCCCAACATAAAAAAGAGCCGATTTGCCTTGTCAGTCGTGCATTTCGGCTCTGTGTTTAGGTCTGTTTCCTTGCTCTTTTTCGGACTGAAAATCCTCGTGTCCTCAGTTCGATTCTGAGCCTCGCCACCAGAAATTCCGGGCACTTGGCGAAGACCTCGCCAGGTGCCCTTTTCTTTTTTGGGGACTTTCGAAGATTTGTCCAAATATAGTCAAACTTTTGGGACATAGACCCGTATCCTGTACGTCTTTGATGGATGCGGTATTCGGAAGGTGGATTGTGGGTGGGCATTGCCTGTTGTCCGGAGAGCAGCGACATCGGGGAAGAGGAGATGTATGTTGACTTTCCGACCTGGCTGGGGATATTCGTTTGCAGAGACCACTCAAGACCATTCCGGCATGAAATCCACCACGGGAAAATTGGTTGGTTATTCCCGATGAAAGTCACTTTTGCTCACCCGAGAATGTCCGTAAATACTTATCAACGGCACTTCACATCATTTGGATAGGACGGGAAGTACGTCGGGAACTCTCGTGGAATCCCTGGAGCATCGCCGAGCAGGCGCTGCTTAATATTGAACAACTACTCGGTTTTAAGCCGAACTAGGACCCTGGGCTAGGGGGAGCATTGGTCTGCTGCGGAGAGTTTGCTTTAATGTGGGAGGTCTTCAGGAGTCCTTCGATGACGGGAACGAGGTCCCGCAGGATACGTTCGCCGTTCTTATCCTCTATCATGGCCGCCAGTATATATTTGCGCCAGCCGTTATCGCAAACGAGGACCGAATCCGAATAAGAGATGTCCCAATCCCCGGATTTGCGGAACAGCCTGTCTGGAGAGATGTGCTTTTCAAGGACGCTTACAAATTTGTCGTGAAGCCCCGGCCTTGAAAGCACCTCCAGCATCTGGCGCGAGCGCTCCGGGCTGATGATTTCACCGTTTTCAAGCATGTAGTAGAAGCGGCATATCTGGACAACCGTCGCGGCATGGTAGAGGCCCTTAAGGGGTTCGGGATACCGCTCGATACCCAGCGGATAGCGGGCGCCCAGCCAAATTCCCCCGCCCTGATCGGGGATATAGAAATTATACCACTGGAGCAGGTCCCCGATGCGCTTGAGGCCAATGAGGTCAATCATGTAGGAAGCGGCAGGATTGTTCGACCGGCGAATCATCCGGACCAGCCACTCGTGGAGTTCGGGCGAGTCCTGGAGCATGCCGTCTTGCACGCTTTGATAGGCGGCCAGCAAAATCGCGATTTTGGGCATGCTCGCCGCATACATCATCGTCCAGCCGTTTACGCTCGCGAAACGGGAATTTGGAGGGGTCGAAAGGTCCACCACCCCGACGGCCATTTTACCTTGCTCAATCAGGGCGTGCCAGGCCTTATTCTTGTCCAGTGTGCGCTCGAGCGCCGACTGAAGGCCTTCATCGGCTGTTTCCGCAAAAGGACGATACTGTCCTGCCTGTAGAGGCATGCACCCCGAAAGCTCAGGAGCCTCTGTGCCAGCGTGGGAAAATTGCGTTGTTATAGAGAAAATGCTTGTCATCAGAATTACTAAAAGGAGCTTCATGTCTTCCTCGATCTTTAAACTTTCTTTCAGCAAACATCAAATTTGCCTCGCCGGGCTTGAAATAATAGCCAAAGCCGAAGGGCAAAGGCTTAATTTTCTTATCCGCCCTGTATATCGAGGCCAGGCTCTCCTGATAGTTCCGGCTGAAAGTTGAAATAGGCTTTACGTACCTGCCATGAAATTGGATACTCCAGAGTGACGGCTCGAAGTATTTCAGCGGAATTCCCGAATCCTCCTGCACGATGTAGCGGCTCTGATCCAGCACGAACTGCCTTGCGGAGGATACCTTTGGGTCGAACATCACGTATGAGGCGGACTTCATGAAAGTGGTGAAAGGCCCCAGCCCCTTGAGGAAAGAGAGGAAGTGCCGGTTTCGATCGAAGAACTTATTGTCCAGGTTGAGGCGAAAGTAGTAAAGGGTTTGCGGCTTATCGGAATCGTCGGACTCAAACTCAATCCGGATGCCGTGGATGTAGTTCAAGTCCAGGTCTGTGGTTCCCAGGGCCGGAAATTCCCGAGCGGTTGTCACCAGGGCTGGAAATTCCCGAACTCTCCCGTCCACTCCCATCGTCCAGTACCGAACATCGTGCACCTGTGCGTTATTTCGCGCCAGCATGAATAGAATAACCGGAAGAACGCCCTTTATTTGCGTTGCTTCGATCTCAGAGTCCATGTGGGAGGAGATGAAGTAGTTGATGTTTAGAAGGTCTCGGAGGGAATTCTGCATTGCCTGGAAATAGGACTTGAACTGTCCATCGTTCATGGCGGGAAACCTGGGGATCTGTCCGAGCGGCTCCAGGGCGACGAGAACGTATGTCCGGGCTTGAGGGAAAAAGGCGTTGACGTTGGCAAAATCAGGTCCGCTGAATGGATAGAAGACGGTTCTCTCCGATGAGGCCACATCCCCAAGTTCCCTTTCAGCCCAACGGGTTTCAGGTACGAGCAGCCTTTTGTTCAGATTCTTCCAGCCGGTGTCGATGGACTTGGAGTACTCCGCCCATCCCGGCCTGTTTTGCATTGAAGCCAATGGACCACCAGGGACCTCCATTCCAGCGATGAACCGGGCGTAGTTCTTGTATATTTCGCCGTATTCGGGGGCCTTCCCCGCCGGAGAGTCAGGGTTGTCGGTGGCGTTCGACTCCCGGGCCATCACAAAATCGACCATGGAAAAAAATGTCAGTATCAATAGAACCGAGATGATCGCCCGGCCACGCCGCTTGTTGTCCGATACCATCACTTCTCCTCCTGGAGCAAAGTAGATTGGCTTTGCCATTTCGTAAGCCATTTGTAGAGAACCAATAAAGATGCAACGGTCACAAGGCAAAATGCGGAAGGCAGAGGCCTTTGGATGACAAGGTAGCAAAGCATCCAGCTGTTGACCGCAAGATAGAGCGCCGGGACCGCGGGATAGCCCCATGTTTTGAAGGGCCTTTTGAGGTGGGGCTCCCTTAGTCGAAGGATAAACACGCCCAGGACGGCCATACAGCTAAACAGGGTCAGGGTGAAGCCGACATATGTCAAAACGAAGTTGAAAGCGGAAGTCAGGGCCAGGATAATCGCAACCGAAGACTGAATCAGGATGGCCCGGACCGGTACGCCTCTTTTATTCCTCTCGGCCAGAAATCCCAGGGCGGTGATATCTTCGCCCATTGCGCTGGCGACCCTCGGGCCGACCATAATCATGGAACTGATGGTCGAGATCAGAGCCAGGCAGATCAGTAACGTCATGAGCCGGACTCCTCCCTCTCCGAAAATCGCCTTCGCCGAGAGGTAACCGACTTCGATTTTACCGGCAAGCTCACCTGCTGGGACCGTAAACAGGAAAACAAGGTTGAGCAAAACGTAGCAGACTGAAACAAAGAGGGTCCCCAGGAAGAGTGAGATAGGCAGATTCCGCTCAGGCCTCGGAATCTCCCCGGCGATATAGGCGGATGAATTCCAGCCAGAGTAGGCGAAGGAGACGTAAACAAGCCCGACTGCGAATTCGGGATTGAAAATGGACCCTATCGCGCCGAGCGATTTCGGCAGTCCAATCTCTTGCGGGTAGGGCATGGAAAAGCCTGCCACGATAAAAGCCGCTATCAGGAGAATCTTGCCGACTGTGAAAACGTTCTGAAAATGGCAGCCGAACCGCACGTCCACGAGGTGCACCATGGTGAGGACCACTATTGCGACCACTGCCACGAGCGCTTCGTCGACCCCGGGAAAAGCCACCCCTGAATACCGCCCCAGCGCCATGGCCGCCAGTGCGATGGGAGCCCCGAAACCGACCAGGATGGAAACAGAGCCGCTAAGAAATCCGATTGCCGGATGGTAAATCTTGGTGAGATAGGCGTACTCGCCCCCGGACCGAGGCATCATCGCACCCAGTTCACCGTAGGAGAGCGCTCCGCAAAAGGCGACAATGGCTCCCACAACCCAAAGCATGATTGCGGAAAATGGAAAATGAACGCCGGCAAGTTGAAACCCGAGAGTGGTAAAAACGCCCGTCCCGATCATATTGGCGATGACCAAAATTGTGGCGGAAAAAAGGCTTACCCGCTTTTTCTGATTGAGCATTGGTCGTCTTTCATTCTGTTCGCTGACTTATGGGATCGCGCAATCGAAGTAAGTACCGCTGCTCAACTCAAGCCGCCCCCAAAGAGAGGTGCTCCAGCCAATTGACTAATCTTGCCATAAGGGTAGAGCTTGCAGCCTGCCTCGATTTAGTGAATGACGATTTGGACGTGGCAAACTTCTCCATGAGCTTGAAATTTCAGGGATCGGATGAGCTATAAGTAATAAAGCCTAGTTTTCTAAGTGATTTGAAGTTGTTATTCCGAGTTAGCGCCTCTGTCTTCTCTGCTAATCGTGTCTTTTTGTCAACTGAAAAATACCTCTGCCAGCCACATTTCGATACCGTGCTATTAAGCTTTAGATGCTAAAATGCCATTTTCAGGAGGATGGAGCAACGCTGGGGAGCGACCCGAGCACCTAGGCGGGGGAACCACGAGGAAGCGATTTATCCATGATCCAGCTCCCGAGAACCCTTCCTCCAAAAATAATCTGCTGGTTGGCCGTGGTTTCCAGGAGGTTGGCAGGGATTGGTTAGCAGCTCCATTCGCTTTGGAGAGGGTGGGTGTAAAAAGCATTTACCATCCATGAGGATGTCTGGCCGTTTCGGACCAAGTGTTTGCCGGAGGAACGCTTACTTTGTAATAGGGATAGGCCACACTGATGAGAAAGAACAGACTCGAAGCGTTCAGCGACGGAGTACTCGCCATTATCATCACCATCATGGTGCTGGAAATGAAGGTGCCCAACGGCGAAAACCCGTCAGCACTGCTGCCGTTGGTCCCGGTGTTCCTGAGTTATGTGCTGAGTTTCATCTACTTGGGTATTTATTGGAACAACCACCACCACATGCTGCACACAGTCCGGAAGGTTAACGGGCCCATGTTGTGGGCGAACCTTCATCTTCTCTTCTGGCTCTCGCTGTTTCCTTTCGCAACCGGTTGGATGGGCGAGAACCATTTCGCTGCCGCACCCACCGCGCTGTACGGCATCGTCCTCCTAATGGCTGCCATCGCCTACTGGTTGCTGCAGCAAACGATAATAAAATCACAGGGTGCTGATTCATTATTGAAAGCCGCAGTGGGCAAGGACTGGAAGGGGAAGCTTTCACCCATCCTTTATTTCTTCGCAATTCCCTCTGCATTCTTGTCGCATTGGATCGCGGAAGGCATATATGTATCTGTTGCACTTATCTGGCTCATTCCCGACAAACGCATCGAGAAGGTAATGGCCGATATCGAGACGTGACTCGCTGCCCGGGTCCGGCCACTTCGAAGAGCGCTGGTGTTGTCGGTTCAGGCCCGATCCCTCCCGATTTAATGACTCATTTAGGCAAACGGTCTTCGACGCCCACGTGTTCCCACGCATGTTTCTGCCTGTTGTCTGATTGGGAAGGTGGGCTACATCAATCCCCATACATTCGGGAGCGAAGGGAGTAACTTATCGGAACGGATTTTTCAGTAGTTCCGGTGCGCTGCATTGGATTCATCCATTGAGCCCGCCATGACTGCCGGGAATTCAAGTAATGAGTGATGCGCCTTTTAGCCCAGCTGATAATCGGGCTTGTCAAAGACTTCGATGGGACTTGGAAAATACGGAAATTCGTCTTCCCCTATGATTCGAATTGGAATTGTCCTAGATACCTTGCAAGTTTTGTTTTTTGCTCCCCATCTAGTTGTTGGCAATCATCGGGGTCCGTGCCTCCCTCTGAAACATGGGAAGCAAAGACCATACATGTTGACCGACCGCACTCGCCACAGTTAGTTTTGGGGAGCAGTCTCAGGATTTCGAGGACCTTTGGTTTTGGAGCACTTTCAAAACGGGGCTGAATTTCTCCACGGCGCTCCCAGGTATCGTTGATTTTCTCTCGCAGCCATTTAATGATTTTCTCTCCCTCCGATTGGTCATCGGGGGCATTTACGCAGATTTCCCTCGGATGAATCACGACCAGCTTCCCATTTAGCTTGAAAGAAACGGAACGAGGAGCTTTGGTGTACTGAAAGCCTTCGAGCACTGAATTCAGATAGGGAATAACCTCACTGATGTCCTGATCGAGATGGGCTATCAGGTCTAACTGCTGGGCTTTGGACCCGCACGAGAGTCGGGCGAACTCTAAAGTGTAGCTATTGAGTAGCATGGGATACCTTCTTTACTTGTTTCGCGGATGGAGAATAGCCGGCGACTCTTACCGATCGCTTTGCTGAACTAAGACTGTTACATCCTTATTCATTCCCTCCCGCGGCACGATGGAGCACTTGAACGTAACCATTTTTTGGGAGATACCGTAATTGCTCCCGATTTCGTGGATTTCTGCCTTTACATTGATGGTCGCTGTATACTGCAAACTCCCCGAACCCGGTGATGAGCTTGGTTAAAGTCATGGCAATCTCGTTTGAACAGGTCATCATCGGTCTGATTATAGCTTAGCCCCTCTCAAAGAGGGTGACAAGTTCCAGCAGGCGCTTTAAATAATTGCCTTCCGAGATTTCTTCCATGTCCGATAGAAGCTCAAGTGCTAAAAATCCTCCGTGGCTGTGGAATTCTGAATTCCATCGCTCCCACCAAAGTAACCTCGTTCGAAAAGATCCAACCCATTACAGAAAGTATTTTCCCGAAATCCCTGACGACCTGCCTTGCCTATGGCAGGTGTAGCGCGGTGTCGCAAAGGGGGAATAATTCTTCGGGCCTGAGGCGAATCACAGTCAGGTGAAAACCGGATCTGCGATAATTTAGTTAAACCGCTCCCTGCCGTAAAAACATGCCAGGCATTACCTTTATTGGTGTTTGTTGTATTTGTTGCATTTGCGCCTCCTGTTGCGGATGATCGGACTCACCAAGAGAGGATGCGTCAGTGGGTGAGGTGATATAATGGTTCCATCTTACAGGGTTCTGCTGATAGAAGATGATGAGGACGACTACTTTCTGATCAAGGACCTGCTTTCACGGATCAGCGTATCCAGATTCATAATCCAGTGGGCGGATACATACGCGTCGGGATATGAGGCGATTCGTACGAACACACACGATGTTGTGCTCCTCGATTACCGTCTTGGCGAGCGAAATGGACTGGATCTTCTCCGGGAAGCAATCAAAGTAGGTTGCGAGGCTCCAATTATTCTTCTCACCGGCCAGGGAAATGAGATTGTCGATTTCGAAGCAATGCAGGCCGGCGCCGCCGACTACCTGGTAAAAGAGCAAATCAGCAGGGAACTGCTCGAACGTGCCATTCGTTACTCCATTGCTCACAAACGAACGGAAATAAGCCTTATCAAAAAGACCGCGGAACTCGCGAGTGCGAACGAGGCGCTGATACTTGACGATATGCGCCTGCAGGCCCTTTGGGAGCTTAGCCAGATGAGCAGTTCTCCGGAGGAAGAGATCGCGGCTTTTGTTTTGGACAGGCAGATCAGGATTACGGGAAGCCAGTTTGGCATGTTTGGATTTGTAGATGAGACCGAATCGGCCTTGATGGTTCATGCCTGGTCGAGACGGGTTCTGCGGGATTGCATATTCCAGGCGACTCCATGGCCGATCGAGGAGGCCGGTATCTGGGCGGAAGCCGCCCTCAATCGCAAGCCACTGATCATTAATGATTACGAAAGCTCGGGACCAGCACTGAAGGGGTGCCCATTCGACCATATTCCGGTTTTCCGGGTGATGAGTGTTCCCCTGTTGGTGGGAGACAGGATTGTAGCTGTTTCAACTGTAGCCAATAAGGAAACGGGCTATAATGAATCGGATGTCAGACAGGCAAGTTTGCTGCTCGACGGGATGTGGCGGCATATCGAGCGGGAGCGCGCCGAGAGGGCTTTGCGGAACTCGGAGAGCCTCGCGGCAATGGGACGGGCTTTATCAAGCGTGGCTCATGATATCAAGACCCCTTTGATCGCAATAGGCGGGTTTGCCCGAATGGTGCATCGAAATCTCCACAAAGCCTCCAAGGATCGTGAAAGACTGGATATAGTTCTCAAAGAAACCGCCCGCCTGGAGAAGATGCTACATGAGATGCTCGACTTTTCGCGCCCCCTGGAACTCGAGAAATCACCCGAAAATCCTTGCAAACTGGTAAAGGAGACTCTTTCCATCGTCAGTAGCGCGGCCGAGGAAAGGCAAGTGTACCTGGATGCCAACCTTCGCCAGTGTGACACTTCGGTTTCCCTTGATGCTACCCGGATGAAACAGGTGCTGATAAACCTTGTAATGAACGCCATCCAGGCTTCGCCCAAAGGTGAGGTGGTGAAGGTCAGCGTCCACCTACATAAACGCGGCACTATTTTTGATGTGGCCGATTGCGGCTGTGGGATTCCGTTCGAAAAGCGATCAGAGATTTTTTCTCCATTTTTCACTACAAAAAAGGAGGGGACGGGTCTTGGGCTGCCCATCGTTAAGAAAATTATCGACGCTCACAAAGGGCACTTGGAAATCCTGGACAATCCCGAATCCGGAGTGACCTTCAGGGTCGTCTTGCCGATGGCAGCATGAAGGGCTAAGGGTTTTCGGACAAACGGCCCGCACCCCCGCCCGACTATTGCAAAAAGAGGGAATGGTCTAGAATAGATCATCAGTTTTTCGGCGCGCGAGCTCCCGATTCCAGTCTCCACAGGTCGGCTTGTACTGCTTTCAAAGGGGGCCATGCGTCCGGTGGTTACCCGGAAACCAAGTCCATGTTTCAACTCCCTGCGGGCGCGCCAAGTTTTTATATTGAAAAAGCCCATTACCGGAGCACCGGAAATGGGCTTTTAATTCGTTTCCCGAATGGCTGGCGATTTGCAGCGGACTCTTAGAGCGTATAGCCCACTTCGCCGTGCAGTTCGCGGTCGAGTCCGATGGTTTCGGTTTCTTCGTCAACTCGCAGGCCAATAGTTTTGTCCAAAGCAACAGCGATAATCCAGGTCAGAACAAAACCGTAAATAGCCGTTGCCCCCACTCCCACAATTTGTTTCAGTAGCTGTTCGGGGTTGCCGTAGATCAAGCCGGCGCCCCCCACTGACGCAAAAATGCCTGTGCAGATGGCGCCAAACGAGCCGCCAACGCCGTGCACGCCAACAACGTCCAGAGAATCGTCAAAGCCCAGTTTTAGCTTGATGCGCACGCCATAGTAGCAGATTACCCCGCCTGCAAGGCCCATTACCAGCGCCCAGGATGGAGTTACAAAACCCGCCGCCGGGGTTATCACCACCAACCCCGCAACAAGTCCCGAGGCAATGCCGAGGGCACTAGGCTTGCCATGGAATATCCACTCCATCATCATCCATGAAAAGGCTGCGGCAGCCGATGCGGTCATGGTGGTCGAGAAAGCCAGTCCGGCAAGGCCGTCCGCCTTCAGAGCGCTTCCGGAGTTGAAACCGAACCAGCCAAACCACAGAAGCGCGGCGCCGAGCAGGGTCATTGTCAAGTTGTGGGGGATGAAGGCATCTGAAGGATAACCCTTGCGTTTTCCCAGTTTCAGGGCCATTGCCAGTGCGGAGACCCCAGAGAGGAGGTGTACGACGGTCCCCCCGGCGAAATCGAGCGCCCCGTATTTCTGGAGCCAGCCATTGCCCCAAACCCAGTGCGCCACCGGATCGTAAACCAGCGTCGCCCACAGGACCAGGAAGATCACATAGGCGCTGAACTTCATCCTTTCAGCAATTGCCCCGCTTATCAGGGCCGGAGTAATAATAGCGAACATGCCCTGGAACCACATGTAGACATAAGCCGGAATGGTGCCGTTTAGAGTATCGGGGGTCATATCCAGCAGCAGAAATGACTTGAGGTCACCAACGAAATTGTTGCCTGCGCCAAATGAGAGAGTATAGCCCAGAATCATCCACTGCACGCCGATGACCGCAAGCGCGACAAAAGAGTGCATGCAAGTGCTGAGCACGTCTTTCTTTCGCACCATGCCGGCGTAGAAGAAAGCAAGTCCTGGGGTCATCAGCATGACCAGCGCCGTCGAGGTGAGAAGCCAGGCGGTATCCCCCGAGTTGAGCACCGCGGGCGCGGCGGCATCCTGGGCAAAAGCGCTCCCGATCGGCAGAGCGGCCAAAATCAGCAGGGACAGCGCTCCCGTCAGGCCGTGCAGGCTGTCCCGAAAAGGTAATTTTATGCTACCACGCAACGAAAATGCCATTAAACTTCTCCTTTATCCTTTGCCGAAAGGCTAGAGTGCCTCCACCCCGGTCTCTTTTGTACGAATCCGCACCACATCTTCAATTTTTGATAAGAAGATTTTTCCGTCCCCGATTTTTCCCGTGTAGGCGGCCTTTTGGATTGCATCTACCGCCCTGTCGGCAAGCTCGTCTGGAACCACTGTTATTATCAATAGTTTAGGTACGAAATTGACAGTGTACTCGGCCCCTCTGTAGAGCTCCACATGCCCTTTTTGTCTACCGAATCCCTTTACTTCGCTCACTGTCATGCCAAGTATTCCAATTGAGGTGAGCGCTTCCTGCACCTCATTTAGCCTGAACGGCTTTATTACAGCTTCGATTTTTGTCATTTCGGATTACCTCCGCCTCTTGTCTTGAGTGTTTGTGAACGCCACTCCGTCTCCTCTTGTTTTTTGGACTAAATTTCAGCCACTTAATTAGCTAGTGGATCGTTTAGTCCAAAGGGCATGCCAAACCGGCGCAGGTGCAACATGGTATTACCTAAGCTATTGATTTGGCAGGTGGTTTCAGGAAAGGCAAAAAAGTTCGGAGGATCTTGCCGTACGCTAAATATGACAACTTTGTGGTACAACCAGAGCGCTAGGATAATAAACAATACAAAATTGTTACATACCGGGAGGGTTTATCTGTGAAGAAAGAATGGTATCTCGTGATTCCGGAAAATAATTTCAGAGCAAATTGAAATACTTGCCCAGGAAAATCAGAAACGCCCCAAGGGCTATGCGGTAGGTTACAAAAAGGAAGGTAGTGTGTGTCCTAAGAAATTTCAGCAGGAACGCTATAGCTGCAAATCCGCTGATAGCAGAGGCCGCCGTTGCCGCACAAAGTAATACCACGTCCTGCGAGCCCATGAACCCCAGGCTTTCCTTGAATTCGAGCAGTCCACTGGCGAACACGGCGGGCATGCTCAGAAGAAACGAGAACCTGGCGGCGCTCTCCCGCGTCATCCCGAGAAAAAGCCCCGCGCTTATCGTCGTCCCCGAGCGGGAGGCCCCCGGAATCAATGCACAGGCCTGAGCGCACCCTACCAGAAGAGCATCGGAAAGTGAGATCCTGCTTATATCTTTTCGAAAGCGCCCCGTTAATTCGGCAATCCCGAGAATAATCCCCATCACTATCAGCATGACGGCAATAACGCTGAGGTCCTTGGTAAGGTGGCCCTCGATAGCTTTCTTGAACGCGAGTCCAATTACGGCAACAGGAACAGAACCGACGATTACGAACCATCCGAGCTTTGCCTGAGTGCTCTGGTTCCTGATCCTGGTCCTTGAAACGAGGTTCTCCCCGATGAATGCAATTATTATTTCAACGACATCGCGAAAAAAATATAGCAGCACGGCCAGAAGGGTTCCGAGCTGAATTACTGCAATGAAGGCCGTCCAGTGCTCCGGATGGTTCGGGTCGACCAACCCCATCCACTTGCCGGCAATAGTAAGGTGGGCCGTGCTGCTGATGGGCAAAAACTCTGTCAAACCCTGCAATATCCCGAGGAAAACTGCTTCAAAAATTCCCATTTTCCATCCTTGGCGAGGGGAGGTGAGAGGAAACAAATATCTTCCCACCGCGCTTTTTTCAATGATTATTTAAGATCCCCAAATACAGGGTTGCATTCAGTGTACGTCAAATAAAGCGGCGGTGATGGGTATAGGAAGTGCAACCATTCGCGGCAACCTCGGCATTCCATATGGCCTTAATTCTGTTGAGCTGAGCGAGACGGAACAAAATGGCGGGAAAGACCATGCGCCTCTCCCGCCATATTTTTTCAATTTTATTTGCTGGATGTGGTTTTCAGGACTACGCAGCTCTTCCCGCCGTGAGCGAGGCCAGCAGGTAGGCTTCGATGAAGTCGTCCAGGTCGCCGTCCAGGACCGCCTCCACGTTTCCTTTTTCGACGTTTGTCCTGTGGTCTTTGATGAGACGGTAAGGCTGCAGAACGTACGAGCGGATCTGATTTCCCCAGGCGATTTCGTCCAGGTTGTCGTGCGTTTCCTGCAACTTTGCCTGCTGCGCCCGTCTTTCCCTTTCGTAGAGCCGCGCCTTGAGTATCTTCATGGCTATATCGCGATTTCGGTGCTGAGATTTTTCGTTCTGGCACTGCACGACAATTCCGGTCGGAAGATGGGTGATACGGATCGCTGAGCTTGTCTTGTTTACGTGCTGGCCCCCGGAGCCGCTCGCACGGAAGGTGTCAACACGCAGGTCGGACTGTTTTACGTCGATTTCGATCTTCTCGTCGATTTCCGGGAAAACGAGTACCGCGGCAAATGAAGTGTGGCGACGCCCGCTGGCATCGAATGGCGAGATGCGAACCAGCCTGTGAACACCGGATTCAGCTTTTAACATGCCATGAGCGTAAGGTCCGCCGACCGTGAAGGTTACACTTTTGATACCAGCCTCTTCGCCTTCGAGCATGTCAACCATGTCGACCTTGAAGTTCTTTCTCTCGCACCATCTCAAGTACATCCTGAGCAGCATTTCAGCCCAATCCTGGGCTTCGGTGCCGCCAGCCCCGGCGTTGATGCTTACGATTGCATTCTTGTTGTCGTGTTCATCGCTTAGCATCTGCCGCAGTTCTAGTTCGCGGTATTTTTTTTGGAGGCCCCTCAGGTGGGTCTGGACTTCCGCTAGGTTCTGCTCGTCCTGTTCCTCGACCGCCATTTCGAACATCAGTTCGTTATCCTGAATCTCGGATTCGAGTGATTTCCAGGTCTGGGTAATTTCGTTCAAGTCGGAGCGCTCCTTGAGGATATCGCGGCTGGCTTCGGGGTTATCCCAGAAACCGGGCTTTTCCATCAGCTTTTCAAGTTCGGCGGAGCGCGTTTGTTTGCCTTTTATGTCAAAGATAACCCCCGAGGGTCTGGAATCTTTGTGAAAGGTCTTTCAGTGAATTTCGCAGTTCAGCGGTGTCTATGTTCATTTCTTGTTCCTCCTCGAACTGTGGATATATGAAAATATAATGGCCGAAATCGCCATAAAAACGCTAAGCCAGGCAAAAACGTCACCGTAGCGGGCATAAAGGGTCATGCTGCGCATCGGGCGCACAGCTACCGTTAGAAAGCCCTCTTTGCCCCAGCCGATGCGGCCCAGTTCAGCGCCTGTCGCGTCGAATGCCGCGCTGATCCCCGTATTTGCCGCTCGCACAATCGGCACCCTGAACTCGATTGCCCGCCAGCACGACATGTACAGGTGTTGATACGGCCCTCCGGTGTCCCCGTACCAGCCGTCGTTTGTCAGGTTCATGAGCATCTGGGCGCCCCTTAGGACCCTCTCCCGCGAAAGCTGGGGGAATATTACCTCATAGCACACCAGCACACCCATTGCGTTCCCATTCAGGTAGAGCGGGCCGGAATTTTTGCCGGGAACGTATTGCATCTCGCCCGGAACTATTTTGTGTACAAAGAAAAGAAGGTCCGAAAAGGGGATATACTCACCAAATGGCACCAAGTGCTGCTTGGCGTACGATCCCCTGAAATTCAGGTTCTCATCGACCAGGTAGCCCTGATTAAGCAGCGAACGGTTAGCGCCCACCCGAGAAATACCAATTGTCCCTATAAGCACCGGCTTGCCGGCATCCTTAATGATATCATTTACAGTCGGGGTATATCTATCGTCGATTCCGTAAAGGAAAGGCATGGCGGATTCGGGCCAGAACAGCATATCCGTGGAGGGATCGTCCTTAACCGCATCGAGTGAGAGCTGTCTGTAGCGTTTGAACGTCTCGTCCAAAAAATTCGGGTCCCACTTGAGGCTCTGCTCGATGTTGCCCTGAATAATCGATACCTTGAATGGCGGCGCCGCCGACTGTTCCGCCTTCACTACATTTAACCGCCAGGAACCATAAGCCACGGCTGCAAGAATGCACACCGCCAGCAGTGAGGCCCCCAGTTTTCGGAAATGTCCCCGGATGAGGCCGTAGATTACCGTATTTCCAAAAGCCACCAGCCAGCTCACCCCATAGACCCCGGTTACATCGGCAAACTGTACCAGCCGGCTGACCGGAGTCTGGGTGTACCCTATAAGAGTCCATGGAAATCCCGAAAAAGGCGCGTATGTCAGCCCGAACTCGAGCGCAACCCAGACGAAGGGCAAAACAAAAACCAGAAGCGCGGGGTGGTTTTCCCATTTCCTGGCCACCCTCGCAAACAGGGCGTGAAGCGGGGCAAGAATGCCGCCAAGCAGAAGCAGAATAAATACCGACAGGAAGATATTTACGCCGCCGTAATAATAGACCGCGTGCCACGTCCACAGCAAGGCCGTCGAATAATGTACAAGCCCGCATACATATCCGAAAAACAACGCCTGTTTGCCCGTTTTTCCCCGAATAGCGAAAAGCAGCGGTATCAGCGCAATCCATGCGAGGAAATGCAACTCGGGTTTTGGAAACCCGGCCGTTAGCAGCAGACCGCTAAGAATCGAGAGAAATAGAGCTTTCATCTACCAAATCACTCTTATACAGGATGGGGCGACGAGCAGCCGACTCATCGCCGGTGCCTCACAGCGGAACGTCGATAGTGGGTGCGCGGCACCCACGCTTTATTGGTTCTATTTACACGGATGGACCAGGTGAGGATTAGTCAGAGATGGCTACCCAATGCAAGTCTCTCCTGCGGGACTACTGTTGGTTTTCTTGTTCCGTGGGAGGTTTTTGCTCCTCCGGCCCAAGTTTTCGGATGCGCGCCCGGTCGATCTTCCGACTGGTCGCCGATTCGATCATTATTTCGAGTCCGTCGAAAGAAAGCTTCTCCCCCACATCGGGGACCTTGCCAAGCAGGCTGGTTATGAACCCGCCGACCGATTCGAAGTCGCCTTCGGGGAAGTTGACATCGAGAAAATCGCCCAATTTTTCAATATCCAGGCGCGCACTGACGGTAATCGACCCGTCTTCGTGCTCAATGATCAGTTTTTCCTCGGCGTCGTACTCGTCCATCACCTCGCCTATAATTTCCTCGATGATATCCTCGAGCGTCAGTATCCCGGCCGTTCCACCATACTCATCGATAACAACGGCCATGTGCGACTTGTTGTCCCGAAGGTCCTGCAGGACTTCGCTGATTTTTTTTGTCTCCGGGATGAAATAGGGAGGCCGCACCATTTCGCTGACTTCGACATCGCCGGTTCCCCAGAAGGGCAACAGATCCTTGGCGTGCAGTGTGCCTATTATATTGTCGATACTGTCCTGGTAAATAGGTATCCTGGAATGACCACTCTGCACGATAATTTGGATTATATCGGCCATATCGGTGTCGGAGGACGCACAAACCGTGTCGGTGCGCGGCACCATGATTTCCCTGGCAATCGTGTCGCGGAAGGAGAAAATCCCCTGGATCATCTCCCCCTCGTCTTCGGAGATCAGCCCTCGCTGTTCCCCTTCATCAATTATCTTTTGTATCTCTTTTTCGACATCGTCGGTGTTTTCAACACCAGCCAGGCGACGGAAGCACATTCGTAGCCAATTTTGTATACCTTTGGCTGATTGCTCTTCCAATTTCCATCACTCTCTTTCGCAAGGGTTAACGGCACGCAAAGATCAAAAAGCTGTGCGCTACCAGAATTTTACCTTCGACCGAGCAGATTAACAAGCGGGTCTGGCCCTGTCCATGAAAATGTAAGAGAGCAGCTTGTACAGGAGCCTTGCCGCGAAAAACTCGGATGGAGGATTTTGCGGAACTGGAAGAAGTTCCATAATATCGAAGCCGACCACATTAGACCGTTTGGCGACCTCTTTCAGCATCCCAAGGGTTTCGTACCAGCCAAGACCCCCGGGCTCCGGGGTCCCAACGGCGGGCATTATCGCCGGATCGAAAGCGTCAAGGTCCACGGTGATATAGACATCCCGTCCCTCGACTGTCCCAGGAATACTCTTCCACAAGTCAGGGTCGCCGTGCAGCTTGTGTGCGAAAAAACATGGGATGCGCTTTTCCTCGATAAAGTAATACTCCTCCCTGGTAAGCGAGCGAATCCCGACCTGCACAAGGGATGCATGCCGGAACGCAAGGCGCATCGCGCAGGCATTGCTGTATGCGCTTCCCTGGTATTCTTCCCGCAGGTCCGAATGAGCATCCAGATGCAGGATGGTAAGGTCGGGGTGCCTGACGGCAAGGGCCTCTACCATTCCGAGGGACAACAAATGTTCTCCGCCAAGCAGGACAGGTAGTTTGCCCTTGTCGATCACGAACTCGCAGGCCTCTCGCACTTCCCTCACCATTTCGCGTGGAGAAGAGACGTTTACCGGAAGCTCATCGAGCGTGAATACCCCTTCCCGATACACCTCGGTGCAAGTTTCCTCGTCGAAAAATTCGAGCTCTCGCGAGGCGGACAGAATCGCTCTTGGCCCTTCCCGAGTCCCGGCCCTGAAAGTTGTGGTCCCGTCGTATGGAGCCGGAATTAGAACGGCACGCGCCGTTTCAAAATCGCTCTCCGACGAACTCAATCCCAAAAATGAACAATGGGGCCCCAGGTTCCCTAAGGACCCGGACCCCACCTTTTTCTTATCGCTCATAACCAGTCTTCTATCTCGACCGCTGCTTCAGCATGCGGTCCATCCGAACCACCTGGGCCGATTCCTTTATCGTGTTTGGAAACTCCTGGCCACGATCAAGGACCTTGATATCGAATTTCTGAACCTTGAAATACATCTTGATTGTCTCGACCGCCACATCGGTGTCGAAGGGCTTGCACGAGAACATATCGATGCTCAGGTACTGCTTTTCAGGAAATGTATGGATGCTGATATGACTCTCCGCGATCAGCACGAACCCAGATACTCCCCAGTCCTCGGGCACCGCGCCCGAATACCGGAAAACATAGGGCGGCATTATTTTGGTCATTTCCATCTGCGAAGGATAGTTGTCGAGAAAATTGTAGATGAGATTGATGTCTTCGAGAGCGGCTCGCTCGCACCCGTATCCATCCAAGATCAGATGGACCCCAAAACCGAATTCAGGTTTGCCCATGGCAGTCACCTCCCGTGCCGAGGAATCGTCCTCTATGCGTATTACAAAATTTAGCGCCGCCCGATTTGCGGAAGGTTCCACCGTGAGGCTTACTGAAAACTCCCTGGGCAGGGACTTTTTCAGCCATCTTGGGATGGTCTCACTGCCGATACTTCAGGGCGGACTTAATGCCACAACATAAAGTGGCCTCGCTAACAGGGTACCTAAAAAAAATCACCAGCTAATCTGCCCAGATCCTTTTCAACCAAAACAGATTTTCGGGTGATACCATTGCCAATGTTCAACGATTTTCAATGCTTACCGCAGGACTACCAACCCCAGCAGTCAGCCCTATATAAAGTACCCGTAGGGGAGTGTCAAGATTATTTTTCCCGTTTATTTTCCAGCGGTCCTAAATTCTTCCCAGGGGATGAAAATGGTGGGTATCTTTGCCCCTATTGAAGATAAGCGCGGATTTGTCGGAATTCTAGCACGAGAATTGGTCGATAACGACCTTGTTGCGGCCGCAATCCTTCTTGGCCTGGTAAAGTGCTCCATCCGAGCGCAGAATCATGTCCTGGATGTCCTGCTCGATCGTTCCCGATCTTTCGAGAAAACGCGAGACACCGATGGAGAGTGTGGTGGGTGCAAATTCGAGCCGGCTATACTTTTCCCGGATGCGCTCGGCTACCGCCAGTGCCTGTTCATTGGGCAAATGAGGCAAGAGCAGAACAAATTCGTCGCCGCCGTAGCGGAAGGCGGCGTCAACCTCATCGCGGATCGAGCCATTGAGCAGCTTGGCCGTTTCTACAAGGAGGGCATCGCCGGCCTGATGGCCGTTCAGATCGTTGTATTCCTTGAAATGATCTATATCGAGAAAGAACATGAACAGAGAGTGCTGATACCTGACCGCGCGGATAGCCTCCTTGCGGGCAATATCTTGGAAGCAGCGCCGGTTCGAGAGCCCCGTGAGGGGATCGCGCACCGCGAGCTTTTCCAACTCGACCCGGAGGTGACGTTCCCGGACGACGCGGTTCAGCTTTGCCTCAAGTTCGTTCAGCGTGAAGGGCTTCGTTATGAAATCGGCCGCACCAGCCGAAACCACGTCGGTATATTTATATTTCATTATGTGGCCGGTTATGGCTATTATGTCAATGTCCGGATGGTTGCTGATGATGTATTTGATGAGTTCCATGCCGTCCATTCGAGGCATGTCCATGTCGGTTATGACCAGATTGTACTGGCGGTCTTTTATCTTTTCGACCGCTTCGAAGCCGTCGGCCGCACTGTCGACATCGTGCCCGTGGGAGACCAGGGAGTCAGAGAGAATCTCACACACCTGTGGCTCGTCATCCACGACGAGGATAGTCTGGGGGATAAAAAAATTTTGAGCTTCGCCTTTCATTTCGCCTCGTTGCAGAGATTTTTAGTTCCAGATCCGGACTCGAGCGGCATCCAAATGTTTGGGTCCAGCGCATCCATAGCGATTTAAAGAGGGGTCCTATTGGCCATCCGGGGGATTTTCCCCTGGCAGCTAACACTAGAGCAACCCCGCCGGTTTGACAAACTTTTTCTTATCTAGAAATCGGACGATTTCACCTCGGCCATGAGCTTTGGAGGTACAAAAATGCGCAACGTTGCAATTATCTATAAGCGCATGCGGCCGGAGGCAGCCGCTCTCGCGAAAAGCCTCAAGGAATGGTTTGAAAAGCGCAATGTCATCGTATTCTGCCGGGAAAACATCGACAACTCCGGCGTGAGCTGCAACTACCAAAGAATCGAAATTCCAAAAGAGATCGAGGCGGTTGTCGTAATTGGTGGAGACGGCACTTTCTTAAGCGTTGCCCGTTTCATGGAAAACCGCCCCACACCTATCATAGGAATAAATTTGGGCGGCCTGGGATTTCTTACTGAAATCAGCGCCGATTCCTGTTTAGTCGAAATGTCTAAAATCCTGGAAGGCGATTACGAAATCGAGGAACGCATGCGCTTGAGGGTCACCGTCAAGCGCGACTGCCGAGAGACCTTCAGCCACCTCATCCTTAACGATGCCGTGATAAATAAAGGCGCCTTGGCGCGAATAATCGACCTCGAGACCAGCATCGATGGTCAGTTCCTTACCCATTACCGCGGCGACGGCCTCATCATCGCCACACCGACGGGATCGACCGCCTACAACATCTCCGCGGGGGGTCCAATCGTCTTCCCGGCGGCACAGGCGATGATTTTAACCCCGATCTGTCCTTTCACTCTTACCAACAGGCCCATTATTTTCCCCTCCCATGTCACCATTCAGGTAAAACTTTCAGAACCCGCATCCGATGTCACCCTGACCTGTGACGGGCAGGTGGGTTGCCTCATCGGCATCTCCGACCAGGTGGATATTTGCGCTGCCGCCAACCCGCTTCGCCTCATTAAAGCACCCGATGTGGACCATTTTGAAACCCTCAGGTCCAAGCTTAAATGGGGACAAGTCTAAAACCGGAGCGCCGGCAACGCTTCTGTCCGCACTGTATATTCTCCTTCTGGAATCGATCTCCCAAAGTCTTACATTAATTGGGCATAGTCAGTATTTGGACAAGGAGATCGAAACAATGAAAAAGAAGCTCTTGCTTGCATTCGCTTTATTACTGACCGGATTCATGGCGGCTGCCTGCCAGACCATGTCCCCGTTCTCGAGGGGCGGGACCGTCTACCCCCGGGACAGGGTTGCTCTTGCGCCGGGTCAGCATTCGGGGGAATGGCGCGGAGATGATGTGAGAGTTGATTTCAAATATTCCCGGAACGAGCACGATTTGGACATTTCCGGGGCCGCTAATTTCAACTCCAATATCACCTCCAATTATTCAATGCTGCGCGATTTTCAACTCAGTACGATTTTCACCGACCAGGAGGGCAAAGTCCTTGGAGCACAAACTCTTGCAACCAACCGCGGCGCTTTTGAGTCGACGCCCTTCCACTCTAGGATCGTGCTGCCTCCGGGAACCGCTGATATAAGCTTCGGTTACCAGGGGATCGCCTTGGGCATAGGCGAGGACACGGGAGGAGCTAACCCAACCAGCTTCTGGGAATGCCCCGTGCATTAGAACTATAATCCCGCCTCTCGGTTGACACACGGCCCCGCGGTGTTCATGTTCCTGTAAATTCTTTCCCCACCAACAGTTCCGGGCGAACTATCGTGGGGACTGGCCTTATTCCACTAAAAATGTTTCCGAAAATGAGGAGGGAATTATGAAGAAAATTGCGGTTCTCGCATCACTGGTATTTGTGCTCTTCTCAGTCGCGGTCCTTGCAGCCAAAGATGGAGTAATGATTCGGGAAAAGCCCGGCGTTGGAAAGTATCTCACCGATTCGGATGGAAAGACCCTGTACTGGTTCAAAAAGGATTCTCCCGGCAAGAGTGCGTGCGCCGGAGGATGTTCGGAAAAATGGCCCTCGTTCCAGGCCGAGAAAGTCTCTCCGCCCAAAGGGTTTTCAAAAGAGGATTTTGCGACAATTACTCGGCAGGACGGCAAAAAACAGACAACTTTCAGAGACTACCCGCTCTACTATTTTGAAAACGACAAAAAGCCCGGCGACACAAACGGCCAAGGTTTAAACGACGCATGGTTCGTGGTCAATCCTGATAACTTCCCGCCAAAATAGAAGCCACCCAGACTGCAAGAAACGGGATAGCTCACCTTTTGCGAATGGCAAAAGCTATCCCGTATTAGATATGTTTTACGTGAACAATCAACGCTTCAGCCTCACTCTCCCTTGAAGACAGGCGCGCGCTTTTCGAGAAAGGAGCGCACGCCCTCCTCATAGTCGTGGCTGTCGTATACTTGCCTTCTCAGCCCCTGGATTCGTTCGAAAACATCGGGAGACATGGGATGGGCGCCTGCAAGGATATTGAACTGCTCCTTTATGACGGAAATGGCAAGCGAAGATCGGGTCGCCATCCGTTTTGCCATGTTCGTGGTGAACTCGAGGAGTTTATCAGAGGCCACAAGGTGGTTGAGTATGCCCACGCGCTCCGCCCTTTCCGCCATGATGGGGTCGGCGGAGAAGAACATCTCTTTTGCGATGTTTAAACCCAGCCGGTTAATGAAATGCAGGATGCCGGAAGCGTTATAGGGCAGCGCGAGCTTTGCCGGAGTGATCGCAAAAGATGAGGTTTCATCTCCGATTACAATGTCGCACGTCATGACAAGATCGCAGGCCCCCCCCCAGACGCTTCCGTGGACCATCGCGATAACCGGTCCCGGGTATTTCTGAACAGCCCTGAGCAGCTTTTCCAGCGAGTCCTGGTAGCCGAGCGGGTCGCGGCGGGCCTCCGGCAACTCCTTTATATCGTGTCCGGCCGACCAGACGGCGCACCCGTCGGGGCCCCTCAACACCACCGGCGAGACTTTGCGGCCTTTAAAATCCTTAAGGGCTTCAACGATTTCCTGAACCATTTCATGGCTCAAGGCATTTTTCTTGGTGGGGTTGTTAAGACATATAAACCCAATGTTGTCCGTTACTTCGCAATTCACAAGCGGCATGCTGAATCCTCCCTGTATCGGGACGGCCTTTTTTGACATTCTCTATAAGCTGGTCCCTGAATTCCGGATGAGCGTCTATAAGGCTCAAAGCCCGCTCCCTGGTAGTTTTACCCTCTGGATTGGCAACGTCATGCTTGGTCGCCACGAACTTGAACCGAGTGGCCGTTCCAGTCATTGATAGTCTTATCGGATATCCGCTGAAAAACCCTTAGCGTCCGGCGCTACAGCTTCTAGCCGTGGGATGGGAAACTGACCCGGGAACGCCACCCGGTATGGGCAAGAAATACGAGAGCCGGGTGGAAGGTAGCCTCAAAGGCCCCTTTTCCCGGCTCTCTGGTCAGGGGTAAAAATGAATCTCCCGCCATATTAAGTCGGATGTGAGATCGGTTTTCTCAAGAGAAACTTTCTGGCTTATGCATAATTTTGCCACACTGAGGCGGGGCATTACTTCATCGGGCAGGAGGATATAATTCAGCCGAAAAAAGAACAAGAAAGGGGAGAAAAAGCAGATCTGATGATCAACAGCACACGACAAATAACGATGAAAAGATCCGAGGCCACCCGATCGGGTGACGGGAGGAATGACGTGACTCGAAATATGCACGCACCAAGTACATCAACGAAAAAGGCCGCCCGGAAGGCAGCCTGTGTCCAATTTTTAAGCCGATTCCTGGCAGGCCAGGAGGGATTCGAACCCCCATCCCCCGGATTTGGAGTCCGGTGCTCTAGCCGTTAGAGCTACTGGCCTGCAGGAGGGAATTCTTATAACGCTTTTAGCAGCTGGAATCAAAGGAAAAAGAACCGGGTGGAATCTCATCCGGAATAGAGGCAACGGCTGTTGCGGCATTAGGCTACAGCCTCCACTGACACTTTTGGAATGGGCATTTGGTAGCCTCCTTATTGTTTGTATCAGAATGCACAAGCAATTGGCCCAACTTATTTTTCTCTTTCACAATGAGGAAAATTTTCGTATACTGTTTGTGTTGCAAAGATCGCTCTATGGTAATGACAAAACCAATCTGAATTCCTTCGGAATCCGTGCTCTACAGCTCTCCTTCCCGATCCTATTCGATTTCCCTCTTGCTGCTCTGTGACCAAAATGAAACACGGTTGCGCCGGCGCACTCTTGCGAAATTTCAAATGCTCCTTATCTAAAACGAGTATCCGGCCCGGGGCTAATTGCGATCGAGTTAGTCGCAATCCGCAACTCTTATTAAAAGGAGAGAGGGGCTGAAATGAAAATCAAATACTGCAAGAAATACGAGAAGTACGTTAGCCAGCAACATTGTGAATTTTTTAATGAGGGCCACTCATGTGAGTTTTACAGCCTGTCGCGTTGGCCCAGCATCAAGGATCTGCTCAAGGACGAGGACAGGCCCAAGTGGGACGCCAACGCCATCATTAAACCCTTTCACTGCAAGTTGATGAATCGTGAGGTCCTGAATCAGAGAAACAGGACTCGGAAAATCGCAAAGCGGGCTGGCGCACAATACTAGCTTGTGAAGTTTGTGCATAATGCCTGCTGAAGGGCTTGATCATGCCTGCCGGGAATGCCCACCCGGCGTAATGCCGGGGTATTTCCTTCTACTTCTGGAAATAGCGCCCTTCGGCTCCCAATGATAAGATTGAGATCCACATGTTCCCGAGGTCCGGCCCGGACCTGAGGGATTGTTGTCTATTGAAAGCGAGAAGGCGCCATGTTCAAGAAACTGCTGGTTGCAAACCGCGGCGAAATCGCAATTCGCATAATGCGATCCGCAAATGAGCTGGGAATCAAAACGGTCGCCGTATATGAAGAGACGGACAAGACGGCCAGCCACATCATGAGGGCTGATGAGGCTATTTGCATCGGCCTCGGTCCGAGGCGCGACTACCTTAATATCGAGCGCATAATCCTGGCGGCCCAAAGCTCCCGGGCAGATGCGATACATCCCGGCTACGGGTTTCTTGCCGAAAATCCCGCTTTTTCCAGGCAGTGCACCGAGGCCGGGCTCGCTTTCGTCGGTCCGCCCCCCCAGGTCATAAGCGATATGGGCAGCAAGGTGGTTGCCCGGCAGATAATGGCTGACGCCGGTATTCCATCTATTCCCGGCACCGAGGTGCTGCCCCCCGGCAGGGATGGCGAGGGGATTGCGGCATCGTTTGCCGAAAGATACGGGTTTCCCATCATAGTCAAAGCGGTCGCCGGAGGAGGAGGCCGCGGCATCCGCTTTACCCAGAATCTCGATGAACTGATGAAGAACCTGCCCGCGGCACGCTCCGAGGCGCTCATGGCGTTCGGAAACGACCAGATTTACCTTGAAAAAGGACTGCCCAACCCCCGCCACGTCGAGGTCCAGGTGCTTGCAGATTCTTATGGCAACGTCGTGCATCTTGGGACGCGAAACTGTTCTATCCAGAGACGGCACCAGAAGATGATCGAAATCGCCCCGGCGCCCCTGCCCGAAGATCTCACCGCCCGTATCTGCGAAACAGCCGTTCAGGCAGCGCGCGCGAGCAAATATGTAAATGCCGGCACAGTCGAGTTTCTCCTGGACCAGGACAATAATTTCTACTTTCTTGAAGTGAACACGCGTATCCAGGTCGAACATACGATATCAGAGATGATAACCGGCATCGATATCGTGCGAGAGCAGATCCTGGTGGCGGCCGGCGAACCCCTCTCCATAGCCCAGAAGGATATAATATTCCGGGGCACTGCAATTGAGCTGAGAATCAATGCCGAGGATCCCAGGAGCAATTTCATGGCGAGCCCCGGGGTTATCGAAGTCTACCAGTCTCCCGGAGGCCACGGCATTCGACTTGACGGCGCGGTCTACCAGGGCTACGAGATTCCCAGGTATTACGATTCCATGCTCGTGAAGCTAACGGTCTACGGCTTCACCTGGATCGAGGCTGTGAACAGACTTGCCAGGGCGCTTGATAACTTTGTCATCGCCGGGGTAAAAACCACAATACCTTTCTACAAACAAATCGTTAAGGACCCCGACTTCATCAATCAGACCTTCGATACCTCATACATCGAAACTCATCAGCATTTGCTGGACTACCAGGAAGAGGTGCCGGAAATAGACAAGCTGGCAAGCCTTGTAGCCGAGATCAACGCCTTTGGGTACAATCCCTATGCGGAGGGTTAGACGGAACCTTCCCGGTACACCAAGGCTTTTTAGTTATCAACGGAGCTTCAAATGGCAGAACGAGACCGCATTACACCAAAGATGACAAGCAGAGAAATTCTCGATTTCGTCAAGAATACGCCGGGAGTTTTTCTCACCAATAATGAGCGCGACGTTTCCCAGTCCGATTTCAAGTGCCGCATCATGCCCCAGACGACTCTCAAGGCTGCTCCCTACCGGGATTCGGCCGGGTATTTCGCCTTCGAGATCACCGGCGGCGCAACCGTTCACCTTGACCTGATGAAAAAGCAGATCAGTCCTTTCGAAAAGCTTCGCCTGGTGCGAAAGGCCATGCCGAATACTCCCATCCAGGCGGTCGTCCGTGGGAGAAACCTCTTCGGCTATAGGCCTTATCCCGATAACGTGATCGATCTCACCATCAGACTGTTTTCCAGGTATGTCGATATATGGAGGGTATACGACTTTCTCAATCACATACCGAATCTGGTGCGGACGGCCGAGGCGGTGAAGCGTGCCGGAAAGGTTCTCATGCCCTGCGTTTGTTTCAGCACCGGGGCCGGGCACACAGTGGATTTCTACCTTGAGAAGGTCGACGAGATCGTCTCGACCCTCGGCGATGACATAATCCTCGGAATCAAGAACCATTCATCCGTCGGGACTCCCGCCAAAATAGCGGAACTGGTCCGCTCGATCGCCGACAGATATCCCGATCTGCCGCTGGCCTATCACGGCCATAACACCGATGGTAACGACCTTGGCAGGATGATTGCCGCGGTGCAGGAGGGCGTGAAAATTGTCGAGGTATCGGATCACGGCTATGGCGGCACTTACAGCCAAGCCCCGGCCCTCAGCTTCATCCAGGTCCTTCATGATTACAAGGTGGAACTCCCGGGGCTAAAAGTCCTGCCGATCCTGGAGACCTCCGATTTGCTGCGCCGGGAGCGTCGGTTGTATGACAAATTCGAAAGCCCTTTCCGGGGCTTCGACCCGACGGTCAAGCGCCACAAGCTGCCCGGGGGAGCCGCGAGCCTGGCCCTCGAACAGGCTGAAAAGGCGGGACTTATCGAGCGGGCGCATGAGGTCTTCAGCGAACTTATCAAGGTCAGAAAAGAGCTTGGCAATATCTGGATTGTAACTCCGGGAAGCCAGATACTCTGGTCCACCGCGATGAGCAACGTACTTCACGGCCGCTACGAGCGGCCCTCCGATGACCTCAAGCGGCTGCTTCTTGGCCGATACGGACCGTTTCCTTTCTATGATCCCAGGGAGTGGATATTTCAGAAAGTGCTCGAAAACGGCCGCACCGATGGAAAACGCTGGCCGCAAGTGCTCTATGACGAGGGCGGGATTCAAAAACTTCCCGATGAAGATTTCCCGAAACTTCGGCGGCAGATGGAAGCACAGCTCAAGCGAGCTGTAAGCGACGAAGAACTCTGTTTGTACGCCCAATTCCCAAGAGACGCCCTGGAATTTTTCAAGTTCGTGGATAAATTCGGGAAAACTTGGCTGCTCCCCCCGGACGTCTGGTTTCACGAAGGCGGCTTTTCCGACGGTACCCGGGTCACCTTCCCCGACGAAAGCGGCAAGACCCACCACATCGATCTCGTATCTACAAGGCGAAGTGGCGACAGCGTACATACCTCCATGCTGGTCGATTATCATTTTCAAACCTACACGAACAGTGTCGGCTCTCTGGCCACACGGAAGGCGATGTAACTAATCGGGAATTTATACCCACAAAGTCGAAAGCAGTAGGAAACCCAGAGATGACATCGAGTAGGGAGGTCTCGGTGATGAATGGAATATCGCCGAGAATGCCATGGATGTAGCGAACCAAGCACTCCGGCGATGGGGTGTCAGGTTTCGCCTATTCTTTTTCCCGCTCGTGTATTTCGAGCCACTCGATGCTCAACCCACCCCGCATCGATATCCATTCAATGCCCCACTTCCGCTCCCTGAAAGAGGGTATTTATTGTCTGCTGCAATTGCCTCCCATCGGGATTTCTATTTACATGCATCCAGTTTGAAAGTATCTCCAATTCTGGACCGTCCTTACTGACGTCTATACTCGGAATTACAGCCCTCAAAAACACCGCCGGCCTCGTGGCCAGGCCCTCCAGCCTGCCGTCGCCGGTTATAATTATGCGCGGGAAACGCCTGGATGGATCATTACGTAGATCTCTTCTTAAACCATCTCTCGGTCGAAAGGGGCCTGAGCCCCAATACACTTGCTGCGTACTCGCGCGACCTTGGATCTCTTCAGATTTATTTGGTGAAATCCGGTACGTGCTCGTGGGGGGAAGTTTCGCGGGAGGATTTAAGTGGGTATATTAATGTGTTGGGGTCCGGATTTTCGCCCAGGTCGCGCGCGCGAATGCTTGCGACTTTTCGATCTTTTTTTAAATTCCTGGTTATGACCGAGCGCATTAAGGCCAGCCCGGCTGCTTTAGTCAGGTTTCCCAGGCTCGACGCTCAGTTGCCGAAGGTCCTGAGCGCGGCAGAAATCGACTCATTGCTTTCCCGGCCCGATCCATCGACTCCGCCGGGCCTTCGTGACAGGGCGATATTCGAGACCCTGTATGCCTGCGGACTCCGCATCAGCGAATTGACCGCCCTTAGATTGAATCAGGTTTTTCTGGAACCGGGATACCTGGTCGTCATGGGCAAGGGAGATAAAGAACGGCTCGTTCCAATGGGAGAGCATGCATCGGAGGCCTTGAAGGCTTATTTGCAATTTGGGCGCCCAATTTTACTAAAAAGAAGTTCCTTTGCGCCGGAAGTTTTCCTGAACTCGCGCGGTGGGAGTCTGTCGAGACAGGGGGCCTGGAAAATAATAAAGCGCCATGCCCTGTTTTCGGGGATTCCCAGGAATATCACCCCGCACATGCTGAGGCATTCATTCGCCACGCACCTTCTCGAAAACGGGGCCGACCTGCGCTCCCTTCAGGTAATGCTGGGGCATTCCGATATTTCCACAACGCAGATATACACTCATGTGGCAAGGGAGCGATTGAAGGAAATTCACCGCAATTTCCATCCAAGGCCGTAAGTTCGGAAACCACCGGCCACGATTACCCTCTCGCGAGGGTACCGGGGGAAGGGCACTACATAGAATGGAAGTAATTACGACTCATATAAACGCCGACTTCGACGCCATGGGGTCGATGATCGCGGCAAAGAAACTCTACCCCGACGCGGTACTGGTTTTCCCCGGCTCGCAGGAGCGGACCCTCCGCGAGTATTTCATCAAATCAACGGTCTATATTTACGGTTTCAAACGGCTTCGAGACATCGATATCAATAAGGTGACCCGGTTGATTCTCGTCGACACGAGGCAGTCTTCGCGGATCGGCAGATTCGAGGAGATTATTGGAAAACCAGGTCTCGAAGTACATATCTACGACCATCATCCCGGCGCCGAGGACGATATTCCCGGCTCGCAAATTGTACTTAAGCCGGTAGGCTCGACCGTGACCCTTCTGACCGGTATTATAAGGGAGCGGCAGATCCCGTTGAGTCCGGAAGAAGCCACAATCATGAGCCTTGGCATCTTCGAGGATACCGGCTCATTTACTTTCAACTCGACGACGCCCGAAGACTTCGAGGCCGCGGCATACCTCCTTCGCTGCGGGGCGGACCTTAACGCCGTCTCCGATATGGTCACGCAGGAACTCACGGCCGAACAGATAAGCCTGCTAAACGAGCTTATCCTGTCAGCCAAAAACTACACGATCCTGGGCGTGGATGTATGCATAAGCACCCTTTCCATCGGCAAGTACGTCGGTGATTTCGCGGTGCTGGTCCATAAGCTGCGCGACATACAGAACCTCGATGTCGTTTTCGCCCTGGCCCGGATGGACGACCGGATCTACCTGGTTGCCCGCAGCCGCATTCCGGAGGTAAACGTCGGAGTTGTTACGGCCCAATTCGGGGGAGGCGGTCATGCAACGGCGGCTTCCGCCAGCATAAAGGACCTCACGCTCGTCCAGGCCGAGGCAAAGCTCCTGGATGTCCTGCGCACCCATATTCACCCATACCCGTCCGCTGAAAATCTCATGACCAGCCCGGCCATTTACACCGAACCCGAGGTGGATATCGCCGAGGCCGAACTGACGATGGTGCGCTATAACATAAATGCCATGCCGGTAATCGAGAAGGGCGTCATGATAGGGTTGATAACCCGCCAGGTGCTCGAAAAAGCCCTTTTCCACGGGCTTGAAACCCAGACCGTGCGGGAGTTCATGAATATGGATTTTGCCGCGGTCGCCCCTTCCGCAACCCTTCTTGAAATCCAAACCCACCTGGTCGAAAGGCACCAGAGGATCTTGCCCGTCGTGGATGAAGGCAAGGTCCTGGGCGTCATTACGCGCCGCGACCTTCTCGATTACATGCTAAACGATCATATTGCAGACCCCGGCGCCATTTACGACGATACCGCCCTGGCCCATTGGTCGAAGCGCAAGAATATACGGTCCCTTGTTTCCGAACAACTCCCGAAGGACATTATCAATTTTTTGAAGGAGTTCGGAAAACTTGCAGAGGAACTCGGCTACAGGGCTTACGCGGTTGGAGGCTTCGTTCGGGACCTGCTGCTCAGGCGGGCGAACCTTGATATCGATCTTGTGGTCGAAGGAGACGCGATAGAGTTTGCCCGTGCATTCGCACAACGGCAGAAGATAAAGTGCAAGTTTCACAAGAAGTTCAACACCGCGATGCTGATCTTCCCCGACAATCTGCGAGTCGATGTGGCATCGGCGCGCTTTGAATACTACCAGCACCCCGCGGCCCTGCCCATTGTCGAATTCAGCTCGCTCAAGATGGACCTCTACCGCAGGGACTTTACAATCAACACCCTCGCACTGGACCTCAATCCGGAAGACTTCGGGCACCTTATAGATTTTTTCAGCGGCCAGAAGGACATAAAGGAAAAGGTCATCCGGGTGCTCCACAATCTCAGTCTCGTTGAAGACCCGACGCGGATACTCCGGGCCATCCGGTTCGAGCAGCGCTTCGGCTTCAAGATAGGAAAGCAGACCGCGTCGCTTATCCGCAACGCCGTGCGAATGGGGCTGATCGACAAGCTGGGAGGCAGGCGCTTTCTCCACGAAATCCAGCTTATCCTCGAAGAAGAGGACCCGGTCCAGCCGATTCGCCGCATGGCCGAGTTCGGCGTTTTACCCGCCCTCGCCCCCAGCATGACTTTCGATCAGAAACAGCAACAGCTCTTCGAGCGCCTCAAGCAGGTTGTATCCTGGTATAGGCTGAGTTTTCTCGACGAACCGCTGGACCGCTGGTGGGTCTATCTCCTGGCGCTCTTTTCAAACCTCCCGCATGAGGAGATTGTAAGTGCCGGTGCAAGGCTCATCCTCTCAGCCGGTCAGCTCGACCGCATGCTCTGGACACTGGAGAATTCAGGAAAGCTCATCCGAGGGTTTTTCCAGAAGGCAAGGCACAAGCCAAGCGAGATTTACCGGGCTCTCCAGCCTTTCAGACCCGAAGAACTCCTTTTCCTGATGGCCGCTGCCGACAAGGAAGAGACGCGTAAGGCAGTCAGCCATTACTTTCACAGGTACAGAAACATTGCGAGCGAGCTAAGGGGAAAAGATCTCAAGGAAATGGGCATGCCGCCGGGACCAATCTACCGCAAGCTTCTCGACGAGATCCTCGACGCGAGGCTAAACGGCGAGGTCCGAAGCAGGCACGAAGAATTCCTTTTCCTGCGGAAAAAGCACCCCGACCTTTTCACCGATACCGCCGCCGCAACCGAATGGGCATCCCGATGCTGAAACGGATGCCGCTGGCGCTTTGAGCTTATTTTTGTGGAGGAAAGGAATAGATACTGATATATCCGCACCTTGACAGGTGAAACCTTTTTAATGGAGCGGCGGTGCCGTATGGGTAACTTTATTGGAATGGTGGTGCTCTGGGTGGTGCCGCTGCTTTTTGCGATAATACTTCATGAAGTGGCTCACGGCTGGGTCGCGGAAAAATTGGGCGATCCGACGGCCAAGATCCTGGGGCGGATAACTTTAAATCCCTTCGTCCATATAGATCTGGTTGGAACAATAATTTTGCCGGCCGTGCTGCTTTTAACCGGGTCGCCTTTTCTCTTCGGCTGGGCAAAACCCGTTCCTGTAAGCTTTTCAAATCTTCGCGGGGGCCGAAAAGACATGGCTCTCGTGGCGCTTTCCGGGCCTTTTTCCAATTTCATACTTGCCGTAATCAGCTCGGTTATATACCACTTTGCCCTTTCTCAGCTTATCCCCTCGTCCGGGATCGGGAGTATTTGGTACAACTACCTTAAAGAGCCGATCCAGCAGATGGCGATTATCTCGATTCAACTCAACCTGGTGCTCATGGTTGTCAATCTTCTTCCGATACTCCCCCTGGACGGCGGCAGGATAGTGGTAGGACTTGCGCCGATGAAGATTGCCTTTGCCCTCGAACAAACCGAAAGATTTGGCATGCTCATTGTGCTCCTATTGATTGGATCGGGAGCATGGAGTTATATAGTCAATCCTGTTATAACTTTCTTCATACGCTTTTTGATGTAGCACTCTTAAGAGAGCCGATTTCAACGAACAAGAGGAGAAAATCCCAAGATGGCGGTAAGGAAGAGAATCCTGAGCGGCATGCGTCCCACCGGGCGCCTTCACCTTGGAAACCTGCACGGAGCGCTTGATAACTGGATACAGCTCCAGAATCAATATGAATGCTTCTTCTTCGTAGCTGACTGGCATGCACTGACAACCGACTATGCCACACCAGAGCAGATTCACGCAAACACCTGGGAAATGGTAATGGATTGGCTTAGCGCGGGGCTTGATCCCGAGCTGGCCACGCTTTTCGTTCAATCGGACATAAAGGAGCACGCCGAACTGTATCTTCTCCTCGGGATGATAACGCCCTTGCCGTGGCTTGAGCGAAACCCGACCTACAAGGAAGTGCAGACGCAGCTCGATCAAAAAGACCTCGCCACTTACGGGTTCCTTGGGTATCCCGTTCTCCAGGCCGCTGACATTATCATTTACCGGGCAAACGGAGTGCCGGTCGGAAAAGACCAACTCCCGCACGTCGAGCTAACCAGGGAAATCGCCCGCCGGTTCAATTTTATGTACCAAACTGAAATCTTTCCGATTCCCGATCCGCTGCTAACCGAAGTGCCGGTGCTTCCGGGGCTGGACGGCAGAAAAATGAGCAAGAGCTACGGAAACTGCATCTATATCACCGAGCCTGAGCAATCCATCGTCGAAAAGATTTCCAAGATGATGACCGACCCTCAGAGAATCAGGCGAAATGATCCCGGAGATCCTGAAGTATCGCCGGTTTTCGCCTACCATAAGCTCTACTCCACACCGCCCGAGGTAGCCGATATAGCCGATGGCTGCAGAACAGCCCGCATCGGCTGCGTGGAATGCAAGAAGCGCCTCATGCGAAACGTTATCGCAAAACTTGGGCCCATTCGGGAAAAGCGGCTGCAACTGGAGCGCCGGCCAGATGATGTTAAATCGATTATTCAGGCCGGAAACGACAAGGCAAGGCGCGAATCCGCCGCCACCATGGAGCAGGTAAGGCGCGCCATTGGGCTGGGAAATTCGGTTTGATAAATTGGCGGCGGGTTTAGGGCTGCACCACGAAGAACACGAAAGGGTGGGTTTAGTTTAATCTATTTTAATACACTTTGATCCTCTTCGTGTCCTCCGTGTTCTTCGTGGTTGAAATTGTTTGCACCAGCAGACTTGGGGCAACTCGCAACTCGCGGCAACAGGTAAACGTGGCGGATATTCGGCTGCAAAAATTTCTGGCTCAGGCCGGGGTGGCATCAAGGCGCGGCGCTGAGGAGATGATCCTGCAGGGGCGAGTCGATGTTAACGGCCAAAGGGCTGAAATCGGATCGCGGATCGATCCCGAAAGGGATCAAATTCGCCTCGATGGGAAACCGATATCCTCGCCGCAGAATCTGGTCTACATCGTCTTTTACAAGCCGCGTGGCTGCATTACAAGCGCCCGCGACCCTCAGGGGCGCAAAACCGTTTTTGATTATCTGCCCGAGTTCGGGTCCAGAATATTTCCGGTGGGCAGGCTCGATTACGATGCCGAAGGCCTCCTGCTTCTCACGAATGACGGGGAGCTTTCAAACCGTCTGCTTCACCCCCGCTATGGAATATCGAAAATTTATAGTGTAAAAGTAAAAGGTCATCCCGATCCGAAAACTCTCGAAAAACTGCGCTCGGGGGTGGATCTGGAAGAAGGCGTTACGGCGCCGGCCGGCGTTGAGGTTATCGATGAACTTCCGGGGGCGGTCTGGCTAAGGCTTGTTCTCCACCAGGGGTGGAATCGCCAGATAAAGCGCATGGGCGAAGCGGTCGGACACGCGGTTTTAAAGATAAAGAGGGTAGCCTACGGCCCGGTGCGACTTGGCAAAATGAAGCCTGGCGAGCACCGGCCCCTCAGGTCCGACGAGCTTCGGCGGATTTTCGAGCAGGCTGGAATGGGCAAGGAGCAAGACCGGAAATGAGCAGGAAGGGCGGCTATCCATACGGGTCTCCGGGTTCCTTTTATCGTGGCGGCGGCGGCAAGAAAAAGGACCCCGAACCGGGGACCTCTCATCGCCTGGCCATCATACTGGTTTCTGTATTTCTGATACTTGCAGTCGCCGGCGCGGTCTTCATAACTACAAAGGACGGCGGCTTCTCTTCCCTTCTCCCCTTCTCCAAAAAACTCGTTGCCCTAAGGTTCCAGCACAACGGTCAAGAAGTTATACTATTGCCCGACCAGCAGGTTGTCGTAAACCCAAGGGACTCCATCCAACTGGTCCAGATAAAAACCGACGGGCTGGTTTCCTGGGGCACCAGGGTCGTTTCGGCTGAGATCGACGTAAGAAAAATAACCAAAAACCCCGCAACCATTCGCGAGCTCTTCTCCAACGAAAGCTTTGAGAATCCCACACCCATCGAGCTTCGCACGCTCCTCTGGAACAGGCCGATCGGCAAGGTTTCCCTCCTGGTGCAACTCGATGCCAAAGACTGGCTCCAGAAAGCCAATTCGACCTCTGATGTCGATAAGCGGATCTCGTATCTCGAAAAAGCGTTTCACGAAAATCCGTCGAATATTCTCGTAAAGACCCAACTGGCTGGACTTTATTTCGACACCAAGCGTTATGCGGATGCCGCCCGGCTTTATAAGGAAATAGACGAGTCCGGCAAATCCAAGACGATCTCCGAGCGCCTTCTTCTTGTCTACCAGATTATGAATAAGGTAGACGACGCCCTGCGCGTCTATATCGATCTTCTGAAGATTTCCGAGGAACAGCAAACCTTCAAGGACTTCATAGCTTACCTGAAGAAGAGGAAATCCAAGGAAGAAGCGGAAAAATTTCTGGAACGCCATCAGCACGAAATTCCCAAGGCTTTCCAGTCTTCGGTGCTGCTCACGCTGGCGGAACTAAGCAGCGAAACCAGGAACTGGTCTCGGGCGGCGGCAACTTACGAGAAGGCTATTAAGGCTGGGGTGAAGGACTCGGATGTTCTCTACAATCTGTTTGTCACTTACAAGAAAAACGATGACATGGAAAAGGCCGCCCAGGCCCTGGATCGATACCTGGAGAAAAACCCCGGAGACGTCGATAGCCGGCTCCAACTCGGCGAACTCTACGAAAAGAAGGGCCAAACCGCACAGGCAAAAGCCGCATACGAAGCCGTCCTTCAAAAGAGCCCCCAGCACAAGGAAGCCCTTACCCGGCTTATAGCCATCCTCGAAAAATCCAACGACAAGGCCGCTCTCCAGGGGGTTTATGAACGGCTTGCCCAGATGCAGCCCAAGAACCGCAACCTCCAGAATAATCTTGCCGTCATGTACTACGAAGCCAAAAGATACGATAAGGCGATTGCATGCTTTCAGACGGTCGCGGCGCTGGATCCAAAGGATATCCAGTCCCGCAAATACCTGCTCGATATCTATCGAAAGCTCAGAAATGAGAAAGGCGAACTGGAGGTCCTTCAGGAACTCGCAAAGATGGACCCCAAAAATAGCGCCTATCAGGACACCCTCTTTAAATATTACGACGACAAAAAAGACTACAAAGGCATGAGCGCCTGCTTCAAGGAAGCATCCGAGCAAAACCCCGACTCCGTGCGCCTCCACACCTATCAACTCCACGCCGCCATGAAGCTTGGCGACAAAAAGGCCGCCGCACGGGAACTCGAAAGCCTCATCAAACTCCAGCCCAAAGAAAAGATCTACCTCCGCAAAGCCGCGGACCTCCACGAAAGCACCGGAGACTATGCCGAAGCACTCAAAAAGCTTGACCTGCTCCTGAAACTCGACCCCAAGGACAAGCAAGCAAAAGACGACTACCTGCGCCTTAAAATGCAATCGATGAACAAAAAGAAACCCTCCTGATCTCCCCCGCTACCATTTCACATCGCATTGAGCCGACCATTGCAGTCGATTGACTATTGCGTTGAACCTGCCTATCAGATATAAAACAGTGCAATATGCATCAAGGGCGGGTAACTCAGCGGTGAGAGTGCCATCCTCACACGGTGGAAGTCGGAGGTTCAAATCCTCTCCCGCCTATAAGGATTTCAAGTACTTAGCCTCGTTTTGGCAGGTGCGGAATCGCAGATCCTAACCATAAGGGGTTGAAATGAAGACCAATCCCTTTAAGCCAAACTCGCCGATAAACCCTGTTTCCAAAATCAAAATAAAGTCAAAATTCAAGGGCAAGGATTCAACCCTTGATAACGCGCCCAAAGCTCTCCGAGATCGTCACATCATCTTTTCTAAAGAAGGAGAGAAAGGGCTTTGCCGGCTTCAGCATAAAGGCTTCGCGCCTTGGATTAAGCTTTATGCGGATACAGGCTTATGGCAAACATCCCAAGAAGCGAAGCAGCAGGAATTGGAAAACCGATCCAACGAATGAACCTATAAACGCGAGAACGCCGTTTGCCAAGACCCACCTCGAATCTCGATCCTCATTAAGGCGGCAAATCGAATGGTTCATATCACTCGCGCAGCCTCCTACTTATATTGTAAGATGGTATCCAAGGTACGAGCAATGTCTTGAAACGTGTGAGGTTGTGACATGAAAAGACTCACGGAGCGTATTTCCGTCGATCCACATGTGTGCCATGGTCAACCCTGCATAAAGGGGACTCGGATCATGGTGTATCTAGTCCTGGAACTTCTCGAGGCAGGGGTTGCGCCGGACATTATTGTTCAGGAATATTACCCTCAAATTGACAGACAAGACATTGAAGCTTGTTTGCACTATGCCGCGGGCTTGATACGCGACGCTGGGAATAATCCGAATTCGCATCAATCCCCCCCTGCTTGAAAATCAGACTCAGGTCCTCGCCCGGTTTTTGAAACAATTTGATTTATCGACAATCAGGGGAGCCTTGATTGTTTTGGAAAATGATGGTTTTAGGATTCGCAGGGCAGGACTGGCTTGATTTCAACCGCGCAACAAATCTACCCGCAAATCCAAAGGCTCCCGTCACTGCATGCGGTTCTTTCTCGGGCATGATTACACCAGGCCAGTTCATGTTAATCCCAAGCACCTAAACAAAACACTTTCTCATTGAGATGTTTTCTCCTTACGCCACTCAATTCCAAGTGATTAATTTTAAGGAAAAAAGGAGAAAACGATGGCTCAACAGATTAAACAGCAATCCTGCAAGTTCGCCGGCTTTGAGTACCCTGATCAATCAGTCATTTGCCGATCGGGAAAATGTGTAAAGTGCAATAACAGCATCTGGGAGCAGACCGGCGGAATTTGTCCTTGCGAAAAAGTTATCCAGTGAAGGTTTAAGGTTTGAGAGCGTTAGAAACCTCCTCGGTGGTTATTGAGGTGAATAGGCAATGCGGTATATTGCGCCTGCGTAGTCGTCCGAGACCAGGAGCGAACCGTCTGGAGCGACCTGCACGTCGGCGGGCCTTCCCCAGGTCACCTCGTTTTGCTCCCACCCACTTGCAAATTCTTCATAGCTGACGGCCTTGTTGCCATCCAGACGCACCAGGGTGACCCGGTATCCAATTTTCTTGCTGCGATTCCATGACCCGTGCTCGGCAATGAAAATCTGATTCCGGTATTCCTTCGGGAACATCTTCCCCGTGTAGAAGCGCATGCCGAGGGAGGCCACATGCGGACCGAGCTTTATTGCCGGAGGGGTGAATTGATTGCATGGGTGTTCTTTGCCGAATTCGGGGTCGGGAATGTCGCCTCCGTGACAGAATGGGAACCCGAAATGCATGCCTTTTACAGGTGCATGGTTTAGTTCGTCGGGAGGAATGTTATCGCCCATCCAGTCACGTCCGTTGTCGGTGAACCATAGCTCCCCGGTTGCCGGGTGCCAGTCGAACCCAACGGTGTTTCGAACGCCGCGGGCGAAAATTTCCGGGTTGCCGCCATCCTGGTTGGTCCGCATTACGGATGCGAAACGCTCGTCCCTGCTTTTGCAGATATTGCAGGGAGCGCCGACAGGTACATAGAGCAGGCCGTCCGGACCGAAGCGGATGAATTTCCACCCGTGATCGCTTTGCTTCGGGAGCGCGTCAGTCACAACCACTGGTTTAGGGGGGGCCTGGAGCCTTGATTCTATGTTGTCGTATCGAAAGATGCGGTCTACCGCGGAAACATAGAGGGACCCGTTACGGAAATCCACACCAACCGGTTTATCCAGGCCTTTGTCGATGACGACCACCTTGTGAGGCTTGCGGTCATCACCGGCATCCAGAACCGCGTAGACATTTCCCTTCATCGAGCCAACGAAAAGTGTCCCTCCTGGACTGAAAGCCATCTCCCTCGCCGAGGGGACGTCACCTGTCAGCAAGCTGATCCGGAAGCCCGGAGGCAGCTTTATGCGGTCCAGTGGCGGATCGGCGCAGAAAACGTGGACGGGTTGAATGATCAGGAAAAGAAATGCGAGCAGGAGGGCTTTTCGCATAATAACTCTCTATCTACGCTCTGCATGAATCGGCGCTTGCTTGCCCATGCATAGGGCTGGGTGGGAGATGGTCTAAGGGGCGTTTACTTCCACTTGATTTTCCCGACCGCCGGGCTTGTACCTGTCGCTTTTCGCTTGGCCCTGGGCTCCTGCTTTCGTGACCGTGGGATCTTTAGCTTGTTTTTCCCGGCTCTCTCGATGCTTAGCTCCAGGGCATCCATAAGGCTCAAGAGCTTATCCGGTTCACCAGCGGGCGCGTTGCCCGGCTCGGCTGGAGATTTGTCCCGGATTATTTCCACCAGGGTCTTTACGTGTTCTCCGGACAATTCTTCGAGGTCGAACTCACCCGTGGTCTTCCGAATGAGGTCTTTGGCAAGGCGCAAGCTCTGCTGGTCAATTCTGGCGGCCCTTACTTTCCCGGCTTCCTTGATTTCTTCAGGACTACTGATCTCTTCGGGATGATGAAGCGTAAATGCAACGAGTTCCCCACCACGGGCCCTGATTGCAAGAAGGTGTTCCCTGTTCCCGATTACCGCCTTGGCCAGAGCGATCTTGTTTTCATCGGCCATCGCCTGCCGGAAAAGAGCGAATGCTTCGATGGCGTTTTTCCCTGAAGGCACCAGGTAGTGCCAGTGGCAAAAATAGATGGGATCCACCTTATCTCCGTCCACGAACTTCATGATATCGACCGTCCGGGTAGCCTTTTTCTGAGCTGCCTTAAAGTCCTCATCCGAGTCGAGTATATAAACCCCTTTCTCGTATTCGAAGCCTTTTGCGAGTTCATCGCCGCCTACCGTCCTGTCGCATACGGGACAAAAGAACTGTTCGGTGATCTTCGACCTGCATTGCCGATGAAGGAGATCGAACCGCATTCCCTTCTGACCTGTATGCGCCGTGTACATCTGTACTGGGATCGCAACAAGGTCTATTTTCAAATACCCTTTCCAAACTGGTCTCATAATGCTCTCCTCGTAACATCTTTACCCAGTGATTATTGTAATTACTCTGGAAGGGGCAAACATCCCGCCTTTCGGTGTTATTCTCCGGAATGGGCCCGGCAATCCGCGGGAAGATAGCAGAGCGGCACGGGGGAAGCATCAGGGCTGAAAGCAAGCTGTGGCGGGGATCGGCTTTCACGGTAACAATGGCAGTCAAACGGGCCGTTTTGGAGGAAGTATAATTGAAACCCGTCTCGCTTAATCCTTATGGCGATGACGATGAAGAAGACTGCATATTGGCTGTCAAGGCTTTCAATGCGAGCGGGACCGGCGCTGGCTTTGTCTTGGTTTCGGATGGGATGGAACTCCTGGAATATCTCGCGAATTCCGGAAATGACCGGAGCAAATCTCATTGGTATACTATTGCGTTCCGAATTTGCCGCTGTTTCGAAGAAAACGGGCAAAAATATTGCAAATTAGGGGCAAATATCGAGATGCCGGGAGGGTCCGGGGGGCTACAGCGAGGTTTAAGTATTCAGACGTTAAAAATTAATGTTCTTTGCCAAAATGGGAGAGCTCGCTCCTCGGTGACCGGCGGATCGGAAGTTGTCCGGCTACAATGCGGGCGGCGCTACTCGTCAGATGCCCATAGTCCCAGGTCGTGAAGCTTGTTTGTTCGTTGGTTGTCCTTACAAGACATCCTTCCGTGTTATTGCAAAGAGTTTCGAATACAGAAAAATACTCGCATGGAGATCCGGACAGCAACGTTCGAAACTGCTTGTCAGCAATTGCAGACCAGGGGTCAAGACCAAAGTTCATCCGCGATGGCACGGTATAGCCCTGCAAAGAGTCCCCCGCCGCGTTGATGGTGAGTTTGGGCAACTTCCCCGTCCATAATGGTGGGGGTCCCATAACGATGATCCGGGCTGCACCCGCATCATGCAGATCGCGAATTGTCTCAAGGAGTCCCTTGCCTCCAGGGTCGCTGACCGTCCAATCTCTACTATAGTAAGTCCAGGCGGCGAACAGGATCACGGTTGCCCGTGGATGTTTCTTGAGAATTGAGGCGATAAATTGATTGTTATTTTCGCAATAGGCCGGTCGCGCCATGTTGCTGCCGAGAATGGGCGGGCAGCCATCCCTCGTAAACTGCGCAACACTCCACGAATCGCCGTATGCCGCGCGTAGGCCTGGATACAGGCATGCGGCGTGGGAGTCGCCCCAAAGTGCGAGTGTTCCATTGCCGTCATCATTTAGAAGATTGCCATAGCAGGCTTTAGCGAAGCCATCGTGTGGTTGTGAGTCTCTCAACCAGCAGTCACCGGCCCTAGTATCAGAATCAAAATCATACTTGTAGGTTGCGACTGCTCGAACTGATTCCGGTAGTCGTGAGGGAACTCCTTGAGCTAGAACGACAAACAATCCGACCGCGCCGATTGTGAACAGGGCTGATGCCGCGCCAAAACTCACACGACGCAGAGAGTTCCCTCCGAATCGAATGGGCTTTTCCACGAACTGATAGGTAACCCAGGCCAGCAGTGCACTTAGGACAAGGAGGCCGAGACGCTTGAGGATAGTCACGTCCGGGTTGGAGATTCGGGCAAAAGAAAGTATCGTCCAGTGCCAGAGATAGAGTGGATAACTGATCCTGCCAAGGAAGCTCATCGCGGGAGTCGCCAGGACGACACGATTGATCCAGGCAGAGGGGCCGGAGAAAATGAGCAACATTGTACCGAGTACGGGCAGTAGCGCCCACCATCCGGGGAACGCCTTGTCTTTATCGAGAATGATGATGGCTGCTAAAGTCAATAGTAAACCAAATATAGAGAGTGCATTTTGCCGCCGGGGGGTTGGAATTGGCAGGTGAAATTTGAACAATTGAATGTAGGCAAGTATGCCGCCTGCCAGCAATTCCCAAAAACGAGAATGCAGCAAAAAGAAGGTTTCAGCGGGGTGTCCCGCGACTCGCGTAATGTTTAGAGCAAAAGAAACACCGGCAAGTAACACCAGTGCGATAAGGACGTTCATGCGACGTCGCCACGACGCCCACACCACGACAGGGTATATCAGATAAAACTGCTCTTCCACGGCAAGTGACCAGAGGTGCAGAAGCGGCTTGAGTTCTGCTGATTTATCAAAGTAACCAGACTCACCCCAAAGCACGAAATTTTGGACGAATGCCGCGCCTGCAACGATGTGCTTGCCGAGGTGCTCGTATTCATCGGGAAGTAGATAGATCCATCCCAAGACACAGCCGGCGGCAAGGACCACGCCCAAGGCTGGGAACAGCCGCCTTGCACGCCTCGCGTAGAACTCGATGAAGCTGAAATCTCCACGAGCATTCTTCTCGAAGATTATGGTCGAAATCAAAAATCCAGAGATGACGAAAAAGATGTCAACCCCGGTGAACCCGCCTTTAAAACAGGATGGGAAAGCGTGGAAAGCAACTACTGCAAGGACGGCAATGCCTCTGAGTCCGTCGATATCGGCGCGGTAACCCATTGGAGGAGTATATGCCATGGTTGAAAATAGTCCCTCATCGGCTTGAAAATTTAAGGAGGGATAAGACCACTCTTAAAGGTCGTCGGTCAAGTGCGAACATCTGGAGGAAGGGGCAAAATAGTTCCTGACGCTGGGACACATCGGCATAACCATTTCGGTGTTCGCATTGGCCTTTCGGTTCGCAATGGGCAAACAATGCCGGCCCTTGCGTGCCTTGCCTGGGTAAATTTCAGGGAATCATCCTGCATTCTTGGCATGTGCACAAGACTCGTGCACCCAATATGCAAGCAAAAATAAAGGGCCACTGCCGGCCCCCTATAAGCAATTGATTCTATTGGCGCGCCTGAAGGGATTCGAACCCCTGACCTACGGATTAGAAGTCCGTTGCTCTATCCAACTGAGCTACAGGCGCGCACGCGTCTAAATAGTGATCTTTTGCTCCGGATGTCAATACTCTTTTATTCTACACAGCCCGCCAATGCCTGACGGTGCAAGTCCGGGTAGCTGTCGTGTCGGGAATGGGTGAGGATGAGGGGCGCTCTTTTTGTTTTGCTTTTCGACAGGCAAAATGGTTAGTTTGCGGGTCTAATCGATGCCGGGTTGATTTAATCATCAACGGTGTGAATCTATTTCTGAAGCCAACATCGGCTGGGGGAGGTCTTTGGCTATGGGCCGTACCACACAATGGCTTAGTTTGGTGGCGGGGCTTGTTATTTTTGGTTATGGAGTTATGAAACTGTTGGGTGACCAGGATATGGTGCTGCTGATTCTGGGGCTTTTGATAATTGCATTCAGCGCCTCAAAGATCCTGAGGAGCAGGGCGGTAGACATTTCGGAGTCGGGCAGGAGAGAATAGGTGCGGGAGACAACCCACTTGACGCGGATGAGCAAATAATCTAACTTCCTTCGTCTTGGCGTACCCGCCTGTGTAAATCGGAAATCAGCAGGAGAAAAGATTTTTGAGGGCGGAAAAGTCCGCGGGGAATTCCTTTTGCCTCACACATACCAGCATTGAGAAGGTTTCACTGGATACTATGGAAGATCTAAATGTAGTTACGCGGGAGCGTATTGAGAAGGCGGTGGAGATGGAGAGCCGGAACGTGGCGCTTTATCCAAACGGCTATGCGGTCCCGCACAGGATAAATGACGTGGTTGGACCGGCCGGTAATAAGACGGCCGAAGAGCTGGAAGCTGAGCAGCAGGTTTACACCATTGCGGGGCGGGTCCTCGCAATCCGCTCCTTCGGCAAATCCACATTCATGCATCTATCCGATTCCGATAGAAAAATACAGATTTATATCCAAAAAAACCAGGTCGGCGAAGAGAGCTACGAGCTGGCCAAAAAGCTCGACATCGGGGATATAATTCGCGTAACGGGAAGGCTTTTCAGGACCAAGACGAACGAACTGACCGTGCAGGTAGATGAGTTCGTCTTGCTGACCAAGAACTTGCGGCCCCTTCCAGAAAAGTATCACGGGCTCAAAGATATCGAACTGCGGTACCGGCAGCGGTACGTGGATCTCATCGTAAACGAGCAGGTACGCGAGACTTTCCGGAAAAGAGCGGCAATAGTGCAGTCAATCCGGGAGTTGCTTACCGGGCGCGGTTTCCTGGAGGTGGAAACCCCTATGATGCAGCCCATTGCGGGCGGCGCTACGGCCAAGCCGTTCAAGACGCACCACAATGCGCTCGACATGGATCTATTTCTTCGAATCGCCCCGGAACTCTACCTGAAAAGATTGCTTGTGGGTGGATTCGAGCGTGTATTCGAGCTCAACCGCAATTTCCGCAACGAGGGCGTATCGACTCAGCACAATCCCGAATTCACGATGTTGGAATTTTACCAGGCTTATGCCACCTACAAAGACTTGATGGACCTGACCGAAGAGATTTTTGCGAAGATAGCTCGTGATGTCAATGAAGGGCAGATGCGGCTCGAATACCAGGGCCATGTGATCGACCTCTCGCCTCCCTGGGACAGGTTCACTTTGGCCGAGTCTTTGGTCAAGATCGGAGATGTTCCCGAGGGGGCAATCGAGAACTTTGACGAGGCAGTTGCCTTTGCGAGGTCGGTTGGAATCGGAATAGAAAAGTTCGAGGGTCACGGGAAGCTGCTCACGAAGATCTTTGACGAGGTGGTGGAACCCCGGCTGATTCAGCCGACCTTCATTTATCAATATCCGCTCGAAGTCTCGCCGCTTTCCAGGAAAACAGAAGGCAGTCCTGATTTTGTGGACCGCTTCGAGCTTTTCATGGCAGCACGCGAGATGGCTAACGCCTTCTCGGAACTTAACGATCCGCGGGATCAGCGTGAAAGATTCAATGCGCAACTGGAAGCGCGCCGGGCCGGAGACGAAGAGGCACATCAGATGGACGAGGACTACATCCGCGCCCTCGAATACGGGATGCCCCCTGCCGCCGGCGAGGGAATTGGAATAGACCGGCTCGTAATGCTCTTTACCGATTCTCCTTCCATTCGCGACGTGATCCTCTTTCCGCACATGAGACCGGAAAAGAAGACTCAATGAATTTAGGCTATGAGGTTTTCATAAGCATTCGCTATTTGCTGGCGAAGCGCAGACAGACGTTTGTATCGCTCATCACTTTGATATCGGTGGCCGGCGTCGCGGTGGGCGTTATGGCCCTCATAGTGGTGCTGGCGGTCATGAACGGATTCCATGAGGACCTTCGCAATCGCATCCTCGGAGTCACTTCGCACGTCAACATCGGCAGTTATGGGGGAGCGATCTCGAACTACAAAGAAGTCACGGACGAGGTCCAAAAGGACCCCGAAGTGATCGGAGCGACCCCCTACATTTACGCCCAAGTGATGATAACCTCCGGCAGAAGCGTATCGGGGGCGATTCTTCGAGGCATCGAGCCTCTCACTGCATCCAAGGTAATAAAAATCGAAGAAAGCCTGATCCGGGGCAACCTTGCGGACCTGGTATCCCAGCAGCAGCAGGAGAGCGGAGGCCCAAGCTATCCAGGGATCATTCTTGGAGTGGAACTCGCCAACAACCTCGGTATCCGCACGACGGGGGAATGGGTGACGATAATTTCGCCCTCGGGGCGCCTTACTCCGATAGGGCAGGTGCCGAAAAGCAAGCTATTCCACGTGGTCGGGATCATGCAATCGGGTATGTACGAATACGACAGTACGCTCGCTTACGTGGACGTTGCAGCGGGGCAGCAATTTCTCGGGATCGGGGATGCGGTTACCGGCATCGAGGTGAAGATCAAGGACATTTACGCTGCGCAAAAGGTCGCGGAGAATTTAAGGAAGCAGCTCGGTACCCCTTACTATGTCCGGGACTGGATACAGATGAACAGCAGCTTTTTTTCGGCCCTCAAGCTGGAAAAATTTGTCATGTTCGTAATACTGACACTCATAATTCTGGTCGCGGCCTTCAACATTGTCAGTTCGCTAATCATGCTCGTAATGGAGAAAGGGCGCGATATCGCGATACTTAAAGCAATGGGGGCGACTACCGCCAGCATCAGAAAAATATTTATCTTCGAAGGATTTCTCATCGGAGTATCGGGGACTTTGCTGGGTGTGATTGGCGGATTTGTCCTGTGCGATTTTGTGAAGCGGTACAAGATAGACTTGCCGGGTGGTGTTTATCACATAGCTAAACTCCCCGTGAAAATTCAAACGCTGGATCTACTTGCGATCGTCTTCTTCGCAATCCTTATCAGCCTGGTGGCGACGATTTACCCGTCGCGCAAGGCTTCCGGACTCGATCCGGCGGAAGCATTGCGCTATGAGTGAGAGACAATCTGTAGAGGTCCAAACTCTCGGGCTGACAAAGGTGTTCGGAAACGGCCCGAACTCAATCGAGCTTTTCAAAAACCTTGAACTTGTGATTCGCACCGGGGAGCGAATCGCGATAGTCGGATCATCCGGGGCCGGAAAATCGACGCTGCTCAATATCCTTGGCACCCTTGAGAAGCCAACCAGCGGTAAGGTCCTTTACGGCGGCCAGGATGTTTTTTTGTGGACAGAGCGGGATCTGGCGAATTTTCGCAACAAAAACATAGGTTTTGTCTTCCAGTTCCACTATTTGCTCCCGGAATTCAATGCGCTTGAAAATGTTATGATGCCCGGGCTGATTTCAGGTCTGCCCAAGGCAGAAGCGAGGGATAAATCCCTCGAACTTCTGGAGCGGCTCGGCCTTTCATCGCGCTTGAGCCACAGGATAGGCCAACTTTCCGGAGGCGAGCAGCAGCGGGTTGCGGTAGCGAGGGCACTGCTGCTTCGGCCCCGGCTTTTCTTAGCCGACGAACCGAGCGGAAATCTGGACAGCCGTACCGGGCGAACACTTCATGAGTTGCTCGTTTCCCTGAACGAAGAGCTTGGTCTGACCATGGTGATTGTCACTCATAATCAAGAACTTGCATCTATGATGCACAGGGTTCTTCGTCTCAAAGACGGCCTTTTGAGGGAGGATCGCAGTCCGGCAAACCCTTGCTTACCTGTCTCAAATTGAGTCTGGGAGCGGCAGTACCGTTTTTACAAAAATTGTGTTGGGCAGGCGTTCAGAAGGTGGTATTAGAAGGCAGGGACCGTCAGTTTGGCAAAACCCCGGAGGGGGTCCGGGGCAGGCGCCGGGAATCGTCTTTGAAATCGCAGAATAAAATCGGATGCTATTTTATGGTGTGGATCCCGGTGTTTAGGCCGGAATAGGGGGGCTTTCCGATTTTGGGCTAAAGTTGATGTATTCATACCGGCTCGGCCGTAGGGACGGTAGTGAAAGGGAATAGGAGAAGTGCGGCTTCATCGGAGGGGGCAAAGAATATGGTGGGGTGGAGAAGAGTTGGGGGACTCGTTTGGCTTTCTATTATCTGTCTGCTGGCTGGCGCAGGTACTGGATGGGCGCAGGATCAGCCGGTCAGGGTAGCCGTTCTGCCGTTCGTGATTCACGGACAGCAGCAGGACGCGGTCAAAGTTCAGAGATCCCTTGATGAGGTCTTCTCCCGCGCGCTCTCGGGTGAGGGGATAAAGATGGTCGATCCCCAGGAAGCCCAAAGAGCCGCGGGGGGTGCCGTGCGCTCGGAAGAGCAGGCTCGCTCGGTGGGAAGCAAACTAGGGGCCGCCTATGCACTTTTTGGCAGCTTCAACCAGGTAGGTAATTCCATAAGCCTCGATGCCAGGCTTGTCGATGTTTCCGGCAAAAAGAAGCCGGTGATCGTTTTCGCCGAAGAAAAGGGGCTCGAGAATCTTCCCTTGGCGGTAGGGAAGATAGTGCAGCAGATGGGCGTCCAGGTGCTCTCGAAAGCCGTGATCGCCGATGTAAAGGTGAGGGGCAACGACAGAATCGAGGCCGACGCCATAAAAGGAAACATAAAGAGCAAAAAGGGCGACGTTCTCAGACCCTCCACGGTGAGCGAGGACATAAGATCCATCTTCAAGATGGGATACTTCGAGAAAGTGGATGCCGAGGTTACCGATACTCCCGCTGGAAAGACCCTCACTTTCGTTGTTCAGGAAAACCCCAGTGTTCAGGAAGTGAAAATCAACGGCCAAAAGAAGATCAAGGAGAAGGACGTCCTTGCCGCCATTGCCACCAAATCCTACACTGTGCTTCAGCGCAACGTGGTCAGCGAAGATGTTCAAAAAATTCTGAAACTCTATCAGCAAAAAGGCTATTACAACGCCCAGGTGAGCTCCAAGATCGACTTCCCGAAGGACCCTCGCAAGGCCGTGGTATCTTTTGACATAAAAGAAAACGAGAAGGTCTATATTAAGAAGATCAACTTCGCCGGCAATAAGAATATGTCGGGGCGAAAACTTCGCGGAGTAATGCAGACCAAGGTAAAGAGTATCCTTTCATACTTCACGGATCGCGGGATTCTTCAAAAAGACATTCTTGAGACCGATATCGACCGGCTCACCGCTTTTTACCACGACGAAGGCTACATGGACGCAAAGGTCAGCTCGCCTGATATAGATCTTAAGAAAGACGGCTTTTATATCAGCATCGGAGTTGATGAAGGATCCAGGTACAAGGTTACATCGGTAAAAGTCAGCGGCGACATGCTCGATAACTATGAAAAGAAGCTGATGCCGAAGCTGGAAATCAAGCCCAACACCTTCTTCAGTCGAGAAAAGGTGCGCAAGGATATCGATAGTGTAACAAAGGCATACATGAACGAAGGCTACGCCAGGGTTGACGTCGATCCCCAGATAAAGCGAAACCAGGAGGATCACACAACCGATGTTAACTTCCATGTAACCAAGAAGGATGTGGTTCACATAGGAAGAGTTTTCATAACGGGAAACACCAAGACACGCGACAAAGTAATCCGCCGTGAAATGATGATAACGGAGGGCTCTCTTTTCAACGCAAAAAAGATAGAAGACAGCCTCACCAGGCTTAAGAAGCTTGATTATTTCGAGGATGTTGAAATTACTCCCACCGATACAGATCAGCTGGATATCATGAACCTGCATGTAAAGGTAAAGGAGAAGCTGACCGGCTCGATAAGCCTTGGAGGCGGGTACTCCTCCGAAGACGGCCTCTTCACGAGCGGTCAGGTCATGCAGAAGAACTTGTTCGGAAGGGGGCAGGTAATAGCACTCAAGGGCTACCTGGGGCAGTCGGCCCAGAGATACATGCTCAGTTTCACCGACCCCTGGGCTTTCGGCTACCCGATTTCAGGGGGAGTTGATATCTATAATTGGTTGAGAGCGTACGACGACTTCACAAAAGATGCATACGGGTTTAGGCTTCGCAGCGGATTTCCTTTTGGGCAGTACAGCAGGTTCAATATGTACTATGTTTTTGAACGGGCACATATGACAGAAATTTCCACCACATTTCAGGCACTTTACCCCGGCCAAGACCTCACCGGATGGGAGATCAAGAGCGCGATCGGCGCCGGTATCGAACGTGATAGCACCGATCATCCCTTTCTGCCGACAAAAGGAACTTATGCGGGTGTTGTAGGTGAATTTACAAGCCGGGCTCTTGGCAGCGATGTCGATTTCATAAAGGAGGAAATCCACGGGGGCGTGTATCATCCACTATGGTGGATTTTTATCGGTCATATTCGTGGAGAAATGGGTTTCCTGCAGGAAACCACATCGAATGTAGTGCCGATTTATGAGAAGTTTTTTCTTGGCGGCATAAATTCATTGCGCGGCTGGCAGTTTGGACAGGTAGGCCCGAAGCAATATGTAGACGGCATTCCTGTTGTGGTTGGTGGCTATAATTACGCAGTTGCAAATTTCGAAGTACTTTTCCCGATCATGGAGAAGTATGGCATACGCGGGGTCGTTTTCTTCGATGCAGGCAATGCCTTCGACAAAGACGAAACAATTGACTTCTCTAAATTCAGGACCGACGTAGGTGCAGGTGTCCGGTGGAACTCGCCATTCGGACCGCTCCGAATAGAAATAGGGTACAATCTGGACCGGCAAGTTGGTGATGACCCTTACCAATGGCAATTCTCGGCGGGTGCTTTCTTTTAAGGAGTGTAGAACAGATGAAGAAGTTTATTGGTGTAATTGCGTTAGCGACAGGTGTTTTTCTTGGCTCGACAGTATTGGCTGCTGACAATAAAATCGGCTATGTTGACATCAATGGCGCGGCCTTGCAGTCCGCCTGGGGGAAGAAAGTAGTCGATCAGCTGAAGAAGGAACAGGAAAGGCTTGGCGGCGACCTCGACCTGAAAGCCAAGACCTTCAAGTCCGCCAAGGAAGAATACGATAAGAAAAAAGACGTAATGGACGAGAAGGCCAAGAGCAAAAAGCAGGCGGAACTCCAGAGCATGGCTGCCGAGTTGGAAAGGCTTGCCAGCGAATCGAGCCAGCTGTTCAACAAACAGGCACAGGAAGTCAAAAATCCCTTGTTCCAAAAAATAGCCGAGATAATTACGAAGATCGGCAAGGACGATAAGTACGATTTCATCTTCGAGAAAAGCAGCTTGCCCTTCGCAAGTGACAAGAACGACCTTACAAAGCGGGTTTCCGCTGAATTGGACAAGTCGAGCCCGAAATGATCGAATCCTAGTTTCTGCGGATTCTGGCCTGTGAAGATGGCGGGAGAAACGGCCCGCCATCTTTCATCGGGTCTTCTAATGATGCCCTGCCTGCCCATAAATGGGGCCCAGTTTCATGGATGTGTACCGGCCGGGTCCACGGGAGGCAGTTCGATGAGCCTCCTGGGCGTAAGGCACAGGTGCGGTTTTTTCAATGGAATTTGAAGTGAGCAACATCGCCAGCCATTCCTATACCCTCCGTGAACTCGCCGATGTTGCGAGTGCGGAAATTCGAGGCAATCCCGAAGTGAGGGTGACCGGAATAGGTCCGCTCGAGAGTGCATCATCGGAACAGCTCAGTTTTGTTGCGGATCGGCGCCTCCAGCACCGGGTTGCCGGATGCAAAGCTGCCGCACTCATTGTTCCTGCCGGTTTTGAAGACCCTGATTTCAACCTTCTTATAACGAAAAATCCGTATCTGGCCTTGGCCAAGATTGCCGCTCTGTTCACGAGAGCCGCTAGGGGTGAGCTTGATATTCATCCCTCCGCCATAATATACGGTGGAGCCGATTTACGTGGAGATGTCGGCGTCGGTCCCTACGCTTGCATAAGCGACGATTGTGTTATCGGCTCCCGGACAAAAATTGGCGCCGGATGCTACATAGGGCCGGGTGTTCGGGTAGGTGAAGATTGCCTCATTTATCCCCGAGTAGTTATCCTGGACGGGTGCGTACTGGGAGATCGAGTAACTATCCACTGCGGCGCTGTTATCGGTACCGAAGGGTTCGGTTTCGCGCAGGATGAGCTTGGCCGTCACTACAAAATTCCCCAAACGGGTATCGTTCAAATCGACGACGATGTCGAAATAGGTGCAAACTCGACTGTTGACCGGGCGACTTTCGGCAGGACATGGATAAAGCGGGGCGCCAAGATAGACAATCTGGTGATGATTGCACACAATGTGGTTGTAGGCGAAGACAGCGCTTTCGCCGCACAGGTTGGAATTTCGGGGAGTACTATCGTCGGAGACCGCGTGCTGATGGGAGGGCAGGTGGGTGTATCCGGCCATCTGAAAATAGGCGACGGGGCGAGGTTCAGCGCTCAGGCCGGGGTGCTTGGGAACGTCGAGCCGGGACAGGTTGTCGGTGGCTCACCGGGTGTTCCCCACACTGAGTGGCTCAAAAATGTTGCTAATGTACGGCGCCTTCCCAAAATCAAGGAAGAGCTGAAGCGTCTCAGGGAGAGGGTCCGGGAAATCGAGGAGGTCCTGATCAAGGGATGATGGACATAAATGAAATCAAGAAGATCCTTCCACACCGATATCCGTTGCTGCTCGTTGACCGTATAGTCGAAGTTAGTGGCGACGAGGTTGTGGGGATTAAAAACGTTACGGTGAATGAACCATTTTTCGAGGGGCATTTTCCCGACCGGCCTATTATGCCGGGAGTTCTCATAATTGAAGCCATGGCTCAAACGGGCGGGATTCTCGCCTACACGATAGCGCCTCAATACAAAGGCAGCTCCATTCTTTTCGTCGGAATTGACAAGGTCCGCTTTCGCAGGCAAGTCGTACCCGGTGATCAGCTCGTTCTCAAACTCAAGGTCCTCAAGCAGAGGGGTGGTCTGTTCAAAATGAAGGCAGAGGCCTTCGTTGACGATCAACTCGCAGCCGAGGCCGAATTGATGGCCACAATAGACGGAAATCATCCGTCAGAAGCCAAATAGACAGATCGTGGCGTTAGTTTCGAGAATATACTCAATTATTATCCCGGAAGCAGATTGGAGACAAACTGAATGAAGATTCACCCAACCGCCTTGGTTTCCCCCGGAGCCGAGCTGGCGGAGGATGTAGAAATAGAGGCTTACAGCATTATAGGGCCGAAAGTGACAGTTGGCGCGGGAACGGTGGTAGGACCGCACGTGGTGGTAGATGGCAGGACCACGATAGGAAAAAGGAACAGGATTTATCCATTTGTGAGCATAGGGTTTCCTCCGCAGGATATCACATACCGGGGCGAGGATACTCAGGTCGTTATCGGGGACGACAATGTAATCCGCGAAAACTGCACCGTGCATCGTGGATCCAACCGTGCCGCCGGGATCACGAGTATAGGCGATTCAAACTATCTTATGGCCTATGTTCATATCGCTCATGATTGCCGGATAAGCAACAAGGTCATTATGGCCAATGCAGCCACCCTCGGAGGGCACGTCGAGGTCGGAGATTCCGTCATAATCGGTGGGCTTGTGGCTATTCACCAAATGGTCAGAATCGGCGAATACAGCTGCCTTGGAGGAAGAGCCGGGGTGCGGATGGATGTTCCCCCATATATGCTTGCAACCGGAACCGAGGGGGCAAAACTTTTCGGACCGAATATAATCGGTTTGAAGCGGAACGGATTTTCACAGGAAACCATAAATGCGTTGAAGAAGTGTTACCGTATAATTTTCCGCTCCGGGCTCACGGTAAAAGATGCGCTTGAAAAGGCGCGCAAGGAAGTCGAACCTATTTACGAAACTGAAAGACTAATCGATTTCGTCTTGCTCAGCTCGAAAAGAGGGATCACCAGATAATGTCGGTCGGCACGCTGGGAGGGTCGGGACGAGACAGGCTCAACCGTGTTGGCCTGATCGCCGGAGGGGGCCAGTTTCCCCTGCTTTTCGCGCATGCCGCGCGAAAGGCATCGGTTAACGTGCTGGCAGTTGGATTTGAAGGTGAGACGGACCAGGCGCTGGCAAAGTACGTGGATGAGTTTCACCTTCTAAAGCTCGGACAACTCAACAAGTTGATTGGGGCCTTCAGAAAAGCCGGCATTACCAACGTCGCAATGGCCGGCGCCATTAACAAGACTCGCCTATACACCCGTCTTCGCCCCGACTGGCGTGCGGTGCGCTTCCTCAACAAGCTCCGGAATAAAAAAGACGACTCCCTTCTCCGGGCACTTGCCGATGAACTTGAAACGGAAGGCATATACGTTCAGCCCTCGACCATTTTTCTTCCTGACCTGCTCTCACCTGAAGGGACCCTCACACGCAGAAAACCGAACCGTCTGGAGCAGGCCGATATAGCCTTCGGATGGTCGCTTGCGAAAGCAATCGGCAGACTGGATATCGGCCAGTGCCTTGTTGTGAAGAACCAGGCCGTGCTGGCTGTCGAAGGCATAGACGGGACCGACGCAACTATCATGCGTGGCGGTCGGTTGTGCCGCGAAGGTGCCGTGGTCGTAAAGGTAAGCAAGCCCACGCAGGACCTAAGGTTCGATGTGCCCGCGGTGGGTTTTGATACCATCGAGTCAATGAAGAGAGTGAATGGCCGCGTGCTTGTGGTCGAGGCCGGCAGGACCTTGATGTTCGACCGCGATAAGATGATCGACGCAGCCGACGACGCGGGGATTTCCATAGTCGTCCAAAGGGACGGTGCTTTGCCAGCGGAAAATCTGGACAAAGACGCGCTGAGCGCCCTCAATGATGGAACGGCCTTCAAAAGCCTTCCTCCCGATATAGTAGAACCCAAGGCGGGCCCTCAACCGCCATCTTTGCTGATCCGCGCTCCACGAAGCGACGCCGTCAAGGTCGGCGTCATCGGGGTAGGGTATCTGGGGCGCTTCCATGCGCAAAAATATGCCAGGCTCCCCGAAGCCGATCTTGTGGCGGTGGTCGATCTCGATCCGTCACGGGGCAGAAGGGTGGCGATGGAAGTCGGGGCGAAGGCGCTTAACGACTACCGCGAACTGATGGGCAAAGTTGATGCAGTGAGCATTGTCACCCCTACTCCCCAGCATTTTGCGATTGCGCGTCAGTTTTTATCCGCCGGTATTCATGTTCTGCTTGAAAAACCGATGACCAAGAGCATCGAGCAAGCCGATGAACTCATATCGATTGCCGAAGAAAACGGCACGATACTTCAGATCGGACATCTTGAGCGCTTTAACTCTGCCTTCACCGCCATCCGTCCTCGCCTTCAAAATCCTATGTTCGTCGAGGCCCACAGGCTGGCAATGTTCAGTGAGCGCGGACTTGAAGTAGACGTCATCCTGGATCTTATGATCCACGACATAGATATTGTCCTCCACATTATGGGATCTCCGTTCAAGGAAGTTTACGCTTCGGGAATTTCGGTTTTGACCCGGCTTCCCGATATAGCATCTGCCAGAATGGTTTTCGAGAACGGGGCAGTTGCAAACCTTACGGCCAGCCGGATCTCCACCAAGAGCATGCGCAAGCTTCGGATTTTCCAGGAAAACTGCTATTTTTCCGCCGACTACGCAATCAAGCGCTCCTATGCCGTCTACAAGGAGGCAGAGTCGGGCGAGGATGGATTCCCGGAGCTGTCGATGGAGGAATTCGAAATAGTACAGAAAGATTCTCTTGAAGAAGAGATATTTTCCTTTCTAAACTCCGTGCGGACCGGCAAAAAGCCCGAGGTGGATGGCAGGGAAGGACGCCGCGCTCTGGCTGTCGCCCTGGGAATATCACGGCAGATCGAGGAGCAGATGCGCGGAAAATGCATTCCAGGACCAAAAGCCCCCACATTTTCATAAGCGCCGGAGAGGCATCCGGAGATCTCCACGGCTCCAATCTGGTCCGCGCCCTGAAGTCCGCCGCGCCCGAGGCTCGCATCTCCTGCCTGGGCGGTCCAATGCTCGAAAAGGCAGGAGCAACGGTAATAGTCAATAATCGGGACATATCCGTTACGGGGGGGATCGCCGAGATATTTTCCCACGTTCGGGCAATCTATTCATCTTTGCGCAAAGTCCGCTCCCATTTTATTTCCGACCCACCCGATCTGGTCGTCCTGATCGATTTTCCGGACTATAATTTCTTGCTTGCAAGATTCGCAAAAAAGGCCGGAGCCCGCATATTCTATTACATCAGCCCTCAGGTCTGGGCGTGGCGCGAATCGCGGGTAAAAACCCTGAAGCGCCTCGTAGACCGGATGGCCGTTATCCTGCCGTTTGAAAAGTCCTTCTATCAATCTCATCACATGAATGTAGATTATGTCGGACACCCCCTGGTTGACGTACTGTGCGGGATAACGAACGATCCAGCGCAATCCGCGCGCAAGTACAGGGCGGGAGTCAAAGGTCCGCTCGTTGGGATATTGCCCGGAAGCCGCCGGAGCGAGTTAAAGCTCCTGTTTGACATGCTGCTGGATTCAGCCGGCATTATCAGGGCCGAATTTCCCGAAGCGGAATTCATAATTCCCGCTGCGCCCTCCCTGGATGTAGAAGAGATCGAGCGGCGCGCGCTTCAGCGTCATGTGCCGGTAAGGATTGTATCCGGGGATACCTACGGTGTTATCGCCGCCTGCGATCTGCTCCTTACTTCATCGGGTACTGTAACCCTCGAAGCGGCGATAATCGGAACGCCAATGATCATTACCTACAGGCTGTCGCGCATCAGCGCGGAGATAGGGATTCGGCTCCTTCGCGACAGGAAGCAGTTTTTCGGGCTGCCCAACGTTATCGCCGGCAGGCAGGTCGCTCCAGAGTTCATACATGACGATGCCAGGCCTGAACTCTTGGCGGCCCAGGCTCTGCGGCATCTCAAAAACCCTGAACTGCTCGATTGCCAGAGGCGGGAATTTCGAAAGATCCGTGATCAGCTTGGCGAGCCGGGGATATCGGAGCGTGTGGCGCGACTGGTGCTCCAAACTCTAGAGGAAACCCGATGAGCATTGCACGGGCGGCCGCCGGCCTGACATACCTTGCCATTTCTTGCTGCATATGGCCCGTTGCTTTGCTTTACTACATTTGCAGGGTGCATACTGACGGCAAGTACAAAAGTAATTATCTCCAGCGACTCGGGCTCGATTTGCCAAGTCCTCTAAGCAGCAACCAGACCAGGGTATGGATACACGCCCTCTCCGTTGGCGAAGCTCTTTCCGCTGCCCCACTGGTTCGTGAAATTAAGAATCGTCGGCCTGAAATTGAAATCATTTTTTCCGCTGCAACGGAAACCGGTATGAAGATCGCCCGCGAGCGATTGTCCGCTGATGTGGGTCTTTTTCTCTTTATGCCACATGATTTTCCCTGGGCCGTTCGCTCGCTTTTGCGGCGTATCCGGCCCGCGATATTCGTTCTTATCGAAACCGATCCATGGCCCAATCTCCTGCGGGCACTGAGAAGGGAAGGGGTGTTGGTGTGCCTCGTTAACGGCCGGATCTCTCCTGGTTCTTATGCCAGGTATTCAAGATTGGGTGGGCTGGCCAGTACTCTCTTCAACTGTTTCGACCTGGTTTTTACCCAGACCGAACAAGATAGAGTTCGTTTCGAATCCTTGGGGGTCAATTCGGAAAAAGTAGCCGCCGTGGGAAATTTAAAATTCGATTCGTCAGTGCCCGAACTCTGCGAGCACGAGGTGAGATGTCTGCGCGGGCAAATCGGCTTGAGCGAGGGCAGACCGGTGTGGATTGCGGGCAGTACCCATGAGGGAGAAGACGAGGTGGTGCTCAGGGTGCACCGTGAGTTGCTCTCGAGTTTTCCTGACCTGCTGCTGATAATTGCTCCGAGGAAGATCGAGCGCCGCGCCGATATTGAAGCACTTTGCGCTGCCGCACGCTTTTCGTGGGGTGTTAGGTCAAAAGGCGAGGGCGCCGGGAGAAAAGAAGTCTATATTCTCGATACCATGGGTGAGCTTGCCCGGTTTTACGCCCTGTGCCACGCAGCTTTTATTGGCGGCAGCCTCGTTCCATTCGGCGGGCATAATCTCGTTGAGGCCGTCGCTCAGGGAACGCCTGCATGCTGGGGACCTCACGTGTTCAACTTTGATGAAATTGAGAAGGCCTTGCTCAGGTCGGACTCCTGCCGCAGAATTGGGTGCGAAACTGAGTTGGCCGATTTTGTGAGACGCTCGCTGTCATTAAGGAGTGGTTCTGGGCTTGGAACCAAACAGTTGAGCAGCTCTGGTAAAGGTATAGCCGGATTGATTGCTTCCACCTTGCTGGAGAGAATCTATCCAGCCTGATTAGAGGGAAAAATGATATACAGGAACATTTTTTTATTTGCCGTGATCGGGATAGTGCTGGCCTTTTTCGGTCGTGCAGGAGCCTCGGTCTTCAACGAAGGCATGATCGACAAGGATTTGCGCTACGAAGAGTTTCGTGTGACCGAGGACGGCTATATAAGCGGAACCATAATCAACACCTCGAAGAAAACCCGGCCCGCGGTAATGCTTGACATGTGGATTACAAATATCGCGGAGACAAGAATTTTTTGGAGAAAGTCCATTACGCTTGGCGATTTACCACCTGGAGCTCGTTTCGAAGTTAGGGAAAGTAGTAACGGTTCAGTTGACCCTACCCTGAGACTTCAATTCATGTTCAGGCTTCCAAGTAAGGCTAATTTCAGAAATTGATCCGCCAGAAGTGACGGCATTTCGGCGAATGCCGAAATATCGTTGATTAACCTGCAAAATCCGAGACCACAAAGGAAACAGCTCCGCCTGTGTAGCTCCTTTTGTCCAGACCTCTACGCTCCCGTAAAACTTTCATTCGAGATAAAGACTTCTTAAAACACCTGTAAGCACGGCCTATTAAAGCCACTCGCGTTCCCAGTCACGCCTTGGAGAGGTGTTTTTGGACGCTACAGTTATCGTCTCCTTTTCCCCTGGAATGAAAGTTGCTCTCGAATGAGATGAAAGGGGAGAAGCAATGACAGCTTGGATGCAAATAGGCTTGGGATTATTGATTGGGTGGGCGGGGTTTCACGGTCTCGGCGAAAACCCGTTCCAGGGCAGCTGCGCTCTTTTCATTGCCGGGTTCCTTTTCATGTCGGGCTTCGAAAAAAGACTGGCCGGAAAACATGGTGAACCCGTAATTGAGTCGGATCATGAGTCAGCCGGATCAGGCTGTTGAGGAAGGATCAGTATGTCTGGACCCAGATTTCCCGGTTCGCACATTTACCTGGCCGATCTCGAGATGGTGATCTTCACGGCGATCGTGGGAGAGGGGGCGATTGGCTGCTCGATTTCAAGGCAGACCCTTGCGAAGCTCTTTGGCCAGGACCCCCAAAAACCCCTAGAGGCTTTTACACAAAATCGTCCCGCAATCGAGAAACTGGCTGTAAAGATCATTGCACAGAGGCGATTTGAAGGTGGTTTGGCGGTTATCCGAGCTTGCGATTCCTAGCGGTGCGTCTGGAGACCTTCGGTTGATGGCGCGAGGCGGTCGGGAGACCGGGCAAGCCTAGCGCCACTACGTGGGGAGTGGATACTAAAAGACTATTCCAAAAACGAATCCAGCCTCCCGGTTGTGCCGGGAGGCTGGATTTTAATTCTTCTGGGATCCGGTTGTGCCGGACCTCAAAAGGGTTCTACATTATTTCTTCTTGCCGGTTGGGGCAGCGGGAGGTGACGCCGGTTTCTGGCCCTGAGCCGGAGTGAAGTTGTTCAGGTCATGTGCGGTGTTGTGGCACATGCTGCACTTCGGGAACTTCTGGAGCATTTTGGCCGGGTGCTGCTTGTCATGGCACTGGTTACATGCAGCCTGGGCCTTATGCTTGTCCTTGTGGCAATCAACACAATTGACATTTTTGTGCTTGGTCTCGGATGCGGCAAGCTGAGTTGCGGCAGCCTTGTGACACGCACCGCAATCTTTGTTCGGGGTAGTGGGGCCGTATTTGACCTCTTTTGGCATATGCGCCTTGTGACAGTTTTTGCAGCTCTCCTTGGGCATTTCGGGATTGTGCGGCTTGTGACACTTTACGCAGTCGGGAATTTTGCGATGGACGTCGTGGCAGTTCGAACATGCCCGTGCGGTATGCCTGCTGGGGAATTCCTTGAGCTGCTTGATCTGTTCCTTATGGCATGACAGACAAGGATCTGTGAGCTGCCCCTGAAGAACGATATTGAACGGCGTGTGCGGGTTCTTATGGCAATTCAGGCAGTCTTTGAGTTTGTAGTGGTCTTTCCCTTCGTGGCAGCTATCGCACTTGGGTATGTTATTTTTTGAGGTCGGCCGGTGTCCTGTGTGGCAGTCCATGCAGCCAACGTCGTCCTTGTGCTTGCCCCCGGATGCCATGATTTCGGTCGATTCGGCCGTGTGGCACTTGATACAGTCATCCTTTGACAGGGCCGGCTTTTGTTCCGTCAATACGCCAGACGGGATCAGGAGAAGACCCCCGAAAGCGATCACTAAAAATAGGGCAATCCACACCCCCCTCAAACCTTTCATAATACCTCCTTGATTGCACAATGGTACGGTTCCATGCGCTATGAGCATTTTAAAAAAATTATGGGGTTATAAATGTGAACGAAATCTCATATACCCAGAGGTAATTCTCCTGTCAAGGAGAAAGAAAATGGATGAATAAACATTATATTAGGCGACATTGCCGGGTCGGAAAGAAAACCTTTAGCCCCTCAATGCGACGTAACGAATAATCATTATTTATTCAAAAAAGGGCCATTTTCGATTCAAATGGCCTTTTAGGGCTACAGTTGTGGGCCGGGCTAAAATAATTGATCAGGATCTAGACTTAGCCGGCTCCGTTAGCATTAAACGACATCCACCACATTATAGCTGGCTCAGGACGGTTAGCATGTGCGCCACTTCGCTCAAAGGCGCGTTAAGATTGGCACGATGGTTGGCAAAGAAGCCGTCCAGGTCGGAATTGAGGACGATCCACGGATCAACCTGGTCAGCGACGGAAAGTTCGTGGAGGACGGTGTCCAATATGTCCTGGGCGTTCATCGTCGATGTCAACTGACTCTTAAACGCGACACGAACCACTTTTAACATTTCAAAGTAGACGTGCGCAACTCCCTTTGCATAGTAGAAATGGTCGTCTGATTGAAGCCATCCTACGGGCATGACAAGGGACCTGTTAACATTCCCGAGCAGGTCTTTATAGGCGGAAAGGAGTGCCACCAGGTTGTCGCGGCGGTAGTAAAAACTGCGCTTGCCGGTTTCGAGCTTTGTCTTGAAAGCCCTGAGATGATCGAGGGCTTCGTTATATTGGTCTTCGGCCGATGGAAACCACCACGAATAGGCAGAGTTCATGAGAAGGTTTACAGCCTGTTCGAGGTCAGGATCGTAAGTGTCGGCATCACCGAGCCGGGTAAGGCTGTCTTTAAGCCGAAGGGCTGTAAACCGCACGGCTTCGAGAACGCCGAGCTGGTAATTGTTGATATCGTCTGTGAATCGGCCGATCAGGATATCATTAGGACGCCACCCAAGGGTTCTGCCATGGAGTTCGTGATCGAGCAGGGCGATAAGGGTGTCGACGAAGGTGACGCCAGGAATGGGCGAGATTTCAGGAAGCTTCATGGCGTGGCCTTGTCCTTCACCGTGTCCCCCAGCCTGCTCCTCGCCATGCGCGGCAGGTCCATCACCGTGTCCACCTGCCGGAGGTGCCGCATGTGCCGGAGGTTCGACATGGGGTGCGGGTGCGGCCTGTCCTGGCCCATGCGCCGCTTGCTGGTCACTACGCGCTTCGGTGGATGCTTTGGGCTGGGTCTGAGCCGGTGGCGGTGCCGCCTGTTCCTGTGCCGGCGGGGTAAACGCGGGCTGTTCGTGGTCCTGAGCCGCCGGTATCTGAGGGGTTTTGGACTGATCGGCCACACCTTCCTCGAGGCTATGCCTCTGGACCGCAACCGTGAGGTTGGCAACCCCGAAAACCAGATAAGAAACAGCTACCAGCAGAAGAAGATACATAGACGGCCGCTTCAGTAGTTTCCCGCAATCGCTCCCGGTCGGTTTCCTCGGACGTCCCATCAGTAGTGCTCCTTATCTCGGCTCAGATCTTGGTCAAAACTCCATGTATGTGGCGCAAGAATCGGCTGATTCCCAAGCCGATACTTTGTGGAGCCGGCAATTATCGTCGTTCAGCTTCACGGCAAGACGATCAAAAATATATCTGGCTATGTTCTCCGATGAGGGATTGCTTTTTTCAAAATAAGGCAGTTGGTTCAGATACTTGTGGTCCAAATCCTCCAAAGTTTCCCTGACGGCCTGTTTTACTTCGCCGAAATCCTTGAGGATTCCGTTATCCTGAAGTCGTGAACCCCGCAGTACGACTTCAACCTTCCAATTATGTCCGTGAAGATTTTCACACTTTCCGCGAAAATCAAACAGGTTATGAGCCGCAGCGAAGTCAGTTAATACTTTTACTTCAAAAAGCTTCTGACTCAAAACAAAAATTTCCTCTCATGGGGCAACGCTTGCACCTTCAGAATTGCACAAATTAACGCAGGGCAATTTGGCGGAGCTGAAAGCCTTGAAGCCAAAAAAATCCCTTAGCATCAATGGCTTAGACATTTACCCGATGGAATGCCGGTTTGTCAATTGTATTCCCTCCTGGAGGAGGGAGTACCTGAGACGCCGATAACTTAACGAAATTGCACTATTTTATCCGTACAAGAGGAAAGAATTCAATCGTGATCGAAGGTGTTCTTGGGCATTCGCTCCAATGTAAAACGAAAGGGAAGGAGGGTGAGGTGCGTTAGTGGTATTTAAGTCATTTATTCCTTTGTTCCCGTGTTGGTTTTTGCCCCGAGAACCGGGAACGGAGTTATTGCACTGGAACACCCAGGCTTTGATGGGTTTTCAAGTTGAACTCTAAATCGATATTCCGCCCGCCGGAGGCTGTTTGCTTCCATGGGAGGAGACAGTCTTGACAGGTTCGGCCACTTTTGTTACACAGAGAGGCTCAAAGGCGAACCGGGGGGTCTTTTCAGGTATCCGGCGAGGCCTGATCAAGGCGGTGTAGCTCAGTCGGTAGAGCACGCGGCTCATATCCGCGGCGTCCGGGGTTCGAAGCCCTGCACCGCCATTTCTATTTTCTGAATCGCTGTGGCTCCAGATTGGATAAAGAGGCACATCGCGAGCTGAGGCGATCGAAGAGTCTGCCCTCTTACAAGTCCACCAGGGTTTATGCCGAACGGGAGGGGTACCCCAGCCGGAAAGCCAGATGGGCAACTTGACGGAAGGGAAGTTTCTCCTTGGATGCCGGCCCTTCGGGAGAGTTTCTCAAAGCACCCGATAAATTCCTTCCAGAGCCCTTTTTCCAACTCGAATTCGATACGGACTGCCGCAAGGTCCCACTTGATGTCCTGGGGGCCTGGAAAGAAATGATCTTTGAAGTGCTCCGCGGAATCCGTTTTATAGAATCCCTCACCTGAGGGCATCCCTTCGTGAGCTGCCGGCCTGTTGTCGAGGAAAACGGGTTCAGCTATTATTCATCCTCTATCCGGCCTCGCGGACGAGCTCAATTTGTCTTTCCCAGTGATGTCCCAGGCCTTCGAGTGTGTTAACTTCGACCATCTCCAACAACTCGTCCGATGACCACCGATGTACAGAAGATCGTTCAATCCTTCATTATCCATTTCCATGGTCCGGTTAATGGGTTAAAGAAATCAGGCGGCAAGTGGGCATATAAAGGAATACCCCGATAGACCTTTATTGACTTGGTGCGGGACAAGTGGCGAGTTTCCGTAGGTAGAGTATTCCGCATACCATTTTTCCCTTAAAAAAAGAGGGTTTCCACTACTAAATGCTCCTTTTTTTGTTGAAAAGCGGAGAATTATCCTTTAATACTGCATGAGAACCCAATAAAACTGCAATATTCTGAACCTAAGCCCCCAGCAGGTTCGGTGGCCTAAGGAAAGGAAAGATGTATGACTTTGACCAAGGCTCACATTGTCGAAAATCTGTTTGCTAAAAACATTTTTACCAAGACCGAATCTGCCCAGATCATCGAGACCCTGTTCGAGATTGTCAAACAGACACTTGAAAAAAGCGAAGACGTACTTATCAGCGGGTTCGGAAAATTCAGCGTGAAAGACAAAAACCAGCGCCGCGGCCGCAATCCGCAAACCGGCGACCCCATCATCTTGTCACCACGCAAGGTTGTTACCTTCAAATGTTCCGGCGTTCTCCGGGAGAGAATCAACGAGGGTGCATAGCTCTGGTACGAAAGGAGATTCCTAATTGGAGGGAGGACTCCCCTTTGAAGTGAGGCTGACCTCTGAGGGGGAATACATTCTCGCTTTCAATTCTCCTTTGACCTACGATAATGCCGGTGCTGTCTGGGAAGGCCTGAACAGTCTCATCAGGGAAGACCATCCCTCGTCACTGGTCATCGATCTTGGCGCAACTCCAAGGATCGACAGCGCCGGGATAGCTCTGTTGAGATCAATCGAGCGAATGTGTGAAAGACTCGGGTTGAATCTACGAATCGAGTCCATGCCACCCTCCGCGGGGCACTTTCTTACCCTCATTGAGAAAAAAGAACCCCCACCCCCTGAAAAGCCGCACATAACCACCTCCCGGGTGATCACAAAATTAGGATTTCTGGCTCTTCACGCCTGGGACGAAGTGGTAGGTTTTTACCGGTTTTGCAGGGAATTCATCGCCTTATCCGCGCGGGATCTCTACCACACCAGGCGTTTTCGTTGGAATGAGATGCTCTACTATCTTGAACTCACCGGCGCAAACGCCATGTCCATAGTATTCCTGCTAAGCTTTCTACTGGGTATGGTCATGGCATTTCAGGCGGCGGTGCAGCTTCGCCAGTTCGGCGCCAATATCTATGTGGCCGACCTGCTCAGCCTCGCGCTGACCCGTGAGCTTGCGCCGGTATTTACGGCCATTATCATTGCAGGCCGATCCGGATCGGCCTTTGCTGCCGAAATCGGGACGATGAAGGTAAACGAGGAACTCGACGCCCTGGAGGTGATGGGTTTCAACCTGGCCGAGTTCATTACGATGCCCAAGGTTATCGCCCTTATGATAGCCGGGCCTCTTCTGACGATGTGGGCAAACTTTTCAGGCATAATGGGCGGGATGGTGGTCGGGATCCTGACACTCGATCTCACCTCCTACGGCTTCATGTCCGAGATTTTTTCGGTTCTGTCGGTCAAAGATATCATGACCGGGTTGATCAAGTCCGAAATTTTTGCGATGCTGGTGGGCCTGATTGGCTGCTTTCGAGGGTTCGAAACCGGGACCGGGGCGGACAGTGTCGGGCGGCAGACGACCTCGGCTGTTGTTAGCGGAATTTTTGCAATTATTTTCGCGGATGCGATCTTTACGGTCATCTTTCACTCTATCGGCTGGTAAAAGACTTTATGCAAAAGAACGCCCCCGATAGTTCCTCCGACAACGCCGCGGTTTGTCTAGAGAAAATATCTATCGGGTATGGAGACAATATTGTACTTAAAGATATCGATTTCTGTGTCAATCGCGGAGACATAGTCACCGTTCTCGGAGGCAGCGGCTGCGGGAAAAGTACGCTGCTGAAGGCCATAATCGGACTGCTCCCGCCGCTAAAAGGCAAGATTTACCTGCAGGGGGAGGAGATTTCGGGCAATGTTTCGGGAATGACCCTGGCCGAAGCAAGAAAGAGGATAGGGGTACTTTTCCAGTCCGCCGCGCTTATCGGGTCGCTCACTGTTGCGGAGAATGTGGCGCTGCCGATCGTGGAATTCTCGAAAGCCCCGCGCGGGATCATACATGATATTGTGCGACTGAAGCTCGAAATGGTAAAACTTGGCGGCTTCGGAGAGTATTTTCCATCGGATTTGAGCGGGGGGATGAAAAAAAGGGTAGGGTTGGCCAGAGCGATGGCGCTCGATCCGGAGATACTTTTCTGCGATGAGCCTTCATCGGGGCTGGACCCGGTGACTTCGGCCGAAATGGACCAGCTGCTGCTCGAACTCAACGAGTCGCTCGGCATCACCATGGTGGTGATTACACATGATCTGCCGAGCATCATGACCATTTCTGACTGGTCTATCATGCTTGACCGAAGCGTGCGCGGAATAATCGCAAAAGGGCCCCCGGAGGAGTTGGAAAACAGTCCGGACCCCCGCGTCCACGCTTTTTTTCACAGGCAGCCGGCACCAGAGGGCTGAGCGGCAAACCTGCCTGGAGGAACATAATTTGCCTCGCACCGTTAGTGCGTACAGAATCGGAATTTTCGCAATTATCTGCGGCATCATAACTGCCGCGGGATTTATCTGGATCGGCGCGTACTCCTATTTCAAGGATATGCGGACCTACGCCGCCTATTTCAATGAATCGGTAAAGGGGCTGACGAAGGATGCCGCGGTAAACTACAAGGGCGTAGCGGTTGGTCACGTAACATCTGTTGACGTGGCGCCCGATGGGCGCTTGATCGAGGTTCTGTTAAGACTCAACGCCGATTTTCGAGTTGACGAAAGTGTGGCCATGCAGCTCCGGCAGCAAATCCTGACCGGCCTCAGCTATCTCGAAATCGATACGGCCCCGGAAAACAGCGAATCGCTCACTCCCCGGATTACTTTCCCGACTAGATATTCTGTAATAAAAACGTACCCGTCCGAGATGGCGCAGCTAAAGTTCGCTCTACAAAATCTCTATCAGAAACTTGATTCTCTGGATCTCAAGTCGCTGACCGAAAGGTGGACGAAAGCCGGTGAGCTTGCAGGAAACCTTCTCACTCAATTCGGCGCGGGGGGGCAGAACGGGGACCTCAGGGAGGCAATAGCGAACCTTAGAAAGACCGCGGAATCCTCCGCGGCCATCCTGGGACGCCTGAATAAGGCTACAGGCGAGGCCGGCATGACGAAGGGCTTTGCCGATCTTTCCGCGACGCTGACGGCAACCAGGACAGCAACCGAAAACCTGGCCCGGCAGCTATCGAGCCTGCCGCCAGACGTGCTGAAGCAACTGTCCATACAACTCGGCCACACCGTGACGACCGGTGGCACACTCTTCTCTGGCCTCAGCAAACAGGTAGGCGAGTCCTCGGTGCTGCTCGAGCAGAACCTGCAACAATTGAAAGTCTTGATCTCACAGTTGAACTCTCTCGTGCAGGGGCTGAAAGAGCAGCCCAACAGGCTGGTTTTCCCGAGCAAGGAGCAGCCGGACCCTTTCGAAAAAAAGAAGTAGCACAAGGTTTGGTCTTGGTTCACAATGGGTTCAGCGAGACTTTTGGTTTTTAACAGGGTTGGATTATCTCTAAGCGAAAGGTGAGTCTTGAAGCGCGGAACTGTTAAAGCGGACTTCCTGCACAAAATCTTGAGACGGGCGCTCCCGGCGGTTTTCCTCCTGTGCGCGATTTATGGCTGCGTTGGCGTATTTTCACGCGCCCTGCCGCCTGACTACTTTCAGCTCGATTACAGGCCGCAGCCCTCTGCCTGCTCAAAACCGTTTCCAGGGGCGGTGCGCATCTGGTCTTTCACCGCATCCGCCCCTTTTGAGCGTGAACAGATGGTCGTCGTGACACCCTCCAGCAACGTGCGGTTTTCGTCAAACCACAAGTGGGTCGCCCCTCCCGGGAACATGCTTTCGGATAAAATAATGCGCGATCTGTCTTTGTCTCGCATTTTTGAAGACGCTGTTCCGGTAGGCAGCCCCGTTTCTGCTGCCTATGAGATGGCTGGTCACATTCATCGGTTCGCACTCGAAGAAAACGGCTCCCCCCCTCATGCCGTACTGAACCTCGATGTTACCTTGTGGCAGGAAAAACCTGTTCGCTCCATACTGCTCAAAAAGAATTTCCATTATGAAAGCGCCCCTCTTTCCAATCCCGACCCCTCGGAATTTGCAAAAGCAATGGCTGAAATCGTATCACGGCTCTCGGCAGACCTGAGAAACGAGATCTGCACGGTTATGCAAGGCAGCTAGTATCCAGCCGGCGGCTGATGTATTCCACCTGCCGTTTGAGCTTTCCATCCGAATTGTCCAGTCCCTTTGCAAGATCGTTGATTGCATACAGCACGGAACTATGGCTGCGTTTGAAGGATTTGCCGATCATGTCGAGCGGCTCGCTCGTGTAGCGTCTGCAAAGATACATGCCGATCTTTCGAGCAAGTGAGAGTTCCTTGCGCCGCTTAGATGATTTGAGGTCCTCAAACGAGATCTGAAAAGTCGAACAAACAATCTGTTGGATATGCTCGATAGTCAGCTTTGGCAGCCGATCGAGCATTGTTTCGGTAATCTCGCGGGCGAGTTCGAGGCATACCGGTACGCCCATAATGTTGGTTTTTGCCATGAGGCCGACCAAGCAGCTCTCGAGCTGACGAATGTCCCCCGTCACACGCTCGGCCATGAATTCGATCACTTCGTTTGGCAGGTTAACTCCCTCGCCCTGGGACTTCCTCCTGAGGATCGCCATTCTCGTATCAAAGTCCGGAGGCTCGATTGGTGCAACCAAAATGCCGCTCAGCCTTGACTGCAGTTCATTGCTGAGCTTTGGAATGTCCTTTGGGTGGGTATTGCCAGTGCAAAGAATCCATTTCCCCCGGTCCATGAGTTCATCAAGTGTGAAGACCAGTTCGTTTTGAACCTTTTCCTTGCCGCTCAGGAACTCGACTTTCTCCATCAACAGCACATCGCATTCATTGCGAAACTTTGTCTTGAAATTCTCGATGCTCCCATTTTTGAGTGAATAGATCATCTCATTTGCGAACTGCTCGGCCGTTACATAATGCACCCTGAGATTGGGTCTTTCCCGATAGATGTGATTCCCCACGGCATGTGAAAGATGGCTTTTGCCCAGCCCGGTCTCGGAGACTATGTAGGCCGAACTGTTGTAGAGCTGGCTCCCGCTTGCCATTCCCATTGCCGTCGCGTACGCAAAATGATTGCAATTGCCGACGACAAACTGATCGAAGGTGAATCTGGGATTGAAAACCGGTCCCACCCGCTTGATCAGGTCGCTGATAGCGATCTGTTGCGGAAGATCCCCTTGTGCTTCCGCTGGTTGCGCGGTCTCCTCGTGGTCCCCTCTACTCACGATTTGATACTCGAGCCGATTTGCCGGGAAGTATTCCCTTATTGCAGCAAGAAGCTTGAGTTCGAGCTTTTCCCTCAGCCATTCAATGTGGAACCGGTTGTTACATCCCAGTACAACTGTGCCGTTTTCAACGCCGAGCAATTCAATGGACGAGACCCAAAGATCGTATTGCCCTTTTGACAGGCTCTTGTGAAGTTTCTTCCTGATTTCCTGCCACTCTTGGTCCATAGCCCCCCGCTTCGTATTGAAGAACCCCTCCCCGAAAGAAAACAGCCCCCCGTCAAGAGAGCGGAGTCCATCCCCCGCGATGAACTCGGCCCTCTTTGAAAATGGAAATAATGTTTTTGGATAGGTAAGAATTGCGCCCCGGAAAGAATTTGAAAAGCCCCAATCTGTTGAGGCGTTTTTTACGATAGCGTGTCGGTAAGGTCAAATTTGAGTTTCAGAGTTTTGAGCGGGAAAAATCAAAACCGGCTCAATGTGTAAATTTTGTTAAGATGAATGGATGTTAGGCTGGATGCCTAGCTAATTTGCTGAAAATAAAGGGATTGTTGAAAAGCGGCTTTTTTGTGGGGGATTCCAGTAGTTGGCTGTTATACTGAAATTATTCCACAGATGGACAGAACCACATGAACTTTCCTTTTCTCCATTTTTCGGAAAAAATCGGCAATTCCCATCCTTTTAGAATTATCCGTTAGCCCCGGTTTTGACGGGGAGCGGGTTTCAGGATGAATCACTTCGTTAGCAAAATTATTCAAGCATCATTATTGGTTGCTTGGCCCTATCATTTGCAGATTGACGCATGTACCAAGGGTTTCCTATAATCGATCCCAATTAAAAACGGTTACACTCTAGCATATTTTCCAGTTCCTTCACGTCTTGGCTCGGACAAAGTAACTCCATTAGGAGAATGCTTATGAATGGCGATTTTGGCAGATTTCACCAATTATTGGCCTTTTTTGCGGTTCTGCTCACAATTGTCCTTTTAAATCCTCATTCCGGATTTTCAGTCGAAACCCGCAGTGGCGTGCATGGACCTGTTTGTGCCGGAACCTGGTATCCCGCAGACCCATCCCAGCTGAAAACACTTATCGAAAGTTATCTGGGCAGGGTCCCCGATGCGGGCGTAAACGGCAAGATCGCCGCAATCATATCTCCCCATGCCGGGATCATGTACTCGGGCCAAGTCGCGGCCTACTCTTACAAGCTGCTCAAAGGGCAAAAATTCGATACTGTCATCGTGATTGCACCGAGCCACCATGTTCCCTTCAGGGGTGCGGCGGTACTCGACCGCGAAGGGTTTGCAACCCCGCTCGGCACTATGACAGTGAACAGGGGCCTTGTTGCGGAGCTGCGAAAAAAGGATTCCGGTATCATGGAGCTTCCAGAGGCTTTTTCCAGAGAACATTCCCTTGAAATGCAGCTTCCATTCCTTCAGACTGTTTTGCCCGGGGCCAAGCTGGTCCCCCTGATTTTGGGGGATAACGATCTCTCCAGCAGCCGCAGGCTTGGAGAGTCGATAGCCGAATGTATAAAGGGAAAATCGGTACTGATTGTCGCAAGCTCTGATTTGTCCCACTTCCATGGCTACGAAACCGCAAATGAAATGGACCGCCGCCTGCTCGACAAGGTTAGCTCGCTTGATGCCGAGGGTTTGAATGAATGCCTGGGCAGGGGCGAGTGCGAGGCTTGTGGAAGGGCGCCGATTCTTACCGCCATTTTTGCGGTGAGGAAACTCGGCGCCGGCGAGTGCAAGGTCCTCCATTACGAGAACTCGGGAGATGTGACCGGGGATAAAAACTCTCCCAGGGGGGTGGTTGGATATTCGGCAGCAGCTTTCTTCAGAGCCTCGGACCGGGATTCAATGGAGCCGGCTCCGAAAAGAAAAGCCGGCATCGATCTCGGACTTAGTGAGCAGGAGAAGGCGGAACTCCATTTGATTGCTCGCAAAACGATCGAGGCGAAGTGCCGCGGATCGGCTAATCCCGAAATCACCACGGCCTCAGCGAGACTCAAGGAAAATTATGCAGCCTTTGTTTCTCTCTACAAAAAGGGGGAACTGAGGGGCTGCATCGGACACATCGTCGCTCGCAAACCCCTTGCCGAAACTGTGGCTGAAATGGCCGAAGCCGCGGCCCTGAGAGATCCAAGATTTTCTCCGGTGCGACCCGATGAACTGGGTGATATACGGATAGAGATCTCGGTTATGACGCCGCTTCAAAAGGTAAAATCCCCCGAGGAGATCGAGGTCGGAAAACACGGACTGGTTGTCCAGAGGAGAAACAATATAGGCCTTCTTCTTCCCCAAGTAGCAACAGAGCAGGGATGGGACAGGACAACCTTTCTCGAAAACACCTGCCTCAAAGCCGGACTGCCGAGAAATGCCTGGAAGGAGGCCGAAACCGAGATCTACCTTTTCTCGGCTGATGTATTCTGAGCTTTGATGTCTTAAACCATTGCCGGGAAGCAACACTGCAAGATGTTCACATATTTTTTCATAGTGGATCAACTGCCGGTTCCTATTAAACAGTCAATGCCAACAGCGAGCGCTTGGTTTTCTCCGTAAGCCCGATGGAATATGAGGTAGAAAGCATGAGATTAATCGTCACGCGAGTTTGCTTTTTATTCTGGTGGTCGCTTCGGCCTTCTCCCATGCCTCGATAAATGGACATTCCAAACTACCTTTTGCCGGCGAACATTCGACTAATTTGACCTGTCCAAACCAGGAGGTCGTCACCCAGATTCAACCGACCAGTAATTTTGCCGGTCCATAAATGGGATCGCAGCAGGCGCCTGTTGCACAAAAGAAGATGGTGTGCCGGGATACTGATAGATAGAAAAAGGCCCGCGATGTTTCTATTCGCTGCATCCACTGCCTCTGGAACCGAAAGAAGGCCGCGGCAAACACCGTAGGCCCTTACTTCCATGATTGTTCAAAATGGGCCCTGCTTTTAGGTGCCTTGTTCTATAAGGCTGGGTGAGGTCTCCCCTTTTGTCCGTGCTTCTGCCTTTGCATCGACTACCACGACCGTGAGGCCGTGCGCCTTTAGGATCAGCTTCTCAACCACTGTTTTTTGCCCCAGAATCCGTTTCCAAAATGGAAGGGGGCCGGGACGCCCGATGACTATGTGGCCTACTCTGTATTCCTTGGCGAAATGTAGAATTGTATCCACGATGTCTTCGCCTTTGTAGGTGAACACAATAGCCCCCAGGACATTGGCCAGGGTCAGGGTCTCTGAGAGGTGCCGCTGGGTAGTCGCGTCAATGGCGGTTGGAGCTTCATTGGGGGTCTGAACATATACGGCGTACCAGTTGCGGTTTAGGCGTCCGGCAAGCCTTGAGCCGTAGCGCAGAAGCGCCGCGCTGTTCGGGCCGCGTGAACTCAAGCATACCATTACCTGGTCCGGGGCGGTTCCGTGTTCTTCTTCGGGAGTACTTCGACGTTTGAGGTCGATTTGCGATGCAAGCTCTCGAAACGAGAGTTCCCGCAGTTCATCGAGGTTTGTGCGCTTGAAGAAATTGTCAAGCGCGAGGTTGATCCTTTCCCGCGGATAAATTTTACCCTCCCGAAGTCGCTGCTGGAGGTCCTCCGGGGCCAAATCGACATTCACTATCTCATCTGCTTCGGCAAGAACTGAATCGGGCAGCCGCTCGTGAACTTTTACCCCGACCAGTGCCTCGACCGTATTGTACAGGCTCTCGATGTGCTGTATGTTCAGGGTTGTAATTACATGGATACCGGCGGCGAGAAGTTCCTGCACATCCTGGTATCTTTTCGGGTTTTCGTTTCCCGGAACATTGGTGTGCGCCAGTTCATCAACAAGGGCTACCTCGGGGTGCCGCTCCAGCACGGCTTCCAGGTCGATCTCCTCCAGAAGGATGCCCCGGTATTGAACCTGTTTTCTCGGAACCACTTCCAGACCGTCGACTAGTTTGGCCGTCTCCTCTCGTCCGTGAGTTTCGACAAGCCCGACAACCACATCGACTCCTTCCTGCTTCAAACGGTGACCTTCAAGGAGCATCTGCCAGGTTTTTCCGACTCCGGGCCCATACCCGAGATAAATCTTAAGCTTGCCGCGTTGCGATCGGCGTATAAGCTGAAGAAAGCTAAGCGCCCTGTCTTCGGCCATTTAATTTTTCCCGTCAGCTCTCGATAACTGCATCCGAGCCCCTTTTTGCCTCTTGCCGGTATGCGTGACCGACCAAAATGTCTATGCCGCTTTCGGCCAGATAATCGAGTTCCAGCGACAAGGCTATCTGTTTAACAAGAGATTCCAGCAGCCGGCGCTGATCGGGCCTTGTGAACCGATCAGGGTCTCCGGGCCGCAAAGCAAGAATTCCCAGAATCGATTCTCCCACCTGGAGCGGCACGTAGAGCAAATGACTCTCGGTCCCAACTTCCGTCTCTAATCCGACAGTTTTTCCGGTATCGAAAGCTTTGCGCGCAAAAGCAAGCTCTTTGGTCAAATCCTGCTGTAAAACTTCCGAAATATTACCCGCGGCAGTTCTCAACACTCCGCTCGCTTCCGGCAGCAGCACGAGCACACTGGAATCGAAGATCTCCGATATACAATCCACCGCAATTCGAAGCGTCTTCTCGACGGTCCTCGAACCGGCAAGCTGACTGCTCAAGCCGTGCATGGCGGCTGCCTGGCGTTCCTGCAACCGGGCCGTTTCCGCCTTACCGCGCATCAGCGCGGTTAAATTACTGATTGCAAAAGCAACCAGAAACATTACCGCAAAGGTTACTATGTACTGGGCGTCGTCGACCCTTAAGGTGAACCGAGGAGGTACAAAGAAGAAGTCGAAAGCCAATACGCCGGCAGCGGAGGCCAATATGCCGGCCCCGCGCCCGCAGTCTATCGAGGCAACCATTACAGCCAGCAGGTAAACCATTATCAGGTTGCTCAAATCCAAATAGGGGTACATCAGGAAACAGAGGCCGGTAGCCAGGATCACATATAGAAGAGCAGTCCCGTAGTCGGACCACCGAATTTGTCCGGGTTTTACCCGATACGGCATCTGAGCCGGTTCTTTCGAGTAGCCCTGAACTACCACCACCGGAATTTCTCCACTTTTCCTCATCAATTCGCCGACTGGATTTCCGAGGAAAATACTTTTAAGTCGAGAGCGCATAGGCTTGCCGGCGATTATCCGGGTTATGTTCCGCTCCCGCGCAAACTTCATGATTTCATCCGCTATGTTGCGGCCGGAAAGAGTAGCTGTCTCGGCTCCCAATTGCTCGGCAAACGCAAGGTTCTCCGCGAAGTGATCCGGACCCGATTTAGAAAGCAGCGAAGTTCCCCCAGCCTCGATATGGACCGCATACAGCCTGGCTTGCGCGTCGCGTGCTATTTTTACGGCAACCTCTATCACTCCGACTGAGGAGCGGTCGATGCCTACACATACCAAAAATCTTTCAATTTTCTTTTCTGAAGCTGGCATTTGCGAAGCCTCCCAATATTCACCGAACAGCTAAGAAGGCGTTCCGTAGCGATTTTTTAATTCGATATTTACCTCAAGCACATTGACGAATTTATCCCCTGCCAGTCCCCACCAGGGTGCGGACGCATTCTTTTGCAAAATTTGCTCGATTTCCGCTCGAACTTGAGCCGGGTCGCGCTTAAGGTCATCGGCCCATTTCGATGCGACACGCTCCAGCTGGTATTGGGCGTTTTCGAAGGTTATATGAGGGTCCAGCCCCGATCCGGAAGTTGTAACCAAATCGCCGGGAACATCCTGGAGGTCTGCATCAGGATGTTCCTGCCTCCACATATCGAAGAAGATCGATTGAATATCGGCGCCCGAATCCACGGGTTCCAAAATTGTCTGCTGCTTCCCGTCGGCCCCTTTGCGGGTGACTGCCGCGGGAAACTTGCCGGGATATTCATTTGAGAAATTCTCGAAAAACAGTACCGCCAGATCAGCGGTTTTGGGCTCGGGAGTTGCTGGATTGTTATTGATCCAACCGGCCACAATTTCCGGGTGCGCTTTTGCCCAATGATCCACATAGGCACTGTGAGTAGGGTCAGCCTTGACCCATGCCTGCGCAAGCGAGCTATGCAGATCGGCCCACTGAGCGATGATGCGAGGTTTTGCCTGGAAGATATCGTTTTGGAACCAGGTTTCGACGTCGGGTCCAACAAGCTGCCCACCTTTGGGGCCGCTTCGATATTTAACGATAGGACCAAGCGTGCGGGCCACACGGTCGCGCAGGGCATAGTTTGACGCAGCAAGACTGGACGAGGCCGAGGCCGAGGCATCGAAAGACGCGGCAGAGGGCCTGGGCTGAAAGTATTCGTCCTTTGTAAAAGGCTGCGCAATGAGTTTCGAGCCAACGGGCTTGCCGTCGGACCCCAGCAGAATGCTGCCATTTGCCTGGAAGGGGAAGAGAGCCTGTCCGGCCAGCCACAGCACCCCGGGGTAAACGATGCAGCAGATAACTACCCCGATAAACAACAGTTCTAAGCTTTTCGACAAATATTTAAACACGTAGGTCCCCTTCACTGACCTGAACTAACTTACCAGGTGCAGGCTAACCATCACGACATCGATCAGTTTTATGCCTATAAACGGCAACACCACACCCCCCAGCCCCCAGACCAGCATATTCCTGCGAAGCAGGGCATCGGCTCCTAGCGGCCGGTAGCGGACGCCCTTGAGAGCAACCGGAATCAGCGCCGGTATGATCAGAGCGTTGAAGATCACAGCCGAGAGGATAGCCGAGGTAGGCGAGTGCAGGTGCATGATATCTATAATTTTCAGCCACGGCAGCGTGCCGGCGAAAAGCGCCGGGATGATAGCGAAGTATTTTGCCACATCGTTTGCAATCGAGAAGGTTGTAAGCGACCCTCGCGTCACCAGGAGCTGTTTTCCTATTTCAACGACTTCAATCAGCTTGGTTGGATCGCTATCCAGATCGACCATATTGGCTGCTTCCTTGGCGGCCTGGGTACCGGCGTTCATGGCCAGCGCAATGTCGGCCTGGGCAAGGGCAGGAGCGTCGTTGGTGCCGTCGCCCATCATCGCAACGAGCTTGCCTCCGGTCTGCTCCTTCTTTATATAGGCGAGTTTTGTCTCAGGCGTGGCCTCGGCAAGGAAGTCATCGACTCCGGCCCTTTTTGCAATAGTCGCGGCGGTAAGCGGGTTATCTCCGGTGATCATAACGGTTCGAAGACCCATTCTGCGCAATCGCTCGAAGCGCTCCGACATGTGCGGCTTCAGAATGTCTTCAAGGACGACGAGACCGACAATGCTATTCTCCTCGGCAACGAGCAAGGGCGTAGCACCCTGTGATGCCACTCTGTTGACCAATTCACCGAGTTCGCGAGGAACACTGCCGCCATTGGCCTGCACGAACTGGATTACGGCGTCCGGGGCGCCTTTTCTGATCCTTCGTCCATCGGGAAGATCGATTCCGCTCATTCGCGTCTGGGCAGTAAAGGGGATGAAATTGGCTGCGGGCGGCACATTAGCCGGCACTGAGTTCTGGGACTCGAACAGATTCACGATGCTTTTGCCTTCCGGCGTCGCATCCGCCGAGGAAGCCATGGCTGCAAAGTGTCCCACGTCCGAAGCGGAATATTTTCCGATAGGCATAAACGTTGTCGCGTTCCGGTTACCTATCGTTATGGTTCCCGTTTTATCGAGCAGCACGACGTCTATATCGCCCGCCAACTCCACCGCCTTGCCGCTCTTGGCGATAATGTTCGCCTGGAGAGCGCGGTCCATTCCTGCTATCCCGATTGCGGCCAGCAGAGCGCCGATGGTGGTCGGGATGAGACAGACAAGAAGTGCGATGAGAGTGGGGATGTCGGTGCCGAGACTTTTCAGAGGCGCCCTCAGCCCCAGATAAGTCATCATGTACTGTTCGGCGTTCCATGCCATCGGCCAGAGCGGGATAACGACAATGAGAAAGATCAGCGTAAAAGCCGACAGTACCAGGGTAAGAGCGATTTCATTTGGGGATCGCTGGCGTATGGCTCCCTCGACCAGCGCGATCATGCGATCCAAAAAAGACTCACCGGTCTCACTGGTAATCTCGACAACAACACTGTCCGAAAGGAGGACCGTACCTCCTGTGACACCGGACCGGTCCCCACCGGCTTCACGAATCACGGGTGCGGATTCTCCGGTTATCGCCGACTCGTCAACCGAGGCGATGCCTTTAACGATTTCGCCGTCACCTGGGATTGTTTGTCCTGCTTTCACAACGACACGATCACCCGGTCTCAAAGCTGTTGACGAAACCTCCTGGATTTCTCCCGTCTGATTGAGGCGATAAGCGATAGTGTCGTGACGGGCTTTTCTGAGCGACTCAGCTTGCGCCTTGCCGCGAGCTTCAGCAAGAGCGGTAGCAAAATTTGCGAACAATACGGTCAAGAAGAGCCACGCATCAAGCGATATGAAGTAGGAAATCGGCACCTGAGACTCAGAACCGCCCAATGCAGCCTCAATAATGTACAGAAAAGTCAGAATAGCGCCGATCTCGACGACGAACATCACGGGATTATTCCACTGCAGATCAGGCCGCAGAGTGATAAATGCCTGCTTAATGGCTACTTTCGCGGTTTCCTTCTCCAGGAGTCCTCGCGGCTTTACACGCCGAGTTGGTCCCGGTGGCATACCGGGGTCTGGCGCGGGTTTTAATATTTTCGGAACTTCCTTGCTCATATAGGGAACTCCCTTTAATTCCTGAGTGGTTTCCAGAGTGATTATTTTGGGATGATTTTTCATCGTTGCTCCAGTTCGTCATCCTCCGAAGGGTATTGGCCCAAGGTGCTCAGCCACGGGCCCGAGCGCCGCAACCGGCAAGAAGAGCAACGCGCCGATGATTACGACGGTACCGAAAAGGAGGAATCCGAATGTAAAGCTGTCGTCTCGCAGGGTGCCAAGACCGAATGGGCTAGATCTCTTTGCACCTAGGGAGGCGGCCAAAGCGATTGGAGCTATTATCGGAATAAAACGACTGAAGACCATGGTCAGACCCGTAGCGATATCGAATGCCGCGGCGCTTGGTCCAGGATGGGCTGCATTCCAGAACCCGTAGGTGACTCCCAATCCGTCAAAGGCCGAGCCGTTATTGGCCGAAGCCGAAGAGAACTGGTAGAGTATCTGAGAAAGACCATGCGCGCCGGGATTGCTTATTGCCTGGAGCCCCCATGAAGTAGCCGCAAAAAGCCCGGTTGGCATCAGAATCATGACGGGGTGGACCAGTACGGCCAGCATCGCGTACTTCACCTCGCGCGCCCCAATTTTTTTGCCAAGGTATTCAGGAGTCCGCCCCACCATTTGCCCGGCGATGAAAATGCCGATTATCACGAACATCAGCATATTGATCATCCCCACCCCCTTGCCGCCGAAGATGCAGTTGAGCCACATTCCGGTCATGGGCGAAAGGGCGGCTATCGGGTTTAGACTGTCAGCCTCCGCGTTCACGGCCCCGCAGGTAACATCAGTGGTCAGGGCGGCAAATGTCGCACCCGCCGATGTCCCGAATCGCATTTCCCTGCCCTCGAGATTGCCAAGATGCTGATCCACTGGAAGAGACGCGACGGCAGGCAGCGTCACCGTGACTTTTCCCGGTGAGGTGGCGCTGGGAATCTCGTAGTTGCGTTCGGTTGACTGGCCGGCAATCCCGGGATTGGGCTTCAGCGTATCAAAGCAGATGGACCATACGACCGTTCCGGTCATCAGGACCAGCATTACAGTGAAGACCACGAGAGAGTGCTTAAACCTCCCGAGCATCCGGCCGTACATCAAAACCAGAGCGAACGGGAAGATCATCATTGCCAGCGTGTTGAAAAAATTTGACAAGCCGGTAGGGTTTTCAAAGGGATGCGCGGAGTTCATTCCATAGAAACCGCCTCCATTCGTCCCGAGCATTTTGATAGATTCGAAAGCTGCAACCGGCCCAAGGGCAATGTTTTGCTTCTTGATCTCGCCAGTGTCTCTAGTGCCCATCGCCCCCGGTTCAAGGGTCGATACCGCATGAGATGTTTGAAGGGTCATCGGGCTGCCCTGGGTTATGAAGATAAGACCAATAACAAAAGCAAGCGGTACGAACATGTAAACGACCACCCGCCACATATCGAGAAAGAAGTTGCCAAGGGAGGAATCGCTTCTAAGGGCTCGAATGATTGCCGACAACGCGCTAAAACCTATTGCCGCGGAGAAAAACAGATTGAAGATCCCGAAGAAAATCTGGCTGAAATTCGACAGGTGCTGCTCCCCTGAATAATGCTGAAGGTCAGTGTTGGTCATGAAAGAGATCACACTGTGGAAAATCGTGCTTGGAGCGAGCAGTGTTTTCCCATCAGGGTTTAAAGGCATCCAGGGCTGCAAGGCCAGCACCAGGAAACTGAACACGAACATCAGCGTGTTGAACAGCAGGAGCGAGCCGGCATATTGTTTCCAGTTCTGTGGGCCGCTATCGAGGCGCTTTTCGAACCAGCGGAACACCGGCAGAGGCCGGTACTTCCCATCCATGATCCAGGCCGTATAACGGCTCAACGGAAACGCTAGGATGGTTGCCGTCGCAAGGAGTGCAATGGGAAGTAACCATACTTGGAGAAACATCATTTATCTTCCTTTTGGCATCTGGAAGTTTAAAACCCAAGCCTCTAGAACCATTCAGGCCTTATCAGGGCGACCAACAAATAGACGAAAAGGAATGCGGCAACAGCCGCGGTCAGATAGATCATTTCTAGCTCCTATACTTTTTCGCAAGCCATGATGAATAGATAACACAAACCCATTAGTCCCAAACCAAGGGCGAACATCGATGGCAACCAGATCGTTAAATTCTCCATTGAGTTTATTGCCTCCATTGAAGATGTACCTACGGATCGACCTTCTGCAATGCGTTGCCGGCATTCAATGCGAAAGTAAATTTGGCGCCTTTCCCGGGCTCACTTTCAACACGTATATCGCCTTCATGCGCATCTATAATTTCTTTGGCAATAGAGAGTCCCAGTCCTGAGTCGCCCTGCTGCGAATAGCCGGGCACCCTGAAAAACTTTTCGAATATATGGGGCAGATATTCCTTTGGTATTCCCATTCCGGAATCCTCGACCTCAAAGAGCACCCTGCCGTTTTGCTCGCGTGCGGATAGCTTTACCTGCCCTCCGGGAGGCGTATGCTTGAGGGCATTAGTCAAAAGGTTTGTAATAACGATCTCCAGCCTGAACCTGTCGGCCAGCACTTCCGGGATGTCTCCGGACAGGTCGAGCAGCAGCGCAATTCCCTTGTCATTAAACGAGGGCCTTATCTCCTCTATTGCGTTCAGAAGAATCTGTTCGGTATTCACCTGAACGAGTTCCAGCTTGGACTGTCCAGATTCCATCCGGCCGATATCGAGCAGATTTTCGATAATCCGGTAGAGCCTGTCGCTGTCCTCACGGGCGGCGGCGACCAGCTCGGTCTGTTTAGGACTGAGAGGTCCCAGCTTTTCGTTCAAAAGAGCGTGGGTAGCGAGTCGGATGGAAGTAAGAGGGGTCTTTAGCTCATGAGATACTGTCGAAATAAGCCCGCTTTTCATCTCGTCAATTTGGCGCAAGCGGCTGACATCGGAAAATATCAGGGTTACACCCATCAAGCGGCGGGCATCATCGAGAATCGGGACAGCCTCAGGCAGGAAAAACCGCTCTTCGCCATCCCTGAAAACCTGAAGAGCCGAATCATAGCTCTTAAAGGTTATCGGTCGCATCTCGCGGCATGCGCGCTCAAAGAGGTCCTTCACTTTGTCGTTTTCAATCGACTGGATATCGCTTCCAGGCTTGAGGGCAAAGTGAGTCTGAGCAGTTTGGTTCGAAAGCTCGATCTTCCCACCGGGGCTGCAGATTGCGATCCCGTCAGAGAGGGAATTCAGGGCGGAAATGACCGCCTCCTGGGTGCGAAAAAGCCGGGCTCGGCTGCTGCGCCTGAACTCGCGCAAGCTCGATGTCATCTCATTAAATGAAGCGGCAAGCTGCCCGATTTCATCCCCCGAGCGCACCTTTACGAGCAAATCCAGGTTGCCCTGTTGAATTTCTTTTATGGAGCGTGTCAGATTCGAAATAGGCCTGGCGATCGACGGCACGATGAAGGCGATCAGGATCAGGGCCAGAACCACCCCGCAGATTACCAGGGCAATTAATGTGCGATTTGTTTCAGCTGCCTGCTGCATCACCTTACCGTCTATAGAGACCATATTGTTTATATTGATATCTATAATTTGCTGTAGCGTATCCTGAATCTCGTCGGAGAGGGGAAGAGGCCTGGTTCTGTAAAAATCGCGCCGCGCACTCCCGGTTTGCGGCAACTGAAAGTAGGATTCCAGATCGCTCCTGTAGTTGTTCCAGAGCTTTGTCAGCCGATCTGTCAGCTCCTTTTCCCCGGGGAGGGTAATGTTTCCCTGCTGGAATTTCAGGCTTTTGGAAAACTCACCAATAGCGGAATCCACCACCTGCCTGTTGTCGTCCCATCCCCAGGCGAATGCCTCGGCGCTTCGGTCCATCAGAACGAGATTGTTCATCATGCTTTGCCCGGCGGCAACGCTGTCGTAGTTCTCCCTGAAGATCCGCTCTACCGTTTTGCTCGAGCGGGCAATCGTGCTGATGCTAATCACGCCGAGAATCAACAGAATTAATAGCGGGCCGCCGGAAGCTATGATCAACTTCGTTCTTAGACTCATTTCATTCACCCCACCCTCTAATAGGGCAAGGTGCGTGCCAGATCGACAAAAATAAAGCTCAATGTTATCATGGGATTAAGTGGTTTATTGTGGCTTGCGAGGGAGGGTGTTATTTCAAAGTGAAGGATGTGCGGGATCGGGCATTTCAAAATGAAATGTTCGATTCAAAGTCCATATTTTTTACGTTTGCGCCAAAGAGTCACCGAATCCATTCCAAGTATCCGGCATGCCTCATCGATTGATTTTGTGGAGGAGAGCACTCGCCTGATGTGAGCCCTTTCCAGTTCTTCCATTGTGACGAGGTCTCCAGCACCGGGAATCCTCTCGGAGGGCCTTGCCTTATGGGGAAAATGGTGGATGCCGACGCGTTCCTCCCTGCACAGGAGAACCGCACGCTCGATGGCGTTGCGAAGTTCCCGCACATTGCCGGGCCATTCGTAGTCTAGGAGAAACTCCGATGCCTCATTTGTAAATCCGAGGACCTGGCCGCGATGGTTTTGTCTCGCGAAGAATGCCAAAAGACCTTCCGCTATCGGGAGGATGTCCTCACGACGATCCCGAAGCGGCGGAATCACGACCTCCACGACATCCAGCCTGTAGAAAAGGTCCTCCCGGAATCGCCCTGCCTTGATCGCCCCTTCGAGGTCAACGCTCGTTGCCGCAATGATCCTCACGTTGGCTTTCCTGGTCCCCAACTCGCCCACCCGCTCATAGACCTTTTCCTGGAGGACCCGAAGCAGTTTGGCTTGAATCGAGAGCGGTAGATCGCCGATTTCGTCCAGAAAAAGCGTCCCGCCTTCGCATGCGGAAATCCGTCCCGGATAGTCGCGCAGAGCTCCGGTGAATGATCCTTTGGCGTGCCCGAAAAGCTCGCTTTCAAGCAGTTCAGCGGTAAGTGAAGGGCAGGAAACAGTTCCAAATGACTTTGAAGACCGCTTGCTCCATGAATGAATCGCGTTGGCGATAAGTGTTTTGCCGGTACCGCTTTCTCCTCGGATGAGGATGGTTGCGTCACTTTCGGCGACCTGCCGGGCCAATGCAAGGGTTCGCTGCATGACAGGACTCCGGCTCTCTACAACAGCCTCGGGAACAGATTCATTCAACCGCTCCTGGAGGGCGGCAATTTTTTGTTCGAGAGTCCTGACCTCGGCAACCTTATTTACCAGAACAGATACCTGGTCGTGAGTGAAGGGTTTTGGCAGGTAATCAAAAGCCCCCTTGCGCATCGCTTCCACCGCGCTGTCAATTGAAGCGTATGCGGTGATAACAACACACTTGATCCACGGACACAGCGCCTGCAACTTTGGGATCAGCTCCATTCCGGATTCGGTCCCAAGGCGCAGATCGACCAATGCCAGGTCGAAATACCCATGCCCGGCTTCCTCCAGCGCATCCCGTGCATTCGCAACGGCAACGACATTGTGCCCCTCGGCTTCAAGGGAAATCCCTAGAGTCTTCCTGATGTTAGGCTCGTCGTCGATCACGAGTATGAAGAGGCTGGCGACCTTACTGACTGTATTCTTCATTTTAGCTCCGCCTGGACAGGATGTAGCCTAATATTCTAATTCATCCACGCCGCGGTTGCATGTAAAAATGGCGGTGCCGAATTGCCGAGGCGGTTCGTGCCTCATTCGCCACGATTTTCACCGGGATGGGGCCTGACCCTTGCACGAAAATATTTCGGCCTAGAAATCCCGCTGGTCGCGGCATACCATGGACTATCCTGTTCGCCCGTTTTGGTGATCTTGAGGGGTTTGCCGGTGGTCTGGATAAAGACATACTTCAAAATCAATCGTCGGATATGGCTGAAATAAGGTGATATTCTTGGAAATATGTGCTTGTAATGTTCAGAATAAGATAGAGCTAATCATAGTAGTAGAAAAAGGGATGATTCAGATTTGACATAAAGCAAGTAATCTGCTTTAGCTAAGCCCTAAAAGAATTAGCATTCTTTTGCCTCACCCTTGCATTATATTTTGCAACTCCCAAACTTCACCCATTAGCCTATTGAAAACAGTCGTGGAAAAGGAGATATGAAATGCCTGCTCGACGAACAAGAAGCTCTCAGATCTGTCTTGCCTTTGCATTGTTTTTCGCGTTCCTGTTTTTTCAAACGAATACCAGCTTCTGCGCAAATTGGGAATTCTACACTGTAGGGCAAAACCTACTTGGTGGAGTGCCTGGGTCTCCAGCCGTGGGAGATGACGGCACCATATATGTTGGGGCCTTGAACGGGAATTTTTATGCCCTTAATCCAAATGGAACACTAAAATGGAGTTATCCATTATACGACCCTATTGGCTACTCGTCGGCCATAGGTCCAAATGGCGCCATATATGTCGGAGCAGGGCACACCCTATGGGCTTTCAACCCGAATGGAACGGTGAGATATGCCAACACGTACGATTCGGGGGACTGTCTCTTCCTTGGGGGACCAGCCATAGAAGATGATGGGACTGTGTACATTGGATCGAATACTTCCAAATTATATGCCTTCAATTCGGATTTGACTCCCAAGTGGACTTATGGAGTGGGTTTCGAGGCTTTTGTTGGTGAGCCGGTTATCGGCTCGGACGGCACTGTCTATTTCAAGGCCAGTACATTCCAGGGCAATTCAAGCCCGCAGAGGCGGATATTCGCCATAGACAAATACGGAAGCTGGAAATGGGATTGGTCTTTGGAAAGTTGGTCTGAAGCCCCGCCTGCAATTGGACGTGACGGCACCATCTATTACACCGACAGTCTGAAGCTTCATGCATTGGATCAAGGTGGACATAAGAAATGGGAGTTTACCACGGAAGGCCACATTCAATTCACTCTTCATAGTTCTCCGGCAATTGGGGCCGATGGTACAATTTATGTGACCGGGCAAGACCTGCCCGCTGGAACAAGCGGGACAGGATACGGGGTCATTTATGCTATCAATCCCGATGGTTCGAAAAAGTGGGTGCACATTCACTCAGACTCAAATGAGGTAGGATCTCATAATGCACCTGCCGTCGGGGCGAACGGTTCGATCTATTTTGGTTCCCGCGATACTAATATCTACAAAGTTGTCGACCATGGCACCTACCCTACTCAAAGTGTCCTTTTAGGTCCCACCGAGGGCCAGGTGAATTCCTCCCCCGCCATTGGGCATGACGGTACACTTTACATTGGCTGCGCTTACTCGGTCAGGGCGATGGATACCGGCTCTTATGGTCCGGCGAACAGCTCTTGGCCCCTCTACCGGGCCAACCTGAAACGGACTGCAAAGGTGAAGCCGTGGGCCATTGTCCAGGGGCACATCAGATACTTGCGCCAACTCGTTCATGCCTATCATCTGGCAAGTGGAACCGAAAACAGCCTTGTTTCCAAGCTGGACTCAGCTTTCAAATCTCTTGATAGACTGGAGGTAACTGCTTCCGCAAACATGCTTAAAGCGTTTGGCAATGAAGTAAGTGCTCTGAAGAACAAGAAAATACCGATAAGGCAGGCCGATGCCTGGATAGTGGAGGCGCGAAAGATAATCAGCTCTCTAGAGTCTGATGACCGTAAAATGATCTCTTCCAAGTAGTTTGCAGTCTTAATGACCGGATTGACAAAAGCAGCAAAAAAGGGGTTTCCGATTCACGGTGACTCCTTTTTTGCCTCGTGCGAACAAGATCTAAGCAATGCCCCGCTCACTGCACTCCACCTTTACTCCGGAGCAGCAGTCTTGGCTTAATGGATGTTGCGGGATTTAAGGGTTTGGTCCTGAAAAAGCGGTGAGAGTAGTTCCTTCAGATTACGCGAACGCACTCCAAATGTCTCTTCCAAAACAGAAGGGGCTACAGCAAGTGCTGTAACCCCTTGAAAACCCATAGTCCCAACGGGACTCGAACCCGTGTCTTCGGCGTGAGAGGCCGATATCCTAGGCCACTAGACGATGGGACCCCTGGAAAAAATTGGCTGGGGGACTAGGATTCGAACCTAGGTAGGCAGATCCAGAGTCTGCAGTCCTGCCGCTGGACGATCCCCCAGTAACTCGAAAAATTAGCAAATCACGTCTTCCAAGTCAAGGCTAAAGGCCCATCTGTAGTTGACGGGGCGCTCGGTTCGCTTTGATGCAGGCCCATAATTCAGAGGAGTGCAAGCGCCGTTAGGCCATCCTGCCTGAATGATCGGAGCACGGAAACAGCTCACGTTTTATCTCGCATCCTGGGGAGGCGCATCCAGTTAAACCAGTAGGAGCAGAATGTTTCCACCGCGCCGATCAGTTTTTTATAGTTATTCGGTTTTGTCATAAATGAACTGGCGCCATGATCGTAGCAGAACTGGATATCGGCGGGTTCATTCGATGTCGTGAAGATGATTATGGGGATTGCCCGAAACTTTGGGTCTGCTTTGATTGTTTGAAGGGCTTGGCGGCCGTCCATGCGGGGCATGTTGAGATCGAGAAGTATAAGATCTGGATATGGTGATTCCCCGGCCAGGAACTCACCCTCGCGATTGAGGTAGCGGATAAGCTCTTCTCCGTCTTTCAAAAATACCATAACTCCTGTGAATCCGCACTTATCGAATGCGTTTTTGACTAGAAGGCAGTCATCCTCATCATCGTCGACCAAGAGGATCGTGTGCTTGGGTTGGAGTTCCATCGCTTACCCTTATCCGAGTTTTTGGGCGGGAAACGGTATTAGATTTCCGTGCCGGGCGTGCGTCGGGGCACTGGTAATTAATATCTGAATCCCTCCCGTCAAGTAATCTGGGGCTCAGGATCACTCAGGAGCGTATACTCAACAGGACTGGAAGTCCAGTGATACTAAGAGCTCCCGGATCTTCGTTCCGATTCGCATAGCCGAGTACATGCGGCTGGTCCTGGTTCTATTCGGCTATCAGCCTTCTTTCCAGCCGGCGTGTAAAATGCGAGAGCGGGAAGGTTAGAAGAAGATATATCACAGCCAGGGGCAAATATGCTTCGAATGTTCTGTAGGTGGTGGCGTTTACGATTTCGGAGGCTTTTGTGAGTTCGCGAACCGAAATGACGGATAGGAGTGAGGAATCCTTTATGAGTGACACAAACTGGCCGGTTACCGGTGGGACGATTCTGCGAAATGCCTGGGGAAAGATCACGTGACGAAGTGCCTGCGCTCTGGTGAGGCCTATCGAGAGGGCGGCCTCCATCTGGCCGCTGCTGATCGACTCTATCCCGCCCCTTACTATCTCCGTTATGTATGCACCCGAAAATAGTGCAAGTGAACAGGTGCCGATTACAACGGGGTTGTCGTAGTTGATTGCCGCGGCCAGGCAGAAATAGGAGATATAGATTTGAATAAGAAGCGGCGTGCCACGAAAGAATTCAATGTAGAGCCTGGATGCCTGACGGGCGAAGATGTTTTCCGATACCTGTGCAAGACCTCCCGCCACCCCGATGCAAAATCCCAGGACTATCGAGCCGGCCGAGATAGCAACCGTATAGTAGAAGCCGTGGATAAAGAGAGTGCGATATTCCCAGGGGACGCGCCAGTTCCATGGGTATTCCATTCGGCTGAGCAGAATGTAGAGCACGAGGAAAAGGCCGGCCGAAATGATAGCGCTTATTACGGCAGGCTTTAACTTCCCGAGGCTACTCGATCTCGCTGAAATATTTTGAGTGTATTTGTTTGTAGCGGCCATCTGCCTTTATGGTCTCCAGGAAAAGGTTGAGCCAGGTAAGAAAGTCAAAATCGCCGCTCCGTATTGCAATGGCGTATGGTTCGTAAGTAAAGGGCTTGGCGATTGCAAAGGTTGTGTCGGGATTTTCTCTCTGATGCTTTAACACAGAGAGCTGGTCGTAGATGAATGCATCCGCCCGCCCTGCCGCGACCTCCATGAAGCATGCGGTCTCTTCCTTGTAGCGGTTTACGGTTGCCTTGGGGAAAAGTTTGCCCGTAACAAGATCGCCCGTGGTGCCCAGTTTAACCGCGAGGACCCGCTCGGGTTCGTTTAGCTGTCCGATATCCCTAACATCGGATGCTCTCTTTTTGCTGATCAGCGCACAAAGGCCGGTCTCGAAATAGGGCTGTGTGAACGTGACTGTTTTTGCCCGTTCAAGAGTTCGGGTCATGCTTGATATTATCAGATCGACTTTACCGCCCTGGAGTGCCGGGATAAGGCCGCTCCATTCCATGTCTTTAATCTCGATCTCAACGCCCAACTCTTTAGCCGCAAGCTTTGCGAGATCCACGTCAAATCCCAACGGCTTTCCCTCGGTATCGGAGTACTCGAATGGGAAAAATCCGACTTCCATTCCCACGACCAGCTTGTTTCGCTTTACGGCCTTACTGAGAGTGCTCGATTCGAAAATTTCAAAGGGGGTGACTCCAAGGCAGGCTGGGGACGCAAAAAATATCGAAGCGGCAAACAGTAGAAATACCGAAAGGATTGTGACGGCTCTTTTTATCAATATCCGGCCCCCTCGATAAAAATTGAATAGTTGCTGACTGATTGCGCGGATCAATGACTGCGCAGAAGGTCTGGCGTCACGAACGGTGGGGAGATTCAACTATCTGTATTTTCACGATATCATCTCTCGGTGCAACCTTTTCGATATGGATTCGAACCATCTCCCCCTGTTTAAATTCTGAGTTCTCCGGTATGGGCGCATTGACCTCCAGGAGAAAATCGGGGATCAGCAAGTGAGCGAACCGGGAGTTCTTATCAAGAACGAGAGCATGCATCGTCTCGATATCCTCCTGTTCAATGTACTTGAGGATCCAGAATCTGGTCCACTTGCGCTGTATGGTAAAAATCCTGGCCTGAGCAACGCCTATCCGGGTGATGAACTGGCCCATCTCTTCCTTTGAGTAGAGGTCGTCCGTTCCGGCAAGGGCTTGCTTTAACTGGCGCTGCACCAAAAGGTCGGAGTAGCGGCGGATGGGAGAGGTGACCGTGGTGTAGCGGGGTATGGCCAGGCTGCAGTGCGCCTTTGGTTCGGATGAGAGTTCCGCTCGCGAGAAAAGCCGTCTCTGACGATAGACTCTGAACAGTTCATGCTCGCTTGGCACACATTCAGTTTCGGGGCGGCATTCGGCCTGACCGCGAAAGATTGCCGGAATTGTCCTTTCGGCAAGGTAATCCGCCGCGGCTGCGTTTGCCTCGATCATCCATTCGGATACCATTATCTGGGCCGGAGTTTCTTTTTCGTACCGAGCGATCTGGATCATCCCCGCGTTGTTCACGTAGACGTGTATTTCGGCAAGAGGCAAAATGATCGCGCCGTTTTCGAGCCTTATTTTGCGCCTTTTCATCGCAAGCTCGAAAAGGGTTTTTATGGCGGTGTCGCGCGGAATGAGAGAATCGACGAACTCGTAGGTCAGCTGCCGCTGGATTCGCACCACGCTCGGGACAATCCTGCTCTCCAGCACGTTTGCTTCACGGTCCATCTTTATTAAGAAGCTGAGGGAAAGCCTTTCTTCGCCGGCCTTGAGGCTCAAGGCCCCCTCGGAGAGCGAAGGCGGAAACATCGAGATCCGCTCGTCGGGGAGATAGATCGAACTTACCCTATGCTCGGCCGCCCGGTCGAGAAGGTCATTCTTTGGGATAAATTCAGCCACATCGGCGATATGGACGCCTATTTCAAATACGCCCGGCTGCAGTTCACGAATGCTGAGGGCGTCGTCATAGTCGCGGGTGAACTGGCTATCGACGGTGAACGCGGGGAGGCCGGTGAGGTCCTCCCTGCCGGATGCCGCCGTATTCTGGCGGGTCGAAACGGAGATTTGTTCAGCCCGCTCGATTTCCTCCGGGGTGAAGGTCTTGGATATTGCATGCTCGTGCAGCAGCAGGTTCTCGTTTTCGCTCCACACCCCAATGCGCACAAGGATGCGAAACGCGGAAAGCGGCTGCGGAAGTATGCCGGCGCGCTTTAGGGCCTCCTTTATGACAGCCGCCTCTTTCGCCTCCTGGCCGAATACTGAATAATCCTTCAGGTGCTGGATGACTTCATCGAGAAATGGCGGCGGCTGGGCACTTTTGCGGTTCCACACGGCTTCGAGCCACTGAGCGCTCACGGAGAGCCTGGTTTCCTTGTCAGCCTCTTTTTGCATTTCTGCACGGCGCTGCTCGACGCTTTCAGGTGATCGGGGCGAATACCTGGAACCTTTTTCCTGGAAATAGAGCCTGTCTTCGAGCAAAAGACGGCTTATCGCGGCCGATTGATCGTCCGGAACAGGCTTGTTGTAGAGGACCTCTGCTATTTCAATCGGGTCGAATTCACCATCGTCTCCCTCGAAAAGAGACCAGACCTCTTCCAAGTCTACATTCTGCTGGAGTTGTCTTCTTTTTGTGGAAATTTCCGCGAGTTTTTTTGCCAGCTCATCCCTGGTAAGCTTGACATTGAGTGCCGTTTCGCCGTAGTGGACGGCCCGCGAACGTGTAAGATTGATCTCGCGATTTCGCTCCGTCAGCACGTGCAGGCGGCCATCCTTTACCGCAAGGACCACTCCACAAAGGATTTCCTTGGATTCAAAGAACTCCAGAACGGTGCCGGGTGAAATTTCGCGTACTCCCGGCCGGGTCATGAGAAAATCTCCATAATTACCATGGTTGCCTTAATTACCTTGAGCATTGGCCCTCTATTCCAATTAGAACCGATAAAATTCATGCGTAATGTAATCCCTTGAAGCGAAACGGGAAATGAGCAGTATTTACGGAGAGGGTTTTATTTTCTCCCCCTGGAATTTTTCCTGCCGGCATTGGCCGCCTTGTGTCCCCCGGCGCTGAGGATCTCCGCCTTGAGGTCGTGGAGGGTCTGGAGTGCTTCGATTGGCGTGATCCTGTCCAAATCGATGCCCGAAATCCGCTCCTTGAGGTTATCGGCCGGCCTGAAAAGCTGGAGCTGGGTTGCGGGCTCCGTTGGCGCGCGGTTTTGTATAACCTTGGGACCGGGTCCGGAAAGAGGGCTCGAATTTGCTCCCTCGAGCTGAGACAATATCTCACGGGCACGCTCGGTAATGTGCTCCGGAAGACCGGCAAGCCGTGCAACCTGAATTCCGTAGCTTCGGCTTGATCCGCCAGGCATGAGCTTGTGGAAGAAAACGATCTCCTGCTGCCATTCGCGGATCGCTACATTGAAATTTTTCACTCGCGGGCGACTGCGGGAAAGCTCGGTAAGCTCATGATAGTGGGTGGCGAAAAGCGTCTTTATGCCCTTACCCTGAAAGTCGTGCAAATATTCGGCAACCGCCCAGGCGATGCTCATTCCGTCGAATGTGCTCGTCCCGCGCCCGATCTCGTCGAGAATTATAAGGCTGCGGGTGGTCGCCTGGTGCAGGATATTTGCCGTCTCCTGCATTTCTACCATGAAAGTGGACCTACCCCGGGCAAGGTCATCCGATGCTCCCACCCTCGTAAAGATCCTGTCCACCAGGCCGATTTCCGCATGCGATGCCGGGACGAAGCCGCCGATCTGGGCCAGCAGCACAATGAGCGCGGCCTGTCGCAAAATTGTGGACTTTCCGGCCATATTGGGGCCGGTAACGATTAAAACCTCACCGCTTTCCTGGTTGATTTCAAGGTCGTTAGGTACAAAAACTCCCCTGTCCAGGAACTGCTCGATTACCGGATGGCGCCCGTCCCGAATCGTAATAGAGTCACCGTTACGGAGGTCTGGCCTGCAGTAGTCGAATTTAGCCGCAACCTCCGCCATGGAGGCAAGGCAGTCCAGTATCGCTATCCTGTCGGCGCTTGCCTGGATTCTGCCGCTTTGGGCCGCAACCTCCCCGCGCATTCTGGAGAAAAGAAGCTGCTCGAGCTCAAGCTTCTTTTCATCGGCTTCGAGGACTTGCACCTCGAAATCCTTCAGCTCCTCGGTTATGAACCGTTCGGCGTTTACAAGGGTCTGCTTGCGGAAATAATGAGGTGGGGCCGAAGCAAGGTTTGAGCGGGAAATCTCGATATAGTACCCAAAGACCTTATTGTAGCGGACCTTGAGGGAGGAAATGCCGGTTTCGAGCCTCTGCTGGGCCTCATACTCGGCCATCCAGCCCTTGGCGTCGCGGCTGAGGCGAATATAATTGTCGAGATCAGGGTCGAAGCCGGGGTTTATTGCACCCCCGGCGGTAAGCGTTGCGGGAGGAGGATCGGCAAGGGCGGCCTCAAGGGTTTGCGATAATTCTTCAAGCGTGTCCCATTCGCCGGCCAGGCGCGAAATAAGCTCGCTTCCGCATTGGCGGAGAAGCTCGCCGATTTTTGGCAGCACCTGTAGAGACCTCTTAAGTGCCACTAGGTCTCGCGGGGTGGATATCCCGGTGCTGTTCCTGCCATTCAGGCGCTCGATGTCGTTTATATTCTCCATGGCGGATATCAGCTCCGCCCTTGTGGTACTTCTGGAAACAAGCTCTGCAACCGCTTCCTGGCGAAATTCAAGCGAGGCAAGATCGAGCAGAGGGTATCTGAGCCAGTGCTGGAGGCGCCTGCCGCCCATAGCCGTCTTCGTGTAGTCGATTGTTTCGAGAAGGGAGCCCTTGCGGCCTTGAAAGCTCGCCGAATAGAATATTTCGAGATTCCTGACCGTTGCGTCGTCTAATACCATGAACTCCGAGCGGCTGTAGGGTATGACTTTGCGGATATGATCGCACGAGCCGAAAAGGTTTTCTCGCGAGTAGGCAAGGACGGCGCCTGCCGCCTGAATAGCCGGTCCCATCGAGTTTACGCCGAAGCCTTCCAGAGAAATGACATTGAAATGAGACTTGAGGAGTTCGTCCGCCCTGCGCCGGTCGAAGTGGACCGCGTCGATATGCGTAACTGTAGCCTCGGAGCGGATTGCAGCGTTTAACGCCCACTCGGGGGCTTCGCCGTCCGGCAGAAGTATTTCGCTGGGGGCGATTCGTATCAGCTCGTCCAGCAGGAGTTCTTCCGATTCCAGTTCGGTAATCCTGAATTCGGCTGTCGAAATGTCGAGGTAGGCCAGTCCGAAGGGCTTTCCGCGCTCAGACGGGGCAACCGATGCGAGATAGTTGGGAAGGTTCGAGGTAAGATTCTGATTGTCCAGGATAAGCCCTGGTGTAAGGACCCGCGTGACCTCGCGCTTGACCAGCCCTTTTGCCTTCTTGGGGTCCTCCACTTGGTCGCAGACCGCCACCTTGAATCCAGCTGAAATCAACTTGGCAATGTAGCCTTCGGCCGAGTGGTAAGGCACGCCGCACATGGGGACCGGGTTTTCCGCCTGCCTGTCGCGGGAAGTAAGGGCGATATCGAGAACTCGCGAGGCTGTAACGGCATCGTCCATGAACATCTCGTAGAAATCCCCCATCCGGTATAGCAGCAGTGCTTCCGGGTATTTCGCCCTTATTTCGAGGTACTGCTGCATCATGGGGGTGATATTGCTCATGATAAACTTCCCGATCGTTTTGCGATTTGCATGCTTCCGGTGCAAAAGCTTCGCACGGCTTCAAAGAAATACCGTTTGGAGGCTCCGAAGAGGTTATAATATTTAAGATTACCCTGGAACGCCGAATTTTTATTTATTGCAGTCACAAGATCAAGCGATTAGTTGCGTTCCGGTCCGATATGCGCGGACTTTTGCACGATGCGCGATTTGGAATCTACCACGGCGATCGCGAAGGAAAGTACATGGAGGGATTCCAATCCTGCGTGTTTTTATTTCATTTATCTTTCTTCGTGCTCTTCGCGGTTAAATCAGCGCTTCAATTATCAAGGAGCTTTCCAGTTGTCTTTCGATGACGATTTTATACGGTTGCGGGGCGTTCGCCAGCACAATTTAAAGAATATTGATCTCGATATTCCCCTGAACAGGTTGATTGCCCTGACCGGAGTCAGCGGTTCGGGCAAGTCGAGTCTCGCCCTACATACGCTTTACGCTGAAGGGCAGAGACGCTATATCGAGACTTTTTCCCCTTATGCGCGCCAGTTTCTCGAAAGAATGGACCCGCCGGAAGCCGACTGCATCGAGGGTATACCGCCAAGCATCGCCATCGAATCGGGAACCGCCGTGCGTAGTTCTCGCTCGACGGTGGGAACGATTACCGAGATAAACGACTACCTGAAACTGCTCTTCGCGCGCATGGCCGTTCCATTTTGCCCGACCTGCGGAAAAGTTATCACGCGAGACGATCCGGAGACGATTTACAACAAACTGTCCGATCTCGCACCGGATGACCGCGTGCTGATAGCTTTCCCCTTCGCTTCGACCCGTGAAGCTGATTGGCGCGGCCAGCTGATATCGCAAGGCTTTCTTCGAATATTCGTGGATGGGAAAGCCGTTGAGCTGGAAGGTCTCGGAAAGACGGATATTAAAAAACTAGCGGACAATGAAATTCTGGTAGTGGTTGACCGGCTTTCATGGGGCAAGACGGAGCGCGCCAGGGTGGCGGATTCCATCGGCACCGCCTTCCGCATGGGCGAGGGGCGGGTTGCGGTCATCGTTATGCCGGACCGTATACGAAAGTTCAGCTCGGAGCTTGGCTGCCCAGAATGTCCCGGAAGCATCCCCATAATTCCCGCGAGCCCCAATCTTTTCTCGTTTAACAGTCCTCTCGGAGCATGCCCCGAGTGCAGGGGGTTTGGCAGAACCATAGGGGTGGATATCGATTCGGTTATTCCCGACCGCAGGTTGTCGCTCGAGCAGGGCGCCATAAAACCATGGGGTGGCGAAGACCGCGAGGAGTACACTGAACTGCTCGACTTTTGCCGGAAGGAAGGCATCCCCACGGATGTGCCTTTTGCGGAACTGGACGAAGATTCGCTCCGAAAGATCATCGACGGGACCAGGAAATACTACGGCATAAAAGGATATTTCGAGTGGCTCGAAACCAAGACTTACAAGATGCACGTACGCGTTTTCCTGTCTCGCTTTCGTGCCTATCGTGCATGCGCTGCCTGCGGAGGATCGCGGTTCCAGCCCGCCTCCCTTCTGTACAAGCTGCGGGGCTTCGGGATCGCTGAAGTCGCATCCTGGAGCATCGAAAAATGCAATGAATATTTTTCGCGGGATTGGCCGGAGATTGCATCCGATCCCGCCGCCCTTTTGCTCGTATCCGAGATCAGGTCCAGGCTGCATTTTTTAACGGCGGTAGGGCTGGAGTACCTCTCTCTTGACAGGCAATCGCGAACGCTCTCCGGTGGCGAGGTTCAGAGGGTGCACCTGACTCGCGCGCTCGGGTCAGCCCTGGTTAATGTGCTCTATGTGCTCGATGAGCCGAGCGTGGGTCTTCACGCCCGCGACCAGAGGCGGCTAATGGGACAACTCGAACAACTCGTCCGGATGGGCAACTCGGTTGTGATGGTCGAGCACGACTCCGGCATGATCAGGTTTTGCGACCAAGTGATAGATATGGGGCCCGCGGGCGGCGAAAGGGGCGGGGAGGTCGTCTACCAGGGATCTCCCGAAGGGCTGGCCGAATGCGAATCGAGCCTGACGGGGGACTATCTTTCCGGGCGCAAATCGGTAGTATCGGGTTTCCGGGAAAGGCGAATCCCACGGCCCGGAAGAGCGATGGCAATAAGAGGTGCGAGGGAGAATAATCTCAAGGGAATAGACGTAGATTTTCCACTCGGCCTCTTGATCGGAATAAGCGGAGTATCAGGGTCGGGGAAAAGCACTCTTGTTGACAAAACGCTCTATAACGGCTGGCTGAGGAGCCGTGGACGGGCGGCCGAAGCGCCGGGTATTTGCGACCGCCTGGAAGGCCCGGAGCTGGTCTCCGAGATGATTCTCGTCGATCAGCAGCCGGTTGGCCGCACTCCCAGGGCAAACCTTCTTACCTACACCCGCGCTCTGGACCCGCTTCGCAAAATGCTTGCGACTACCCCGGAGGCGATTGCCAAGGGTTTTGCCGCCCGGCACTTTTCCTTTAACGTGCCCGGCGGAAGGTGCGAAACCTGCAACGGCGAAGGTTTCGAGCGCGTCGAGATGCAGTTTCTGGCGGATGTTTTCCTCAAATGCCCGCAATGCGGCGGTAAACGATTCAAGGAAGAAGTTCTGGGGATAAAAATAAAGGGCGTTTCGATTGGCGACATGCTGGATATGACGGCGCGTGAGATTCTGGAGAGTTTTCCGGAAAACGAACAATTATCCCGCTCGCTGGAACCGGTTATTGCGATCGGGCTCGATTACCTGCGCATGGGACAGCCGCTCAGCACACTTTCGGGCGGGGAGGCCCAGCGGCTCAAGCTGGTTCATCACCTGCACACCGGCAATTTACGCCGAAAGGCCGACAGTGCCAGGGGCAATATGTTCATACTTGATGAGCCGACGACCGGGCTGCATCCGCACGATATCGCCAAGTTGATACGGGTTCTCCACCAACTGGTCGATATGGGGCACACTGTCCTGGTAGTCGAACATAACCTGGATTTCCTGGTGGCCTGCGACTGGATTATCGACCTCGGGCCTGAAGGCGGCGAGAGGGGAGGAGAAATCGTCTGCTGCGGCTCGCCGGAAGACGTTTGGTCAAATCCGGAAAGTATTACCGGAAAATACCTGAGGGAGCGTTTGGGAGAGTCCGAGGATTTGGACCTGCCGCTTGCGGCCGAGCAGCAGTCATCATTTTCGTCTTTCAATCCCGGCAAAGTTCTCGATTATCCAATGTCCCCCGCTCAATCCAACGGGAGCGAAATAGTCGTCCGCGGCGCGCGCGAGCACAATCTCAAAATAGACAGGATAGGGCTTCCGGGGAGCGGCATGACCGTGCTTACCGGCCTTAGCGGGTCCGGTAAATCGACCCTTGCCTTCGACGTTCTTTTCGCCGAGGGGCAGCGCCGGTATCTCGAATGCCTTTCATCCTATGTGCGCCAATATTTCAAGATAATGGAAAAGCCCGAGGTGGATCAGATAACCGGCCTGCCGCCTACAATAGCGATCGAGCAGCGGACGAGCCGATTCGGCAGGCGCTCGACGGTTGGCACGATTACCGAAATTTACCATTTTCTGCGGCTTTTCTATTCAAAGCTGGGTGAACAGCACTGCCCGGATTGTGGAAGGAAGCTCGAGCAGCTAAGCTTCGACGGAATTCTTGCGAGAATCCGCGAAGAAGCCGGCGGCGGCCCGATAAAGTTGTTTGCTCCTCTGGTACACGGCAGAAAGGGAATCTACAGGGACCTGTTCATGCGGCTTAAACGCATGAAGTTCGAACGGGTAAGAGTTGACGGCAAACTGCTGGCGCTCGACCCCATTCCGTCCCTGGCCAGGCACCGGGAACACGATATAGAACTGCTCCTGCCCGGGCTTGACCGAAAGAGGCTCACGGTAAATGAAATCACCGATGCCGTGAGGCGTGGACTCGCCCTGGGCGGCGGCATACTTCACCTCGATCTGCCGGGGAATAACGGGATGAAGGTGCTTAGTCGGCATCTCTACTGCCCGGCATGTAACCGCGGTCTGGCGCCGCTCGATCCGAGGCTCTTCTCGTTTAACAGCCGCCAGGGCTACTGCCCGGCCTGCATGGGACTGGGTACGACAAAGCGCTTCAATCCGCATCGGCTTTCCGGACCGGCTGATGTGCCCTTAAAAGAGGGCTTTCTTCCATGGCTTAGGTCCATATTGTGGCGCGGTTCACTAAAAAGGGAAGGAGAAAAGCTTGAGCGACTCTGGATGCGCCATCTTAAAATAGACACATCCAAGCCTTTTTCGAGTCTCGGGCCCGCCTGGCACTTGATGCTCAACGGAAAAACCGGAAAATTTCCAGGACTCATATCGATAATCGAGAAATTGTCGGAAGATGGGGAGGCCTGGAAAAATATCGCTCATTTCTTCGATGAACTCCCTTGCCCGGAATGCAACGGCAGCAGGCTCAACGCGCAGGCAAGGTCCGTATATTTCCGGGGGTGGGGCATCTCCGATCTCTCGCAATTGAGCGTATCCATGTTCGGGAAGATCTGGAGGGATTTCAAGTTCACCGAGCGGGAGCTTCCCATTGCCGCACCCATATGGAGGCAGATAGTCGAAAGACTCTCTTTTCTTGAAAAGGTGGGACTCAGCTATCTTTCGCTTAGCCGGTCGGGTGATACGATGTCGGGCGGAGAAACGCAGCGTATAAGGCTTGCCGCGCAGCTCGGATCAAATCTTCGCGGGGTCTGCTACATCCTTGACGAGCCTACCATCGGACTACATCCCGCCGACAACCTCAAACTACTTGAAGGTCTACGGCGCCTGAAGGAAAAGGGGAATTCCGTTATTGTCGTCGAACACGATCCGGAAACTATGAGGCAGGCCGATACACTCATCGAGCTTGGGCCGGAGGCGGGTGCAAGCGGAGGAAGGGTGGTTGCCGAAGGAAGTTTCAGCGAACTCAGTGCCAGGGAGGAAACGCTCACCGGCAAGTGGTTCGGAAAGCCGCTCGAAGAGTTATTTGAAATTCCTTCGAGAAAAGAGCCCGCGGGCTGGATTGAATTTTCAGGGGCCAGAGCGAGAAACCTCAAGAATATAGAAGTCCGGATTCCTCTCGGGATTTTGGTGACGATAACCGGGGTTTCCGGGGCAGGTAAAAGCACGCTCGTGCATGAAGTAATACAAAAAGGCCTCACTCACAACCCGGCGGGGGGCGCTGCGGATTTGAGCCCCGGCGGGGCGCAGTTCAGTGAAGGTATGAAATTGCACCGGGTGCTGGAAGTGGATCATAACCCCATCGGGAGAACTCCCCGGTCCATTCCGGCAACTTATATCAAGGTTTGGGACGAGATCAGGAAGTTTTTCTCGCTCCTTCCGGAGTCACGGGCGCGCGGCTACGGCCCCGGACGCTTCTCGTTTAACGTAAAGGGCGGCAGGTGCGAGGCATGCAAGGGGCAGGGCAGGGTAAAAGTCGAGATGAACTTCTTGCCTGACGTATTCGTCCCTTGTGAAACTTGTGGAGGGGGGAGGTTTAACGCCGAAACCCTGGGGGCAACCTACAAGGGAAATACCATCGCGGACGTCCTGGGAATGACCATCGACGAAGCCGCCGACCTGTTCTCCGCTATGTCGCGGATTTCGAGGCCGCTCGGCATCCTTGGCGACCTCGGGTTGGGATATCTCAAGCTTGGCCAGCCCAGCCCCACGCTTTCGGGCGGCGAGGCGCAGCGGATAAAACTCGCGGGAGAGCTTGGCAACAGCCGAAACGCCACGCTCTATCTTCTCGACGAACCCACCACCGGACTTCATCGGGCAGATATAAAGCGGCTCGTTGACGTTCTAAGGGCGCTGACCAGCCACGGACACACGGTCCTGGTAATCGAGCATAACACCGATTTTATCTGGGCGAGCGACTACATTATAGATCTGGGTCCAGGCAGCGGAGAGGACGGGGGGCGAATAGTGGCTCAAGGTACGCCAGAGGAACTGGTTGCGGCCGAATCGGTTTCGCTCACTGCGCTGGCATTACGCCCATACGCCGAAGAGAGGACCTATTCCTGATGCGGTCGGGTAGGTGAGGGAATTTTCGCCAGTGGCGCCGGGGGGTTTCACGCCCTGGATCAGTTAAACTCATTCCTCATATTATCCAGCATGAGTACCATATTCCGGTTGATCTCTCCGAAATGATCCTGCCTTCCAAGAATAGCTTGCGGTCCCTGGATGTATTGGCCGTCCACCAACTCGCCGCCACAATTTTGAATCAGGGTGCGGGCGTTTTCGGGTGAGGTTTCGAGGTGGAATTGCAGCCCGAGGACCCTGCCGTTATTGCAGGAGAATGCCTGGGCTGAACAGGCTTCACTCTCGGCAAGCATGATCGAATCGCGGCCGATTGAGAAAGTGTCCCCGTGCCAATGGAATGCCATAAACTCATCCGGAAAACCCTTGAAGGGGGATGAGGATGGAGCAGAGGGCAGGATTCTTACCGGAAACCAGCCGATTTCCTTGTACCTGTTTCGAAAAACACGCCCGCCGGTAACCTCAGCGATAAGCTGGGCCCCAAGGCAGACGCCAACAACAATTTTGTTACTTTCAATGGCCCTGGCGATGAATTTCTTTTCGGCTGAAAGCCATGGGTATTCTTTTTCTTCGTAAATGTTCATCGGACCGCCCATGACGATCAGCCAGTCGAACTCGTCGGTACTCGGGGGCTTCTCGGACCTGTAGAGGCGGGTGGCGGTCACTTCCCAGCCCAACCCCCTGGCCCACGGCTCGATATTTCCAAGCCCTTCGAATGGAACATGCTGAAGATAGTGCAGCCTCATCTCCACCTCTCTTATGAAAATCGAATCAATGCACGTCAGTAATGTTCAATTTCCATGCCTGATTCGACATAATTCACATGGGGGCGAGGCCAAGGCCTGTTTTTACGGAAGAGCACCCTCCATAATCCACTGTTTAATCAAGGCTATTTCGTTTTCGTTGAGCCACGGAGGCCCGTTTCTGGGCATGCGAGGCTTCTGTTCTCCAATAATTCTCAGAAAAAGGGAGCTATTCTTGGGCTCCCCGGGCACAACCACAGGTTCGTCAGATCCCTTCATTACGTCCTCATAATTATCCAGACGCAGGCCCAAAGGGGGTTTGGCACCGGCGTGGCATTGGATGCAGTGCTTCTGGAAGATTGGCACTACATCATTGTAGGATGGGGTTTTTGCGGGGGATTGCTGCCCGAGGGCAATGAAATCGCCGGCCGCGCAAAGGAATGCCGCCAGGAAAAGCAGGAATGCTGTGGTGCGGGCAAGCTTCATTTGGGGTCCTTTTTGGGTGATTCGGGAAATGGTCCTCTGATGCTTCCGAGACAGGATGGCAGGAATTTAAGACATGGGATTATGAAAGTGAAGCTGAGCGCGGGGAATAAGGGACTTGGCCGTGCACCCTTTGTCGAACTGGCCAAGTACCTGTCGCACACCTCCAGGCAACCAGACCAGATTTAACCACGACACAGCCGGTGATACTTACCGCTGCTTCCTTCCGGACCTGACGGGGTTCGTATTCGTCTGTTGCGTGGTGTCCAGCCGGCACCAGGAGTTGATACGGCAGGCTCAGCTCCGGCCCTTCAAAGGGGATTCAACCCCGCTAAAGCGGATCTCGGGCTACAGGGCACCGCTAGCTCCCCGTCTAGCACGACCAAGAGGAGATAATATATCATCTCAGCGCCGGAATTGCAACCTGCGCTCAGCAGGGGACCAGATGCGAATATAGAAAGCCCGGGTCCGTCTTTCATTCAGAAATTGCTCCCCGGTCGAGGAGCAAGCAGTTATTAAGTTCGATACCAAGCATATCACGGATCGACCGAAGCGGGCCGCCCGGTGTCAAGTGCTGCCAGCCTCCAATGTAGACCGGCCTGATGGGTCCGCGGATTTCAAGACTCGCGAGGATAGTCTCGCTGATGCGCTCCTCGCGACTTTGCCATTGATCGGCTTCATCGGGTAATGGGAGGGGCATGCGGCCAAGGATGGTTTGCGCTGCGAGATCATAGCTCCTTGATATGGATAGAGCCTTGTCATCGAGCTTAAGAAGCGTTTCGAGATTAGCGGTGGAAATCAACTCCGGCCATGTATCGATCCAGCGCCTGCTGAAATCGGAGCAGTCGACCGGGAGCACTTCCGCGCCGAATTCCCTGCAATAAGCCGCGGTGGCCCGGTACTCAAAAGGCAAATGAAGCTGGCGACCGATTCGGGAGATTGGCGGGTGCTTGAGCGCCCTTAGAAACGGAATGCCGGCATTGGCGGCTGCGGCGTGAAGATTAGCCCTCAGTTCGCGGTAGAGTCGCGGTGCGTTCCTTTGCCTGTATTCCAGTGCAAAAGGGCTGATCTCGGCCATGACCAGGTCGGGCCGACAGCGCCGAAGAAACGCGGTGGTCCTTTTGAACCCATGCGGATCGCCGTGTACTACACCGAGTAGTACGATGCCCGAGTGTGCTTCAAATTTGTTCATTGCGTGCATAATGACGACTTACGGGGAACTCGCGCCGTTAAAGAGCGGATTCAACTCCGAGAAATGGTTGATGTGGCAGTCGGCGTTAAGGTCCGGATTCTTGTAGCCGACGAAAATTACGCCGGTGGCCTCCGCAAGGTGCTCATCCACTTCAGAGTCCCCTATGTAGAGAACTTCGTGCGGATGTGCGCCAAAAACGCCGAGGATGCGCTCCATTATATCGGGGTGCGGCTTTGGGTTTTCAACATCGGAGGCGCATACCACGAGATCGAAAAACTTGTTCAAATCGTAATGTTGGAGAAGCTCTATTGTCGAAACGGTTCGATTCGTTGCCAGTGCCGTCCTGAATCGGCTTTTGGCCAGCCCCAGGAAATCGATCAGGCCGGGCTCCTGCTGAAGGTAATGATTAAAAGGAGCAAAATCTATTTTCTCAAAGTAGGCAAAGGCTCGATCGAAATCCGCCCCTTCCTTTCCGATAAGATAGAGAAGGGATTGGCGAACGGGATGCATGTGGATGTAATCGTGCTGGTCCTCTCTTACGGGAGGCAGGCCCACGGTTTTTAAAATATGGCTATAGAACTGGATATTTGCCTCACGTGAGTCAAAGAGCACTCCGTCGCAGTCAAGGGCTATTACCTTCAGATTGCGCGCTTTGGCGAAGAATTCGGTCCGATTCCCATTGTCGCCTGATATGTTCATTTGCTTAGGCATTTCCTTCCTCGTTCACACTTTGGGTCCTTTAAGGAAAACTTTACTTGAGCGGCATTATGGAATAAATTAGCATTACCGTAAACGAAATAAGGAATGCTGGACATTGTTACGCCGGATACAGAACACGGCAATTCTGCCGGGTGTCTGCTCCGGCTTCTTTGTGTCGGGGATATTCGATGAAAACTCAATTCGACTACCTGGTTATAGGAAGCGGGATAGCGGGCCTGACTTTTGCCCTGAAAGCGGCAAACTCCGGAACAGTTGCTATTGTAACAAAAAAAGACAAGCTGGAAACGAGCACGAATTATGCCCAGGGCGGGATCGCTTCTGTTTTCGGCTCGGACGATTCATTTCAGCTCCATATAGAAGACACTCTCAAGGCAGGCGATGGACTCTGCCATCCGGATGTAGTCGAACTGGTTGTAAAGAATGGACCGGACAGGATTCGGGATTTGGTTTCGCTCGGTGTCGAGTTCAATCGCGGCGGCGAATCCGCCGCGGCTTTCGATCTTGGCAGGGAAGGCGGCCATAGCCGAAACCGGATCCTTCACGCCCATGACGCAACCGGCAGGGCAGTCGAACATGTGCTCATGGCGGCAGCCGAGGCCCATCCCAATATAGCAATCTTTGAAAATCACCTGGTTCTCGATCTAATAATCCAGCATCGTTCAATGAATATCGGTTCGACGAGTATGTTTCAGCAGGACATCTGCCGGGGCGCATACGTCTTCGACATCACCGAAAACGAGATCCACTGCTTTCTGGCAAACTCGGTATTGCTATGCACCGGAGGCGCCGGAAAAGTGTACCTCTACACCAGCAATCCCGACGTCGCAACCGGGGACGGACTGGCCATAGCGTACCGGGCTGGAGCCAAGCTTGCCAATCTCGAATTCGTCCAGTTTCATCCCACCTGCCTCTACCACCCACTGGCGAAAAATTATCTCATCTCGGAAGCCGTCCGGGGTGAGGGTGCGAGGTTGATAGACCGGCGTGGACGCGCATTCATGGAGAAATATCATCCCCTGAAAGACCTTGCGTTCCGCGACATAGTGGCGCGAGCCATCGATACGGAGATGAAATCAAGCGGCGATGACTGCGTCTTCCTCGATATCAGTCGGCGGGATTCGGATTTCATCAAGGAGCGCTTTCCGAATATATACCGAAAATGCCTATCGCTGGGCATAGACATAACCCAAGATCCCATTCCGGTCGTACCGGCGGCGCACTATATGTGCGGCGGTATCGTCACGAACGCCCACGGGCAGACGACCATCCAAAACCTCTATGCGCTAGGCGAATGCGCCTGCACGGGTCTTCACGGGGCAAACCGGCTCGCCAGCAACTCGCTGCTCGAAGCGATGATTTTTGCCGACCAGGCTGCACTGCACTGCGCCGCGAACCTGGAAGCATGGCGGAGCAGGACCCTGCCGGGGGTCCCCGATTTTTCAGCCAAGGTGGCGCAAAGGGGCAGCGCGAATAACGAGATGGTCCTCATCGCCCACAACTGGGACATTATCCGGCGGCTTATGTGGAACTATGTCGGGATCGTCAGGACGGATAAACGGCTGGCCCTTGCCTTGACGCATATTGCGCAAATCAGGATGGAAATCAGGGAACACATGCCCAAGATCCCGCTGAACAGCGACCTTGTGGAACTGCAGGGATTGGCACTGGTAGCCGAGCTGATAATAAGATGCGCGGTGCAGAGAAAAGAGAGCAGGGGGCTGCACTACAACCTGGATCACCCCCAGAAAGATGATGATAGCCGAATCAAGGACACTATCGTAACAAAGAATCCCGCCGAGGAATTTTTCTCTTTTATTCCCGTTAAGACAGATGAGCCGGTTTATTCCGCGGGGCAGGCTCTATCGTTTCGGCATCGATGATAGGCTCGGCAGGTGTTGGAGGCGCTTCGAGCATCTTGGGCGAATTCGGGTTTTGCTCGATCCTCATGGTGAGCATGCCGCCCATCAGGCTTATTTCATAGTTCTTGTCGGACATGCCTGCCTGGACGAAGGACTCGCGAAGCTTTCTAAACTGCTGTTTGGCCTTCTGGTATATGTAGATAAGAGAAGCCGCAAAGAGCACTATTACGAAAATGAAAACCCATCCAGGGGTTGAAATCACCTTTCCGACGAACATGATTGCGCCGAGGATTCCAAAAACGAAGAGCAGTTGGAGTCCTATGATTACGTAGAGGTAGTAAATCCCCGTGCCTATCGAGGAGTCGGATTTCCGGGATTTGTCGGAATTGGGCTGAGGCTGAGGCTGAGGCTGAGGTTGAGGCTGAGGCTCGGCCTCGCCTTTTCGTTTTCTGAATAAGCGGCTAAACATATTGTCTAGGATTCCCCTGCTTTAAGGTCGCGCTCCGAGACTTCCGGGACTTCTACATGCTCGGGGCTACCTGCCGTAAGCAACTGGGGAGCCGGGTCCTGAGCTATCGAGGATTGTACGTGCAGCCGGAATTTCTCGATTTCGAGCTGGTTTTCCAGCATCTGCCTGGAGAGCTTGTAGCGAAGGTAAATAATCCAGGCAAGCAGACCTCCAGCGAATACGGCTACTCCCAAAAAGAACCATTGATATTCGCGTATCATCCCGAAAAATGACTGGGCAATATCGCCCAGAAATGAGGGAACCAACCATAAAATAAGCATCGTCAAAAGTATTACGAACCCGAGGTGCAGGACCGAGAAGTTGCGGGATGCGCTTAGAAGATTTAAATGGGTCGCGCCGTCCGCGGCCTCAGCCTCTTCATTTGCTCCGCGGGGGCCTCCATTGAGGAGCAGAAGCCAAACCTGGACCATGAAGGAAACCAGTAGAATCAGCCCGATCGGGACCCCGATAGCTAAAAGGACCCAAGACCTCATGGGGAAAGGGACTACCTCGGATTCGACCTGGGCGTTAAAGTTGCGCAGTGGTCCGAAGTTGTTCTCGAAAACCATTTTTTCATAAGGGCCAAGCGCGGCCCCGGGGGTTTCGTGAATCTTCTTCCCGGCGGAATCGGTGATTATTACCCGAGACTTTAACCCTGACTGGCTGGATACGGCGGCATATATACCGAGTTCCAGAACAAGGAGCAGGACTACGCCCACGGCGAGAACTATCTTGGGGTATTTCATTCCATCGAAGAGTTCAAACAGCTTTAGATCATGCGCCATAATTCAACCGGAATGAGATGTTATAAGATCAAGCCGCAACGTAGCGAAAAGGCGGTAAAGACTCCCCTAAAACAGGTAGGAAAGCTAACATTCGCACCATGGGGAGTCAAACAAAAACGCCAGAGTGAAAAGAACCGAATCAATGGTGTATGAAAGAGGATTCTGCAAAAAAGCCCCGCGGGAGACGACCCGCGAGGCTCAATTTACAAGGGGCTGTGCCGGAAAGGCGACCCTATGCTCTTAGCGATTCAGCTCCGTTTCCCGAGGAAACAAAGGCATGTACCGGTAAGAGAGCGAAATTATGAGCATGCAGTAGGCAAGCATCGCAAGAACAGGAGCCACCTCGTAGATCGACGGAATATAGATTTTCCACTGATCGAAGGGCATAACGGGCTGTGCGATGGCCGGGATGGTCATTACGAACCGGTTCAGACTGACCCCGATTATATCGAGCAAAAATGCGCCGAACAGAAGGAAGCTGCTCTTCCTGCCCTTGGGCGATATCAATATCAGGGCAGGGAGGACACCACAGATGCCGACTTCCGCTACCAGCAACCAGATTCCGTAAGGGCCCCAGTAGTAGTCGGTAAGCTTCAACCCGAACCGCGGCGACATGTTAAAAGCCCAGTTAGCAGTGTCTGCTATCTTCAAAATAATGTAGAAGGAGAGCAATCCGCCTTCGATCTTGCCGATCAGCTCATAGACGGTGCGGTCTACCAGCTTCTTTCTGGTGACGGTTTCCATGGCCTTGCAGATGAGGGCGGTGAAAGCTGGTCCCGATGAAATTGCCGACAAAATGAACAGAAAGAATGTCCATGGCCAGATGAAGAGGCCTTCTCTGAAGGCGTAGGGACGTGCGAAGCACACGCCGGCGACGCCGCCAAGCGAGCCCTGGTGGAAGAAGCTGAGGAATGTTCCCGTCAGGGCGAAAATGGCCATAACGTCGTGCATGCTGTGGCCAAGGAGGCTGAGGGGTTTACTCTCGCTTACTTTACGGTTCTCAAGAATTAGCGGGACGTATTCTATAACGAGCACGATGGCATAACAGGTGATGCAGAAGATAACTTCTGTCAGCATCGAGTGGACGTTTGCATGCCAGTACCCGAACCAGCCCCTGAGCGGCTGCCCGATTTCGAGCAGCAGAACGGCCAGGGCGCCTGTATAGCAGACGAACCCGACTACCACGGCAAGATTTATTATTTTCCCAAGTTCCTTGAGTGCGGGGAAAAATTTGGAAAGCCCGTAGTAGAGGAACCCGGAGAAGAAAGCCCCGGCGCCGAGTGCGATGATAGCAAGGTCGGCGGTGATGTAGGCCCCGAAGCCGAACCAATCGTTGAGTCCGGTCAGGTTCATTGCCTTGATCAAAACAGCCGCTCCGGCCGCGACCCCCCAGCCTATGACTCCGAGGAGAACGAGTATCCAGAGCGAAAAAATGGGAAACGAGCACCGTTTCACGCCATCCGGAATTAAAATCCTATCCATTAGTGACCTCTCGTAGACAAGGAAAGCGCTTCTGAAACAACCGGAACTCTAGGTCAGCGAATTGTCCGCCAGGTTCCTTATCCAGTCCTGCTTGCTGAGGTAATATACCTTTGGTTTGGTCTTGAGCTTTTCAAGAATCCGAAACGCTCGCGGGTCCTTGGAGAGCTTTGCGACCTCCGATTTTTCATCCAGCAGGTTTCCAAAAGTGATGGCCTTGGTGGGACAGGCGTCTGCACAGGCCGGTGTGTAGATGGCCTTGTTAGGATCGGTCCCATCGACGGATGCCTTGGCTCTTGCCTTATTGTAGCGGTGGTGACAGAAAGTGCACTTCTCGACCACTCCGCGCATCCTCGGGCTCACTTCAGGGCTGAGCATGGATTCCATTTGTTTTGGCCAGGTCGGGTCCCACCAATTGAAGGATCTCGCGTGGTAGGGGCATGCAACCATGCAGTACCGACACCCGATGCACCTCGGATAGATGTGAGTAACTAACCCATTGTTTTCGTCGCGGGTCGTTGCGTTGACCGGGCAGACGAAGGTGCATGGAGAGTGGTGGTCTGCGTCGCAGTGCATGCAGGGACGCGGCAAGAAAGCGATCTTGAAGTCTGGATAAGCTTTCTTGTTGTCAAGCTGGTAAATGTTCATCCAGGTGATCGAGCGCAACTTTTGTGATTCGTCCGGCCGGTACGAAATATTGTTTTCGGCCTGGCAAGCCGTACTGCACGCGCCGCAGCCGGTGCATTTATCCAAGTCAATCACCATTCCCAAACGAATATTGCTTTGAGCATGACCTTTTTCGCTCACGAAATACCCCCCTTACACGCGGCGCAGTTGAGCGCGAGTTGCCCAGACCGTTCCCATGCCGCTGACGGGATCTAGTTGGACCTCCATCAGGTTACAGGCGTTTACTCCCTTATTCTCTATATACTCGTCGTAAGCCTTGTGGCCCATTCCTCTCGGAATGTACAGAACTCCGGGCCTGGCCGCCGGGGTGACGTTGGCCTTAGCGCTTGCCTCACCCTGCGTGGTCTTGACCATAACCAGGTCGCCCTGAGTTATGCCAAGCGACGCGGCGGTTTGCGGATTGAGATCAACGAAAAGCTCATTTCCCATGAGCACCGAATCGGGTACCAACTTGTTCATGAAAGGCGGATTGGCCAGATAACCGCATGAAACCTGCGGGATGGAGTAGCCCACCAGCAGCAGAGGCCATTCGCTTTCGCTACCCGATGGCTTAAGGGGTGAAAAGTGAGGCAAATAAATCACATCGTCGGTTGCCTGCGTTCCCTTGCCAATCGACTGACAGGCCAACTCGAGCTTGCCCGAGGAGGTCTTATCGAAAGTCACACCAGTTGGGGCGTCATGCCAGCAAGTGCCGGCCTTGAGCTTCTTGAACAGATCGGCCCCGTCGCTGTAGTTGGGTGTTACCGGATCGCCGGCTTTGATACTGGAAATGTCAATCGGCTTATCGATGATGGCGCCCGTTTTTGCCTTGGCTATCCCTTCCACCCTGAATTTCAGGAAATCCTCGTAAGACTTCCACGGGATGGAGGAAGCAACAGTCCCACCAAGGGTGCTTGCAAGCTTCATCAATACTTCGCCGGTATGCTTTGTGTCGAGAAGGGGCTTAAGAATCGGGGACGAAACGGCGTAGTAGCCGTAAGGTGCGCCCGGAACCCCTATAACGTCATCGAATCTTTCCAGCGCCATGTGATTTGGCAGGATATAGTCGGACAGCAGCGCAGTGTCATCCATGTAGGAAGAAAAGGATACCAGGGTGGCAACCTTTTCGGCCGCCGTCATGAAAAGCTTGTTTTCCGGCAGGCAGTGTGCCGGATTTGCCTCGTGGACCATCAGGAGCTTAATCGGATATTTGGGGCCGGAAGCAATGGCGTCCAGAAAACCGTAAAGCCCGTTCTGAGGGCAGGGGCAGCTTTGGGCTTTTGCAAGATCGAGCCTGGGGTGCTGCGAAGCGTTTTCGGAGAGAATATCCTTCTGCGGCAAAAGGTCCGAAAGGGGTACCTTGGGGGCCACTGCTATCAGCCCAGACGGTTTGAGGTTACCCTTGAGCGCATTGAGCGCAACGAAAACCAGCTCGTGGTAGGTGTTGTTGGAAATGTCCGCACGACCGGTGCCCCACACGGCGAGGGCTTTAGGCTGGGAAGCAAATTCCTTTGCGACTTCGCGTATTTTGGCCGCCTCCAGGCCGGTTATCTTTGCGACCTGTTCTGGGGAGTAAGCACTTGATGCAACCAGGTTCTTGAAGCCCTGACGCTTTTTGCCGTTCGCGTCCGTCCAGTCTTCGAATCCGAAGACGTTGTTCTTTACGAAGTAAGCGTCGTAATTGGCTCCGTTCACCATGAGATGTGCAATGCCCATGGCAAGGGCAGCTTCCGTCCCGGGGTTTATGGGAAGAAAAGTATCTGCTTTGGAAGCCGTTATGGAACAACGCGACTCGACCTGGACGATCTTAACCGGATAGCGGTCCTTTTTCCACCGGCGCAAGGCTCCGCTAGCCCGGCTGGAGGCGGCGCATCCGTCCAAAAGGCTCGCCCCGAAGCTCAGGACGTACCCTGCGTTTTCCAGATCGAACGCAAAGGGGGAAGCGTTCCCCGTCGTGAGCTGGGCCGCGGTCCTCGAAGAGTCGCACTGTGAAGGCATCTTGAACAGGTTCGGAGAGCCGAAGGCGGTCAGGAACTGTGCCCAGAGGTCGTCCATGCTGCTTCGCCTCGAAGAAGTAATGCAGGCGAGCGACTGTGGACCTTCTACTCGGATCTCTTCAAGTTTTTTTGAAAGCTCGGTCTGGGCTTGTTCCCATGAAATGGCCTGAAAACCGGTCTTGTCACCCCTCTTCTTTGTCTGCTTGAGGGGCTGGGCGACCCGGTATGGCGCATACAGAAACTGCAGGGCCGAGGTGGCAAGTGCGCAAACACTGCCTTCGTTAACGGGATTAGCTGGATTTCCTTCTATCAGGATTGCACGATGACCGTTTACAATGCGTGCTTGGATACCGCATCCGCCAGCGCATAACGTACAAACCGAAGGTACCTTGGTGATTTCCCCGCGCTCTGGAGAAGGCCGCCACGACCAGTTCTGGGACCAAACCGCGGAATCGTCGGCAAGTTTCCAGGGCAACGGCGTGAGCAGGGTGCCGCCAACAGCGCCGGCGGCAAATTGCATAAAAGCTCTCCGACCAATTTCCATCACATCCACCCTCTCGTGCTACACAGATTATGACTATGAGTTAGAGCATCCCATTGTGAACATCGGAGCTTATTTGTGACAAACCTCGCAGTTGTTGGAAGCGCCTCTTTCAGCATGGCATTTCTCACACTCGGTCATCTCCATCGTTGTCATGCTGTATCCGGTGATACGGTCTTCCCTCAACGGCGGCAGCTTTTCTTCCTTGGCCACATCACGATGGCAGCGAACGCACTCGATTTGCTTGCCTTTATGAGGGGCATGTGAGAAGAAAACGTTATCGGGTTGGCGGGCGTAAACCAGCCAGGGAATCTCCCTGTCTTTCGCCACGTATTCCTCGACCAGGATGCGCTCTGCTTCCGAACTGCCCTGGGCTGATTCGTGGCATTCCTTGCAATTCGAGATCTTTGGGATTCCCGCATAGGTGCCATCGGGGCGAAATTTGTGACACGAATCGCAATCGTTGTCCCGATGAGCCGCGTGACTGAAATTCAGTGGCTGCACTTTTTGGGAGTAGAGCAGGTTTGGAAAGACGACCCACCCCAACACCATGGCGCCAGCGAAACCCAGCACGAATAGAAGGGTCCCAACTACTTTTCCGGAAGCGCTTGTTTTCTCTTCTTTCATAGGACAGCCTCGGTACCCCTGGAGAAAGTTGAAACAGATCAGGTTGTGCTCAATTATGCAATCCGAGCAGAATTTAGTGGTAAAAAGAACATGAATTGATGCCGCACGCAAAAGTATTTTTTCACAAGGTGTGCCGCCAATTAATCGTCTTTGCCGTTTTATGTCAAGAAAAAAAAGAAAGTCAAAATAAAGAGTGATTATCCAATCCGGCGCAGTTTCCCACAATGACCCAAGAGAAAACATTCACATATAATCCGCCCCCAACAATGGCCACCCTCTAAAAATATTTGTGATAATCAAAGGGTGGTGCATTGGTGCCCAGATTGTATATCAGCTCAACCAAGACTTGCCGGATCTTTTTCGGCCGGCGTTCTTTCGAAACGTTGCGCAACTGCGTGGACTCCCGACCGAAAATCGACCCTCTCGGCTGCAAATGCTCACGGCCTGCAAAGAGTATTGATTAGCCGACGGTTTTGGGGATAAAAAGTCGCTTGAGAACCATACCGCCTTCGAGCCGAAGGGAACAAGATGCTGAAAATAATGACGTTCAATATCCGCTTTGAAAACGATCTCGATGGCAAGAATTCATGGGAAAATCGGAGGGTGCTCGTTGCCGACCTGGTTTCAAATCATGCCCCCTGCGTGCTCGGAACTCAGGAGGGGACAACGGGTCAGCTGCGCCACCTGTGCGAAGACCTCAAAGGCTACAAGCTTCTTGCTCCCGGCCGTTACTGGGAGGAAGACTGCCAGTATTGCTCGATCTTTTACCGCCCCGAACGCGTGAGTCCTGTTTCGGGGGGCGAATTCTGGCTCTCCCACACCCCTGATATACACAGGAGCGTCGGCTGGGACAGCGCCTATCCCCGGATGATCAGCTACGGGGTCTTCAGGGAGGCCGATTCAGGAAAGGTTTTTTGGGTCGGCGTCACTCACCTCGATCATGTCGGGATCGAGGCAAGGTTAAGGCAGGCGGAAATCATCGCGGACTATATCGTAAAGGACGGGGGCCCAAAAATCCTAATGGGCGATTTCAACGACCGCCCCGGCTCGGATGTCCACAGGGCGCTAACGGGCGGTGATTTGGGGTTGATCGACACATGGGAATTTTTGCTAAAGCCTGAAAATGAGAGTAGTATGACATACCACAGATTTACAGGTGTGCCCCAGATATGCAGGATGGACTGGATACTTACGAGTCGCGATTTCGAGGTGTCGGACGCTGGCGTGATCCGCGATCATGGCCCGGACGGACGTTATCCCTCCGATCATTACCCGTACCTGGTGCAGCTCGCATGGACCAAGTGCGAGTAAATTTGCTTGAAGGCTTTTCAATGCGCGGGCAGGTAATCTGGAAAGCTGCTCCCATGCCGGATCGGCCGCCTCAGGAGGGCGGAAGGGCCGCACCGGCGTGGAATTGCTGCCCAATTGAGCTTATCTTTGAGTACTTTAGGGAAACAGATTTCTAATGGAGCAGAAAATACAATGAAGGACACCATACGAATTGCCATCATACAGCCTAAGCCATACCCAGGTCTCGATGATCCTCGAAATATAGGTCACGCACTGCAGTTGATGGAAAAATGCCGAGGCGAGGAACTTGATGTAATATGTTTTCCAGAGTATTTCCCGATAATTGGTGAAAGGGAGATCGGAGCGGCGGCGCGAAATTTCAACAGCTATGTCATTGCCGGGATGGTCGAGTCCGAAGGGGGCAAAAACTATAATACGGCAACCCTTTTCAACCGCGGTGGAAAGGTGATGGGAAGGCAGCGAAAGTTCAACATTGGCTCACTGGAGCGCGACAAGTTCGACATAAGTCCCGGTGATGGGACGTTCCGGGCCTTTCCGACAGATTTCGGAAAGATTGGAATTCCAGTCTGCATAGACCTCTGGGGCCAGCCCGAGGCTGCCAGGCAGCTTGCCGACCAGGGGACTGACGTGATTTTTAACATCGCTATATTCCCGATACTGCGCGGCCACTGGAAGACCGGGGCAACGGTGCGGGCATTCGACAATTTCATGCCCATAGTCGGGGTGAACACCGCCGACTATAATGCGCTTTTCGGGGAAAAGCGGGTGCATCACTACGGGGGAGGAAGCTTTATAATCCAGCCTCCCAGGCTGCTCGACAAGGATGATTTCCGGCGCTGGGCAAGGGGACTTAACGACATCTCGAACTGGACTCAAGTCGAGCTGGACGAACTCGAACAGGTCTACATCGGGGAAGTCGACCTGGCAACATCGAGGCGTATGAGGGCAGAGTTTTTCAGACGGTTTGGATTTCAGAGGCGGACTTAATAAATATGGAAGGGCCGAAGAGGAACATCTACCTTAGAATGAAGACCCTACGCGAGGCGTTGGAGGTCTGGTCCTCAAAAACAGGCTCGATAAGAACCGCCGGGGAAATCATTCCCGCGGCTTCGGGACTTGGGCGGGTAACCTTCGCCCCCATCACGGCCCGGCGCTCCGTCCCTCACTATCATGGCGCCGCCATGGACGGCTTTGCCGTGGCCGCTCGGAATACCTTCGGCGCAAGCGATGCCAACCCGCTCCAACTCAAAGTGGGGATGCAGGCTTTCGCTGTGGATACAGGCGACCCGCTGCCTCCAGGCGCCGATGCGGTAATAATGATAGAACAGGTCGAGCAGGCAGCGGATGACGTCATTGAAATCCGCTCGGCGGCCTTCCCCTGGCAGCATGTGAGGAAGGTCGGAGAGGACATAATAGCGGGAGAACTTCTTCTGCCGCGGTTTCATGTCCTTAACCCCGCCGATCTCGGGGCGCTTCTTGCCGCTGGAGCTGCCGAGATATCGGTCTTCTCACGCCCGCGTGTCTGGGTGCAGCCCACGGGGAGCGAACTGATACCGGCAAGCAGGGCGGCTTCGGCGGAGCCGGGGCAGATAGTGGAGTTCAATGGGACCATCCTCGGCGCCATGGTCGCTGAGTGCGGAGGAGCGCCCGAGTTGCGGGAAGTCGTGGAAGACGACTTCGAAAGCATCAAACGCTCGCTACGGGACGCGATAGATTCGCCCGCGGATTTAATCTTGATAAATGCCGGCTCCTCCGCCGGATCAGAGGACTACACGTCGGCGGTAATAGCCGATCTTGGCGAAGTGCTCGTCCACGGTGTCGCGATGATGCCGGGCAAGCCCGTAATACTCGGCACGGCCGGCGGCAAACCGGTAGTCGGGGTCCCGGGATATCCAGTCTCGGCCATTATGGCCTTCGAGCAGTTTGTAAGGCCTCTGCTCTATTCGATGCAGTCGATGGAGTGCCCGGCCTTCGAGTCCGTCTCAGCCTCACTTGGCCGCAAGATGCCTTCGAAGCTCGGCCTGGAGGAGTTCGCGCGCGTCATACTTGGCAGGGTCGAAGGAAGGCTCGTGGCAATGCCCCTCCAGAGAGGCGCTGGAATAATCACGTCCCTCACGCGTGCGGACGGGATCCTTCAGATTCCACAGGAACAGGAAGGAATAGATGAAGGTGCGGAGGCAAGGATCAGGCTCCTTCGGCCGCGCGCGCAACTCGACAATACACTGGTGATGATCGGCAGCCATGATAACGCGATTGACCTCATCGCAAACGAGGTAAGGGCGCGCGACGGCAGGATCCGGCTCTCATCGAGCAACGTGGGAAGCCTGGGTGGACTGATGGCGATCCGGCGCTCGCTGTCCCATTTTGCCGGATCGCACTTGCTCGATACAGCGACCGGCGAATATAATTACTCATACATAGAGCGATACCTCAAGGGCAAACCGGTGCGCCTTGTGCAGCTTGCAATGCGGGAGCAGGGACTGCTCGTAAGGAAGGGAAATCCGCAAAATATCACCAGCATGGATGATCTGGTCCGTCCTGGAGTAAGTTTTATAAACCGCCAGGCCGGGGCAGGTACGCGTGTTCTTTTCGACTACCTCCTGCAGCAGCGCGGGATTTCTCCAGAGTCTGTGGGGGGCTACGACCAGGAGGAATTCACTCATATGGCGGTTGCGGTGAGCGTGCTGAGCGGAAGGGCCGATGTGGGGATGGCGATTTACTCGTCTGCAAAGGCGCTCGATCTCGACTTCATACCGGTTGGGCGGGAGCGCTACGACCTGGTTATTCCCGAGAGCGCGTGGGATGACTTCAAGATACGCCGCCTGATCGAGGTGATCCAATCGGACGAGTTCCGGGGGATTTTGGGCTCGATGGGGGGATATGATCCAGCGGATTCGGGCAGGGTAATTGGAATTTGGAACGGCTATGAATGGAAAGAGCGCTCGGGATGATAACCTCGCCGGCTGCGCCGAGGGGGCCATTGATCCTGGATATATCGAACTCTCGATGGTTGGCGAGCTTTCGCGAAGGGCCGAAATTCTCGAAGAAAAGCTTCGCTGCTGCGATCTTTGCCCTCGTAAATGCGGAGCAGACAGGACTGCCGGAAAAACCGGCTACTGCGGAGTAGGCCACCGCCTAAAAATCGCTGCAATTAATATCCACCCCTGGGAGGAACCTCCCATCTCCGGCGCCAACGGATCGGGTACCATCTTTTTCTCCGGATGTACCCTGCGGTGCATTTTCTGCCAGAACTACCCGATCAGCCAGCTCGGGGTGGGCCGGGAAATAAGCCGCGAGGACCTCGCCTCTGAAATGCTCCGTCTCCAGCAAAAAGGTGCTCACAACATCAATCTTGTAACTTCCGCCCACCAGATGGCCGGTGTTGCACGCGCCCTGGATATTGCCGCCAAGAGGGGGCTTCGCATTCCAATCGTCTATAATTCAAGTGGTTATGAATCCCTTGAGACGCTTGAAATATTGTGCGGAATTATAGAGATTTACCTTCCAGACATTAAGTATTCGGACCCAAAAACCGCCCGCAACCTTTCGGGCGCAGCTGACTACGTAACTGTCAACCGCAAGGCGCTCCTGGAGATGTGGCGCCAGGTCGGCTCGATCGTGACGGATGCCTCCGGTATTGGCCGCCGCGGTATGATCGTTCGCCACATGGTCCTGCCCGGAGACCTATCCGGCACCGCTGAATGCCTTTCGTTTCTGGCTCGCGAAATTGGCCCCGAGGTATGGGTTAGCCTTATGAATCAATACTTTCCAGCTCACCAGGCCTTAGAAACACCTCCCCTTGACCGCAAAACGACCACTGAAGAATACGAAAGCGCATGCCAAAACCTGACCGATCTCGGCTTAGTAAATGGTTTTACCCAAGAGTGCCGACTATAGCGCTTGGGCCCCCAAGTGCTTATAAAAACACTCTCCCTGCTGGATTTAATTAAAACTGATACTCCTGATGAAAGCCCCATTGTGACTCAGCCCGATTCCGGCCCAAAACCGCGTACACTGGACTCCGGCACTCTCGCCGCGGCTGAGAGAATACTCGGGGTGGAGCGGGGTGGCCCATTTTACCGAAGGCTGATGCCATTCCTTGGTCCGGCATTCGTTGCGGCAGTTGCCTACGTCGATCCTGGAAACTTTGCAACCAATATTCAGGGTGGAGCAAGATACGGCTATACGCTGTTGTGGGTAGTAATTGTCAGCAATCTCATGGCGATGCTTATCCAACTGCTTTCAGCGAAACTGGGTATCGCAACCGGGATGAATCTGGCAGAATTGTGCAGGGAAAGACTGCCACGCCCGATGGTCTGGGCCATGTGGGTCATCATGGAAGTTGTGGCAATTGCAACCGACCTCGCGGAATTTATCGGAGCAGCCGTTGGTCTGTATCTTTTGTTCCATATTCCGCCTATTTGGGCCGGGGTGATTACCGCGGTCGTCACCTTTTTGGTTCTAGGGCTGCAGGGTTATGGTTTTCGGCCGGTCGAAGCGGTTATAGCCGTGCTGATCGGCATAGTTGCACTCAGTTACCTGGTCGAGATTTTTCTGGTAAAGCCCGATTTGGCCCAAATCGCGCACGCCGTTTTCATGCCGCGCTTTGTGGACAGGGAAAGCATTGTGCTCGCCGCGGGCATACTTGGGGCAACTGTCATGCCCCACGTCATTTTTCTCCACTCAGCCCTTATGCAGGGGAGAATTGTCGTAAAGGACCCCGTCAAGCTCAAGAGGCTGTTTCGCTATGAGATAGCTGACGTGGTAATTGCAATGACGATTGCCGGCGCTGTAAACGCCGCGATGCTGATCATGGCCGCATCAACATTTTACAGCCGTGGACTCTACGAAATAGGAACGATCGAGGAGGCTTACCTCACGCTCACGCCTTTTCTCGGAAAGGCTGCAAGTGACATTTTCGCGGTTTCGCTGCTCGCTTCCGGACTCTCTTCTTCAGCGGTTGGCACCATGTCGGGCCAGGTAATAATGCAGGGCTTTCTCCATTACAAAATACCGATCTGGGTGAGGCGGCTGGTAACCGTTACACCGGCCCTGATCGTTCTGGCACTGGGCCTGGATGCGACCAGGACCCTCGTCATAAGCCAGGTTGTACTAAGTTTCGGGCTGCCCTTTGCCGTTATTCCGCTCGTGATTTTTTCAGGGAGCAAACATCTGATGGGCCCCCTTGTGAACAAGCCCTTGACCACGGCATTTGCCTCAGCGGCTGCCGTGCTGATCATTGCACTGAATATGTACCTGCTTTACAGCCTTGCTGCCGGGTAGATGTTCACCGCGGAGTGCGCGGAGAACGCCGAGAAAAGACTGAGAGTGCATGGCATGAAAAGTATGAACAAATATAGTTCAAAGTTTGGCCCCCTGATTATTTTGGATTTTTGGCAAGTTCCTTATGGGGATGCTGTGCGGGGCACTCGGCAATGCCCCACCATTATATTTTCTCTGCGCTCACTTCGTCCTCTGTGGTGAACGGGCTTTCTTTTAGCCGGAGATTTTATGTTTAAGAATTTACTGGTCCCACTTGATGGATCTCAGCTCGCGGAATCGGTTCTTCCCGTGGTAAAGAGGCTTGTTGAACTTTGCGGGTGTGCAGTGAAGCTACTTCACGTGATCGAAAAGAGACCGCCCAGTTCTATTCACGGCGATACTCACCTTCAAGATGTCGAGGGGGCCGAGAGGTATCTTGCGGCCGTTTCCAGCCGGCTGAGGGAATCGGGGATACAGGTCTCGAGCCACGTACATACCGTGCCGCAGGGAGACATTCCGAAGTGCATCGCCGAGCATGCCGAAGAACTCGATCAGGACCTGATCGTTTTGTGCACGCACGGCAGCAGCGGCGTCAGAAGATTCGTCTTTGGAAGCAACGCCGAACAGGTGTTGACCCATGGCAAGACGCCGGTCATGCTGGTTAAAGCCGACACCTACGGCCGCGCCCCGAATTTTGTGCCAAAAAATATTGTCGCGTTACTTGAAAATGCATCGGAAAGCGAGGCGGTATTGACCGGGGGCGCTGAATTGGCGAAGATATCAGGGGCCGGACTGTTTCTCCTCTACGTTGTGCCAACGCTTGGCGCAATGACTCCCGGGGAAGCTCCGGGCGGGTTGCTGGTGCCGCGCACAACGCGTCTGCTGCTCGACCTTGAAGCCGAACATACGGCGGAGAAAATGCGTGAAGAGATTGGGGAACTGAATGCTCAGGGAATCAATGCCGGTGGCGCAGTCAAGCGTGGCGACGCTGTCGATGCCGTTGTCGGCGTGGCCAGAAAAAAGGAGGCCGATCTTGTCGCATTGGCGACCCGTGGACTAGCCGGCATTGGGGCAATGTGGGCAAAGGACATTGTTTCCGGAATTTCTGCAAAATATGACGGCGTTCTCCTTTTGTTTCCAGCTTCGAAGGATTGATTTTTTCCCGGCACGAGGCGCTTATATAACGGGCGGTGTGTAGAATGGGTGGAAAATTCAGCATCCTGATCGCGGACAAAAATGAAGCCGTTTGTGATCTCCTGAGGCGTGAACTGGCCGCGGAAGGATATCAGGTTTCTTCTTCAAGGGATTCGAGCCAAATCCTCCTGGAAATCGAAGGCGATAATGCACCCGATCTGCTGGTGCTTGATTTCGAAATACCCGGCCTGGATAGTGCCTGGATAATTCAGAAAACCCAGAACCGAAACCCGCCGCTGCCGGTGATAATACATACCTTCCTTACTGAAGAATCCGAGCGCGACGAGCAGAGTGGAACCAAAATTTACCTCGAAAGAAGCGGAAATATCGACCACCTCAAGTCCGCTATTGCCGACATGTTGAAAAGGTTTCATCCGGAAGCCTGTAGCTGAACCGACGTACTCTGGAAGCCCTGTTCGAAAGGGCATATTTTATACCAGGACCCCTTGGGTGGTCTTATTTGGATCTACCATGTTAAGGACAGATGTATGACAGTCCCCAGGCGCGACAAGATTCTCATCTCGGTTGACGGGTCCGACCAGGCCCTGAATGCCGTGCGGTATGCCGCTTCAATTATCGATCCGCAAAGGTTCGATGTTGTTTTGCTTCACGTGCTGACCAGAGTACCCGAATCCTTTCTGGATCTTCAGAAGATGCCATCCTATCACTACAGGATCGTCAGCATTGATTCATGGGAACAGCAGCAGGAAACTATTATCGGGACATTCATGGAAAAGGCGCGGGAAATTCTTTTCGATAAAGGTTTTTCGCCCGAGAAGGTGTGCGTGAAGATACACGAGAGAAATCTCGGGATATCGCGCGATGTTGCCGCTGAGGCACAAAACGATTACCAAGCCGTGATCGTCGGGCGAAAGGGAATGGGCGACCTCAAGGATTTTGTTCTGGGAGGGATTGCAAACAGGATAGTGGAGCTTTCGCCGATTCCGGTCTGGATAATAGGCGGCGCCGCCGCTCCCCGAAAAGTCCTTGTGTGCATGGACAAATCCGAGGGCGCGATGGGGGCGGTAAAGCATTTCGGCAGGACTCTCGGGAAAAAGGGGGCCGGGGAGATAGTTCTTCTTCACGTGGTGCTTGGATTCAGCGGGTTCAGGAAATTTGTTCGGGACGTATTCGGGTCGGAAGGCGATCAGTCGGCCGTGGAGAATATCGAAAAGGAACTAAATGCGGCGGCAAAGGCGCTGGAGCCCTCATTCGAATCCGCCATGGAGGAATTAGCCTTTGCTGGAGTCGACCCTTCGCTGGTCAGCCGAAAAATAGTTTACGGTACAAACTGCGCCAATACGATTATAGAAGAAGCGGAAAAAGGTGGTTTCGATACGATAATCGTCGGTCGAAGGGGGATTTCCAGGGTCGAGGAGTTTGTGATGGGGCGCGTGAGCAGCAAAGTCATTCAATTGGCAAAAGATATGGCGGTCTGGGTCGTAAGCTAGGCAGCATCAAAAATATGAACCCTTGAAACCCGGCATAATCCACTATTGGTTCATCCCCGAAGCCTTCTATGATATCATCATGGCTCTACTCTAGTTCGCAATACTAAAAATCCGCTTCCACTTTAAGGTCAAAACGAAAAAATGCCTTCTCCACGGATAGTTTGTGTTCTTGGTATGCATCGGGCCGGGACAAGCGCTCTGGCCAGAGCTCTTATGTGTCTGGACGTTGGGCTTGGGGATAATCTTCTCGCCGCGGGGGAAGACAACCCAAAAGGTTTTTTCGAAGACCTGGAGGTCCTTGCCCTGAATGAGCAACTCATGGAGAGAATAGGGCGGAACTGGGCCTCGATCTCCCTCATTGACCCGGAGGAATTATCGATTGAAATCCACCGGGACCTCTTCGAAAAAGCCGTATCTGTCGTCAAGGAGCATACATCGAGGTTTGCCGCCTGGGGGTTCAAGGATCCGCGGGTTTCCCGGCTTTTACCCTTCTGGCAAAAGGTCTTCGAACACCTTCGATTATCTGCTGCCTACTTGATCTGTCTTCGAAACCCGATAAGCGTTGCGCGGTCCCTCAAGACCCGAAACAGCTTTCCTAGTTCATGGTCACACCTGATGTGGCTAGAACACTACTACTGCGCATTCAGGCATACCGAAGGCAAACCCAGCCTGGTGGTCGACTACGATTTGCTTTTGGCCGAGCCCAAAATGCAACTCGATCGGATTGCATCTTTTCTGGGGCGTCCAGTTGGCGAATTCGAGGATAGAATTCAATCTTATTGCAGCGATTTTCTAGACCCCAAGCTTTGTCACAGCAGCCTCGCCGCGGAATTGAAAAACCGGGACCATGGCGTGCCGGGTTTAGGCAATTTTCACGACTGGGCTTTGAAGCTGGCGAGGGACCAAGCTCCCGAAAATCCGGCCGGTAATGAATTATTGTTAAGAATAGGTGAATCGTTGCACACTTTGTCCGGGGTTTTGGAACTTTTCGATAACCAGAAGTCGCGCATCGACTCGCTTGTTTCGAAAAATAAGGAGTTTGAAGAGTCGAACAGCTTTCTGCGGTTCGAAGCCGCCAACCTTAAAGAGTGGAACAACTCCCTTGCGTTGGGGTTTAATTCTCTTCAGTCCTCTATCATTAATCTCCAGTCTACTACAGATTCCGGGCAGGCCTCGCTTTCGTCCTTGCAGTCGCAAATCAATTCGTTAAGGGATGAAAATATCGCGCTTAAGCGGGATTGTGATAAGCAGCAGGCCGAGCTTTCGCTAATAAAGGAATCGCTGATATCGAGATCAAAGTTATTTGGCAGGCATTTTGTTCGAGACCTTATTTCAAAATCTCCCGGGAAGACCTGGGAGAGGATCAGGGATGCCCGCTTGATCATTCGCAGCGGACTGTTCGATCAGGATTACTATTTGAGGCGTTATGTCGATGTAGCCATCAGCGGCATGAATCCTCTGGCTCATTTTATATTGTATGGGGCCGAGGGAGAGCGCGACCCCGGTCCCAACTTCAGTACATCCGATTACCTGCGGAAAAACCCCGATGCAGCTGCTTCGCGTATTAACCCTCTGGTTCACTATATCCGCTGCTGCCGGGAGTGTGGGGCGCAATCTTTACCGCCAAGCGACCAAAAACAAGTCTAAGATAACCTGCAATTTAGCTCTTCCAATCGCCCTTTATAGGAGTTGAGATGAATGTATTACAGAAATCAACAAATATTACGTGGCATCGCACTCAGGTCACCCGCAAGGATCGGGAATCCATTCTGAGCCAGTGCGGAACCACCATCTGGTTTACCGGCCTGCCGTCTTCCGGCAAGAGTACGACCGCATTTGCCCTGGAGTATGCGCTTGCCCAACGTGGTTTCCTTGCTTACGTGCTCGACGGCGACAACGTTCGGCACGGCCTGAACAAGAATCTGGGGTTCGCAGCCGCTGACCGCGAGGAAAATATACGTCGCGTCGCGGAGGTTGCAAAGCTGTTCGCTGACGCGGGAATCATAGCTATAACGAGTCTTATTTCGCCCTACAAAAAAGAACGCGATTTTGCGCGCCGCACACATGCGGAGGCGGGACTGGGGTTTTTCGAGGTATTTGTGGATACGCCACTTGAAGTGTGCGAGTGCAGAGACCCCAAGGGGCTTTACGCGAAAGCCAGGAGAGGGGAACTGAAGGGATTTACCGGAATCGACGATCCTTACGAATGTCCTCCGAGGCCTGAAATAGTCGTGAAAACGCACGAACAGGCGCCCGAACAAATCGCCGAGCAAATCATCGCCCGTCTGATCGAGGCCGACCGGCTGCCATCAAAGCAGAAAGCCCTTCACGGCCGGTAGGCGGCTTGATATTTAGCCGTGGAACGAAATGCAAAAGTTCGAGTTTATCTATAGATCGAAACATGGCCGGCTCTGCCGATTATCCTTTTGCCAAAACCACCAGGAGGTCTAGATGGCGCAAAACGAAAGCCCCGGGATAAGTGAGTTGCTCAATTTTGCGGTAGAAACGGTTAAAAAGGCCGGTGAAGAGGCCCTCTCGCTTTATGGAAAAGGAAGCCTGGAGGTAAAATTCGACGAAGAACTCGTAACCGAGGCTGAGCTGAGGCTGACGGGTTTTTTCAGGGAGAGGCTCAACTCGGTCTACCCGGGACACGGCGTTTTCGGCGATCCGCTGCCTGCCGAGGACTATGTTCACGGCGAGAAAAGATACCTGTGGATTCACGATCCGCTCGACGGTGTAGCCAATTTCCAGGCAGGAATCCCTATCTGGGGCATCTCGCTGGCTCTGCTCGAAAATTTTTGGCCAGTTATCGGGGTGACTTACATGCCGGTCACCGGAGACCTTTTTTATGCTGTCGCGGGTCAAAAGGCTTACTGGGGAGAAAAGGAAATCAAAATCCCCGATACAGGTGAAATCAGCAACGAATCGGTGCTCCTGACCTATTCGCGTTTTCACAACCACTTCAATTCGACTTTTCCCGGCAAGATCAGAAATCTTGGCTCGACCGCGGCCCACATATGCTACGTCGTCCGGGGCCGCGCGGAGGCGGCTTTGCTGGCCAACGCATCCTACCGGGACCTGGCCGCCGCGCAGATCATTCTCATGGCGGCCGGCGGAAAAATCCACCGGCTTGACGGCAGGGAGTTTCACCTGAGCGATTACCTGGGGGGACAGAGGATCACTGATCACCTGATCGCCGCGCCTGAGGGATCTTTCGAATCGATCAGGATGTATCTTCAGGAAATCGATATTGAGTGAGCGGAAATAGCGCGTGAACAAATCACTCTGGTACAGTCCAATTCACCCGGGCTTCGGTACAATTGGGGAGTTCAGGCCCTATAACGCATCAGAGCATGTCTTCTTCGCGATGCTCCGGACTTGCCGAAAAAGATTTGTATCAGCCGCCACCAACAGGCGGGAACAAGGCCAGACGCTCGTTTCCGGAGAGGACCGTGTCCCACTTTGCTGAAACTCCGTCAAGCATTATGAGCTTTACTTCGTTTTCGGGAATTGAAACAAGCCGGGCAACGTCACGGATGGTCAAGCCGGGCTCGATCTCAACGAAATGCCCGGTCTCGGCGATATAGCCGGGGACGTATTTTCGCAGAGAAGCTCCCAGCATTAATTGGAGAGCCATGATCCGTTCCTGCAAAAGAGTAATGCCGGCCTGAGCCGGCATACAATGATATGGTCGCCTTGGGTTCCGGCGCCTCCCCCGGACCTTGGTCCGCGATAGGCCGGAAAGGAGCTGGCTTCAAACGGTGTGGCGCAACGCTCGATCAAAGCCAGCGTAGCGTCTCAGTACATAATTTTAACTCACGTTGCGTGCCTGTACACCCGTTTTACCTGAACATTTGAGATCAGCGCCATAAAATCTTTACCCTGCTCCAAATCGACCTTGAGTGACTTGCCGTCGATTTCCATGTATTTCGAGAGAACGTCGAGAATGTCTTTCCTCACCGCTTCCATCAAATCAGGGGTTATGTCAATCCTGTCGTGCATCAGGACAAACTGCATACGTTTTCGGGCGACCTGCCCGCTTTGCTTATCTACTCCGAAAAAACGCCGCAGCAAACTTACCATGGGGCAAACTCCTTTCAGTTCCAGATAAGCCTTTTCATTCGGCCGAAAAATCCGTCGGCTCCGTCCTCATCAATCGGAATGGACTCTCCGTTGAGGCGGGATGCTATCCTTCTGAAGGCTGATCCGGCCTTGCTGCCTCTTTCGTGAACCAGGGGAATGCCGCGGTTGGTGGAAATCACCACTTCTTCGCTCTCCGGGACCACGCCAAGGAGTGGAACGGAAAGCAGCGCGATGATATCCTCGGTTGACATCATGTCGCCCTTTTTAACCATCTTCACATTGAGCCGGTTTATGACGAGGTAAATATTTTTCAGCTCCGAGGCTTCAAGAAGTCCTATCACCCGGTCGGCATCGCGGATGGCCGAAACCTCCGGGGTGGTTACCACGACCGCAGTGGATGCCCCTGCGACGGCGTTCTTGAAGCCCTGCTCGATCCCGGCCGGACAGTCGATTATCACGAAATCGAATTCCTCGGCCAGTTCGGCGCACAGCTGCTTCATCTGCTCGGGATTAACAGCACTTTTCTCACGCGTCTGTGCCGCGGGGATGATGAAGAGGTTGGATAACTTGCGGTCCCGGATCATCGCCTGCGCTTTTCGGCATTTACCCTCGATGATATCGACCAGGTTGTAGACGATGCGGTTTTCAAGACCCATTACCACGTCGAGGTTGCGCAGTCCGATATCCGCATCGAGCATGACGACGCTGTACTTCTTCTTCGCAAGCGTCGTACCCAGATTGGCCACGGTCGTCGTCTTCCCGACCCCGCCCTTGCCTGAAGTTACCACAATAGTCTTACCGGCCATAGATCACCTGTTTTTTAGTAGAAACTGAAAGTGCCTTTCTCTCGGGCCTTTCCGGTCCGGATCTCCCGCCGGCGGCGGGTCTCCCCGGCAGCCGGAATATTTCAAATCGGCTGCTATACGGTTATAACCTGGATTGCACCGTTTTGAACCTCGGCTACCTCGTACCGCTTGGGAACTGGCTTGCCGCCCTTGGGCGGCACGGCAACGAGGTCGGCAATCCTGATCTGGCTTGGCTCTATGCTGAGCGCCCAAATCCGCGCGGAAAGCTCTCCATCGGCCCCGGCGTGGGCGATTCCCCGAAGCGATCCGAAAACGATTATATCCCCCGAGGCGACAATCTCTGCTCCCGGATTAACGTCTCCGAGAACGACACAATCCGAGGGCGATACTATTCGCACGCCCGATCGGCAAGTGTTTCGAACAATAATGGGCGAGTCGTTTTCCATGCGCTGCTCGGAGCTTGCAGAGCGCATTCTAACTCTTTGCATCTCGCCTTCCGCCAAAAAGGAGAGATCGTCCGAGAGACGAACCTCAACCAGCTTGACTTGCGCCTTGTCAAAAAGGATTTCATAGAGTGCGTTGATCTCGTCGGAACCAAGGGACTTTGTCCTGAGGTCCAGAACCATATCGGTTTTGTGAAAAAAATCGTGCGAATGTTCGAGCCGCTGCCGCATGTAGTTCACGATGGCATCGAAGGATGCAGCAGGATCGGGAACAAGGGTGAAGCCGTTCCTGTCGGCTTTTACCTGCACGGGTGGTGATTCTGTTAAGGACATGGGTTGCGACCTCTTGCCCCGGAAAAGGTTCATCGATCCTCATTTGGCAGCAACAAGGAGGGGTGGGATTCCGGCCTGTCTCAGGTTAATATTCCCGGCTCATCTGGGGGCATGCCTGGATGCCTGCCCTCGAATGTAAAATAGCATCACGTGAACGATAGCGCCTAAAATCGGAAAATGCCGCGCGAAAGGCGGCCGTATCGCTCCAATCGAGATCTTTCCGGGAATTTTCGACTCTGATGGTGTTTCGAAGGAAGGGGTCCCCTCCTCCCCCGTTAAAGGTACTTTACCCCAATTTCGGGTTCGGGAGCAAGACACATTCTTTCACACGCGCCCAGTTCTCGACGCGTATCAAACCGTCGTAGGGATCGTTGCGGTTCCACGGCTGAACAAAGAGCAGGGGCTGAATTCCGGATTCTTTCAGCTCCAGGCAGGTCTCGGTGCGGTCGTCGATAAAGTATCGAACATTCAGATCTTTCAGTATCTGCGATTTTTTTTCGGGCGCCCCCGAAGCTATGACAGTGATCTTTTCCCGGGGGACTTCGGGCAGAGTTTGGTAGAGCCATGCCGTAATGGATTCGGGCCAGATGCGGGCGGTTACGAACCGGAGAGGGTGGGCGATGGCCATCTCGGTTAAAAATTCCGGCGCGCCGGGCATCGGCGGGATCAGCATGGTATGCTCGTCGTCCATGGTCAGGCAGACGAGTTCGTCAAGGATCTCTTTTTCGATTTGCAAGCACTTGGAGAGATTGTAGCACGAAATATCGTCCTTGGTGATATGCTCGAAGCCGAAGCGCTCGCGGGCGAGCGTTACGAAAACGTCCATGGTATCGGCAACAACGCCGTCGATATCGAAGGCGAGTTGGCATGGATCGATGAGGCAAGGGTGAGGGCTATTCATTTGGCATCTCTCGCTTGGTAATCTGACTGGTTGCTCCACAGCCATTACGTGCTATCGGCCGTGGTTGTGTCGCTATTTGAAGCCAATTCTATAGCATACCGGGTTCGAAAAGGGGACCGGATTAATTTCAGGGCGCAAGGCATCGATGGATGCATGTTTTGATTTACGAAATGAACAATATAGAATAAACGCAATAGCTTATGTAGAGATGGCGTGCGACCGGCGGCAGGTTCGAATTGAAGTAATTGAATTGCGGGTATAAGCTATAGGCTTGCTGCCGAAACTAAAAATCAATCCAGACTGAAAAAGACAGGCCACCCCGGTAAATTGGGCAAAATGAGCCCTTTGTTAGAATTCCATGTGTGCGGCTATCCAGACAGGGCGGCCTGGGCGCCATGACAGCGGCCGACGTAGTGAAAGGAAAAAGAGAATGCGCATTGCAATGGGCCAGATCGATCCCCTGATAGGGGATTTTGCCGGGAATACGAAAAAGATACTCGATCTGATCGATAGGGCAAAACAGGAACAGTGCGATCTTTTGGTCCTGCCGGAAATGGCGATCATAGGTTATCCTCCCCGCGACCTGCTCGACAAGCAAGGATTTGTGAGAGACAGTATTCCCTATTGGGAAACAGTCAGGCGGGCCAGCACCGGGATCGGGGTGATCCTGGGGGCCGTATCTCCAAACGAGGGCAGCGGAAAGCCGTTTCGAAATTCGGTACTTTTCTACGATGACGGCAAGCTGATTTGTACCGCGCATAAGATGCTTCTGCCATCCTATGATGTTTTCGATGAGGAGAGATACTTCGAGCCGGGCGAGGCTGCCTCCTGGGTTGAGTTCAGGGGGAAAAGAATCGGACTGAGCGTGTGCGAGGATGCCTGGAATGTTGCGGGATATCTCCCAAGGCCACTCTACCACTGCGACCCTATTTGCGAACTGCAAAAAGCCAATGTGGACATAATCGTCAATATTTCCGCATCACCCTACCATACCGGAAAGGCTTCCTGGGTCAAACCGCTCCTGCAGGGCCACGCGATGAATTCAAAGGCGCACCTGGTTTACGTGAACCAGGTGGGTGGAAACGACGAGCTTATCTTCCAGGGCCACAGCGTTATCTACGATCCGATGGGAAACCTGGTCGCAAGCGGGGCCGATTTTCGGGAAGACTTTGCCGTCTATGACACCGAAAGTGGCAGAGGCGATCTGCACGCCTGCGACCTTGATGAAATTTCCGAGATAATCGAAGCGCTGACCCTCGGGCTTAAAGATTACGCGAACAAGTGCTGCTTTACGCAGGCGGTAATCGGGTTGAGCGGCGGAATCGATTCCGCGCTGACGGCTTGCCTCGCCGTGCTCGCATTGGGGGCTGAAAACGTTCTCGGCGTTGCGATGCCTGGGCCCTACAACGCGCCGGAGAGCCTTACCGATGCCCGTGAGCTTTCTTCACGCCTCGGCATCAGGTTCGATGTGGTGTCCATTGCCGATCTTTTCTCGACCGCCCTGAAATCGCTCAATCCAATTTTTGACGACCTGCCGCAGGATTTTACCGAGGAAAACATTCAGGCGCGCCTTCGCGGGATGGTGCTCATGTCCATATCCAACAAATTCAGGCGCATCCTGTTGAGCACCGGCAATAAATCGGAAATCGCCGTCGGATACTGCACCCTGTATGGGGATATGAACGGGGGGCTGTCCGTTCTTGGCGACATACCCAAGACCATGGTTTATCAGCTTTCTCATCAATTGAACAAGAAGCACGGCTGGATTCCGGAACGGATTCTGACCCGTGCTCCTTCAGCCGAACTCCGGCCAAACCAGACCGACCAGGATACGCTCCCGCCCTACGAGATCCTTGACGGTATTCTGGCGGCTTACGTCGAGGAGCGGCTCCCGGCCAGCGAGATTATCGCCCGGGGCTACGATCCCGAAGTGGTCAAGTGGGTGATAAGGCGGGTCGAGTACAATGAGTATAAAAGGTGGCAGGCCCCTCCAATTCTCAAAGTGACCGCGAAGGCATTCGGAACCGGCAGGCGAAACCCGATCGCGCACGGCTATGTACCCAAATGAACATTTTTGTTCCTTTTTTGTGGAGCCTTTATACACCGGCTTTTCTCAATTGCACTTTTTTTGTGTGAGGTAGAAAAAAATGAAAAAAATCGAGGCAATCATTAAACCCTTCAAGCTCGATGACGTAAAAGAGAAGCTCACAAACCTCGGGATCAAGGGAATGACCGTCTCCGAAGTGCGAGGCTTCGGCCGCCAGAAGGGGCATACCGAAATCTATCGTGGAGCTGAATATGTGGTGGATTTTCTACCTAAAATTAAAATAGAAGTTGTAGTTTCCGACCGTCAGGCCGGGGAAATAATCGAAGCCTTGCGCCATGCGGCCAATACCGGCAAAATGGGTGATGGCAAGATTTTTGTTATACCGGTAGACGAGTGTATCAGGATTCGAACCGGAGAAACTGGCGAGGGTGCCCTATAGCCTGGTTGCACACTCCGGATTTTCGATTATCGCCCTTGCTCTTTGCGGATCTCAGCTTCGTTTAGAAGACTTGATAATGGTCAATCGTTCAAATTTACCCAAAAAGCTTAAGGAACTCCGCGAAAGTTTCATGGCGGAGTGCCATAACGGCGCACCGGGCCTGCTGGCAGCCCGCACCTATTCCTCCAATTTTCACGACGCCATTCAAAAAGCATTCAACGGCGACGCGGCGCAGCTTGGTGGTTGGGCCATTGTGGCTGTTGGCGGATTTGGCCGGGGAGAGCTAAGCTTCTCATCTGACCTCGACATTCTTTTCCTCTACCGGAAGAGAATCCCCACTTACCTGCAGGAAATAATGCGTGAAATCGTCTATGGATTGTGGGACGGAGGTTTCGAGGTCGGCAATACCACGGCTTCGGTCTCCTCGATAAAAAAAATGATTCATGAAGATTTTACAATCCTCACCAACTACCTCGAAGCCGGGTACATCGCTGGAGACAGGGAGTTTTTCGACGGTTGGAAAAAATCGCTCCTTGGCTGTTTCGGAGTCCAGAGCAGGCGCCGTTTTCTTGGCAGCCTTGTAAAATACCGCGCAAGCAGGCTCCACCAGTACGGTGAGAGCCCCTACCTGCTCGAGCCTCATGTAAAAGAAGGGGTGGGCGGTTTGCGTGACATGCACGCCATCCGGTGGGCCGGTATAGTTTTCCTGCAAGACCCATCATTCGATGCGATGGTAAAGGCAGAGTGGCTCAACGAAACGGAAAAGCTGTGGCTCGATCAGGCCTACGATTTTTTATGGCGCGTCCGGCTTCAGCTCCATCAGTTGAGCGCAAGAAGGCAGGACAGGCTCCTTTTCCCCGAGCAGGAACAAATAGCCGAGCGGCTGGAATGCAGGGCGGGGACCGAGGGGTCCGGAGTTGAAGTCTTCATGCGCCTCTACTACAGGTACACCTCGAGAATCCGCCGGACAGCCGACTTTATCCTGGAACGGCTCGAAGACTCGCAGAAAAGATTTCGAGGCCTCACCCTGCGAAGGAGAATACTGCCCGGGCCTTTCCTGCTCGAAGGGAAGCATCTCCATTTCATGGACCCCGAGTGGGTAAGAAAAGACCCAACTCTGCTGATGCGCTTCTTTTGGCAGGCTGTTCGCTCGGAAGCCCACTTTCACCACCAGGCAGGCAAGGTTATCCGCGAAAACCTTGGCGGTTTCGGAGAGCGGGAGAGGAAAAACCCCGAGGTCCTGAAGCAATTTTTCGAGGTGCTGCTGGATCCGAAGCACAGTTTCAACGCCCTCAAGGTTATGCTCGAAACCAAGTTCCTTCAAACCCTGATACCCGAATTCGCAACAGTGCGCTACAGGGTTCAAAACGATGTCTACCACGTGTACACGGTGGACGAACACCTTTTGCGTACCGTGCTGGAACTGCACAAGATCGAGCACTCGAACGGGAACGGCGAGGGAATTTTGCCGGCAGGTGTTACGATTGGTCAGCGAAGCAGGCGGGTGCTTTTCCTGGCTGCCCTCCTGCACGATATCGCTAAAGGGAGAGGAAAAAACCACGCTCTACAGGGCGCCATCATGATCAGGGAAATCGGGCCGAGGATGGGGCTCGATGCTGAAGAAACGGAACTGCTGAGCTTCCTTATCGAACACCATCTTCTGCTTGCCGAAACCGCGCTGAAGCGGGACCTCTCCGATGAAAAACCGGTTGTGCAATGCGCGGTCGAGATCAAGGATCGTGAACGTCTCCTGCTGCTGTACCTGCTTACCGTTGCCGACAGCAAGGCCACCGGCACCGGGGCCTGGAATACCTGGAAGGCCTCTCTTCTTCGTGAACTGCTGAACAGGGTCGACCATCTGCTGCTTCGGGGCGATCTCAAGCCCGAAGATCTCGAAAACAGGATGGCGGAAGCTGCTCGAAGGGTCCTGGCCCTGTTTCCGAACGAGGATGAAGCCGAGCTGGTTTCCGAGTGGATCCAGAGGCTTCCCTTTAGATACCTGCTCTCGCAGGAACCCCGCGTGATGGTGCGCCACTATGAGATGGAAAAGGTGCTTGCCAATTGCTCTCTTTGCGTGAGCGCCGAGCCGGCTGAAGACGAAATGTGGCGGATAACGGTCGTGACAAGGGATAGGCCCGGGCTTTTTGCGCTAATAACCGGCGTATTGTGGGCAAGGGGGCTCAATATCCTCTCGGCTGATATCTACACGCGGGAGCCCGGCATTGCATGCGATATCATCATAGTCGAGAGAATCCCCGATCCGTTCCGCAAAGACGAGCTTTGGGCCAAAATAGAGAGTGACCTGAAGCGCGCACTGGCCGATGAATCCTATCTCGACGAAATACTCGAATCCAGGCGAAAACCGTCTATCCTTTTGCAAAAATCCGTCCCGCGAAAGGAGGACAAAATCCTGATTGACGAGGAAGGCTCCGATTTTTACACCATTATAGAAGTATACACATGGGACCGGCCCGGCGTTTTGCACACGATTACCAAAACCCTTCACGAACTTGGCCTATCAATTGAACTGGCAAAGATCTCCACTCCAGGCGCCCAGGTAGCCGACGTTTTCTACGTAACGGACCTCAACGGCGACAAGCTCGTGGATTTTGATATACACGAAAGGGTTAGGGCGAGGCTCCTTGAATGCCTTTCCCTATGTTGAGCTATCGGCTGCCCGAAAAATGTTTACAGCTCTGTTCGAAATGAAATGTACATTTTTGTTCCATTGCCAAACACAACTTCCGGCATTAAATTCCCCAGGATTATCGGCTAATTACGTTTTCACCTAGCTCAATCGACCTTAAATTGAGATTTTAGGCTGTTTTTCTGGAACAATATTGTTCCTTTCCGTCCCCGATTCTCAACCATGGATGGAGAAAATTGAATTGAGGCCCTGCAAAAGTGCTCGACGGGCAGAGGGAAGCTGAGGTAGACGGTAAGAATCCTGGTTTTGGCAAGCAAATTGCCAATGCAGTCCACCACAGGCATACTACCCTGATTTCGAAAACCCCAAGGAGGCTGATATGACCCCAAAAGAAGTACTGGCATTTGCAAAAGAAAACGGTGCCAAGATGGTAGATTTCAAGTTCATGGACTTTGTAGGTACATGGCAGCATTTTACGAACCCCATCTCCGAGCTTGGTGAAAGCGATTTCGACGCCGGCTACGGTTTCGACGGTTCGAGCATTCGCGGATGGCAGCCGATCAATGCCAGTGACATGCTGATAATACCCGATCCCACAACGGCCCTGATGGACCCGTTCATGGCGGTTCCCACCCTTACCATGATCTGCAACGTCGTGGACCCGGTGACCAAGGAAAAATACTCCCGGGACCCCAGGCATATAGCCCAAAAGGCAGAAGAGTATCTCAAGTTCACCGGGATCGGCGACATGACCTGGATAGGCCCTGAAGCCGAGTTCTTCATCTTCGACGATATCCGCTTCGATTCTTCGGTAAATTACTCCTACTACTATATCGATTCGGTTGAGGGCCAGTGGAACTCGGGCCGGATCGAGGGCCCGAACCTCGGATATAAGCCTCGCTACAAAGAGGGTTATTTCCCAGTGCCCCCGACGGATTCGCAGCAGGACCTGCGTACCGAAATGGTGCTCATGATGGAAAAAGTCGGGCTGACCATTGAATGCCAGCACCACGAAGTTGCAACCGCCGGCCAGGCTGAAATCGATATGAAGGCTGGCCCGCTGGTGAAGATGGCCGATAATCTTCAGTGGTACAAATATGTTATCAAAAATGTAGCCCGCAAAAACGGCAAGACGGTTACATTCATGCCCAAGCCCCTTTACGGTGACAACGGCTCCGGCATGCACACCCACATAAGCATCTGGAAAGAGGGCAAGCCCCTGTTCGCCGGCGACAAGTACGCCGGACTGAGCGAGATGGCGCTCTGGGCGGCAGGCGGTATCCTGAAACATGCGGCGGCGCTCTGTGCTATCACCAACCCGACCACGAACTCGTATAAGCGGCTAGTGCCGGGATACGAAGCTCCGGTGAACCTTGCCTATTCGAGCCGCAACCGCAGCGCCGGTATCCGCATCCCGATGTATTCCGCTTCACCGAAACTCAAGCGCATCGAGGTCCGTTTCCCCGACCCGTCGTGCAACGGATATCTTGCTTTCAGCGCCCTTCTTATGGCCGCACTCGACGGTATAGAAAACCGGATCGACCCGGGGCAGCCGCTCGACAAGGACATCTATTCGCTCAGCCCCGAGGAACTGGCCAAGGTGCCGTCGACTCCGGGAGCGCTGGACGAGGCTCTGAACGCCCTCGAAAAAGATCACGAGTTCCTGCTCAAGGGCGACGTATTCACCCAGGACGTTATCGACATGTGGATCGACTACAAGCGTGCCAACGAAGTGGACGCCGTCAGGATGAGGCCTCATCCCCACGAATTCCAGCTCTACTTCGACATATAAACGGAAGGTCAATTGCAGGGGGCGACTTTTTATCACGCCCCCGGAATATAGAAACGCAGGGTGGGCACGGTTTTTTAGTGCCCACCGCTTAAAGGAGCCGGTAAGCAAATACCCCCCTAAAAGCCGGCTGGTGCCGCGGTCTGGAATACTCATGACCGCGGTTCCCATCCCCGGAAGAGGAAACAGCCTCTTGCGGGGTTTTTTATTTCAACAAGTAAAAAGCTTGCCCTAAATTTCGCCTGGCAAAACAACAAGATCCCCCGCCGGCGCGGTCCCTTTGTTGTTGATTTTGTGCTACTGATTTGACAAACTACCCGCTCGGTTTAAAACAAAGTCAACTTCTCTTTTTTCCCCGCCTTCCTTTTATTAACCCCCATTCAAGGAGGCTATAATGTCCGGCCAAAATTTGCCCAAATCAATCGAGGACCTGCCCCGGGACGAGCTGGTGCGGTGGGTGATGGAAGGGTTCAGAAGAACTCTCATGCATTACGGCTTTTGGTTTCGCGAGGTTCAAAACCGGGTAGGGTTCGATCAGGCCGTCCGGATTGAAGCTCAGGCCGGCGACCAGGCCCTCGGGATCATTCTCAAAAGGCTGTCTTCCATTCTGGGCTTTGCCCTGGAAGATGGTGTGCCGAAACGCCTGAAGGAAATGAACAAAGAAGAACTGCTGGGGCTGATCGAGGCAACTTCGATCAACTGGATTGCTAATGACGGCGTATGGTTCCAGGCGGTCGAAGGCCCCTTTGGGATGGCCGATGCAAAACATTGCAACGATATATGCTGGTCGAGTTTCTCGCCCTATGAGGCTCTCAGGATCAAGAAGCTGCTGGATATGCCGGAATCTCCGGGCCTGGAAGGCCTGAAAACAGCCCTGGGCTTCCGAATGTATACGCGCATCAATAAGCAATCCATACATGAAATAGACGACGGCAGCTTCATTTTCAGAATGGATGAATGCCGCGTGCAGTCAGCCAGAAAAAGGCGCGGCCTCGCGGACTATCCCTGTAAATCCGCCGGAATGATTGAATATCCGATGTTCGCATCCACCATCGATTCCAGAATAACTACCGAATGCGTCGGCTGCCCCCCTGACAACCACCCCGATGAATGGTATTGCGCCTGGAAGTTTACGCTCGCCAAATGATCGCAGGATAATGCGGTTTTCATCAATGACATGCGGGCAGGCTTGAAAGTCTGCCCGCTAGCTTTTGCGAGTAGGTTGATTATGAAAACCGGGAACATATTTTCGTTGACCCCCGAAAAGCTCCCGTTGGAATTATCGGAGACACTCGCCGGTTTTCCGGGAGGTGCCAGGATAGAGAGAATCGTCTCAGAGGGGCATGCATCGCCGGAGAACTTCTGGTACGACCAGGAGGAAAACGAGTGGGTGATGGTTTTGCAAGGCAGCGCCGCATTGCGATTTGAGGAAAAAGAAGATCTCTTGCTTTTGGAGCCCGGAGACTGGGTAGACATTCCGGCCCACGTCAGGCACAGGGTCGAATGGACCGACGGAAAACAAAAGACATTGTGGCTGGCAGTTTTCTATTAAGAAAGCAACCATTGTTCCCGATGTACGAAACTGGAAACCATGATAAGGCGTTGCAATCTTTAACTTATGGTAATGGCACACTGGCAGCCCCAGTGAAGAGGTCATCTAAGCGAGGCGGGCGATGGCTGTAGCACCCAGATTAGCATTCATGAACATAGTTTTCACCTTTGCCTATCTCGGGATCGCCGTGGTTGGCCGTGGAGGGTTTGCAGCCTTCTTCTCCGAGACGCCCTTGGTCGTCCTTGCAATCACAACCCTCGTGTTGTCCGGCGTCGGGCTCTTCAGTTCGGGTAACGTTAGCCCTGGAGAGCGCGAGGACCGTTCCAACCGATGGGTCCTGGCGGTTTTCGCGCTGCTCGGATTGCTGGCTGCCTATCTGCCGGCCTACACTGACCGCAAGGATTTCTGGACCATCGATGGGGATACGGTACGCTGGATAGGCGTCGCTTTGTTCGCTGCCGGTGGTGCGCTGCGGATCTGGCCGGTCTTTGTGCTCGGACGGCGGTTCAGCGGGTTGGTGGCAATTCAGCCCGGACACACGCTGGTAACGAGTGGTGTCTATGGCGTCATCCGCCACCCCAGCTACTTGGGATTGATCGTAAATTCGCTGGGGTGGGCCCTTGCTTTTCGCTCAGTTGTCGGCGTGCTGCTCACCGCGCTCATGATCCCGGTGCTTTTCGCGCGAATACGTGCGGAAGAGGCGCTTTTGCGCTCGCAATTCGGCGCCGAGTACGAGACCTACCGCGCACGCACGCCGAGGCTGATCCCCTCTTTGACACGGTGGCATCAGCGCCGGAAGAGTTTTAAGCCCTAACGAACCCTCTCCGGCACCCGGTAAGCATAATCCACATTGAGGCTCACCACTCCGAACTCGCTTGCCACGCGGCCTTGCAGGAGGTAGGCGTGGGCCATGTCGAGGTCCTGGCAGAAGCGGCTGAAGGATTTTGGGAAGAAGACCGTCTCGAAAATTCCGGTCTCGTCTTCGAAGGTGAAAAACTCCATTTCGTCCCCTTTTTTCGTATAAACCTCCTTGCGGCTGATCGGCCAGGCCTTTACCCATATTTTTTGCCCGATGTATTTCTGAAAATCACGCGCCGAAACCAGGGGACGTCGGATGGAGCGGAAAAAAGGGTCCGCAAGCCGGAGCGGGTGAACCGATAGGACAAAGCCGAGGGTCTCCCATTCGTGGTGCCATTTTTCAAGGTCGGCAAAATCCAGCAGGGCAGGGACCTTGAGGGAGGCCGCGCGTGGGGTGAATGCCGTTTTCTGGATGTTGGGAGCCTTGGATGCTCCTTTCCTTGAGCCGGAAAACCTGTTGAGCCAGGATTCGATGTACCAGAGGAGCCGTGGATGGTTAAGGCCGCCGGAGATGCAATCGAGAGACCCGCTCCGGGCGAGCGCGGCGGCATCGGATGGGTGAATCGTGACACGCCGCAGGAAATCCTCGATTGAAACGAAAGGACCGCCTCTGTCGCGCTCACGCAAAATTGCTTCAACGCTATCGCGCCTTATTGCGTGAAGCTGCTGAAGGCCGACTCGAACCGCTTTTTCTTTTCCAGTCCAAGCCATGCGGCTCTTGTTTATATCCGGCCCTTCAACGGCAAGCCCCATGCGCCTGGCTTCGGAGACGTAGGCAAAAGTGCTGTAATAGCCTCCACCGTTTGATATGACTGCCGCCATGAATTCGGCCGGGTGGTGGTTTTTTAGGTATGCGGACTTGAGGCTTACCATGGCATAGGATGCCGAATGCGGCTTGCAGAAGGAGTATCCTGAAAAGGAAATAAACATTTCCCAGACTTTGTTTACAACTTCCGAGGAAATCCCGTTGCGGGCACAACCTTGTGCAAAGCGTTCCCGGTAGCTCGATAGCTGTTCGCGGCTTTTTTTGCCTATAATTTTTCGCAAAGCGTCCGCTTCGCCCCATGTAAAGCCCGCCATGATCATCGCCACCTGAACCACGTCCTCCTGGTAGACCAGTATGCCGTAATTTTCCGCAAGGATCTCTTTTATGCTCGGGTGCAGCGGTTCATAAGGCTCCCCGTGAATGCGGCGAATGTATTCCTGGATGTACCGGTTGGCGGCGGGGCGGATAATCGATGAGTGGATTACAAGGTGGTCGAAATCACCCTTTTGCGATTTCTCGAGAAGAAGGCGCATGGAGGGGGATTCGAGATAGAAGACACCGATTGTGTCTCCGCGCTTTATCAAGTCGATGGTGGGCTGGTCGTCGGCCGGATTCAGGTTGGGATAGTCCAGGCTTTGGCCGGTGTTTTCGCGAATGGCTGCCAGGGCGTCCCGGATTACTGCCAGGGTGCGGTTTCCGAGCAGGTCGATTTTTACCAGCCCCGCCTTTTCCGTCTGGTCTTTTTCCCATTGGATGATAGGGACCCCCTTGGCGCTGAACTGGACCGGCACATACCGGCGCACCCGGTCCGGAACGAGCACGACTCCGCCGCAATGGGTGCCGATATTTCGGGGCAAGGATTCGAGGCGCGAGGCCAGATCGATGATTTCGGGCCAGGGCGGATCGAGCTGGAAATTGCGGAATTTGGGGTAGGTTTTTACGTGCTCCCACAAATTATCAGGACTCGCCCAGTAATTCATCCGGCGGGTTACCTCCTTTATTTCGGCCGGCGGAATGCCGAAGACCTTTGCCACCTCGCGAACCGAAGCCCTCGCGCCAAACCCCACGTGATTGCTTACAAGCGCTACCCTTTCATCGCCGTAAAAGGTTCGGATTTCCGAAAACAGCGCATCGCGCTCGTCCCAGGGAAAATCGACATCGATATCGGGAAGGTCCTTTCGCTCGGGGTTAAGGAAACGGCCGAAAAGGAGCTTGTGCCGTATGGGGTCCACGTGGGTTATGCCGAGAAGATAGCTGACAAGGCTTGCCGCCCCGCTTCCACGGCCGCAGTGGATCGGCCGCCGGCGAACGATATCCGCCACCACCAGAAAATAATCCACGAACCCCTTGGACTGGATGAGGTCCAGCTCTTCTTCAAGGCGTTGTTCGACGGCATTATTAGTTTGGCCGAAGCGCCACGATATCCCTTTGCGGCACTTGGAAAGGAGCAGCCTGAAATGATCTTCTTCCTTGTCGCGGTAATAGGGAAAAACGGTGCGAAAATTATCCCAGGAAGTTTGGCAGGAGCGGGCGATACTCGCGGCATTGGCAAGCGCTTCCGGGCAGTTGGGGAAGTGGGCGGCCATCCCTTCGGCTGATTTCAGCCACCTGCCGGGCGCCGCCGCATCTTCGTCTGAAAGGGTGCCGAGGGTCTTGTTCAGCCCTATTGCCCGCGCCAGCCTGTAGAGTGGATAGTCCTCCTCGTGGGCGAAATGAACCGCATTTGAGGCAACGGGCCGGACGCCAATACTTTTTGCGGCTTCGATAAGTTTGCGGTCCTTTGGGCCGGGGACAATTTCAAGGTAGCATTCGAACCGCTCTTTAAGGCCTTTTACCAGTTCCGGGTTCTCGCTTATGAGCACAATGTCGCGGCTTTTTTCCGGAAGGCTTGCGGCCAAAAAGAAATCTTTTTCGGTGTGTAGCCGGGTGATCAGATCGCACAGAATTTCATAGCCCGGTACCGTCTTTGCTAGAATTACCGCCGATGCCTCCCTCTCCTCAATCGATGCGCCCACAATTGGTTTGATGCCGTTTTCCCGAGCGGCATCCAAGAAATTCATTAATCCGTAAATACCGTTCGTATCGGTCAGGGCAAGCCGGGTAAATCCGGCCTTTTTTGCCTCGCGGCACAGGGCCGAAGGCGAACTCGCCCCCCGCATCATCGAGTAGAATGAGTGAACGTGAAGATGGACGAAATCGGGTGCTTGTTGCATGTTTGGGTTGCCTGTTACGGGGTACTGGTTACAAGTTGCGGATCATAAGCTCCGCCTGTCTTCCGTTCTTTTCGTCTTCAGCCCTCCGATATCCGTTTATCCGACATCCGTCATCCGTCCCCGCCCCATGATATGATTTGTTTTCCGAACTTTTCCCTGATGCCGTCCAGGGCCGTTTGGAGGATACGGTCTTTTTGCCGCGGGTCCTTTTCCCAGGTGAAAAATGAAAGCTGGCCTAATGGCATTGCAAGGTCGGAAAACTCTAGGATTATCCTGCGAATGGCAACTCGACGGCAAAAAAGCTTGTGGAAAAGGGGGAGGATCGACCGGAAAAGCAATCGGTCAGACTCGACCACCTGGGGCGGAAGCTTTTTTCGGGCTTCGACGGACATCCCGTCGGCGTACCGGATTTCCAATCTTAGCTGTCCCGGACGGCGGTTGTGCCGCCGAAGCCCCCAGCCAGCTTCCTCGATTTGCCGGAAAAGGATCGATTCCAGCAGGTCCAGGTCTATTTCGTCCCTGTCCAGGACCTTTGCGAGCGAAAATCGCTTGGTTTTTCGGGACGGAAGCACTGGGGCCGGATCAATGCCCCTGGAAATCTTCAAAAGTCGTCCCGCCGTCCCTCCGAATACCCCCGAGAGCATGTCCAGGGAAAAAGATGCCAGCTGGCCAATCTTTTGGACATTAAATCCCGCGAGCCTGGAAAGCGTAACCTGGCCCACCCCCGGAAGGAGGTGAAGGGGCAGGGGGGCTAAAAAAGGCTCTTCGTTTCCCGGAAAAATAAAACTCAGGTCGCCCGCATCGGCGCAATTTGCCGCAACCTGGCTTACCAGCTTGTTCGAAGCAAGGCCTATATGGGCGTGAAGCCCCATTTGCCCCGCTATTTCCTTTTCCATCAGGCACGCGGTATCGGGTCCCGGCCCCCAAAGCCGTCGTGTTCCGGTTATATCTATAAAATATCCGCCGGGAGATGTCCCTTCGACCAGCGGAGAAAACCGGGCAAATTCCCGCACGATTTCCCGGTGCCGCTCGCGGTAATAATAGTAATCTGACGGGACCACCTGGATGCGGCGGCATATACGGCGTGCGCGGCTAAGCGGCATTCCCTCGAAAAGGCCCTCTTTCCGGGCAATCCCGTTCACGCCCTGAATAACCGACCTGTCGCCCGGCTCCGCCAAAACCAAAGGTCGCTTTTTAAGCTCCGGCCGCCTGAGTTCTTCGACCGCCGCGCAAAAATTCGAAATTCCGATATGAACGATATTGCGAATCATGGACGGTCCTGTTGCGGGTTGGGGGGTTAGGAGTTACGCGTTTCTGGTGAAAGGAAAGGGCCTCTCATCCGCGATTTTAGGCGCCGGGTGCATACTATTTGGCTGGAAGCCTTTTCATGCAGGGCTGTATGCAGGTTGGTTCAACCCGCAACCCGCAACATCAATGCTTCTGTGTTCGATAATTTCGCAGAAGACCCATTACCACACCGACTATTTCAACCTCTTCGGCCCTCGCAAAAATTGGCTTCATGTGCGAGTTGGCCGGCTTCAGTTCAATTTGACTTCCCCTGAGATAAAATTTCTTTACCGTTGCCTCTCCCCGCACAAGGGCAACAACGGTTTGCCCGTTTTCGGCCTGGGGCTGCCGGGTGATAATGAGAATGTCCCCGTCGCGTATCCCGTCATCGATCATTGAATCGCCCCGGACTCGCAGGGCGAAATTGTTTCCGTTTCCGAGAAAATTTTCCGGAACTTCAATTGATTCCGGAGTTTCGACCGCTTCAATCGGTGTTCCGGCTGCAACCGCTCCCAGAAATGGAATCGCCGCGGCGCCGGCAGAAAGCGATACGATCTCGAGTACGCGTTTGCCGTTGTTCCAGGGGCTTTTGAGATATCCGCGCTGTTCGAGTTGCTTCAGGTGCTTATAGACAGAGTTGAGAGATTTGAACCCGAGGCTTCGCCGCACTTCCTCGTAAGATGGAGAGTAGCCATGGCGGTTTATATAGTCGCGCACAAAACTGAAAACCTTCTGCTGCGCCGGGGTTATTCCAGTCATCTTTGATGATTCCTTTCAATGAAATTCCGACTACAATGTAAGGTGAATAAAAGGTGAAAGTCAAGGTCGTTGAGGAATTTAAGGAATTTAAAGAGTTTAGGGAATTTAAGCGATCCAGGCCAAAATTCCCAAATTCCCAAATTCCCAAATTTCTGTAGACTCGAAAATGGGGCTGGATTAGAGTTTACAGTTAAAGGGAGGGTAATCGATGACACGACCTGGCAATGCGGCGGTGCTCAGCCTGATCATTCCGGGGCTTGGGCAGTTTTATAACGGATTTTTTCTGCGCGGGATATTTTGGCTGATAATCACCCCCGGTCTTTGGATCGGCACCGGAGGACTGCTCGGCTGGATCTGCCATGTTATTTCGGCGATAACGGCTTATAAAAAGGCGGAAGAACTGGAAAGGGATTTCGACAGGCCGATATAGCGGTCCCAGAGTCCGGGCGGCTAAATTGGCCGGTGCTCCAACGCACGGCTAACGCTCCATAAATTTGAGAAACTCGCGAATTACCCTTTTTTTATCCCCAATGCTGGTTGCAATTGCATCCCTCAAGCGTTCGAAGTCGCCAAGATACATTCCGGAGAAGCCTATCCCCAACCCGTCCGGAGTGTGCCGGATGACGGTTCCGCCAATCACAAAGCTGATGTCGGAAGCTGGTTCGGCAAGGAATATCTCTACCTCAACCGCCGTTCCGACTGGTATTTTATCAGTCATTTTGAAAAAGGCGCCGTTGATGCTGAGATTTTCCACAGTCCCGCGGAACTGGCCCTCAGGTGACTTCAGGGCAGCTTCGGATCTGAACGGAACCCGAATAAAACACCGTCTTTCGCTATCCATCTATCCGGTCCTCTTCCTGGGAAAAGCGATAGCACGGTTATTGGCCGCCTATCCGGTTAAATAACAACCGTGGCAGGTAATCGCAGGTCCCACGGTTCATGGGTCTTTTGGCACTCTGGGCCTATCAAAAAGAAGGAGCCGAAATCTTGGTTCCGACTCCTCCCCGCCTATGATGGAAACTAACCAGACATACCATTATTGTAATCGGCCGCTTTTCTGAAAAACATTAAAAATTTCTTTCGAAGTAGGAGTACAAATAGCGATCATCGCCGGGTGGAAAACTGCCAAGAGGATTTTGAATGATCACCGGATCGAAAATCTGATTTGGGTCGTAAAAAGCCAATCGCTCCGGCCGGCCAAACCCCTTGTTTTATGGCAATCCACTTCCCTTTCCGAACCCCACTCAAATATTATCATCCCGACAGCGAGAAGATCGGGCCCCACAAATTTTTCTCCGCGTGATGAATAGATAAAAACTTCCCAGTCCCAACACCTCCTGAAAATTTATTTGACTGTTGCATTGAAGAAAAAATTCGTCCTGTCCGATAATACGTAAGAACGTGGAGTCAAAAAGAAATAACCGCACCACCCCACGGGAGAACTCTTGTTGCCGGGGGTGGAAATGAAATTCTGGGCGGAGGCGGCACTCTGCGGTTCGGCATCCAGGTGTCTCTGGTGGGAGTCAGGATTCATGGCTGTTGGAGGGGTGCATTCAGGTGAGCCGGTATTCCATGACGGCAAAGATCCTTTTGGTGGTCGATATGGCTTGAGGTTTTAAAAGGGTTTTAATCGCGTGAAAACAAAAAGGAGTCATCTCTCATGAGAAATCAGGCGGGCGTGGCAGGTCAGTTGGAAGTTTCCGGTCTTGAGAGGGAAGGCAAGTACCTGACCTTTTCTCTCGGCGAGGAGGAATACGGGATCGGCATATTGAAGGTTAAGGAAATCATAGGGATGATGCGAATAACCCCGGTGCCGCAGACACCCGAATATGTGAAGGGGGTGATCAACCTTCGCGGGAAGGTGATTCCGGTTATCGACCTGAGGCTGCGGTTCGGGATGGGCGAAAACGGCTACACGGAGCGAACATGTATAGTGGTCGTCGAAATCGATGGCGACGCGTGCAAACTCCACATCGGCATAGTAGTGGACTCGGTCTCGGAAGTGCTGAACATCAGGGGCGCGGACATCGAGGACACGCCCAGTTTCGGAACGACCCTTAACACGCAGTATATTCTTGGGATGGCCAAGACCGGGGGAGGGGTGAAAATCCTTCTCGACATCGACCAGGTGCTGAGTTGCGAAGATGTCGGATTCCTGGATAAAGTTGCCTGATGCAAATCTTGTCCCGCTCACGGCTCGATCGGCGGCAATCTGGCCGGCCGTTGCCGTGTGGCGGGATCGAATTATGCACCGGGACCTCGGTTTCGTGAATAGCTAAATTTGGCGGGAGTCCGTTGGCCCTGGCTGTTGAAGCATGGTCTGTCAGGGAAACCGGCAGCGCGATACCTCATGGAAGCATGGTATCCGGCGGTTCTCCGACTCGCCCGTGACAGAGGTTGTCCGAAGCGGATCAATAAGCCTACGTTAATTGTTTCGCCGGGGTAGCATCGAAGGGAAGAAGTTCAAGCTATGGAAAAGAACCTGCCTGACCGGGTTTTTCAGCAATTCAGCCAACTCGTCTATGACCAGTGCGGCATAAACCTTCATGAAGGCAAAAAGGCACTTCTCCAGGCGCGTTTGAACAAGCGGTTGAGAATCACCGGGATCAGCTCCTATGAAGACTATTTCAGGCACATTACTTCTTCTGAAAATCCCCGCGAATTCATAAACTTTTTAGATTCCGTTTCCACCAATCTGACCTATTTTTTCAGGGAGTCCCAGCACTTCGATTTTCTGGATAAGACTATACCCGAGCTGCTTGCGCAAAAGCAAAAGGAAGGCAACTCGAAATTGAGGGCGTGGAGCGCCGGCTGTTCGACCGGTGAGGAGCCATACAGCCTCGCGATGTGTGTACTGGCGCAAATTTCCGATCCCTCTCGATGGGATTTCCGCATTCTTGCCACAGACATCTCCACCCGCGTGCTCGGGGTCGCCTACAGGGGGATTTACTCAGAGGAGAAGGTACAGAAGGTCCCACCGGGAATGCGGCAGATACATTTCCGAAGGTTCAACGAAAACGGCGCGACCGAGTATGAAGTCGGACCTCAGGTAAAACGAATCGTTACTTTCCGCCGTCTGAATCTCAAGGAGCCATATCCTTTCAAGGGACAGTTTGATTTCATTTTTTGCCGCAACGTTATGATTTATTTCGATAAAAAGACACAAGAGGAACTGGTGAACAAGATGGCGAGTTTCCTGACGCCCGGCGGGTACCTCTTCGTCGGTCACTCGGAAAGCCTGACCGGTTTGGCCCACAAGCTGACCTATGTTCGGCCCGCGGTTTACAGGAATTAGCTTCGGCCACCATTGTCCTGTGTTGCTGATAACGGTTTTTGTTTTGGTAAGAGACAGCAGATGAGAAGAGTTGTTGGTGTGGCAGACATGGCTGTTAGCAACAACCCGGAGGAGGTACTGATTACCTTTTCTTTGGGTTCATGCATCGCCGTGATCATTTTCGACCCGGTTGCAAAGGTAGGAGGCATGCTGCACTACATGCTCCCGGAATCGAGTCTGGATGCCGAAAAAGCGAAGCAAAACCCTTCAATGTTTGCCGATACCGGCATATCGATGCTATTCAAGAATAGCTATCATTTAGGGGCCAAGAAGGAAAATATGATAGTGAAAGTTGTCGGAGGTGCGCAAATTCTCGACCAGGACGGCGTTTTCAATATTGGCAAACGGAACTATGTCGCAATGCGCAAAATCTTTTGGCGCAATAACGTGATGGTTGCAGCCGAACACGTTGGTGGAACGGTAAACCGCACGGTTCGCCTTGAGATAGCTACCGGCAGAGTAACCATGAAAGTGGGCGGCGAAACGGAAGTGGAAATTTAAGGCAGGCTTTGGCAAAGCGGAGCCTCGCGAGGGAGTCATGTCCTACAACATCTTAGTCGTGGATGATTCGAAGTCTATGCGGATGGTCATCAGGAAGACTCTCGAGATATCGGGTTTTCGAATCGGTGAATATCTCGAAGCGTCTAATGGCCGGGAAGCACTCGATCTGATGGAAGGCAAGTGGATCGATCTGATCCTGTCTGACATTCACATGCCGGTCATGGATGGTTTCGAATTCATCAAATCGCTCAAGAGCAAGAGGCCCAACAGCGATATACCCGTTGTTTTCATTACCACTGAAGGCAACGAGGACCGTCTGAAAGATCTGATGGATGGCGGTGCCAGCGGCTATATTCGCAAGCCTTTTCGTCCCGAGGAAATCTTGGCCCTTTTGAGCCGGGTTATGGGAGAAATCGATGTTGCTGAACGATTGGAAAATAGCCCTGAAGGACGTGATTTCTGAAGTGTTGGAGACCATGTTCTTCACTGTGGTGGACTTCGATGGGGAGAGTGCCGCGGTGCCTCTCCGATATGAGTCCGAGATTGCCATATTCGACAGTAATGGGCGGATTGGGATTTCACTGTACGTGACCGGGCAGTTCGCCGCAATGATCACGGCCAACCTTCTAGGAGTTGATGAAAAGGGGATCGGGGTGGCTGATATTGAGGACGCGCTGAAGGAATTCACAAACATGATCGGGGGTAATTACCATGCGCGCATGAAGAACTCCGACTGGTCGCTTGGAATTCCGCGAGCCTGGGAACTCGATCCCACCGAGCAAGAGCCGATGACAACCGGTTCAACCGGACTGTGCTTTGGATGTTTTGGCGAGAATGCGGGGTGTGTATCGCTTAAGTACCATGAAATGGCGAGAGGCCCAGGTTAATTCCAGGCCGGGGAAGATAAACATCTTGACACACTTTACTGAAAGTACGCAAATGCCATACTCAGGCGGTCAGATCAGGCAAATCAAGGTGCTCATTGTCGACGATTCGGCGATTGTGAGAAAGATCTTCTCGCAGGAACTGTCGAAGCACAAGGACATAGTGGTGGTCGGAACCGCGCCTGATCCCTTCGTTGCAAGGGACAAGATAGTCAGCCTCAGGCCCGACGTTATCACCCTAGACATCGAAATGCCCCGCATGGATGGCATCAGTTTTCTTAGAAAGCTGATGAAGTATTACCCCATCCCGACGATTATTGTAAGTTCCCTTACGCCGGCCAACAGCGAAATGGCCCTCGAGGCCCTTGAATTCGGTGCGGTGGAGGTGCTTGCAAAACCGGGGGGATCTTATGCGGTCGGGGACATGAGCGTTCAACTGGCCGAGAAGATCAGGGCTGCCGCACAAGTGAGGATGCGGCCGCCGAATGAATCTCCGGCCCCTGCACCGGAGCGCAGGGTAAGCCAGGAAGTATCGCAGGCTCTCAAGCGCACGACACATAAAGTCATCGCAATGGGGGCCTCAACGGGGGGAACCGAGGCACTCAAGACTGTACTCATGGGAATGCCCCTGAACAGTCCGGGAATCGTCGTCGTTCAGCACATGCCGCCCCGCTTTACCACAACCTTCGCGGCGCGCCTCGACAGTCTTTGCCAAATTGAAGTAAGAGAAGCAAAAGATGGTGACTCAGTTCTTCCGGGGACCGCTCTACTGGCTCCGGGGAACTTCCATTTGCTGCTCAAACGGATAGGCGGGACTTACTACACCGAGGTAAAAAACGGACCGTTGGTCTACCACCAGCGCCCGTCCGTCGATGTTCTTTTTGAGTCGGTCGCGCGTCAGGCTGGGGCGAACGCGGTCGGCGTCATCCTGACCGGCATGGGCAGGGACGGCGCCAGCGGCATGATGGAGATGAGGAAGGCTGGGGCTCGCACCATAGCCCAGGATGAAGCCAGTTGTGTGGTTTTCGGGATGCCCAAGGAGGCGATCAAGATGGGAGCCGCGGAAAGTGTCGTCCCGTTAAACGATATATCTCGTGAGGTTCTGAGGGTGCTGACGTCTGAAAAATAGTCAGATCTCTAAACCCGCGCTAGGTAGGTTCGGACCGGTTAGGGATTCGGGCTCCGCTGAAGATTTCAGCGGCTAGAGGAGGTTGCAAGTCGATGGCCTACAAAGACATGACCGTGCTTATCGTTGATGACTTTTTGACAATGCGGCGAATTGTCAGAAAAATCCTTCGCGATCTTCAGTTCGAGAATATCATCGAAGCTGAAGATGGCTCGGCGGCTGTTGAGGTGCTCAGCACAAACAAGATAGATCTTATCGTGTCGGACTGGAACATGCCAAAAATGACCGGCCTCGAGCTCCTCAAATATGTGCGAAGCCAGGAATCGACAAAAGACCTGCCTTTTTTGATGGTGACCGCGGAGGCTCAAAAGGAAAATATAGTGGAAGCGGTGAAGGCAAAGGTGAGCAATTACATAGTCAAGCCATTTACCGCGGCGATTCTGGAGGAAAAGCTCGGCAAGATCGTTCCGAAATAAAGGAGCTTCTTGCACAGGCTAATTATGGCAGGGTGTAAGAGCTTGCGAATTGCAGGGGAGTCAGTAGCGCTGCTTTAAGGAAAATACGAAAGCTAGAGCGGCTTTTAACCAAAGCAATTTTTCAAAATACATCACGATAAGGCGCCAATTATGGAAACAACGCTGGCCCAGCTTGGCAATCAGGTAATCGAAGGTCCGGACGACCTGATGGGTATAGGCGACTGCCTGAACCTGTTGGACGATCTTGAAAAGAAAGACGGCTTCTCCCAACCGATGGCCAAAAGGGTCCAAGAGCTTCGGCTCATTTTCAAACGATTGATCCTGGAGGAATCCCCCGACCGAGCCTGGGACTGGGACCGTGCCCAGAAGTTGCTCTCGGGCCTGTCCAACGGGAAAGAAGATGATGATGCGGAAGAATGTGTTGACGAAGTCGAAATGGAGGCTCTGGAGCCTGCTGCCGGCGAGGATCGGCCCGAAATAAGCTGGCCCGAGGACGATATGGGCGCTCCGGGGGAAAATGCAGATGCCGAAAGTGGCGCCGCTGATCCTGGCAACGCGTTCGCTGAAAAGAAGAGCAGTGAGGCTCAGGATTCCCTGGACAATGAACTGCAGGACCCCGAGCTGATAAAGGAATTTATCGAGGAATCCAAAGAGCATCTTGCCAGTATAGAACTAAACATGCTGGCCCTCGAAACGGACCCGAACGACAGCGAGGCGATTAATGCCGTCTTCCGGCCCTTTCATAGCATAAAGGGCGTTGCCGGGTTTTTGAATTTTACAGAGATCCACCACCTCAGCCACGAGGTCGAGAATCTCCTCGACATGGCCAGATCGAATAAAATTGCGGTCGACGATGCCATAATAGACATAGTACTTACCGCCACCGATATTCTTAAGGTCATGCTCACAGAACTCGAGGAAGGCGATAATGAAGCGGAAAAGAAATCCTGCTCGCCTATCGTTGCGCAATTTCTCGAGCGGGTGAAAAATTTCAGCTCGGATTCGCCTACCGTCGGCATACCGGTAAGAAAGGTTGGGGCAATTCTTGCCGAGCACGGTGTCCTCGATGAGGCGGCTGTCGACGAGTTTGCCGAGATGAGTAAAATCAAGGGGCAAAAGCTCGGAGAGACACTCATCGAGGAGGGCGTGGCAAGCACGCGTGAAGTGTCGAAGGCATTGCGCGAGCAGCGCCACACCGTGGAAAGCGCAGCCTCCGTAAGGGTGGATACGCGGAAGCTGGACAATCTCGTCGACATGGTCGGCGAGCTGGTTATCGCCCAGTCCATGGTACTGCAAAATCCCGATGTTCTGGACATAAAGGAGCAGAAGTTTCAAAAGGATTCCGTTCAGCTTAACAGAATAACCGCCGAACTCCAGCGCATCAGCATGTCGATGCGCATGGTGCCGATTAAGGCCACCTTTCAGAAGATGATCCGGTTGGTGCGCGACCTCTCCAAAAAAGAGGGAAAAGATGTAAACCTCGAAATGAAAGGGGAGGATACCGAAATCGATCGCAACATGGTTGAGGAGATTTATGAGCCTCTGGTTCACATGATCCGCAATTCGGTCGACCACGGCATAGAACTTCCCCACGAACGGACCTCGGCGGGCAAAGAACCGAGCGGCACCATCCTGATTTCGGCCGAACAGAAGGGTGGAAATATCGTAATTGACATAAGGGACGACGGCAAGGGGCTCGATGTTGACAAGATTCGAGCCAAGGCCATCGAGCGCGGAGTAATCTCTGCCACCGACCAACTCGACGATAAGGCGATTTTCGAACTGATTTTCCATGCGGGGTTTTCGACAAGAGACAAAGTTACCGAAGTCTCGGGCCGCGGCGTTGGGATGGATGTCGTGAAAAAATGCGTCGAAAGGCTGCGGGGGAAAATGGAAGTTACGAGTGTCCTTGGCAAGGGATCGCACTTCCAGCTAAAGCTTCCTCTCACAATGGCCATCATTGACGGCATGGTTATCCAGGTTGGCACCGAAAGATTTATAGTGCCTACCATAGCCCTCAAGGAATCGCTTCGTCCAAAGCGTGACTCCTATTTCACATTGCAGGGTAAGGGCGAGATGGTAAAAGTGCGCGACCTGCTAATGCCTCTTGTCCGCCTGCACACCTTTTTCGACGAAGAACCAAAATACCATAACCCTTGGGAGGGGCTGCTGCTCGTGGTAAACGAGGGCAAGAAGTCTTATTGTCTTCTCGCCGATGAGATAGTCGGACGTCAGGAAGTCGTAATCAAGAGCCTTGGCGGGATGTTCAGGCAGCTGCGCGGGATTTCAGGTGGCGCTATCCTTGGGGATGGCAAAGTCGCCCTGATTGTGGATGTAAAGGGAATCATCAGCACTTACGAGGATAGCACCAATGATGGGAGTGGAAGAAGAAGACTGGACTGAGATGGTCCGGGTCCTGAGGGAAACCGAGCAGAGCATAGCGGCTCTGAGCGATGGTGATTTTGCAAAGGAGATTGAGAATTCCCGCAAATGTCTTCTTGCGTTTCACTCTACCGCGGGAATGCTGGGACTGACAGATCTCGAAAAAGCCGGGGTGATGCTTGAGAAATACCTGACAACGCAGGTTGATTCCAAGACCAGTATGGATACGCTATCCGCTTTCGGTTTCGCGGTTAGCATCCTTGCCGATCAGGTTAAAGATATCGGAGGTGGAAAAGGGAATGGTGAGGTCGACCTCAGCGAGATAGTCGAAATCCTGGGTCCGGAAGCCATTCAGGCAATTTCAGCTTTGAATGCCGAAGAAAAACCTGCCGCTGCGCAGGCAGAGGTGAAGCCCAAGGTCGAGCCCAAGGTCGAGCCCAAGGTCGAGCCCAAGGTCGAGCCCAAGGTAGAGCCGAAGGTAGAGCCAAAGGTAGAGCCAAAGGTAGAGCCAAAGGTTGAGCCCAAGGTTGAGCCCAAGGTCGAGCCCAAGGTCGAGGCCAAGGTCGAGGCCAAGGTCGAGCCGAAGGCAGAACCAAAGGTAGAGCCAAAAGCCGAGCCAAAGGTAGAGCCAAAAGCCGAGAAAGCCGAAAAAAGCGAAAAGAAAGTGCTCAGCCTGGCCGAGAAGCTCGGGCAGAGTCACTTCGCCGAGGTTATTAGAAGCCTGGGCGGCGAGCTGACCGTCAGTCCCAACGGAAAAGGCGACCAATTCACCGTTACTTTTACGGGGTCTGCCGAATCCCTCGAACAACTGGATACTCTTGTAGCGGAAAACGGGACGTCTGCAGAGACTCCAATAACCTTGGACAATAAGCTCCAAAAGATAATTTCCAGAGGCAAGGAGTTCATGGCCGCCTTCTCATCGGGAGACGTGCCGAAGGCGCAGGAAGTACTTCAAAGCCTGGCCGACCAGCCGCAGACGGCAGGCCTGTACAATGAAATAGGAACCCTTGCCAGGGGACTTCACGACTCGATCCGAAGCTTCCTGAGCACCATGGACCCCTCGCTTATGGATATGGTCGAGGACAAGATACCCGATTCGGGCAACCGCCTCGAACACATGCTCCAACTCATGGAAAAAGCCGCAATGACTACCCTGGATCACGTAGATGCGATCCAGGAACGCCTTGAAAGCGAAGAAAAGCATGTCTTTAGACTGCGGCAGTTGATTAGCGAGCTAAAACCCATAGGAAACCAGGCGATTAGCAAAATCAACGAGAGTTCGGATGTACTTAATGGCGTGGAGAAGATCATCTCCGACAACCTGGGAGATCTTAACGTAATTCTTACCGCGCAGGACTACCAGGATCTGAGCGGCCAGATCGTTCAGAAGATAACAGTCCTGTTGAAAGAGCTTGAGCTAAAACTCGTCAACATGATACGCACCTTCGGTGTAAAAGCCGAATCCGCTGCCGCCGCCAAAAAGGAATCATCAGACCTTTATGGCCCTGCCCACCAGGCAAGAGACGACAGCGTGCATTCACAAGACGAGGTGGATTCCCTGCTGGCGGAGTTCGGCTTTTGATTCCCGAGCCATTTTCAGTCATGCGATATTAGAATATTGGCGGTCCAATGTGGGGCAGGCTTTCCAGCTTGCCTTTTCTTGTTCCATACTGTTGCGATTCAGCAAGGGGGATATGTTCCACCCTGCACACAAACTGCGAGTGCGGGGGGAAGCCCACCACAGAGGGGCATGCCGATTACTAGAATAATCAGTATCCTTTTGCTCTTCCGATGTCTTCGGCCAATTTTTTAAATTTCATGTATTTGAATTTATCTTCGTCCGGCAGCTCAGCTATTTTGAGGTACCGTGACAAGACTTCAACCCAGTCTATGATCGTGCCAAGCTGCGCTCCGTATCCATCAACTTCCGTGAGTATCTTGTATTCCAGTTCGGGGCTTCCCTTTAACTCTTTCGTAAACTGTATCAGGGAGAAGGACCAGGGGTTGATCACCTGTGACAAGTAAGTGGGAGCGAGGCGGACGAATGTCTGGAACAGGTCGTATCCCGCCCACATGCTCCTGTAGTTTTCCCAGATCATCTTCTGATACCTTGAAATTAGGCTCCAGTCGGCCATGATTGGCATCATCTTTTTGAGAGATGTGGCTTGGTTTCGGAAATAATCTGACTTGGCGAGTTCATCCATGGTGCCTCCCGAATCGATGTGAGTAGTTTGCTCAATTCTGGGGTAGAGGCCGCGAGAGGCAATCAGGTCGGGACGGTAATAGGCAGGGGGGGATGCCGTATTTCCCGTATACTTCCGGTCTGTTCCGAGTACTGTCGAAGCCGCCGAATGTTTCCGATATTTCAGAATAATGACGATCAATCCAAGCTGGATTATGGTAAGTTGGGTCTCCAAATCATTCCAGTTTGCAGTGCCTGCTTGAACCTCGGCCGGGCAGGAGGGGCAGGTCCACACCTTGCATATCCTTGGTCGAAATTCATCTCTCAATGGAGGGGCTGATGGCGATTCTGCATTTTAGGTCGGGTTTTTCATTTCGTAACGGCTTTCCCACCCGGCCCGTGTTTTTCGCATGCACGGTTTTTATATCGATCTTCAGCGTGCTCGTGTCTTCTGCCTGCATATCAACGGCGCGTGCCGAGCAAGGGCAGGATCTCAAAATTACGAGAATCACACCGGCAGGGGTGGATGTTCCGGCGGGTCGGCAAATCGTATTCGAGTTCGACCGCCCGGTGGTGCCCTTGGGGAAAATGGGGCGCAGCTCATCCGAAATTCCGATCGGCATCGAACCAGCACTTGCATGCCAGTGGAGTTGGATCAATCCAACGAGTCTTTCATGCCGGCTCGATGAAGAGCACGCAATGGCCCCAGCCACAAAATACCAGGTGACTGTCGATCCGGGAATAAAGGCCGAGGACGGGTCGGTCCTTACGGCGCGGGTCACTCACAGCTTTATCTCTCAGCGTGCCAAGGTGACTTCCGCCAGATTTGAGAGTTGGGTTTCCCCGGTTTTGCCGACTTTCCGCGCGCAGACAAATCAGGCGGTCCAGAAAGAATCGCTCGAATCCCACCTCTACTTCCAGGTTGTCGGCGGCGGCAGGATTGGATCGAAAGTTGTCGAAGACACCAAATACTTCACGGATAGCCCCAGCGGTACTGTCTGGCTGGTTACTCCGGCCGGTGACCTGCCGCTGGACCGGGACTGTTTTCTAGCAATCGAACCCGGAGTCGCCTCGATCAAAGGGCCAGAGCCGGGTGTTCAGAAAGGCAAGCTTGCGGATTTTCACACTCTTCCGCCCTTTCGGTTCACCGGCGTGCAGTGCACCGATCTCAGCGGTAAAGAGATAACTATTGGCGTCGAGGCGGCAGGCGCAGCAAGATCGAGATGCAACCCCGCCGGCACTATTTCGCTGCTCTTTTCTTCACCAGTGCTGCCAAGCGAAGTCGTTAAGAAAATGTCGGTCACATACGGCCCCAAAGGAACCAAGGCGGGCGCCGATGTGTGGCAGGAGGGCGATTATTCGAGGCGCAATGAGGAGCCGGCAAAGAATAAGAAGTACGAAGTATATCTCGAAACCGCGGCTATTGCTCCTTTCACCGACTACCGCCTTCAGGCCGCTGCCAACAGCATAAAGGACGAGTTCGGAAGGCCCCTTGCCAAAGCGGTTGACATGCGCTTTTCAACCGACCACAGGCCGCCTGATCTCCACGTTTTCAAGAATATGCCGGTTCTTGAAAAAGAACTCGATACCGATCTTCCGATCCTTGCAACCAACCTCGAACAGGTTGAAATACAGTACCGCACCATCACCTCGCTGGGTGTATCCCCATCACAGACCAAAGTACTGACGGGGCCACGGAAGGTTGACGCCGTAACCACCGTTCCCATGGAAATACGAAAACTTATCGGGGCAAAATCCGGGGTTATTACCGGCAATATTTCAAGCAAACCAGCCTTGAGCGAAAAGGACTACATGCCGAGGTGGTTTATTGGGCAGGTTACGCCTTTTCACGTTCACATCAAAGTTGGGCACTTCAATACACTTGTATGGATAACCGACCTTGCCTCGGGGCAGGCGGTGCCGGACGTCGAGGTCCGAATTCAAAAAAGCCCAAAAGAGCCCGACCCTAATTCTGAAATCCTGACCGAGGGCCGAACGGGGTCTGACGGTACGGCCGAGCTTGCGGGAACGTCCAAATTCGATCCCGAATTGAAGCTTTTCCAAAGCTACGGGACAGATACTCCGGCTATTTCGGTCTGGTGCCGCAGGGGGGAGGACCTCGCTCTCGTGCCGCTGCGCTACGATTTCATCGTGGATGCGGAAGGCTCGAACCACCAGTATATTCCATCGTATACGAGGTCGCGCCACGAACACATCCGCGCGTGGGGCGCAACGGCCCAGGGCATCTACAAGGCGGGAGACACCGTTCAGTATAAAATTTACGTCCGGGACCAGGAAAACCGCCAATTCGTGCAGCCGCCCCATGAAGCCTACCGCCTAAAGGTGACCGACCCGACAGGTAAGCTCGTCCATCAGCGAGACAATATAAGACTTTCGGAGTTCGGGGCTTTTGACGGCGATTTCCCGATACCGAGGAACGGCGCCGTGGGGTACTACGGCTTTCAGCTCGAATGCAATTTCGCCAAGCTCACCTTGCAGCCAATGGAAGTGCTGGTAAGCGACTTTACCACCTCGCCATTCAAGGTTACGACGACCATGAATGGGACGATTTTCGGGCTGGGCGATGAGGTGAAAGTGTCCACCCAGGCGCGGCTGCATTCCGGCGGGCCTTACGGCAGGGCCGATACGCGAGTCACCGCAACGGTTGAGACTCAGCCCTTTTCGCCCGCAAACCCCATGGCTCGGGGTTTCCGCTTCGATGTTATCGGCAGGAATGAGGATGAAGAGACAACACCCGGAGAGGTCAAGACAGTCTTCGAGACCAGGGCAAAACTAGATGATGCCGGAAATCTCGAGACCCGGTTCAACATCGGCGATAACCCCGTGCAGTATGGGCGCCTCAGTGTCGAGAGTTCCGTGAGGGATGAGCGCGGCAAATTCGTCGCCGAACGCGCCTCGGCTGTTTATTACGGGCGCGACCGCTACGTCGGGCTGCTTCAGTCCGACTGGCTGGTCGAAGAAGGGAAGACCGCGGCTGCCAAATTCATCGTAGTCGATCAGAACGGCAATACGGTCCCAGGCGTGCAAACCTCGGTTTCGGTGGAAAGGCTTGAGACAAAGGCCGCGCGCGTGAGAGGAGCCGGTGACGCTTATCCTGCCCAGTACGAAAAAGAATGGGTGCCGATTGAAAATATTGACCTTGTGTCTGGTGACGAACAGAAGAGCTTTGAATTCACCCCGAAACAATCCGGCACCATAAGGATCACGGCGAAGGTTGACGATACGCGCGGCCGGGCTCACCAGACATCGATTCAGCGCTGGGTCACCGGAAAGGGAATGGTGGTTTGGGAATCGCCTGAAGGAAATCTGCTCAACATCTATCCCGAAAAAGAAGAATATCGCGTGGGAGAAACCGCAAAGTTTCTTGTGCAGAACCCCTATCCGGGAGCTAAAGCGCTGATAACCGTCGAGCGGTTCGGCACCATCGATCATTGGGTAAAGACACTTGAGAACAGCGCGGAAGTTATCGAGATTCCCGTTCTGCCAGACTATCTGCCCGGATTCTACGCCTCGGTGATGGTAATGTCACCGCGGGTCGAAAAGCCTCTTGGGCCGGGCGGTGAGGACCTGGGCAAACCGGCCTTCCGCCTCGGGTACGCTAAACTCCAGGTAAAGGACCAGTACAAGGAAATCGTTGTACAGTGCAAGACGGACAAGGAGGTCTACAAACCGCGCGAGACGGTTGAACTCGAATTCGATGGGCGCCTCAAGAATCCCGAAGCCGGCAAGAACGCTCCCATAGAGATTGCCGTCACGGTGCTCGACGAGGCGGTATTCGACCTTCTCAAACAAAAGAAACAGGCGTTCGATCCATACCAGGGTTTTTACCACCTGGAGGAACTCGACCTCCAAAACTACAATCTCATAATGCAGCTTGTAGGGCGCGAGAAGTATGAAAAGAAGGGCGCCAGTCCTGCAGCAGGTGCGGGTTTCGACCTCAGTATGCGGTCGGTTTTCAAATTCGTGAGCTACTGGAACCCATCCCTTCGGCTCGACCCTGAGGGAAAGGCGAAGGTAAAGTTCCAGCTTCCGGACAATCTTACCGGATGGCGCGTCCTGGCAATGGCGGTCACCCCCGAGGACCGCATGGGCCTCGGCGAAACCACTTTCAAGGTAAACCAGTCAACCGAGATCCGCCCGGTCATGCCCAACCAGGTTCTCGAAGGGGATACATTTTCCGCCGGGTTCTCCTTGATGAACCGGACCAACGAAACCCGCACCATAGAGGTAAAAATTACCGCCGAAGGTCCGTGTGAGCCAGCGGAAGCCGCGCCCGGCGGAGGCGCCGGAGTTGGAATAACTGAAAGAATTACGGCCGAGCCTTACAAACGTTACACAGTCAGGCTCCCGCTCAAGTCCACGGGCCCCGGCGAAATCAGCCTTTCCGCGCAGGCCGGAGACGAGCGTGACAAGGACGGCATGCGCCATACTCTCAAGGTCCTGAAGCGCAAACCGCGGGAAGTCGCGGCAGCGCACGGCAGCATTGTTTCGGGCGAGGCAACCGAGAAAATAGCGTTTCCCGAGAACATGCGCCCCGATGCGAGCCTTGTCAGCGTGGTCCTTGCCGCGACCGTCCTTAGAGAGCTTGACGGGGTTGTAGCATATATGAAGGAGTACCCCTACGAGTGCTGGGAGCAAAAGCTCAGTCGGGCAGTCCTGGCGGGGGCTTTTCAAAAACTTGCTCCTTATCTGCCCAAAACGGTCGCCTGGGAAGGCAGTTCCGCGGCGGCCGACCGGATGCTGGGAATGGCTGCGGAATTCCAGGCCCCAAACGGAGGAATGGCTTTCTATACGCCCAAGGATGATTTCGTGAGCCCGTACCTTAGCGCGTTCACAGCTGTTGGTTTCAACTGGCTGAAAGAGTTCGGACATGCTCCTCCAGCGCCCGTCGAGGAAAAGCTGCAAAACTATCTGCGGGAGCTTTTAAAGCGCGACGACCAGAAAAGTGAGATCGGCCCCGCAATAACTGACGTTCGTGCCGTGGCGCTGATGGCGCTGGCTCAGTCCGGAAAGATTAAATTTACCGATCTGGAGCGCTACTGGAAGCAATTCCCGCAGATGAGTCTTTTCGGGAAGGCAAATTTCCTGAGTGCTGCAACGTTTATTCCCGAGGCCGGCGCGATGCGCCGTGATGCCGTCAAGGACATTCTTGCCCATGCCGACCAGAGCGCCGGGACGATACGGTTTACAGTGCCATCTGATTCGGTCTTCCGCTTTATCCTCTCATCTGGTCCGAGGGACAGCTCGGCGATTCTGCTCTCCTTGTTGTCATTGGCGGGATCCGATCCATCGGCTTTCGAGGCCGGGGACATCCCCGTGCGCCTGATGCGCTCTATATCCCTGGGCAGAAAAAGCCGCGACCACTGGGCATCCACTCAGGAAAACGTTTTCGCAGCCATGGCTGCTCTGCGCTATGCCGGCATATATGAAGCTTCGCAGCCGAATATGAGCGCTAACGTGTCACTGGATCAGAAAGCTCTGGGTGAGGCGCGGTTCGATTCGCTTACCGCCCCGCCGGCCGAATTGGAATATCGTCCCACGGAGAGCGACAAGGGGCGAAAGGCGACCGTTACTGTCAGGAAGGAAGGCGATGGGAGGCTCTATTATTCGACAAGGTTCTCTTATGCGCCGATCGAGTCATCTGCCGATGAGGTAAATGCCGGAATCGAGATCCACAGGGAGTATAGCGTCGAGCGGGACGGCAAGTGGGTATTGCTGCAAAATTCCATGGAGATCAAAACGGGCGATCTCGTCCGGATCGATCTTTTCGTCTCGCTTCCCGCGGAACGCTATTTCGTGGTGGTTGACGACCCGGTTCCCGGCGGCCTTGAGCCTGTCAGCAGGGAACTGGCCACGGCCTCGGAAATTGATGCCGCAAAGGCAGAGTCGGATTACGATCCCAAGTCGCTTCGAGGCAAGTATTCAGATTGGCGCAAATACGGTGCTTCACGCTGGAGCTTCTACCACAAGGAACTCCGGCACGACAGCGCCCGGTTTTATTCCGAGCGGCTCGGCGCGGGAAGGTATTACCTATCCTACACTGCCCAGGCAATTGCGCCGGGACTTTTTTACGCAATGCCGGCCAGGGCCGAGGAAATGTACGATCCGGATGTTTACGGAAGAAGCTTGCCGGCCCAGTTGAAGGTACAAGCGGCGGAGTAGCATGCCGAGAATGAAGTTGCCGCTAAGTCGGTTTTCGATCGTATGCCTGTTTGTCTTGGGGAGCTTTTCCGCGGGTCTTTCGTGGAAAACTCTCCGAGACCTGCGGCCGCTGACCGCATCACTCGATGTTGGGGATTCTGAGATTCGTAAACCCTGCGTTGTGGACCGGTATGGAAATTTTCTTTCCGTAACCCATCAAAACCGCTGGAACACTTTCAATAAGCCCCTGCATGATTTTCCAGACCTGCTACACACATCATTTATCGAATCCGAGGACAGGCGTTTCTATATCCATGGTGGGGTTGACTGGTTCGCGCGGTTGCATGCGCTTGTGCAAAACATCCGCGCCATGCGTGCGGTTCGTGGGGCCAGCACCATCTCCGAGCAGGTCGTAAGGATGCTGCATCCAAGGCCGCGTACGGTGTGGTCGCGCTGGCTGGAAGGATTTGAAGCCGCCAATCTGGAGAAGCAATTTTCCAAAAGCGAAATCCTCGAATTCTATCTGAACCAGGTTCCATACGGACACCAGCGTCGTGGAGTTGCAGAGGCGGCAAAATTTTACTTCGACAGGGACCTGGATACCCTTTCTCCGCGGGAAATTCTTGCTCTGGTCGTGCTGGTGCGCGCGCCGTCGAGCCTGGACCTGCGCCGCGCCCCGAAAGCTCTTGAGAGGAGCATCGCAAGGCTTGCGGCTCATTTGCGGGATCGCGGCACGCTAAGCTCTGACGAGTATAATGCCGCCCTCTCCGGCAGATTTGAATTTGCCAGGTCGAACAGGGTGATCGAAGCGACTCATTTTGTTCAAAACATTTTCAAGACCGTCCCCCCGGAAATCCTCGGGCAGAGCGGCACGCTGACAAGCACCCTCGATGGCGACATTCAGGAAAAGGTGAGTCATATCCTCGACAGCCGCCTTGAAAACCTGAGGGGGAGCGACGTTAGAAACGGTGCGGTTCTCGTTGCCGATAATTCGACCGGGGAGGTCCTGGCCTGGGCGAGCGGGAGTCTTTCGGGCGCGGATTCGAGTGGGTGGATGGATGCAGTCATTATTCCACGGCAGCCGGGATCGAGTCTCAAACCCTTTCTTTATGCGCTTGCAATCGAAATGGGGTGGGGTCCGGCAACGCTGATCGACGATTCTCCGTTGGCCCAGCCGGTGCGCTCGGGATTGCACAGCTTCCATAACTACAGCAGGACCCACTACGGTCCGCTACGCCTGCGGGAGGCTCTCGGGAACTCCCTTAACACCCCGGCTGTAAGGACAATTCAGTTCACCGGAACGGGACGCTTTCTTGAATGGCTTCATCTGCTGGGAATTCGCAGCCTTACGCAATCCGCCGACTTCTATGGGCAGGGGCTTGCGCTTGGCGACGGGGAGGTGAGCCTGTTCGAGCTAGTTCAGGCCTACTCGGTACTTGCGCGCCGTGGTGAATTTCGAAAGCTCAGGGTGCTCTCGGAGGCGTACGAGCCGCCGGGTGAGCCGCGAACGGTCATGGACCAAAAATCGGCGGCGCTCATCACGGACATTCTCTCCGACCCACAGTCGCGCCGGTTAGAATTCGGAGAGGGACATCTTTTGAGATTTCCTGTCCAGACAGCTGTCAAGACCGGCACCTCGACCGACCACAAGGACTGTTGGGCGGTGGGCTACACCGACAGGCTCACGGTAGGGGTCTGGATGGGAAACCTAGACCGCCGTCCGACAAGGGGAATTACCGGTGCAATAGGCCCGGCCCTCGTGCTGAGGTCTGTATTCGCCGAGCTGAACCGCTACGCCGATTCGCCTGTCCCGCAATCCGCGGGGGGGCTCAAAAAGCTGGAGGTTTGCGCCGTCAGCGGACTGCTTCCGAAATCCGACTGCCCCCGCATCACGGAAGTATTTAACGATCAAAACGCCCCTGCTGATGTTTGCGCTGGTCATGGGGCGTATTTAAAAGCCGCCGTGCTTAACAAACCTGGCGATGGGAATGGCGATGCTGTCAGGCTCTTGCAGCCGGTAGACGGGCTTCAGGTTGTGATCGATCCCCGTATTCCCTTGCAGTCTCAGGCGCTCGCCTTCAAACTTCCAAAAGCAGCGGCTGCATCGAAGGTCGAGTGGATACTTGATGGCGAAATGGCCGGCAGAACCAGCGGACGCAAGTTCTTGTGGTCCCTTTCGCGTGGAACTCACTTCGTGAAGGCAAGGTTCTGGCGAGGCGCCGATGAGCAGCCTGCCGAGACGCCGGAAGTGAGCTTCACGGTAAAATAGCCTCGCATCATGGGTAATCGTTTTCAGTCCGTATATCCTACCGGAAAAGTCCGCTAATACAATCCCTTCACAACCAATTAACAATGGTTACTCTTATCAGCAGGATGGGTGAGGATCTCCAATATGAATAGCGATATAAGGCTGTCTTGCGCAAGACTCATTTTAATCAGCATTTCAGCATGTTACCTCTTATCAGGTTGCTTTTCGACTGGTAGAGCTTTCTCGGGTCCGACAAATTACCGGAACAGCTTTAATGGGTGGACGGTCAGGGTGATAAGTCCTCAGGAGATCGAAAGGCTGGGCGAAAGAGACATGGATATTAGTCCCAGTGTCGCCAGGCGGATTCTCGCAAAGCTTAACGCGCGCGATTTCGACTATATCGAGAAGGACATTAAAGAAGGCAGACCTATCAGGGTGCCAAATGATTTCACGGCGTTCAAGTCCTGGACCCCGATGCCGGGATACATTCCTGAAGTCCGAAATCTCCCTCAGTTCATATTAATAGTGAAGGACATTCCGTTTATCGGATGGTACGAGAACGGGAGGCTTGTTGACGACACCTATATCTGTGTCGGGAAAAAGGACGACTTGACAAGAGCCGGCGTCTATTCGGTGAAAGACAAGGACGCAGACCACATATCAAGAAGTTATAAGAACGCCTACGGGGAACCTTCTCCAATGCCCTTTGCGCTCCGCATATACGAGGCTGTATGGATTCACGCCGGTGACATAGAAGGGGGATATTGCTCGCATGGATGCGTGAATCTTCCAATCGCTCCCGCCACAAGGCTTTTCGACTGGGCAACGCCGGGCGTTCCCGTCGTCATAGTGGAATCGCTCGACCAGGTCCCGGTCGTTATTGCCCAAAACAGGTCGAATTGCACACTATTCGCATCCGCCTGTGCGAGGCCAATCGCGCGTTCGTGAAAAAGCAATCCGATATCTCAATTCTGTTTACCACCCGAATGCTGCGCCTGTTTGCCTACGGGGCGCTCTCCGTAATCCTGCTGCTATACCTGTCAGTTATCGGACTAAGCGATACCCAAATAGGTGTGCTGCTGAGCCTTACCCTTATAGGGGATACGGTCATATCGCTGTGGCTGACGACAAGGGCCGACTGCACGGGAAGGCGCAAAATGCTGGTGGTTGGGTCCGGGCTGATGGTATTCGGCGGAATGCTCTTCGCGCTTTCATCGAGCTTCTGGGTGCTCCTGCTTGCCGCGACAATAGGCGTGATCAGTCCGAGTGGATACGAGGTCGGCCCGTTTCTATCGGTCGAGCAGTCGGCCCTTTCAAGCATTGTACCGGATGAGAAGCGAACGGGGGTATTTGCGTGGTACAACCTGGCGGGGTCTTTTACGACCGCAACCGGCGCCCTGGTTTCCGGAATGCTCGTTCAGGGACTGCAAGGGGCCGGAGTTGTTCCGATCCACGCCTATCGCGTGGTGGTGGTCTGCTATGGGGTTATAGGGGTAGTACTTGCTGTTCTTTTTATGCGCTTGTCCCCAAAAGTTGAGGCCCCGGCAGTGGATCCATGTGAGATTTCAGAAGAATTCAAGAAAAGGTTTGGCCTGCACCAGTCAAAGAAAGTTGTATTGAAGCTCTCAGCGCTTTTCTCGCTGGATGCCTTTGCCGGAGGGTTCGTCCTGCAAAGCATTGTCGCATACTGGTTCTTCGTGCGCTTTGGGATGGAGCCGGCAGGGCTTGGGGCGGTCTTTTTCGGGGCAAACGTGCTGGCCGGAATTTCGGCTTTGTCGGCTGCCTGGATCGCTTCGAAAATCGGGCTTATTAGAACCATGGTCTACACACACATTCCCTCCAACGTGCTCCTTATTCTTGTGCCGCTCATGCCGAATCTCAATATGGCGATAGTTATGCTCCTGCTGCGCTTCAGCATATCCCAGATGGATGTACCGGCGCGCCAATCTTACGTAATGGCGGTGGTAAAGGCCGATGAGCGCTCTGCCGCGGCTGGAATTACGGGAATCGCAAGAACTGTCGGAGCATCGATATCGCCCGTTATTGCCGGCCCGCTCCTTGGCGCAGGGGCATTTTTCGCGAGCTTTCCGTTCTTTATCAGCGGTGGCCTGAAGATTGTCTACGATCTGCTCCTGTACCACAGTTTCAGGAAGTCGCCTCCACCAGACGAAATTACGCCGAGCTAAGGGGAAGACAGGAATCCCAGCTTCGTACACTCCCGATTTTCTATGCTTGGTGATTACTTTTCTGAGAGAGAATAATTTGTGAAAAGGATAAGGCAATGTCTATGAAACTGGTACTGGCAGGACTTTTGGCAGTTTGCATTACTGCGGCAAATATGAATGTCGGGAAAGCTCAAACAGGTGAGAGCAAGGATATGAACGTACAGGGACCCGATACCCAAAAGATCGACGATATAATGGGGATGAAGGGGACCGCGAAAGGTGATGAGTACAAGATAACCATTCCCCAGAGGGATCTTGCCGTAATGGTTGACGGCTTCAGGATTACCCCTCCGATGGGTCTTAGCACTTGGATCGATTTCAAAAGCGGCCCGCATGGGATTATGATGATGGGCGACATCGTGCTTCTCGAAAATGAAATCGGTTCGGTCGAGAAGGCCGCAATCGATAACGGTCTAACCGTAACGGGCCTGCACAATCATTTCGTAAGAGACAGCCCTAAAGTCATGTACATGCATATCCACGGAATGGGGCCCGTGGAGGTGGTGGCGAAGGGAGCGCGTGCGGTCATCGCGAAGGTGGCGGAATTAAGGCGCCAGGACGCCGGCGGGACGGAAAATGCCGTGGTCGAGAACTCCATGGATCAGTCGAAAATCGAGTCAGTGCTCGGACAGAAAGGGGAACTGTCGGGAGGTGTTCTGAAAATGACTTTTGCTCGTCCGGACGTGAAGCTGCTGGATCATGGCTATGAAGTGACAAGTTTTATGGGATTCAATACTTGGGCGGCTTTTCAGGGCACCAATGAGCGGGCTGCGGTGGCAGGGGATTTCGCCATGCTTTCCGACGAGGTGCCGGCGGTCATATCGGAGCTTTCACGGCACGGAATAGAAGTCGTCGCAGTGCATAACCACATGGTGACGGAAACTCCGCGCATCATCTTCCTGCATTACTGGGGCGTCGGGCCCGCCGATAAGCTGGCCGAGGGGCTAAAAGCAGCACTGGGCAAAACGGGAGGCCCTCAAAAAACAGGCTGAAAGCCTGGTCCGTGCCCTGAGCTTATTTTCACCACCAGGCCGGAAACATCTTCTGATTCCGGTGCCCTAAGAGTAAATTCCGCCGCCGGAAGATGTCGGAAGCAAACAGCCATGCGCCTTTGTCAGCAAAGTGTGCAGAGGTAATTGAACGCGGATTGCACAAGGGATAAACTCGGTTTTGCTCGACAAAAAGTTTTTTTTTACTATGATAGTAAGCCCAAGCTCGTGACCAAACCTTAAACCGCGCGCTTTTCGAATGACTGCTGCCAAAGGAGTAAAAAATGCCCAATTTCAATTATCAAGATCCCTTCCCGACGGGAAAGGATGATACCAAGTACAAACTTTTAGCAAAAGGTTATGTTTCCGTTGCCAAATTCGAAGGACAAGATGTTTTAAAAGTTGACCCCGAAGGTCTCGCATATCTTGCCAACCAGGCAATGCGTGATGTCTCCTTCCTGCTTCGCCCCAAGCAGTTGGAAAAATGGGCTGCAATCCTGTCCGATCCCGAATCCTCTCCCAACGATCGCGGCGTTGCTGTTGCTCTTCTGCAAAACGCCGAAGTGGCCTCGAAGTTTGTGCTGCCGCTCTGCCAGGATACCGGGACTGCAACCATAGTCGGAAAAAAGGGACAGCAGGTTTGGACCGGCGCCAAGGACGAAGAGTTTCTGTCCAAGGGCGTCTACAAGACCTACACCGAAGAGAACCTGCGCTATTCCCAGACAATTCCTCTCAATATGTATGACGAGAAGAACTCTGGCTGCAACCTTCCCGCCCAGATTGACCTCTACGCAACAGAGGGCTTGGAATACAAATTCCTTTTCATCGCCAAGGGCGGCGGGTCGGCCAACAAGAATGTTCTGTATCAGGAAACCAAGGCCCTGTTGAATCCGGCAAGCCTGGAGAAGTTCCTGGTTGACAAGATGATGACCCTGGGCACTGCCGCTTGTCCTCCATATCATGTCGCATTCGTGATCGGCGGCACCTCGGCCGAAGCGTGCCTCAAGACGGTTAAACTCGCATCCACGGGATACCTTGACAATCTGCCGACTACCGGTAACGACGGTGGCCAGGCTTTTCGCGATATCGAACTGGAACAAAAAGTCCAGAAAGCGGCCGAAAAATGCGGCCTCGGCGCCCAGTACGGCGGAAAGCATTTCGCGCTCGATATTAAGATCGTGCGGCTTCCGCGCCACGGCGCTTCCTGCCCGGTTGCAATGGGCGTATCGTGCTCGGCCGACCGCAACATCAAGGCCAAGATCAACAAGGAAGGCATCTGGCTCGAAGAACTCGAAGCCAACCCCGGAAAGTTTATTCCCGAAAAGTTCCGCGGAAAACACGATCACGGCGTTGTGAAAATCAACCTCAACAGGCCGATGAAGGAAGTTCTCGCCGAGCTGTCAAAACACCCGGTCAAGACGCAGCTCTCACTTTCCGGTACAATCATCGTCGGGCGCGATATCGCTCATGCCAAGCTCAAGGAGCGCATCGACAAGGGCGAAGGGCTTCCCCAGTATCTCAAAGACCATCCGATCTATTACGCAGGCCCGGCAAAGACTCCAAAGGGAGCCGCCTCGGGATCTTTCGGCCCGACGACCGCCGGCCGCATGGATTCCTACGTTGACCTGTTCCAGTCAAACGGCGGGTCGCTGATAATGATCGCCAAGGGTAACCGGACCAAGCAGGTTACGGATGCGTGCAAGAAATACGGCGGCTTCTATCTGGGATCGATCGGCGGCGCTGCTGCCATTCTGGCCCAGGACAACATCAAGAAGGTCGAATGCCTCGAGTACCCGGAACTGGGCATGGAAGCCATCTGGAAGATCGAAGTGGAAGATTTCCCCGCATTCATCCTCGTGGATGACAAAGGCAATGATTTCTTCAGCCAGTTAAGCTGCGGGCATTAGAATTTGCGTAATTAGTATAGAGGACAAAAGCGCCGGGCCTTTGCGCCCGGCGCTTCTAAAGCAGATCAGATTTACTGTGGAAAAAATAGTTAACCTTCACCTCAATGTAAAATAAGCTAGAGAAGCCTCCCCCCCAGCTCCGCCACCCTAGATCGTTCTCCTTTAACCAGGGTCACGTGCCCCGTAATTTCCTCGCCCTTTATCCGCTCGATCAGATAGGTGAGGCCGTTGCTGCTGGCATCGAGGTAGGGGTGGTCTATTTGTTCGGGATCACCCGTAAGGACAATCTTGGTGTCTTCGCCAACCCGAGTAATCAGGGTCTTTATCATGTGAGGCGAGAGGTTCTGCGCCTCGTCGCAGATGATGAACTGCCTGGGTATGCTTCGGCCGCGGATATAGGTAAGGGGTTCGAGGTCGAGCATCCCGCGGCGCGTCATGTCCTGGAGGACTTCGTATGGCTCGGAGGTGTTTCGCAGCAGGAATTCGAGATTGTCGTAGATGGGCTGCATCCACGGGCGGAGTTTCTCTTCCTTGGTGCCTGGGAGGTATCCAAGATCATCTCCCATGGGGACCACGGGTCTGGTGATGAGAAGCCTTGCGTAGGCATTTTCTTCGAGGACTTTTTCCAGCCCGACCGCCAGTGCGAGCAGGGTTTTGCCGGTCCCGGCCCGGCCGATCAGGGTGACTATCTTTATCTGATCGTTTAGCAGAAGCTCAATGGCGAATTTTTGCTCCTTGTTAAGTCCCCTTATGCCCCAACTGGTGGCTTCAGAGTGGGCGAGGGGCACAAGGCAGCCTTTCGAGAAGCGGGCCATGGCAGACTGAGATTGGTTTTCGTGGCACTTCAAAACGAAGAATTGGTTGGGCAGCGCGGAGCCTGAATTAGCGTAGTCCAATTTACCGCCCTTATAAAAACGGTCCAGCTCAGAGGCGGTTATGTAGAGTTCTTCCACGCCCGAATAGAGCTTATCGTAGTCTACTTTGTCGTTGTAGAAATCTTCGGCGCGGATACCAAGAACGTCGGCTTTGATGCGAAGGTTGAGGTCCTTGGTGACAAGTATCACGTTTTCCTGTCCGGAAATATTGAGATTGTAGGCGACGGCGAGAATACGGTTATCGTATTTTTCGGGATCGAGCCCTTTGGGGAAACTGACCTTGTTTGCGTGATTGAGTTCGATGGTAAGAAGGCCACCGGAAGGGAGGGGGACTCCTTCGGATAGGCTGCTAGATGCACGCATTGCGTCAAGTTCCCTGGAAACCACTCGAGCGTTTCTGCCGATTTCATCCTGCCTTTTTTTCTGGTTATCAATCTCCTCGATCACCGCGAAAGGGATAACGACGTTGTTGTCTTCGAAGGCAAAAAGCGCACCGGGGTTGTGCAGCAACACATTTGTATCGAGAACATACGTTTTGGGCATTAAAGCACTCCCGTGTTGAGAAATGAAACCAAATCCACCCGATCTCAGGTCGCATGTATTATGGGATGTGGGTGAGTTTAAAGCAGAAGACACCGGAAGGAAATGGAAAAGAATAAGGCGTGGGCCGAAGCGGACAATGGAATGCAATGCCGAGGACAGAGCAAAGTTAATCCACTGTAAAGGTTAGCAAAAAAAAGGGAGGCATGGAATTTCCCTACTATGAAATCTGCCAGCAAAATACGTACTTTACCCCATTGAGTTTTAAGGCTGGAATATGGTTTAGAATGTGGCCAGATGGAGGTGTGCCATGAGGGGCGCCAGCCTTAAAGACTTCGAAAAAAGATCCTTATGCCGCGAAATGGTAGAGCGCTGTGACGAATATGAGGTGCTGAAAAACAGCCCTGGGCGCGCGCGCGAGGCAGCTCAGATTAGAAAAGACATTCTGAGGCTCTACTGGAAAATCGCTGCGCGGAAGTAAATGCAGTCGAAAAACAGTCCGGAAAGTACCCCAAAGACCAGCACGAATAAAAACGGCGCGATACTAACCAGAGATATAGGAGATCTGTTGATTCGTACCGCACATCAGGCGCGCAAGCATGCGAAACAGTGACCCTGTTTCCGGGCTGCTGCGTTGGAAATGCATACCCAGAAGTGAGCTGATGCTTTTCGAGCTGAATCCAAAACCCCGGCCCATGAAGCCGGGTTTTTTGTACCCACCTGTTCGAATGACTATTTATAATGGAAGTGTGAAAATGAGCCGCCATGGTTATCTACTAAATCCCGGCGGAAGTTGAAGTTCCTAGATTGGTGTAAGGGGATAAAAATTGAGCAAGTATATACAAATCGATATCAGGCTTGCTGCATCATATGGCGGGGAGGGTTTACGGGCGGCTTTGCCAAACCTCTATAAACTTCTGAAAAATTACGGCTACGATCATGTAATTGCAAACGAACCCTCGCCTTACGACCTGGTTGAGGTGCTCGCTAGAATCAGAAACGACCCCCATGTGCCGGAGAATGCAAAGCGGCCGATTATCGATGCAGTGGGGGAGTTCCTGAAAGTTAGGGATGAGGCCCGCGAACTCCTGCTCGCCAGGAAGCTTAATGAATTGGACCGTGTGCTCTACGGGCTCGAAGACCGGTTCGATGACCTTGACGGCAAGCTGGCATAAAATGTGGGTGAAATCTCAGACAGCTTCTTCCTCGCCTTTTTTCTCGTCAATGTAGCTCGCGGCTGCGAGTGCCGCCACACAGCCTTCGGCCGCCGCGACGACTATCTGCTTGGCATACTTTTGCTTGAGGTCCCCGGCAATGTAGATACCAGGAATATTGGTCTCGCACTTTTCGTTCGTAATTGCGTAACCGGAACGGTCCATAGCTATTCCAGGCGGGATGATCCCATTATTGGGGGTAATGCCAACGAAAATGAAAACGCCTTCCGTCTCCAAATCCTTTTCCTCACCGGTCGAGATATTTTTGACGGAAATAGAGTAGACACCGTCCTCCCCATCGCAAATCCTGGTGACTACGGAATTAAGAAGCACTTCAATGCCGGATTCCCGGAGGCGCTTCTGAAGGAGTCTGCCGGCCCTGAACGAATCCCGTCGGTGGACCAGGTAGACTTTGGAGGCCAGCTTGGTAAGATAAAGCGCCTCTTCCACCGCGGTGTCTCCGCCACCGATAACCGCTACCACCCGCTCCTTGAAAAAATATCCGTCGCATTTTGCGCAGTAGGATACACCCCTGCCCAGGTTCTCATCCTCTCCGGGAACGCCGAGCTTGCGGGGGGCGCCCCCGGTCGCGATCAGGATCGCATGGGCCTTGAGTACCTTTCCGCTGGCGAGTTTCACCGAATGAAGGTCCGGGCCGGGTTCGATTTTTAGAGCCTCGTCCTGGATTACCTCCAGGCCGTAGGACTGGGCATGGTTGAGCATCTTGTCGGAAAGGTCCAGCCCGCTTATGTCCTCGAACCCCGGGTAATTTTCCACTCCCTTGGTAATGGCCAGTTGGCCGCCGGGAGTAGCCTTCTCGATGAGAATCGTCTTTAAAACAGCGCGCATTCCATAGATGCCCGCGGCAAGGCCCGCGGGACCACCACCGAGTATAATGAAGTCGTAAATGCCGTCCTCTGCGTTCATTTGGTATATTCTTCCCCCAGGAAAATTTGGTTGTCCCTATTGCTATAATAATTCTCGCCGAGATGAAATCACAATCATTGCGCTGACGGGGAGACAAAGCAAGGATTTCTCCTTACGTCTAGTGAAAAATTCCGGTAGAAGTGTTAAAAAGTTTTCTGTTGAAGGAGCTATATGAAAAGAATCCTGGCGATCTACGGCAGCCCGCGCAAAAAGGGCACGACCTCGCTTTTGCTCTCGTCGGCCGTGCGGGGAGCGCGTGAGGCTGGAGCTGAAGTGGAGGAGGTTTTCCTCAAAGACCTGAAGATGTCTCCCTGCCTGGAAATCTACGCATGTAAAAAGACCGGGCGCTGTATAATCGAAGATGATTTCCAGGCACTCCAAGACAAGCTCGAAGCCTGTGACGCACTTATGCTGTCATCGCCTATTTTCTTCTACACCGTAAGTTCCCACGCCAAGATTTTCATGGATCGCTGCCAAGCGCTTTGGGCCAAAAAATATCTCATCGACAGGGCCCCTTTTGGAATTCGCCAGCCCGCGAGGAAAGCCCTTTTCCTGTGTGCCGGCGCAACCAGCGGAGGCAAACTCTTCGATGGCGTTCTGCTCACCGTGAAGTACTTCCTCGACACTTTGGACATGGAGCAGTGGAAAAACCTTCTCTTTCGGGGGCTTGAATCCCCGGAAGACCTCGATAAGAAGCCTGAATGCCTCGATGAAGCTTACCTGAGTGGGGCAGAGCTTGCCCGCGCCCCATGATAACGCATGTGCTGTCTTTGTCACAATCCCGCCTATCAGTGCACTTTTCTATTCCGCTTCCGGCAACACGCCCGGGATAACGTGCCCACAACTTGGTGGTTACCGAGGGGCGCCGAAGTGGTACATGCCCCCCGGTTCATTATAGGAAAGAATCCGTTATTTAAAAGCCACAGTCGCTACGACCTGGACATTCTTGCCGTCCCTCGTTGACGGGAAACTCCATTTCTCGATCTTTTCGCCGAGGCACTTCAGTGTTCCAGCTTCCATGCCCTTTGCCGAAATACGCACGTTCTTCACTGTGCCGCCGGGATCTATGGTAAATTCGATAGACAAAGCTGGTAAGGCTCCCTTCGCGCCGCTTTTGCGAACGCACTCAACGAGGGCCGAAAGGTCCTGTTCGATAAACATCCTCACAATTATTTCCGACAATTTGCCCTGGACTTTAAGGCTGACCAGCTCAGGCCTGATTTGGTGGAGTGCGTCTTCCTCCTGGGCGGGATGATTCGCGCCTGCTGCGTTTTTCCTCATATCCAGCGACGACAGGGCCTTGCTCTTATACTCGACGGCCGCCTCAGGTTTGCCCCTGGGAGGGGCGATTCCCGGAGAAGGGGGAGAGGGAGGGGCCATTGTTGCTTGCATGGCGGCTTCTCCGACGGCGTAATCCGAAGCCCCCTGCGGCAGCGGCAGCGGCTGTTTGACTGTACTTGAATCGCCGCTGGTGTTGCGGACCTGCGTATCGATTGCGATAAAAGATGTATAAGCGGTAAGGAGATTGTAGTTGAGGCCGAGGTTCGTAATCATGCCCACGCGCTCGTCTGTTTGGCGCAGCTTGTTATAGTCGCCAAGCTGGGTTATTCGCGAGCGAGCCCAAAGATAGCGGAGGGCGGAGTTTTGCTCGAGAGGCTTTACCTGCGAGACGTCCAGTTTCTTTTCATACTTGTGCTCTCCGCTTATTCCCGAAAGGGTTATCTCACCCTGAGGTCTTCCCTTCCACTTGCCATGGATTATGACAGGGCGTTCGGCGAAAAGGTCCGGGACACCCGCGGGCTCGACATCGTAGGCCTCGAATTTCCCAAAATCGAGCCGCGTCTGGGTAAGCAGCGGGGATTTTATATAATTGCGAAATTTTTCAGCTGCCGCCGGTGCTTCCTCAGATTTTGTGATGACGAAGGGCTCTCCCTGGCCGATCCTTGCCATGCCTTCGATCAGGTGCCGGTTAACGCTTGTCCCGATGCCGAAGGGAAAGAAATTGGCGGTCCCGATAAGTTCACGCATCAGATCGAACACTTCGGGCTCCACTGTAATGTAGCCGTCGGTTGCGATGACGATGGTGCGAGAAATGCCCTCGGTGCGTGGCAGAGTGAGCGCGCGCTTGAGCGCCGGGAGTAACTCGGTTCCACCTCCGCCATGCTGCTCCTCGATTAGCCTTATCGCGTGCTGGACGTTCTGCTCGTTTGCCGGAAGAGAGCGTTCCGAGAGTAGCTGTGATCCACCCGAGAACAGAAGCACATTAAAGGTGTCGGTTGGACGAAGTCCCGATGCTAGTTCCTTGAAGAGCTTTTTAGAGATATCGAGTGGAAACCCATACATCGATCCTGAAACATCCACTATGAATATGTACTCACGGGGAGGAATATCGGCGGATGTAACGCGCCTGGGCGGCTCCATCATGAGCAGGAAAAAATTCTCAACCGCACCTTCAAACAGAAGCAATCCGGAGGACACTTTGTTTCCGGAGAGCCTGTATTTAAGGATGTAGTCGTGGTTACCGGCAAATTTTTCGGAAGGGTCGAGTTCTATATTAGCAAGATCTTTACTCTTGTAGCTGATCTTCACCTTGTGGGACGGGCTGGCCATTTCCTGGATATCCATGCCGGCTGATACATTTACCTTTATGTCGGAGGCGTAGGGCGGCGCTTCTCCCTGGTGCAGATATGGATTTTGAGACCATCTTTCGGATGCCGGAGCTTTGGATTCCGGTGCATTCGAATACCTGGGGCCGACAACCGTCGGATAGGAGAATTCGTACGTCCCTTCGGTCGGGATAAGGATCTCCGTATAGCGCAGCTCCGTTTTGATCTCGTCTCCCGGCATGATGTTTGCCACATTCATCTGGAATACGTTCGGACGTTCCTGCTCCAGAAGGGATGCGCTCTTTCCCTGCTGTTTTGCCTGCTCGTAGGCCTGGCGCGCTTCCTCCCGCTTCTGTATCTGCGCTGTTATGATCCGCTCCCCGATTGTCATTTTCATGCCGTAAACGGCTGCCCTTGTAGAAGCCGGGAAGACGTAGATCGCCTCGATGGGCTTTTTGCCTTCATTTTTATATACCTGGGTAACAATGATGTCTGCGATCACCCCGGATATGTTCACAATTGCGGAGGTGGATTTCAGTGGAAGCTGATCAATTGACGAGTCGTCGGATTTTACGAAGAAATAGGGAGAAAGTGTTTTGTCGGTGGGGCTGGCGGATGCTGAACCAAGCGTCTGGGCGAGTGCTATGCCCTGCGAACTATAGAATGGAAGCACCGCAAGCGCGATTAATGTCAAAATTGCCCTCTTTGCGAATTGAATGACTGAACTCTTCATTTGCGTCCCCTTCCTTTTGCGGGTTGATTTTGCCCTTCACCCCCTTTGACAAGGGACGTGCAAAAAGGTTCCGATATTTTTTTCGACTTAACTGCCTTGGTTGAAAATTATTGAAATCCTGATAGGCAAATCAGCTTGTGGCGGCGGTTCCTGGGGCGATTCGCCGTGGAAGTCTATTTCACCGAACCGGCGCAGCTGAACGAGAAAAGCTTCATAGTTATGGGCCGGTATTTCAGCCAGAATGGAAACCTGTTTTTCGGCATCGGCTGTGGACTGCTCGCTTATGATCTCTCCATTTGAAAGCAGCACGAGGCGCTTTACCTCCGAGAACGCACGGCGCGTGGGATCCATTAGCGAGCGATCTGCCGGTTTCACGCTTTCTTTTCCGGGACGAGCCCTTGAGATACTTTTCTCCATAGGCGGCGCGCTCGAAGCCACAGAGGGCTCTTCCGCCTTATCAAGTATGGCAGGGGCAGTTGAGGATTTTCCAGAAGAGGAATCATGTGGGATTTTAAGTGTAAGGACCACCGGCTCCGGCTGGCGCTCTTCTTCACGCGGTTGCAAATGCGTATTTGCATTAGGAGAAGCCTGCCCGGGGGCGTTGTATTGCATTATCTTGCCGCCGGCCCTTTGCTTCGGTTTTGAAGGAGCGGGCGAGGATTGCAAGTCTGGAGACCCTGGAGCGATCACGGGATCGGAAGATCCGGCCGGGGCTGAAGCCGCCAATTTGGGAGAATCCGGAGAACCGGACGCAGGGTACTTAAAATTATCGGCCGGAGCGGCTGGAGGGGCGAGCGCAGGGGAGGGCATGGGAGAAGGTGTCCATAGCTCTTTTTGAAAATGGGTCTCCCTTAGGGCAACCTGCGCCGCAACTACCACCACGACTACCGCGGCGGCGGATGCAGCCAGTTTGTAAAGAGGGGCTTCTCCAAACATCCGGAGGAAAGCATTGCGGGCTTTCCCGATGGCGCTGGGGCCTTTAAGCCTTTTGCGGACCTTTTCCAGGAAATCAGCAGGTGCGCTAACCCCGGGAAGCGCGCTTAGATCTTTCAGCAGGGAGGTAAGGGCATCGTATTGTGCCGCGCAAGACTTGCACCCTGCCAGGTGTTTTTTGAATTCAGCCCTAAACTGAGCGGGAATGTCAGCTTCGACGCCGGCGCTATCATAGATTATTTTTCTTGCCTGAGAGCATTCCATGGGGTTTCCTCTCACGCTCCCCTGAGCTTCTTGTGGAGCCGTGCCCTGGCGCGGGCAAGCTTCGATTTAAGCGTACCGAGATTATATCCTGTTATCCTGGTAATCTCATCGTAGGAAAGCTCTTCAACGTGGCGCAAAACGATAACCGTCCTGTAGTCGTAGGGAAGGGAGTCGATAGCGGATTGAATGAGGGCATCCCTTTCCTTTTCGCTGATGAGCACAAGAGGGGACGGCGCGACATCCTCGATTTCGAATTCCTCCTGATCGTCATCACACGATGATGCACTGCGCCCGAACCTCAGGGCCTTTTTCCAGAAGCGGTACTCGGCCGAATTTCGCCTGTTCTTGCAGGTGTTTACGGCAATAGTGAAAAGCCAGGTTGAAAAGCTCGATTCGAGCCTGAAGCCGGCAATCGAGCGAAAGACCTTCACAAAAGTTTCCTGGGCGCACTCCTCGGCGTCTCCGCGATCCCCCATCAGTCGGCAGCAGAGGCTAAAGACCCGGTCTTTGTGGCGCAGCACCAGCCTGTCGAGCGCCCCGCGATCCCCCGCAAGGTAAGCCGCTATATCCGCTCTGTCTTCACGCTGCTCCGCGCCTGGTTCAATATCAGGCATTTCACTCACACCAGGTTTAGACAATCAATGGTCCGAAAAGTTCCACATGGGACTCGAACGATCTCAATCAAACACGCGCAGTTTGCAGGCATGGGATACCAACGGGGTCAATACTCAGAAAAACCTTGCCCGTATGAAGCCCCGACCCGCTAAGTACGGCTGGAATTTCAGCCTTAACGTGATTTCCACCCCTGCGTAACACAAACGTAACAGAGCTTTCGTATTAACTGTATAGCTATTTTTTGATGAATCTATTGTTACACGCATTTGAGATGAAAACGGAGGGAATGAGTATGAGGTTAAAGTTTTTCTTTTTGGCGGTTCTGCTTGCCGCATGTTTTACGTCGGGGACGGTCCTCGCCGAATCTATCAAGATCGACGGCTCGACAACGGTTCTGCCGGTAGCGCAAAAGGTTGCCGAAGCCTACATGAAGGAGCATCCCGAAGTTAATATAGCCGTCTCGGGGGGCGGCTCGGGCAACGGGATAAAGGCGCTGATTGACGCTGCAACCGATATCGCCGACAGCTCCAGGTTCATGAAGAATGAGGAAGTCAAACTTGCGGTCGACAAGGGAACCTATCCTGTTCCGTTCGCGATTGCCCATGACTGCATTATCCCGATTGTAAACCCATCTCATCCGTTGAACAACGTTACCATGGATCAGCTAAAGGGTATTTACACCGGAGAAATAAAGAACTGGAAAGAGTTGGGCGGCCCTGACGGAGCCATCGTCGTGATATCACGCGACACCTCCTCGGGAACATACGAGGTCTGGGAAGAGAAAGTCCTGAAAGGGGCACGCGTCTTTCCCGGCGCTCTTCTCCAAGCTTCGAGCGGAGCCATAGTGCAGGCGGTATCGAAAAACAAGAATGCAATCGGCTACGTCGGCATCGGATACCTGGACAAGAGCGTTAAAGGCATCAGCGTCAATGGGATTCCGGGCACAGAGGAAACTACGTTAAACGGGACTTTCGCGATCTCTCGCCCTCTTTTCATGTTTACGCGCGGCTGGCCCAGCGGTGACACTCTCAAGTTCATCAATTTCGTTTTGCATCCTCAGAGAGGGCAGAAATACGTGAAAGAAGCGGGATTTGTTCCGCTCTATTAGTGCAGTCGATTTGACAATGACCTCCAATTCACCTCTCCCCAGCCGAGAGAGGTGAATGGTCTGGAGTTAGTGATGGCAGTCAGCCGGCAAATGAGAGAGCGGTTGATCCGCAGATTTTTTCTGGTGACCGCGTCTTCTTCTATCCTCGTTCTTGCAATGATCCTTCTCTTTCTTTTCACTGAAGGGGCGCCGATTTTTCGGATGGTGTCGGTGAAAGGATTTCTGTTTGGCAGCGAATGGTATCCAACGAGTTCACCTCCCGATTTCGGCATTTTCCCCCTCCTTATCGCTTCAATTGCGGTTACCCTGCTGTCCGGGGTCATTGCCGTCCCTCTTGGAGTAATGACAGCGGCTTTTCTTTCCGAGATAGCTTCGGCCGGGGTCAGGGAGATAGTGAAGCCGGTCGTCGAACTGCTGGCCGCGTTGCCTTCAGTTGTGATCGGCTTTTTCGGCATGGTGATTGTCGCTCCTTTTCTCCAGGATCACTTCGATATGTCCACCGGGCTGAATTTGTTCAATGCATCGTTGATGCTGGCATTCATGTCGATTCCGACCATATGCAGCATATCGGAGGATGCAATTTTTTCCGTTCCGAGAGACCTCAGGGAGGCATCTCTCGCCCTCGGGGCAACCCAGTGGGAAACGATCTTCCGAGTGGTTTTGCCTGCGTCGTTATCTGGCATCAGCACGGCCGTTATCCTCGGGATGTCCCGCGCAATTGGTGAAACAATGGTCGTGCTTATGGTCGCGGGGGGCGCAGCTCTCATTCCGGGGTCGATTTTCGATCCTGTAAGGCCAATGCCGGCAAGCATTGCGGCGGAAATGGCCGAAGCGCCGTTCGGCGGTGCTCATTACCACGCTCTTTTTGCAATAGGCGTAGTACTTTTCCTCTTTACAATGGCCTTCAACCTCGTGGCCGACCATATTGCCGTGAAACATAAGCAGGTGGGTGCGGCAACTCTTTAGGGCCCGAAAATTGTTATGGAAATGCAGGATGATCGGACGTTGAATCGCATTCACACACGCTCAGACTCGACGAGTCTTCAGAATCCCGGTTTGATGGAGGAAGAGTGCCCCAGGGCCGTCAAGCCTGAAAAGCCGGTAAAGCGGCCGCTTTTCAAATCGACCCGGCGGCGGCGCATGCTGCAAAGCGGGGTATTCGGCCTGTTCCGAGCCGCGGCCGCGCTTAACGCGGCGGCTCTCGTCATAATAGTCGGCTTTCTTGTAGTAAACGGCTGGCGCGCCATAAATTGGACCTTCCTCACTCAGGCGCCGACCGATTCAATGACCAAAGGCGGTATCATGCCCTGCATTATGGGCACCATAATGCTAAGTGTTGGTGCAATGGTTGTGGCTTTCCCGTGGGGAATAGCCTCGGCCGTATACCTCCACGAATACGCCAGGCCCGGCGCGGGGCTGCGGATCATCAGGCTTGGCATAGGCAACTTGGCGGGCGTTCCCTCCGTTGTCTTCGGGCTGTTCGGACTGGCCTTCTTCGTGACTTGGTGCAAGATGGGGGTAAGCGTAGTATCGGGAATCCTGACCCTTGGCGTGCTTATCCTGCCGGTGATAATAGGAACAGCCGAGGAGGCCCTGCGGGCCGTGCCGGCGACCTACAGGGAAGCATCGCTGGCGCTCGGGGCAACCAAGTGGCAGACCATATACCGCGTCGTTTTGCCGGCTGCCTTTCCAACAATGCTGACTGGCTCCATTCTTGGAATCAGCCGCGCCGCCGGCGAGACGGCAGCGATAATGTTCACTGCCGCGGTCTTTTTCACGCGCCACTTGCCGACTTCTCCCCTGGACCCCGTGATGGCGTTGCCCTACCACATATATGTTCTTGCAACTGCTGGCACCAATATTGAAGCGACGCGGCCACTGCAGTACGGTAGCGCGGTTGTACTGATCACGCTGGTATTCGGAATGAATATGATCGCAATCTATTATAGGGCAAAGATGCGAAAGGTGAGGCGTTAGGGGAGAGGGGGTCTCAATTTCTTTTGAGACCGCATGCTACTTTAATCTATCCGAAGCGCCCCGTTATATAGTCTTCGGTCTGGCGATTCTTGGGGGTCGTGAAAAGCCTCTCGGTCTTATCCATTTCAATCAGACTGCCAATGTAGAAAAAGGCTGTGGCATCAGAGACGCGTGCTGCCTGCTGCATGTTATGCGTGACAATGACTATGGTGTAATCCTGTTTTAGTTGCTGGATCAGGTCTTCGATTTTCTGGGTCGCAATGGGGTCGAGGGCGGATGCCGGCTCGTCCATAAGGAGCACTTCAGGTTCGACCGCCAGGGCGCGGGCTATGCACAATCTTTGCTGCTGACCGCCCGAGAGCCCGAGCGCCGACTCTTCAAGCCTGTCTTTAACCTCGTCCCACAGGGCTGAATTGCGAAGGCTCTGCTCCACTCTTTCGAAGAGAAAAGATTTGTCCTTAACGCCGTTTACCCTCAATCCGTAGGCAACGTTTTCAAAAATCGTCTTTGGAAAAGGGTTGGGTTTCTGAAAAACCATGCCGACCTTGCGCCTCAATTCAACCACATCCACGCCCTGACCGTAGATATTAAGGTCGTCTAAGAGTATCTCCCCCTCGACTCGTGCGTATGGTATCAGGTCGTTCATACGATTAAGGCAGCGTAGGAACGTGCTCTTCCCACACCCCGAAGGACCGATTAGCGCCGTTACCTGCTTCTCGTGGATGTCGAGCGTTATGTCATAGAGCGCCTGAGAATTGGCGTAAAAGAAACTGAGCTTTCTGGTGGATACTTTGATCTTGTTCATTGCGAGATCTTTACCTGTCGGGAAAATCGTTGCCCGCGGATGATGCTTCAACGCTTCCGGGTACCGGACGCGGGGTTTTGAGGGTGAAGAAAAACGTCGTTCCCTTCACGTCATCGGGGTTGGGGCTCATTAGCCAAATCTTGCCGTTATGGTTTTTAATTATGTGGCGGCAAATCGCCAGCCCCAGGCCAGTACTTCCGTAAGGGTCGCTCCTGTGCTTTTCAACCCGGTAGAATCGCTCGAATATGCGCTGCTGGTGTTTCCTCGATATCCCGGGGCCGTTGTCCCGAACAGAAAAGGAGACCTCGCCCTGTGGGAAATCGCACGAGACTTGGATTGTGTCGCCTACTGGGCTATACCGAATGGCATTTTCGAGCAGGTTTCGAAAAACCTGGACCAACTGGTCGTAGTCGGCAAGCGCCAATATACCGTTGCTAGGCAGGGTGGTTTCGAGCCGGATGGATTTTTCCACGGCATGATGAGTGCACGCTCTCCATGCGGTCAGAAGAGCGTCAGCTGCGTTTACCGGGGCCAGCCTCAATGGAGCGTCAGGGGCTTCCAGCCGTGAAAGCTGCAAGAGGTCCTGAACCATTTTCGCCAGATGATTTGTGTTCTTGAGGATTACCTGCAAAAAGGATTGAGCGGTTTGCGGGTCCGGTTTAGCCTCTGAGAGAAGCGTTTCAGTGTAGCCCTTGATGGACGTAAGGGGTGTGCGCAGTTCATGGGAAACGTTTGCAACAAAGTCGCGGCGCACTTTCTCAAGCCTTTTGAGCTCCGTAATATCGTGGAAAACGGCAACGGCCCCGCACCCTTCCTTTTTATCATGAGAGAGCGATACGACATTTACATCATAATTGCGCTCGCCCCCGAGTGCGATCTGGAGGTTTTGCGGTTTGTCGCTGTTCTCGCCTCCATTGGGAGTCACCGCACGGTCGCAGAGCCGTTGAAAATTAATATCCGGTATCAACTCGATAGGGCGGCGGCCGATCGGATTGGGACAGTCCTGGGTCAATTCGGCGAACGTTCGATTTACGCTCTTTATCTTTCCCCTTGAGTCCAGAACCATGACCGCTTCATGCATGGCATCAAAGACGGCTTCGAGTTCCTGCTTTTGATCGCTTATCTTCTTTATCTGGTCCTGGATACTTTCGGCCATGGTGTTTACAGCTTGGGTAAGAGGATAGAACTCGTGGCCGGGTATTGTGTAGATCCTACGGTTGAAATCGCGCGAGCTTATGGCCTCGGCAGCTTCAATCATTTCCCGGATGGGCCTGTTGAGGCGTCTTATAAGAAGGTAGCTGATGAGGGCAGCGACGGCGAAGGCAAGAGGGACGAAAGCAAGAAAGCCTATTTTGAGCCGGTCCAGGGGTTCCTTTACCTTGGAAATAGGAGCGGCAACACGCAGGACGCCTCTGGGTATCGGGCCGCTGCCTTGTACACGCTTGGCTGTATACATAAGCTCTTGTTGAGTTGTACCGCTGTAACGGATTGCCACTCCGATGTCCTGGGTGAGGGTTTGCATGATTTCAGGACGGGTTGAGTGATTTTCGAGATTTTGTATTTCGGGGAAAGGTACATCGGAATCCGAGATTACAGTTCCCCCCTCCGCCACATAGGTAAGGCGGATGTCCAGCAATTGCCCGAGTTGAACTAGTAGTACCTGGATGTCCTTGGCCGACTTTATATCGGACCGCTGCTGTATCATCCATTCCACCAGCCTGAGCTGCTGGATGGTTTTGCTTTTGGTCTCTTCTATTATCTCGCTGTTTAGAATTTTGAAGTAATACCACGGGGGTAGAATCAGAGCCGCAAGCAGCACCAACCAAAAATAGACGAGCATGCGGGTGCGGAAGGAGTATTTTGCCTGCATGAATCAACCTCGAAACCGGTATCCCACCCCGCGGATCGTTTCGATCCAATCCGCGTAAGGCCCGAGCTTCTGGCGCAGTCGCCTAATGTGGGTGTCGACCGTCCTGGCGTAGCCTTCGAACTGGTATTCCCACACACTGTTAAGAAGTTGGTCCCTTGTTCTGACTCTTCCGGCGTTTCGAAGAAGATCGGAAAGCAGCTTGAATTCCGTTGCTGTAAGAGCTGCCTCCGAACCATCGACTTCGACGCGGTAGGCCTGGAAGTCTACGTGCAATCCTTCATTTTTCCACGGTTTTTCTATATCGTCGGGCAAAGATCTGCGAAGTACGGCGGCAATTCGTAAAATCAATTCCCTCGGGCTGAACGGTTTTACGACGTAATCATCAGCCCCGATCTCGAGCCCCACTACTCGGTCCAGTTCTTCGCCCTTTGCGGTGAGCATTACCACAGGGATTTTGCGGGTCGCGGCGCCGCGCTTCATCTCCTTGCAGACCTCCAGGCCATTGATGCCCGGAATCATGAGATCGAGGATCACAAGCCGCGGAAGATATTGCCTTACCAGCGCCATGGCTGAATTTCCGTCCATGGCGGTCAGCACTTCGTAGCCCGCTGAGCGGACATTATAGGCGAGAAGCTGGAGGATATCCGGATCGTCTTCAACTATAAGGATGAGGTTCTGAGACACTAATCGCTCCTGGCTGCAGGTAGCGCACAGTAACGCCATTATGTTACGAAATCATGACTATTGTGTTACGAAATCATTACATCGGGTATCCGGAAGCATAACACATCGCGGCCGGAGCCGCATCCCCTGACAGAAACCGGCATAAGGATGTTAAGACCCCGCCTCTGCAGCTGATGCATGGGTATTGTGAATGGTGACATCGGACAGAGGATATTCAACTTGTCATTTTTATCAAACGATCCGTGCGGGGAGATTTCCGGGTGCGGCTCTCGGTGAAAACTGGTAATGTGTGGTTTGGGAATGACCGGGAACGGCATCTTTAAAACCTTGGGACTGTCCTGTAAAAAGGCTATCCTCCGCGCAAGCTGCATCATGCGCGAAACACTCGATTGGTTTGACACTTAAGCCAGGATTAAAAGCGGTTCATTTATGATATCCAATGTTGAAAATGCCATAGGAGTGTTCGATTCCGGGGTCGGGGGACTCACGGTAGTGCGCGCTCTGATGGAGAGGCTTCCTTTTGAAAATATAGTCTATTTTGGAGACACTGCGCGCGTGCCCTACGGGGTAAAATCCGTCGAGACGATACGGACATTTGCCCGCGAGATAACGGAGTTCCTGCTGAAAAAGCAGGTAAAGATGCTGATAATCGCGTGCAACACCATGGCCGCGGTCGCCCACGAAGAAATTGTGGGAATCTCATCGGTTCCGGTGCTAAACGTGATCGAGGCGGGGGCCTCGGCGGCGGCTGAAACAACGCGCAAACATTTCGTGGGCGTGATCGGGACGCCCGCTACCATAAACAGCAACGCTTACCCGCGCGCAATTCACCGCTGCGATCCCCGGATCAGGATATTTTCACAGGCATGTCCCCTCTTTGTGCCGCTTGTGGAGGAAGGATGGCTCGACCATCCCGTTACAAGGATGACCGCGAGGGAATACCTGCAATGCGTGACCTGCAATGACATAGATGCCCTCGTGCTCGGCTGTACCCACTACCCGCTCTTGAAACCCATGCTTCAGGAAATCGTTGGAAGCGGAATAATCCTGGTCGATTCGGCCGAGGCGATGGCCGAGGAGACCGCGCGCACCTTGACGCAAATGGACCTGTGGAACCCGGCCCGGGTCCAACCAGATTACCAGTTCTTCGTAACCGACGTACCGCTTCGTTTCCAGTCAATAGGGGAAAGATTTCTGGGGCGAGCACTTCCCGGCGTTCATCTCGTGAAATGGTAAAGTGAGGGTGGGCAAGGTAATTCCATACCCACCCAACATGGATTCGAGCGATCTCTAAATCTCTTAAACTTTCTTAAGTTCCTGGAATCCTCATCCAAAATTCACATACCTGCTGATGACAGCGGGAGTGTCGAGTTCTATAATCCTGGGCTCGATTCGGTTCAGCTCGGCCACGTTCCACGGGCCGTCCTTTTCGATCATGGCGAGTGCTTCTTCACGGGACTGTGCAAGCACGGCTATTTCAGCCTGGAGGTAGTTGTCCCTGTAGACGTGAGGCTCATCGAACATCGACCAGCTTGAAAGGAATTTGCTGTGCCGCCAGATAAAGATTTTCATGCTCATTGGATGTAGCCTTCCCGAGATAGTCCGTTTAGTAGAAGATGAAAGTAGACCAGTCCTGCGTATGGCCGCCAACGTGAAATTGCCTGCTCGACAAAGTTCAGGCTCGAACCGTCAGGGGCGCTTGGGGAAGGCGAGGCTTGAGCATCCCCCTTCAGCCACCTGTTAAGTCCCTTGAGGGCCCCTGAGTCTTTTCTGGGAAAGATGTCCAGCCTCCCAAGTCCCCTTAGAAGAATATAATCGGCGGTCCAGGGGCCGATACCAGGAAGATTCCGGAGCCGTTCGGAAGCGGATTCATCGTCCATGAGTTCTAGTTGCCCGCGGTTTAGCTTGCCAGCCGCGATAATGCGGGCAATCTGCAAAATCGCCTTTGCCTTTGCGGTTGAAAGGCCCGACTTTCTCATGGTTTCAATATCGCAGAGTGCCACATCAGCCGGCTCCGGGAAAGGGCGTAGTTTCCCTGCCTGGTGTGAGAAAGGTTTTCCACAGGCTTCCGTGAACCGGTTGAGTACGGCCATCGCAGCGAAAAGGGATATTTGCTGGCCGGCGATCCCGTTTGCGGCAGCTTCGAAAAGGGTGCTATACCTCGGCGGCCTGACGCCGACGAACCTTTCAGCAAGTGGACCCAAATCACTATCCATGGCTGCCATTTCGTAAAAGCCTGAAAGATTGATATCGAGCCCCAAAAGCCATTTGAGGACCACTTTTGATAAGTTCTCGGCCTTATCGGGCAGCCTCTCCGAAGATAACGTAACCTTCAGGTGCGGGGTAGCCGGGCTGCCCTGTTGTTCAACTTCGGCCAGAACAGGGCGGTCGTCGATATTGATTACCCTGCGGTAAGTCCTGCCGTCCCAGAGATCGATCATATTAGCAGGGCGGCGGCGAAGGACCCAGACAGTCAGGTCCAGCCGGAAGGGAGGCGTCGGTTTGAGTGTATAGGTTACTTTTTGCACTGTTGTACCGGCTGTGGTTCAGTTTTTCAGGCCAAAGAGATTAGCGGCGTTTCCCCCTGAAATTGCAGCCATTTGCTTTTCGGTGAGGCCGGCTTCCTTCATTTCGTCGAAGTAGCGTTTGGGTGAAATCAGCGGATAATCGCTGCCGAAAAGGATCTTTTTCTCAGCGATCTGTGCCGCGGTCCGGTAGATTTCCTTTCTGTAGAGGTAAGGGGAAGCCGCCGTATCGTAGAACACTCCCTGGAGTGTTGCAGGGGCGTCTTTTTTCAGGAGTTCGTAGAAGAGGATGCCTCCGCCCCAATGAGCGAGAATAAGGTTTGCGCCGGAGGCCGCCCTGGCTAGTGCATAGTAGAGATCAAGGCCGAACGGGGCTTTGCCGGGATAATCGTGACCGATTGGCTCATTTGCATGGGCCAGCAGGACAGCGCCGCTTTCTCCGCACAGGTCCGCAAGCTCCTTGAAATTCTCCATTGCGACGCCAATCTTGTCGGATGCCGTATAAACGGCAAGTTCGCCAAAGCCCGCCACTCCTTCGCGGGAGATGCGGCGTTGCGCCTCGTGGATGCAGTTCGGAGAAAACAGGTCAAGGCAGGCAAATGGTATAAGGCGATCCGGATACCTTGCGGCGGACTCGACCACGTAGTCGTTGTGGCGGACAAGGTTTTGGTCGCTTCGCCATGGAAACCCGAAAACCACCGAATAGTCGATGCCGTTGGAATCCATGGACTCAATCAGGTCGGCCACGCCGGCCATCTTGGAACTTGGTGAACTGTAAAGCAGGCTGAATTCGGGCTCCCCCGAAAAGAAGCGTTCGCGCCCCGAGATCATCTCTGGGGGGAAAATATGCGTGTGAACGTCGATCACCATGGTTGCAGCCTCTTTAAATCCGTTCTAAAAGATGGATTGCGGCGTGCCGTTCAGGCCAAAGTTCGCTATCGAAAACTTGTACTCAATTTCTTTCCGATGTTCAAGCGCCCGAGGAGCTGCACCATCTATATCACATCACAGGGGATAAAATGCTAAACAGGATAGAAGAAGTCGCGCGCCGCGCTGTTCTCGAAGCAGGCGCACTGATAAAAGAGCATATCGGCCACGTTTCGGCTTCCTGGATTCAGAGCAAAGGCCCGTCCGACTACGTAACCCAGATTGACCAAAGATGCGAGCGGCTGATACTCGAACAGGTGACCGCACATTTCCCCGACCACCACATAATGGCGGAGGAATCGGCCAACGAAGGCCTTAAGCCGGGCTACACCTGGGTGATCGACCCCCTGGACGGCACGACCAACTTCATTCACGGTTTTCCGTTCGTCGCGGTATCAATAGCTGTATGCCGGGATAAAAAGCCGGTGGTCGGACTGGTATTCGATCCGATCAGGAACGAACTTTTTTCGGCAAAGGAGGGNNCTGATTGCGACAGGTTTTCCCTACAGTACCTTCGTCTATATGGAAGACTACCTCAAGGCATTCAAGACGATATGCCCGAAGGTAAGCGGAATTCGCCGGGCAGGTTCAGCGGCGCTTGACCTGGCTTACCTTGGAGCGGGCAGGGTGGATGGTTTTTGGGAAATAGGGCTCAAGGCTTGGGACATAGCCGCCGGCTCTCTCATTATAAAAGAGGCCGGCGGTATGGTGAGCGACTTCTGGGGAGAGGATGATCACCTCATTAACGGAAATATCGTCGGAGGCGCCCCCTCGATTTATCCATTTCTGCTCGAACAAATGAAAAAATGGCTCGTTCCTGCGCTGGAGGCGCGGAAAAAGCAATAGGTCCCGATCAGGCGGCCTTTGTCGAATCCGGCGAAGGCACGTTCATTGCCATCAGCTTTTTGCTGCTTTCAAAGATGACCTCCATTTTTCGGGGTGAAATCACCTTCGAGACCACTCCCAGACCGAAGGCGGGATGCAGCAGAAGTGCGCCTTCTCTGAAAGTGTCGGTAATCTTGTACTCGGGAACTCCGTCCCTGCTCGCTTCGAGCAGCAACTGGCGCCAGTCCTCTTCAGTCTTGGGCCGGGTTATCCCTTTGTAGAGCACCGATGGAAGCATGTCCTCGTCGTCTTCGCTTTCATCTAGCAACAGGTCGTCTTCCCCGGTGAAATCAAGCTCATCGGTTTGTTCGAACTCCAGGCCGGAATCTTCTTCGAAATCGTCCATCATCTGATCGTTATCCATATCTTTTTTAGGCATAATGTCCTTCCTCTTCCCCCGCTTGCCTTGGCAAATGGTGTTCCGTTTATTGGATGTTTAGCAAAAGGTCAAGCGTTTTCGGCGTTTGCCGCGGATCAACGGCGCTCTTCCAAAATCCGGAATCCTGATTATAATGCATGCCTTCGCCGGGGAAATACCTCGGGCGCTATTTTTACCCATCATTAACGCACAGGTATCGAACCGGCTATGTGGAACATCCTTCTAAACACCATCCTTCCGATTTTCAGTATAATCTTTCTTGGGTACCTGCTGAAGGGCAGGGGGGTGATAGATGCCGGTTTTTCAAGACCAGCCAATCAGATTGTATTCAACATTGGAATACCGGCGATGCTTCTCAACGAGATAGCGTCGGCGCCCTTCATGGAGAATTTCAACTTGCCGGCTGTTTTTTGCACCCTGGGGGCTCTTTTGACAGTGCTCGGCATAAGCGTCGTTGCGATATGGGCTCTATCAATAAGGGAGGATCGGCGCGGCACTTTCCTGCAGAGCAGCTTTCACGGAAATATCGGCTACATGGCGTATGCCATCGCCTACTACGCACTCGGCGAAAGCTCGTTTGCGCGAATGGCGATACTCAGCAGCTTTATAATGGTGGGGCAAAACGTCCTGGCTGTATGGGCACTGACCAGCAACAGCCCCGAGGTGCGCATGAACGGCGGAAGGGCGCAACTTGTGCTCAAGAATATCGTTCAAAACCCCATAATTATGACAATCGCCTTCGGGATCATCTATTCCGCTCTTGGGTTCAAACTGCCCCTGCCGGTCAAAAAAGGCATTGATATAATGGCGGGCATGGCGCTGCCTACCGGTCTTCTGCTGATTGGCGCCAGCCTTTCTTTTGGGACGGTGCGAACGATGGTAAGGGAGATTGTGAGCATAGGGGCGCTGAAGCTTCTCTGCCTGCCTATCGCCGGGTTCCTGCTTATGAAGGCCGCCAATGTCCCCGACCCTCTGATCCTTCCCGGAGTGATTATTCTCGCCTCACCCCCTGCCACGATAACATACGTCATGGCTACCGAGCTTGGCGGAGACCCGGAACTGGCAGCGACCTGCGTATCGGTGTTCACGCTGGCGTCGGCGTTTTCCTACACGTTTATACTGTCGGTTCTGTCCTGATGATCATCCGCACGTGGGGCTAATCTTCGGCACTGCGCAGTTCATCTTCGGTTGCCAGACCGTACTTTAATAGGCGGTATCGGAATGAGCGGAAAGTTATGCCGAGGAGTTGGGCGGCTTTGAGTTTGGTCCCGTGTGTCTGGTGAAGTGCCTTCTGGAGAAATTTCTTTTCGATTTCGGCAAGATGGCGGTCGAGGTCGAAGCCGTCGAGCGGAATATCTATTGCTTCCGGGGCAGCCGATTGGTCCTGTTGTTTGCGCTTGTACAATGAAAGCGTAAGGCTGTCGGGAAGAATCATCCTGGATGATTCCATGGCAACGCCTCGCTCCAGAATGTGCTCCAACTCCCTGACGTTGCCGGGGAAATCATAGTTGAAAAGAATATCCATGGCGTACGAAGAGAGCTTATGGATATCCTTGCCGAATTCCCTGGCGAATTTGGTCAAGAAGTAATGTGCAAGGATTGGGATATCTTCTCGCCTCTCCCTCAGGGCAGGGAGCCTTAGCGGCAGAACGTTGAGACGATAGTAAAGGTCTTCTCGGAAGGTCTTTTCGACCACCATTTTTTCGAGATCGCGGTTAGTTGCTGATATAATGCGGACGTCCACGGCTATGTCGGCGGTATCGCCGATCAGGCGGATTGTTTTTTCCTGCACCAACCGCAGGAGCTTTACCTGCAGCACGGGGGAAAGCTCGCCGATTTCGTCCAGGAAAAGAGTCCCGCCCTGGGCCGCCTCGACAAGGCCCTTCCTGTTTGTTGCCGCCCCCGTGAATGCGCCTTTCCTGTAGCCGAAAAGCTCGCTTTCAATTAATGCTTCGGGCACCCCGCCGCAGTTTACCGGGATGAAAGGCTGATCGCGCCTGGTGCTCTGGCGATGAATTGCCTTTGCAACGAGTTCCTTTCCAGTCCCGCTCTCGCCGGTGATGAGTACGTTGCTGCTGGTCTTTGCAACCTTTTGAATCAGCTCGTAGACCTTCTGCATCGGGGGGCTTTCGCCGATGAGACAGCCAAAATAGAGCGGTCCCTCGCGGTCTTTCGCAAGCTCATCACGGGGATCGCGATCCTTTAGAGCATTGGATACAACGGAGAGGATTTCCTCATTATTGAACGGCTTGGGGAAATAGTCGTAGGCGCCCTCGTTCATGGCCTCAACGGCGAGTTCCGTGCTGGCGTGGGCCGAAATCATTATGACCACTGTTCGGGGGGAGATTGCCTTGCACTGCTTTAGCAATTCGAGGCCGTTCACGGGCTGCATTCTAATATCGGTAATTACGAGATCGAAGGGGGCGGAATTGATAAAATCCAGGGCTTCGCGGCCGTCTTTTGCGCACCTGACATCGTAGCCCTCACGACAGAGAAGCAACTCCAGCAATTCACGCATGCCGAGTTCATCGTCGACTACAAGAATATTGCCGGCGGAACATTTGCCACGGTTCATACTTTGGATCTCTCCGCCAGGTTCTCTTAACCTGTCATTTTATTACAGTAAAGGAAGAACGCAAATCGGCATGGTCGATAAGCCGCGCGGATTTGGCCGACCCTGAGCCAAGCCCGACGATAACAGGTACCGGATAGGAAATCGGATTTTGCCGGCTAAAGGATAAATATAGATGAGCGGGAACCGTGTCGGGTTTGCTGCCGCTCAGTCCTAATATCGAAAATCTGATTTCATTCCGAAAAAGCGACTTCGCCACCCACGAGGGTCATTATGGCACGGCCTCTAGCCGGCCGGCCATGGAAGGGGCAGTTTCTGCTTTTCGATCTGAACCGGTTTACATCTAAAACATATTCCACGTCGGGATCGATCACCGTAATGTCGGCAGGCGCCCCCGAGCGCAGGGTGCCGAAGGGGATTTTCAGGATACTGGCCGGATTTGAGGACATCTTGGCGATTGCCTGAAGAGGGGAAAGGACCCCCTCTCGGACTAACTCCAGGATAAGCGGGAGCGAGGATTCAAGACCTATCATGCCGTTAGCGGCAAATTCGAATTCGAGGTCCTTTTCGACCACGGAGTGCGGAGCATGATCGGACGCAATGACGTCAAGAGTTCCATCCGCAAGACCCTGCTTGATTGCGGCAATGTCCCTGGAAGACCTTATCGGCGGATTTACCTTGTAGACCGGATCGAAGCCGCTTATGAGATCATCGGTCAAGGTAAAGTAATGCGGTGCGGTTTCTGCCGTAACGGAGAGGCCCCGAGCCTTGGCCGCGCGGATCAGCTCGACCGAGCCGGCGGTGCTCACGTGAGCTATATGGAGCCGCCCACCTGTAAGCTCTGCCAGCAGCAGGTCCCGAGCGATCATCACCTCTTCGGCGGCGTTCGGAATGCCGCGTAGACCAAGCCTGGTGGATACCTCCCCCTCGTTCATCAACCCTCCGCCCGAAAGACTCGGGTCTTCGGAGTGGGCTATTACGAGCAGGTCGAAAGTCTGGGCGTATTCGAGCGCGCGGCGCATGAGAAGAGCGTTTGTGACGGGCCTGCCGTCATCTGAAACCGCAACGGCCCCGGCGTCACGCAATTCGCCGTATTCGGCGAGATTGTTTCCTTCTAGGTTTCGGCTTATCGCCGCAACCGGGAAAACCCGGCAGGAGCCGTGGTACTTGGCGCGCTCGAGTATAAATTGGGTTATCGCGGCGCAGTCGTTTACGGGGTGGGTATTGGGCATGCAGGCAACGCCGGTGAAACCGCCGGCCACCGCGGCGGCAGTCCCTGAAGCGATTGTTTCCTTGTACTCCTCCCCGGGTTCTCGCAAGTGGACATGCATGTCTATGAGTCCAGGCACGATCCATTTGCCCGAGGCGTCAATAGCCCGTACTCTTGCGGATATATCGCTTCCAAGATCGAGGCCGGCGTTGACTTCAGCGATCCTGCCGTCCAGTACGAGCACGTCGGCGACACGGTCAAACTCCCTTGAGGGGTCAAGAACTCTGCCGTTTCTGAAGATGAAGGCGCCTGAATTTTCATCCGATTTCATTGTGGCTCCGAGTAGTAGGCTGAAGGACGTGACAATCCGTCCCGCATATACGAAATTATCTTTGTGCGAGCAGGTATAACAGGGCCATCCTGACAGCGACCCCGTTCGTGACCTGGTCGAGGATTACGGAGTAGGGGCCGTCGGCAACCTCGGGGCTGATCTCAACCCCGCGGTTGATTGGCCCTGGGTGCATAATGAGTACGTCCGGTCTGGCTTTCGTAAGCTTTTGAGGGTTGATCCCGAAATAGGTGGAGTATTCGCGAAGGGAGGGCAGCAGCATCTGCTGCTGGCGCTCTTTCTGAAGCCGCAGGACCATGATCACGTCGGCATCGGCGATACATTCGTCGAGTTTGTAGCCTACTTGCGCCCCCATTAGTTCGATCTTTGGCGGAATTAGCGTGGTCGGACCGCAAACGGTCACCTTTGCGCCCATTTTGGTCAGGCCCCAGATGTTGGAGCGGGCTACACGGCTGTGGAAAATGTCGCCCACTATCACTACCTTTAGACCATCGAGGCGCTTTTTGTGCTCGATTATGGTCAGCATGTCGAGAAGTGCCTGAGAGGGATGCTCGTGCATTCCGTCTCCGGCGTTTATCACCGAGGCTTCGGTGTTTCGTGCCAGCATGTGCGGCGCGCCCGATGCAGAATGGCGGACGACGAAGACATCGGGCCGCATGGCTTCAAGGTTCTTGAGGGTATCGAGCAGGGTTTCACCCTTTACCATCGAGCTGGTTGAGCCGGCGATCGAATAGGTGTCGGCGCTGAGGCGCTTTGCGGCAATATCGAACGAAGTCCTCGTGCGGGTACTCGGTTCGTAGAAAAGATGGATAACGGTTTTACCCCTCAGGGTGGGCACTTTCTTGATTGCTCTCATGTTGATCTCTTTGAGAGACTGGGCAAGCTCGAGAATGTGCTCGATTTCGCTCACCTCCAGGTCGCGGATTCCCAGGAGGTCTTTCCGGTTGAATCCCATGGTTGTTCCTCGTGAGTTTTGCGGTGGGACCGGGCTCGAATGGGCTAACTCACATCCGTGCGGCCGGAAACAGCAAACGTTCCCTTTGGGGATACGATTCAACCGTTAAATCTAGCATGATGACGCTCTTAAATGATATTCCAAAATGAGCCGTCAGCCGAAAAAACGGCCCGAATCTGGAAAAATCCCAGACATGAATGCAATTTATGCTGAAGCTTTTCAGTTTTTGAGCTTATAATACCCGGCGATTGTACGTACCGGTTGCGGTTCCCATTGAGGCCTTGACATCGACCGGCCTTAGAACTTAATGGGACCGCATTTTGTTTTAGGAAAGGAGCATAAATGACGAGGGTCCCGATAACCAAAGAGGGCTACGAGAAACTCAAGAGTGAACTGCAGCGGCTGCAGAAAGAAGAACGGCCCCTTGTTATCAGGGCTATCGAGGAAGCCAGAGCTCACGGGGACATTTCCGAAAACGCCGAGTTCGAGGCGGCCAAGGAAAAGCAGGCTTTGATCGAGGGCCGCATCTCGGAGTTAACCGAAAAAGTGGCCCACTCTCAGATAGTTGAATTGCCTCAGCACGTCGATGGAAGAGTTATTTTTGGATGCAAGGTGGTCGTCGAAGACCTCGAAACCGGCGAGGTCAGCTCCTACAGACTTGTAGGACCCTATGAAGCCGACGTCCAGGCAGGAACAATCTCTGTTGTATCACCGCTGGGCAAAGCTCTGATCGGCAGGGAAGAAGGCGACGAGATAAAGGTCCAGACACCAAAAGGTGTAAGAAATATGGAAATTCTTGAAATTCAGCCCTGACCATTGTCGACGTTATTCATCGTCACCGTATAATTCCCCTGCCAGTGTTAACAGCGGGGGTTTTTTTTCTAAATACCTCCGTCGAAATCATTTGCTCGTAAGGAAGCCTAACGCCCGACATTTCGGCGCTGGAGGCTAGTTCGGCAATTTGTTGTGCCTTTCCGAAGATTTGCACCGATTCACCGCTCAGATCCTTCTATACGCCGATAACCGGGAGTAATTATTCGCAGCGGATAGGGCAGCTCAACTCGGTTCAGCTCTTATCTCGTGCGTAGCGCGTTAATTATCATTGCAATCCGTCAATTACTGGGTAAAATACAGTACACTAGTCTACATAGAAGGCGTTACCGCATCCCAGGGAGTCTCCAAAGAGTATGATTATCCCGAGACCTGCCAAAGCCGCGCTGTTGCTTGTCCTGCTTACATTAGCCGCGTGCACCGCAATGCCCTCCTTTTTACAAATTGGCATTGGCGGACAGAATAATACCGACAGCGATATGCCGGCTTTTGAAAACCGGCTGGAAACCGATCATTTCGTCCTAAATTGGACCAGCAGGAGTCGTCACGTCAAAGACAATATCGCAGATCCGGCAATCATAGAGGAGACCTCAAGGTATCTAGAGATTGCCTGGAATAGATATGCCGATATGTTTGGCAGAAATCCTTACACGCCTCCTGGCAAGGACAAGGTGGAGGTGGTATTCCGGGACATCGACTGTTACGGGGTTGCAGACCCGCCTGAGGGCCCCATTCAGTTCAATGCCGCGGCGTGGGTTAAAAATCCCGGCATAAGGCAGCCCACATCGGCTCACGAGCTATTCCACAAGGTGCAGTATGCATATGGATACAAGACGCAGTGGAGACCTAAAAAACCGTATATGTGGTTTACCGAGGGCACCGCGGCATGGTCTGAAGTCTTCGTGTGGGGACGTGTCAGCCGCACATGCAAAGTTGACACGATCTTCAGGAATACAAAACTCGACCTCTACGAGGCCGATGATATGGCGATGCCATTCTGGATCTATTTTGTCGGCGGCAACGGCGAAAAACCGAATAACGGGCTTATGGTAAAGCTGCTGGAGAGGTGCGAGGCTCTCAAAGACGAGAAAAAAGCTCTCCTCGAGGTAATTCAGGAAACCCACGGATCAGCGGATCAGTTTTTCGCGGGTTTCGCCAAGGAACGCAAGAACGGCTTCTGGTCGGAGGAGTGCAGCGTTCCCTACAGGTGCATTCTCGGCCCCGACGGCAATGACATGGTGGATAAAGTAAGAAGTATTCAGAAAAATGCGAAGAGCGGCTGAAGCACCGCCTCGCGTCAGCCGGGATAGCTCAAAAACACAGGCTGATGGTGGCAAGGCCTCAAAAAATCCCGTTCCTTTCGAGGCATCGGGATTTTTTTTATCACACCGTTTGTCAAAAAATAGAGCCTCCGCATGCTAATGGAACCCTTGGTCCAGGTAATGAGATGGCTGCGTCCGGCTCAAAAATTCTGTTTCTGTTGTCCGGTTTCCTTTTCTGTAGTGCTTTTCTCTGTAGTTGTATCCGAAGTCATGTCTTTGTCGCTTTTCTCATGCGAGGGGTTTTTGCTGGTCGTTGATTGATCCTTGTCAAAAGAAGAGGACTCCTGTCCGCTTTTCATGGACTTATCATGATCGGAGAATCTGTCCATATCTTGTGAACGATCCCTGTCGTAGGAGCCAAATGAGCGGTCTCTATCGAAGGAGCGATCCCGGTCAAATGAACGGTCCCGGTCGAAGTTGCGGTCGCAGAATCTGTCATAATAGCTGCGATCGCCGTAGCTGTAATTTCGGTCACGATCATAGGGTCTGGGGTTGTCGCGGTCGTATGCGTGGCGCTCAAAGTCCGAACCATGGTTTCCCCTGTAGCCGTAGTCACGGTCTGAGAAAGGTTCGCAACCTCGGTCCCTGGAGAAGTCCCTGGGGCTATAATCACGGTCGCCGCAGAACCGGCCTCCATACGTTGTGCCGTAATCCCCTTTATCATAGTCTCTTCCGTAACTATACTTATCGGTGTTCTGACTGTAGTTCCGATCGAAATTTCCGGAACTCTGGGACATGCCGTAATCGGCGGCGTATGCGGCACTCAGCCCGAGTGCCAGCGTAAAGGCCATGGCAAGCCCAAAGACAGCCAACCGGCGTGTATCAGTTTTCATGCTGAAACCTCCGCTGCATAAGAGGTATCCTTTGTATTCAAATATTCTGGAAACATTAGTAAAATGGGTTCTCTGTCTAGCAAAGTAAAGCAATCGACTATATTGTCAACAACGTCCACGCCCGGCTTTGCCGACGGCGGGAGAGGTCTTTTTTTCAGTCGAGTTTCATAGAGCGGCTGTGCATGGGGCATACTATGAAGCGAAATGCTGTACTGCTTTTGTGCTGTCTTGTCCTGGTGGGCCTGTGGGTAAATGCGGCAGCGGGAGGAAGCATCTCCACTGGTGGTGAACCTGGCGCGCTCAGGATCGAAAATGTCTCGACGAATGAACTGCTGCCGGTACAGGGGAATCATGCAGGAAATGCTTCGGGCGAAAGCGACGATAATACGCTCGGCATGATGCTGTCGATATTCCTTGGCGGAATTATGCTTAACCTGACCCCATGTATTTACCCGTTGATCCCGGTGACTATTTCGTATTTTGGCGGCAGATCTTCTGGAGGCCAGGAACCGCAAAGCATGGGAGCGGTGGCCGCTCATGCAGTGCTCTATGTAATCGGGCTTGCGGTAACGAACTCGATGCTGGGCGTTGTTGCGGCCCTGTCGGGAAGGATGCTGGGGGAGGTGCTGCAAAATCCCGTCACGCTCGTTGTTGTTGGCGTCATTCTCGTCGGGTTCGCCTTGAGCATGTTCGGGTTTTGGGAGTTTCGGCTGCCCGGGGTGGTTACGGGGGCTGCCGCAAAAAATTACGCGGGGTATTTCGGGAGCATTTTTATAGGTCTGACGGTTGGGTTGGTCGCCGCCCCCTGCGTGGGCCCTTTTGTAGTGGGCCTGCTTGTCTGGGTAGCCACAAAGGGAAATCCCTGGTTCGGGTTTTGGGTCTTCCTTGTCCTGAGCCTTGGGATGGGTGTGCCCCTTTTTGTGCTGGCGATGCTCTCGGGGCGCATTTCCAGCCTTCCGAAATCCGGTGAATGGATGCTCTGGGTACGAAAGCTCATGGGCTGGGTCTTGGTGCTCATGGCAGTTTACTTCATCAGGCCGCTTTTCTCGGAAATGTTTGGTAACATTATACTTGCACTCACATTTGTTGCGGCGGGGGTACACCTCGGGTGGGTGGATTCGACCGTGGCCGGGTTCCCGGCTTTTCACTGGATCAAAAAGGGAGCCGGCATTTGCGCATTACTGGCGGCGGTAACGATCGTCTGGCCCTTGGTTTCCGCTGCCGAAGGCATCCACTGGCAGCGCTATTCAGAAAAGGTATTCGAAGATGCCAAGAACTCGGGCAAGCCGATAATAGTGGATTTTTCCGCTGACTGGTGCGTGCCATGCCGCGAGATGGAAAAGCGCGTTTTCCATGATCCGGCGGTCGTGGAAAATGCCTCAAAGTATTTCGCAATGATAAAGGTGGACCTTACCGAAAAGGCCAATAAAGAGACCGAGAGGATGATTCATCGATTCAATATCGATGGCGTGCCCACCGTGGTTTTTTTAAAACCCGGAGGGGAGGAGCGGCAAGATCTGCGGGTGCTGGAACTTATGCCCAAGGGCCGTTTTCTCGCTAGGATGGATGAACTGAGGAATTCTGCCGGCGGCACCGGAAAATGAAGCAAAGAGAATTCAAGTCCCCCGAACGCCTGAGGGATAGAACTACTCTTTCGCGGTGCCGTTATGTTTTGGGCATCAAGGTCCCCATTACGTCCATTATAGCCTCTGCCCTTGCTCGTGGCTCGTCATACCCGTGCTTGTACTGGTAATCCTGGAATAGATCGATTGTCTTTTCGAGTACTTCTCTCAGGCGGTCCGAATCGATAGAGATTTCCGGCATCCTTCCAGTCCTTCCGTGGGTTTGTTACCCTGGGCCCTCCAGGGCGGCTCCCCTCAAAGATAACACGCAATCGTCGCATTTCGAAACCAAAACCCTCTTTTCCCTTTTGAATTCCCCCGCAATTGGTCGAAAAGATCTGTTAAAAGCCGGCCGGGTCGTCTAACATTTGAATTGAAATTTTGGCCGGAATAAGTTCATTTCAGCCCACTTCGATGTTCAAGGCCGGCTGGGGGAGGGTATCCCCCTCCGGGTGTTTTTTCTGGTTTATCGTCAAATTCGGGTATAGTTGGGACTTTATCGACATTTCGCTGTGGAGGGTGCCCGGGATGGCCGTCGAGAGGAAATGCAGGGCAGGTGTCCTCTTATTGATCGGGATTATGTGGATTGGCTTTTGGGGCGAAGGTAGTTGGGCCGGAGTCGAGACAAACGCGCCCGGCACGGTGTTTGTAGTGCCCTACTTTCCAATTCCCGATCGAATGGAGCTTTGCGGCGAGCCGGTCCCAATGGATTCCGCCGATGTGCGAGAAAGGTTCGACCGGGAGTTTACCTCGATAGTCTACGGACATAGCAAAGTTTATATGTGGCTCAAGCGAATGGAGCGCTATTTCCCGATGATCGAGAAGCAACTGGCAGCTGCTGGACTTCCGGCGGACCTCAAGTACGTGGCGGTTGCCGAAAGCGATCTCATGATTAATTCGGTATCCTCTGCCGGGGCGGCGGGTCCGTGGCAGTTTATTTCCGAAACTGCCGCGAGGTATGGAATTAACCAAACCGCGGCAATCGATGAGCGCTATGATTTCGAGGCCGCGGGTTCCGGGGCATTCAAATACCTCAAGCACCTGCACGATGATTTCCAGAATTGGGCCCTCTCCATTGCGGCTTATAATTGCGGTGAACAGCGGGTCCATGACGAGATGAGAAAACAGAAATCCAGAAGCTATTATACTCTGAAGCTTCCAAATGAAACGGAGAGATATATATTCAGAATCCTTGCCATCAAGGAGGTTCTGAGCAATCCGGCGAAGTATGGGTATCATCTGCCCAAAGGTGCGGGGTACCAGCCTGTTGCGGTCGATAAGGTGCGAGTCAGACTTACCGGTCCGGTCCCGCTTATTGCGGCGGCGGAGGCCGCCGGCATTTCATACCGGGAATTCAGGGTGCTTAACCCGGTCTTTGTCTCCGACGTCCTGCCGGCCGGCGCCATTACGGTTTCTGTTCCCGAGGGCAAGGGGAAACAGTTTGAAAAGAAGATCGGCTCGATTCAATCGGAAGCAAAGCTTTCTACGGTCTTCCACAAGGTTGTCAAGGGAGAGACGCTGGATGCCATAGCTCTAAAATACAAGGCGCCTTTGAAATCTATTTGTGAGTGGAATGGTATAAAAGACCGTAAGATCAGGCTCGGGCAGGTTCTCAAAATTTACAGGTGATGAGTGATAATGAAAAAGTGTGGCAACCGGGCTTGCTTTCGCCGCCGATGCGCTTTGCGCCTCGATTTGCTGCTTTATTAAATGCCTTGACAACCCCCGCTTCGAGAACTACGATGACGGGCCAAAAAAGTCTAAAAGTCGAATTATTTTGGTGAAATATGAATGATTACCGCAAATTCTCGGAGATCCTGTGCAAGAGCCGGCACGCGGTTGCGCTAACCGGTGCGGGGATATCCGTGGAAAGCGGGATACCGGATTTTAGAAGCAAGGACGGCATGTGGTCCCGCTTCGATCCTGCCGAGTATGCATACATTGAATCCTTTCGGTCTGATCCCGTCAAGGTTTGGAAAATGCTGGCGGAAATGGACAGCCTTTTTGCTCGTGTTCAACCAAATGCCGCTCACGCCGCACTGAGCGAGTTTGAAAAGCTTGGGCTTTTAAAGGCTGTTGTGACGCAAAACATCGACAGCCTTCACCAGCGCGCTGGAAGTTCAAACGTGATCGAATTCCACGGGCATTTCCGGAGCCTGCACTGCGATTGCTGCGGTAAAATCCAGATGAGGCAGGACACCAAACTGGACGCTCTCCCGCCCCGGTGTTCCTGTGGGGGGCCGCTTCGGCCCGATATCATCTTCTTCGGGGAAGGAATTCCCGGCGATGCTTATCGCCGTGCGTTCGAAGAGGCCGAGAAATGCGATCTTATGCTGGTTATCGGCACTTCGGCACTCGTTTCGCCCGCGTCAATGCTCCCGCGGGTTGCAAAAAAGGCCGGAGCGCTACTTCTTGAGATAAATCCGACTGCTTCCGAGCTTTCTCACAGCATTACCGATCTGCTCGTTATGGAGCCTGCCGGTAAGGCACTGGGAGCAATTTTGGAGATCGTTAGGGAAATACGGTCTTAATCAAAGGGATGGTCTGATGTTGATTCAACTGGTTTCCGGTTTAGTTTATGCTGCCACCGATAGTCCCGCTTACCAGCGCACCGGAGACAGCGTCGTAGACATGATCTTTAACGCCGGCCCGATGGTAAAATTCATCTTGCTGGTTCTTCTGGGGCTTTCAATTGCCTGCTGGTGCGTGATCCTGCTCAAATACCGCCTCGTGCGCCGCGCCAACAAGCAATCGGAGCGCTTTTTCGAGCTTTTCAGGAACAGAAAGAATTATGCCGCCCTCTATCGGGACAGCGAACCGCTCGAAGACAGCCATCTCGCCCAGATCTACCGGGTCGGCTATGCGGAACTCAACCGGGTTGGAAAATCGCTCGAGACCAAGAACCTGGTCGAGCTGTCAACCAACCCTGAAATACTGATTGAAAACGTCGAACGGGCAATCCAGGGCGGCATGACCGCCGAGCGCCAACGATTCGAGCGCTTTTTGCCCCTGCTGGCAACCACCGGCAGCACCGCGCCTTTTATCGGCCTTTTTGGAACGGTCTGGGGCATCATGACAAGTTTTCAGGAGATAGGTCTTAAGGGCGCCGCAAACCTGGCGGTTGTTGCCCCCGGTATTTCCGAGGCGCTCGTTGCCACCGCTATCGGGTTGGCCGCCGCCATACCGGCCGTGGTGGGATACAATCATTTTGCAACGCGCATCCAGAATATAGAAAACGAAATGAGCCATTTTTCCGCCGACCTGCTCAATATGCTCAAACGCGACCTCATGCGCAAGGGCAGGCAGGAGGAGAGTTACTCGGCATCTTCTGAGCAAAGGCTGGCGGTCCAGGACTAGGAGCTCGGAGAGGATTACGGCAAATGCAGGTAAGTGGTAACGGCAAAAAGGGCATGGTTGCCGAAATTAACGTCACGCCGCTCGTGGACGTAATGCTGGTCTTGCTGATAATTTTCATGGTTACGGCCCCGATGATGACGCAGGGCGTTGATGTGAAGCTGCCTGAAAGCTCCGCTCCGGCAATACCATCCGATGACGAGCGCTTGGTGGTGACATTAACACGGGAGCGGCAGGTCTACATCAACGACAATCAGGTGGATGTGAAGGAACTCGAAGGCAAGCTCGCGGCCATCGCGCAAAACCGGCAGGACCACAAAGGGGTTTTTCTCCGGGCCGATGGAAAGCTCGAGTACGCTTACATCATGGAAATAATGGGCATGATCCGTCAGGCCGGGATCGAGCAGATCGGAATGGTTACAGAACCCCTTAAGGACGTGCCCAAGGTCGCTCCTGGCAGGCCCAGGGGCAGGAACTAGGAAATGGAACAGATTACGCTGGTGAAGGGGAGGGTTACCCGAAGCGAGTTGCTCGCCGGACTTGGTGGGTCGTTCCTGGTTCACGTCCTGGTATTCGCCGCCGCGCTGATCGCAGTGTGGACGACGCCGCACAAGCCTTTGAAGCCTCCGTTTTGCACGGTGAACCTCGTTTCGATGAAGGATATCGGGACCGGCAGTTCCGAGCCTAAGGGAATCCCGAAAGGATCCGAAGATATAAAGGTCCCCGAGGCGCGCAAGTCCTTTTCAAGGGAGACGGAAAAGTCCGGTCCGGTTCTTCCGGTAAAGCGGCTTCAACTTGATGAGTCTCCAAGGCCCCAGCAGGAAGTTCAGATAAAGAAGATCGAACCCAAGGAGGCCCCTAAACTGGCGGATACGGCACAGGACAAGGCTGCCGTTAATCTCGACAAGCTTATCCCAAAACCCAAGGTTGTGCCCAAGCCTTCATCCGAAAGTGCGGGTGCCGGCCAGGAAACGGCACACTCCTCACAAGTGGAACCAGCTTCGCCTCGTGGAGGCAGGACAGCATCTACAACCGATGCCTCGCCTCGTGGATCGACAACTGGAAGTCCCGATGCCGGTGCAAAAGGCGCAACGCAGGGCAGTACCGCCGGAAGTCCCGATGGAAGCAGCGCGGTGAATGCTCTCGCGGGTTTGTACATGCAGAAAGTTTCTGAAGCCATTCAACGCGAATGGAGGCTTTTTAGCGATAAGGAGGCAGCCGGAAAGAAGGCGGTTGTCCAGGTACAGATAAAGAAGAGCGGTGAAGTCGTAAGTGTTCACCTTGTCAAGGCATCCGGCAGCACCGTTTTTGACGAGGCCGCGTTGCGGGCCGTACAAAGGGCAGCCCCGCTGCCCACGGTCCCTGATGTTATGGTACAGTCAAGTGTCATTACATTGATCTTGAATTTCGTGCCGGGCAGCGTGTCCTGACCCGGCCGGGAAAGGCCTTTGCAGTGCTTTTTTGCAGAAAATGGAACAAAGGATTATTAGTTGCCTTCCTTGGGCTTGTATTTGTCGCTGCTTTTATTGGTAAAGCCGCCGCGCAGACCTATGAAGGAACTATAAAGGGGGTAAACTTTCAAAAAATCCCAATAGCCGTCCCTGAATTCAAATACATGAGTTCCGAGCAGACACAGTTTGCGCGAGATATGGCCCAAACGCTTGCAAACGACCTTGACTTCTCCGGTGTCTTTCGCCCTCTGGACCCGAAAGGGTTCGTTGAAGATCCTCAGGCAATGGGGCTCAATGCACCGGAAATACAATTCCCTAACTGGAAAAGAATAGGCGCGGATTATCTCGTGCGCGGCTCTTATCAGGTCCAGGGCTCTAGCGTCAGGATGGAAGGGCGGCTTTTTGACGTCGTCGGCCAGAAGATGATAAAGGGGAAAGTCTACGATGGGGACATCCGTAGCTGGCGTTCGATGGTGCACGATCTTGCTGATGAGATCCTCCTCGCTCTGACCGGTGAGCGGGGCGTATTCGATACGAAAATTGCCTACGTTCAGAGCACGGGAAACGGCAAGGAAATATTTTACTGCGACTTTGACGGCAGCAATCCTGTCCAGGTGACGCGCGACAACAGCATTGCACTTTCGCCCAACTGGAGCAGGGACATGAGCCAGCTTGCATACGTGAGCTACAAGGACGGCGCGCCGAAGATTTATTCGGCAAACGTTCAAACTGGTGCCCAGACCCTCATCTGCAACTATCCTGGAACCAACATATCGCCCGCGTGGAGGCCCGGAAGGAGCGAACTGGCTGTTACGATGACCAAGGATGGAAATCCTGATATCTTTCTGGTAAGCTCTTCCGGCCAGATCCTCCAGAAGCTCGTTCATGGGTGGTCGATAAACGTTTCTCCGGACTGGTCTCCCGACGGCAGAAAGCTTGCCTATGTGTCGAATGAATCCGGAAATCCCCAAGTGTATGTTCTCGATGTCGGGTCGGGGCAGAAAAAGAGGATCACTTTCAGCGGGAACTACAACACCTCGCCGGCCTGGTCGCCAAAAGGTGACTGGATTGCATACAGCGGTGTAGCGGGTGGAAATCACAATATTTTTATTACGCGTGCCGAAGGCGGCGAGACGAAGCAGCTAACCAGCGGGGGAGGCAATAATGAATCTCCCAGCTGGTCACCTGACGGACGGATGATAGCGTTCAGCTCGACAAGGCAGGGAGGACCAGCTATCTGGGCCTTGTTGGTTGACGGGACGGGGATAAAACGGCTCACGCGCCAGGGTGGCTCTCAGGAGTTGCCGGACTGGTCCGCGCGGTTGAGTCGATAATTTGCAAATTAATTGAAAGATTTGTAGGGTGGACACGGTTTTTTCATGACCGCCGTCAACGCTGGGCAACATCGCTTCGGTCCAGGAAAAGTAAGGCATTAGAGTGATCTGGACCAGGCAAAATCACCTTGGAGGGGGGAAGTAATGAGAAAGACGATGGGAAGGGTGGTCGGCGTACTACTGGTTGTGCTCTTGATAGGTATTACGGGTGCGTGTTCCAAAAAGCAGGTGCCTTCGCAGCCTGGAATGAGCGGGGCCACACCGGGTGCATACGGGCCGGGTGCCGGCGGACCAGGGGGGATGGACGATGCCAGGTGGAGAGAGCTTGGGATAACCACCGAGGCAGAAAAGCGTGAATTCCTCGAAAAGGCGCAGGCTTTTGAGAACCAGGATATCTACTTCGACTACGACGCCTATACGCTCACCCAGCCGGCGCAAAAAGTCCTCGACGAAAAGCTGGCTTTTCTCAAGCGCTACCCTAAAGTGAAGGTAACGGTTGAAGGTCATTGCGATGAGCGCGGCACTACCGAATACAATATGGCGCTGGGCGAGAGGCGGGCAAATGCAGCCTATCAATACCTTGCGAACGCCGGTCTTCAGGGCGTGAAGCTCGCATCGATCAGCTTCGGCAAGGAACGGCCTCTTGCAACGGGCCACGATGAGGCCTCCTGGGCGAAAAACAGGCGCGCACATTTTGCAATTAACTACTAAAAGCGCTTAACTTCAGTTCTCCTGTCCGCTATTCTAAGGACCGGCCCAATCAAAACATGATTGGGGCCGGTCTTTATCATTATCATGGCACCAAGATCAATAACTCCGGCGCGCGAAATATGAAGTCCAGCCGCCGGAATCAGCTGTGAGCCTTCCGCCATTCAGGAGAAAGGGACTTTTATGGGCGGTCCAATCATGTATGTAAGAACTGCTTTGCTGCTTATTCTCGGCGGCTGCCTTTCGGGATGCGCCACGACTTCGGAGACCTCGACGATTCAGCAAAATCTTGCGATGCTCAACGAAAGACAATTGGGTATCGAGCGCAGGATCGAAAGCAATGAGGGCCAATCTCGCCGGTCGGGAGATCTCTACTCGAAGGTCGAGGAACTCCAGATGCGGATAGGTAAGCTCAACGGCAAAATCGAGGAGCTTGAATACAAGCTTGATCAGTACCAGCGTGCCCAAGCCCAGGTGCAGCAGCAGGCACAAGGCGCGCCGGTCCAGCAACACGAGCCGGCGAACCCCGTGATAGTCGAGGCGCCTCAGCGGCCTCTACAACCCCTTCCTCCCATTGCAGCCGTTTCGCCCAGGGTAGCTCAACCGGCCCCGCCAATCGAACCACCGGCTGCCGAAGTGGCCGACAGGGCCGCATTTGAAAAGGCTTCGTCCCTTTTTCAGCAGGGCAAGTTCGAAGCAGCAAGGAAGGATTACCAGGCGCTGCTTGCGAAATATCCCAAATCGGAATATGCCGACAGCGCGGTTTTTAACATCGGTGAATGTTATATGTCCGAGAAGCGATACCAGGATGCGATTGAAAGTTACCAGCAGGTAATCGACAAGTACCCGAAGGGTGGCAAGGCAGCACAGGCGCTATTGAAACAGGGTACGGCGTTCCAGCAAATCGGCGACACCACCGCCGCGCGTATCATCTATGAGCGCCTTGTGGAAAAGTACCCCGGTACGCCTGCCGCACAGGCAGCGGACAAGAAGCTTAAGCAGATGCCTTAACGAGCATCTCAGTAACGCGACGCTACTGGTCTGGTGCGAATAAACCCCGCAAGCGGTACCGAGGGAAGGGTTGAGCTGTGCACGGGATCAAATTCGCGTACCGGGATAGAAGTGGCGAAACCCGCATTTAGATTGCATCCGTGCACCGGTCAGTTCAACCTGGAGAATGCTCATCGACCGAACTTGCCTGGGTTCGGGAGTACGGGAACAGGGTCTTCATGCGCGATTTCTTCAGCGGTCTCCACATCGAGTTCATCGGCTCCATGAGCGAAGGAGCCAAGCAGTAGAATCAGCGCGGCGGCGAGGGCCAAACCGGCGCCGGTGAAGAATGCCGCGCTCACCCCGAATTCATGCCAGATTAAGCCGAATATAAGACTTGCAGGCAGAGCGCCCAAGCCCGCCACAAAGTGATAGTAGCCGAAAGCACTTCCCCTGAGTTGTGCGGGCACTAGTTCCACTACAAGGGATTTCTCGGAGGGTTCGGTCATTCCGAAATATACGCCGTAAATAAGGAACACGAATACCACCGAAGCCGGTGTGGTAGCCATGGCGAAAGCAATATAGATAAGCGCATACACTATCCAGCCCGACACAACAAGCTTTCTTGCCCCCAGTCCGTCCGAGAGCCTGCCGCCGGCGTAGGTGCAAACCATTTTGATTATATGATGTGCCGACCAAAGCACCGCGATCCAGGATGCGGGCACTCCGGCATGCGACATGCGCAAAATGAGGAATGCATCAGTGGAATTACCAAGCGTAAACATGAGGACGGCGGCAAGAAAAATTTTGTAGCTCCCGCCAAGATCGGTCCAATGGGATTTGAAGTTTGCCGGCCTTGGGGGTTGGGCCCTTTTGATCGCGGGTTCTTGTAGTTTGACCGCAAGTATGTACATGACAACCGCAGCGGGTATTGCGGCCAATAGGAAAACCTGCCTCAGAGACAGATCAGCGATCCCGATGAGCGCCGCGGAGACGAGAGGGCCAACCACCGCACCCGCATGGTCCATTGACCTGTGGATGCCGAAAGCCGCGCCGCGCTGGCCGGGTTCGGTTATATCGGCAACCAGGGCATCACGGGGCGAGGTTCTCAGACCCTTTCCCACCCGGTCGATGAAGCGCATCAGCAAAACGAAGGGCCAACCGGCGGCAACGGCTATCAGGGGGCGAGCGGTGCCTGAAATTCCGTACCCGGTCAAGAGAAATGGTTTTCGACAGCTTGTTTTGTCGGTCCATATGCCCGAGACTACTTTAAAGAGGGACGCGGTGGATTCGGCGATGCCCTCGATAAGCCCGAGAGCCAGTGCGGTTGCGCCGAGGACATTCGAGAGGAATACGGGGAGCAAGGGATAGATCATCTCGCTTGACAGATCGGTAAAGAAGCTGACAAGCCCCAAAATGATGATCCCCTTAGGCAATTTCATCATATTGTCCAACCCTGAGTTAAAGCTATCTCCTGAATTAGATAAAGAAAGAAGGGCGATTTGCGGTACATTTTAAAAGACTGAGCGGCCAGAAGCCTGCAGGGAGTCGCGTTCTGAAAGAAAAGTAATCACATGTTGCCGACGATGACACCAATCTGAGTTTCGGCATGGATTCTCGAAACAGGGCTTGCCTGGGGCTGTAAAGTAGCCCGCGGCAGCAGGTTATAATGCATGTGCAATGCATTGCCGTAAGAATCCAGGTGCGGATATTATCATCATCTACTTACCTGTAATACTCAAATACAGTCCCAACCCGCGCAAATACAATATTCACCCTATATGTATCGACATTTTGCTGGTGTACTCTCTCGCCTAATGGAAGATTTAAAACCGGTACATACGTCAAGGAGCATATTCATGGCTCGCAATTTCCGCGGAGGGGGAATATGAACGGCTTGGCCGCTCTCGATGGTTTTATAAGGCAGAACAATATATCGATGCAATTGAGCCGCGTAAAGGGTAGGGCTCCAGCCCCCGCGACAAGGGACGATGGGGTGGAGAAGTACAAATGCCGGATCGAACGGGGAGGCAAGGGAATAAACGTTTTTGTGGCGGCGCCCCCCGAGGAAGGCCACCCGACCCCTCCTGACGTTTTGTTCATGCTGATACTCGATGCCTCCGGCTGCGAAATGCTCAAAGACTATTACGGACTGCATCAGCAAATGCCCTTCGCCGGGAAGGACGAGAAATCTTCCGAATTCGATGAGTTTTGGAAAGAGTACAGCTCCCGTTGCGAGCAGACCAAGAAATTAAAGGCTTTTCTGGGTAGGGATCTTTTTAACGAATTAATCATCCGGTTCGGATTCCAGGACTAGAAACAGATATCCATCCGGTTACAGATATCCTATAAAATGCTAGTCAAAAAGCGGCCTTTTCGGCCGCTTTTTTTTGTGGTTAAGAGTATGAGTGGGGAGGCCGGGCAATATTTCAATCCGGCATAGCTGCTACTCCAGCTTAATGCGCAGTTCTTCTTTTCCCAGTAATGGGGGACACGCACCGGGCACCTGAGAAGGTGCGCATGCCCTCAGGTAGCGAATGCCGGTCCATGTCAGGACGGCCGCGAAGATGAGCCTCAGGTAAAGCTCCGGCATCTGATTGGCAACCGTTCCCCCGATCACGCTCCCGGCCAGAATACCTGGAATAAGACCAATCAGAAGATCTGACTGCACGTTATTGAATTTGAAGTGAGTCCACGCCCCGGCCGCACCTGCTGGAACCATTGTGAGAAGTGATGTCCCGTTGGCTGTCTGTTGGGAAAATCCAAGGCACAGAACCATTGCGGGAACCATGATCGTGCCGCCCCCAACCCCCATCATTCCTGAAACAAACCCTGTGAGAATTCCGGAGGCGAGCAAAATGATTATTCGAAATGCCTGATTGGGAAAAAAGAACTCGATATGGGGGAAGAAAGGTCTTGTAAGCATCAGCAAAGAGATAAAGATGAGAAAAGCTCCAAAGGACTTTCTCAGCTTCCACTCCGGCAGGCCGTTTGCCAAGCGTGCGCCGTGCCTGGCCGTAAAAACGGCTGTTGTGGCGAGCAGTCCCGCGGCAATAAGATCGACTGACCCATGATAATAATAGATGGCAGCCCCGGAGACCCCCGTAAAAACGATCGCCACGAGGCTGGTCCCGTGTGCGCGGTGTTGACTTATCTTGAGAAAATCAACCATCAGCGGAATCATGACCACTCCTCCGCCGAGGCCGACCAAGCCGCCGAAAATGCCGGCCACCAAACCCACAATCAGGCTCATCAGGTTCTCCAGTAGCAACACACTCGATATTTATCGGAACAACAGGGCGCCAGCGCGCGAGTTTTGAGAAGATGGAGGATTCTAAAGTTTCGGCACGTTTCAGGCAACCAACAATCAAAAAATGGCGAATCATTTTCCAAAAGTTGCCGATAAACTGGGGTGAGGAGTAAATATTTTTTGTGAGCGGCTATTTTTCGGGCGCTCTAAACCGTATTGTTGCAGCACGTTCATTTTGTTCTCTATCAAGCAGGGTCTTTGGAGAAACTCGATAAATGTTAGCCAGTAAAACCAGCCAAGGCTATGGAAACGGACTCAATCTAAAGGTCCTTCTCGGTGAGCTCCTGAAGGACGGGATCATCTCGAGACACGAGGTGGAAAAGATCTTGAGTCATCCTGTCGGAAAGGACCGCTCAGGAATGCACCCGCTAATGATCGTCTCGGAGTGCCGAATTTCCAGGGCCATGCCGCCGCACGATCCTCTTACGCTCGAAGTCCTGATGATGTGGCTCGCTAAGAAATGCGGGCTTAGCTATGTTCGTGTCGATCCGCTGAAGGTGGACGTCACCGCTGTAACTGGTCTGGTTTCGTATGCTTATGCAGCCAGGTACAAGATCCTGCCAATCGAGGTTTGTGAGGACAAGATTGTAATTGCCACGGCCGACCCGTTTGACAGGGAGTGGGAAGAGGACCTGCGGCGGATTTTGAGGAAGAAGATCTGCAGGGTTGTTTCCAACCCCAACGACATCAGCCGGTACCTTATAGAGTTCTATGCCTTGACCGAATCGGTAAAGCGGGCATTTGGCAAAGCGGTCGGCACGGGGCTGGGCTCCACGATGAACCTCGAGCAGATGATCGAACTCGGCCGGACCGGGAAGCTCGATGCCAACGACAGGTATGTAGTAAATATAGTTGATTGGCTTCTCCAGTATGCTTTCGACCAAAGGGCAAGTGACATTCATCTCGAGCCGCGCCGCGACAACAGCGATGTGCGGTTCCGGATTGACGGCGTCCTGCACCTCGTCTACCAGCTGCCTACTGTTGTCATGAGCGCGGTTATCAGCCGGATAAAAGTGCTCGGCAGAATGGACCTCGCCGAAAAAAGGCGGCCGCAAGACGGGCGCATCAAAACCAAGGCGCCGGCGGGACATGAAGTCGAACTGCGGCTTTCCACCATGCCCACCGTCTTCGGCGAGAAGCTCGTAATGCGTATTTTCGACCCGGAGGTTACCATAAGGGGGTTTGACGAACTCGGGTTCTCGGAGGCCGAACTCGATGCCTGGAGGAAAATGGTCGGGGCGCCATATGGGATAGTCCTGGTTACCGGTCCCACCGGATCGGGGAAGACTACGACACTCTATTCCACCCTTAAGTTTCTCGCCAAACCCGAGGTAAATGTCTGCACCGTGGAAGATCCCATTGAAATGGTCGAGCCGCGGTTCAATCAAATGCAGGTCAACCCGCTCATTGGTCTTGATTTTGCCGGCGGACTGCGTACTTTCCTGCGCCAGGACCCCGACATCATTATGGTGGGCGAGATAAGGGACATCGAGACCGCTGAAATGGCTATCCAGTCCGCTCTGACCGGACATCTTGTTTTTTCGACGCTTCACACCAACGACGCACCCTCGGCCATCATACGGCTGATGGATATCGGAGTGCCGCACTACCTGATCCGGGCGACTCTGCTCGGGGTCCTGGCGCAAAGGCTTGTCCGAACGCTCTGCCCGCATTGCAGGGAAAAAGGGGATGTCGACGACGACCTTTGGAATTCGCTGATCAGTCCCTTTAAAATCGAGAAGAGCGAATCGATTTTCCGATCCGCCGGTTGCCTTGAATGCCGCGAAACAGGCTACCTTGGAAGGGTGGGCATATACGAGATGCTTTCCGTCAGTCCGCAAATCCGAAGCCTCATCAAGCCCGATGCGGACCTTTCAGCCATCAGGGAAAAGGCGGTGAAAGAGGGTATGTCTCCCCTGCACATTGCCGGGGCCTTAAAGATTTGCTCCGGAATCACATCAGCCGAAGAGGTTTTCAGGGTCGCTGCGCCGGTACGTTGAAAAGAAAGCCGAAATGTATTAATTGATCTTCCCTGGCCCGCTTTTCCGGGCAAATCTCCAGGAAGGGACTTAGCCGACCGCGATATGACCCGTTTCCTGATCGCATTTGTTTCCGTATACTCGCTGATGCACGCCTTTTTCTATTTCCGGGTGAAAGTGCTTCTGCCCAATGACAGGTTTTCCCATTTCCTGCTGATATTTTTTCTCGCGCTCATGATCTTCGCGCCGATTGGTACTCGATTACTCGAAAGGGCCGATCACTATAACCTGGCGCGTGCTGCCGCAATAATCGGCTATCCCTGGGTAGGCTTTATTTTCTATTCATTCCTGCTCTTTTTCCTGGCTGGGATGGCCGGACTTATTTTCAAAATTGTAAACATCGCCGCAGGTACTCATCTTCCCCTGTTTACCGGTAGGACGGCAACGGCCTGCATTCTGGTTGCCGTGGTCGCGATATGCATCCATGGTTTCTTTGAAGCCGGCAGCTTGAGGGTGGAAAGACTGAGGATCCCCACCACCAAGCTTCCCCAGGGAATCGAGCGCCTGAGGATTGCCCAGATATCGGATATTCATCTCGGGCTGCTGGTAAGGCAAGACAAGCTTGAGAAAATTCTCGAAAAGATAAAAGCCGAATCACCAGATATGCTCGTCAGCACGGGGGACCTGGTTGACGGGGATATGGAAAGAATCGGAAAACTTCCGGAACTCTTTTCGACGCTTAACGTAAGATTTGGGAAATGGGCGGTAACCGGAAACCATGAGGTCTATGCCGGTCTTTCGAATTCCATCAGTGCCGAGAGGGCATTTGGATTCGATCTGCTAAGAGGCGAGGCCAGAACGGTGGCGCACATTGTAAACATTGTCGGGGTGGACGACCCGACGGCCGCCTCCGCGGTAGATGAGACCAAGCTCCTTAAACAGGTTAACAATGGGCTTTTCACAGTCCTTCTTAAGCACAGGCCCGACCCCGATCGTGAAAACCTCGGCTTGTTCGATCTGCAGCTATCGGGGCATACACATTACGGGCAGTTGTTCCCCTTCAGGTTGTTCTCACAATTTTTTTACCCGCTGCAAAACGGTCCGTATTTTCTGGAAAAGGGATCTATCCTGTACACTAGCCGAGGCTCGGCTACCTGGGGCCCGCCAATGCGTGTTCTTGCCCCTCCAGAGGTAACAATAATCGACATCGTGTCCGAATAAGAGATATCAGAAATTTGGGATGTTGGCAGGGTTTCCTTGGCAGGAACGATAATAATTTGACTCTCAGCCTTCGATCGTCTTCCTTTCTCTGTCTTGCGTCATGAAAGCCTGTCGCGTTTTCGGAGGCGATCCAACTCGCGGTTTTCTTCCTTCCTCTTGATGCTCTCCCTCTTGTCATATTCCTTCTTGCCCCTGGCCAGGGCCATTTCGATCTTTACCTTGCTGCCTTTGAAGTAAACTTTTAGTGGGACGAGTGAAAAGCCGCGTTCCTGGGTTTTTCCAAGGAGTTTTTTGATTTCATACTTGTGAAGCAGGAGTTTTCGTACTCGTTCCGGTTCGTGGTTGTCGTGGGAAGCGTGCGTATAGGGACTGATGTGTAGCCCATACAACACCGCCTCGTCCTTTTTCACGCGGGCATAGCTGTCCTTGAGATTTGCGCGGCCTTCACGCAAGGACTTTACCTCGGTGCCAAGAAGAATAATTCCAGCTTCGAATCTTTCGGTTATTTCGAAGTCGTGAAAAGCCTTTTTGTTCTGGGCTATTATGCGAATGGTTTCGGTTGCGGCCTTTTCTTTTGCCATAGTGTCTTACTAACAACGTCCTTTCTGGTCATTCCGTGCCCGTTTGAGGAATCCGGTGGGCGGACCTGGCGGGTCCTTTTACGGCAAAGGCCGAAGGATTGAAGACCCTGAATTCTTCCGGAAAACTCTTCTTTATAGTCTTTTCGAGCAACTCATTAATCTCCCGGGCCGTGCTGAGGCGAAGGGCTTTTTTTGCCAACCGGCGGCAATCCTTGATAAGCGAGCGCCTGATGAGATTCTTTACGCGCGGCAAAGACTGGGGATTCATGCTCAGCGAATCAATGCCGAAGCCCAGCAGAATGGGAAGATAGAGGGGCTCGCCAGCCATCTCGCCGCAGAGGGCCACTGAAATTCCAGCCTTGTGGCCCGCATCAACTGTGTGTTTGATAAATCTGAGCACTGCCGGGTGAAGAGGTTCAAAAAGATAGGCAACGTGTTCGTTGGTGCGGTCTATGCCTATACTGTACTGGATCAGATCGTTCGTGCCTATGCTGAAAAAATCGACCTCGGTTGCAAGCAGGTCCGCCACCGCCACGGCGGAAGGCAGTTCAATCATAACCCCAATCTGGATATTTTCATCAAAAGGGATTCGTTCCCTCTCAAGGTCTTCCTTGACACCATTTACGATGCGCTTCGCATCGAGCAGTTCCGCGACGCCGGAGACCAGTGGAAACATCACGCGAATATTTTTGGCGGCTGCGCTCGCCCGCAGTATTGCACGCAGCTGCACCTTGAAAAGCTCCGGGTAGTGCAGGCAAAGGCGTATGGAGCGCAACCCCAGTACCGGATTTACTTCGTCGAGTTTGGGATACCAGGCTGAGAGCTTCTCTGCGCCTAAGTCAAGCGTTCTTATGGTAACCACGCTGGGGGCCATCAGCTCGGAAAGGTCGCGATAATCGCGAAAAAGCGACTCCTCGTCCGGCATGTCGGCCCTGTTCATGAAGAAAAATTCAGTCCGGTAAAGGCCTATGGCCTCGGCCCCGTTCTCCCTGGCTCCCCCCACCTCTTCGAGCATCTCGATATTTGCCTCGACGCTTATCGTATAGCCGTCTCGGGTTTGAGCGGACAGGTGCGCCTTCCGGCCTATTTCCTTTATGTAGTTTTCGAGTTCGAGCTGCCGTTCGTAGTAGAACCCGATTTCATCTTCGGTTGGATTGATAATTATCTTACCGGTGGTTCCATCTATGATAAGGATCTCTCCGGTCGTGATCAGCCTCGTCGCATTTTCAGCCGCGACCACTGCCGGTATGTTGAGGGAGCGGGCAATAATCGATGTATGAGAAGTGCGGCCGCCTATTTCGGTAATGACCCCGAGAGTGTGCTCCACCTCGAGCTGGATGGCGTCAGCCGGCGAAATTTCGTGGGCCACTACTATCACCCTGTCCCGAATTTCATCGAGGGGCGATTGCTCCTGGCCGGAAAGAATTCGCATTACTCTTTCAGCGGCGGCCTCAACGTCGGCTATGCGGCTTCGAACGTAGTCGTCGTTGAGGGAGCTGAACACCTGTCTAGCCTTGGCGAGTGATTTCAAGAGGGCCAGTTGGGCATTCAATCGATCTCTTCGTATAAAGTTCAAGGATTCATCGTAGATCGAGCGGTCCCTGAGAATCATCTGCTGAACTTCGAGCAGGTGAGCGTGTTCCATGAACTCGGAACGGACGGTTTTTTTTATCGACTCGAGATCGGACTCAGCCTTTACGACTGCTTCCTCGAACCGCCGGCACTCCAACTCGACTGCTTCGTCGCCCAGTACATTGTATTTTGGGAAGGCAATGCGGTGCCTGTCCAGTACATGCGCTTTGCCGATGGATATTCCGGGTGACGCACCGATGCCGTCAATAACCAGGGAGGAGTTATTCATGGGGAAATCGTCTCGTTTTCAAAAAGAATAAGCCCATATTGGGCTTATTATACATATTCCATTTCTGCGGGGCTGTGAAGAACTTAAATGCCGCAATGGGATCATGGCTCGCCGAATTTGGTTTGGAAAAGGAAGGCAAGAGCGCTTATTGCGTTGGATGCATCCGCTCCCCTCGCGCTGATGCGGATCTGGCTTCCACGAGGGCACACCAGGGTCATGAGATCGAGAATGCTCTTAGCGTTTACCTTCATCCCGCATTTGGAAATAAAGATTTCGGATTCGAACCGGCTGGCCGTTTTTACGATCTGAGCCGCCACCCGAGCATGGATGCCGAGTTTATTGGCTACCACGAAGTCCTGCTCAAGGAATGGCGGTTCTTCTCCGGGAACCTGGTTCAAATTGGTACTTTCCCTTCGGTATGCGAAATTTCGGGGGTCTATTAGCATATGGGCACCCATTATGTCAACCTCATGAACGCGAGCCGGAAAGTCGAGCGAGCACGGGATCGGAGCAGTGCGATGCGATCCGCTAATTATCAGGGTGTAAAGAAATTATTTCGGCAAAACGGCAAAAGATCTTGAAATTATAAGTACGACCTTTTGAAATTCCAGTGGTGGGGTATCCTAGTTTTTAATCAGATCGATAACCAAGGACGCTACTTCTTTTGAATAGAGCATCCCCACATGGCTTACCGGCGACGTCGGATATTCGGTCCATCCGGGATAGGGCGCGCGCAGGCTTTCGGATGGCAGGACCAGCGCGTCCGCGGGTGAAAAAATACAGGCTGCGGGGCAGGGTGCTTCTCGCCCCTCCCGTTCGATTTCCCTGATAAGCGGGCCGTCATACATCAAGCTCCTGCCCAGATTGCCGGTGGCAAAAGCAGTCATTTTCGATCCGCGGTGAGGGGCTCCAAGCGTAATCACCAGGGAGGGGGCGTGGTCGCCCGAGGACCTTTCAGCGTAGACTCTGCAGAGGAGTCCGCCAAGACTGTGTCCTATAAGGACCAGCGGCTGCCCGGGTGCTTCGGCGTGAGTTTTTGCAACGAACCTTTCGAATTTGGTGAAAATCGATTCGAAAGAGGTGAAAAACGAGAAATAGTTCATGAGGTACAGGTTCGTGAAACCGGCTTTGCGAAGCCTGTGCCTCATCACGAGCCATGCCGACGTGTTATGGTAAAGGCCGTGGGTAAGGATGATAACCGGCTGAGAGGGCGCGATCCGTGCCGGCCTCCCAAGGCGCGGAAAAAGAACGAGAGGATATGTCATCATCACCACGAGCAGGCTTGCAAATCCTGTCAATACCCCGTGAAAGGTCAGGGCCATGAGGCTCCTGCCGGAGGACTCGACGAGGCTGCATTTAGGAGCGCCGGCATTTTCGAACCAGAAAAAAGAATAGATGAAGAGCGCGACAGCCGCCGAGATGCATATGGGGATAAGGAGTAACTCCGCGACGATGTTCATGGCAATCTCGATTCATTCAAACATATGAGGGTGCTCATGATGCTTCAGGTTCCTGTCCAGGATCTCCTTTACCGAAGGAAAAAGACTCATGTCGGTGTGAGGCAGAAACATCGCCGCTATGAACTCGTTCATGAAGTCCTGGTTAACACTGAGCTCGAAATAGGTCATCCGGTTCGCTATTTCCTCGGCCCTGCGAAAGGCGTGTGTCGAAAGCAGCGCGAGCCGTGCACCGGCAAGGGAGCTGTTACCGACAAAGCGGATGCGCTCCTTTGGGATGTCTGGAAGCAGGCCGATAAAGATTGCCTTCTCAATGTCGAGGTGAGCGCCGAAGCCGCCCGCGACATATATCCTCTGCAGGTCCGTGAACTCCATATCCATGCTGTTCAGCAGGACCTTCACCGAAGCAAGCATCGCCCCTTTGCTCTTGATGAGGTTGCTTATATCGTCCTCGGTTATGACTATGGGCTGGCCGGATTCGGTTTCATAAGGAAAGGCGATGATGAATTCGGGTGTATCGTCGACTACCTGCACCCTGGGATGTGAGAAATTTGCAAACTTGCCGCTCTGGTCGATGATGCCCGCGCAAAGCAATTCGGCAATTATGTCTATTATGGCCGAGCCGCAAAGGCCTATCGGTTTTTTCGATGCTATGGTCTCGTAATGGAGCTTCACGCCCTCGAAATGTATCGTATCGATGGCTCCGCCTATTGCCCGCATTCCACACTTGATTCCGCCACCCTCGAATGCCGGCCCGGCAGATGACGAACAGCATACCAGCCATTCATTGTTGCCTATCACTATTTCACCATTGGTGCCGACGTCGATCAGGGCGCTTATCTCGGGTTGATCGTACATGCCGCAGGCAAGAACGCCGGCGGTGATGTCGCCTCCAACATAGCTGCTGACACAGGGCATGCAGTGAAAAAACGCCTTGGGGTGGGCTTTCAGTCCCGTCTCGGAGGCCTGAAATTGAGGAAAGCGGGTAGCAACGGGTATATATGGAGCGATACGGATATTGGCCGGATCGATGCCCAGCAGGAGGTGGCTCATCACCGTATTCCCGGCGGCAACAAAACAGGTGATGTCGTCATGATTGATTTTGTGCTTGGATACAAGCGAATCGACAAGGGAATTTATGGTGTATACAACTGCCTCGGAAAGTGGGCCAAGGCCTGACTGTGTGACAGCATAGATCATCCGGGATATAACGTCTTCGCCATACCGCGCCTGGCTGTTGTGGCTGGCCTGAACGCCGATGACGGTGCCGCTTCGCAGGTGCACCAGTTGGGCCACTATGGTGGTTGTACCGACGTCGATGGCAATCCCGTAGTTGCGATTGGCCGTGTTTCCACCTTCAATCGCTCTGATCTGTGGGCATTCGGCGTTTCGAAAGTGTACAGTGGCGGTTACCTTCCAGTTGTGCCTGCGCACAAGATGGTTAAGGTCCCAAAGGCATGAATAGTGTGTCAGGAAGCTCGTGTCCTCCAGCTTCTTTCGCAGCTCCCTGTGTACCCGCTCGAGGTCGGAGAGGCTGTCCGTAATAGTTGGATGGGGCAGCTCAAGGTAAAACTTCTGGCAAAGCGGGCGGAAAAATGAGCTGGCTCGGATATCCGGGCCTTTTTCCACCGCGGTTGGGGCATCATAAGAGACGAGATAATCGGCAATCTGTATCTGTTCAACATCCTGCCTCGATTCAGGCGGGACCCAGACCTCGATGTCCTCGTCCTGTATTTCCGCCTGGCATGCAAGAACATAGCCCTGCTCCATTTCTTTGCGGCTCAGCTGGCCGATTACCTTGCTGGATATTTTTACTTTTCCCTTCGTAACCCTGACGCGGCACTTTCCGCATATCCCCTGGCCGCCGCAAAGGTTACTCAGGTCGATTTCGGCGTAGGAAGCTATCTCCATCAATTTTTCGCCTGGCTCGGCCTCGGTTCGAGTGCCTTCCGGCTGAAAAGTAACTATAATCTTGCCCATTCACATCTCCATGGGAAAATACAAAGCGCCGCGCAATGTGCCGGCCTGCTATCCGTCATGGCGGATAGCAGGCCGGAAAACAATTCGGTGGCGAATTCAGGCATCGAGGGGGGAGTCGTGTTGGACCAAACGGGATCGAAAGTAGCATATTATATAACCCCGCATGGCTTTGGCCATGCAGTGCGCGCGTTGGAAACAATTCGACGCCTGACGGATCTGGACCCCGGTTCCAAGCCCATCATTATATCAGATATACCCTATGCGCTTGTAGAGCAAAATGTTGGCAGGCCCATTCCAATGAGGCGGGTTCGGCTGGATATTGGTTTGTGCCAGTTTGACAGCATACGGTTCGATCTCGAAAAGACGCTGCTGGCCCTCGAGAAGCTTCTATCCGAGGCGGGAGCTATAATAGAGCGCGAAAAGCAGTTCCTGCTCAGCCGCAACGTAAGGCTTGTCGTCTCGGATATTCCTTTCCTGCCATTTGACGCCGCGCGGGAATGCGGGCTGAAATCAATCGGGATCGGCAACTTTACCTGGGATTGGATCTACAGGGATTATGCGGGAAGCGATCCACGCTGGAACGAGATCATATCCCGGATTAAAGACAGTTATGGTACGGGCTCGCTATTTCTGCGCCTTCCCATGCACGGTGACTGCTCGGTATTTCCGAAAATCGAAGATGTCTCTCTGGTCGCTCGAAAATCGAGCCGGAGCAGGAATGAGATTAGATCGCTGCTCGGGCTGAGCGTCGAGGAGAAGATGGTTCTGGTCTCTTTCAGCAGCCTCGAAATTGACGAAGCCGCCCTTGCCAGGCTCAAGAAAATCAGCGGCATAACTTTCTTCTACAAAAGTCCCACGAAATTCCCCTTGCCAGGTGCGCGCTCGATAGACGGAACGGAGATATCATATGTGGATGCCGTAGCCGCAGCAGATGCAGTTATCACAAAGCCCGGGTACGGCATAGTCTCCGATTGCCTCGCCCATGGCACACCAATCATCTACACCGACCGCGGCCCGTTTCCAGAATACGAGATATTGGTCGAAACAATCCGGCGCGAACTGACCTGTGTCTATATTGACAGAGTAGATTTCCTTGCCGGGAATTGGCATGAGGCAATCCGAAAAATTCTAGCTCTTCCGCGAAAGCAGCCTGCGATAAAGATGGATGGCGCAGATCAGTGTGCGAGGAAAATACTGGATTTTCTGAAATAATGACCTTTTTAGACACGACCGCTAAAGTCCAGCCCAAATCTTCCCGAAAAGATTAAAGTCAAAAGGCAAAAGGATGTTCGGTGCAACGCCGCCGTGCTATCATGACGTGGGCGATAATCTCAACTTGAACATATTACCCTCGAATCTGGAAAATAGCCTTTCATGTATCTGACCTCTTTCATTCATCGAGAGGAGCTGCTGGAAATTGCCGAGAGGTGGTTCTGGGGGAAGCCAGATCCGGGTGATGCCCTGCGGCTCACTAAGATTCTCATCTGCGACGGGTTTGTGATCGGAGAGACCCTCGATTCTATTATTGACCGGTTTCTGGAAATTATCCGGCCCGGGCCATTCAATAAAGTTCGAATCCGGTCAAAGGGGGAGCTGCGTGAGGCAATTTACCGGTCCTCTGGCCGCGGCTCGGCGCGTGCGAGGTTACTTTCGGATAACTACCTGAAAAACCCGGATTATTTCTACCGCGACGCGCCAATAAACGGTCTGCTCTGCCTGGATGGTTCCGGCATTCTTGTCGGGTCTGCCCGGATAAAGCGGCCTCGGCGGATCGCCGAGAAGGCAAACCGGCGCATCGCGAAATGGATTTTCAATACGGTACTCGATGAGGCGCAGGCAATGGCGAAGCTTAGGGCCGCTATATCGGGGGTCCCTCTTGAGGAACTCTACACCCCCGAGGCGGAAATGGTTCGCGAATTTGTCGAGGCCGAAGAAAGAATCGCGCGAAGCTTTCGCGAAGGGACAATACGGTTCGACCGTGAGGCCATAACCATCAACGATGTGGGCGGTATCAAGATTATAGGTGAAGAGCACGAACTGAAGCTCATCGAGGAAACACTGCGCTCCGATCCCACGGTTGGTCTCTCGGAGCGCGAGGATTTTCGGGGCGACTACGAGGCTGTAAGCTTGATAATCGAAGTTTCCTGGGATCCTGAGTCAATCTGCCGAAAGTACAGGGAAGGGAAGAACTGGGAGAAGTATCTGAACCGCGGGGTTCCCGAGCAGGAACTCAAGAAGGGAATCGAGCCGCTGCTGGCGGGTGCAGACCCGCGGTTAAAGATTGAGTTGATACTCTCGACCTTTGATGCAATGGTCGAATCGGAACTCGGCAACAGCATTCACGAGGAGCGGATAATTGCCCAGCGGGACTGCAAGGCCTACAAGGGCTACATCCCGACCAACGTGGAATTTCTGCTCGAATATCTTTTCGCGGTGGGCTTCAGCCCGCAAACCGACATCGAACTCCTGCCCATTAAGCTATGGGGGAGATATCTTCCCGATACTCTGGTCACTTTCATTCGCCGGCTCTATCGCCTGCCGGAATACGATCTTTTCTACTGAAATAAGCTTCTTGGACGAACCTAGATTCTGGCCAGGACAGCCGTGATATTGTCGTTGCCGCTGGACTTGAGGCTTCTTTCGATCAAGATCCCGAGTTTTTCCCGCAGGCCAATGTTAAGGGCCAGCACCGACTCGATTTCGGAATGCGGCATGGAATCGTGGAGGCCATCGGAGGATAGCATCAGGAGGTCTCCCGAATCTAGACTCAGTGTCCCTTCCTCGGGTTCGAAATTAGGGCAGCCAACGCATTTTAGCAACATGCTCCCATAAGGATGAACCCGTGCCATCTCGCTCGATATTTTGCCTTTCTTGAGAAGCGATCCGGGAATTGTGTGGTCGGTGGTGACCTGGTGCAACACACCCTGTCGGAAATGATACAGCCTGCTGTCTCCGACGTGAACCCAAAAACCGGTGCGCCCCGAGATAAAAACGGATGTGACTGTTGTGCCCATTCCCTTCATGGATGGGTCCAGGCGGGATGAATCGACGATTGTTTTATTGGCATCGAAGACTGCCCTGACGAGATTCTTAAGGGGGTGGTTCGACGCAGCATCCAGGCGCTCCATCGCCTCCATTGCCACTTGAGCCGCAACCTCCCCCGCAACATGGCCTCCCATGCCGTCAGCCAGGGCGAGCAGGGCCGAGTCGTCACTAAAAGTTTTTACGAGAAAGCGATCTTCGTTGTTTGACCTGACTAAGCCGGTATGGGTCCCCGATTCTATCAGCATCTTCCAATCGCTCCCTCGCTATGCGCCCTCGACAAATTAAATTGTGCTTGGCCGGTGATTTTATATCACCTCTCGGTAAAGTTTAAATACTTACCGCGCGGCTGGTGCGTTTTTCTTGCTTATTTTCCGGATCAGCTGGAACAAAAAAATCGCCCCCGCGGAAATGGCGCTGATCCGTCGAGGGCGATCAATTTGCATTCCGGTGGAAAATCAATCAGATCAGCTTAAACGATTCCTCGGTTTCCTCCTGCCAGCCGTCCCACAGGAACGCATCTTCACGGCCCTTGGCGATTACCCGAAAAGCGTAGCGCACCTGCTCTTCGTAAAACTCGCAGTATGGGCTGGGGGCGTTCACAGTTCCGGAGACCGCTTTAATCTCCGCGGGACAAGGGGCGCCGCAGAAATGCCTGATCGCGCAGCCTGAGCAAGGCTTGAAGTCCTCCGCCTTGCGCGTGGTGATCTCGAGAAAAGGCTTGGTGACCAGGATATCGCCTATCTCATCCGAATAAAGATTGCCGCCCTTGTATTCCGGAAATCCGATGAACTCACTGCACGGAAAAACATCACCGTGAGCGGAAACGGCAACGAAACAGCGCCCACCTCCGCACGGTGATATATCGCACATCAGCCGTCTGCCGGTCGGACCCGCAATGCCTGCCAGGACGTTGGCGAAATTAGCCACGACAAGCTTTCGGCCGGATTTCTCGAAAAGCTCGTAGGTACGGTCGAGCGCTTCAAGAAAGAAGCGGGACATCTCGCCATTATCGGGCTTGAGATCGTTTCCTCCCTGCCGTGTGCAGCGCACGGGGTTGAACATTACCGTGCGCACGCCGTGTTCGTGGTAGAAGTCGACCATTGCGGGAAGGCTTCTAACGTTCAGGCTCGTCACAGTGGTGATGACGTTGAAGGCTTCATAATTCGAAAGCTTTTCAAGCACCTTCACCACCTGTGCGAAATAGCCGGTCCCGTTCCAGTTCTTCCTGGTGAGATCGGCCACTTCCGCCGTGGGAGCATCAAGAGAGATGCCAATCCCAACCCCGTGCTCTTTAAGGAATGCGATGGACTCATCATCGAGCAACGAGGCGTTTGTTTGGAGCCCAAACACGAAATCCTCGCCAAAGCGCTCAATGCCGGCGAAAACCGACTCTTTTGCCATCATCGGCTCGCTGCCGTGAAAGATGAGTTGTGGCTTAGCTCCTTCCGGCAGGACAGTGGCGAAATACCGCTTGAGGCGTTCCAATGCCAGGCAGAGTTCGTCACTAGTCATCGTCTTTCCGCTCCGCCGCATCTCTTCCGGCAAGTAGCAGTAGCTGCAATTGAAATTGCACTGCTCCGTCGGATTGAAATAGGCTGCGGAAGGTTTCAATCCATAGCGTAAGTTCTTCATTTCAGAATTGAAGTCCTCGGAGCTTTGATTGAAACTCTCGATGAGCGACCCCCCAAGTGCTTCCTTTAGCTCATCCCGGTGGACCAGCGCCCAAAAGGCGCTATCCGGCTCGACGACCGCCACTTTGTCAGGCAGTCCGACTTCCAGGACTGAAAAGCAGGGGCCATAGCCCGTGTTAGCGTAAAGGGGCTTTTGACCGCTATTCTGTGCAGTGCTCATTGGATTTCCCCGCTATTTCTTTTCGGTTTTCGGGGACAGAAGGATGTAGTGCGACAGGCCTGTCCCATTGTTGGAGCGGCAGCGACGGCGATAAGAAACTGACTTTTTCATGAAATTCCTCCTTGTTTGATGTTGGGTGCGCATAAAAAAAGCCCGGAAGGACACAAACGTCCTTCCGGGCTCCCTTTACCATCGGAAACCTTCTTTTATAGCCTCTCCAGCAGGTCTTCTGGCTTTCGGATCGTCTGGGGACCCGCGGGCCTTCCCCTCGAGGTGGTCCTTCGAGAGTGGCCGAGCAGCGCTCGAATGCGAATCCTCATCCCCGATTACAGCGGCGGGACCGCCACGGATTTTCACCGTGTTCCGGGATGCTGAAAAGAGTACGTCGCGTAGAATACATCAAGGCCCGGAGGTGTGTCAATTCTTAAGCTCGGATTATAAAACGCCCGCTATTTCGAATGCTTCGGGTCAAACCGCGGCTTCGATAGGCGTTTGAGCTGTGCTTCCGGATGCATGGATGATATATTTGTTCGTCCTCCAAGAGGGGGAGCATTGTGGGGCAGGCTTCCCCGGCCTGCCACAGGTCCATTCGGAAAGGTTCCAGGAAAACAGGCCAAATGCTTTTCAGCTCAGTAGTATTTCTTTTCTTCTTCCTTCCGGTTGTGCTGACCCTCTACTTTATGCCATCGCACAGATGGCGAAACTTTTTCTTCCTCTTCGCAAGTCTGATTTTCTACGCCTGGGGTGAGGGCGCCGGAATAATGGTGCTTCTGGTCTCGATCATCTGCAATTACTTTTTGGGCCTATGGCTGAGGTTTTCTGGAAGGCCTCCATATATCGGGAAATCCGGGATGAGCAGCGCAAAGATCGCCCTAATCTGCGGAATTTGCTTCAACGTGGGGCTGCTTGCACTATTCAAGTACGCTGATTTTTCCGTTGCGAATCTAAATGCATTGCTCAGTCTTTCCGGCGTTGAGACCGTTTCCACGGCCAGGTTCTATGCGCCCCTCGGCATATCATTTTTCACATTCCACGCCATTTCATATCTTGTCGACATTTACAGGGGAGAGGCGGATGCCCGAAATAGCCCTGCGGATGTTGCCCTGTATATGGCCGCATTCCCGAAAATCCTAGCCGGGCCGATTGCCCGATATGGAGAAAGCGCGAGCGAAATCGACTGCCGGAGCGTTTCCAGCAGTAGTTTCCTTGAAGGGCTGGAGCGTTTCATAACCGGCCTTGCCAAGAAGGTACTCATAGCAAATCCGCTCTCTACCGTAGCCGATGCCGCTTTCGGCGCGCCGCCCGCTGCGCTTGACCCGCTTAGCGCCTGGGCGGGGATTATCTGTTATACACTTCAAATATACTTCGACTTTTCCGGCTATTCCGACATGGCAATCGGACTTGGGAAGATGCTGGGGTTCAATTACCCTGAAAACTTCAACTTTCCCTACATCTCGCAGTCCGCTGGGGAATTCTGGAGAAGATGGCACATATCCCTTTCCACATGGTTCAGGGTTTACTTGTACATCCCCTTAGGGGGCAACCGCTGCCGGCCGGCCAGGGTGTATTTCAACCTGATTGTCGTCTTTCTTTTGTGCGGCCTTTGGCATGGGGCAAGCTGGAATTTTATCGTGTGGGGTGGATGGTACGGTCTTTTCCTGGTCTTGGAGCGGACCAGGATTGGGAATTTCATAAGTTGCGCCTGGAGACCGTTTCGGCATTTCTATCTTCTGCTAGTGGTTGTGATCGGGTGGGTTTTTTTCAGGGCTGAGAGCCTTACTCTTGCCGCCGGCTATCTTGCAGCGATGTTCGGACTGCAGGGTGGAATCGGAGGCGCTAAATATCTGGCTGTCGCGATTAATAACGAGATCTTTGCGCTAATTCCGCTGGCCATTACCCTATGCCTGCCGGTATCGGGCCCACTGAGAGCTCTTGTTTTCTCCGAACACCCTCGGATGCGTTACGCTTCGGGACTTTCAATCATATATGCCGGGCTCGTCAGCCTAATGTTCGTCGTCTCCTGCATGTCTATTGCCGGAGTGACACAGAAGTCGTTCATCTATTTCAAATTCTAGTCGACCAGGATATCGGGCGATGAAAAAAGAGCACCTTATTCCAATTCTTCTCTTTATCCTGGCAATATGGCTACCGGCTTTCCAGATGAGCCTGGGATTGTATAAGGAATTCGACGACACCGAAAAACGAGAATTGGCGCCGGTTCCAAATCTGGATGCCGGGCGCCTCTCGATGCTGGCCGGGGAAATCGATGCATATGTAGGGGACCACTTCGGCTTTCGGCCCGACCTTATACGCTGGAACAGCTTTTTTCGAGTAAATCTGCTGCACGCCTCTCCCATCAAGAGCGTAATACTTGGCAAGGGAAGATGGCTTTTTTACTGCTCGGAGGCGCTTGCCGACGGGAATACCATGAACGATTATATGGGTATGATACCACTTCCGGAAAGCGAACTGGAACTCCTCAAGACACGGCTCGAGGAAAACCGGAGAAGGTTCTCCGAAAAAGGGATTCCATATATTCTCGTAATTGCTCCGAACAAGAACACCATTTACGGGGAATACCTGCCCGAGCGGATCGAAAACTGTAAATCGAGAACACGCCTCGATCTGTTCATGCAGTACATGGCCGCGAACTCAGACCTCAGAATACTGGATCTTCGAGGGCCGCTCCTGGAGGCAAAATCCGTGCTCCCCGTCTACTGGGAGACTGATTCGCACTGGAACAGCCATGGTGCATACGTGGGTTACAGGTGGATATTCGGGGAAATTGCGCGGTATTTTCCGGATAAAGCCCCCGTGGAAATCTCAGGGAATATTTCTGTAAAGCCGAGGCCGCGCGGAGGAGACCTCGCTCAGATGCTCTTCCTCACCGATCTTCTTTCGGAAGGCAATGACACCTCATTCGAGGTGGAGCCTTCCAGGACTCCACGGATCAGAAAACTTCTCTTTCGCCATGACTCATTCGGCGATGGCCTCTATCCCTTTCTTACCAGGAGCTTTGAAACGATAAAGGGGGTTGCGCCGTTCGCCCCCTTCCGGTTCGATGAGATAATATCGGACCCGCCTGACGTGGTCCTGCACCTGTTCACCGAAAGGTACATAACTCAAGCCATTCACGATGATTTCAATTACCGGGAAGGGATGCTGACCGGTAAGCCGGGCGCCGCGGCGCCTGAGCGCCTTAATAGAACTTTATAGGATGGCTCTTCGGCCTGTCTAGGGGTTTGGGTTTTTCGGTCCCCTGCTTTGTCCAGATGGTGCTGCTCTGGTCTTCGAATTTGTTTTCCTTGAGCTTTCCTGAAGCCTCGCCGCCATCATTTAGAATGAGCTTCAGGGTCTCACCGGATACGGTGTATTTCCCGCTTAGCTCGATGAACGGATTCTCGATGTCGGGTGGGTTCCTCCTCTGCTTGAGGATGAAGGTGCCGTCGGGATAGAGGGAGAAGTACTCCTTCGGATCGCCTTTGCTGACATAGGTGCCGTGAATCACCTGATCCTCGGCGGAAAGGCACAATCCGACCGTGGCAAATAACAGAAAGAGGGCAAATGCAGCGGTTTTCATCGAAATTCTTCTCCGAGGGAAAGTTTTTGAATACGACTCTAGCCTAACTTTGGCAAACCGCTGATGTCAACTGATTTAACATCGTGTGGGGATGGGAGAACCCGGTCAGTGGTGGCCTGGCGTGATCGGGCCCGTCAAGCCGGCTGTCTGAACGGGGATAGACATGAGGGCAAGATTGAACAAGCCAAGGATGAAGAGTTCCTGCAGTTCGATCGTCGCCTGGCTCCACATCCTTGCATAAGCCAGCCAAAGGTTGGAGGTCTTATCCATCCCATATCCGCAAAAGAAGCGGGAAAAATGCTCGACCCCGCACGGATTCAAGCCGGTCGACTCGGCCAATTCCAATGCCGCATCCGTGGCTCTGCAGCAATGGCATAGATGTTCGGCCAAAGCCCCACAGGTGAAGAGGGCCCCGCTTCTGGCGAGGCCGGCCGCAATACGCTGTGCTGTTTTGATATCCACGGTCAGGGAGATGCTCCTTCTGAAGGAGTGGAGCAGGAAGATTCGATTTTTTCGAAACTCTGTTCGACGATCTTTTTGAAATCATCCCGCCCTTGCTTGAATGTTTTCACAAATTCATCCACGGCTTTCTTGCCATCCTCGGGGAGCCATGGCGCACCCTGAAGAGCCGAGGAAAAGATCTTCTCCATCTGGTCCTGAAAGTTTGCCACCGTGTTGAATGTATTTTCGAATGCCATCCTGTTGAACCCCACAAGCTGCCTGCAAAATTGCATCTGCTCCATAGCCGCTCCTTTCAAGCCTTCAGGGAAGGCGGTCAAGTTGCTCTGCCAAAATAACGAGAAATGCCGGCGGGCCTTTCATTAGTTTGACGGCGTACCGGGGCATGATTTCCGGCTAAAGCCCGAGCCTCGGCCTTCTGGACGATTCTCATTAACACTGGCCAGGTTCATGAACTCCTTCACCAATGGTGATTCAAGGCAATAAACCCATAAAGTAGGGGTTCGGCTGTGATTGTCAAGGAAAATATGGTGCAGCGCAGCATACTCCATGGAGACTTTGGCGTGCTTATAGGCAGGAAAGTATAATCAAGTATTTCAGTAACTAAGGATCTGAATAAGATTATGTGTATGAAGATGCGGAGAAAAAAGTTGTGCTGTGCGGCAAAATTCCAGCCGCTCTTTTAAGAGGCTGTTGCCCAAATAGCCTTTTTTTGAAACTGCTAAGTGGATAGGAAGGCGCGAGCCTGACAACGTCATTCCAGCAGTGCTTCTGGGCGGGAATCCAGTGTCTTTGCTTCGGCAAGTCAACAACTTTGGGTTTAAAGCCGCTGGATTCCCACCAGAAGCGCCGCGGGAATGACGATTCTCGATTCCGTCCCGGACGTGAATCCAAATCTGGTTTGGGCAATAGCCCGTTAAGAACGGGCTCCAGGCAGGAAGAGATCAAAGCGGCAGAGATGGGATTTCTTTTTTAGCGCACGAGCATTTCTTGACATGCTGAAAAAGACTTGCATTAGGGAGATTTAGGCCCGTCACCTGGGCTAAATACAGTAGGAGGGGTATTGCACACTGAATGTTTTTTGGCACGAAATACAGTCCTCTACCCATTGCATGCCCGCATCTATGCTCCTAGAATGGCGGCATCGAAAAGAGAAGCATAATCTGTTTACCAGTGGGTGTTTCAGAACTGCTCCGTATTCAAAAGATGCTTTTGTTGAACCCTTTTGGACTAGTCGTTAAACTTCGTGGTTACGGGAGTGAATCGCCGCACCGAACAAGCTTGCTCAACCGGCAGGGAGGGGCTCCGCATTGCGCGCCCCAAATTCCAGGTAGCCCACCGGTTGATTCGGCTTAGCCGTACTACCCGGGGCCTTGCCCTTATCATTCGGAAGGAGAGTGACATGCAGGAAATCCTTTTTAAAATCCAGGACGTTATCCCCGATCTTTTCCCTGCTGCCATTGGATTCTCCATAGCTCCGGATACGCTCTTAAACGAAATTCCGGAATGGGATTCGATGTCTTCGGTCAACTTCAAGATTTTCCTCGAAGAAACCTTCGGCGTCAGGATTCCGGATGATCTATTGGAGGGAGAGTCCTCGCTGGCCGAGGTCATCAATTTTATCAGAAGAGCAGACTAGGCAATGAGTATTCGAGTGGACCCGTTTGAGATCGCTTCCTCTTTCATGAAGGTTCATGAAGCTTGGATGCAAAACGGGATCGGATTGGCCGGCATATTTTCGAAGCTGGCCGCGGAAGTACAGCCGGCATCAGTCGACGAAATTTCTGCCTTTTCCGAAAACTGGGAGGCCGGCGGTCCTCAAAATGACCCGGAAGAAGTATTTATGGGTCTTCTAAAGAGTTACGCAAAGGTGCTTCAAAAGGTTCATTTCGCTTACGGAAACTGGCTAAAAGACCATATTTACGAGGCACCAGGGGTATGCGAAAAGGACAATTCGCGCCCGATTTTCCCGCTAGATCAGCTCTTTTCTGCATTTTCCCCATACAACTTCTTCTGGACCAATTCGATTACTGTCCGGAAATTAAAGCGAACTGAAGGGGATGGCGCAATCGACGGATACGCGTATTGGCTCGGTCTTATCCAACAAGGCGATTACCTGATAAAGATCTTCAAGACATTCGAAACGGGAGAAAACATCGATGGAACAACTGAGAATGGTAAGGCGGCTTCTTGACCTGCAAAGGGTAGGTTGTGACTCGGTAATAAATAATATGATCCTGTTCTGGGATCAGACATCCCATCTCATGAACGGGTTACTGGAGCAGGCGGGATGGCTCCCCGAAGAAAGTAAGAAAGTACTTCGTGATTGGGCTTGCAGCAACAAGAGCGGATGCGAAACGCTCAAGGCATCGGTGGATAACGGGTACTGTCTGTTGGAGAAATGTTTTATGGGGCCTCACGTAAATCGGGATGGGCAGGGTTCGTGAACCGGGTCGCATGACAGGCCCGCGGTCAAACGATTGTCTATAAATGCAGCTTCTTGCAATGAGCCGCGATTCTGCGCAGGCTTGCTTTTCTGATATTGCGCATTTCGGTCGCTTTCTTGGTGCCCATATTCGGTATTAATGACGAGTTTCGGCATAGTTTAGTGTGACCGGTTGCGCCGAAACTCACACCCTTTGACTTCTTGCCTCCCCCGGAAGGGTTTGCTTCCACCCGAAAAAATCTTATCTTGCTCCGTCAGCGCTTAAGCTGCGAGCTATTGGTACCAACCCTGGAAAACGTGCTCGCTATTTCTTCTGAATTATCAAGTGCTTCAGATTTGAATGGATGAAACCGTGCGGCCGAGCGCATTTCAAACGCATATCCCTTTCATGAAGGGGCACGGATATTGCTTCCCTTTCTTTTTGGCTCTAATCAAATATTCTTAAGCCACCGTTTCCTGGAAGCCGTCCCGAGGCAATGCTTAAGGGAAAACGGAGTGTTCTGCTGGTTATGATTGTGCCTCTCCAGAGAGAAGCGGTATTAGAGGTATGTTCAGGGGGGGTATTTAGCTGGGCAAATGCAATAATCAAGGGGTCATCATGGACAAATCTTACAACCCATATTCCCAGATGTGTGAGGCTGCTGCTTCATTTATGCATACCTCATTGCGGGCTTTTCCGAAAATGACCGAGGCGGCCATCGTTCAGTCGAAAAACATTCAGAAATACTGGATGGGGGCTTTCCGTTACGCCAGCGCATTCATGGCGCCCTCATACAGCGCCCTTAATGCCTTCATTTCCACCGAAAGCTGCAAGCTCGTTCAAAATCCCCCGGCAGTCAACATGAAGGACTACGGCGACCTTTGCGATTTCAATGTCAGGCTCGCCAACACCTGTCTCTCAAATACTTTTTCGTCAATGAGCATGTTTTACACGAGGCAAATGAGCGAAGGTTTTTCGGCCTTGATCAACACCCTTTCCGGCAATGGGGGTGAAGGAATCATCGAATTTTCGGATCGGCAGGAACAACTGCTCAAGGTCGCTATCGAGGAATACCCGAAAGCGATAAGGGACATCAAATCCGAGTTTGGATTCCATTTTGACAGAAATCTGTATGTCAAAGCGGCTGAAACCGAGCGGTTCGATCTATACCAGGTACTTCCCTCGGGTGATCGGCCGATGCCGGAAAGTAATGCCAAGCCCATCCTGATCATTCCTCCCTACGTGCTTGGCGCCAATATTTTGGCGTTCCTGCCCGGTGAGGACAGGAGTTATGTCCATTGCTTCGCCAATCAGGGGATACCGACCTATATCCGTATTGTAAAAGACATCGATACCGAACCAGCCGTTCAGTTAATGACAGGTGAGGACGATGCCACCGATATCGCCTACTTCTGCAAGGAAATAATGGCCAGGCATGAAGGGAGAAAAGTAACCTTAAACGGTTTTTGCCAAGGCGGCTACCATTCCCTGGCTGCAATTCTGTCGGGGGTCGTGGATGGGATGGTGGATGCACTGATAACCTGCGCTACACCCGTTGACGGCAGCCGCAGCAAATCGCTAAAAGAGTACATGATGAGCCTGCCACCCAGGTTCAGGGACATCAGCTTCTCCATGAAGACGCTTCCCAATGGAAACAAAGTGGTGGATGGAAAGATTTTGGCATGGGTTTACAAGCTGCGAAAAATCGCCAGCGAGTCGCCGATACCGACGTTTCATCGCGACCTCGAAATGTTCGAAGGACAGCGCGGAGTGTTGCGCATCAATAAAACGGCCGCTGCGATAAACCACTGGATAAACTTCGATCAGACGAACTTGCCGGTCGGCATCACGAGGATGAGTTTCGAATCCTATATCAAGCCGATTGACAGCGAGGGTAATCTGCCCGTAACTCTTTTCGGGAAAAAGTTGAATCTGAAGTACCTGGAAAAGAAAGGAATCCCCTGGCAAATCTGCATAGCGGACAGCGACGACTTGGTGGACAAGGAAGCCTCGTGCGTGGCGCTTAACTACATTGACGCAGAGGTGTGCGTATTCCCAAAGGGGCATGCGTCCCTGGCGACCTCATGGTCGGTCCCGACATCACAATGCGCGCTCCACCTGCGTTTCTGCACACCCGGGAAAACCCCCTCTGCCGGCGAGAAGATCTACAGGGGACCGGTTTGTTTCCAGCTCGATTTACAGGCCAAAGGGGATGAGATGGAAAAGGTCCCTGAGATTATGGTCCAGATCGTGCCTGCAGCGGCCGCAAGCGAGCACGACGAAAAAGCAATCGGAGCGGAACCAGGAAAGCGGCGCAGGAAGATCTCGCCAGCCGGAAAGCCGCACTGAAGCCAGTGGTCGGACTTGTATTCACACACTCCTTCAAATGAAAACCCCCGCACCCTCTGTATGAGCCCTGAGAGTGCGGGGGTTTTAATTATCCAGCGGTGTGAAAATTCAGCAATCGCCGCTTATTTCAGGCCGATTGTCGATGCTTGTTCGCGTTCAGCCTGGATAGGGCCCAGTTCGGTACCTGGTCCTGCCCTATGGGGGTCAATTTGGCCCAGTAATGATCCGGTTCACTCAGCCGTACGAAGCTCGCCTTGTCATCCTCCAAGACGGCAAAGTAGGTGATCCTTGCTCCCCTGGTTCTCTCGCGCCCCAGTTCCACGAGATTGCCCTTCTTCGGGGTAAGGCAGCGCACCGATTCGCACGGTGTCAGGCACGTGCCGGCAAAATCACAATCGCCGCAGGGGCCATGCACTGCCAGGATTCTGGTGTCAAACATATCCATGTCGGGATTGTTCAATTCATATCCGCAAATGCCGTTCTCAGTTACTTCCATACGCTGTCCTTTCCAATTAAAAAGCGATTGGAATAAGGGAGGCCGGGCCGCGGCGCCGGTTGTCCTGCACGTAAACGCAATTCCATAAGCTAAAACGGGATTTTCTGGACTGCTAATTCTCCTGTCTTGCCCTATCGGGGGCTGTCGGGATGGCAGAGGTCGGCTCAAGGATTGTTTTGGCTTTGCTTGAGAGCCGACCAGGTCCCAGTAGATAATTTTCGTTTTTTTGACTTCACCTTGGTACAAAGAATACTCGATTCAAGTAAAATGAAAATACCGTAAAGACCCCATTTCAGAGGAGGAAAATACGGTACACGCGGTGATATCCACATACAATTGAGGGTCTGAGGATCTTGCGTGGTAAGGGAAGGGCTGCATTCAACCAATCAAGCAGCATGTTCCTTCATGTTGGGAGAGACGCTTAATTAAAAAGCCGGTTCGCATATCCCGCGAATCGGCCCTTTAATATTTCTCTTTTAGGGTGAGTGACCGGACTTGAACCGGCAGCCTCTGGGGCCACAACCTAAAAATAAGGCATATAGGGATTTCTGGGGATATACCGGGAATCCCTATTTCTTTATCCAGACCGCTTTTAGCATACAAGGGCAAACAAGGCATCCGTGGGATATTTTTTGGTCAATCTTGACCAAATCTTGACCAAGCTTTTTAGGCTTTAGGTGAATTTCGGGGGCAGGGTTGCATCAAAAATAATCTTTTATGCCGCTTAAGCCTTTTTTTGAGAAAATCGAAGATAAACTTAGTAAGAAGGCGCAATAAGCTGATTTGCAAACCTCATGTGCAGCATTCAGGATGAAATAAGATTTTTTCAGGTTTGACTTTAACGCCAGCTACGGTATGCTCGATGCGTGTCGAGCATAACAGCGAACATCCCATCGGACATGGGGGTAAAATGGATTTGATAACCACCAAAGATGTTTGCAGGATACTGAGTCATTACGATGTTACCCCTTCGGCCCTGACCAAATGGGCTGACCCTAAATTGGGACTTATAGTTCCGGCCAAGAAGACGGGAACAGGTCCGGCAACGAGGCTTTATTTTAGCCTACCTGGGGATGTCGTAAAAATAGCCTTTTTCAAGCTTCTGCTCAACCTCGGATTTGAAAGAATCCATGCAGCCCACTACCTGGACCCGAGCAACAAAGATGGAATAGACCAGAAAGTCAAAGCTGGGCAAGTTTTCTTCAACATTCAAAAAATAGCTCCATATCACCCGATGTTTGGACGAGGAGCTAAGTCATTCGGCTTTGCTGACAAGCCGCATTCGAAAGTCGGTGAAGGCACTATCCTAACCTGTTCAATCAATATAAAGGCAATTGAGCTTGAAGTGGTTGAATTTGCAAAGAGGCTAAGGATCGGAGGACCAGGACCATGGTAAACAAAAATTTAAAACTGGCGATTTTGAAAGTTTTCGATTCTCAGGCTGATTTTGCCGCGGCTTGCGGGATTTCCGAGGCAAAGGTTTCGCAAGTGGTCCGGGGCCGCAAACAGCTTTCAGAACCGGAACGGAAGGTTTGGGCTAAGAAGTTGCGGATGAAACCGCAGGAGCTTTCTTTCATCTAGGTTTAGGCTGGTCTATAAAAACGGACCTCAAGGACCGTCGGGAGACGGACAAAGGGGCGAAATGAGCAAGAAAGAGAAGTCCTCCGGGCAATATGCGCCACGAATGCTTTCCTACCGGGACGCAGCTTTTTACATCGGAATCGCCGAAAAAACTTTACGCAACCGATGCTCACGCAAAGCCAAACATCCATTGCCTTTCAAGCCAAAACGAGTAGCCGGAAAGCCAGTTTTTGACCGCCTGGAATTGGACCGGTATTGCGACTCTCTGGCTTCAGAGGGGGTGACCGGATGAGATCACTTCTACTGAAGGTCGGATCGGCCGGCGAGATTGAGGGCTCTGCGATCCTGGCAATGCAGGAATCAGATGAACTGATCTGCAGAAAGGCCCTAGGGCGAATCCTCGAAAAAGAAAACCCCGCTGTTGGCGCAGCAGGGCATGAGAATGAAACAATCAGTCCCGAAGAGGATAACCGCAAATGACCACAACTGTCAATCCTCTTCAGACCATTCTATCCCATTTAAAGGGCGTCCAAAGGCATAGCGGGTATTACCAGGCGCAGTGCCCTGGACACGATGACAAGCAGGCGAGCCTAAGCCTAAGCACCGGCGAAGATGGGAAAGTGCTGATTAAGTGTCATGCCGGATGTAGCACGGAAGATATACTCCGCGCCGCGGGGCTGTCCTACAGCAATCTTTTCCCAAATAACGGCAACGGTAAGCAGCCGCCCAAAATAACCCAAACCTATGACTACCTTGATGCTGACGGCAAGCTCATTCACCAAACGGTTCGCTTTTCCCCAAAAGAATTCCGCCAGCGCCGGCCAGATGGAAACGGCGGTTGGATATGGAACTTGAAAGGGATTGACCCCGTACCCTATCGACTTCCTGAGATAATCAAGAGCCAAACTGTATTCATTGTCGAGGGTGAAAAAGATGGAGACAGCCTTGCGGCCATCGGATTAACCGCAACAACAAACCCGATGGGCGCCGGGAACGGGAAGTGGAGATCCGCTTACAACAAATGGTTCCAAGGTAAGAAGGTCACAATAATTCCGGATAACGATCAACCCGGACAGGACCACGCGGAAGCAGTAGCACAAAGCCTTCACGGAACAGCTGTAGCAGTAAAGATAATAAATCTTCCCGGTCTGCAGCCGAAAGGCGATGTGTCGGATTGGCTAAACCAGGGCGGGACCAAGGAAGAGCTTTTGCGGATAGTGGAGGCAGCGCCTGAATACACCCCGAATCAAACAGCCCCCACAGTGCAACCCGAGAAGTCATGTTTCGCTGGAATAAATCTCGAATCCATTAGTGCCGCGCGATTCATCGGGACTGAACCGGAACCGATTGACTGGCTGCTCAAGGGAAGCTTGGGAGAACGACATTTCGGCCTTGTAGTGGCTGATGGCGGGACCGGAAAAGGATTTGTCCTTCTGCAATTAGGCATTTCAGTTTCAACCGGATTACCCTATCTCGATGGACAGTTCGACGTCGGGAAAAGCGGAAGGGTACTTTTGGTATTCGGCGAAGATGACGATCAGGTAGTCCATAACAGATTGGACGGAACTCTCAGATCATTCGATGAAGAGGCGGAAGACGAGAAGTTCTTAGAGAATCTCCGGAATAACCTTCATATTCTCAATGTCTGCGGCCAGGACGCCCGACTTGTTGAGACAGTGGGCGGGAATCTTTTGCCGACCCAAGCCTATGAGGATCTTCTCGCCTTAGCAAAGGGCATCGAGAACCTGAAGCTCTTGGTTCTGGACCCGCTTTCCCGCTTTTATGCCGGCGACGAGAAAAACTCACCTGATGCAACCTTCTTCTGCTCACTCATGGAAAGAATTGCCCATGAGACTGGGGCAACCGTTCTGGTTAGCCAGCACACCAATAAGGCCAGCGGGACCGGGAAAGATTCACTTACCCAACATGCGTTGAGAGGTTCAACCGGCTTCACAAACGCTGCACGATGGCAGCTAAACATTGCAAAGGTGGATCCGGCCGAATGGCGAAGGTTGGGGATCCCGCCCGAGGATGTAAACCGCTATCTCGTCGCGAAAGTCACGAAAAAGAACCTGGGCCCACCAGAAGACTACTTTTATCTACGCCATGATACTAACGGCACATTGCGGATTGCCCATGTCGATGAGGGATTAAACGAACTCGACAAGGAAGTGACAGACACCATTCTTGCGAAAATCAAAGAAGAAAAGACCCTAGGCGGGAAGCGCTTCACCAAGCGGGCGTTCACCCGTTGCTTCAGTAAGCAGTGGCACAACTACGGCGCACGTAAACTGGAACACCTTATCGATCATGCCATAGCTCAAAGGAAATTACACCTGGAGCCGGCGAGAAACAATCAGGGGATTGAAGTTGAATATTTGGACTTATGACGAGAAAGCGCACACAGCGCACATTCCGACTGTGCGCATTAAAAATGTCTGTAATTCCGTGCACATGTTTAAAGCGCACACGAAAGAAGCGCACACATGAATCTTGCTCTGTGTAAGTACTTGAAATCATTGAAAGCGCACAGCGCACACAGCGCACTCTCTAAAGAGAGAGAAAAAACGCGCGCTTTAAACGCGCGCTTTGTTCTCCCCCCACTTTAGAGGGCACCGGGAGGATTGCCAAAGTGGAAAACGACCAGACATTTACGCTCTACACCTTCCAGGCCAAGGGGCATGACCTAAGGACTGATTACCTGCCAAAACTTGAGTACGCCAGGCAGGGAGAGCCATATTTCGATATAGCCCAATATCTCGGATGGCCGCATTGGGTTTGGTGCGTGACCCGACTTGAGGACCTTGAAAATGATTGGATGAGCTTTCCCGACCAGGACCGTTTACAACAACTTGCCCTTTGGATTTTGTCTGTTCCGGCGAATGTCATTCGATGGTGCGCCTTGAATGCTCAATGTGAAAACAAAGTGCCGGTTGGAAGTTGGTTCTCCTGTAGACCTGAGTCAATCCGCCAAGGGGGTGACATTCCACAGGCTCTAGTCAGACGTCCGATCATGCAGCAGTGGGTTGTTTCCATGAATGGCAGTCACAATTAACTCTTTCAAGTGGGGGAATAAATGAAGGACCTCTTACAGACAAAATGCTCGGACATACTCGGAGAAGAGCGCACAGTAAATATCGCTGACGGTCTAATAGTGATCGGTCGGGGGCTGTATGCGATTGCAGAGGAACTCGGGAAGATCCGGGAGCAAGCAGAAAAGCATTTCAAGGCTTCTGGATGCCGCAAGTACACTCAAGGTGAAACTCGCATCGAGAAACGGCAAAGAGCACTAGGGTAAGATTCTAGTGAACGGTCTAAAACATTAATATAAACGGCTACATAAAAGGCCTTAGTCAATGGCTGGTCAAGAAGTGCAAGGGCAGAAAATTAGGATTGTGGCTGACACCAGGGAGAGAGACGCAGCCTATTCTTTCGAGAACTTCCCAAATGTCGAAGTGATCGAGGCCGCTTTGCCGACCGGCGATTACTCGCTTTCAGGCTTCGAAGACCGCGTATCACTCGAAAGAAAGCGAACTGATGATTTGATCGGATGCTTGAGCCAGGACCGCGCAAGATTCGAGAAAGAGCTTTCCCGCGCCAGAAATTTCGAACTCTTCGCGGTGATCGTCGAGGATTCTCTACCCAACATCATGGCCGGACGCTACCGCTCTCAGATGAAATCAACCGCCGTAATCCAATCCATTGCCGCTTTTAGTGTCCGATACCGTGTGCCCTTCTTGTTTTGCGGCAACCGTCAGGGTGGGGAGTTGATGGTTTTTTCGCTCCTGAGCAAGTTCGCATACGAGATTCGGAAGCGCTTCGACTGCCTTCAGGGACCGCTTTCATCCGAACACTTCCGAACTTTTCCGAACAATCTAGGGTGAGTTTGAACAATGCCAGCACAAAAAGTCACAGACATTGAAATAAAACAGCTACTTAGAAAGGGTCTGAACTGTACGGACATTGCCAAACACTTAGGCGTTAGCAAGTCCACGATCTCAGGGCGCTTGAAGGCCCTCAAGATTGCAGTCTCCAAGGACGTCACGCTTAGAAGCGCCGGCGAGATTGTCCGGAAGGAATTGGACACGGTTGGGCAGCTTCAGAAGATCAACCGGGACGCAAACGAGCTTCTCGATGTGCTCATGCGGTGGAACCGGGGCGATGATGAAGCCCTGCAAATTCTAGAAACTCAGGTCCGCAAGGTAAAGATTGGCAGGGGCGAGAATGCCGAGGAAATCACAGAGTACAAATTCAAAGATCCGCGAGAACTCGCACTGGCCGCAATGAAGGAAATTCGAGGCCAATTGAAATTACAACTTGAACTGTATCAGGCACTTTTCGACATGCAGGCGGTCCAGCAATTTCAAACCGAAGTTCTTGACGTCATTGGGAGCATAGACCCGGATGCAAGGGAACAAATTATTAATCGACTCGCGGAAAAAAACGCTATTCGCAGCGCTCTCGACCTCTCTTAACCAGAGGTTTAGCCGGGATGACGGCAAGGCTTGCGGTTCCTTGGGCGAATGGGCCGAGAAGACCCCTATAATGCTTGATGGCAGGCCCTTTACCTTCGAGCGGCACGAATACCTGATTACGCCCTATGCCGACACGCACCCGCACCAGGTCGAAATGAAGGCCGCACAGTTGGGCTTGACCGCTAAAGCCATGCTCCGAACCATGCACGCAGCGAGATACAGGAACTTCAGGGGGATTCTATATCTTTTCCCTTCTAGAACAGACGTGACGGAATTTTCTAAGGGTAGAATCGACCCTCTCCTTGAGGAAAACCCCGACAGCCTGGGGAAGTGGATCAGGAGCACGGATTCCGCCAATGTAAAGCAGATATGGAACTGCTTCCTGTATCTTCGAGGCATGCGGACCCGCACAGGCTTAAAATCGGTACCCGTGGACTTCATTGTTTTTGACGAACTAGACGAGGCCCCGCCCAACGCGCAAGACATGGCAATGGAGCGCATGGGCCACAGTGAATTCAAGGAGGTTTTGAAGCTCTCAAACCCGACCTTGCCCGATTACGGCATTGATAAAGCCTTCCAGGAAACCGATCAGCGCTACTGGCATCTGAAGTGTGAGAAATGCGGAGAATATACCTGTCTGGAAGATACTTTCCCCGATTGTTTGCTCGAAGCCGGCGGGCGAGTTATCCGGGCCTGCAAGAAATGCCAGGGCGAACTTAATCCCTCAATCGGTGAGTGGGTTGCGAAATACCCCGGAGTGACTGAGCGCCGAGGCTATCACTACAGCCAGCTTTTTAGCCATTTCGTTGACCCTGCCGAAATCCTCCACCAATACCGCACCACAAGCAACCTGACCGACTTCTACAACCTGAAAATTGGGAATGCCTACGTTGCCGCCACGAACCGGCTGACCGTCGAGGAAATCCTAAAATTATGCGGAAATGAAGGGATGGCCGACAGCGACCCGGGGCCCTGCACAATGGGAGTTGACCAGGGGAAATTGCTCCACGTGGTCATAGGCAAAAGGGATTGGAGCCGCGCCGGGCGGATCATTCACATTAACTCGTATCAGGGGTGGGAAGAACTCGACCGGCTGATGGTGAATTTCAATATCTCTCGCGCCGTGGTGGATGCCCTACCGGAGACTCGAAACGCCCGTGCCTTTGCCGAGCGGCACCGGGGGAAGGTTTTTCTCTCCTATTATTCCGAGCACCAGAAAGGCCGTTATGCCTGGAATGAGCGGGATTTGACCGTCAGCAGCAATCGGACCGAGAGTTTGGACGCTTCACATTCAGAGATCCAGGCGGGAAGGATTGTCCTGCCCCGAGAAAGCGAAGTACTTACCGAATTCGCCGAACACCTTCACAATACGGCGAAGAAGCTTGAAGAGGACGAAGAGACCGGGTCGAAACGATACATTTACGTAAAGCTCGGCCCGGACCATTACCGGCATGCTTTCAATTATGAGTGCATGGCGCGCCATTACGGGGCCTCGACCCTCTTTGCAAACTCTGATTTAAGCTGAAAGGAGAGCGGACCTTGAACCCTGACCGTATTCAGCCCGTTATAGCATATGACACAGTTTTTCACTGGATCGACCAGGAGGCAAAGCGAACCTATCGCCGGATAAGCGCGGGGATAGCATGGCCCATCGGGATATTGCCCGGTTACGCGGTGATTCTTGCCGAGGAAAAGTACAAGGAAGCGGGCTTTTCCGATCATATCATCCACGCTTTGGCGGAAACGGAATCCCCTACCTTCGATGATCTTTTCCGCAAATGCCGCGACTTGTCAAAACTCTTCCACTGTGAAGACCTCCGGGCAGACACCTCAAATGAGGCCGCAATGGAGATTCTGCACAGGTTTAACCGCCAGCAACAGGAAGAACGTAGACCTCCGATTCATTTCGGGGCTGCCTCTTTCACGCACCTGGGCGAGCTTAAGACCTGCTTCGCATACGGTATTCAGCGAATTGCAGACCGGACCGCAACGGGCAGGAAGACATTGAACCTGGATGGTTGCCCCATCCTTCAAAGATGTTTGGCGACCGTTCCAAGCGATACGGCAACCGGCGACAAGGCGACAGAGTATCCCCCCCTCGTGGCCCTCTGTATGGCTTTAGCTACACTGGATAATCACCCGTACCATGAACCAATTCCCGAGATAATGCAGAAGAAAGAGTACAACCCTTTGACCTTTTGGCGTGACAGGGCAGACCATAGGCCCTTGCACAGTTATCGCCAGAGGTAAAGACGTGTTCAGGTGCCCCGCGCCGGGATCGTCCATCCTGGATGCATCCAGAGGGGCCAGGCAACGAATAATTCAACCCAACGAAAGGAACATCATGCGAAAGGCAGCAATGGAATTAAGCATGGAACAGGACCCCGGACAGGATCAGGAACCGCCCGAAGGTGTGACCGGGGGCATTAACGCGGAGGGGTATTACTCTGCGCTCCGGGCCCTGGAGGAATTCGAGCAGAGCCACGAGCCCCGGCTGTCTCGGACCCGCACCGAACTGAGAGCACTGGAAGCAGAAATTAAACGGCTTCAGGCGGAAAGAACGGAAGCGCTTCACGCCGATGAGTTGAACACGGTTAAGGAACTCGACTCAGAGGTCGAGGATCTTCGGCGCGACCATGGGATTAAAAGTGAGCACCTTGAAATACTGAAGGATTGGCGGACGAAAGACGGGCCAAGTCTGCGCGAGCTGGAGCAGGCCGTCACAGTCGAGGCTCGAAAGGTTATCGCCAATTATGCAGCGGTGATCGAGAGTCACGTCAAGGAAAAGCTCCACCAGGCCAAGCAGGAATATTTCACGCAGATAGATGAGTTGTCACAGATGCTAATCGCGGCTTCGCGCTTCACAGTACATGCCCGCCAGAATCACGGGATCGGATCGAAGTACCAGCACATCAGAAATCCCGAGCTTCGCGATATTTCCATCAGCGCGGAAGAAATCGCAAAACGGTGTCAGGTCCCCAAAATCTGGCCAATGTGGATTTTTGTCGATAGGGTTTAGCGCTGAACCAGGCGGGACCGGCGACAATACGGACCGGCAGCCCGCCCTAGTGAAAGGACGTATCATGGCATTATATAAAGGCGCTCGGGAAGAGCGCGCACCGAATGCCGCCCCTGGTATACCGATGGTGTGGTCTGATTGGGACCCGGTTTTCACAAATCTCGTAGTGGGGAACGGCACGCGCACAGCAAGATTCTGCCTGGTTGGGAAAATGGTATTTTACCGGCTGGTGTTGGTTTTCGGGAGCAGTACAACAATTTCCGGGCCGGTATCTTTAATTGTTCCAACCGAGCTTGCCACTTATGGCGGAGCCGGGGCCGCTCCTATCGGAGATGGCTCGTGCTATGACGTAAGTGTTGGAAACGTTGTTGCGGCTGTCCATCAGACCAACGGGCGGATCAACTCGCTAACGGTTGCAGGTAGCAATGTGATTTGTGGGGCTATAAATGCCACTTCGCCATTCACTTGGGCAACGGGCGATGAATTGTCGGTTACCGGAGTATACGAGATGGCATAACGAGCAACAACCATAATGAGACCAGTAGGCATGGAACAGCATGAAAGGGGCAAAAAATGCCAGCGATAAAAAGACACCATGGACATTTAGTTTTCGACCGGGAAACACCACCCTCGCCCAAAAGAGAAGCCACGAAACCCCAAGGCACAGGCCCGCAACTGAGCTTTCCGAACTCGCCGGGAATGAATGCGGTTTGCGATAAGAAAGTTGACGAACGGCACAAGCGGCAGGTGGACAATTGGAATCGCGAAGTTGACCGGGATTTGGAATTGACCCGCGATGCCCTCAGGTCGATGGGATTTACCGAAGCCGAGATCGAACGCGCGGAAAAGGGATAGAAGAGAAACTGCCTACACTCCACCAACAGACTGTCGTGAGACAGACAAGGAGATTTATGGAACCCACCGAAATTTCATCAAAGATTGAATCCATCCGAACAGACCTCGACCACTTCAGGGAGCAAAGCGCCCACCTTGCCTCTTTATTGCCAAGGCTCACCGCGATCCGTGAGGTTGAACTTTGTGAACTCGAAAGAATGGAAGCGCTTGGTAAGGAAGAGGATTTGCAGCCCCATGCCGGCTATCTCGAGGGACTCGCGGAGAAAGGCAAACACAGACTCACCTTCTTTCAGGAAATTGGACAATTGAGCAACTCCGCACAGCAAACGTACCGTCGGATTGTCGATCAGTTCAATGAACTCCGGGACCTCGTTAAGGATTTAGAGGCTCCGGAAGAGTGCGCGTGGAAAGTCGTAAATCTCGGTAATGAAATCGCCCGAGCCCTCACAGAATGCTGCGACAACCTTGAAAGGGGGGATCAATAATATGTCTCCTACAATTCCGACCTATGAGCGCAAAGTGCTCCCGAAAGCCATTGAGTATCCCGATATCCCGACCGGATTGGCATCCTCCGGTCCTGAAGAGGCGCTGGCTACGGCAGGCCAACAAATCGCAAACGAGGGTAATAAGTGGTCCGAAGCAATCCAGAAAGCACAGGATGTGCGCACGGTTGGGGATCTTAATTCCAAGGCACTTGTTTCCCTAAATGACCTGCATAATAGGATTATTACTTCGCCGGATTTTATCATCAACCCTGAAGCTGCCCGCCAAACGTGGAGAACTGAGGCGGACAGCATCAAGACCGAGCTTTCCCAAGGACTCGATCAAAATTCACACGCAGCCCGTCTATTTGATAGCGAGTGGACGAGGACCCAGGCAGCCCACGAGATTCAGTTTGCAAACGAAATCCGCAAGAAAACGGTGGATCAGGTTGTAGGCGGAAATCTCCAGGCCCTCCAGACCTATTCAAACGCAATAGGGACCGCCCCCAATTCCGATGTAGTGTACCAGGGGCTCAAGGGCATCGACATGCAGATCGCTGGCGGTATTGCATCCGGGGCATTCACCTTTGAGAACGGGCAAAAACTCAAAGAGCACTACAGGAACCAGTCTCTTTCTGCTTACGGCCACAATTTGGCAGTGGGTAACCCCACTGAAGTAATACGGCAGATCGAGACCAGCCCGGCGGCAGGCGAGAAGGATACTCACCCCTTATCGCAACTTGACGCGACTCAAAAAGCAGCTCTCAGAACGGCGGCTCATGCTCGAATCGAACATCTGAGTAGTGAGCGCCGACAGGAGCAGGAGCGCCAGGAGCGCGAATTTCAAAAGAACACAGTCAATGAGGCATATAAAGGGACCCTTGACCTATTCTCGGGTGATTTTGCCAAGGCCACGGAGTACGCGAGAAACCCGGCGAACTATCCTCTTCTCGATGAAGAAAAGCGCAGAGGCTTGGTTTCGGCACTGGAGAGCGGGGCACAATGGGACCGGCAGCAGAAGGATGACCTCCGGAAGAAGAATAACGACAAGGTATTTGATGAGTTTCTCAAAAACCCCTCGGCAATGACCGAGGCAACAATCAACGCGACGTCTGCCGACCCTCAGACAAGACAGCACCTGATCGACCTACAGCGCAAAAATACCGAGCAGAGGTTTAAGACTGACCCGGCAGTCGAGGCCGATGTTTTGGGCAGGATATGGCGGGGTGACATTAAAAACAGAAGTGATCTTCTGCCCTTCGTTGGGAATGGCCTGGGCGTGGATAAGATGAAAGAACTCTCCGGGTCGATAGAGCAGGCGCAAGATCCCACCAAGTCAAAATACTTCGAGATGGCGGACAAGCTTTTCGAAGGCAAATATAAAGACGACAAAGAAATGCTCAAACTGAAGACGGAGTACCTTGTCGTTCTCGATCAGCACATAAAGCGCGACGGCCTCAAGGGGATGGACATATTCAAGAAGGCCGAAGAACTTCTCAAGCCATTAGAAGAGCGTACTTTCTGGCAGTGGTGGAATGGCTCCAATCCGTCTACCCCGTTCAATAAAATTGTTGACAAGAATCCCCCCTGGCTGACGGTTGAAAGCCCTCCGGCTGCACCTACAGGTGACCCGGTCAAGCGTCCTCTTCCCCTGCCTCCTGACGTTTCCGGCAAGTACGAGGTGATTCTCAAGCAGAATAACATGCCGGTAACTCCGGGGAACATCAAGGCGCTCTATGACCAGGACCAGGCAAGGGGAAGATAGGATTCAAAGCTCATCGGCAGGGACGTGCAGACTTAAAGACGTAGTTTGACACGTCCCGCCTGGAGATAATCGATTTAACGGCCACTCTCGCAAGGTTGCAGTGGGTTTGGCGGGATGAATCTGGAAAGATAGGTTTGGTGGCATTGTCCACTTTATTTCTTTAGGCCTTCAATCAACTGAGTTTCTTCAATACATTTTCGCTTCAGCCTAAGAGCTATAAAATTGGTGGCTTCAAACGGAGAGTGCGCGATAGCGAGAATATTCAACAGGGAGATAGTTGTCACTAAGGCGGCAGTGAAGATATCTGAAGATCTAGAGTGCTTAATCGATGATATCAAAGCAACTGCCGAGAAAATAAGAACCGCTATGTCAATGACGAGCACCAGCAGCCTAAAAACACGCCTGGAGGCATTATGGTCTTTTAAAAGGTCTAACATGGCCCCTCCCCCTAGTCGGTCATTTCAGATAGAGAACAAGTCTTAAACCTCCTCGAAAAGATCACGGATTTGGACGCCGAGAATTCGGGCTATATCCTCCAAAGTCCCAAGTGTACAGGAACTAATGGTCTCATCCCTTTGTATGCGGAAAATTGTCCCGCGCGAAAGCCGGGATTTTTCAATCAAATCGGTTATACGGACCCCTTTTTCTCGGAGGACAGTACCCAGTCTACTTTTAATCACGCTCGCCCCTCCCCATCTAAAAAAGTACAATATTTTAGATTTTCTGCTTTGAGGAACAAGTGCAATATATTATACTTCTGCCCGACTAAACACCTACTACCGGCAAGGACCACCGTTATGGCCTTTTTTTATTGGGACAAACCAAGCGTGAAGAGCGGCTATTCCGCGAGGGTAGCCGGGAGTGTAGTAGCTCCTTGTCAGCTCTTCACGCTTTTTCTATTTGGAGGATAAATTATGGAATTGCTTGAACTGATGCAAATCATGAAAGACAGGGCAAAGGATAGAGGCCAAGAAAGGGGCGCCAATGGGTAAGAAGCTATCCGATAACCCCGAGTTGCTGGCGAAAATCCTTAGAGCTTACTGCAGGAACCCGGATCTCTGGAACCAGATAGCAAAAATCTTCGCCAGCGGCGACCAGGATCTCATTGCCTGTTTTAGAGCTGCTACCAAGCGCATAAGAAAGGGGATGGATGCCGGGGAGCCGTGCGAAGTGGTGGAGGCCGATTTGAATAGAATAAGAGAAGAATATCTAGGCACCCGGATAGAGGCAACAGTATGAGCATGACTGCCGAAATGTTTGTCAGACTGATAGACACCTTTGGAGGGAGATCCTGGGTATTGGCCGATTTGCTCAAGGTATACGAATCTGGCGACCAGGATGCAATTAATCACCTGGAATCAGCTTTGAGATTTTTCGCGAAGAAGATTCCCGAGTTAGAGGAGGCCGCCAATGTCGGATGAACACGTTTGCAAAATTTTCGAAATGCAGGACCGGCTTGAAGAGCTGCGCCATATCGCAAACACGGCTGGAATGTTCGCCAAAAACGTAACCGAAGAGGACAACCATCCATCTTTCGGGAACTACATAAACCCCAAGGATTGGATAGTAAAAGACTTGCAGCCATTCTTTCGAACCGTTCAATACAGGCTCTCCGATATTCACCAGATGTTGCGCTCAACTTTCGAGAAATGTTTTGAAGGATGCGCATTTCAGGAAGCAGAGAACCAGGTACCTACACCTGAAGAACTGGCCGAGAAAGCAGAGCGGCAAGAGAAAAACAGGCAGGAAAATCAGATGCACGAAGCCCTTTTCGATATTCGAAACTATTTCCAGAAAGGTGATAGCCACAGGGATGTAGTTTTGAACTTTGCCAAAATGCTGTCAACCGATCCGGGCAAGGCCGCTGAGTGTGTGAGTGTTCCGGCAAACGAGGGGAACCAGGATTCCGGGGCGGAATCAAGAATAGAAGCATAACCCCGCAACTGGCCCGGCTTCGGTCGGGCCTTCGCTCCACAAGGATTCAAACTGGAAACTCTCGATTTCATATCTCAAATTTGGATGGTCATTTTCGGCTGCGCCGCGATCTGGCTACTTGGCCGTCGGGAAGACTGGCGACGATGGGGCTACATTGCCGGGCTCGTCAGTCAACCCGCATGGCTGTTTTCAGGCTTCTATCATGACCAATGGGGGCTGCTTCTGATAAGCCTTTGGTATACCTATTCCTGGATACAGGGAATCTGGAATTTCTGGATAAGGCCCCGGTGATGAGCCGGGGCTTTTTATTCCCCTCTTCATTTTGCTTGACAAGCTAGATAAGCTAGCTTATCTTAGCAACTAATGCAAACATTCTGAAAGGGGGAAAACATGACAGCATTATTTATCCGGGACTTTCCCGAGGACCTCCACCACAAGGCAAAGATTCAGGCAGCGCTCGAACGAACCACGTTGAAAGACCTCGTTTCGAAAGCACTGCGGGAGTATTTAAGGAAGGCCGGAGTGCCGGAAATGGAAGTCGATCAGAGAAAGGAGGGGTAATCATGGCGATCCTCGCTGAATGCCCACAGTGCCACAAGAAACAGTCAGTCCGAAATAAGGTCTGCAACTGCGGCAAAGACCTCGACAAAGCCAAGCGCGCTCAAAAGGTCCGGTACTGGATCGACTACATTGTGCCGGGCACGGGAAAGGCAAAGCGCGAACCTGTAGCGGGTGCAGAAGATCCGAAAGCCTATTCCATCGAGGAAGCCAGGGCGGCCGAGGGCAAGCGCAAGGCTCAGAAGGTGGAAACTCCCCGAGTGCTCCAGCGGGCGCCGGAAGAGAAGATGACCTTCAAGGAACTCGCGAAGTGGTATCTTGGTCAAGAAAAGGTCAAGGCACTCCGATATTTCCCGACTCTCACAATCAATCTAAACAGCTTTAATCAGGAGTTGGGCGACACCATAGTCGGGCAAATCAAGCCGGCGGACCTGGAGAATTATCAGGCAAAGCGGAAGAGGGAAGGGCAGGCCGACGCTTATGTAGACCGGCAGATCGAAGCCGCCCGCGCCATGATAAACAAGGCTTTTGACAACGATATGGTTACGGGCGAGACGGTGAAGGTTTTCAGGCGGGTAAGGAAGATGCTAAAGCGGGGCTCGAATGCCAGGGACCGGATACTTAGCACCGAAGAGTTTAAGAGCCTGTTTGACCACCTGCCCGGTCATACTAAGTCAATACTGGCGACCGGTTTCTATACCGGCATGAGGCGCGGCGAGATCCTTTCCTTGACCTGGGATAAGGTTGATATGGAAAAGCGGCTTATAAAACTCGAAGCAAAGGACACGAAAGACAATGAGCCGCGGACGATTCCAATCCTGCCCGAACTCTATGAAATTCTAAAGAGCACTCCGAAAGCGATACATGTTGAATGTCCGAAATGCCAAAAGAAGCAGCCGGCCAGAAATAAGACCTGTGAGTGTGGTACAGAACTCCATTTACATGTGTTTTTATATCGAGGAAAACCCGTTGACTCGATCAAGACCGGACTGATTAAAGCCTGCACAGACGCGAAAATCACCTATGGCCGCTTTGTGAAAGATGGCTTTGTCTTCCACGACCTCCGGCATACGTTCAACACTTACATGCGGAAGGCCGGGGTTGCTCAGTCCGTGATAATGAAGATCACCGGCCACAGTACTGATGAAATGTTCCGGCGTTACGATTCCATAGACGCAGATGACGCCCACCAAGCGATTGACCAGTATGGGGCCTTTTTGCGAAATCTTGACCAAACCCTTGACCAAGAGGAAAATGGGCAATAAAAAACGCCAACCCGATTTCTCTAAGTTGGCGTCCTTCCTGAACTTTTCGGAGGGTGAGTGACCGGACTTGAACCGGCAGCCTCTGGGGCCACAACCCAGTGCTCTAACCTGTTGAGCTACACCCACCGTAAGTGAAACTTAACACCGCCATTTACCACTCAACCCGCCAAAAATCAAGGAGTAAGTCCCCGTGAGGAGATCGGACGGGATCGGGTTTAACCAGGAAGTTCCTGCAACATAAGAATACTGGTTAAATGACCAGTTGCTATATATACGAAATAGAAGGTCGAGCTCCTCAATACTTGTCAGGCCCGAGCCGGCTGGTACCGTAAGCCTTGCGCACGCGGCGGCATTGTTATACATTTACGCGTCAATTAATTTGCGAGCGAAAGGATTCCAGCATGAAGAGAAAAGAAGACGTCTTTGCGGTCGCAAGGGACTTTATGCGTAGCCGGGTTATTCTTACCGCGGCGGAACTGGACCTTTTCACGCTAATTCAGGAGGGTGATTCAACCGCTGAAAAGATGGCCTCCCGGCTCGGCGCCGATAAGAGGGCGCTTTCGCGCGTGCTGGACTGCCTTGTCACTTTCGGCCTGCTGGGAAAGAATGGAGATGTCTATTCGCCAACAGAAGAAGGTGCGCCCTATTCCATGAAACATCCGGAATCGTCGCTTCCGATGCTGCTTCATATCAGCCGACTATGGGATAGCTGGAGCGATTTGACGGAAGTGGTTGAAAAGGGACCGGGTTCCGAGCAAAGACCTTCCAGGCCGATGGACCCCGAGAGCAGGCGTGCCTTCATCGGCGCGATGCACGTCATCGGGCGCACATTGTCCGAAGAAATAGCTCGTTCGCTTGATCTAAGCGGCTTCAAAAAGGTCATGGATATTGGTGGAGGTTCAGGCACATATACAATTGCCTTCCTCAAAAACAACCCGCGGATGCGGGCGGTGATTTTTGACCTCGAGGATGTAATACCGATGGCCGGGGAGCGGCTGGAGGCCGAGGGGTTTCTCGTCCGTACCGATCTTGTGCAGGGCGATTTTTACCGCGATGAGCTCCCGACAGGGTGTGACCTTGCACTGCTTTCCGCAATAATTCATCAAAACAACCCCGAACAGAACCTTCACCTGTTCAAAAAAGCGTACCGCGCGCTGGAACCTGGGGGGATGCTGTTAATCCGGGACCACATTATGAACGATTCCAGGACAAACCCCCCGGAAGGAGCTCTTTTTGCCATAAATATGCTTGTGAATACGCGCGGCGGTGATACTTATACTTTTGCGGAAGTTGAAAAGGGTCTTGCCGAGGCGGGATTTGGCAATATACGGATGCTTAGGTCCGGGGAACGCATGGATTGCCTGGTCGCGGGAGTTAAGCCATCTTGATTGTTTCCACGGTATCGAGTCGTATCAAATTTGATGGTCCGGCGTTAAACCGTTAGAAAGTGTTGCGAGAGTGACGTTCCAGAGTGAATCGATTATTCTCGCAAAACATGGCTGCTTCGCACCCGGCAGTTTGGCGAACATCGGTCAGGGAGACATACTGTGAGCGGATCTTTGCCTACGGCAGGTTGATCTTGATCCTAGCGAAATCGCAATGTTTTTGCGCTGCAATTCGATGAAGTATTGCTGGGTCGGAATTGCCGCGAAATTATTCTTGACACAAAGGCACAAAAGGCAGAATAATCACGTGCGGGGAATCACAAGTTAGAAGTGAAATTGCGGATCGTCCGGCAGCAATTTTTCTCCTACGCAAATCGAGTTCTCTATCCTGCTCAAGCTCGTAATACTTACACTCTGCGCTGTAATCTAATCATACTCTTTTTCCGCTCTCTCCCCGCTGCCGAGCTATCCCTTGCATCCCGGTCGAACTGTATCCCCGAATCGCCGGATGCGAAAAAATCTGTTTGAGCGGAGCTATTCGCATTTCAGGATCCAAGATGGACAAATTTGAGAAGACCTGCGACGAATGCGGCAGGTCCGAGGACGACTTCGACTACTGCAGCACGCGCTGCATGCTTCCCAGTTGTATGGAGTGCACCTTTCTTCTGCAGTTATACGGTACCGGATGCGGAAACATCCACGTCTACTACTTATGCCGGGATTGTTATAACGAGAGAATAAAGAGAGGGTTTGTAGAACCCTAGCAAGGAGGTGAGCGCTAAGGGACAATCCAACGCTATTTCCAATTCCAATTAATTCAGAGGAGGCTTTAAAAATGGCTGTAGACAAATTGATGTCACTCAAGGAAGCGGTTTCAAAGTACATCCAGGATGGAGACACTGTTTATTACGGTGGGTTCCAGATCATGGTTCCCATGGCGCTTACACACGAAATCATCAGGCAGAAAAAAAGAAATCTTACCACTATAGAATCTTCGACGGACGTTGGCGGCTTGGACCTTCTGGTGGGCGCGGGCTGCGTCAGCGAGATTCACTCAGCGTGGATCATGAACTGGTACGTGAAGGCCCCTTATGCAATCCGCAGGGCTTTCCAGTCCAAGCAAACGAAAAGATTTGACGTGTCCAACTTCGCCGCAACGAGCGCCCTGATCGCCGGCTTCCTTGGTGTTCCTTTTCTTCCTGTTCGCGGAAACATCGGCACGGATATGATGAAACTCAATCCGACCGACCTGAAAATGGTCAAGGATCCTTTCACGGGTGAGGAAATGACCGTTGTACGCGCGTGGCGCGCCGACGTTGCAGTCATCCACGCCCAGGTTGCCGACAGGCTCGGAAACGTATGGAGCTGGGGCACCAGGGGCGTTACGGATGAATTTGGTGCGATGGGCGCAAAGAGGGGCGTAATAGTAACGGCCGAGGAGATAGTCGAGCCCGATATTACCAGGTCAGATCCTGACCGTACCGTGGTTCCCTATTTCAAGACGCTTGCCGTTGTCCATGCTCCATGGGGCGCACATCCTTCGGCATGCCGTGGCTATTACGGCCTCGATATCCGGTACAGCCAATACCAGGGCAAGTATGAAAGAAACGCCGAACTTCTCCCCAAATTCCTGGATGAGTGGGTGTATGGCTGCGAAGACCACAAAGCCTACATCGACAAGTACATCCAGAAATTCGGCCAGGCAGGTCTTGACCGGCTCAAGCCCACGCTCGGGTACAAGCCCAAATACCAGGTGGACTATGGATTTCACGACCCTGCGGTTTGGAAGGGCGTACCCCAGTACACCGATGAGTATATAAAGGCATAGGCTTGACCCAATAAGATCGCACAAGGAGAAGAAAACATGCATGCCACGAATTATAAATTGACTGAACTGATGGTGGTTCGATGCGCGAAGGAAATCAATGACAGTGAAGTCGTGTTTGCGGGCGTGGGTCTGCCTTTGGTAGTTGTCGGTTTCGCCATGGTTACGCACGCTCCCAATATGATTCTTTTCACCGAGGGCGGCTCGATCCGTGCCACGGCACCTCCGGGACTCGCCATCACGGTTGACGATCCGGCCCTTTTCTGCAACGGCGACGCCTCGTTTGGAATGCTTTCCACCATGGCGGCCCTCCAGAGAGGCGAAGTTGACGTAGCATTCATCGGCGGCGCCCAGATCGACAAGTACGGCAACATCAATTCAACTGGTGTTGGGGACTGGAGCAAGCCGGAATCATTCACCTACTTTGCCGGAAGCGGCGGCGCAAACGACATGGCTACCTCGGGAAAGCGCGTTCTGGCCATCATGCCTCAGGACCCGAAGAAGTTCGTCGAAAAGGTCGACTATCTGACCACGCCGGGCTTCCTCGACGGCCCCGGTACACGCAAGAAACTCGGAATGATCGGCGGCGGTCCGAGCGTCGTGGTCAGCACAATGGGTGTTTACAGGTTCGACGAGAAGACCTGTGAAATGTATCTGGCCGAGTACTTCCCCGGACAGTCGGTTGACAAGGTGAAGGCAAACTGCTCCTTCGACCTCAAGATTTCTCCCAATGTCAAGGAGACCGAGCCCCCGACGGAAGAGGAAATCTCGGTTCTTCGCAATATAGACCCGACCGGGTTCTATCTTGGATAGTGTTGCCGCATAGACATCCGAGGTAAAGACCTGAAAATGGCACATCCCGGCCGGCGGAGCGCAAAAAGCTCCGCCGGCTTTCTTTTGCACACATCCAATAAGCGCGTTAGTCCGCACTCCCACGCCATTTTTCGCTCATGCCCCGGTTTACATTATCCGAATCTTTAACTGAGGCAATCCGGCTGGATTGGTCCTTGAACTTTGGCTTAATTCGTGTAAATCCAGCCATGTTTTGATGCGGCAATTGACTCAACGTGGAAAGTGCTGTGCATGGAACGAGATATTGAAGAGGAAGAGGCAAAATACCGGTCGTTGAGGGAGTATTCTAGGGTCGACGGCCACTTGCCAATCCATATTAGCGTGGTCCCCGAAGAACGGCACGCCCTGGCCTGGTCCCGTACGTCGCTGGAAGCGGCTTTGACGGAACACCAGGAGATGCCGGAACATGCCGACCGTGTGATTGCTGAATGCCTCAATATCATCAATTCAAAACTTGATACCATTATCAGGATGCTCGCTTTCCAGAACAAGGATTATTGCTCATTGCAGCTCGAAGAGGTGAATATAAGCGCAGGGGGCCTCAGCGTTGCAACAGGGGAACTTATCGAGTGCGGAACTTTGGTTGAGATTCAGCTAATGCTTCCTACCGCTCCGTATCTCATTCTCTACATTTACGGCAATGTCGTGAGGTCGGAGCCCGAGAGCGAACGGAATCGCACCTGGGTATATTTCACCTTGATAGACGAAGACATTCGAGAACACATCGTCAAATATGTATTTGAGCGCCAAAGAGAAATCCTCCGTAAAAAACGGAACCTGTAAGAGGGGCTAATGTTTGTAATCATCGGAATGGTAATAGTCACCAGCTCGGTAATAGGCGGTTATCTGATGGAGCATGGCAATATGTCCTTGCTGTTTCAGCCGGCCGAGTTGGTCATTATATTTGGTGCTTCCCTGGGAGGCTTCATAATAGCTTCGCCCATGAAAGTTATAAAGGCGGTTCAGGGCGGTATCATGAGGATGTTCATGGGGAAGATATATTCCAAGAACGATTACGTGGAAGCGCTCATGCTATTGAGCGAGATTTTTTACAAGATCAGGAAGGAGGGGCTGGTTTCCATCGAAACCGACCTCGATGAGCCAAACCAGAGTGCCATTTTTAAAAGATTTCCTAAATTTTTAAAAAACCACCATGCCCTGGCTTTCCTTACCGATACGCTAAGGACTCTTACCATCACGGACATAGAAGCCCACGAACTGGGTTCGCTTCTTGACTACGAAATTGACGCCCATTTCGAGGAAGCGACGATCCCCTCGAAGAGTATCGGCCACGTGGCGGACGCACTCCCCGGTCTCGGGATTGTTGCTGCGGTCCTGGGCGTTGTCCTTACAATGAAGAAGATAAGCGAGCCGCCCGAAGTCCTGGGCCAAAGCATCGGGGCTGCGCTTGTGGGGACATTTCTTGGCGTCCTCCTGTGTTACGGATTTGTCGGCCCAGTTTCGCGAAATCTCGAACACCTTGCAAACGAGGACCGGGAATTTCTGACCGTGATAAAAGCGGCTCTGCTCGCCTTCGTAAATACGCCTTCGCCCCAGGTGGCCATAGAATTTGCCAGAAGGGTCATCCCTGGAGATCTCAAACCTTCATTTCTTGAACTCGAAGCTGTAATCAAGAAGGCCAGGAAGTGATCAATGGAAGATAAGCAAAGAAAGATAATCATAAAAAGAGTCAAACGCATGGCCCACGGGCAGCACGGTGGGAGTTGGAAGGTGGCTTATGCAGATTTTGTAACTGCAATGATGGCATTTTTTCTGCTCATGTGGCTGCTGAATATGACCTCCCAGGAAAAGAGGGCAGTGCTCGCCCTTTATTTCAAGCACTTCAGTCTCTTTGAAAAGGGCGGCAAGTCCTTCATGAGCGAAGGAGGACTGCGACCCTCCGGATTGAACTACGGGGGCGAGGAAGTAATTGAGAGCGGTGAGAATTCCAGCGGGATAACCAATGACGAGCTTGCGGTAAAGTTGATGACTGGAATCGAGGAGGGCGCGCCGAGTGCATCACAACAGGTATTCATTGCAGTCACGGAGGAGGGAATAAGGATTCAGATAGTGGACACTCGTGAGAATCCTATCTTTCCAGTCGGGAGTGCGCAACTGACCGATAATGCCAAAACCATCATAAAAACCATTACTTCGGTTATAAAGAATTTCCCAAATGAAATAGCTGTGGAGGGGCACACCGACTCGACTCAGACCAAAAGCGAGCAGATGTCGAACTGGGAACTCTCCATTGCAAGGGCAGGGTCTGCCAGACGCGAACTGGAACAAAGCGGGATAGATCCATTGCGAATAGCGAGGGTCTCCGGATTTGCCGACAAGGTCCCGCTACTCATGGAATTGCCGAACGATCCGCGAAACAGGCGGATCAGCATTGTCTTTATGAAAAATAAGAGGCTCAAACCACCCGACAAACTGGAATGGCTGATGAAGCCGCCTGCCTGATTAAATCAGGCCCCATGGAGGCCAAGTTCATAAAACAGGGACGCAACCGAGCGTATCCCGCGGTGGAAGTCATCCAGGGAGAAGCGCTCGTTAGGGGAATGGGCGCCGTCATCCGGACATCCCCAACCCAGTAGCAGGATATTTTCCTGCCCCAGGTGTTTCTTTATCAGATTAACGACGGGAATCGACCCACCTTCCCTTATAAATACCGGCTTCTTGCCGAAACCTGCCTCAATGGCCTTCTCCGCGGCGCGCATAGCCGGGGTGTGTCTGGAGACGAGGACCGGGTCTGCCCCGTGCAGCTCGGTTATCTTTATCTTCACACCCGCGGGCGAACTCTTTTCGACAAATTCTCGGAAAATCCGGGCAATTCTGGCCGGGTCCTGGTCGGGAACCAATCTCATGCTGACTTTTGCTCCGGCTTTTGCGGGGATGATAGTCTTTGCGCCCTGGCCGGAAAAGCCGCCCCAGATCCCGTTGATATCGAGGGTCGGCCTCGCGCCTTTCCGCTCGACCACCGAATATCCCGGTTCTCCGGTAAATTCGGCTACCCCGAGGTATTCGCGAATTCTATTCTCATCGACCGGCAGTGACGCCAATTCCTCCCTCTCCGACTTCTCCAGGGCAACTACGTCATCGTAGAAGCCCGGCAGGGCAACTGTGTGGTCGGGGGCCTTGAGCGCCGCAAGAATATTTGCCAGCGCCTGGGTGGGGTTTTCGACTATTCCACCGAATCCGCCAGAATGCAGGTCAAACCGCGGCCCCTGAACGTCAAGCTGAAAATAGCAAAGGCCGCGCAAACCGTATGTTATCGCCGGAATTCCCGGAGCGAACTGGGCGCCGTCAGAGATTGCCACGGCATCGGCTAGAAGTTCAGCGCGATTTTCTCGCAAAAATTTCTCAAGGTTGGGACTCCCAATTTCCTCTTCACCCTCGACGAGGAACTTCAGATTTACAGGAAGCTTTTCACCCCAGCCCAGGATTGCCTGAGCCGCCTTTACGTAGGTGAGAAACTGGCCCTTGTCATCGGTTGCGCCACGCGCATGGATATACCCGTTGCGAATGCTAGGCGAGAAGGGCGGTGTTTCCCATTCATCTAGAGGATCGGGAGGCTGGACGTCGTAGTGTCCGTACACAAGCAGAACGGGTGCTCCGGGAATGTGCTCGGATGATGCCAGCACTACCGGGTGGCGCTCGGTGGGGTAAATCCTGCCCTCGATGCCGAAACTCCCAAGTTGATCGAGGACCCACTGCGCTGCTCTGTGGATATCCTGATCATAGTCCGGGAGGGTGCTGACGCTGGGAATTTCGAGAAATTTGGCGAGGTCGTCTACAAATGCCTGCCTATTTCTGTCTATATAAGAGGAAACACTGGCGGGAAGCATCGCAATTCTCCTGGTTGAAATTCTTTGGGATCGATCAAGGTGCTCGTCTAAACTAGGCTCTGTTTGTCTATTTTTCAACGAAGGAGTTTCATCAGGGCAATTTAAAGAAGGCCGGTGAATAAAAAATGAAAACGTTCTGGCGTTGTCTGCCTTGAAATTGTTACATTACATCAAGGGGTGAAAGCTCCTGTTTGTTCAGCTTTCTTTAGGAGAAGGTCCTTGTCCACCGTAAGTCGGTTGAAAGTCGTTACAAGTATTGATGAAGTTCCCAAGGAGGAGTGGAGCAGCCTCGCGGTCCAGGCATCTCCGATTCTCGACTGGGAGTACTTGTACGCCCTTGAAAAATCCGGCTCCGTATCCCGCGATAGAGGCTACAAGCCGGCTCACTTGGTTCTCTACCGAGGCTCGAAACCATCCGCGATAGTTCCGCTCTACGAACGCGACCGTGCCTGGGTCGAGTTCGGAGATGGTGGACTCATTGAATTCCTGTCTGAACTGACAGGCCTTCCATTTCATTCCGGCTTGGTAGGAACTATCCCGTATACACCCATTCCTGGATACGACTTTTTGCTAAGCCCTGGGACCGAACCGGCGCCAACTTACAGGTATCTGCTAAATCAGATAGATGAGCTTTGCAATCAGCGAGGACTTTCCACGAGCCGAATCTACTTTGTCGCACCCGATTCAAGACTCCACCCGATTCTTTTGGAAAGCGGATACATACGCCTGACCAGCTCGTACCTATTCTGGTTCAACCGCGGGTACAACTCTTTTGATGACTACCTGGGCTCTTTCAAATCGAGCCGCCGCACAAAAATAAAAAGAGAATGGCGCTCGATCCTGGAAATGGGAATCGACTTGCTCATGGTCCCCGGCATCGAGGCCGAGGATGATCTGTTTAGTGATATGTATCTGCTCTATCGGCGAACCTGGGTAAAGCACATGGGGTTTGGCATCAAGCCATTCCTCAACGAATCGTTTTTCAGGCTGCTGGCCGAGGGTTTCCGCCATAGAAGCACCTTTACAGTTGCATCCCTTGGGAAAAAGCGTGTGGCCTCGGCACTGTTTTACCACAAGAACTCATCGCTCTACGGCAGGTACTGGGGCTGCTTTCGCGAGGTCCCATTCCTGCACTTTGCCACCTGCTACTACTATCCAATCGCCTACGGAATCGAAAATCGCATCAAAAGCATGGATCCTGGCTTCGGAGGCGAACATAAATACATCCGCGGCTTCGAGGAAGTGCCCGTCTCCCACTACATAAAATTCTACGACGAACAACAACGCCGAATAGCTCACTCCGTTATCTCGCAGATGCGCGAGCAGAATATTCTTAAGTAGGCGAAGAGACTGAAATCGCTCTTCGAAGTATCTCCGCTGGGCAGTTTGGCGGCAAAAGCATTTCTCCCGGATTTGACTCGCGATCAACCCCTTCACGGGTTTAGCTGCTGCAAGCTCTGGCGGATGCTTGGGGGACAAAAGGCAAGAGTCAAAAAGAAAGAGCCCAGGAAGGAGGGGGGGACCTGGACTCTTTCAGGAGGAGGAAAGATATGGATTCTACTTTCCGGAAATAATAGTAACTCATGTGTCAAGGTATTTTGAGGGGTTTAACTCACTATTTTTCACTTTTCCATGCAAATTCGTCTTAATCCTGCGCAAACTGGCTCCAGAAGGCAATTTCGGTATGTTAATCCCGATTCAAAAGTACCTACCAATAATTTCTGTCATTGTCCCGATTGCCGCCGCCAATATCAAAATCCTTGTGGAATATAGCTCCTCGAGAATCGTCATAGGAATCTACCGACCTTCTGTCGCTGGTTGTGGGATCTTCTCTGCGGACTGAACGGGTATTAGGTGAGGCAGCGGCGCTGCCGAATTCGGATGAAGAGTTCGATTGCATCGGTACATAGTTTTCTGCTCCCGCCTGTATGGGCAGCATGCAGACAGACCCCGATCCCGAAGTGGGAGTAATCGGTAAGGCAGCCGGCAGGGGTGACAAGGTTGTGCTGGCTACTACTCCGGTTGTACCGGCTGAGGTGGTGAAACTTCCAAGTGCGGCTGTCGCTCCGGTCGATCCCGAGGCAGTGCCCGAAGAGCCGGTAACGGGAATTGATCCTCCACCCAGGGCAGTCTGAGCTGCGGATGATCCGATGAGCGCGCTGGACGAGACGCCGGTCAGGCTGGGGGCAGTTGCCGCTGCTGCTGTGGCCGCTGCCGGAGATTCTGCGGTAAGGGATGCGGCCGTAGCTGCCGCGGCAGGCGATGTCGCGGTAGAGGGAGAGGAACTAAAGGAACCAAACGCCGCAGTTCCGCCTATTGACCCCGAAACCGTACCGGAAGTGCCGGTAGTCGGAGTTCCTGAGT
>DBMO01000006.1 GCA_002298995.1 Desulfarculales bacterium UBA696
TATGTAGTATCTTAAAACAGTGAGGAAAAAGCCATGGATCGAAGAGCGCGGTTCCCGATCAGGAAGTACGAGAGCCTTGAGGCGATGAAGGATGAGGAATACCGTTACTGGCAGGGGCGGCCCTCCAGTGAGCGCATGGCCGCTGTGTCCGAGATAACGACTGAAATGTACAAACTGAAAGACCCCGCCTTTCATGTACAAAGACTTCAAAGAACTCTTGTCGCTGTTCAACGAGCACAAGGTTAAATACCTTGTCGTGGGCGGCTATGCCGTCTCCTTCCATGCCCAGCCGAGGGCAACAAAAGACCTCGACATTCTCATCAAGGCAGATGCCGAAAACGCGGCGGCGGTTTATACGGCCTTGGCGAAATTTGGAGCACCCCTTGAAGGGCTGAAGCCGGAAGACTTTATCGAGAAGGGCATGTTTTACCGCATGGGGCACCCTCCCCTGATGATCGACATCTTGCCGGAGATCAGTGGGGTTGATTTTGATGCCGCATGGGAAAAACGGGTTGCGGTCAAGATCGACAAAGGTCTGAAGGTTTTTTTTATCGACACGGATAGTTTAATTGATTCAAAACTCGCGGCAGGAAGGCCGGAGGATTTAGCCGACGTTGCCGCCTTGCGGAGGGCGGCCCGCAGCATAACAAAACCCAAAAACAACAAATCCTCAAAAACCAAAACAGCGAAAAAGAAAACGCCCAAGCCCTAGCGTGGTGTCCTTATCGTCTGCCCGGACGCATAACGTGGATATGAATCCGGGCCACCCCCTCCATCGCCCATACGTTCGCTAACTTACTAAATTGGCGGGACTTTCAATTGGGGTAATCGTCCCCAGGACCGGGCCCACCCCGCGCATCCACCATTTGGGGCGGTATGGCCTTGCTCTTACTTTCCCTTGTAGACCGGCTTGCGTTTTTCTCTGAAGGCGGCCAGGCCCTCCAGGCGATCCTCGGTTGGGATGGTCAGCCAGTAGGCGTTGGTTTCCATGGCCAGGCCGGTGTGGAGGTCGGTCTCGATTCCGTGGTTAATTGCGAATTTTGCCTGCTGGATTGCGATTGGGCCGGTTTCCAGGATCATTTCGGCCATTTCCATGCATTCCTGGATTAGCTTCTCCGGCTCGCAGATTTTGTTCAAAAGGCCTATATCGAGGGCTTCGGGCGCTCCAATTTTTCGGCCTGTAAATATCAGCTCCTTAGCTTTACCTCGGCCTACAAGGCGCGGGAGGCGCTGGGTCCCGCCCGCGCCGGGTATGATCGCGAGCCTTGTTTCGATCAGACCCATTTGGGCGCTGCTCGATGCCATTCTTATGTCGCAGGCGAGCGTAAGTTCCATCCCGCCGCCCAGCGCCACGCCGTTTATTGCGGCGATCACCGGCTTATTTAGCGACTCGATGAAGGTGAAAAGGTTGCGGATCGTGTGGATGTATTCCCTAACCTGCAGATCGCTAAAACCGGCCCTTTCCTTGAGGTCCGCACCGGCGCAGAAGGCTTTTCCTCCCGCCCCGGTAACGATCACCACCCGCACGCCGCTGTCGAAATGGAGGGCCTGCATGCGCTCTTTTAGGGATAGGAGCAGGGGGAAATTAAGCGAGTTCATCGCTTCGGGGCGATTAATGGTAATCAGTGCAATTTGGCCCCGGCGCTCTTCCAGGACGAGTGATTGCTCCATAATCTCCTTCCTCTGTACTAAACCTTAAATGAGGACCTCAACCCTTCAGAAGCGATGCGGCCCGGCTACTCCTGTCCGCATTGGCCCATGCCTTTCCAGCATATCCTGCCGGCATCCATCAGGTGGCCCGGAAGATCTCTTTTTATGATCGATTTGGCGTACCTCGCGCAATCTATCAGCCTGTCGAGGTCGATCCCGGTTTCAATCCCCATCTCGTGGAGCATCCCGACCAGGTCTTCGGTGGCGATATTACCAGTGGAAATGCTGGGATAAGGGCACCCGCCAAGACCCCCAACCGAGCAGTCAAATATGTGCGCGCCGGCCTGCAGGGCTGCAAGGGCATTGGCAAGTCCTGTCCCGCGAGTGTCGTGGAAGTGCAGGGCCAGGCCGGTTTCGCCCATGACCGGCAGCATTTGTCGAACCAGCTCGTCGACCATCACCGGATTCGCCATTCCGGTCGTATCCCCAAGAGATACTTCATGAACGCCCATCCCGCGATATTCGCCGACGATGGCTTCGACCTTGTCCGGAGGGACCCTGCCTTCGTATTCGCACCCGAAAGCGGTTACAACGTAGCCCCTCATGCGAATCCCGTGGGAAACGGCGGCTTCGGCAATCCGGCGAAAGCCGTTAAGTGACTCGCCCACGCTCATCCTGACGTTTTTCTGATTGTGGGTCTCGGAGGCCGAAACAAAGAGCGCGATCTCGCCGATTCCGGCCTGCATCGCACGCTCCAACCCCTTGAAATTGGGCACGAGAGCGGAGTAGATGATACCGGGCTTTCTTCGAAGCCTGGTTGCCAGTTCCTCGGAATCCTTTAGCTGGGGGATGGTTCTCGGACGCACGAATGAGGTAATCTCGATCCGCTTTAGCCCCGTTTCCGAAAGGCGTTCTATCAGCTCCAATTTTTCATTGGTGGGGACGAACCCCGGCTCGCCCTGCAGTCCATCGCGGGGTCCCACCTCAACTATAGTCACCGTTTCCGGAAGACTCACCTTTGCCTCCTGGCCTATTAGTACTCCCCTGAAAAGGGGGACGCTTCTCTAGTAATAAGACTGCGGTGGGGAGTCAAGCGATTCCGCTGGAAGGGACCCAAACAGGTATCGGCGGGGAGGAGCGGGAATTCCGATATCCTTTGGCATCGGAAATACCTCTGCCCTTAATGTAGCCATTGGACCCAAGGCTGCAAAACCATTGACAAAGGGTGTGCCGAGCGCAAGGAGAGCATTTTGGGAAGGAGAGATGGGCGGTTTATCTCCGAGAACGGCATGGATTGCCTAAGGACTGTCATTTGGCTTTAGCTCTGGCTTTAACTCGATCTTGCCCATTCATGGCCGGTGTTTTCGGTTCCGGTACGTTGCGATGGGATCCATCGCTAATCGACAGGAGTTCCAAGTCAAAAATCAGGACACTGTTAGGCGGAATTCGGTCGGATTGGCGATTGCCGTAGGCCAGTTCCGCTGGAACGAAAATCTGCCATTTCGATCCGGTATTCATCAGTTGCAGGGCCTCCTGCCAACCTCGAATCGCACCCGCGAGACTTAGGGTTGACGGCTCGTTGCGCACGTACGAGCTGTCGAATTCCTTCCCATCGATGAGCGTTCCGCGGTAGTTGACCGTGACCGAGTCGGTGACTTTCGGCATCGAACCCGCGCCTGCCTTGATGATTTTATATTGGAGGCCGCTGGGCAAGGTTTTTACGCCATCCTTGCCCTTATTAGCATCCAGGAATGCCTTTCCTGCATCGAGGTTTCGGGCGGAGTACTCCCGAAGGAGTTGTTCCTGCCGGACCATCAGCTTCTTTCGTAACTTAAGCAGAGTGTCGCGCATATCCTCGGGGGCTAAGGCAGAGGGCTTGCCTTCAAGCCCTTCCGAAACGGCGGATAAAAGGACGTCCACATCAATTTCCACTCCCTGCCTTTTCAAATTGTTGCCGAACTCATATCCGAGACTATAGCTTTCCTTGGATTTTTGATCTTTGAGCGGGACTTCATCAGCAGCAAGGCAAACGGGAACCAGTAGCGCGAGGCCAAGGACCATCACGGATACTCTCATTCACTTCCTTTCCGGCTGTTTCAGGCAGGGTTTTGCGGTTGGAGGGCCGACTGAGCGACCCTCCAACCGATTCATCCGTTTTGTGCCTTTACTTTGCTACCTTGTAAGGCCTCATCATATCATTGTCCTCGTGATCGATGATGTGGCAATGCCAGACGTATCCGGGACCACTGCTTGGATCGAACGTGTAGAAGCTGCGCCCCGGTGTGGCGTAAGAAACCCGTATGCTCGTAGGGGCCCACCTTACCAGGAATCTCGATACCTTGCCGGGAGGGGCCTTGACTATGTCTTTCCAACCTGTCTCCTCCGCGTTGGGAGGGGTAGGATTACCCTTAAGGAAAGGGCCAACGGCGGGGTTGCCTCCATAGGCTCCATCGGCGTTCTTCACGTTATAGGGCAGAGGCGGACCATAGCCGGGACATGGGTTTTGCGGGTTAAGCATATCGGCTGGAATGGAAACGCCGCTTATACACTGCGCGGGCAGATGGTTGGGGAAGCCGAATGCGGCCCCCCATGCATCATAGTACCCTCCGGACGCGCTGGTCACGTCGCCCTGAAAGTCCTCCCGGTTCAGGACCTGGAATTGGACAAGGTGTGTATGCATCGGGTGGGCGTCCATCGTCAGGTTGATCACCTCCCAAAGCTCGGTCGCACCAACACGCGGCAGTTCGCTGATACCATCCGGAAAAATTGCGGCAATTCCCGGAGACATCGTCCCGTCAAACCTGGTGTTGTTGACCAGGACCTCCACCGGTCCCCCGACTCCTCCCTGTCCTTCATGCTCTTTCAGTACGATCTGCCGGACCTTGTCGATCTTTACACCTGGAGCCACCTTGCCCTTTCCGTCGGCCAGGCGCACCATCTTTTCGCGTCGCAAGCATCCTCCCGCGGCCGGATTACAGCTCTTATCCGAGGTCCCCTTGAAAGGGATGTTCACCTTGAATTGCATGATTTGCGCCATGCCTACCTGGGTGGGGGCGCCGGGAAGGAGGCCGCCGGAGGGGAAGGGAGCCGGGGCATTATTGGTCAAGGTAATCGTTTTGCCCTGCAAACCGCTGAAGTCCACGATCACATAGGCACGCTCACCGGGCGCCATGAAAACCTGACCGGGGATATTCCGGGGAACCCCGTTGCCATCTATATAGCTGACCGAGCGACCGTTTACCAAAACCGGCGCGTCGAGATAGTTATCATCCGTCCCGACCACATAAACAGGAGGCACGGGCTCTCCCTGCGCCCCAAAGGTAAGGTTGTACATACGCGCATTCGAGCCATCAAGGAGCCGGAACAGATAGCGCCGGGGCTCGACATTGAGTACCGGCCATGGCGCACCGTTGACGATGGCTACGTCCCCGAAAAACTCAGGTATCCAGAAAGGATGAATATTCGGGTTGGGCGGGGAACCGTTTAGGCAAGGATCGTTCGCCGTGCCATCGCCGCAAAGCGCGACGGGAGAGAGCGGATTACCGTTCGGGCTGCCATCGGGAAAGAAAAGTTGGCCATTTGTGTCAAATTGTCGGTCCTGAATAGCCATCTCAATTTCATAGGCGCCACTTGGGAGATCGTCAGGTTCCGTGTAAGGGCCTCGGAGAAAATAGAAGGCTGCCATACCGCTGTAGACGTTGGTACGCGTGGCGCCCAGGGCATGGTCGTGAAACCACAGAGTACCGGGTTCCTGGCGATTTTCATATATATAGATCGCTTCGCCGGGCCCGGGATGCTCGTACGAGAAGTAATCCAGTCCTCTAAGGCCATTAGGTGTGAACCACTGACTGGGGCCCCCATCGATGCCCGAAAACGCCTCGGCGCCATGCAGGTGGACCGCTGCGGGAATAGGTCCCGTAAAGGGGTTGCAGCAGGGGCTGCCTGCATTGCCGGCAATGGTGCAGTCCACATTAACGCAGGTCATCACACCGCTGTTATTGAGCGGGTCTGCCCAGTGCAACGACTGGTCGACGGTTACCAATCCTTGGACAAGACCGTCCACGAAGGGAGGTCCGTTCATATTCGCGGGTTTGAAACTGGGCAGATTGTTAACGTACTTGACCGTGGTCTTGGAGTACCTGTGGGCCTCGACGGTTACCGCGGGCCAGTGGGCAGGCCCCAGGACCTTGCCGGTCGATGAATTGGAGATCTCATAGGCCCAGACGCGCGTCGGGGGGTAGGGCGGCGGAAGGACTTGCTGGGCTATTTCCTTCATGGTCACCTTGAGAAGAGGATTATTCAAGGCGTTTACCCTGGGGAGGGTCGCATTATAACCCGGCCCGAAGACCGGTAACGTTTGTTTGAATGCAATAGAGGGAAAGAGACTATCCCCCTGAAGCCATGTCTGGGGGACCAGATCGCTGGCCTGGGCAATTCCAGCAGGCACCCCTACGAAGAAAAGGGCTAAAATTACTGTAAGTAACTTAGACGATTTCATCATCTCTCCTTTACATCGGGAGGTTTGCAGTGGCGAGAACCAGCTTCACGGATGGATTTGCTGGAACTTCTCCGCGGCTTGGTTCGTTTTCGTGGGAAGGGACCTTAATCTGGGTGAAGGAGTAAGGGTTTGAACAGAGCGTTTCAATACCCCAAAGAATGTATTTTTCTCTACTAACTGCATTTTACTGAGTGCGGTAACTGCCAGGATTACCCGGGTGCGTGACTTTGCATGGAAATCGTACCGCATGGGGGATACCGGCAGGGTTTTTGTTGCCAGTGCGGAGTTAAGAGGGGGATGTAAGGTGATGTCCGGACCCTTTTGCCCTTCTGGCCCGAAACCAAGCTGCCTGGGCAACCCGCGCTCGTTTTTCCGAGTGTTGGCCGCCGAGATAGCCTCCATGACCTGGATGGAGGCTGGAGAAAGCAGAGATTGATGATTATAAGCCTGTCGGGAAGAGTACCGCAGTATGAACAACCTGATCGTTACTGGACTGTCGAGGCGCCAATCTCACCGCAGTGAAAAAGGAGCTGAGAAAATGACTGCCGAGAAACAAGATGATCTTCTCACGTCGGGAGGCATTGCAAAGGAATTGGGTCTCTCTGACGCCAAAGTCAAAAAGGCGATCAAGGAACTGGCGATTCAACCGAAAACCAAAAAGGGAATTTGCAGCTACTACTCCCGCGATGTGCTGACCAAAATCAAAGCTACTCTTAAATAGGGCGGGTGCTCAGGGTCGCTTATCGGCCTGTTTCCCTTTCCAGGACGGCTCCGGCGTGAAGGAATTCCTCACCTGAAGAAGGCAGAGCCATTCCAGACCCTGCCCTGTCCTCTGGAAATCCGTCGTTTGTTGTTGCCGTTTTCGATTCTATTTCGTACCAGGCCAGACTAGCCACCAGGTAACATTTCACGGTATGGGACCGCGCTTTCAGCCCCTCCGGCCGCCACCAGCGTGCATCCCACCGCCGGATCGCATTCCGCCACCAGCGTGCATCCCGCCGCCGGATCGAATTCCGCCACGGCTGCCTAAAGCACCTCTATTGAACCCGCCCCGGTGGGCGAAGCGATTGAAATGCCTGTCGTGATTACGAAAATGGTGGCGGTCGAAATCGAAGTTGAACCCGAAAAAAGGGGAGACTCCCCAGTAGGGGTAGTAGCCGGAATATGGATAGTAGTAGTCATAGTAGCACGGCGCATAGTCGCCGTAAGGATCTGAACAGGCATAGTAGTCATAGCCGTAGACCTGGGCTTGCGCTGTCTTCGCAAATTGGAAGAGGCCCAATGTGAGCAGCAGCGCCAAAATTGTAAAGAGCAATATCTTCCCACTCATGTTTTAACCCTCACTTACCTCACGCGGTTCTTCAGCCCCTGATGTATTGACGAATCAGGATGCAGTATCGTCCACGCCTGAACTCCATATTTTGTTGAATTTTCAAACAAAAAGTCGGTTGGAGATGGCGGGGCAACTCGGGATGAGCCACAGCGGCCTTATCACCAAGAATAAAGGATTGCCTTGCGCCCCATGGCGGGAAGATCGTAATTCCGACGACGGTGGCAATTGCCATCGGTAACAACTTGGTTATATTGCATCACCGAGAGGATGAATATTCGCCGGCTGTGCAGGGGCACGGGAACAATCAACGAATTTCTCAAATACCACCACAAGGGCATATCTCATCGATGCAGGCTTTTCCCGAGGCTTTGGAAGCTCATAGGCGACATGCCGGGTGAGAAGGAAAACCGCAACACTGCATAGTTAGAGCTTGGGCTTTTTTCTTATGGAAACCGGGTTTTCTGATAAGCTCACTTCCTGATCACTCGTTCCATGAATGTTGCGATTAACGCATCTACTAACCGGGGGTAGAATATCATGAAACAAGTTTTCAAATCATGGACCTCGTTGATGCTCATTGTTGTATGCGTGATGGCGTTCGGCCCGACAACCCTCGCGGCGGATGGCTCGGGTCAACCCGCCGGTGCGGACGACGCCAAGGTCCCGGCGGTGAAAGTCAGCGATGACAGTGATTTCCAGAAGCTCCCGAAGCCTGGGGCAAAAGTGCCTCTCGATGGGGATCATTATTTCATATATGGTTTTGACAAAAGGCCCAAACTGGGTGCGGCTATCATGAAGGTGGAGGTATTTACGCAAGCCGGGAGGCCGGATACTTCCTTCGTCGTCAAAGGGGACCTGGACATGCCGTCCATGAAGGGCGCTCACAGCACCGGCGAGAAGGAGTTCACCCTTTCAAAGAAAGGCGCTTACCTGCTGCCTTCGGAAATAGTCATGCCGGGGGACTGGGAATTCAAGTTCACGTTCGAGAAGGGTGGCAAAACAGTGTTTCGCGGAGCCTACCAATTTGATATTTAGCGCTTTTTGCAGGATATCTTTTCACAGTTTTTGCTCGATCCTACCGTGCAAACGACGGGGGGTGAGGCGAGTGAGGGCAGGTATTACCGCCGGCTCTCTCGCCATGGTTCTCCTGGCGGGGCTCATGCCCACGGTGGATGCTGCTCAAGCGGCAACGGGGTGCGACCTGAATTTCCCGGACCGTGACGTTCCCCGGCTCTTTCCAGAGTCCACCAGTTACAAGACAAAGTACATGGGCCTCCTGGAGAGCAATATGACGAACGTTGTGTCGCGTCTCGGGGAGGAAGTGCGCTTCCTATATGACCCCCTCAACGTCCCCTATACTATCTACGAAATATTTACCGGCGAGAAGAATGTCGGCTACATCCACGGCGTGAATCATAAGGGGCAGTATGGCGGCATCCAGGTCTTCATTGCCCAGGATCTGGAAGGGAGGATCAAGTCGTTCTACATCCAGAAGATGACCAGCCCATCGGCCGGCAAATTCCGGGCCCCCGCATTTTGCAATCTGTTCGTGGGAGTCTCCCTCAAGGACTACGATGTCTTCGACCCGGTGAGCGGCAAGGGTTCGGGAAGGCTGGCGCAGATCGTCAACCCCGCTCCCGAATCGGAAACGGATTTCTATAGCCTTTTGCGTGCCCTGAAGAAGAATCTCCTCATCATGGATGTGCTTGTCTTTTCGGCGAAACGGGACAATCAATGATCAGCAGATTCCAGATAGCCTACAAGAACCTTCTGCGCAGGAAAGCCCGCACCGCTCTCACGCTTTGCGGACTCATGCTTTCGTCGTGGGTGCTGGCGAGCCTGCTCGGCTTCAACCGTGGGTACGAGAACGCACTGAACCGCGATATCGACAACATGGGCTATCAACTCATGGTCATGGCCAAGGGATGCCCTTACGAGGCCGCGACGTTGATGCTCCAGGGGGGGAGCGGGCTCCGCTACATCGAGCAATCGATGATAGATTCCATCATAAATGAACCGGAGGTGGAGCGGGTCACGTCGATCCTCATGCAGGCCTATTTCGACCCCGACAAAGGCGAAAGCGGCGGCATAGCCGGGTATTTCGGCGTGGAGTCCGCCACCTTTCCAGCCATGAAGCCTTTTCTGCGCTTCCTGAAAGGGGGATGGTTCACCGACGACAACGCAGCCGAAGCGGTTATGGGCTTCGAGGCCGCGGAACTTGAGCAGCGGGAAGTGGGGGACATGATTTTAGTGCCCGAAAAAAAAGTCGAACTCAAGGTGGTTGGCATCCTGGAACGCACCGGCGCCCAGGATGACGGCACCATCTTCGTGCCCCTTAAAACGCTCCAGAAGATGGCGCGGACGGACAAGATCACAACCATCGGCATCAAAATAAAAAGAGACGCGGACATTGCCGGGCTCGAGGCCAGACTATACAAGCTTCCGGATGTGCAGGTGGTAAGCTTCACCCAGGTCAAGCAGACGATCATGAAGCTTCTCTCCACGGCCCGGCTGATGGTTCTCTCAATCGTGATCATCGCCCTGCTTATCGCCATGGCCGGCGTCGTGAACACCATTCTGATGTCCGTTATCGAGCGGTTCCAGGAGATCGGCATATTAAAAACAATGGGAGCGATGCCCGGCGATATCTTTCTGTTGGTCTGGACAGAGACTCTCATCTTGTGCGCCGGCGGGGGGATCGCAGGAGTGAGCCTCGCCTTCGTCTTTGCCCGATCCGCCGACGTGTTGATCCGACGGATTCTCCCTTACGCGCCAAATGGAGGGCTGGTGGAGATCGACCTGAGACTTGCCTTGTTCACGGTGGCGGTCGTCATTGCGGTGGGACTTGCCAGCGGCCTGTACCCAGCCTGGAAGGCCGGGAGGGTCCGCCCGCTGGAATCGATCAGGAGCGCGCAATGACCAAAGAGAACGGAGTGCTTCTGAGGGCGCACGGGCTTACGCGAACCTACCGGCGGGGGAGCGAGGAAATCCGCGCCCTTGACGCGGTGTCGCTGGAAATCCGGCGAGGGGAGTTCGTCACTTTCACGGGCCCATCCGGCTCGGGGAAGACCACGCTTCTCAACCTGCTCGGCTGCCTCGATAACCCGACGTCGGGCGAGTTGGAGCTGGCCGGGGAAAAAATATTCGGAGGAGGGAAGATCCTAAGCGAGCGGAAACTTACCCGGATCCGCCGAAAGACATTCGGCTACATCTTTCAGAACTTCTACCTCATCCCCACGCTCACGGTATTGGAAAATGTTATGCTCCCCCTCACCTTTTTCCGCAAGTCCAAGGCCGCGGGAGAGGTGGAGAGAGTGCTTGCGATGCTGGGGATGGAACACCGCATGCACCATCTGCCCGAGCAGATCTCGGGAGGGGAGATGCAGCGGGTCGCCATTGCGCGGGCGCTAATCAATCATCCTGAGATCCTGCTGGCCGATGAACCGACTGGAAACCTCGATACGAAAAGGACCGAGGAGATCGGCGGGGTGATGAAAGATCTCAACAGGAGTTTGGGGCTCACAATCATCCTGGTGACCCACAACCCGTTCCTCGCCGGGCTCGGGGGGAGAGGCATCAAGATGAGCGACGGCCGTGTCCTCACCGAAACCGGATTCAATGCTGGATCCACTCACTCTTCGGCATGAGCGTGGGATTCTGGTCCTTCGACAGTTGCATGATGTAACAACCTTCGGACGCGTAGCGCTTGCCGGGACCGAAGGAGAGTTTTTCGTAGTCCGTTATATCCCGATCTTCCATCTGATCGATCAAATCAAACAGGTAGTCGCGGTAGAAATTGCGTCCCAGCATGGGCAGTACGCTCGTCAGAAAATCGGTGATGGTCTCCGTCCTCGATGCGATCCGGCGATCGTTTTTGCGGAATTCCTTGTTCACAACCAGGGGACGCCCTCCCATCGGCGGGGCCACCGCTTTTTCACCGGGCTCTCGCCACGGATAGGTGACTAGAGTGAACCGGCGGGCTTCCGCCGGCAGGTCCCAAAGGCGGACTTCCAGAAGAGAGGACGACATGAAGACAGTGGCGGGTTTGTCGGAGAGGGCCGCGAGGGCCTTCAGATCGTCGTAGGATTCCGGTCCAGTCCACAACAGCAGGTCGCGGTTCTTTCGTTCCAGGACCAGTCTCGAAAGGATCTCGCCGCCAAGAGGCGCATGGTCACTCAGAGTGATGGTCTCAATTGGTTTTTGTCCCATCCCCTTCCAGGTCTCTTCGAACCCCCGGGCCAGGCTTTTGGCATGGAGGCTTGGACCCACTACCTGGACGATATCCCTTGGATTCCCCGATTCAGCGGTGTTGTTCAGGTACCGGGCAGCCGCTTCTCCTTCCTGGTAGTAGCCCTTCGAGAAATACAGCGTGTAATAATCCGTTGAAGAGACGACAGGCAGTTCCGTGATGGGCAGGATGCATGGAATCCGCTGGGTCTCGCAGAATCGATGGATCGGTTCCCAAGAACCATTTGAAAGGCCTCCCAGCATGGCGAAGACAGGCTCCTTGCTATAGTACTCCTGCAACTGGTCCTGCCAGGTTTCGGGCGGCCCTTTGACGATCCAGACGGCCAGGCTCCAGTCCCGATAACCAAGACTCATGGCCTGACTGGGGAGCGTCCGGCTCATTTTCCCCTGTGTACCACCTATGCTGTTATGAGACCGAATGTAGCCCTCGAGAATCTTCAGCATCGCTTGGCGGTCTTCTTGGGAAACATCATCCGAGATGACCGTGGCGAAAGCCATGCTCTTTTCCGTCACCCCCGGTGAAGGCTTGGAGGAGAGGTTGGCAAGGTAGCAGATAAGTATTTTCAGATCGCCATCGATCAGCTGGTATTTGGGCATGATAGGGTTGAAACGGCGGCCACTGGGATTTAATCCTTCCCGTATCGCTGCCCCCAGCGTGTCGTGCGTGTAAGACTCACGTAACGGCGGCCCCTGATATTTCTCCGGCAGCAGTGTTTCCCGCTCGGAAGGGGTCAGGTCAGGGAAAGTGCTGTATTGCGGCTGGAACAACTTTTCGCCGTTGATGGGCAGTGTGTGTATCCCCTCCTCCCTGGAGCCAAGGCCGCTTCTCTTATGGCAGCCAACACAGGCGAACGTCGTCCCGCGGGCTTGCACGCCACCGGGAGTCGCGGCCTTCATAAGCTCTCCGGAGGGGAGAATGCCGTTCCGGTACATCTTCTCTCCGAGCGACAGCGCCTCTTCCGCCGTCATTCCTGGGAGGCCCTTCTCGTCCCCGCACCCGCTCCAGCACGACGAGGCAAAAATGCCCAGGAATAAAACGCATGCCGCGGCGAGGCCGATTCGCCGCGGGTCAAAGTGGCGCCTAATCACGATTTTTTTCATAATCCCCCTCATCAAAACCTTACAATACATCTTTGATCGCCTGGGTTGAGTGCCGCGGAATTCTATGCAGGTGCGATCCTGATCCAACTCTGGATAATACAAAACAGGGGCCTCGGAAAGAATACTTAGCAAAATCAGCTGCCAAAGTAATTAGGTTTGCCTTAATGGTCCAGGGGCTGAATTCTCAAAAGCTGTAAATTATTGCTAAACGATTTTCTATCAGGGGCCCGTGATCCCTGAAAGTCTCTAATGCCGAGGTTATTCCGGATGTTCACCTTAAGCGCGCCTTTTTTGAACCGGTAGGAAATGCCGGGGCTGATATCCTCGATCCCGTTCCCAAGGGCAGGCTTAGGTATTCGAAGTAACTGCACCCCCATTTCATTTTTCCAGTCACCGCGCTATAATTCCAAATTCTGAACTTTTCCTTATACAGTTTTCTTGGAAGCAGGTGAAATGAGAGAATTGGCTGCAGCATCCAGTCAGGCACTGGCGCCCAGCAGAGGTGCCGTCTTGTTGTCGTTGTTTGTAGCGGGTTTTGCGACATTCCTCAATCTGTATGCCACTCAGCCCTTGTTGCCGGAATTTCGGCAGCTTTTCGGGGCTTCCGAGCTGATGGTTAGCCTGACTGTGAGCGGACCTGTCCTGGCGGTTGCTTTGACTGCACCGCTGCTCGGCATACTTGCGGACGCTCTCGGGCGAAAGCGCGTGATTGTCACAGCAATGCTTGGCCTGGCCATTCCAACCGCTCTTGCCGCGACAGCTCTTAACCTGGGAGAGCTTATCCTGTGGCGCTTCCTCCAGGGAATTTTCGTGCCGGGCGTTATCACCGTGGCAATGGCCTACATCAGTGAAGAGGTCCCCAGCGAGATCGTCGGCTCGACCATGTCTATCTATATCACCGGGGCCGTTGTAGGCGGTTTTTCCGGGCGATTCCTGACCGGTTTGATCGCGCATCACTACGGCTGGCGCGTTCCCTTCGTGGTGCTTGGGGCGATCACTGTGGTGGGGGCACTTATTACGTGGGGCTTTCTACCGAGGGCCAGGAAATTTATCCGCCAAAAAGATTGGGGTGCGTCTCACAGGTCCGTGCGCATGCATCTTGGCAATCCTCAGCTCCTGGCAACTTATGCCGTGGGCTTCAGCGTTCTTTTCTGCATGGTTGCGGCATTTACCTACATCAACTTCTATCTCGCCGATAAGCCCTTCCAGCTCGGACCGGCCGCACTCGGATTTATCTTTTCGGTATACCTGGTTGGCGCCGCTGTTACGCCCGCCGCCGGCAAATTTCTGGACAAATTCGGCTACCGCAGGGTAATCATCGCGGCTTCCGCTATGATGGCGGTGGGCATGCTGGTTACGCTCATCCAGTCGATTCCCGTCATAATCGTGGGGATGGCGCTCGGGGCGACTGGAGTCTTTATCAGCCAGGCAGCGGCTTCCAGCAACGTTGGCAAGGCCGCCAAAAGTGCCCGATCATCGGCCGCCGGTCTATATGTCTCGCTCTATTATCTGGGCGGATGCACCGGGTCGATTCTGCCGGGCTTTTTCTGGGACCGGGCCGGATGGCCGGGGTGCGTGGCCGTAATTATTTGCATGCAGTCCATAACGGCGCTCATTGCCTACAGGCTCTGGAAAGATTGAGGTGCCGCAGCGAGTGTAAAGTTGCGGGTTGCGCGTTTTAAGTTGGGGCGGAGGAGGGTTTTAGTTTGAAACCCCCGGGTTATGGCGGGGTCTCCTGAGGCTGATGCCCAAGTAAGATATTTCGAAAATGTCGAGTTATCGTCGAATGACGCCTCGCGGTTGCAATCAGGTGGGTAGCCCGGATTCATATCCGGGTGCGGATCACAAGAAGCCCGGCGGCGGTGC
>DBMO01000074.1 GCA_002298995.1 Desulfarculales bacterium UBA696
TTCCCCTTTGGGCAACGACCCCTGGAGACCGCGCCATAACAGGGGGGAGCCTACCCCACATTCTAACACTCGCAACCTACAACTCGTAGCTCGTGACCTACAATCCGTAACCTGCAACCCTTAACCCGCAACGCTGCAATCTTCTCACTCCCCCTCGAACCAGGAAACATCCAGCGGGTTTCGCTCGGGGAGGCGGTAGTAGCGGTGTTTGGGGTAGCCAGCCATCAAAATCCCCATAATGGCATTTTCGGACGGAATTTTCAGGAAGTCCGACATTGGCTGGAACTGCTGGGCGCATGCCTGTGCATAGCCGGCCCAGCAGGTTCCAATTCCCAGGACCGGAGCGTATATTTCGACGTATTCGAGGGCCAGGTAGGTTGAAATTGGCGCGGCGGCCAGCTCTTTCGATGCATGGGCGACGATTAGCTGGTGCGCTCCGCGAAAAACCCTGTCTTCGCCCTTTTCGTGGGACCGGATTATGGCCGGCATGTGATAGCGATTTGCCAGATCGGGCTGCGAGCTGACGGTCTCGCGCATCCACTCGACAACGATTTCCCGAAGCCGATCTACTTTCTCACGGCCATCGACAACGATGTAGGATATCCCCTGCGAGTTGTGGCCGGAGGGTGCAAACCGGGCGATCTCGAGGAGCTGAAGCATTTGCTCCCTTGGAATCGGCTCGTCTTTGTAAACCCGTATCGAGCGGCGTGAGCGAAGGAAAAGCGCCGCCGTTTCCGGCGATATCGAAAATCCGGGTGGAATCGGGAACTGGCCGGCAAGCGGGGATTTGCGGTTATCGATTGCCCCACTGGGGCATGCGGCAACACAGTGCCCGCAGCCTATACAGATATGGGAGGCGCCCGGCTTTAACTTCGGGCCGCACTTGGGGTCGAGTACCAGAAGGCTTAACGGACATACCTCGACGCAGATACCGTCGCGGTTGCATTTTTCGTGGTCTACGTTAATTAGAGACATTTCAAAGTTCCTGTAACTGCTCCCAAAGGTGGGAAATTAAAAAAGATCTGACTTAAAGAACGAGTCGCCCTCCGACGACTTGGCCGGCCGGGAAGGCTGGTCCGGGTTGTCGATGTCCTCCTCGTTGGCATTCTCATCGAGTTGCGGTCCCTTTCCGGGGGTCGGGACGCTCCCCGAAAAAGCCGCGTATACAGATCCGGCCTCATCGGATCTGGCTGCTCCTCCCGAACCGGCGCTAATCCTGGCAAAGACGATTCCTTCGGGGATCTGGAAAGTTTCCATTGGTTTGTCCTTCATGTATTCTTTCATGAAGTATACCCAGATCGGGCATGCAGCCCTGCCTCCCGTTTCACCCTTGCCAAGCGAGACCGTGTGGTCGTCATAGCCCACCCAGACCCCCGTCAGCACCGACGGAGTGTATCCGATGAACCATGCGTCCTTTAGTTCGTTCGTGGTGCCGGTCTTACCCGCGGCGGGTCTGCCCAGCTCCTTTGCCTTGGTCCCGGTACCTTCCTGCACAACGCCCTGCAGAAGGTCGGTTACGAGATAGGCCGTCTGGGGAGAAATTGCCTGTTGACGCTTCACCTGGTGTTGTTCGATCAGGTTGCCGTTTCTGTCGAGCACGCGTTCGATAAGGTAGGGTTCAACTTTCGCTCCCTGGCCGGCGAAGGTCGAATAGGCGGTAAGAAGCTCGGAGAGCGTCACGCCGGAGGCCCCGAGTGCAAGCGAGAGGGTGGGCGTAAGCTGCGATTCGATCCCGAGCTGCCGGGCGTAGTTGATCGTGTAGTGGACGCCGATAGATTCGAGAAGCTTTACAGTTACCACGTTTCGTGAGTGAATTATAGCCTTTCTCAGTAGAATCGGTCCCCAGAACTGGCGGTCGTAGTTTGCCGGCCTCCAGGCCCCCCTCGGACTGTTTTCATCGTAGGAGATGGGTGTGTCCATGAGGATCGAGGCTTCAGTGTATCCTTTGTCGAGCGCCGCCGAGTAAATGATTGGCTTAAAGGAGGAGCCCGGCTGCCTTACTGACTGGGTGCACCGGTTGAACTGGCTCTTTTCGAAGTTTCTCCCGCCGACCATGCAGATGACACGCCCGGTGAGCGGATTCATTGTCATAAGCGACCCTTCCATACCGGGGTCTTGCTCGAGCACGGCGGTCCATGACTTTGCGTCCTGGCGCTTCCCGAGCCTCACCCTGAGAAGGTCGCCCGTTTTGAAAATCTTTTCCGCCCGTTTGGCCGAAATCTGGGTCCACTGCCACCCCGACTGGGGAATCACCGCCGTCTGCTGCCCCAGATCCACGGTGCAGACATTTGTCTTGGGATCGAATTCCTTCACCAGGCCCGCAACGGCTTTCCCTTCAATAAGCTCGCCGTTTGCCTGCATCAATACCTTCAGCGCCGAAGCCCAGTCCTGCTTTGGTACATTTGCATGGAGCCCGCGGTAGCGCTTGTGCCTTTTGTCCAGTTCCCGCAGCCCCTGGTCGAGGGCCCTTTCGGCGATGTGTTGCGCGCGGCTGTCGAGCGTCGTTTGAATTGTCAGGCCTTCCTTGTAGAGCATGTCGCGGCCGAAGCGGGCCTCGGCCTGCCTGCGCACCTCTTCGGTAAAGTAGTCGAGCTCGTGCAGGGTCCAGCGCTTGGGCTTGGCGAGTTGGAGCGGCTTTGCAAGCGCCGCGCGCGCCTCCTCCATGGAAATGAAATCAGATTCGACCATTCTCTGGAGAACGTAGCGCTGGCGTTCCCGAGCGGCCGGGAAGCGGTGTGTGGGCGAAAATTTGGTTGGGGCCTTTGGCAAACCGGCAAGCATCGAAGCCTCGGAGAGATTGAGCTGGCTTGCGCTCTTGTCGAAATAGGTCTTCGCGGCGGCTTCCACCCCGTATGCGCCCGAGCCGAAATAGATCTGGTTCAGGTAGAGATAGAGAATCTCGTTTTTGGTAAGGCTGCTATCGATGCGGTAAGCCAGCAGGGCCTCTTTGAATTTGCGGGTATAGGTCCGCTCTGGGGTGAGCAGGAGAGATTTTACCACCTGCTGTGTGATTGTGCTCCCGCCCTGGACGATTTCACCCGCCTGAAGGTTTTTGAACATTGCGCGGAAAATGCCGACAAGGTCCACCCCACTGTGCTCGAAGAACCGGACGTCTTCCGCCGCTATGAATGCTTTAATCAGAAGAGGCGGCAGATCTCGCAGGGGCACCAGGTACCGGCGCTCGATAAAAAATTCGCCAATCAGTTCCCCGTCAGCCGAATAGACGCTGGTGACCAGGGGCGGATGATAGCTCTTGAGGGCCTCGGCGCTTGGCAGGGAGCGGTCTATCTGGACATAGACGGCGAACCCGACGATGCCCGCCATCAGGAAAAGACAGAGAAAGATCGAGAAAAGGGTAAAAAGAAGCCAGCGAAAGGGTTTTTTCCCCTGAGCACGTCCTCTGGCGGCGGACTTTTTCATGGCTTACCTCTTGCCGGCCCGGAATGCGGGCGCGACCTTTTTCGGCTCGGGGCCGACCATAATGTTTTGATCGTCCGTAACTGTTATTGAATAAAAAAGTATGTCTACCATACCGGTCCATCAAAATAAATACCGGCATCGAAAAGGGCGGCAATAATAGGCCTCTGCCGGTCGGGTTTCAACCGGAAATTAAGGGATTCCGGGTTGAAACCGGCAAGGCGGGGCTTTAGTTTTGCATCCGGAACGCTTGCGAACCACCCAAAAACCTTCCTTCAAAAAGAGGCCAAGCCATGAAAGCACTCTGCTTTAACCAACACGGCGAAATCGATGTTCTAAGATACGATAATGTACCCGATCCCGCACCCGGAAAGGGTGAAGTTCTCGTACAGGTTAAGGCGTGCGCCCTCAATCACCTCGATATCTGGGTAATGCGAGGCATTCCGGGCCTCCAGCTGGAGATGCCTCACTGGGGCGGCTCCGATATTGCCGGTGTGGTAGCGGGGATCGGAGATGAAGTTACCGGCTGGCAGGCCGGGCAGCGAGTTGTTATAGACCACGGCATAAATGCCCATGAAGACGAGTTTACGCGGCGAGGCGAGCCCAGCATGAGCCCGGGATATAAGATAATCGGCGAGCACACGCGAGGGGGTTTCGCGGAGTACGTGGCCGTCCCCGCGGCAAACCTCGTTGAGATACCAAAGGACATTGATTTTCCGCAAGCCGCCGCTCCGCTTCTGGTGACGCTTACCGCCTGGCGAATGCTTATTTCCCGTGCAAAACTGCGCGCCGGTGAATCGGTCTTGGTGGTCGGGGCCGGCGGAGGGGTAAACAGCGCTGCTATCCAGATCGCAAAGCTTGCCGGGGCAACCGTTTACACGGTGGCAAGCAACGAAGAAAAAGCTCAAAAGGCGTTCGACCTGGGGGCCGATTTCGTCATCGACCGCTCGCGCTTCGACTGGGGAAAAGAGATTTACAAAATGACCGGAAAGCGGGGGGCTGATGTCGTCGTGGACAACGTCGGGGCCGCGACCATAAATATCAGCATGCAGGCCGTGGCAAGGGGCGGGCGCATAGTGATCGTCGGCAACACGAGCGGTCCTCAGGCAGAAATCGACATTCGCCGCATATTCGGAAAGCAGATCAGCCTGATCGGCAGCACCATGGGCACTCACAAGGACTTTCACGACATAACCCGGATGCTCTGGAGCGGAAAAATCAGGACGATTATCGATACCGTAATGCCGCTCTCCGACGGCCGGAAAGCATTTGAGATGATGGAGCGAAGCGATCAGTTCGGAAAGATCGTGCTGGTTCCCTAAAGACGCCGGATCCGGTTATATTGCGCCCGGCTGCCGCGCATTGGGCAGAGGCCGGCCTGCATTTCAGCGGGCCTTTACTTGAAAAATTATGATTTCAACTGCCCGTGGCGATGATCTCCCGGGCATTTGATGCCGAAAGCATGGCCATTATTTCCCATCCCATTGCCAAATGGGCGGGTATTCCCGCCGCATGGCATCCCATCCATCAAACGCCCGCAATGAGCCAGCCATCTTGAATGCAATTGTATTAGAGATAGATTTCCGAAAGGCTATCGATCATTTTGTGGAATGCTTCGTGTGTGCCCGGTCCCATCCTTTCGCGCTCCAGTTTTTCGAATTCGCGTGATAGGCGCTCCTGTTCGCTTTGACTAAGTTTTTGGTCGGCCATTGGGAAGAGCACATCGTTTTCTTTCCAGATGTGGCTTTTCAGTAAATCCGAGTATTGAAGCGCGGGATTTGTCAGCACATGCAGGGAACCGGTTTCCCCGCTTCGGTAGGCATTGATTAGATTGCTCATCTCCGCCACGAATCGCCGGCCCCTGTCATGCTCGGAGAGCATAACGCCGATCGGGCCGCCTTCTTTCGGGACGCCCGCGGCCTGCATGGCCGGAAAGAGGAAATCTTCTTCCTTGCCGTGATGGCACTTATCAACAAAGATCCCGAAAAATTCTATAATCTGGTCGATATGCTCCAATGGAACGCTCTGCGCCGAAACGATCTTTTCGGAAATGCGGTCGAGTACCTCCAGGACTACGAGAATTCCATCGTGCTCGGCCTTGAGCTCTTCGGTTGGCCGCATGCTCATCCCCTTTTTTTCTTGGATTCACTTCAGAGTTCGGTTAGCCCCCCGCGGCAGGCATTTTGGCGCGAAGGATTCGCACTTTTTAATCATCGGAGGAGGCCAGGTCATCGTTTTTGAAAAAGATAATGATATATTAGAGTGGAATCGGCGTGAAGTGATATCTCGGGCCGGGCGGTCGCCGCTCGATTGTGATAAAATGCTCTATATTTCCCTTGATTCGAGGCTCGCTTGCAAATATAATGCGCCGCGGTTTAAATTGGTTTTTCTTCTCGTGAATTGCCTCGCGTTCGACAATTTGATCTGGTACAGGAGCGGCTCTCTGCCTTATGACCCCGTTTGGACTTGATTAACTGCCTGTTGCGGGATCGGGTGGGGTCAAGCTGTTTCCGATCCATTGCTTGTTCGCATCGGCGGCTCCCTTGGGCATCGGGCAAAAATTGAATGGTGAATTGAGCGCAAGATCCCATTTGTATTGATATTTTTTAACAAAAAGATACCATTACTCACTTCTGGCAACATTCAACATATCACTGATTCGGGCAGGGGTTGATTTTTGCCGGCTGTCCCGAAAAATCAAAAAAAGGAATTTGCCTTCCATGTCGCTCCACAAGCTTGTACTTATCGCATCATTGGTCATTTTCGGTATCGGAACTGTCTGGAAAATATCGACTTGGTTCCGCTACTCGGTTGGACCCCAGGGAAGCCGTTTCTCGATGTCACAGAGGATTGCGGCCGCCCTTAAGGGTGTTCTGGCGAGTCTGTTCAGCCCAAAAGTCATCTCGGCATTCTTTGCCGACGCTCTGTTCCAGCGGCCGATACTGCGTGAGGACCCATACCGCTGGTACATGCACATGAGCATTTTCGCGGGTTTTGCGATGCTCTTCGTGCTGCACGCGCTCGATAATTACCTGATGGTGCATCTCTACAACGGCTATGCTGCTACTCTTAATCCCTTCCTTTTCTTGAGGGACGTTGGCGGAGCGCTGGTCGTGGTGGGTGTGATAATGGCCATCAACAGGCGCTTCATCCGCAAAGAGCGCCGCCCGCGCACCAGTTCCATGGACGTATACGCAATAGTGATGGTGGCTCTTATCATCCTCTCGGGCTTCCTCCTGGAATCCACCAAGATAACCTCCCAGGCTGCCTTTCAGAGGATGGCCGATGAATACACAATGGGCGGGACCGATGAAGACATAAAGGCGCTCGAGGCCTACTGGTCCGAGAACTTCGGCGTGGTTGTGGCCAACGCCAAGGTACCCTACAGCGCGGCGGTGCTTGCCAAGGGCAAGGAAGTGCACCAGGCCAACTGCGAGCAGTGCCACGCAGCTCCGGTGTGGGGATTTGGCGGATATGCGATTTCGGTTGCACTGAGGCCACTGGCCGCCGGCCTGGATGCCGCCCGCCTGCCGGATATACTTACATGGGTGCATTACCTGGCCTGCCTTTTCCTCCTTGCTTACCTGCCTTTCAGCAAGATGTTCCACATGATTGCCAGTCCGATCAGCCTCATGGCCAGCGCGGCGATGGGCGCCAATTCGGACCCGGCCAACGTGGCAACCCGGCAGATGATCGAGCTTGACGCATGCACCCACTGCGGCACCTGCACAATGACCTGTTCGGTTGCGGTGGCAATAAATGAGTTCCCGAACGTTAACATCCTCCCCTCGGAGAAGATCAGGGCGCTCAAGAAGTTTGCAACGGGTGCGGACGTTGACGATAAAGAACTTCGCGCGATCCAGCAGGGCGTGATGCTGTGCACGAACTGCAACCGGTGCGGCCTTGTATGCCCCTCCGGGATTCAGCTTCGCGATCTTTGGTTTGCGGCAAGGGAGCGGCTGCTGTCGCAGGGCGTTGCCGAACCCAATCTTCTTTCGCCTCTTGCCTACTACCGCGGGCTCGAGCGGGAAAACATCGACAAGGATCAATACCAGAAGCCTCTTGATGCAGCCCTGAACGTTATGTCCGGACCAAAGGGCAGACCGTCCGATGCAGTGGTCAAGGTTGGGGAAAAGGCTATCCTTGGCGAGCTGAGCCGGTCTATCCAGGCAAATTCGTTTTCCAACTGCTACCGTTGCGGGCTTTGCACCAACTCCTGCCCGGTAGTTCGCAACTACGAACATCCCGTCGAAGAACTCGGGCTGCTTCCGCACCAGATGATGCATGCTATTGGTCTGCGGTGCTGGGACCTGGTGTTCAACTCGAGGATGCTCTGGGGCTGCCTGGGTTGCTATCAGTGCCAGGAAAACTGCCCGCAGTGCGTTTCCATAACCGACATTATGTATGAACTGAAGAACCGGGCTATTTCCCGCAAAAACGAAGAGTTGGCGATATGAAAAATGACAAGAATGTTGCAATATTTCGCTGCTGCATGACGTCGATGGGTCTCCAGCATTACGAAACCGCATCGAATGCAGTCCTGCAGGAACTTGGCGTAAATTTCGCCGAAATCAAGGAATTCAACTGCTGCGGCTATCCGCTCAGAAACATCAGCCTCAAGGCCTACCTGATTTCTTCGGGCAGAAACCTAGCACTTGCGGAAAAGCGGGGCTCGGACATCCTAACCTTCTGCAATTGCTGCTACGGCAGCCTCAAGCACGCTGACCACATCATGAAGGAAAACGCCCAGGCGCGGGAAGAGGTAAACGCGGCTCTGCGAAAAGAGGGGCTCGAATACAAGGGCACCGTCAGGGCAAAGCATTTCCTCGAAGTCCTCAGCGAAGACATCGGCCTGGACGAGGTAAAAAAGAGCATCAGGAAGAGCTTCAACGGACTCAAGGTCGCAGTTCACTACGGCTGCCATCTTCTCAGGCCCAAAGAAATCGTCGAGTCGATTGTTCCCTCGCAGCTCGACGCGGTGGTCGAGGCCACCGGGGCAAAGAGCGTTCCCTGGGTAGGAAAAACCGAATGCTGCGGCTCGCCTCTGCTTGGCGTAAATGACGAGCTTTCGATGGACCTTACCGCAAAGAAGGTGAAAAACGCCGCCCAAAGCGGCGCCGACTGCCTCTGCATGACCTGCCCGTATTGCCTGAACCAGTTTGACAGGATTCAGAAGAGAATGGCTGAAGGCAAGCGCCTGGCTGCCAAGGTCCCGCCGATTCTGCTCCCGCAGCTTCTGGGCCTCGCCATGGGAATGGAACCCGCGGCCCTTGGAGTGGATGCCAATCTAATACCCATGGCAACCGAGCAATACCTGCGGGCCGCAAACCAGGGCTGATTACCGGCTTTTGCGATTCAAGTTTTAAGATGACAAAAAAATCCCCCTTTTCAGGGGGATTTTTTTGTCATCAGAGCACAATCGAGGATAGCGCGGTCTCCCGACCGCGCCTTGCGAGCGACCGCAAGTCTCCAACGCTTTTAGTATCAGATGCAGGTCGGGGTGAATTGTTTAAAGGAAAACCGGCCTCCCTATTTTCTTTTCTGCTCCGGCTTCCGTCCTTTTCCCTCTGTCCTCCGCCTTGTGTGCTCCGTCTTCGGCTTACCCTCCTCCTCCCTTTTCCTTCCGCGGAAGAGCAGCCTGATGGGGGTTTTGTCGAGGCCGAAGGTTTCCCGGAACCTGTTTGTCAGGAAGCGTTCGTAGGAGAAATGGATACTGTCGGGGTAGTTGCAGAAAATTACGAAAGTAGGTGGGCGGACGCTGGCCTGGGTAGCGTAGAAGAATTTAAGCCTTCGGCCGCGGACAATGGGCGGCTCGTGCGCCTCCAGCGCATCCTGGAGCGCCCTGTTGAGGACCCCGGTCGTAATGCGCCGATTGTACTGCTCGAAAACCTGGTCGATAGTGGGCATTATCTTGCGGACGCCCTTGCCCGTCAATGCGGAGATCGGCAGGATCGGCGCATAAGGTGTAAACCGGAACCGGTACTTGATGTCCTCGATGAAGGTTTTTGCTGCTTTGGTGTCGGATTCCAGGGTATCCCACTTGTTTATTCCGATGATGCAGGCGCGGGAGCGGTCGTGGATATAGCCGGCTATGTGCAGGTCCTGGTCGGCCGTGCCCTCGGAGGCATCAACCAGGATGATGCACACATGACTCTTGTCGATTGAGTTCAGGGCCTTCATGATGCTTATCTTTTCGAGCTTCTCGCGGGTTTTGCCCTTCTTCCTTATCCCGGCCGTATCAATCAGCATGTATTTCTGGCCTGCCCGCTCGATGAGGGTGTCCACCGCGTCGCGGGTTGTACCTGGAATGGGGCTAACGATGACCCGCGGCGCTCCGAGAATTTTATTGACCAGGGTGGATTTGCCGACGTTTGGGCGCCCGAGTATCGATATCCTTACCTCGGAGACTTCCTCCTCTTCGGCTTCCTGCTCCGGGGAAAGGGGTTCCGGGACGAGTTCAAGGATATCGGAGAGCAGATCGCCGATTCCAAACCCATGAGAGGAACTGATCGGGTAGAGCTTTTCAACACCGAGCGCGTAGAATTCGTCCAGAAGCCCTTTCTGCTCGCGGCCGTCGACCTTGTTTACGGCGAAGAAGACCGGTTTGGAGGTCTTTCGCAAAATGTCGAATAGCATGGGATCTTCGGGATGAAGGCCCGTTTTGGCGTCCGCGACAAAAAGGAGGATATCGGCCTCTTCGAGTGCGTAAAAAATCTGCTCCCTGGTGTGCTCGTCGAAAAAGGAGTCGTTCTTGCTGATGAACCCCCCCGTGTCCACCAGGGTGAAGCTCTTTTCGTCCCAGACAGAGGGCGCATAGTTGCGGTCCCTGGTAACACCCGGGAGGTCATCAACCAGCGCGCGGCTGCTTTTGCTGATCCTGTTGAAGAGTGTGGACTTGCCAACATTTGGCCGTCCTACTATCGCAATAATTGCCATCTCATCTAGCCTTTCGGAAGTTCCCGAGATATAAGCTTTTTCCTGAATTCTAATTTAACCACTTGCGCGCGGCGACCCCTTCGGCGGCGACCGGTGATTTCTTACCGATTGCGCTTTTATCAATACTGATATAGAGAGGGTGCACTAAAAATCGGTGCAGATCAACGAGAAAGGCTACACTACTTCGATGGACGCAGTCAAACGCGGTTCCGCGGGCATGAAACTGGGGCTCGCGCTGGGGGCGCTGGGGGTCGTTTACGGCGACATCGGAACCAGTCCGCTCTACGCCATTAAGGAATGCTTCCACGGACTTCATGCAATCGAAGCCAGTGCGCCAAATATAATGGGCGTGCTCTCTCTCGTTGTATGGTCCCTTACAATAGTCGTATCCATCAAGTATATCATCTTCATAATGCGTGCGGATAACCGCGGGGAAGGGGGCATTTTTGCCCTTCTTGCGCTTGTTCCAGGAGAAGACAGGCTCTCGCCCCGAATGCGCAACTTCATGATACTGGCGGCGCTTACCGGGGCAGCCCTGCTTTATGGGGACGGCTTTATCACACCTGCCATTTCGGTACTGTCGGCTATCGAGGGCCTCGAGGTCGCAACCGATGCCGCCCGTGACCTTGTGGTGCCGCTGACCTGCGTGGTGCTCTTTGTCCTTTTTCTTTTTCAACGGCATGGGACTACCGGAATCGGAAAAGTATTCGGGCCGGTGATGCTCGTCTGGTTTGTGGCGATCGCTGCTCTGGGGGTCGGGGAAATAGCCAGAAACCCCGGCATCCTGGGGGCTGTAAATCCGATCCATGCCTACAGGTTTTTTGCGCAAAACCACCTTCACGGCTTGGTGGTTCTGGGCTCGGTTGTACTTGTGATTACCGGAGGCGAAGCGCTCTATGCCGACATGGGCCATTTCGGAAAACGTCCAATCCGGCTTTCCTGGTTTGCATTGGTATTTCCTTCACTGCTCCTCAATTATTTCGGGCAGGGCGCGCTGCTGCTTTCAAATCCTGAATTTGCGCCCAATCCCTTCTACGGCCTGGTACCACGCCCTTTGCTCTACCCCATGGTCGGACTTTCAACGATCGCAACAGTAATCGCCTCGCAGGCGATGATTTCCGGGGCTTTTTCCCTGACGCGCCAGGCAGTCCAACTCGGCTACTTCCCGCGCGTAACCATCATTCATACATCAGAGGTCACCGAGGGCCAGATCTACATTCCCGAAATTAACTGGGTGATGATGATCGTGTGCATTGCCCTGGTGCTTGCCTTCCGAGGGTCGAGCGGCCTTGCGGGGGCCTACGGAGTGGCGGTCACCGCCAACATGGCGCTTACGTCGGTGGTCTACTTCTTTGTTGCAACAGAGACATGGAAATGGCCGGTAAAAAGAGTATTACCGCTGGTCACTCTTTTCCTGATATTCGATCTTACCTACTTCGGATCCAACCTGTTCAAGTTCTTCGACGGCGGATGGTTTCCAGTGGCGGTTGCAATTGTGATCGTGGTCATAATGACTGCGTGGAAGGACGGCCGCGCAGCCCTTGCCGGCAGGTTCAGGCTGATTTCCCTCCCCTTTGATGATTTCCTGCGCGATGTCGCCCAACACCACATCTATCGGGTATCCGGCACGGCAGTCTTTCTCGCATCCTCTTCGAAATACACCCCCCCATCGCTTCTGCACCACTACAAGCATAACCAGGTGCTGCACGAGAAGGTGATTCTTCTAACGATCATCGCGGCAGATGTGCCGTCGGTGCATGATAGCGACAGGATAGAGGTTGAGGGCCTGGGAAACGGATTCTACCGCCTGCTGGCGCATTACGGCTTCATGGAAACACCAAACGTGCCGCACGTCATGGAACTCGCGTTCAATGCCGGACTCATCCCCCACTCCGAGCCGATAAGCTACTATCTCGGGAGAGAGACTCTGTTGCCGACGGGCGACGCAAAGATGATACGCTGGCGAAAAAGCCTCTTCGCTTTCCTTTCCCGCAATTCACAGACCGCAACCAATTACTTTGGCCTGCCTCCCGGCCAGGTTGTTGAATTGGGCGTCCAGGTCGAGTTGTAGGTGTATAAAACACCTAGCACGTTCTGCCGGGCTCGGGCTTCGACTGGGGGCTGAACTCGATTTCGCGCTCATCTACCTGGAAGACGGTCCCGTCCTCGCGGTTTTCCTTGATGGTGCCTTCCAGAACCCGCCTGCAGCCAAAACAAAAGTAGGTGATAAGGTATTTTGACGGCTCGGCCGAGCCGGGCGACGGGGCGCCGTCACCCTCTGCAAGAGGCGCCATGCTTAATTTTTGGCAAATTTCCTGCTTTTCGACCCCATCCTTCCTGATAGCCACTTTGTAGCTGCCGTGGAATTTGAGAGGCATTTTAATGCTCATGGATGATCTCCTTGAGTTCTTGTGCGAATTGCGGCAGGCGAAATTCTGACATTCCAGGAAGATTATAGCAGGTTGCAGGCTGCCACCTCAAAGGTAAAAAGACTTAGTGGAGCGGCAGTTCGACTGCCTTTATTTCTCATTCGCCAACCCGAAAAACAAAAAGCCGCAAGATTCCTCTTGCGGCTTTTCGTTATTTCCAAAGGGATGTCTCGGATTCGGTTTAACAGCACGAGATAAGAGATCCAGCCACCAGCGCGAGAACAGATTCAGTGTTCGGTTCAACTTGGCAAGTGAGCGGTTCACGTCAGCATGAGCGGGAGATAGAATTAAAGAACATGAGCTTCAGCAGGAGCGTGAGCAATGAGTGTGAGATACAGACCTAGTTAGCAGCTACCTTTCCGGGTAATTTCAACAATAGGGCGATTAAGAACTCGCAGTCGAATTACCGTTTCCAAGATTTCCCTCTGTCGAAGTGGAGGCGAGTACACCTCTCGAGTCGGCTCCGTTCCAGTCTTCGTCCTGAGCCGGCCTACCGGCTTTTACGCATGCAGAGGACAGAGCAGTTTCAAGATCAACCAGATCAAACGGCTTTTTCAGATAGAATTCAATTCGAGCTCGATTAAGATCAGTCGCAACAGCTTGGAAGTCATACTCAGATAGAACGATCGCAGCAGCTTTAGGAGCATGGAGTTTGAGCTTTTCCAACAGGGAAGTTCCGTTTGAATCTGGGAGGTGATACTCAACGATCACAACATCATGTCGAAGTTTCTCTGCAAGAGTCAGCGCTTCACGGGCAGTCGAACAACTCTCATAGGCATACCCAGCCTGATTCAGAAATTTTTCCAAAGAGCGCTTCAGCGGGGCATCATCTTCAACAAGAAGAACGAGATTTTCAATTCGCACATTCCGCCTCCTGACATTGGGTAGAGCAAGGAGCATGCCAGCCGGCAAATATGAGCATAGATGCTTATGGAGTCAAGGGTCTGTATGCGAATTACCGAAGGCGGGTCAAAACTTTTCTGCACACTATTGCCCAATCAGCTGGGGTATGTAGTGGTTGCGATAGGGCTGGCGTGGGTGAAAAACCAATTAAATCAATCAGATAACTGCGATATGGACTATATTGTTCACGTCTTCACGAAGTTGGAGCATTTTGTTCAAACTTCGATGCCGTACTTTTTCAACCGATACAAAAGAATGTGCCGCTGCAGCTTGAGGAAGCGGGCTGTTTTCGATTTATTTCGGCCGCATTTCTCGAATGCGCTAAGAATTACTTCCCGCTCTATTTCTTCCAGGGCTATCCCCCCATCGGGCAAGGCAATACTGATCTTGTCCTGTTTCGAGCCGTCATCGGTCCTCGTATCGGGATCGAGGAAATGGAGATGGCGCCCCAGGATCATGTCGTCATTTTCCAGCAGGACCACTCGCTCGACAGTGTTTCTGAGTTCCCTGACATTTCCGGGCCAGGAATGCCCCAGGAGGAGCCGTTCGGCCTTGGGGTTGAATCCGCGAAAGTGCTTGCCGTATTTGTCGTTGAATTCTTCCACGAAATTCATGGCGAGGGGCACAATATCCTCCCGCCTTTCGCGAAGGGAGGGCAGGTCAACCTTGATGGTTGCGATCCTGAAGTAGAGGTCCTTGCGGAACCCTCCCCCCTCGGCCACCTGCCACAGGTCCTGATTACAGGCGGCAACGATGCGGATATCAACTTTTTTCTTGCGCGTTCCGCCGACGGCGTAGAATTCCTTTTCTTCCATTACCCGTAGGAGTTTTGCCTGGATTTCCGGGTGGAGGTCCACTATCTCGTCCAAAAAGAGCGTCCCCCCGTCGGCAACTTGCAGGAGACCCTCTTTGCCTTCCGTTTTGGCGCCGGTGAAAGCACCCTTTTCGTAGCCGAAAAGCTCGCTCTCGATGATTTCAGTGCCAAAGGCCGCGCAGTTTAGCGCCACAAACGGGTAGGCGGCACGGGGACTCTTGGTATGGATGAGCCTGGCGAAAAGCTCCTTTCCCGCCCCGCTTTCCCCCTGGATCAGCACGCCCGCGTCCCGGCTCTGCGCACTCTTGATCGCGAGCATCTGGGCTTCCAGAAATTTCGGGTTTTGCCCGATCAGTCGGTCGATTCCCTGAAGCCTCTGCACCTCCTGGCGAAGCCGCGAGACCTCATTTTTGAGCCCGGCATGCTCTAACGCGTTCTGGATGGTGAGTTCGAATTCATCGATATCCACCGGCTTCACCAGGTAGTCGAAAGCCCCGCGCTTGATGGCCATGACAACGTCTTTTACCCGTTCGTAGGCGGTTATCATGACCACGGTCGGGGAAGGACGCAGCTCCCTAAGTCTGGGCAGCAACTCGAGCCCGCTGCCGTCCGGAAGACCGATATCGAGCAAAACCAGGTCGGGTTCGTCCCGCTCGGCCAAAGCGAAGCCCGCCGTGCCGGTATCCGCCTCAAGAACAATGTTGCCCTTTTCAAGCAGCCTGCGAAGGGCCGAGCGAAACGGAGCTTCGTCATCAATGATCAGTATTTTATGTTTTCCGCGCATCAATTCCTGTCCAAGGCCCCCGATTTTGTTCCACAGGCTATCGGGGGCAGGCTGGAAATTATATGGATGGTAGGATTGCGTGCAGGAAAATCTAGCATAATTGCGGTTATGAGGAAACTAAGAAGCTTGAGCGAAAGATAGAAACTTTCGCCGAAGATCATGTAAACGCTGCATTTTCCGTAAATTTTCGACAAACGGTTCCGATCTTGCCCTGCTTTTAGAGCATTTGGCCCGCGGCAGGTATACCATACCCAGACAACACCATACCCAGATAACACTTGACATATCCTTGTCCGGCTGCTTATATCCGGGCCAAAATCCTTTTCAGGAGAAGTATTAAAGGCATGGTCACACCGAGAGAGTACTATCTCTATATCTACTTCGGGCGGTCTGTCCCCGTGCATCTCTAGTCAAGCTGGCAAGAGAGCCGTGGGCAGATCGCGAATCCGATTCTGCCCGCGGCTTTTCCATTTTCCGGAGGCCGTGGTTGCGTTGTTGACCATGGCCTTTTTTATTTTAATCTTTCTATCACTTAGGCAAGGAGCAAACGATGAAATCGGCAAAAAACCTTATTGGCCTGACGGTCCTGGGGTTGCTTATCACGGCGGCCGTACTGTTCTGGTCGAAGGGCGAAGGAATCGCGGCGGAAAAGGAGCCTTACAAGATCGGGGCGGTTTTCTCGATCACCGGAGGGGCTTCACTGCTCGGTGAACCGGAGAAGAAGACGGCGGAAATGATAAGAGACGAGATAAACAAGCAGGGCGGAATCGACGGCCACCCGCTTGAACTCATCATCTACGACGACGAAACCGATCCCACAAAGTGCAATCTGGCCGTCAAGAAGCTGATCAAAAAAGACGAAGTGCCGGTGATAATCGGTCCTAGCACCAGTGGAACGAGCCTTGCCGTTGTTGGAGTTGCCGAGGAAGCCCAGGTCCCCCTGGTTTCGTGTGCCGCCAGCTACAAGATTGTCACGCCGGTCGAGACCCATAAATGGATATTCAAGGTGGCGGGCTCCGACAGCCATGTCGTGGGGAAGATGTTCGATTACATGAAGTCCAAGAAAGTCTCAAAGATCGGCATAATGACCGTTTCCGACGGATTTGGCGCAAGCGGGCGGGAAGAATTGGTAAGGCTTGCCCCCGAATATGGGATCACCATTGTTGCCGATGAACGCTACGGACCGCAGGACACCGATCTTTCCGCGCAGCTCACAAAGATCCGGTCCGCCCAGCCCGATGCGGTCGTTAACTGGTCGACCGGCCCCACCCAGGTTCTTGCAGTCAAGAATTGGCGGGATCTCGGAATGGATAAGATTCCTCTGTACCAGAGCCACGGATTTGGAAATCTCAAGAATCTGGAACTTGCCGGGAAAGCAGCCGAGGGGGTCATTCTGCCCCTTGCGCGGGTGAACGTCGGGAACCTCCTTCCCGATGATCAGCCCCAGAAAAAGGTAATAATGGAGTACACAAAGTCCTACGATGAGCGCTACAAGGAACCGGTTTCCTCCTTTGGCGGCCATGCCTGGGATTCCATGCATATCGCCATCGCCGCTCTGAAGGCGGTCGGCCCCGATCCGGCCAAAATCCGCGACCATATCGAGAACACGAAGGATTTCGTCGGCCAGCATGGGATATTCAAGATGTCCCCGCAGGACCACAACGGCCTCAGCAAGGATGACCTCGAGATGGTTGTGGTTAAAGACGGAAAGTGGGCCCTGGCAAAGTAGGGCGGGACAATACAAGGTTTGAAATCATGTGGGGCAGGCTGGAAAGCCTTCCCCACATGTGTTTTCAACCCGGAACCCTTTTTAGTGATTCAGGAATTTGAAAATGCCATTCCCGAATACCCAAAATTCCTGCAATTCCTTAAATCCCTAATTCAAAAAATATTTCCTTATTTCAGGCCGAAATGTTAGACGAATCATACCCAAAGAAGGCGGGTTAATCCGCGGGGCCGGGTGAAGAATTTCTCGTTTGCCCCGATGCACGGACAGACTGTATCGGGGTGGGGTCAGGCTGACAGGTGGGAACCGATTTTCTCCAGTACGTAATCAGCGGAATTACCATTGGCGCAATCTACGCCATGGTGGCAATCGGCTATAATATCATTTACAGCGTGACGGAGATAATCAACTTCGCCCAGGGTGAGTTCGTAATGCTGGGCGGCCTGTTTGCGGTATTTTTCGCAGGCACCCTTCACCTTCCGCTCTACCTGGCATTTATCTGCGCCGTTGCGGTCGCGGGCTGCATAGGCCTTGCCATGGACCGGTTCATTATCGGGCGGGCACGGGAATCGAGCGTACTGTCTCTTATCATTATCACCATTGCCGTTTCCATACTGCTGAAGGGATCGGCGATGCTTGGCTGGGGAAAAGACCCTTACAGCCTTCCCGCCTTCAGTTCCGGCGGGCCGATAATGGTGGCGGGGGCCGCCATTCAGCCGCAGGCGCTCTGGATAATCGGGATATGCGCCCTGGTGGTTATCAGCCTTACGCTGTTCTTTCGTAAATCGGTATACGGCCAGGCGATGCTGGCCTGCGCCAACAATCCTCAAGCGGCACGGCTGGTCGGAATACCGGTTCGCTACATGGTCTTTTTATCGTTTATCCTCAGTGCCGCAATCGGGGCGGCCGCCGGCGTGATCATCACACCGGTTTCAATGATGGAGTACGAAAGGGGCGCCCTACTCGGCCTCAAGGGCTTTGGGGCGGCTGCGCTCGGGGGGCTCGGACAGTTCTTTGGGGCGCTCGTTGCGGGGCTTATTCTCGGGCTCGCCGAATCGTTTTGCGCCGGGTATCTCTCATCAGGCTACAAGGATGCGGTCGCCCTGGTATTGCTGTTGATGGTGCTTTTCCTGAAACCCGAGGGGCTTTTCGGAAACAGGGAAGCCGCCAGGCTGAAAAAATTCTAGAGAAATTCAAATGGGCAGAAAAAACTGGCTGATCATGCTCGGGGCCGCAATATTCATCGGCGTTTTCCCCTGGCTGGTCATGCCCTTCAAAGCCGTTTCCCACTACGTTGACGTCATGGTCTTCGCGGGCATATTCAGCCTCGTGTGCATCGGGCTGAGCCTGCTGATGGGCTATGCCGGGCAGATATCGCTCGCCCAGGCGGCGTTTTTCGGAATCGGCGCATACACTTCGGGTATCCTTACATCGAAATTCGGCGTTAATCCCTGGCTTGCAATGGGCGGCGGGACGGTGGTTTGCGCCACGGTCGCCTGGGTAGTGGGCGTGCCGTCCCTGCGCCTCAAGGGCCATTACCTCGCCATGGCAACCCTCGGGTTCGGCGTGATAGTAAACATCATATTCGCCGAGGAAGTAAACTGGACGGGCGGCCCATCGGGTATGATCGACATACCCTATCTTCGGATGTTCGGCCGCAAGATCACAAGCGATCTGGCCTGGTACTACCTGGTCTGGGGGATAGTCTTCCTGGTGCTGATATTCTGTTTCCACGTGCTCCACTCGAGAGTGGGGCGGGCGCTAAGGGCCATCCACGAAGATGAACGGGCCGCGGAATCTGTCGGGGTGCCCACCGCCGGCTTCAAAGTGAGGGTCTTCATGCTCAGCGCGGTCCTGGCCTCGATTGCCGGTAGCCTATACACCCACTACGTTACCTGCCTCAACCCAAGCTCGTTTAACCTGATGTGGTCTATCCGGTTCGTGCTGATGGTAATGGTCGGTGGGATGCAGAGCCTCTGGGGAGCACTGGTCGGCACGGTTCTCATGACCTTTGTGGGAAACGAGTGGCTTCAGGTATTCGCGGAACTCGAAATTTTGGCCTACGGGGCGATTCTCCTGGTCGTGGCGCTCTTTTTGCCGGGTGGCATAGTTTCGATTGGCGGCTTTAGGCGGAAGAGGCGCCAATCCGCCCTGGAGGGCGCTGGAACGTGACCGGGACGGATTTTCAGCCGAGCGCGCCCATTTTGAAGGTAAGCGGTCTATGGATGAAGTTTGGCGGTGTGACCGCACTTCGCGACGTTAGCTATGAGGTGCCGGAAAAAGTCATACAGGCGGTCATAGGGCCTAACGGCGCCGGAAAGACCACTCTTTTCAACTGCATAAGCGGAATGCTCGGCCCATCGGAGGGGTCGATCACATTCCTTGGGCAGGCAATAGGCGGGATTGCGCCTCACAGGATAGCAGTGGCGGGTGTTGCCAGGACATTTCAGCATGTGGCCCTTTTCAAAAAGATGAGCGTGCTCGAAAACGTAATGATGGGCAGGCACCCGAGGACGGGAAGCGGATTTTTAGCCGCCGGACTGCGCCTTCCCGGCATGCGCTCGGAAGAAAAGCTTATCCGGTCGAGGGCTTTGGAATATCTGGAATTTGCCGGACTTGCCGGATGCGCCGGTGTTGAATCCGGGACACTTCCCCTTGGCAAGCAAAAAATCCTCGAAATCGCACGTGCGCTTGCCACCGAGCCCAGACTGATCCTGCTCGACGAGCCGGCGGGCGGCCTCAATATGAAGGAAACCGAAGACCTCGGCGAGCTCATCCAGGGCATCAAGAAACTTGGGGTGACGGTCATGCTGGTCGAGCACGATATGAATCTTATAATGGACATCTCCGACCGCGTTTTGGTGCTCCACTACGGAGAGGTGCTCGCCTCGGGCGCCCCCGCCGAGATAAAGGAAAACGGCGCGGTAGTCGAAGCCTATCTCGGGGCTGAGGACGAGGAATAAGCCAAGAGCGGGAAATAAGAAGTTGACAAGGCAGGCTGCCGTAAAATGCTGACAATCAAGTCCATCCACACTTACTACGGAAATATTCACGCCCTTAAGGGCGTGTCGCTTCACGTGAGCCGTGGTGAGATCGTAACCCTGGTGGGGGCGAACGGGGCCGGCAAAAGCACCCTTGTAAATACGGTCTGCGGTATGGAAAAGCCTGCCAGGGGGCGGATAGAATTCAACGGCGAGCCCATTGAAGGACTCATGCCGGAAAACATCGTGCGCAAGGGCATTGCGCTCGTTCCAGAGGGCCGCCAGATTTTTTCCGCCATGAGCGTCGAGGCCAATTTGCTGATGGGCGGCTTCGTCCACAGAAACGACCGCGAGCAGGTTCGGGCGGACATGGATCGCTTCTACGACAGGTTTCCGATACTCAAGGACCGGCGCCACCAGCTTGCCGGGACCCTCAGCGGCGGCGAGCAGCAAATGCTCGCAATCAGCAGGGCCCTCATGTCCCGCCCGCAGCTGCTCGTTTTGGACGAACCCTCAATGGGGCTTGCACCACTGATGGTAAAGCTTATCCTCTCGATAATCCGGGAGTTGAAGGAGGAGGGCCGAACCATCCTGCTGATCGAGCAGAACGCGCGCGCGGCCTTAAAGATCGCCGACCGGGGCTACGTGCTCGAAACAGGCAAGGTGGTCCTGCAGGGCGAAGGGCAGGAGCTATTAGAGCACCGTGAAGTCAAGAGGGCCTACCTCGGCAAGGGGGCAAGGCAGATCTGGGACGCCTAGCCAGGGTTTGTCTTCACCGCGGAGAGCGCGGAGAGCGCGGTAAAAACACATGCGGTGAAAATAGAGAGGAAAATCCCATGTCGTTCTGGGAACCGAAAAATGAGTGCATGAGCAGGGACGAGCTGCGGCAGGTCCAGTTGGAGCGGCTCCAGGCGACCCTTAACCGCGTCTGCCGCAATGTGTCTTTCTACGGCAAAAAGTTCAAGGAAATAAGCTTCAGGCCCGAAGACGATTTGACGGAAATAAAAGACATCGAGCGGCTGCCGTTCACGACCAGCCGGGACATCAGCGACTCCTACCCTTACGAGATGTTCGCCGTACCGCTGAGGGAAGTGGTTCGAGTGCATTCTTCCTCGGGTTCCACGACCAACCCGCGGGTGGTAGGATACACCGCGCAGGACCTTCGCACCTGGAGCAATCTCGTGGCGCGAATACTAACCTCCTCGGGGATCACCCGCGACGACGTGATGCAGATAACTTACGGGTACGGGCTCCTCACAGGCGGGCTCGGTATTCACTACGGGGCCGAGCGGATCGGGGCATCGGTCCTTCCGACGTCGGTTGGACGCACGGAGCGGCAGATCAAGATAATGCAGGATTTCAGGACCACGGTCCTCGTATGCACTCCCACCTATGCGCTGGTTATAGCCGACCGGATCGAGGCAATGGGGATCGATGCCAAGAAACTCTCCCTCAAATACTGCATCTGCGCCGGAGAACCCTGGACCGAGGGAATGCGAAACGAAATTGAAAGCCGCCTCTTCGTCAAGGCAACCGATAACTACGGCGTGAGCGAGGTCATGGGACCGGGTATTGCCGGGGAGTGTCTGGAGCAATCCGGCATGCACCTCCAGGAAGACCATTTCATTGCCGAGGTAATCGATCCCGAAACCCAGCGCGTGCTCGGGCCGGGCGAGGAGGGCGAACTGGTCCTGACGGCCATTACCAGGGAAGCTTTCCCGGTGATCCGCTACCGAACCGGAGACGTGTGCGGCATAATCGAGCAGCCCTGCCCGTGCGGCAGGTCGATGCGCCGGATCAGCCGGATTTTGAGGCGCTGCGACGAGATGATCGTGATCAAGGGGATAAACATTATTCCCAACCGGATCGGTGAAATCCTCCAGGAGATAAAGGGCGAGCGCCCGGTGTTCCAGTTGGTCGCGGTGCGCGAAGGCCACGAGGACAAACTTGAGATTTGGGTCGAAGTAACCGAGCAGCTATTCTACGATAAAATGCGTGAACAGAAGGCGCTCGTCGAGCTGATGTGCCGGAAAGTCGCAAACTTTATCGGGATAACGCCGAGAATCAAACTGGTGGAAAAAGGTTCGCTTAAGCGGGAAGAAGGTCTTGTAAAACCCTTCGCGGACCGGCGCGGATCATGTGAGCACGACGGCATCTCGAGGGCCGGGAAGTGAAAAAATATAAACGTTAAGTGGGCAACAGTTTTAGGGGCTGTTGCCCAAATGGAAATTTCCGCCAGTCTATAAGTTAGCGAGGGTATGAGGGTAGAAGGGGTAGCCCGGATTTATATCCGGGCTACCCACCGATTGCAACCGCGAGGCGTCATTCGACGATAACTCGACATTTTCGAAATATCTTATTTGGGCAACAGGCCCGTTTTATCGTGCCCACCGTTCGATTGCATTTGTAGGTTGGGTCGAGCGGTGAATGGGTTCAAAGCCGCGAATGGCAAAGTGGAGCGAAACCCAACAGTCCGTCGCCGTGGTGTTGGGTTTCGCTCGGCTCTAGTGGGATTTGCGGCGGGGTCCCATTTACCGCTCAACCCAACCTACAACCCGAACGAGAGTTTTTGCCGGAATTACGACTCTTTAAAATATAGCCGCAGGCTATTCAAAATCACTATCGGAGGAAAATTTAATGCACGAACTGCTAGTTGCCCCAACGGACAAGCCGCTGTTTCTGCTTGGAAATGAGGCCATTGTGCGCGGCGCGGCCGAGGCCGGGGTGCGATTTGTCGCGGCTTATCCGGGTACACCGTCGTCCGAGATAATCGACCGCTTTTCGCAGCTTGGGCCGGAAGCCGGAATTTACGTCGAGTACTCGGTGAATGAAAAAGTTTCGATGGAGGTTGCCTGCGCCGCGGCGGTTTCGGGGGTGAGAAGTCTTTGCGCGATGAAGCACGTCGGGCTTAATGTTGCGGCGGACGCCTTTATGACGCTTGCCTACGTCGGGGTAAAGGCCGGAATGGTGATAGTTGTCGCCGACGACCCGTTTCTTCATTCGAGCCAGAACGAGCAGGATTCCAGGTATTACGCCAAGATGGCCGGGGTCCCCATGCTCGAGCCTTCAACTCCCGAGGAAGCCTACAGGATGACCCTGGAAGCCTTCGCAATATCGGAAAAATTCGGTACCCCCTGCCTGCTGCGGACAACCACCCGTGTAAATCACTGCCGCGGCCCCGTGTTAGTGGGACCGATTGCCCGGAACGAAAGAAAGCCCGGGACTTTTGTAAAGGACCCGTTCAACCTCGTGGTCATTCCGGCAGTGGGCCGAAAGCTCAGGCTCACACAGATCGAGAGGGGCAAAAAACTCCAGTCCGAATCAGAAAAAAGCGCCCTAAACTTCACTTCCGGCAAAGGCCTGCTCGGGATAATAACCAGCGGCATCTCTTGGCTCCACGCCCAGGAGGCCGTGCGCGGCCTTGGCATCGAGAGCAGCGTCAGGATTCTCAAGCTCGCATTTACAAATCCTTGTCCCAAGGCCCTTGTGCGCGAATTCCTGGCAACGGTCGAGAAGGTGCTGGTTGTGGAAGAAACCGAACCTTTTCTGGAAGAAGCCGTGAGGCTGGTGGCGCAGGAGGCCAAGCTTCCGGTCGAAATAGCGGGAAAGGGCGACGGGCTGATTCCGCGGGCCTTCGAACTGGACGCCGTGAAGGTGAAGAGCGCGATTGCAAACTTTTTCGATGTTCCATACGAAAGACCCGATGTCTTTCCCGCCCCCGAACTTCCCCAGAGGCCGCCAAACCTTTGTCCCGGCTGCCCGCATAGGGCGACATACTACTCGGTCAAAAAGGTTTTCGGAAACGAGGCAGTCTATCCGACTGACATCGGCTGCTACACCCTGGGGGTCCTTCCTCCTCTAAAGGCTGCCGATTTCCTTATCTGCATGGGCTCCGGCGTTTCCACGGCGGGCGGATTCAGCACGGTGCTGGATCGTCCCGTAGTGGCCTTTATCGGCGACTCGACCTTTTTCCACGCCGGAATTCCGGGCCTTATCAACGCGGTGACCCACGGGCACAAGATCCTCCTCGTGATCCTGGATAATGGCACCACGGCAATGACCGGCCACCAGCCTCATCCCGGAGTGGAACTTACCCCGGCGGGCAAGGTCGAGCCCAGGGTCAGCCTGGAAAAATTGGTGCGCGGGTGCGGCGTGCAACGCGTGGCGGTCGTAAATCCGCTCCAGGTAAAGAAGACGCAGGAAGTGCTACGGGGTTTCAAGGAAAAAATGGATGAGAGCGGCGTATCGGTGCTGATCTCGAAAAGCCCCTGTCCGCTGTATGAGACCCGTATGCTCAAGAAGAAAAAGAAGATCGTTTTCCAGGTCGAAGAAGAGCCATGCAAGCCGTGCGGCAGGGATTGCCTCACCGTCCTGGGATGCCCAGCCTTTTCGGTCGATACCTCCGGTGATGGTGGCGAGCGCGTCCGGATCGATGAGGCGCTTTGCAGCGGCTGCAGTGTCTGTTCGCAGATCTGCGATTCCATCAAACCTAAAAAATTACCCTAAACGGGTTAAAGGATACAGCCGTGCGTATATTCTTTACAGGAGTGGGCGGTCAGGGGACCCTTCTTGCCACGCGCCTCGTGGGAGAGGCAGCCCTCGAAGAGGGCCTTCCCGTACTGATGAGCGAGATCCATGGGATGGCACAGAGAGGCGGTGTGGTGGAATCTTCAGTGGTGATCGGCAACGCCTTGAGTCCAACCATTGCCGACGGCGAGGCGGATATCGTGATTGCTTTCGAACCGCTCGAAGCGGCCCGCGCCCTTCCAAAGTGCAACTCGAAAAGCTTTGTCATAGCCGGCATTACCCCCATTCTGCCTTTCACGGTCACAATAGGCCAAAGCGCCTACCCCGACCTTGATTTGCTTTTTGGGACGATCAGGCCGCGGGTCTCCAAGCTGCTTGAAGTTGACGCCGACGGAATTGCAAAATCCTCCGATGCCCAGCGAAGCTCAAATGTAGTGATGATCGGGGTCCTGGCCGGGACCGGCCTGCTGCCGATATCGAGAGGAAGCTGGGAGCGAGCCCTTAAAAAGCTCCTCTCTCAAAACCTGATAGAGCAAAACCTCCGGGCGTTTGAGTCCGGCTTCCAGACGGGAGCCGAAGCGGCTTGAAGGGCGGATTTCCACCAACCACGGCTACGGCGCGGTCTCCCGACCGC
>DBMO01000055.1 GCA_002298995.1 Desulfarculales bacterium UBA696
CAACCCCCTCCCCCAACCCCTCCCGCCAGGGGAGGGGAGCTTTCCTCCGATTCCCGCAAAATTTTTCCGATTCAGCTTTTAGGCAACAGCCCCAGGAGACCGCGCCATGGTTTCGACCGGAGGTCTCAAATCTTTTTACCGCGCCCTCCCTGGAGACCCTTGGTCGTGAGGCCAGGCACGGTCGGGAGACCGTGCCACAACTGACGCCGTGCCGCAACTCAGTTGCCGGCTGTGGGTCGTGAGTTGTGAACTGCGGATCGTTGAATGCTGGGCAGGCTTATCCGCCTGCCAAAAGGGAATTTTTGGCTTTTTTGGGATGAAACAGACTGTAGTTAGCAACTGCCAACCGGCAACGCGAATCGGGGCATCCAATGAAAATCGATACAGCGCGGCTTACCGCACTGATAGATGCGGCGAGAGGAGGGCGCCCGGCGGATCTTTGCATCAGGAATTGCCGGGTGGTGAATGTTTTTTCCGGAAAAGTGGAAAAGGCCGATCTGGCGGTATTCGACGGATTTTTTCTTGGATGGGGTAAATACGAGGGCCAAGAAACGGTAGATGCCGGAGGGATGTACGTCAGTCCCGCATTCATCGACGGCCACATACATATCGAAAGCTCTCTCCTTAACCCAGCTGGTTTTTGTGCGGCGGTGCTGCCATGGGGAACCGGAGCGGTTGTTGCCGACCCTCATGAAATCGCAAATGTTCTGGGCACGGACGGCATAAAGTATTTTCTGGAATGCGCTCGTGGTCTTCCACTAGACATCTTCTTCAATCTTCCGAGCTGTGTTCCGGCATCACCTCTCGAGACCTCCGGCGCTCGGCTTAGCGCGGTTGACCTCGAATCTCTCATCCCGGACGAGCACATTTTGGGCCTTGCTGAAATGATGAACTTTCCGGGCGTGCTCTTCGCCGATCCCGAAGTAACGGACAAACTTCTTCTCTTTCAGGACGGGATAATTGACGGGCATTGTCCCGGACTTTCCGGGCGGGATTTGAACGCTTACGTCGCGGCGGGGATCCGCTCGGACCACGAATGCACAACAAGGGCGGAGGCAGAGGAGAAGCTGGCGCGCGGCATGGCCGTCATGATCCGGGAAGGGAGCCAGTCAAAAGACCTGGAAAACCTAATCGGAATAGTTAACGACCAGACCTGGCCCCAGTGCATGTTTGTCTCCGATGACGTTCACCCGGATGACCTCATGGGCAGGGGACATGTAAATTCGATTGTAAACAAGGCCATGCAACTCGGGTTGGACCCGGTTCGGGCGATAACACTCGCCACCTGGACCGCCGCTAACCATTTCCGGCTGCCCCGGCTCGGGGCGATTGCTCCGGGATATTTCGCCGATTTCAGCATCAGCCCGACCCTAAATCCCTGGAACCCTGCCAGGGTTTTCAAGCGTGGAATCGAGGTCGCCCGGGAAGGAAAGCTTATCGCCAATCGATCAAGCTGGCCATCGCCCCCCCTGCCGGGAAGTCCGATGAGGATAGGCCGAATCGGCTCCGAAGACCTGCTCGTGCCCGCGCGGTCTGGAAAGATCCGCGTAATAGGTGTTGGGGAAGGGACCCTGCTAACGGAAAAATTTCTCCTGGAGCCCAAAGTTGAAAATGGACACGTGGTTTCCGACCCTGAGCGCGACATCCTGAAGATCGCGGTATTTAATCGCTACATCGAGGGCCGCCGGCCGGCAATCGGGTTCGTCCGGGGAATGGGATTAAAGGAAGGAGCAATTGCGACCTCCATCGCCCACGATTCCCATAACGTCATTGCCGTAGGGGTCAGCGATTCGGATATAATTGCCGCTGTTTCGGCCCTTCGCGACTGCGGCGGAGGCATGGCCGCGGGGAATGCCGGAGGCAAAATGGAAGTTTTGTCCCTGCCCATCGCCGGGCTGATGTCGCCGGGGTCCGCCCAGGAAGTCGCCAACGGGCTAAGCCGCCTGAAAAAGATCGCGGCCGCGCAGGGAACAACTCTTGAAAACCCCTTTATGGCAATGTCCTTCCTGGCGCTTCCCGTAATTCCCGAACTAAAGCTCACCGACATGGGCCTTGTGGAGGTATCCCGCTTCGCCCATGTGCCTCTTTTTGACGATAAGTGAGGAATTTAGGAATCCAAGAAAACCCAGACGGCGCATTATCGTGCCCACCGCCGCTTTCATGGGCACGGACCACGGGCACGATAAAACGCCGTGCCCACTCTGCGTTTACTTTCTCGACGCCAACTAAATTCCCGGAATTCCCGAACCCAAAATTTCTAAATTCCTGAATTTCACCTCACATACTTGATGCACACCCTCCGGTAATTAAATTGTTAAATATTTTTTCGTCCTCCGGCTCTTCCAGTCGTTCGGCGGATCGATCACACCCCCATGCTCTTCCGAAATGCCGGGAATTTAATCGGGCACATCAACCACACATATTGGAGGTAACCATGAACACAGTTTCATGTACATCGATGAGCGACGTGGTGAGTTTTGCAATTCAAAAAGAACAGAAGGCGATGGATTTTTACATCAAGTGCTCACAGCGGGCGAAAAATCCGGCGCTCAAGCAGTTTTTCGATGAATTGGTCCAGGAAGAGCAGCGTCACAGGGATTTGCTGAAAGAACTCTATGAGCTGAAGCTCAACGAGATCAAGCTCAAAGCGGTCGAGGACCTCAAGATAAGCGATTACCTGCTCGACGTGTCGTTCAGGGACGACCTCACCTACCAGGAAGCCCTCATGCTGGCCATGAAAAAGGAAGAGAAGGCCCATGCCTTCTATGCTGCGTGGAAAAACAAGTGCGCCGGGGAAAAGACTGCAAAGCTTTTCGCTATCCTCGAAAACGAGGAGGCCCAGCACAAGCGCAAACTTGAGAATTTGTACGACGAGGAGATTTTGACCTGGGAAGCGTAACGCCAGGTCCTGTCGGTTCGCTCTGAGCACCAGGTTCGAACACATGTGGAGCGGCTTTCAGCCGCTCCCACTGTTTTTTTGCCTGGGGTTGAATGAGCGAATTTATGCAAAGCGCCTCAATTTTATGTGGGGCGGGCATTGGTTTTAGAGCTTGTCCCCAAGTGCAGCCACTCTACATAACTACCCCGCAAAAGCATCACTCCCCTGATTAAATCGGCTGTTAGGCACAGTTCATGTGACTCTCGATTCTGTTTGCAAATCCATTCACTTTTAGCTATATACTTTTAGCTATTCAGGGGAGGATAGGTATGTCCATCAAATTTGCCATACTCGGCATTCTCGCTGAGCGCGATCTGCACGGGTATGAGCTGAAAAGCAGCTTTGACGAGAAAGTCGGAGAGTTCTGGAGCCTTAATTATGGGCAGATATACTCCACTCTCGACCGCCTCGAAAAAGAGGAACTGGTCACCCACGACAGGCACGTCCAGGATAAGAGGCCGGACCGCAAAATCTTCAGCATCACCCCTCAGGGAAGAGAGGAACTGGAGAAATGGCTTTCCACGCCTCTTAACAAGGTGCGCGCACTTCGCGATGAATTTTTCGTAAAGCTCGTTTTCATGGACAAATCCAGTCCTGTTCCCATCCTGGAATTAATCGAAAAACAGAAGGTACTCTATCTCAAGCACATGAACCGGCTCACAAGCCGAAAGGTGGCACTGAAGAAGAAATCCGGAAGCCTCGATGACCTTACCACCGAGCTTCTCATCGATGCGGGGCTGCTCCATGCCGAGGCGGCAATCAAATGGCTGGGGCTTTGCGAACTGAAAATCCGGGCTGCGTTTGAATCAAATCCCCCGCTCCGGCGGATTTGACCCGGTTACTTAAATGGACGAAGGCATCCAACAGCATTTTAATAATCGAGGCGGGCTATGATCGAATTAAGAAATGCCGGTAAAATGTACAGGCAGGGCGCGCGTGAGATATACGCGCTGAGGGATGTGTCCCTTGTGATCAAAAAGGGTGAGTTCCTGAGCATTATGGGGCCGAGCGGCTCGGGCAAGAGCACGCTGCTAAATCTTATCGGAGGCCTGGACCAGCCTACGTCGGGGGAGATTTTCATAGACTCGACCCCCCTCCATGGTATCAGCGACAATGAATTAACTCTCATCAGGCGAAGAAATGTCGGTTTTGTATTCCAGTTTTTCAACCTCCTGCCCCTCCTGACAGCCGCGGAAAATGTGGGTTTGCCGCTCCTTCTGGATGGAGAGTCGTTTTCGCTGGTTAAGCCGAAAGCTGAGTCGATTTTGCGCAAGGTCGGCCTGGGCGAGAGGATCGATCATAGGCCCGAGCAACTCTCCGGAGGCGAGATGCAGCGGGTTGCGATTGCCCGCGCAATCATCGGAAACCCCGCTGTCCTCCTGGCCGACGAACCAACGGGTAACCTCGATTCTCATACGAGCGAGGAAATCTTTCTGCTCCTTAAATCCCTGAACGAGCAGGGCCAAACCATAGTCATGGTAACTCACGACCCCAAGGCGGCGGCCTATGGCACGCGAATCGTTACCTTGAAAGACGGAACGACCTCCCAGGATATTTCGATTGGCGGGGAGGAATCATGAATATTACCAACCTGCTTCGCCATATCAGCCTGAAGCATTTAAAACTTCAGAAAGCCCAGTTATTCATCGCCCTTTCCGGGATTTGCCTCGGTGTGGCAGCAATGGTGGCAATTGACATCGTGAACCGGAGCGTACTGCGCTCATTCGAGGACTCAATCAATCACGCCACGGGCCGGGCAGTTCTGCAGGTTGCGGCGGGGGAATCCGGATTTCCCGAGAAGATGCTTGACGTCGTTCAGGGCGTGCCGGGGGTGGAATACGCGGTGCCCGTGATAGAAACAAACGCGAAACTCTCGGGGGGCACCGAGCGCGCGGTCATGATACTGGGAGTCGATGTCCTCCAGGACCACCAGATCCGCGACTACAGCATCACAGACGAGAGCGCCGATATTCCCGATCCTCTCCTTTTCCTCGCAAGGAGCGACTCCATATTGCTTACGCGCTCGATGGCCGAACGCGAAGGGATAAAGATTGACCAGCAAATCCAGGTCCAAACGGTCGAAGGCATCAAGACATTCCAGGTCCGTGGACTCCTCAATCCCGACGGTCCGGCCAGGGTGGCCGGCGGAGATATCGCAATCATGGATATCTACGCGGCCCAGATGGCGTTCGGCAAAGAGGGCCGAGTTGACCGCATTGATGTCAGCCTCCTTCGGGGAGAGGACTTTGATAAGGTAAAGGAGCGCATTCAGGGCGCAGTCCCGGAAGGCTACAATATCGATACGCCGGCCGGAAGGACCCGGCAGGTCGAGATGATGCTCAAGCGGTTTCAGAACAGCATCGGGTTCGTGAGCCTGATGGTAATGTTTGTTGGCATGTACCTCATCTACAACTCGGTCTCGATCTCGGTCGTCCACCGCAGGAAAGAGATCGGGATAATGCGGGCCCTTGGCGCGAAACGCGGAGAGATAATAAGGCTTTTTCTGGGAGAGACCCTGGTTACATCCGCGATCGCCTCTTTCATCGGGGTAGGTCTGGGATTGGTTTTCGCCAGGCTGAGCATAGGGGTTGTCGCCCAGAGCGTAACCGATATTTACATGCAGGCATCGGTTACCGAACTGGCATTCTCGTGGGGAGAACTCATCCGTGACGGGATAATCGGAATAATCGCCAGCCTTGCCGCCGCGGCCTTTCCCGCAAGATCTTGCGCCAGGATAACCCCCATTTCCGCTATTCGTTCCATGCCTTATTCCGAAGACGGATTTCTTTTCGGGACAAAAATAAAAATAGCATCCGCTGCTTTGATAATTTTGTCCTTTACCATATTGATCGCCTACAAGATGGCTGGAAACTCCTCTCCGCTAAGGACCTCGGGGACGACTTTCGCGGCGGCCCTTTTTTTGACTGTGGGGCTGTCTCTCGGCACGCCCCTGCTCCTTAAGTGGTTCCTGGTGTTTTTCCACCGCTATATCTCACCCCGCCTTGGAGCGCCGGGAAGGCTCGCCGGGCTGAACCTCCAGAAGAATGTATCGAGAAACGCCGTGGCCCTTGCCGCCGTCTTCTTCAGCATTTCCCTGCTTGTTTCGTCCGTAAACGCCATGAACAGCACCCGGACATCCATATTCGAGTGGATAGACTCGGTGATCAGAGCGGATATCCTCATAGCCTCCGGCCATCCGCTGTCGATAGGCGCGCACGGCATCCCCATGCCCGGAGAGATGATAAAAGAGATTGAAGAAGTCCCCGGCGTCCTCACGGTCGAGCCGTTTCGCAAGGGCTATATCTATTACAATGGCAGGAAGGTGATGTTAGAGACAACCGACATCGCCATGCGGATGGAATACTGCCCCGGCATGATGGCCGAAGGCACAAGGGACGACATGGTAAACCTTCTTCCCGGCCAGGATAACGTAGTGGTCAATGAGGGGTTTGCGACGAAATACGGGGTAAGGAAAGGGGACTCGATTGTTCTTCCCACGCCGGACGGCCCGGTGCGGTTTGGAGTGGCCGGAATAGTGGTAAGCTACTCCTCGGATTCCGGAGTAATATGGATGGATATAAGCACTTACCGGAAGCGCTGGCACGACAACCTTGTCGATATGTACGAAGTGCGAGTAAAACCGGGGCAGGATATCCGGAAGGTCAGCGGTGCGATCCTCGACAGGATGGGCGGGGAGCGAAGACTTTTTGCCCTGCCGGCGCTCGAATTCCGGAACGAGATAAGACAGATCCTCGACCGCTCATGGGCGGTTACTTATGCAATAAACACCATTGTCCTGGTAATCGCCGGTTTCGGCATTGTCATAACGATGCTGGCTTCCGTGCTGGAGCGCACGCGGGAAATCGGCGTACTGCGCTCGATCGGCATGAAGAGAAGCCAGGTCTCCGGGGTTGTGATAACAGAGTCGGTGCTGATAGGCGCGGCGGGAGGGCTGCTCGGGGCGGCATCAGGCCTGCTGGTCGGCTGGATCGAACTCGAAGGGTTCTTTCGAATCGATTTCGGCGCCAGCATGACCTATCACATCGACTACCTGTCCCTTGCGTGGGCGCTCCTGCTCTCGGCCGGGCTTTCCGCCCTCGCCGGTCTCTACCCCGCGCACCGGGCATCCAAAATAAATATAGTGGAGGCATTGAGGTATGAATAAACCGGGAATCGGGACCTGTTCGGTCCTTGCTTTGGCTATATCGCTCTTTTCCGTGACTTGCTCTCATGCCATGTCGGGCCGAGAGGTGTACGACAAGGTGCACGAAATCCGGCAAAAGGCGCTCGACCATAAACTGGAAGCGACCATGGTGCTCTTCGACAAGGGTGGAGGAAAGCGCTCCCGTACCCTGGTCGGTTACGGAAAGACGGGCGAAAACGAATCCTACAAGGTGCTGGTGGTATTCAACACACCGCCGGACCTGAAAGACGTAGGTTTTTTGATCCACGCACGAAGCTTTGCGGAAAGGGACCTGTGGGCGTACTTCCCGGAGTATAAACGCGTTCGGCGCATCCCCACGACATCCCAGGACGACTCCTTTTTTGGCTCCGATCTGTCTTACGACGATTTCGGCGGCCCATCCAATCTCGATGATTATTCGTTCAAAATCCTCGGGGAGGAAACAGTTGACGCAAAGCCCTGCTACGTGGTTGAAGTGACCCCGAAAATCCGCAGAAAATACACACGGTATGTCGCCTGGGTCGCCAAGGACCTCTGGGTGCACATGAAAGTCCAGTACTACCAGGACAAGGAACTGTACCGCGAAGGGTATTTCAGCGATGTGCGAATAATAGACGGAATCCCCACGCCATTTAAAGGTGCGATGGAGAACCGCAAAACAGGCCACAAGACCGACCTTGCCATAGAAAATGTTCAGTACAACACCCGTTTTCCGGACGACCTTTTTACACAAAGATCGCTCGAAAGAGCGGGGAAATAATTAAATCGGTATCGGGGACTGAGTGTAGGTTGGGTGAAGCGGTGACATGGAATTCCGCAACGAAATGTAAACGGCGGAGCGAAACCCAACACAAAGGACTGAATGTTGGGTTTCGCTTACGGAATTCCATCGCTATGGTTGCTGTTTTTTGCCGCTCCACCCAACCTACATTACCGCCCGAGGACTATTCCACCATTCCGGCGATAGCCGGAATTCAGGCTCTTTTTTGTTGTGCTCTCCAGTTCATTATATTTGCATTGTGCACCCTGATCGGAGAGGGAGCAATCTATGCCTCCGATTCCCTGACGGTTTCCGGCAGGGTGACCCTGCGCGGGGTGTACGCGCTCGAAGAAAGCGCCGGGGAAGACCCGAGTCTTCTTTCCAAAATGAGCCTAGACTGGCGCCAATCCGGGTGGCGGCTTTATTCATGGATCGAAGGAGGATGGGACGGGACAGTCCGCGGTCCGCGAGAAGATCACACCATCTTTAAGAACTTCAGCGATGTTTACCAGGACAACAGGATCTTTTTCGAGTGCAAGGAACTTTTTCTGGAACGATCCTTCAGCGTCATTGATCTTCGGATTGGCCTGCAGAGATTTTCCTGGGGAAGGCTCAACGAGTACCCCGTAAACGATCTTCTGAACCCTTGGGACTACACACAATTTCTCCTGAAGCCAATTGAAGACAGAAAAATCGGCGTGCCCTCGATTTCGGCCGCCGTGACCGGGACTGATTGGAGCTATCAGCTTGTCTGGGTACCGATTTTCGTGCCCTACCGGCTCGCAAAGCCAAATGAGCGCTGGTCGCTCACCCCGACCGGCAGCATTCTTTCCGGGGTTTCCGATGCCGAGGTCCTGGCAGCCGAGCCTGACCTGCCCGCGCGAACAATCGGGAATGGTTCCGTGGGATTGCGAATACAAAAACAGGGCGACATCGAATGGGCCTTTAACCTTTTTCACGGCTACGACCCCCGGCCGGTGTTCAAGACCACGGCCCTGAATATAGCTCATACCTGGAAGGGACTTTTGATCGATCCCGGCTTCATCCCCTCGTTCCATCAGATCACCTCGCTTGGGATTGACGGAGCGGCGGTAAGAGGCGACTGGAGCCTGCGTGGAGAAGCTGCATATGCTTTCGGCCGGGCATTTGACAACAGCCTGGAGTTCTGGGGATACCCGTCCACATTGATCGCCGGCATTACTCCCCTTAACCCTGTCGAGATCGAGCGGGACACAATCGACTACGGATTCGCCGCCGATTACCGCCTCTTCGAGGATGCTCTACTGACATTGCAAGCCCAGCAGACTGCCATCCTCAACCGGCCGTCAACCCTGTACGACAGGCAGTTCGAAACAATGCTCTGGGCGAATCTGAATGTCGGCTGGATGAACCAGAAGATACAGACGAGCCTCAATCTCGCGTTCAACCCCGAGCATTGCGCAAGCATGCTAAGGGCAAGCGCATACTACATCTTCACGGATTCATGGAAAGCGGGAGTAATTGGGGTCCTGCTGGATGGTCCCCCGCAATCGATTTTCGGGAGATATTCAAAAAATGACCAGATCGTGATGGAACTGGTTTACTCGTGGTGAGGACAAATCCCTCTTCGAAAAATTAACATCTTCCTTGTAGCCCGGCGGAATGGACACGAAGTGGAAGCGGCATGTAGCCGGGATTTCATTGGCCGGCAAGCCATCGCGGCCGCAAGCCGCTCCCACCAAAGCTTGATACTGAGCAAACTGCAGGCTGGGCCCGCCCCGCTAATTCCTGATTCACGTCCCCCCAAAACAAGCAACAATATCGAAGACTCAAACCTGCTATCCGACGCCCGTTACGGCTTAGGGTATCCCTCGATCGACTTGAGGGCGCGCTTGATCTCTTCATCGCCCAGTTCGTGCTGGACCAGTTTGCCGGAGAGGAAGGCGTCGTAGGCGGGAAGATCTATTATGCCGTGGCCGCTCCAGTTAAAGAGGATGACCTTTTCCTTGCCTTCCTGCTTGGCGCGTTCGGCTTCCTGGACAACGGCGGCGATCACGTGATTCGTCTCGGGGGCAGGGATGAATCCTTCCGAGCGCGCCCACTTCACGCCCGCGCTGAAAGTTTCGAGCTGATTGAACGCCCGCGCCTCGATCATGCCTTCCTTGGCCAGGTGGCTGACGATAGGGGCCATTCCGTGGTACCTGAGGCCGCCTGCGTGGATCGGCTCGGGCAGGAAGTCGTGGCCGAGGGTGTACATGGCAAGAAGGGGCGTTGTCATGGCGGTGTCGCCGAAATCATATGCAAAGGGGCCCCTGGTAAGCGTCGGGCATGAAGCCGGCTCCGCCGCTACGATGGAGACATTTTTTCCGTGGATCTTGTCTCGAACGTAAGGCAAGGAAATTCCGGCAAAATTGCTGCCACCACCGGCGCATCCCAATACGACGTCGGGGTATTCTCCGATCTTTTCGAACTGCTTTTGCGCCTCGAGCCCGATAATAGACTGGTGCAGGAGTACGTGATTCAAAACGCTCCCTAGAGAATAGCGGGCTTGAGGATCCATCACGGCGTCCTCGATCGCCTCGCTTATTGCAATGCCGAGGCTTCCGGGACAATCCGGATCGGCTTCGAGGATCTTCCTGCCGGCCTGTGTCCGATTGCTTGGACTCGGAATGCACTCCGCCCCCCAAGCCCCCATCATCAAGCGCCGGTAAGGTTTCTGCTCGTAGCTGACCTTCACCATGAATACCCTGCACTCGAGGCCGAACATCTGACATGCCATACTGAGCGCGCTTCCCCACTGGCCTGCCCCGGTCTCGGTGGACAGCCGCTTAATCCCGAAGACTTTGTTGTAATAAGCCTGAGGCACCGCGGTATTTGGCTTGTGAGAGCCTGGAGGGCTTACCCCTTCATTTTTATAGTAAATCTTTACGGGCGCATTCAGCAGCTTCTCGAAATTTCGCGCGCGGCAAAGCGGGGAGGGCCGCCAGATGAGGTATTTCTCAAGAACCTCCTCCGGTATGTCTATCCACCGCTGGGTCGAAACCTCCTGCTCGATGAGGTTCATTGGGAAGACCGGGGCCAGGTCATCCGGCCCAACCGGTTTACCGGTCCCGGGATGCAGCGGAGGACGCATCGGCGTCGGCAAATCGGCTTGTATGTTATACCACTGCCTTGGAATCTCATTGTCCGCCAGGACCACCTTGCTAAACTCCATCGCACCAACCTCCTTGCAGGATCAGATTATTTGCAATCGTAAGGAATAAAAAAGGGGCAGCAAACCGAATTTCAGTACGGCCTGCGCCCCCGGTCATATACATGCGCGCAACAGAATCATCAACGGGCAAGCCTCAGGGATGGCCCGCCATTCCTAAAAAGAACGTCCCTGACCATGCTGCCGGGATTTTCGAGATTTATTCAAAAGACTTAACAGGCGTATTCCTAGTCAAAGCAACGGACGGAGTCAATAAAAAATGAAACGGAACCGGCTATCCACAAGGCGAAGTCTAGGTTGTGGCAAGGTCTCCTGGGGCTGTTGCCCAAATGGAAGGTTCCGCCAATCTATAAGTTAGCGAGGGTATTAGGGTAGAAGGGGTGGCCCGGATTCATATCCGGGCGCCAAGCGCAAGAGGGTGGTCCCAACATCCAGTTCCATCTCCATTTCCGGCACCGCCGCCGGGCTTCTTGTGCTCCGCACCCAAATATGAATCCGGGCTACCCACTGATTGCAACCGCGAGACGTCATTCGACGATAATTCAACATTCGGCGCTCTGGTTGTGGCAAGGTCTCCCGACCTTGCCAACCGCATCGACCGAAGGTCTCCAAGGATACCAGCCACTGTGCAACGTTACCGAATTGGACCCTACGCCGCGAATGCCATGGCGCGGGAGGGAACGGCGCCACAACCGGGCATCTCCACATAAATGCGCCCTGCCGGGCGCGCCGCTAAAAAAGGGTGGGCACGGAAAAGCCGTGCCCACCCTGCATTTGTGAATTAGGCTAGGCCAAAGATGCTCCAGCCGTTAGTTGCCCTCGGCCGATGGCGGTTTTGGCTCAAGCGGTGAATCCGAAGGGGCCGCGTCGTTTGTGGCGGGACTGGGAGAAGGTTCGACCTCCGTCAAACAGGCATGAGGCTGAGATTTGGCCGCTTGCTTCCTGGGCAGCTTTGCCAGCAGGTCGGGTTCGACCTCGTTTACTATTTTGTCCACGTCCTTGAGGTCGAGCGTTTCTCTTTCGAGAAGCGCCTGGGCGATCTGCTCGAGGATTTGGTTGTGCTCGGTCAAAAGGATTTGCGACCTTTTGTAATTTTCCTCGACTATTCGCCGCACTTCCTCGTCAATGTTGAGTGCGGTCTGCTCGCTGAAATCACGCTGATGGCCCAACTCGCGCCCAAGAAAGGGCTGTTCGTCGCGCCTGCCGAGGCTTACCGGGCCCATCTTCTCGCTCATTCCCCATTCGCATACCATTCGGCGCGCAATATGGGTGGCACGTTCGATGTCGTTGGATGCCCCGGTGGTGTTCATATTGAAAGAGATTTCCTCGGCTACGCGCCCTCCCATCAGGATCGCTATGCTGTCGAGCAGGAATTCACGCGAGTAGGTATGGCGGTCGTCCTGCGGAAGCTGCTGTGTGAGGCCCAGTGCGCGTCCGCGCGGGATGATAGTAACCTTGTGAAGCGGGTCGGCGTTTGGCAGGAGCCTGGCAACAAGGGCGTGGCCTGCTTCGTGATAGGCCGTTATGCGCTTTTCCTCATCGCTTAGGATCATGCTCTTGCGCTCGAGGCCCATCATGACCTTGTCCTTGGCTTCCTCGAAATCCGCCATCGCAATGAGGTCCCTGTTCTTTCGGGCTGCAAGCAGGGCAGCTTCGTTGACCAGGTTTTCCAGGTCGGCCCCGGAAAAACCGGGGGTACCCTTTGCGAGTGTTGTTACGTCAACATCCGGAGCAAGCGGCTTTGCAACCAGGTGCACCTTGAGAATGCCTTCTCGCCCCCTGATATCGGGTACCGGCACAACCACCTGCCTGTCGAACCTGCCTGGCCGCAGCAACGCTGGATCGAGAACATCGGGCCGGTTGGTCGCGGCGATAAGGATTACGCCCTCGTTTGATTCGAAACCGTCCATTTCGACAAGGAGCTGATTCAATGTCTGCTCGCGCTCGTCATGGCCCCCACCGAGACCGGCCCCACGATGCCTGCCCACTGCGTCGATTTCATCGATGAAAATGATGCATGGAGCATTCTTCTTGCCCTGCATGAACAGGTCGCGGACACGAGAGGCGCCGACGCCGACAAACATTTCGACGAAATCGGAACCGGATATCGTGAAGAACGGTACACCCGCTTCACCGGCAATCGCACGGGCAAGCAGGGTCTTGCCGGTGCCCGGTGCGCCGACGAGCAGGACACCCTTTGGGATCCGGCCGCCAAGCCGGGTAAATTTCTTGGGATCTTTCAGGAATTCGACGATCTCCTGAAGCTCTTCTTTTGCTTCATCCACCCCTGCAACGTCGGTGAAAAGGATCTTTTTCGAACTCTCATTCAGCAGGCGAGCACGGCTTTTCCCAAAGCTCATCGCTTTGCCGCCGCCCATCTGCATCTGGCGCATGAAAAATATCCACACCCCGATCAGCAGCAGCATCGGAAGCCAGCTCACCAAAACGTTCATGTACCACGGCGACTCATCCTCGGGTTTGGCCTTTATGCTCACCCCGTGCTCCCGCAGAATGCGGATCATGTCCGAGTCCCTGGGCACGAATGTTTTGAAGGACTTGCCGTCGGTAAGGGTGCCGAAAATGTGGTCTCCCTGGATGGTTACCTCTGAGACTTCCCCCTTCTGGACGGAGGAAAGGAACTGGGTGTACGTGGTCTCGAGGCTGGCGCGCTGGGGCTGGTGAAACATGTTGAAAAGCAGGATCACCATCAGGCTTATGACCAGCCAAAGAGCCAAATTTTTATAGAAAGGATTCAACGGGAGAGACCTCCTCAAGTACTCTTAGTAATGTAGCGCCGGATGCACCTAATATCAGCCGGAGGATAACGCGAAATTATCGCTCATATCCCCCGCTATGTCCAGCAGCTCAATTAACCGCGGACATAAAATAATGCGGAGCGCTCAATTTTCGGTAAGCGCGCGCGCTCGCACCGGCAGGGTCCTGAAAAGAAAAAGAAAAGCGAAAGCGCCCGCGGCGCTAATGACAGCCGTAATCAAAAACCCTGTCCGAAACCCGTAGTCTCGGGTAATCATACCCATTATAAGGGCGCAAAGCATTATTCCAACGTATATACAAGTATTATAACCCCCCATAGCAAGCCCTCTGGAATCAGCCGGCACTACCTCGGCTATCAGCGCGCCGACGGCCGTGAAGGCGACCCCCATGCTTATGCCCATCAAAAAAGCACTGAATATGAACATGCGGAGCGAGGTCGAGACCCCCAGCCCTGCAATCGATACCGAATAGCCGAAAAGACCCGTCAAAACCAGGTTTTTCCGGTCGGAGACCCAGTCGCTGAGGTATCCGAAAGGGATGCGGCAAAGGGCGTTTACCACGGCCTGGGTGGCGAAGATTACCCCGATTTGCCCCACCGACACCCCCTGGTCGCTCGCGTGCAGGGGTATGAATGTTATGAACATACCAAGCCCGAAACAACTGCTTAGCGTCACGAGCCAGCACGCCAGAAGCGAGTGGTTGCGGAGCAGTTCACTGAAAATGGCTCCGCTGCTCCGTCCCGGCACGGCGTCCTTCCGGCGCTCGGCCGGTTTTGGAAGGAACACAAGCGCGGGCCAGAACATCAGCAATATCACAACGCTGGAGATTGCGAATACCCAGTGGAATCCCAGAAGCTGTGCACAAAATCCACCCATTGCCGGTCCCATGCTCATGCCGCCATAGAGCGCCATTGTATACCAGCCGTAAGAGCGGCCAAGATGAGTTCTCGGCGTGAAATCGCTTACCAAAGACATCATGGTCGGTGCGAATGCCGCAATCCCCGCTCCCGCCAAAAGATAGACGCCCATGAGCTGCACCGGATTGGTGCAATAGATCAACAGGAACGAGGTCAGGACCGAAACGAGCAGTCCCACCAGGATGAGCCTCTTTCGGCCAAGCCTGTCCGACATGAGCCCGAGCGGAACGCAGAGCGCCCCCGCCACCATCATGAAAAGCGAGGTGATGATCCCGATTTCGAAAGTATCCGCCCCAAGCTCCCGAGCAAAGAGCGGCAGTACCGGAATGCGCATGTAAGCCCCGAAATAGCATCCGAAGCTGACCATGCAGCAGATCGAAAGCAGGGTGCGATAGGAGAGCGCCTTCGGCTCTTTGGTTGGCGGCGTGGTAATGACCGGCTCCTCGACTTTGAATGATGGCGGACTGCATGCCGGAGAGTGGGGGGCGGAGTCATGATCCGCTCGAGCGCGGGAGAACGAGAATGAGATTTGGAGTTGAGTTGCAGTTTTGTGGATATGATTTTTTCCGGCGGGGCTTATTATAGCAGAAATCAGCCCTTTGCGGCAAACTTCCTAAAAAGCGCTCCGCATACAAGCTATTAACGCCAGTGTGCCGGCTCAGGCATGGCTTTCGGCGGTAATCTATCATGGGCAACTGAACGGCAGGATGGGAAGCCTGCCACACAATGTTGCTGTGTCATCAGGCAGATTGCTTTGCCCGGAACCTTCTGGGGTCGATGCCGTATTTTTCCACTTTGTACTGGATGATGCGCTTGGTGGTCCCGAGGAGCCGGGCGGCCTGGGACTGGTTGCCGCGAACGTCTTTGAGGGCGTCGGTGATCAGGTCGCGCTCGAAGGCGCTGGTAAGGGCCTCCAGCTTGCCGCGGCTGACGTTTTGCATCCCCTGCGGCTTCATCTGAAGCGTCGGGGGCAGGTGCCAAGAATCGATGGCGTTTTCCTGGCTAAGCAGCACGGAGCGCTCGATGCAGTTTTCGAGTTCCCGTACGTTTCCGGGCCAATGATAACTCATAAGCAGATCGATTGCGCTGGTCGTGATCCTTTTTATGTCCTTGGCGAACTCGCGTGCGTATTTCAAAACAAAATAGTCCGCGAGGAGCAGTATGTCCGGTCCCCGCTCGCGAAGGGGTGGCAGGTAGATCGGAAAGACGTTTAGCCTGTAGAAAAGGTCCTGGCGAAAGTTACCCTGGGCGACCTCGGCTTCGAGGTCCTTATTTGAAGCCGTAATTACCCGAACGTCCACCTTGACCGTCCGGGATGATCCCAGGGGCTGGAACTCTCTTTCCTGGAGGACGCGCAAAAGCTTTGCCTGGGCGATTGGCGAGAGTTCCCCCACCTCGTCCAGAAAAATGGTTCCGCCCTGCGCCTCTTCGAACCGGCCCCTCCGCCGGGTTATGGCGCCGGTAAAAGCTCCCCTTTCATGGCCGAAAAGTTCGCTCTCGAGAAGTGTGTCGGGCATCGCCGCGCAATTGACCTGGGTGAGAGGGCCGCCCCTCCTGCGGCTGTTTTCGTGGATCGCCCTGGCTACCAGTTCTTTTCCTGTCCCGGTCTCACCGGCAATAAGGGCCGTGGTATTGGTGTCCGCAACCTGGTCGATCAGCCGCAGTACTTCCTGGATAACCTTCGAGCGCCCTATGATATTGGTTGTCGGACGCCTTGCCTCGGCAAGCATTCGCCGGAGCCTGCGGTTTTCCTCATCCACCGCCCGGAAATGGACTACCTTTCCGAGCAGTTCGGCAACGGCCGAGAGAATCTTTACTTCTTCATCTATCTCCTCGACCTGGTGGGCAAGCTTGTCCGCCGAGAGCACCCCGACGCAACGCCCCTGGTAAAAAATCGGGACGCACAGAAAGGATAGCTCCGCGCGGTTTAGAGATTTTCGCGCACCCGTGCGGTCCAGAAAGTGAGTTTCGTTGCCAAGGTTTGCGATAGCTAGCGGCCGGCCGGTCTGGGCCACCTTGCCGGTTATACCTTCTCCCGGCCGGTAGCAGATCTTGCCTGTTTCGACGTCAACGCCGCGGGCCACATCGAGATAAGCCTCACCGGTTTGCAAGTCGAGAATGGAGATCATGCCTCGCTCCATTCCCAGGCGGGCGCTCAGCACGTCGAGGGTCTCGTTTAGTTGGTCCTTTAATTCTGAAGATTGGGAGACGACCCTTGCAATTTCGTGGAGCGCGCGTAATTCAATGAGGCTAAAATCTTCCAGCATTTGTGAGTTATCCTAAAAAGTGTAATATTTTCGGCAAAGTGGTACGGAAAATTATCCCAATTGCACAAAATTGTCACCAATTTTATTTCACCATGAAATAGAACAAAATTGTTGCGCCGCCCCTTTTTGGCTCCAGAGCTTGCTCGAATACTCGCCGGCACGGTTGAAAATCAACGTCGGCGGTCTTAAAGCACATCATGAAGAACACTTTCACCGTTATTACGCCATCCAAATTCCTGCCAATAAAAGGGACCCCGCCATGAATGAATCCAGGGAAGCCTCTCCAAGAGAAATTTCGCCGGCGTGGCGATACGCAGTCGCGGCAACAATCGTTTTGGGAATGGCCGTTCTGATCTTTATTTCGGCCTCGGCCTACAAGGATGCGCCGCCGATCCCGAACATGGTGGTGGACACGGCCGGCAGGACGGTTTTCACCGGCGCCGACATACTTGCGGGCCAGGAGGTTTTCCTGCGATACGGGCTGATGGCTAACGGGACCATCTGGGGGCACGGCGCCTACCTGGGGCCCGATTTTTCGGCCCAATATCTGCACACGCTGGGCGAGCACACCGCCGACAGCGTGGCGGAGAGGATGTTTAGGGCCCCGGTCTCGAAGCTTGCTTCCGATGAACTAGGGGTGGTTGCCGCGGAAGTAACGACAATTTTAAAGAAGAACCGCTACGATTCCGCCGCCAGGGTCCTTGTCTATACCTCCTTCGAGGCCGATTCTTTCGACCGGCAGATCTCAATGTGGGGCAGGCACTTCTCCGACCCGGAACTTAGCGGCGGGCTTTCTCAAAAGTACATTTCGGACCCCGAGGAACTGCGGCAGCTTACCGCTTTTTTTTCTTGGACCGCATGGGCATCCGCCGCCCAACGCCCCGGCAAGAATTATTCCTACACCAACAATTTTCCATACGATACTTTGGTTGGAAACCAGGCCACCCCCGACGCCATCCTGTGGAGCATGCTTAGTATCATTACGTTTCTGGGGGGACTTGCGGCGGTTCTATTTGTTTTCGGAAGATTCGAGTACCTGGGCTGGAGGGCAACGGACATCCCTCAGCAGCCCCTTCTTGTTCCGGGAATAGCAACGCCCGCGCAAAGGGCAACGATCAAGTATTTCGTCGTGGTGAGCCTGCTCTTCCTTGTCCAGGTGCTGGTCGGGGGAGGAACAGCGCATTTTCGGGCAGAACCGGGCAGCTTCTACGGCTTTGACCTGCCGAGCATCTTCCCAAGCAACATTCTGAGGACCTGGCACCTGCAGCTTGCGATCTTCTGGGTGGCGACGGCCTACATCGCCGGGGGTCTCCTGGTGGCCCCGGGCCTTTCCGGCTCCGAGCCCCGGAGGCAAACTCTCGGGATCAACATTTTGTTTGCCGCGCTTATCGTTGTGGTGGGCGGAAGTCTTCTGGGGGAAATTTTCGGTATAATGCAAATGCTCGGGAACCTCTGGTTCTGGTTCGGCCACCAGGGATGGGAATACCTCGAAATCGGGCGCATGTGGCAGGTGTTTCTAACCATCGGTTTCCTACTTTGGCTTTTTCTGGTTTACCGCGGGGTGGGCAGGGGCACCCGAAACAGCCAACACGGCGAATTGGCCACCCTGTTTGTAATCGCCGCCGTCACCATTCCCCTATTCTATATTCCGGCCTTCTTCTTCGACAGCGTCTCCAATTATTCAGTGGTGGATATGTGGCGATTCTGGATTATCCACCTCTGGGTGGAGGGATTTTTCGAGATATTCGTGACGGCCATGGTCGCCGTGATCTTCTACCAGCTGGGGATGGTTTCACACCGGACGGCCATCACGGTCATCTATCTCGACGCTATTCTTTTCCTGGGCGGCGGTATAATCGGCACGGCCCATCACTGGTACTGGACAGGGCAGTCGGTCATCACGATGGCCTTTGCCGCCCTCTATTCGGCGATGGAGGTCGTTCCGCTGACCCTTCTCACGCTCGATGCATGGTCTTTCGTGCGGGTGACAAGGTCGCAGTGTCAGGTCTGTGGGACCATACCCCATAAGTGGGCCTTCTATTTTCTAATGGCGGTCGGTTTTTGGAACTTTGTCGGGGCGGGGATTTTCGGGTTTTTGATCAATTTACCGATAATCAGCTACTACGAAGTCGGCACCATGCTCACACCCAATCACGGCCACGCGGCGTTCATGGGCGCCTTCGGGATGCTCGCAGTGGCCCTGCTGGTCCTTGGGCTTCGGCACGTGCTGACCGAAGAACAGTGGAAGAAACCGGAAAAGTTTATCAGGATTTCCTTCTGGGGACTTAATGCCGGCCTCGCCCTGATGATAATTTTGAACCTTTTCCCCGGCGGTGTGATGCAGCTTCGAGACGTTCTGGACAACGGGTACTGGCATGCCAGAAACCTGGCCTACCTCAACCAGAGGTTCGTCAGGATGATCGAGTGGTTCCGGTTGCCGGGGGACGCGGTATTTATCCTGTTTGGGGTCGTCCCGGCCGTGATCGCTTCGGTGATGACCTATGTTATTATGCTTACCGGGAAAAAGGAAACCGCTCAGCCCGGAGTGGAATAGGCGGCGGCGTTCTACAGATCGGATCGGTTCTTATATCGAAATGTAGGTTGTTCAGGCTCCAGTGTGTAGGTTGGATCACGCAGAGCGTGCAGCCAAGGCGAGCACCGCGGACCCGACATCGGCAGTGCCCCGCGTGATCGCATCGGGCCCTCTATTATTGAAAATCCGAGGCCTTATCCGAATGCCCCGATGCCATATTCCTCAAAAAATCAAGAGATGATGCTCCCTAAGGGCATCAATCACCTTGACATACTTTAGAGATAATATAATATCGTAAATCTCGTCGTTCTCGGCTAAATAACTCGATTTTCTCAATAATCGGCCTTTCTGTAAAGTTTTTGCCCTTTTTTTCTCAAGGGACGAGCTGTCGTTTTGCCTTTAATTACCAGCCCTTCGGGAGGAGGACCATGAAAAAGTTTTTTAGATTTTCCCTGGTACTAATTATGGCCCTGGCTTTGTTCGCTCCTACCGCATCTTTTGCACAAGAGACGATCAGGGTGGGTATTATTCTGCCCATCTCAGGCGGACAGGCATCTTTTGGTGAAATCGAGAAGAACTCGTTCGATATCGCCATGGAGGAAATCAACGGGTCCGGGGGCATTAATGGTAAGAAGATCGAATTTCTGTACGAGGATGACACCGGCCGTCCGGATGTGGCACGCTCCGCTGCCGAGAAACTGATCAACAAGGACAAGGTAGCCATGCTCGGCGGAGGGTACGGCAGCTCTGAAACGATGGCCATCGCCGGGGTTGCCCAGCAGAACCGGATGCCTTTTCTCATCAACACCGGTTCCGATGACAAGATCACCGAAAAAGGCTGGGATTTTGTTTTTCGTCTCAATCCCTACGCCAGTGAATACTTCAAGGGGCTTGAAAGTTTTCTGACCGAAGTTGTAAAGCCGCAGACCTGCGCCATTCTCTATGAGAACACCAACTTCGGAACCAGCCAGTCAAAGGCTTTTGCAACAGCCTGCGAAAGGCTTGGGATCAAGGTGGTCATGACCGAAGGCTACGAAAAAGGCGGCGTGGATTTTAAGCCTCTTCTCATCAATGTGAAAAAGGCCAATCCCGACCTCATCTATATGATCTCCTACCTGATGGACGCCTCGCTGCTGATGCGGCAGTCGATGGAGCTCCAGCTCAACCCGAAGATGTTCATCGGCGGAGGCGCCGGTTTCACCCTGCCTGAGTTCCCCGATAACGCCGGCAAAGCATCCGAGAAGGTCATGTCGGTTACTCTCTGGTACCAGAGCCTGCCTTATCCCGGCGCATTGGACTACTTCACGAAGTACAAGGAAAGATTTAAAAAGAATACCGAATACCACGGCGCCGAAGCCTATTCCGCGGCCTATGTCATCGCGGATGTCCTCAAGCGCGCCAAGTCCCTTTCCCCGGACGATATCAAGGAGGCGCTGCTCGCAACCGACATGAAGACCTGCTTCGGACCGGTTAAGTTCGTGAAAGTCGGCGACAAAATCAATCAGAACGTCCTACCTACCTATGTGATGCAATGGATCGACGGCAAAGGCGAGCTGGTCTGGCCCAAGGAGGGCGCGGGCAAGCCTTACGTCTACCCGGTGAACTGGCAGAAAGAGTGGAAATAAATTGAGCTCACTGGAGGGGTTGCAGCCCGCGGGCGCCGGCGACGGGCTGGATAGCCTGCCGCTCATGCGACCCCTCATTTTATCGGTGTAAGGATATTTATGCAGGAACTGATACAGGCGCTTGTGGCAGGCGTGCTGATGGGAGGCATTTACGCCCTGATCGGGATCGGAATGACCCTGATCATGGGCGTGATGAAAATAATCAATCTGGCGCATGGCGAACTGATGATGGTCGCAATGTACATCACTTACGTGCTTGCGCAGTATTTTGGACTGGACCCCTATTTCTCGCTTCTCATCGCCATGCCCAGCCTCTTCATTATCGGGGTCCTCATACAGAAATACCTCCTCAACCCCCTCCTGAAGGTTGACTCGATTTTACCTGAGAACCAGGTTCTGATGACGGTCGGGGTAGGCATGGTGCTGACCGAGGTAATGCGGTTCATTTTTCAGGCCGATTTTAAATCGGTGAAAACCAGCTACAGTTCGACCGCTTTTTATCTCGGGACCATCTCATTCAACCTGCCCATGGTCGTCGCTTTCGGGATCGCCGTGGCGCTCACCATCTGCCTGTTTTACTTTTTGTTGAAAACCGACGTGGGCAAATCCATCAGGGCGACCGCTCAAAATAAGGAGGCAGCCCTGCTGATGGGAATAAACGCCGAGAAGATCACTGTTATGACCTACGGCCTCGGGGCTTCGTTGGCGGCGGCATCCGGCACTTTGCTGCTTCCGATCTATTACCTTTTTCCCAGCATCGGGGGACCGTTCACCCTGAAAGCTTTTGTCATTACAATGCTCGGGGGAATGGGGAGCACTGTTGGCGCCATTGTCGGCGGCGTGGTGCTCGGCGTGGCCGAATCGCTCGGGGCAACCTACATCAAAATGGGTCTGAAAGATTCGGTGGCAATGTTCATCTTTCTCCTTGTCCTGATATTCCTGCCCGGCGGGTTGAAGAGGCTGACCAAAGTCTAGTAGAGGTAGCTATGGGAAATACTTTTAACTGGCGCAAAATTCCTTGGGCGAAGGTGCTTTCGGTAGCTTTCCTGGTGCTCTTCCCCCTTCTGGTCGATTCCGACTATTACCGGCATCTATTCATAATTGCCCTGATGTGGGTGGTGATAGGATCGTCGTGGAACCTGCTCTCCGGATACACGGGACAGGTTTCTTTCGGTCACGCGATTTTTTTCGGCGTCGGCGCTTACACCGCCGGACTCTTCACGACCAAGCTCAGCATGTCCGCCTGGTGGGGAATGCTCCTCGGCGGGCCTGTCTCCCTGCTGGTGGGGATTGTTATCGGCTGGATCTGTTTCAGGTTGCGCGGACCCTATTTCGCCCTGGCAACCATTGCAATCGGAGAGATATTCCGACAAGTCGCCGAGAACTGGATCAGTTTCACGGAAGGAATGCAGGGAATCCTCATTATTCAGACATTTCGCTCGAAGATCCCTTACTATTACCTCGCCCTGGGACTTGCGATAGCGTGCGTGGGGACTATCGCCCTGGTTCTGCGCTCGAAGTGGGGGTTTTATTTCATTGCCATTCGAGAGGACCAGGACGCCGCGGAGGCCCTGGGCATCAGCAGCTATCGCTACAAGAGCCTCTCCCTTATGATCAGTTCTTTTTTTACCGGCCTGGCGGGGGCCTTTTACATGAACTACATGGCCTTTATCGATCCGCAGGTCGTCTTTTCACTTCACTACATCTCGATCATGGCAATCCTGGTCGGAATCATCGGCGGAGTCGGGACGATCTGGGGGCCGGCGGTCGGGGCTTTCATAATGGTGCTGCTCCAGGAGACATTTCGGAGCTCCTTCTACGGATTGGTGCCGCGGTGGGTTAGCGAGGCGCATGTGCTCGTCTTCGGTCTGCTCGTCATATTCGTGATACGTTACATGGCAAATGGAATGGTGGGAGACTGGCCGAAAATCCAGCAACTCTGGTCCCGGCCAAAGGCTGTTTCTTCACCTTCAGTCAGTGGGAACTAAAACATGCATTTTTTTGAAACACGCCGTCTGACAAAGGCTTTCGGCGGTCTGATCGCCGTCAATGATGTGAACTTCCAGGTCGAAGAGGGTGAAATTTATGGGCTGATAGGCCCTAACGGTTCGGGCAAGACAACCCTGTTCAACCTTGTGACCGGATTTCATCCGATCACTTCCGGCGCCGTTCGTTTTCAGGGCAAGGAATTGAACGGATTGCCGACTTGGAAAATATGCAAGGAAGGTATCGGCAGGACATTTCAGATAGTAAAGCCGCTGCGCCGTATGACTGTTCTTGAAAACGTGATGGCGGCCGCATTCTGCAGGACCTCGAAGACCTCCATAGCCAGGGACAAAGCGCTCGAAGTGCTCCATTTTTGCGAACTGGACCAAAAAACCGACTTCGCCGCCAGCGGACTCACCATCGGCGACCGCAAGCGGATGGAAATAGCCCGTGCGCTGGCAACAGGCCCCAAACTGCTGCTGCTCGACGAGACGATGGCCGGCCTGACCCCGCAGGAGCAGTATGAGGGCGTGGAACTCATCAAGAAAATCCGCAAATCCGGAATTACGATCATCATCGTCGAGCACATAATGCATGTCATTATGAACCTGTGCGATCGTATCCTTTGCATCAACTACGGCCAGGAAATCGTCAAGGGCTCTCCCAATGAGGTCGCCAACAACCAGGCCGTTATAGAAGCATATCTCGGAAAGGAATAGGAATGCTGCGGGTTGAAAACATCAATGCCGGCTACGGGGACGTTCAGGTTCTCTGGGATGTCTCTTTTCATGTCGGCCTTAACGAGTTCGTTGTGTTGGTGGGGGCCAATGGGGCCGGGAAAAGCACCATAATGCGAACCATATCGAGCATGGTGCCGCTTGGCAGCGGCGCGATCTGGTTCGAAAACGAGCGCCTCGACCAGGTCACCGCCCACAAGATAGTCGAGCACGGGATAGCTCACGTACCCGAGGGGCGGCAACTTTTTCCCGAAATGACGGTCCTTGAAAATCTCGAGCTGGGCTCACTTAAAGCCGATGCGAAAAAGCAGCGCAAACAGACAACCGAATGGGTATTCGAGCTATTTCCGCGCCTCAAGGAGCGCAAGAAGCAGCTTGCGGGCACCATGTCCGGCGGCGAGCAGCAAATGCTTGCAATCGCCCGCGGGCTAATGTCCAAACCCAAGCTGATAATGTTTGACGAGCCTTCCCTGGGGCTTTCCCCCCTGCTGACGCAGGAAATTTTCCGGCTGGCTACCAAGGTTCACCGCGAGGGTCTAACAATCCTAATGGTCGAGCAGAACGTAAAGCAGACGCTTGCCATTTGCGACCGGGCCTACGTTCTCGAAAACGGCAAGATAGTGCTTGAGGGCAAAGGAAAAGAACTCCTCGAAAACGAACAGGTCAAGAAGGCGTTCCTGGGAATTTGATTCCGGCCTGAATTTCTTAAGATTGGATGATGGGTCCCTCGCCTCACCCATCTTGGACTTATCCCGCGAAAATGCGCCGGGCAGGCTTTCCTGCCTGCCGGGGCGGTGTGGGAACCTGCATTATCAAACAGGCAGGGATTTGACTGCGCGACTAGCGCACTGCCGCACCTCTAGTGCTCGGGATTCACTATCCCCGCCAATTTGATCCTGATGTTTGAGAAAAGGCTTAGACCTGCGGCAGCGAGGGAAATTGAATGCTGATCCGGCGGGCTCTTAGTGCCTGCAATCAAAGCCGGAACGCGGAGCGCGGCGAAGCATAATCCTGTTATAGACGAATCCGCGGGGATCGGGGATACGTACTTTGCTCTTCTGCAGCTCATATGCATGATTTCCGGTAAGGCCTCTCCAGAGGGTAACGGCCCCCGAAAGGATTTTTTCAAGCAGCTCTTCAAGAATTTCCGGCATTCTCTTCCTCCTAAAATAGGTATAAGAGAAAGATAACCATCTCCCCTCGATAGTGAATGCGCGGTGCGAAAATTTATCCTTTTGGCCGCAACCCGACCGCGGGTGACAAAACAGCCCTGATGTGCGTGAAGGACAAAAAAGAAGGAAAGCCAGGGGCGGGGGTCCTGGCTTTCCGGGGCGATAGAGATACGGGGTCTGAAAAATAGATCTTAAAGGAGGGACAATTAGTTACCGCAAACTAGCAGGTTTGGTCCAATTTAAAATCAGGTCCATACAGTATTTTCAATTGGTATATACAGTAGTTTTTTCGTAGATCTACTACATACTTGTACCGCCGCCTTGAACTGAAAAAGGCAGCTCACATTTTAACCGGATAAGACTTCAAATGAAAAATCCCGGAATCCGCTATCTTGCCTTATTAGTCCTTGTTGCCGCCGCTAACCTTTCAGGGTGTGTTTCTATCCAGTCAAAATCCACCGCCGAGATCAAAATGGCCGAGGTGAAAATGGTGGAAGCCGCCGATGCTCTCGACGAGGTGAACCGGCAGTCTTCCGACTTTTATTCGCGGCTGGGATCTCTAATGGAGGAGATCAAACGGTTTTGCGCGCGCTCCGGCTGGCTCGAATTCGAGCAGATACTCCTGGAGTATCCATCCCTCAAGGACCCGGACAGCCAGGTAGAGCTGACACCCGAAATTGAGAAGCGCTTCTCCGAGTGGAGCCGCAGGTGGAACTCTTCCTGGGAGAAAACGATGCTCGAATACCGCACCCTGGTCGACAAATGCATCATTGCCGAGGCGAAAAGACTCGCCGCGCGCGAAAGATTGATCGCCATCCAGGCAAAGTACCTCCAGGCCGCGATGCTCGAAATCTCAGCCGGAAGGGAGGTACAGGGCAAAGAAATCTATGCCCTTGTGGAACTGCTGGATAAAACCGGCGCGGAACTTCAATCGTACCAGACCGACGATCTGGGACTATACAGGTTGAAGTAAAGCCGCGGGAGGCAGCGCCAAAGTCATGGGGGTTATCGCCCAAATTCAACCCAACCCGGATAGCCGCATGGCTTGTCCGAAATTCCCACGGAACACATAGTCACGGCAGGCCGCGATCATTGACTTCCATCACATGTCCTGAGTTCTCTCAGCGCTCATAGCAGTTCTTATCTTTGTTTATTCATTCAATCATCAGCTTTGTATGAAGACCTGTCGAAATTTGCGTGACAGAGCTTATATTGGGATACGAGGCGATTATTAGTGATATCGCCAACATGGTTGAGGGATGTTGCGGAAGCGGTCCATCGTGCCGGTCCTCAGGATAAATCATGCTCATTTCGAGAAGTTCCGGGCTCTTGCCAAGACTCAGGTCGGCGTTGCCTTTAATAGTCTTCGGCCTGCTTGCGCTTTTTGCCGTCGGCCCATGGATAACCCCGCATTCAGGGAGTACGGCCCCGCGAACGATTGTTCTGTACGGGTTCAGTATCCTGGGCGAGGTGATGAACGAAGGCGTATTTCCGGCATTCCGGGACGAATGGCGGGAGCGGACCGGAGAGCAGGTGGAGCTGATCAGTTCATTTGCCGGTTCTGGCACCGTCACAAACCAGCTTATCATGGGCGTGCCGGCCCATATTGTCCTGCTTGCCCTGGAACCCGACGCATGGAGGCTGGCCGATGCAGGTCTGACCCAGCACCGGAGCTGGCGCAATCTGCCGTACGGAGGCGTTGTGAACCGCTCACCCTTTGTCATTTTCGTTCGGCAGGGCAATCCGGGAGGGATTAGCGATTTTAAAGACCTGACCCGGCCGGGCATCGGGATAATTCATCCGGACCCGATGACCTCCGGCGGTGCGAACTGGGCGGTAGTTGCCGAGTATGGCGCGGCGCGGCGGCAAGATCCGTTGAACCCGGAAGCAGGGTACCAGATGCTGCTCGGTATCTGGAAAAACATCGTCGCCTTGTCGGCATCCGCGCGCGGCGCCCGAACAGAGTTCGAGCAGGGCTTCGGGGATGCGCTTATTACCTACGAGCAGGAAGCCGTCCGCGACAAGGCTCGAGGAAGGTTCAAGCTCGAAGTTGTCTATCCCCGCAGCACCATCTTGAGCGAACACACGGTGGTGGTGGTGGACCGCAATATCGCACCGGGAGAGCGGGAACTGGTGGATGCATTCGCAAATTTTTTGTGGAGTGAAAAAGCGCAGCGGATTTTCGTCAAATACGGCTTTCGCAGCGTCGATGAGTCCCTGAATCTGGAGAACCCTGATTTCGGCAAAATCCCGGACCCCTTCCTGATCGAGGACCTCGGCGGCTGGTCCGTGGCGAGGAGTGAAATTATCGACGGGGTTTGGAAGAATCGCGTATTGAAGGAGCTAAAAAGATGAGCCAGGACGTCCCCGATGTCCCAACGGCACAGACTCGGCACCCCAGCGCGATTGCTCCGGTCGGACTGCTGGTGCTTGTGCTCCTGCCGTTGTTGCTCATGCCCCTGGCCGCGATATTTATATTCGCGTTCGAAGGTGGTTTCTCGACATTCATAACCGCATTGAAATCACCGGACGCGATTTTCGCGCTTCGCTTCAGCCTGTTCATCGCCTTTTCAACAGCCGCCGTTAATGCCGTGCTGGGCACCTTCGCCGCCTACGTCCTTAGCAAGTACCGCTTTCCCGGTGAGAAACCCCTGGGAATAGTCGTAAATCTCCCGGTCGCAATCCCAACGGTTGTGGTGGGCACTTCCCTGCTGCTTTTGTGGGGGCCGATTGGGCTGCTTGGAATATTCCTCGGCAAGTTCGGCCTGGAGCCGATGTTTACGCCCTTCGGGGTATTGTTGGCCCATCTTTTCGTGACTTTCCCCTACATGCTAGGGTCTGTAAAACCGGTGCTGGACGAATTGGAGGCGACCTACGAAGAGGCCGCCTATACCATGGGCGCAAGCCGCTGGCAGACTTTTCGCTATGTGATCCTGCCGGCTCTTCGCGGCGGCCTCTTTACCGGCACGCTCCTCACCTTTGCCCATTCGCTCGGTGAATTCGGAGCGACGGTGCTCGTCTCGGGTAATCTGCGCCTTCGGACTCAAACCGCGCCCCTCTACATTTTTGCCCAATTCGAAGCGGGAAACGTCGCCAACGCAAACGCCGTTGCCGCGGTGCTTGCCGTCCTCTCCTTTGTCATCTTCTTTTTTCTGCTCCAGTACACCGGAGGGCAGGGAAGGAGGGCCTGATGGCAATCGTTCTGGACCGGCTGAGCAAGAGTTTCGGCGCACAAAACATAGTGGACCAGGTCTCGCTCGAAATCGCGCGCGGCGAACTCTTTGTGCTGCTCGGCGCCAGCGGAAGCGGCAAGAGCACCATCCTGCGGCTGATCGCCGGTCTTACCCAGCCCACCGGCGGCAGGATAATCTTAAACGGCCGCGATGTGACGGCCTTGCCGCCGCAACAGCGCGGGACCGGATTCGTTTTTCAGAATTACTCCATTTTCAGGCACATGAGCGTGGCCGACAACATTGAATTCGGGATGATGGTTCAGAAGGTGCCGAAACCCGAGCGCGAGGACAAGCGCGACGAACTGCTCGACCTGGTGGGGCTTACCGGTCTTGGCGACCGCTATGCCAACCAGCTCTCGGGAGGCCAGCAGCAAAGGGTCGCGCTAGCCAGGGCCCTTGCTTACGAACCCAACGTGCTGCTACTCGACGAGCCTTTCGGCGCACTGGATGTAAAGATTCGCGAGCGGCTGCGGCGAACCCTCAAGGAGATTCAGGGTAGGCTCGGAATAACCACCATCCTCGTTACCCATGACCAGGAGGAGGCGCTAAATGTTGCCGACCGCATAGGCATCATCGAGCATGGACACCTGCTTGAGGTCGACAGGCCCGAGGCGCTCTACGCCCGCCCCCGATCACTCTTTGCGGCCACCTTTCTCGGAACGGGGACGGTGCTCGTCGGGCGGGCGCTCGGCGGGCGCGCGCAGTTCGGCGATTTCTCACTTCCGATCCCCGAGGAGATGCCTATTACAGAGGGAAGCCGCGCACTGGTTCTCTTTCGGCCCGAGCAAGTTGTCCTGAGCAGTGAAAAACCGGACTCGGACCTTCCGGTCATCGGTCGAGGCACCATAATCGGGCAGAACTTTGCCGGTGCGGCAAGACGTTTGCAACTGCGGCTGCCGCGCCTCAAGTCAACCCGGCAGATTGCACCCCCTCTGCCCTTCGGCGAAGAGGGCCTTCTGGTGGAAGCAGTAGTTCCCGCCGAGGTCGGCCTGGACGGTAAAGATATATGGGTGGGCCTTCGCGGATGGCACATACTTAACCACCCGAAACCGCGCCTTCTGCTCTACGATGCCGGGGCAGGCCCCGCGGCTACTTTGAATATAGGAAAGCATCTGATGGACCGCGTCAATGCTTCCGCCACTGTCCTGGGGGTAACCGATGAATCGGAAGCGGGCCTGGACCTGATTGCCGCGCTCAGGAGCCAAAAAGAGGTCGATCTTTCCCGGGCGGTAAAATGTCTTCGGTACGGCCGGCCGGCCGAGCAGATAGCCTGTGAGTATGCCGAGGCGCTCTATGAGATGGTTGTAGTTGCCGTGGATTATCAGCACAAGACTGAGCGCGACAGGCTGGGGGAAACGGTACATGGTGTGCTGGCGATGACAAATGCGGCCGTGCTGGTGGTCAAGAAGGAGCCGGAGAAGTATAGGAGGATGCTTATCTGCACGGCAACGGGCGAGGCAGGCAAGAACAATGTGCGCGTTGGCGGGCGGCTGGCGCGGAGACTGGGGATTCCATCGACCTTGCTACACGTCGCCTCCGGATCGGACAGCGCCACCCGATCCGCTCTTAATCATCTGCATCTGGCATCGGCCACACTTCGCGCCATGGACGTTTCCAACAATATTCACATCCGCCCGGCCAAGAACCCGGTCGCGGGCATCCTGGCGGAAGCCCGTGAGGGCGAATACGACCTGGTTGTGGTTGGCAGCCATGGCCCCGGCTCACGCCCACCCTTTGCCCTCGAGGAAACAACCCTGCGAGTCCTTGCCGAAGCCGCCCAGCCCGTGCTGGTCGTACCGGCCGAGGAAGTCTGATGCGGGCCGGTCTGAAATTTCCCCCAGCCTGAAATGTCCCAATCTTAGAGGCAGGCCAAGAAAGCCGGTCCGAAGACCAGCGCCGTTGCAAGTAGTAGAATACCTGGCTTCTTCATTTTCCTTCCCTTCGCAATTCCATCCGTGAATGTGATACTTCAATACCCCTCATAAAAAAGTTCATTATTCTGCTTGGTTTCGGATTCTTGCGAATCGATATCCGTGTTTGGCTGTAGGGTTTTGCCTACATTTTTCAGTGATTTATGTACACACCTACCTACAAATGTTTTCGACCAGCGCTACAGGGTTTAGGCAACCGGCCCGAAGGAGCTTGATGCTGGGACTATACCCAGTAAGGATTTAGAGGCTGAACCCCCCTTTTTGCCGGCATCGATAATCATTCTTTGGCATGAAACATGCTCCCTTAGGCTGCAGGGGTTCCTCCGGCTAGAGAAAGGAAAATTATGCTGCTGTTTCTGGTTGGGTTATTCATAGGATGTTTGGCCGGCTTGGTCATAGCAAGCCTTTGCGTTGCCGCCAGACAACAAGGAGGGATTTCATATCCGAAGATAACTCAAATCCCGGGTGATATTTTGGAGAAAGCAGCAAGCTGATAATCGATTTCCTCGAAAAGACCTCTTCCAAGATGCCGCGCTACATGCCGCGGGTATTGGCCCATCAACAGCGCCGGACCTTACCATCGGTCCTGTCGGTTCTCCGAATTCAGGGGTAAACAGGCGTCTAAATCCTGCCCCTCAGCTTCAGCCATGCAAGACCAAGATGCTCGTATACGGCGGTTGTCGAGGTTCTGAAACCTTCGGGACTCGGTATAGCCGCGTGCGGCAGAGGGCATTGCGATTTCCTCACCAGGTATTCCGCCGGAGCAGGTGTTGGGCGCAGTCCTTCCTTTTCGAAAAGGGCCATTGCACGGGGCATGTGAGCGGCACTCGTCACCAGAATGAACCGATCACCACCGACCAGTAGCGAAACAGCCTTTGCTTCTTCCTCGGTGTCGCGGGGAGTTGGCTCGATGACTATCTCATTGTCTGCGACACCCATCACTTTGGCGACTCCGGCCATGATGGGAGCAACCTCATGTCCAGTAAAGATGAGCCTGGCATGGGGATTTTCTCTTAGGAGACGCACTCCCTCTATCAGGCGAAAGATTCCGGTCGGAGGGACCTGGTTTCCAGGAGGCAGGCCCGTATCGCAGAAAAAACCGTCCCCCAGCACGACAATCCAGCGCGCACCATCCACCCGGCCTTGCAGAAGGGGATTGTACCTGTACTCCAGATCGGCAAGAAAGTAATCGGGGACCGGGCCGAAGCTGAACAGGCACGAAAGAAGAACGCCGGCGGTAATAACCACTTTACCGGTTTGTTGTCTTCTGGTGAACCAGAGCAGCAAGAGCCCGAGCAGTAGAATTTCCAGGCAGAGCGGAACAGGAAGAAGAAAGGGGGAGAGGATTTTTTTAAAATGGAACATTTGAAGTTCTCCTTCCGATTCTGCGGGCAGAGGCTTGTCCGAATTTTCCCTGTAGCCCTTACATTGCTCCGTTGCGGAAAACATGAGCCGGTTGCATGACCGGCGCGGGGCTTCCCGCCGGTTGCGCTGGACAGAGGCCGGGCAATACGGGTAAAAGCGATTCTAGATTTTATGAACACAAATTGATACAAGATCTACAAGGCTCGGGTGTGGGCTTGCTCAAAAATTCCACGGGAGACGTTTCATGGAAAGAGCTTTTGGCGAGCCTGTTGGCAGGATGGGACAGTACTGGTATAGTTCAATATGAGACGGTTGTTGTTTTGGTTAACTCATTTCTGGAAACAGCCGATAAGAGTAGCAACGGACTAAAGTTTTTTAGAGGAAATTAATGAAAGCACCCTCAGCATCAGCTTTTGACGTTATGAGCAAAGAGGAATTGGAGGAAAAAGCCCCCGATGCGACCTCGTCGAAGAAGCTTCCCCTCCAGATCAATTCGCAAATTATGCTCTATGACGTCTCCAACACGGCGCACCGGGCGAAAACGAGGGTTTTCGGAGCGGTCGAGCATGATTTCATAATGATCGAACGCCCGGAATTCAGTATCAGCGACCGGCTCTCAGCCGTAGTTGATAGCGACTACGCGTGCACCTATCTCCACGAGGGATACCTCTACAGGTTCAGGACCAAGCAGAAAAAGGAACTGACCAAGAATATCGTTTGCATCGAATACCCCGACAAATTTGAAACGATACAGCTGAGAAAGCACCGCCGAATCAAGGTGAGCATCGAGGCCAAGTTCGAGCTTCCCAGCTCGGATCAGCCGGTTCGCGGGACTTTAAAGGACATCAGCGAAGGCGGCTGCCTGCTTGTATTGCCGGGCATACTGCATATCCCCAAAGGGACCACCGCCGGTGTCACCTTCAAGCTTCCTGACGACAGCCTTGTCGAAAAGGTTCAATGTTCCGTGCGCAATATCCAGCAGGCTTATATGCGGCAGTACACGGCTACCGGGTTGAGTTTCAATGGTCCCGGGGTAGAGCTTGAAAAAGTGCGGGCGTTCTGCGATTTCTGCAAGAAGTTCAGAGTGTAGAGAAGGTCTTCCGCAATTTCGAGGTCGATTCCGGCCATCTGCCGCGGAAGCGCCGCCGGCACTTACTTTTTAGCTTACCCCCCATTTTCCCCTTCTCCGAAAAAATCGCATTTAAAGGGCTTGCTTATTGCCCCGATTTCCTTTTTGGGCCTTTTATGGTCCCGAAGCAGGTTCCGGATGGTTTCCCAGCACCCAGGGCGATAGTAGCTGCACTGGTTCCGCGCATTGTTGAAAAATTCACAGTGTTTCTGGCTCACATATTTATCGTAGCGCTCGCAATACATTATTCTCATCTTTTTCCCCTTAGTCTCTTCATCCCCGAAAAATGAGATGTTCGCCTGCTTAATTACGCGGTGTCCGGTTCAAGACACTGACTACCTCGCTTTTCTGTATGAGTGCCGCCGTCTTGAGACCTTCGTTCCCGGCCCTTCGGGTGATGGACTCCAGCTTTTCCTGCAGAGCGGCGGCAACGGCCGTTTTGAGTTGCTCCTCGGTGAAGGGCTTGGGCAGGTAATCGAAAACACCAAGTTTCATTGCCTCAACCGCCGATTGCACCGTCGCATGGCCGGTTACAACGAGCACTTGGGTATCCGGATGGTCCCCCTTTATTTTTCTGACAACGTCCATGCCGTTGATGTCGGGCAGCCGAAGATCGGCAATCAGAAGGTCAAAATCCGATACCGCGCAACGACTCAGAGCGTCTTGTCCGGTCATTGCCACATCCACGCCGTAGCCTTCCTCGTCAAGAATCATTTTGAGGGCCCTGGCAACGTATAATTCGTCCTCGATCACCAGGATTCTGAGCTGACGCTCGTCTGTGGACCCGATATGATTTCTTCTCGCATTCATGGCCGCAATCCCTTCAAAGAGAGAAAATGCCTGGAATTGTCACAAAATACGGTAAGTTGAATTTGATCTAGGCAAAGGCCATGCCATGCGGCGAAGGGCAGGGCGGCGGCCGGGATGAATAGGAAAAATATCAGACAAACCGAATGGTTATCCTGATTATGTGACAGGGTCGGGTAGAGCATGGGAACGAAGATTTCAGAGCGAAACGTATACTGAAACATACACCTGAATGAAGCTGTGGCGGCACAATGTGTGTGCCGGAGGGAATGGAGGAGCGTATAAAAAATTATGCTTGTCCGCTGGAAGGGGCTGCTGCTCAGCGAGTTTCTGGTGTCCAACAGCACATTAACCTGTCCTCACCCTGCCCAACTACGTCATTCCAAGCGGCCCCTTCTCGATCTTCGTGCCCTTGGGGGTTAGCCGGTTAGTTAGCCCCCTTCCATTATTAGTTATACTCCCACCGGCTTTTTGCCGATCTTCCTTGACGGATAAGCATGATAGAGCGCCGAAGCCGCGGCGTGGATGGCCCGTGGTTTGGATCATACTTATAGTAAAGGTATGCGGCCTTTGACGTGTAGCGCGATCCACCATTTCGAAATTCGCCCCGATTGGGGAGCAGACTCTATTTTGCGCGGGATTGCATCATATTTCGGCTAAGGAGAAGACTCCATGTATGCGGGTACATTCCCGATCATAACCGCCGAAGAGGCGGCGTCTCATGTTCAAAACGGCGCCATGGTGGCGCTCAGCGGATTTGCCAACGCCGGAACGGCCAAGGCCGTCCCCAGGGCAATCGCCAAACGGGCACGCGAGATCCACGCCGCGGGGAAAGCTTTCCAGATTCGCCTGGTCAGCGGTTCATCGAGCGGAAATGACATCGACGAGGAGCTTGCCCAGGCGGATGCGGTTTCATGGCGGGCGCCTTTTCAGTCGGCCCCTACTCTTCGAAATCAGATAAATGCCCAGCAGGTTCAGTATATCGACATGCACCTGTCGCATGCCCCCCAGACGCTTCTTGCGGGGTTTTTCGGAAAGCTCGATCTGGGGATCATCGAGGCAAGCGAGATTACCCGCGACGGCAGGGTTTATCTCACAAGCGCTGTCGGCGCCGCGCCAACCTACCTCAGGTATGCCGACAGGGTTGTAATCGAGATCAATCATTATCATTCCCGACGGCTGCCGGAGATGGCCGATATAGTCCTGCTCGACCCGCCGCCCCGCATAAATCCGATCCCGATCCATGATCCGCTTACCAGGATCGGCTTTCCCTACGCAACGGTAGATCCGAGGAAGATAGTCGGCATAGTCGAAACCAATGAACCGGATCAGATCCCGCGATTCGCCCCCGAGGACTGGCGCAGCAAACGGATTGCCGACTATGTGGTGCGGTTCCTGTTCGGCGAGATGATAACGGGCCATATTCCACGCGAGTTTCTTCCGCTTCAGGCCGGAGTTGGAAACCTGCCCAATTCGGTTATGGCTGCCCTCGGTTCAAACCCTTATATACCGCCTTTCGAGATGTACACTGTCACTCTGCAGGATTCGCTCGTGGACCTCATGGAGAAGGAAAAGCTTACCGCTGCGAGCGCTTCCAGCCTCACCCTGACCCCCGATGTCCTGAAGCGCGTCTGCTCGAATATGGATTTTTTCGCTCCGCGCATCGTGCTTCGGCCGCAGGAGGTCTCAAATGATGCGGGTGTTGTGCGCCGGCTGGGGGTGATTGCCATCAATCCGGCAATCGAGGTCGATATCTACGGCAACGTCAACTCATCCCATCTTTTCGGAACCGATATCATGAACGGAATCGGAGGAAGCGGGGAGTTTACGCGCAACTCCTATCTTTCGATAATAATTTTGCCCTCGGTTGTCCTTGGCGGCAGGATTTCGAGCATCGTCCCCATGTCTCCGCACATCGACAGCAATGAGCATTCCGTTCAGGTGGTTGTGACGGAACAGGGCCTTGCGGACCTTCGCGGGATCGGTCCGATGCAGCGCGCTAAAAGAATAATCGAAAACTGCGCGCATCCCGCCTACCGCGATTACCTGAACCGATACATCCGGGAATCGAAGATGGGCCACATCAGGCACGATCTGAGGAAGGCCTTCGAACTCCACCGTAATTTCATAGAACACGGGCGGATGCTGCCGGACCTGAAACTGACGGAAATAGACGAGCGAATCTAATCAATCGGGGAAAGGCCATGTCAATTATCCAAGCTTATCCGAAAATGAGCGCCGAGGAGGCTGTATCTCATATCTTCCACGGAGCCACCGTGGCTTTCAGCGGCTTCACCAATGCAGGCGCTGCCAAGATAGTGCCAAGAGCGATTGCGGAGCGCGCCAAGGCGATACACGAGCGCGGTTCGCCTTTCAAGATTCGCGTCCTGACCGGCGCCTCGAGCGGGGACAGTATCGATGAACCGCTCGCCGAGCAGAACGCCATGTCGTACCGCGCCCCCTACCAGAGCGGACACAAGTTGAGGGAACAGATCAACAACCAGGAGGTCGAGTACGTCGATATGCACCTGTCGCACCTCCCGCAGGCGGTTTTGGCGGGATTCCACGGCAATATCGATTTCGCCGTGATCGAGGCAACCGAGATCACGCGGGACGGCAGGGTTTATCTTACCTCGTCGATAGGGGCCTCCCCGGCATATCTCAAATACGCGGACCACGTGATAATCGAAATAAACCATTATCATTCGAGGCGGCTGCGCGAGATGACCGACATACTCATCCTGCCTCCTCCGCCCCACCGCTTCCCGGTCCCCTTCCACGATCCACTGACCAAGCTCGGATATTCATACGCCGCGGTGGATCCCAGCAAGGTAATAGCAATCATCGAAAACGACGAGCCCGACCATATCCCTGAATTCTCGCCGGCCGACGAACGGGCGGACAAAATAGCCGAGCACGTAGTCAGGTTTCTACTGGACGAAATGCTTGCCGGAAGGATTCCTCCCGACTTTTTGCCGCTCCAGTCAGGGGTCGGGAATGTCGGAAACGGTGTCATGGCGGCACTCGCCAGGAACCCTTACGTCCCGCCATTTAAGATGTTCACCGAGGTCTTCCAGGACTCGCTTGTGGAACTCATGGAATCCGGCAGGCTGACGGCCGCCAGCACCACGAGCCTTACCGTAACGCACGAGGTGCTCCAGCGAATTTACAACAACATGGACTTCTTCGCTCCACGGTTGGTGCTGCGGCCGCAGGAACTCTCCAATCACCCTGGAGTAATCAGAAGGCTTGGAGTCATCTCCATCAATACTGCCCTCGAAGTTGACATTTACGGTAACGTGAACTCATCCCACGTCTACGGGACCAATATAATGAACGGGATCGGGGGAAGCGCTGAATTCACCAGAAACGCTTACATTTCCATCTTTGTATGCCCCTCTATCGCCAAGGAGGGCAAAATCTCGTCCATCGTTCCCATGTGCCCCCACATCGACAACAACGAACACTCGGTCCAGATCGTCGCAACCGACCAGGGGCTTGCCGACCTGCGCGGACTCGGCCCGATGCAAAGGGCAAAGTTAATAATCGAAAACTGCGCTCACCCCGCATACCGCGACTACCTGTGGAAGTACGTCGAGGGTTCCAGAAAGGGACACATCCGGCACGACCTGGAAAAATCTTTCGAACTGCACCTGAACCTGATGGAAACCGGCTCGATGCTCCCCGACCTCGACCTTAAACAGATTGCGGCAACTTAGCGAAATCCTTATTCACCGCGGAGTACGCCGAGAACGGAGCTGGTTATGGCGGGGGCTCCTGAGGCTGTTGCCCAAATAGCCT
>DBMO01000040.1:0-29107 GCA_002298995.1 Desulfarculales bacterium UBA696
ACACATTTGGGCAACAGCCCCTTCATCGTGCCCACCACAACGCCGCTCAATTTCGATATATTTCGGTGGGCACGAAGACCCAGTGCCACCCTACATTTCTTCGTTTGCATGGGTTTTGCCGCGTGCATCTTTCATCAGGAGATTGATATTGAAGGCTACTTTTGTCGAAATTCCCGGCATAGTCGTTTTGGAGCCGAAGGTATTCTCGGATGACAGGGGATCTTTCTTCGAGAGCTACAACAGGAAGACACTGGCCGAGGTGGGCGTAACCACCGAATTCGTGCAGGACAACCAGGCCACCTCTCGGCATGGGGTGCTGAGGGGCCTGCATTACCAGGTCGAGTGTGCCCAGGCAAAGCTCATCCGTGTACTCGATGGGGAGATCTTCGATGTGGCGGTGGATCTGCGCAGATCCTCCCCCACTTTCGGCAAATGGTTCGGCATTACCATTTCCGGGGAGAATAAACTCCAGTTGTACCTGCCGGCCGATTTCGCCCACGGCTACCTCGTGCTTTCCCAAACGGCTGAAGTACTCTACAAGGCGAGTGATTTCTGGGCGCCGCAATTCGAAAGATGCATCAGGTGGAACGACCCCGATCTGGCAATTTCCTGGCCTTTTTCCGGTGAGCCGGTCGTCTCCGAAAAAGACGCCCGAGGGACCGAATTCTGCCGCGCTGACCTGCCGGTTCAAACCGAAAGCATGGTGAGATAGCAGTGCCGTCAGAAAAATCATCAAAATCCGATACCCGATATCCGACGCCAGTCCTGGTTTTCGGAAACCGTGGGATGCTCGGCTCGGAGGTTGTCGAAGGCCTTGTGGCAGCGGGATTCGATGTGGATACCCCAAATCGGCCGGCGGTGGATATCACAGACTCCGCAAGTCTGGGCCCGGTCTTCAGCAAATCAGCGCCGCCTCGCCTTGTCATAAATTGTGCCGCATACACCGCGGTCGATAAGGCCGAATCGGAGACCGAAGAAGCCTTTGCGGTAAACCGCGACGGACCGGCCAACCTGGCCCATGAGTGCCGCCGCGCCGGAGTGCCCCTCATCCACATCTCGACCGATTATGTTTTTGACGGCAAAGCCCGGCAACCCTACAGGGAAACCGATCCCGCGAGCCCCATCGGCGCCTACGGCAAAAGCAAATGGGAGGGTGAAGAAGCGGTGCGCTCGCGCCTTTCCGAGCACGTGATCGTTCGGACCGCGTGGCTCTACGGCGCGCGAGGAAACAATTTCGTCAAGACGATACTAAGGCTTGCCCGCGAGCGCGAAGAGCTGAGCATAGTGGACGACCAATTCGGGTGCCCTACCTGGACCAGGGACCTTGCAGGATCAATCGTTCGGATCGCAGGGCGAATCCTTGCGGAGCGAGAAGGGATTAGCTGGGGGACTTACCACTTTTGCGGCCGTGGAGTTACCAACTGGTACGGCTTTGCGCGTGCAATCGTTGAAAAGGCGCGGCAATGGGAGCATCTGAAGGTCATAGAACTCAAACCTATTCCTACTACTTCATATCCCACCCCAGCCGAGCGCCCCGCCTGGTCGGTGCTGGACTGCACAAAAATCGAAAAGGAATTCGGAATTTCCATCCTCCCCTGGGAAGAGAGCCTCGCCTGCATGCTTGAAGAACTCCGGCATACCGAGGCGCGCTCCGCTTCCGCTTCCGGCCGGTAAACCTCAAATGGCCCGCACGAGCATCATAATCATATCCTTTAACTCCCTTCACGAGACAACCGCGCCCTGCCTGGAAAGCATCTTTGAGGCGGGCGCAGGCGAGGACTTCGAGGTCATCGTTGTCGACAACGGATCTTCGGACGAAACAGTTGCCTGGCTGAAGGACCTGATGGGCCGCGAGCCTCGGCTCAAATGCATCTTTAACGAGCATAATCGAGGCTTTGCCGGCGGAAACAACGACGGGGTCCGGGCGGCGAGCGGGGAGTTTCTGATTCTTCTAAACAGCGACTGCATTGTGTCGGGCGGCTGGATGATGGGCCTGACGGACCCGCTCGCGCGCGATAAAAGGATCGGAGCAACCGGTCCGGTCTCGAACATGGTGGGAAACGAGCAAAGAATTTTCACATCGGGCAGCACGGTTGAAGAAATCCAGCGCGAAGGGTTCTTCTGGACATCAAAGAGCCGGGGCAGTTCTTTCGAAACAGAGAGGCTGGTCTTCTTCTGCGTAACTTTACGCAGGGCTGTTTTCGAACAGGTCGGTCCGCTCGATGAGAATTTCGGAATGGGATTCTACGAAGACGACGACTACTGCATCAGGCTAAAACGCGCCGGTTATCGCCTGCTGTGCATGGAGGACGTGTTCGTCTATCACCGGGGCGGCGGGTCGTTTGACGGCTCGGGGATTTCCACCCGGAAAATCATGCGCGAAAACCGCAAGAAGCTCGAAAAAAAACACGGCGCGGCTTTTGACTGGACCCACCCGCGCGACCTGCACCTGAGAGTAGTTGAAGGCTATTTGAAAGATGCCTCCAGCGGCGGCCTGGAAGAGGATGTAAGTTATAGAATCGCCAGTCGATTAAAGATTGCCGAATCCCTGATGCCCAGGGGCTGGGTGAAAAGGCTGCTTTTTCAAAGGAAGCTCGGCAAATTGAAAGACCGGCTCGGGTCTCTAGAATCCAATCCCCGCGGGGGCATTGCCTGTTAGGTAGGAATAAATTGCTTAACGCCGGCGTCGTGTTGTTTGGGTTGATCGGCGAATGGGCTAAATCAACTCTCGTTGTGGCACGGTCTCCCGACCGTGCCAACCATTCCGACCGAAGGTCTCAACGGGTTCGTATTGAAAAAGAAGTTGGAGACCTTTCGGTCGGGAGCATGGCGTGGTCGGGAGACCACTCCATAACAAGCGGGGGCGTTGCCTGGTAGGTAGGAATCATTGCTTAACGACCACTCCATAACGACGGGTGACCCTCTGCTCTTTTAGCCGGACTGCCCCCCATCCCTTTTGACCGGGCTACCCTCTTAATCCGCCATCCCTTCATTTCCTCACCCGGAGCGTAAGATCTCATCCGATAGCGCAACAAGATTTTCTACCGCCTCACGCACCGTGAACAGCGGGACCGGCAATCCCGCCTCCGGCTCCAGGCCCGAGGTTTGCCACTTCTTTGCTATTTCCGATATCTTCGCGGCGGTCTCCTCAACGGAGTCCGATTCGGCCGCGAAGTGGCCGTACTTCAGCAGCAGTTCCCGCAATCCTTTATTCCTGTAGACCATTCCAAGCACGGGCCGGCTCACCTGGAAGTACTCGTAGAGCTTGGATGGAATCGTATAGAACGACAAGTCATCAAGTTGTTGAATTAGCAGGAGCACATCGCTTTTCTGCATTGCCATTAGCGCTTCCTGCCTGGGGACCTTGCCGAAATCGGTAATAACCTCCGGATATTTGAATTGCTCGATTTGCTTTCGCGAAACCCCGTCCATCGTGCCGTAGAGGTCCAGGCGGATGATTTTCGCCAGCTCGGGGTCGGATTTGAAAACCCGGTCAAGGGCATCGAGGAAGGTCCCGACGTTTCTTGGCCCGCCAAGAGAGCCGAAATGGGCGAACCGGCAGAACTCTCCTTTCGAGCGGCAGATAGGGGGCAGATTCGGTGCGGCAGCCCCGGGGTAGATCACACGCGCCCTTTGATGTTTTATCCCGGTACCGCTGAGTGCTTTTTCCCTGGCCCCTTCCGCCAGAAAAACCACCGCCGAGGCTCTCTTCAGGATCATGCGCTCGATGATGGCATTTATCTTTAGCGCGATCCGGCTCCTGGGAAAAGCCTCATAGACGAGCGGGTCCTGGATTTCAGCAATCCAGGGCAGGCCGGCAAAGTGCGAGAGGAGGGCGGCTGCCGTATGGGCGCTTACCGGCCCGCCCGTCGAGTAGACCACCTCGGGGCGAAACTTTCTGCAAATCCGCAGGCCCTTGAGGAAACCCGAAGGAAACCACGACCACTGGCTGTCGACGTTTATTATGATCTTTTCGAGGAAATAAAGGGGCAGCACTGCAATATATACCGGCAACAGGGCGGCTTTTAGGAAGCGGTTTCTGCGCCTCAGGTACCGGAGCTCGAACCTCACCCCCGAGGGTGCGACCGACGGGACTGTAAAATGGGGGATATCGGGTCTTCGCCGTCCGCAGATGCTTGATACCAGGACCGGCTCGATCCCGAGGTCCTTCAGGTGATCGAGTCGGTCGTCTATGTGCTGTGAGGAGGCCTTGCCGTCGATGTTGGCGAAATAAGACAGGATAATCCAGCGCTTCGAATTGCCTCTTTCCATTTAAAATTCGCCGCCTTTGGAAATTTTTCCGATGCATTTCCGAACCGGTGGAGTATAGACCGATGCACGACCGCTTTGGAAGAAAATTGTGATTACCGGCGCTCCTGACTCTTTTTTGGGCTACTGCCCAGCCAGGGCGAATTTATCTTAGTTCCCAAATTTGTGCTTTATAAATGCGCATTTTTCTTATATGTTATAAAATCTTTTATTAGCTGTAGGGTGTTCCTGGGTGGAAGCAAGGCCGGAAGCTGGCGAAATGCAGTTGTATTATCGGCAAGATATCTGTTAAAAATCGACGCGGCATGCCCGATCGGCTGATTTTAGCACGTTTCGCCCGGATCCATTTGGGACCGGGACTTTTTTGTTCAAATAAAGGAGAAATCAAATGCGCATCATCAACAGTGTTGTCGAGATGCAGCAGCAGGCCGACCGCTGGCGGGCGGAGGGAAAGAAAATCGCCCTGGTCCCGACGATGGGCTACCTTCACGAAGGCCATCTTAGCCTCATGCGGGCTGTACGCAACAGGGCCGACGCGGTTGTAGCGAGCATTTTCGTCAACCCGACCCAGTTTGGCCCGAATGAGGATCTTGAGCGATATCCCAGAGATTTCGAGCGGGACGGCAAGCTTTCCGAGAGTGTCGGGGTGGATGTGATTTTTGCCCCACAACCCGCGGACATGTACCCTTCGGGGTATCAGACCTACGTGGAAGTAACGGACGTTACGGGGCCGCTTTGCGGCGGTAGCCGTCCGGGGCACTTTCGCGGGGTCGCCACCGTGGTGGCGAAGCTTTTCAATATAGTCGAACCGCACATGGCAATCTTCGGCGAAAAGGACTACCAGCAGTTGACGGTTATACGCAGAATGGTTGCCGACCTTAATATGAACATCGAAATAATCGGCTATCCGATTGTGCGCGAACATGACGATCTGGCAATGAGCAGCCGCAACGTGTACTTAAGCGCCGAACAGCGCGGAAAAGCGCTGCGGTTGAACCTTGCATTGAAGGAGGCCCAAGGCCTCATTGATAAGGGGGAGAGGCAAAGTGATTCGATTTTGGCCAGAGTGAGAGAGGTTTTGCAGCCCGGCGAAGACGTGCGAATTGACTATGCTCAGATCTGCCGTCCGGATACTCTGGAGGATTTGACCCGTGTCGACGACCGTGCCCTGCTTGCACTTGCGGTGTACGTCGGGGCGACACGACTCATTGACAACAGAATCCTGACCGCCAGGTCCTGATAATCCGCGGCCTTCAAGCCGCGTCTTCAAAGGGAGAGAAAAATGCAAAGGCTCATGCTTAAGTCCAAAATACACCGCGCCCGCATCACCGATTCGAACCTTCACTACGAGGGAAGCCTCACTATAGATGCCGACCTGATGAAGGCTGCCGATATTCTTCCCTACGAGCAGATAAAGATTTACAACGTAAACAATGGTGCGAGATTCGACACCTATGCCATCGAGGGTCCGGCCGGCCGGGGAGACATATGCCTGAACGGGGCCGCGGCCAGGATGGGTGCTGTTGGCGACCTTATAATTATCGCGACATATGCCCATTTCGAAGCAACCGAGATCGAGGACCACAAACCCAAGGTCGTCATGGTGGACTCGAACAACAGAAGGCGCGTTGAAAAACCCGCCGATCTCGCTTTGATAAGATAGGTAATTGAGGGATTGAAGAATTTAGGAATTTACGGATTGAGGGATTGAGGCACCGAGCATTGGTTCCCCAATTCCTAAATTCCTAAATTCGCAAATCACATTTCCGGTACGTGCTCGAAACGGGCGCTTTTTTGGCGGTATATATCAATTAAGGAGGATTAATTCCTGATGTCAATGACCACATTTCTTTTCACGTCGGAATCCGTCACCGAGGGGCATCCCGACAAGGTTGCCGACCAGATTTCCGACGCCGTTCTGGACGCGATCATAGGCGACGACAAGACCTCCCGCGTGGCGTGCGAGACACTGGTAACGACTGGAATGGCCATTGTTGCCGGAGAGATCACCACCACCACCTATGTGCATATTCCAGACATCGTGCGCCAGACCATCAAGGAAATCGGCTACAACGATTCTTCGATGGGCTTCGATTGGGAGACCTGCGCTGTCCTGACAAGCATAGACAAGCAGTCGCCGGACATCGCAATGGGTGTCAACGCGGGCGAAGGTCTTTTCGAAGAACAGGGCGCCGGCGACCAGGGGCTGATGTTCGGCTTTGCCTGCAACGAGACACCGGTTCTCATGCCAATGCCGATCTACTACGCGCACAGGCTCACCCGCAAGTTGGCCGAGGTGCGGAAGAACAATGTGCTGGATTTCCTCAGGCCTGACGGCAAGAGCCAGGTGACGGTCGAATACGTGGATAGCAAACCCGTACGAGTAGACACTGTAGTCATCGCCGCCCAGCACTCGCCCAATGTTTCGTATTCCAACCTGCGGGAAGGAATCATCGAAGAGGTCGTGAAGAAGGTAATCCCGGCCGAACTCATAAACGGCAAAACCAATTTCTACATCAACACGACCGGTCGATTCGTCGTGGGCGGTCCGATGGGCGATTGCGGCCTTACCGGAAGAAAGATTATCGCTGACACCTACGGCGGGCAGGGAAGCCACGGCGGAGGCTGCTTTTCGGGCAAAGACCCCTCGAAAGTGGACCGCACGGCATCCTACATGGCCCGGTACGTGGCAAAAAACATCGTTGCCGCCGGACTGGCCGACAAAGTCGAGGTACAGGTAGCCTACAGTATCGGCGTTGCCGAACCCGTGTCCCTGATGATCGATACTTTCGGGACCGGCAAAATCCCGGCCGACAGGATTTCCGAAATTGTCCGGGAAGTGTTCAGCTTCAAGCCGGCCAATATGGTGAAGCAATTGAGGCTTCTCAGGCCCATTTACAAAAAGACCGCCTGCTACGGACACTTTGGAAGGCAGGACCCGGATTTCACCTGGGAAAAGACGGACATGGCCGATACTTTGAGGGACATGGCCGGAATCTAGCCTATAGAGCTGCAAACGCCGCCGGCGGCCCCCTCAGCGGGCTGCCCGCGGCTTTTTTAATGCCTGCTGATTCTATTCAGATTGTAAAGGAAGGAGTTTTCATGAATTTCGACATCAAGGACCAGGGGCTTGCCGAAAAGGGGAGACTGCGGGTTGAGTGGGCTGCTCAGTCCATGCCCGTGCTCCGGTCCATTAAAGAAAGATTCGCCACCGAAAAACCTTTGGCGGGAATCCGTATGGCCGCCTGCCTCCACGTGACAACAGAAACGGCCTATTTGGCCCAGACGCTAAAGGCCGGCGGGGCCGATCTCAGGATCTGCGCTTCAAATCCCCTGAGCACCCAGGACGATGTAGCGGCATATCTTTCGGTCTGCGAAAAGATCCCCGTGTTCGCGATCAAGGGCGAGGACAAGGATACCTACTACAGGCACATTCATTCAGCCCTCGAAAATCAGCCCCAGGTAACCATGGATGACGGGGCCGATCTGGTCGGCGTGCTGCACTCGGACCGGCGCGAACTGCTCCAGTACGTGATAGGCGGAACCGAGGAGACGACAACCGGCGTAATACGGCTTCGCAGCATGGCCGAAAAAGGTGTCCTCCAATACCCGATAGTTGCCGTAAACGACGCAGACACCAAACACCTGTTCGACAACCGCTACGGAACCGGTCAGAGCACGATTGACGGGATTATTCGCGCAACCAACAGGCTGCTTGCCGGGTCGAACTTCGTCGTTAGCGGCTACGGCTGGTGCGGCCGCGGTGTCGCCATGCGCGCCGCCGGACTGGGCGCCAAGGTAATCGTCACCGAAATAAATCCCCTCAGGGCGCTCGAAGCGGTAATGGACGGCTACCAGGTAATGCCCATGGAGAAGGCCGCGCAGATCGGCGACTTCTTCTGCACCCTGACAGGCGATATACACGTGATCCGCGCGGAGCATTTCAAAGCGATGAAAGACGGCGCAATCGTTTGCAATTCCGGCCACTTCAATGTCGAAATCGACCTCGAAGCACTCGGACAAATGGCGACCGCCGCGCGACCAATCCGCGAATACATCGAGGAGTTCACACTGGGCAGCGGCAGAAGGATATACGTGCTCGGCGAGGGCCGGCTCATAAATTTAGCCGCCGCCGAGGGACATCCTTCGAGCGTCATGGACATGAGCTTTGCAAACCAGGCGTTGTGCTCGGAATACATGGTGAAGAACCACTCTTCGCTTAAAAAGCTCGTCTACACCGTTCCCATCGAAATAGACCGTGAAATAGCCCGCCTCAAGCTGGCGAGCATGGGCGTCACAATCGACACCCTCACCGCGGAGCAGGACGCATATCTTCATTCCTGGGAAATGGGGACCTGATTCACTCCCTGGAAGCAATCGGCGGGAATTCGAAGGCATGAGAATGGGAAAGTTTATTATTTTCTGGTTCGCATGCCTTCTTTTCCTTGCCGGATGCCCGGCAAAACATTTCGAACCTTCTCCCGCCAAAATCTTTGAAAGCATTCAAGCCGATCAACTACCCGATCTAAGAGACGATGGGGAACCGGGAGCGCTGCGCCAGGCGCTCCTTACCAGCATATCATGGTGCGAGCGCCTCCCGTCCGAAAAGACCTTTGCTTTCGGTTCGCACTCCATAAGCGGGGCCGTGATAAGGGACTCTCTCGTCCATCTTCTGGACCTTCTCGATTCAGGTGACCTGAACAAAGATGCGCTCGCAAGGGACTTCGATGTTTTCAGGGTCGTTGCGCCGGACCGGCCGGGGATGCTAGTTACCGGCTACTACGAACCCGTGCTGGAGGGAAGCCTCAAGCCTGGCCCTGACTTCAGATGGCCGATTTACGGGGTCCCGCCCGATCTTTTGACAATCGATCTGGAGCGATTCGATCCGGAGCGCTTTAAAGGAGAGCGGCTTACCGGGCGGGTTGAAAACAACCGTTTCGTTCCTTTCCATACGCGCGCGGAGATCGACGGCCAAAAGAAACTCGAAGGATCGGGAGTACAGCTCGCGTGGCTTAAAGACCCCGTGGACTGCTTCTTTCTCCACGTCCAGGGGTCCGGGGTCATAAGGCTTCCGGACGGCGCCACGCGCCGGGTGGGATATGCGGGTGCGAACGGCCGGCCGTACCGCAGCATCGGAAAGACCCTGCTGGAAAAGGGGGTCCTCTCGCGCGAAGAGATGTCCCTCCAGGCGATCCGCAAATACCTGAAATCAAATCCCGGCGAGTGCTCTGCGATAATGTGGGAAAACGAGAGCTACGTGTTTTTCAGGTTTGTCTCCCAAGGACCTGTCGGCAGTCTGAACAGGGTCTTGACCACCGGTCGATCCGTCGCATCCGACCCGAAATTTCACCCAAGGGGGGCGGCGGCATTCCTGGTGAGCGATAAGCCCAGGCTCGACCAATCCGGGCAGGTCATCGGATGGGATCGGCTGAACAGGTGGGTCCTCCATCAGGACACCGGCGGCGCAATAAAAGGGCCGGGAAGAATCGATCTTTTCTGCGGCACCGGAGAAGCAGCGGAGCAAATCGCGGGACCGATGAAGCAGCCGGGGGAAATGTATTATTTCATCAAAAAAGGGCATGTACCCCGGGATTGGTAGGAGAGGTCGGCAAGGGGCATGGCCGGGAAAGACCCGGTTGCGCGGTCGGGAGGGGCGTGTTGCCCAAATAAGAAATCTCGGTAAATGTGGTGTTATCGCCGAACGGGGCCTCAGGGTTCTTCTTTGGGTAGCCAGGCTATAAATCCGGGCTACCCATTCTATCCCCCATATGTTCGCTAACTTATAGATTCGCGGAACTTTTTTTGGGCAACAGCCCCATTATCATTGCCCACCGGAGGAATGGGCAGGCACGAAACCAATCCGTGCCCACCACGCCAGGGACTCCGTTTTTATCCCTCATCCTTTTCCACGATATTTGAAATAAACTGCTGAAGAATCCTCATCTCATCGAACGCGCTGCACAGGGCGGTTGCGGCCTTCAGTGCGGTCTGCCCTTCCTCTCCATCGGCAAAGCCGCTGGTTGAGAATAGGGCGGTCTGAGCAGCCCTGAATCTGTCGGTTGTGCGCTCGGCGAGGGCCTGCAGCTGGGGTAGGACACTTTCCGCCGGCATTTCCGACAGAAGCATTTCGAGGTCCTTATATTTTTGTTCGTATTCTCGGGCCAGTTGTCCTATAATCTTTAGCTGACTCTGGGGATGATCGACCATTAAAGGAACTCCTTCTCGAAAACTAAACGATTTATTGTTAACATCAGTTTATGTTGGGGATTATAATCCCTGACAAGAGATACGTGGTCAGATCCTAATCGTTCTTATCCAATGATTGACAGGAAAAATTAAGCACGCCCCTTGCGTCAGGGATGCGCGTCTTATCGGCGGAACGCCGCGTTCGGGGTTTCGAGCTGGTGAGGGCGTACTATCTCGCAGTTGCGATGGTACGTTGCGCCAGGCTGCTCCCGTATCCGGAAAAGATCTGTCACCGCTGTCCTTTCATTTCGAACGAAGAAGAGGCTACCCGTAAATGTTCATCAGGAATCTTAACATACTCCTTGCCGAGTGGGTCAAGGTGCCAATGGACGGTTTGCCGCCCATGCTTGATAGAAAGCTCCACGAGCGGCTGGTTTTCACTAATCCCGACTACGAAATGCGCCACAACCGTGGAGACTGGATCGGAAATATCCCCGCCCAGATAAGCTGTATAAAGCAAAGAGGGCGCAACTACCTTATCCCGCGCGGCTTTTTCGATCAATTCATCGATTTGTGCAAACGCTTTCAGGTACCTTACCGGATAACGGACCGCAGGAGGTCCTTCGACCCTTTGCCAATCGAATTTCACGGCGAGCTGAAAGGATATCAGCAGGACGCGGCCGAGGCAGTGCTCGAACACGATTGCGGCACCCTTGTGGGCGGCCACAAGAGCGGCAAAACCGTGATTTCCATTTATACTATAGCTCAAAGGCGCCAGCCCACGCTCATAATTGTGCCAAAGCTGGATCTTGTGGATGGATGGCTCAGAAAGATCGAGAGCTTTCTACAGATCCCCCCATCCGAAGTTGGCATTTTCGCGGGGGGGGTGCATCAGGTCGGAAAACGCATTACCATCGGCCACACCGGGGAAGTAATTCGCTACTGGAGAAACATAGCCGACAAAATCGGCTACCTGATAGTTGACGAGTCTCAACGCTCGCCGTCGAAGATCCTCACCAGCCTGATCCCCAATTTTGACTGCCGCTACGTGCTGGGGCTCTCAAACACCGTCGAGCGCAAGGACCGGCTATTTAAGCTTATTTATTTTTACCTCGGCGAGGTTGTTTACACGATACATGAAAAAGACGCGCGGGAAGGACGCGGAATAATTCCGGGCAGAGTGATCGCCCGCTCGACGAGTTTCAATTTCCCGTACCACTCGAGGGCCGATTACCCGCTGATGATCCGCGAGCTTATGCTCGATGCCGAAAGAAACACTACTATTGCAAACGATGCCGAGGCGGAACTAAAGCAGGGCCAGAAGCCGGTGCTGATTATTTCCGGAGGTGAAGACCAGGACCAGGCGCTCAAAAAAGAGCTAAAGCGAAGGGGCATTGAAGCCGCTTCCTGCGATGCCCTCCTGAATCGACAGGGCGATAACGGGGACGGCAGCGAACCGGTTGCCCCGCTGCCCGACGGTTTCAATATACCGAACGCAAACGTGCTTCTTCTCAGCCCGCGCACTTTGATCCAGTGCTCCCATGCTATCAACTCAAACGTGATCCTGCTCGCCACTCCGGTATATTTCCGAAAAGCCCTGGCCGACGCAATACGAGACATCAGCCAAAACGGACATTCCCCTGATGCCTCTCTAAAGATTTACGACTACGTAGACACCGGGATAGGCATACTGGATAATTATTTCCGCATGCGCAGCTATAATTACGGCGTCCATCCCGACATTTTGCTAAAGAGTGGGGATTGAGAGATTGAATTCACCGATTCTCAATTTTCAGCCTTGTAGTTCCTTGGATATTTTCTAAACCCCATTGATCTGCTTTCGACACTCGGCTGATCTGTTCCTCGGAAAACCGTTTGCGCTTCGTGGATTGCGTCATCCTTCCCTTTCGAGGACACTAAGATATCAAATGGTCCTAATTTTGGGGAGCAGGCCACAATCCCTCAATTCCCCAATCCCTAAATCCCTCAATTCTAAATCTCAGGCTCTCCAAAGGCATGTTTCAGCACATGTAGGGTGGGCACGGTTTTTTCGTGCCCACCGGTTGCGAATTTAGATGAACCAACAATCGGTGGGCACGAAAAAACCGTGCCCACCCTACAGCCTAACATTCTGTTGGCGATGCAACCTTATTTACAGATAAGTCCTAAATCCGTCAGTCCCGTTGAGTTCGTGAAATTCCGTCAAACCCCTTTAAGTTCCTAATTCCTCAGGCCCTCCAAAGGCATGTCTCAGCCGTCGGGAGACTTCGTATTGGCAGGCTCGGCAGAATCTCAGGGGGATTGCATCGAGTTTTTCGGTGCTGAGGGAGCCGTCCATCAGGCAGTCGGCGGCACGGCAGTGGCCGATTCCAAGAAGATGGACCGCTTCGTGGATGCCGATTTTGGCTGCACGCAGGTAGGTGCGGCTCGGATCGCCGTGCCAGAGCCGGTGGAGGGATATCACAGCGGCCTGGCCGCCAAGCTGGGACTCGCCGAAGACAAATTTTAGAATCGGCGTGCAGAGGTCGCATTGGACGATGCCGATCTTGAACTTTGCGCTGCCGTTTACCGTCTCGAGCATCTTGATGATTTTTCCGGCCGAGTATTGGTTGCGCAGGGGGAGAAAGGCAAAATCGGGGTTCCCGATTGGCGGCAAAGCGTCGGCGTTCAGACCCAGCACCGTGTGAAGGTTCGCCGCTACAATTGAAACTGCAAGCGAATCCACTTTACCCAGCGGGATCAGATTGACGTGACACTCTTCGGACGGTGCAGAGGGTCTTTTCCGCGCCAATTAGCAACCTTAGTCGGATGGAAGCCCCGGGGCAGCCGGGATTTCCTCCTGGAAAGGGATTAATCTCAACAAAAACAGCTCGTGGTCGTGGTCGTGCTATGGTTGTGCGTTGGTTAAGGTATTGAGATTGTGACTGGTTCAGGTACGGAAAAGGTTATACCGCTTCATTTTTCTCATCAGGGTGCTCCGGTCGATGCCCAGTTGTTTTGAGGCGCGAACCATGTTGCCGTTGCAAGAATCCAGAGTAGCCCTGATATGGTTAAGTTCGAGTTCCTCCAGAGTTATTGGTCCAAAAGAGGCCACATCGGCGCAGGGATTGAGGAATGTAAGCTCTTCGGCCCCGATCATTCTCCCCCTGGCAATTACCACGGCCCGCTCGACAACGTTTCTAAGCTCGCGAATGTTTCCCGGCCAGCTATATGAACAAAGAAGGCTTATCGCCCTCTGAGTGAAACCTTCCAACCGCTTGCCCGTCTCCTCGGTATAGCGTTTCAGGAAATGATCCGCCAAAACGGGGATATCGTCCTGTCGCTCTCGCAGGGGTGGGATATTTATGGTGATAACGTTGATGCGGTAGTAAAAATCTTCCCTGAACTGCTTCTCCCTGATGAGCGCGGGCAGGTCCCTGTGAGTTGCGCTGATCAGACGGAAATCGGACTGAATTGATTTGCTGCCCCCAACCCGGACAAGGCTCTTGTCTTCAAGCGAGCGAAGAAGGCTGACCTGCATTCTTGGAGAAATCTCGCCAACTTCGTCCATGAAAAGGGTACCGTTGGAGGCCATCTCCAGGCGGCCTCGCCTTGCCTTGATAGCGCCTGTAAAGGCGCCCTTCTCGTGACCGAACAGTTCGCTTTCGAGCAAAGATTCGGAGACCGATCCGCAATTGACCGCGACAAAGGGCCCGCAGGACCGCTCGCTTCTAAGGTGTATGGCCCTTGCCACCATATCCTTTCCGACGCCGGTTTCGCCCGTGATCAGTATTGGCGCGGACGATTTGGCAACTTCGTCGATTGTGGAAAAGATATTTCGCATCGGGTCGGAGTGGATGATGAAAACATCGAAGAACCCTTCGTGGCTTTCGACCAACTGTTCCTTGAGGGCTATGTTTTCTTCCTGCAGGGCCTTATGGGCCATGACGCGGCCCATAAGAAGCGATAGTTCATCCGGGTCGAACGGCTTGCACAGGTAATCCATCGCGCCGCGCTTCATGGCTTCCACGGCGGTTTCTATCGAACCGTGAGCGGTCATCATGATAATGATCGCCTCGGGTTGAACCTCCTTTAGCCTGGTCAGCAGTTCCATGCCGTTCATGCCCGGCATCTTGACGTCGACCAGGTATATGTCGAAAAACGAGTCCTCGGTGCGCTTGAGCGCCTCTTGGCCCGAAAAGGTCACATCTACTCTAAAGCCGTCCTTTTCGAGCCACCCCCGGAGTGCTTCGCATATCATCTCCTCATCATCCACAACCATGATCCGCTTCGATAGACTCATAGGAAATCCCTTTTTATTTGTCAGATGGAGTCGCTCCCCTCAGCAGCGGTCTGTAAGGCTCCGATAAAGGAAATGCCGTATTCGCAATGTGTTCGCAAACCCAATCATTGGTGGGGTTTCTGGGCAATTCAATCCTGAAAGTCGTTCCCCTGTAGTGTTCACTTTCGACCTCTATGGTCCCGCCGTGAGCGCTGATGATGCCGTAGACCATCGACAAGCCGAGTCCCACGCCTTTTCCGTCCATCTTGGTCGAGAAAAACGGCTCGAAGATGCGGCTCACGTTTTGGGGGTCAATTCCAATACCGGTGTCGGAAACGGTCAGCCAGATGCGGTCGGCGTCCGTGACGATCCCACCGGTGATCGTCAGAGCCCCGCCGTCGGGCATGGCATCGATCGCATTGAAGAGCAAGTTCAGCAAACATTGCTGAAGCAGGCCGAAATCCCCCCATGCGGTAAAGGGCGATGGAGGAAGATTGATCTCGGTGCTGATCTCGGCAAGTTTGGCTTGGTGACCAGTGAGCAGAACGACCGTTTCCACGAGTTCCTTGACATCTATCGACTTAGCCTCGACGCTCTTGGGCCGGGCAAAGGTCAACAGGTTTTTGACGATCGAGCCGCATCGCATCGCTTCGCGAAAGGAGAGGTCCAGATAGTGCTCTACCTTCGACAGCATGTCCTCGGCCGGCTGCTCCTGCTGGATCATTGACCGTACAAGTTTCGTAAATGTAACGATGCTGCTTATCGGATTATTGATCTCATGACACACCGAGGCCACGAGACGCCCCAGGGACGCCAGCCTGTCTTCCTGGGCCACTCGGGAAAGTGTCTTCTTGAGCGCCTGCGTCTGCTGTTCGAGCCTGTCGCCAACCTCCTGGGTAATGTCACGAACGGTTATGAGTGTCCTCGTGGAATTCCCGTACCGGTCGGGTATGGGATAGGCGGTAACCTGCCGAATCAGGGTCACGCTGTCATCACTGCTTATCTCGTGCACGGTGCGCGCCGGTTTGCCCGTTTTGCGCGCCTCCTGGACAGGACAGTAAGTCCTCAGGTGGTCGCATTTGCACGGGGCCCCGTAGATTACCTCGAAGCAGTGCTTTCCCAGCACGGCTTTTTTGTCCTCACTGGTATTGATCAGGCTCGACTGATTGCAGTCGACGATCTGGTGGGCCTTATCGATTAGCAGCACCCCGTCGGGTGAGGCCTCGAGCAGCACCGATGCAAAAGACTTGGCCAGCGTAACCTCCGATTCGTGCCTTTCCTGGTGAGAGTAGAGGCGGGCAAGATCGAAGAGCAGCAAGGAGGCTTGGCGGTCGAGCAAACCTACCGAGGGCTTTTTGAACTTGATCAGATCGGCCAAGACTTCCTTATCACCGGTCAATTCCAGGATAAGGTCTATCCCGTCCATCGACAGGAGGTCCATGTAGTTGTCGACGACCTGAATCCCTCTTTCTCCCGCGAGCTTGGAGCACGATACAGTTTTCTTGATCGGGGTTATGGCCACGAGCCGGAGCTGAAAGCGGGATGCCTTCAATTTATCTAGGCTGTCGATGACCGGGAGACATCGGGGTCCCCTGGCCACCACGGCTACGTCAAGCAGCAGAGATGTTTCCGCGGCAAATGCAGAGTCCATCATGTTTCCTTTTTGGGGGAAGATTTTTCCGGTATGAGTATATCATAAATCCCCGCACGAAAATGATGCGCGTTGGCGGATGAAACAGGCGGATCGGCAAAAAAACGGTTTGTAGGATAAAATGAGAGATTGATTTGTCAAAAGAATATTATATGGAAAGCCCCGATGCGAGTCAAGGAAGAGTATGCCAGGAGCGGATTACGAGTTAGCGGCCGCACGCTGTGAGTTGCGAGTTTTGGGTGCCTGTCGATTGTGGCGGGAGGATTATCGGTCGCTGTTCGAAATAATTGTATTCAGGCCGCGGCTAATGAGGGTCGGCTTCCCGGCCCTGATCGATAGTAATTGAAGAAGACCAGCCGGGCGGCAGGCTGGAAAGCCTGCCCCAAATGCCACCAAAATTAGCTGAGTAACCTTCTGGGCAATCGAGGCTTTTTATCCGGCCAGGGTGGTGAGGCCGGTGTTTGCCTGCTGGCCGAAGAAGCAGAAGCTTTCGAAGCTTTCTTCATCGAGGTCGCGGCCGCTGAGGTTTCTGTCGGTGTAGATCAGTCCTATTGACTGCTGTTTCACGCATATAGGCATTATAAAAAACGGGCCGCTGCCGATCAGGTCGGATATTTCTTCCGTGATGAGCGAGAAAATCTCTGGCGGCTGATCTTCGCACATGTAGAGTGGTTTTCGGCTGCGCAGTATATTGGTGAAGATATTTTCCGCTCCGTTCACGCTGACCTTGAAATTTTGAATGGTCTCATTTGTCCATCCAAGCGCGTACTTGCCGATAACATACCTGCGATCTGGTGAAATCAAGGCAAAAATGACGCGGTCCATTCCAATGCCCCGGTAGATTCCTTCCAGTAGAACGGAAAGGACTGAGTTTACATCCCCCTTCCTGGAGGCCACCATCGAGGAAAGGTCCCGAAGGCTGGCAATCTGAATCTGGTAATCCGTTTTGGGATATTCCTTCTTTTCAACTTCTTCGGCAGGTTTGGAACGCTCCCGGAGTGCTTCCGCCGGCACTGGTATAAGGCGGCTGCTCTTCGAGGCGCCAAACACTTCCGTTATTTCGGCCGCATCCTTGGATGCCTCCTGAACGGCCTTGGACGCCTCCTGCTCGCTCACCTTGAGAAACTCGGAAATTTTCTTTACCACCTTGGCCGTATCGGGACTGTCCCATCCTTTTTCGCAAGCCTGCGCCAGGTTGTATCCGAGACGTATGCTCTTGTCCACCGGGTCATTTGAATTGGAGTTTTGCAGCATCGATTCGAGGTTGGAGCTTAATTTCCATTCCTGAGCAAGCCTTAGCGTGAGCCGCTCGAGCCGAAAACCAAGCACCTCCATCTCAACCTGTGACTCGGGTTGATCCTTATCCTCATCCTTTAGGGCCCGCTTGAGCTTTTCCCCTATATCGCCGGCAAAACACCAGAAAGCTATCTGGCCTATCCGGGACAGAAGCGCACCGACGTAGACCTCCTCCGGTTGCGCCAGATTGAGCCTGGTTGCCAGGTTTTTGGCTTGGACGGCTGCATGAAAAGCGCGGGCAATCTCGAGGGCAAGCCTCTCTCGGTGGTTCCCCGCAAGGGCGCTTTCCACCAGACAGGCCGAGAGGCAAATCGTCCTTACCGCATCGAACCCTAGGCGCATCACCGCGCGGCTAACTGTCTGTATACGCTTTCCGGTAGTATTGTAGTAAATGCTGTTCGACAGCTTGAGTACCTGGGCCGTTAAGGAAGGGTCCTGGAGAATACTCCAGGCCAGACCCGAAAAGGAGGTACTCTCGCTGTTTGCCATCCCCGCCACACATTCGATGGTGCGCGAAAAGACAGGCATGGTTTCGCTGCCGAGGCGCTCGGTCCAGGAATCGAGGTTTTTCTCGTCCACTTACTTCTCCTTGCCCATTTCCCCTCAATTCGGGGCTTATACATTGATAATCGAAATAAACTCTTCCCAACTAAAGAGAAAGTAATTGGAGGATTGAGGAATTTAGGGAACGAGGAATTGAGGGATTGCTAATTTGAGGAATTTAGGGATTGAACTTGTGCGTTTTCTTCCTAAGTTCCTCGATTCCTAAATTCTCCAATCGTGTTTCAGATTGAATCATGAATTTGTCTTACGCAAATCATCTTTGATACGTTCCAATGTTTTCCAAGGGACCGGCTTAAGGCAGTTGGCATATTAGTTGGGCTTGCGCCCGGTTTATGCAAATAATGGGGCTGGCTGGTGCGTAAGAGCTTGACTTCGTGAAAATACTGGTTTATGAGACAGGTCACCTGCCATGCCAAGGCAGTACAGGAATCCTGCCGGTCTCCTGTTCCAATTTGTTTATAGGACTTTTCAGGAAGGAACTTGGTTCGCTTTGCCCAGAATCCGCTTGCTGAACCCCCAAAGAAGTACCGGCGCCCCGTGTGCCCGCATGTGGGAAATTCCTCAAAAAGTCCGTTCGTCTTTAATATTCGGCTGTTCGGCAGGAACATTTTTGATTACAATTGCTTTGGCCGTAAAACAGGAATAATTCCTCGTTGAATCACAACGATTATTTTTTGCTGGGATTACTGGTGGAGTCTTACGAGTTCATTTGTGATACACATCACAAAAAAGCTCCCGCCGGGACGCGGCCTTTTGCGTTTGGGCGGCGCTATTTTAAGCGCCCGGCGGGCCGAAACGGTTGCCGATTCCTCTAAACAAACCTTTTAGCGCGAGTTTTGTTCCGGAAAAGGCCTAGGAGTAAATGTTCATGAGTGAGAAGAAAGCTTTGAAGCCAGTTACTGGCGCCGTAATGGTCATCGGAGGCGGGATTGCCGGCATGCAGTCAGCTCTCGATCTTGCCGATTCCGGCTACTATGTTTACCTGGTTGAAAAACAACCTTCCATCGGCGGGGTCATGGCACAGCTGGACAAGACTTTCCCCACCAATGACTGCGCGATGTGAATTATCTCCCCCAAGCTGGTCGAGGTCGGCCGGCACCTTAACATCGAGCTTTTGACCCTCACGGAACTTCAGGAAGTTTCGGGCGAGCCCGGCGACTTCAAAGTGAAGCTCCTGCAGCAACCCCGCTACATTGACGCTTCCAAGTGTACGGGCTGCGGCGAATGCGCGAGCGTTTGTCCCATCGAACGGAAAAACGAATACGACTGGGAACTGAACAGCCGCCGCGCGACTTACCGCAGGTATGCCCAGGCAGTTCCGGGAGCTTATTCGATCGAGAAGCGCGGCACCTCGCCTTGCAAGGCTACGTGCCCGGCGCACATCTCGGTGCAGGGATACGTGGCCCTGACGGCCGCCGGCAAATACTCCGAGGCCCTCAAGCTGATAAAAGAGGAAAACCCGCTTCCCGCGATATGCGGGCGCGTGTGTCACCACCCCTGCGAGTCGGCGTGTAAGCGCGGTGAGTTCGACGAGCCAATCGCGATCGATTCCATCAAGCGATTCCTGGCGGACCAGGACCTCAAGGCCGAGACCCGGTTCGTTCCCGAGATAAAAGAGAAACGAAACGAAAAGGTGGCAATCATCGGCGGTGGTCCGGCGGGTCTTTCATGCGCCTACTATCTGACCATCGAAGGCTACCAGTGCACGGTTTTTGAAAAACTACCCGTCCTGGGCGGCATGCTGATGGTGGGCATCCCCTCCTACAGGCTGCCCAAAGACGTCATAAATGCCGAAATCCAGGTCATGCGCGACATGGGCATCGAGTTCAAAACCGGTGTGGAGATCGGCAAGGATATTACAGTATCTCAGCTGAGGGAGCAGGGCTTCAAGGCCTTCTTCGTGGGTATCGGCGCGCACGAGTGCAAGTCTCTCGGCGTTCCGGGCGAGGAACTCGAAGGGGTTGTCCCCGGCGTTGCCTACCTCAGGGATATAAACCTTGGAAAGAAAGTCGACCTTGGTCAAAGAGTTGCGGTTGTCGGCGGCGGAAACGTGGCGATGGATACCGTCCGCTCCGCCCTTCGCAACGGCTCCTCCAAGGTTTTCATAATCTATCGGCGCAGCGAAAACGAAATGCCCGCCAACCTTGAAGAGGTCCATGAGTGCCGCGAAGAAGGCATCGAGATCATGACCCTCACCAATCCCAAGAGGGTAATTGGTCAGAATGGGCGGGTAAAGGCTGTCGAGTGCGTCAAGATGGCGCTTGGAGAACCTGACGCCAGCGGCCGCAGGCGGCCTATCGCGGTGCCGGGCTCCGAGTTCCAGATCGAGATCGATTCGATCGTTCCGGCCATCGGCCAGGAATCCGACTGGGCCTGCCTCACCGAAGAGTGCGCCTGCCGGCTGACCGACTGGGGCACCATGACGGTTGATCCGATGACTCTTCAGACCCACGACAAAGACATCTTCGCCGGCGGCGACGCCGTGACCGGTCCGAAGACCGTTGTCGAAGCAATAGCAATGGGCAAGCAGGCGGCCATATCGATTGGCCGCTACATTCGCGGCGAAGATATGGCGGACGGCCGCGAGCGCGAGTGGAACGCGGTGCGGGAAGTCCCGACCGAAGGTTTCGACCTCGCGCCTCGCCAGAAGATGCCTGTCGTATCACCCGAGGTCCGTGTAAAGAACTTCCAGGAAGTACAACTCGGGTTCAGCGAAGAACAGGTCAGGAAAGAGGCCGAACGCTGCCTCAAATGCGGCGTCTGCTGCGAGTGTTACCAGTGCGAGAAGGCCTGCCTTGCAAACGCGATCGCCCATGATGACAAGCCCAAGCAATTCGAAGTCAATGTGGGTGCAATCGTGGCGGCGCCGGGCTACCAGCCCTTCGACCCCAGAAAGGTCGATGCTTATCCCTATGCTCATTTCAAGAATGTAATGACCGCGACGGAATTCGAGAGAATTCTCTCGGCTTCCGGTCCCACCATGGGCCACCTTGCACGGCTCTCCGACCACAAGGAGCCGAAGAAGATCGCGTGGCTCCAGTGCGTCGGGTCGAGGGATACCCATCATTGCGACCATAAGTACTGTTCGGGCGTGTGCTGCATGTACGCCATCAAGGAAGCGGCCATCGCCATGGAGCATGCGGGCGGGGGCCTTGACTGCGCCGTGTTCTACATGGACGTCAGGACGCACGGCAAGGATTTCGAGAGGTACTACGACCGCGCGAGGGACCAGCACGGAGTGCGGTTCATCCGCTCGCGCGTACACAGCATTGAGGAGGTCCCCGAAACTGGCGATCTCGAGATGACATACATAACCGAGGAAGGCGAGAGCAAGGTCGAAGTGTTTGACATGGTAGTGCTCTCGGTGGGTTTTGAGCCCTCCGAGTCAGCCACCGAGCTTGCGAAGCGCCTCGGTCTGAAACTTAATGATAACGGCTTTAGCGAAACATCATCCTTTGAGCCGGTTTCGAGCAGCAAGCCCGGTGTGTATGTTTGCGGCGCATTCCAGTCGCCGAAGGACATCCCGCAGTCAGTCGTCGAGGCAAGCGCCGCGGCGGCGGTGGCCGGGAGTTTCCTCACGCCGGCGCGCGGCACCTTGACCAAAGAGAAGGTGATTCCGCCGCAGGTAAACGTGATCGGAGAACGGCCGAGGATCGGTGTTTTCATCTGCAGTTGCGGCATCAACATCGCCGGGGTTGTCAATGTCGAGGAGGTCCGCGAATACGCGAAGACGCTTCCATTCGTCGAATACGTAGCGGGCAACCTTTATACCTGTTCGCAGGATACCCAGGTAGCCATGCGCGACCTGATCAAGCAGCACAACCTCAACAGGATGGTGGTCGCTGCCTGTACACCGCGCACACACGAGCCCTTGTTCCAGGAAACCTTGATCGATGCCGGTCTGAACAAGTACCTGTTCGAGATGGCCAACATCCGCAACCACGATTCCTGGGTGCATAACACTACGCCGGAACAGGCGACGATCAAGGCCAAAGACCTCGTGAGGATGGCCGTGACGAAGGTCGCCCTGCTCGAACCGCTGCAGGAACCCGAGCTTAGCGTATGCCGCAAGGCGATCGTGATCGGAGGCGGGGTCGCCGGTATGACCGCGGCCAAGGCCATTGCCGACCAGGGCTATCCGGTCGATCTGATCGATAGGTCCGATAAGCTTGGCGGCAATGCGCTCAACTTGGCCAAAACGTGGCGGGATGAGGATATTCAGCCTTTCATCAAGAACCTGATTGCCTCGATCACGGAGCATCCGAATGTCACCGTTCATCTCAAGACCAACCTGGTCAATGTGGACGGCTTTGTCGGCAATTTCAAGACAACGATCCAGAACGGCGGCGAGCCTCAGGTTATCGAGCATGGCGTTGCCGTAATCGCGACCGGCGGGAAGGAATCGACGCCCACCGAGTACGGTTACGGGACCAACCCGATGATAATGACCAATCTTGAGCTGAACCGCCTTTTCGAGGAAGGCGAGCAGCAGCTCAAGAAGACAAATTCCGCTGTTTTCATCCAGTGCGTGGGATCGCGCGAGCCCAACCGGCCCTACTGCAGCCGGGTTTGCTGCACCCAGTCACTGGAGAGCGCCCTCAAGCTCAAGAAGATCAACCCGGATATGGACGTCTACGTCCTCTTCCGCGACATGCGGTCCTACGGCGAGCGCGAGTCCCTCTATCTCGATGCCCGCAAGGCCGGGGTTATCTTCATCCGCTATGACATAGAAGATAAGCCACAGGTGGAAACTTCCCCGAACGGCAAGATAACGGTTACGGTAAAGGACCGAGTGCTGCAAAGGGCTGTTACGCTTACGCCTGACCTTATCACGCTCGCCTCGGCTATCGTGCCGAATGAAACCGAGCAGTTGGGCCAATTCTTCAAGGTTCCCGCAAACGAAGACGGCTTCTTCATCGAGGCGCACGCAAAACTGCGCCCGGTTGACTTTGCAACCGACGGCGTTTTCCTGTGCGGCCTGGTCCACTATCCCAAGCCGATCGACGAGAGCATAGCGCAGGCTCAGGCGGCGGCGGCGCGTGCCGGCACCATTTTGGCCAAGTCCACGATCCACTTTGCCGGAACGGTTGCCTACACCAATCAGGGGGATTGCAGCGCATGCGCAACCTGCGTCAACATCTGTCCCTACTCGGCTCCGGGCTGGAACGAGAGGAGCAAGAAGGCGGAGATCAATGCGGCGCTCTGCAAGGGATGCGGCCTCTGCGTAGCCTCGTGCCGCTCCGGGGCGATCAATCTGCGCGGCTTCGCTGATGCCCAGATTTTCAGCATGATCGATACGGTCTAGTATGCAAAACAAGGCCACCGCGAGGCGGCGCGGGGATCACCGCCGCCGCCTCGCGGGGTTAGCATATTTACAGGAGAAACCGAAATGTCTGAGTGGGAACCGAAAGTAATTACTTTCCTGTGCAACTGGTGCTCCTACGGCGCCGCCGACCTCGCCGGGGTCAGCAGGTTTCAATATCCGGCAAATATCCGGATAATCCGCCTGCCTTGCACGGGTCGCATGAATCCCAAGTTCATCCTTGCTGCCCTTCGGCACGGCGCGGACGGTGTCTGGGTTTCCGGATGTCATCCCGGAGACTGTCACTACATCGAGGGCAACTTCTACGCCCGGCGCAAGTTTGCTCTGCTGAAGACCCAGCTCGAATATACCGGAATTATCGAACCGGGCCGCGTGCACTTTTCCTGGATTTCTTCGGCCGAGGCGACAATATTTGCCGAAAAAGCCCGCAAGGTAGTCGAGGCGATAAAGGCCCTTGGACCGGCGCAGCACTTTATCAAGAAGCAAGCTGAGGTGGCATAGATGCAAGCATATACAGAAAAGATCAGAGAGGCGGCAAAACGGCTGCTGGCCGAGAAGAAAGTGGACGGCGTGATCGGGTTCCGCAAGGGCACGATGCCGTTCATGAACGAGCCGTTCATGGCAAAGACGCCGGAACAGGCCGACCTGCTCGTCTGGGATGGAAACTGCGGGATCAACCTTGCCAACTACCTCCCCAAGAGGACCGACAAGATTGCAATCGTCGCCAAGGGGTGCGATTCCCGAAACATTTCGATCCAGATCCTGGAAAATCAGATCAAGCGCGAACAGCTCCATATCCTCGGGGCTCCCTGCAAGGGGATGACCGACAAGCGCAAAATCCAGGACGAACTCGACGGCAAGGAGATTCTCCAGGCCGAAGAAGCAGGCGACAAGGTAAAGGTCAGCGGTCGCGATTTCGAGAAGACATTCAACCGCTCGGAGTACCTCCAGGAAAACTGCGCGATCTGCATCCACCGCAATCCGGTCATTTCCGATGAAATGCTCGGCGAACCGGTGCAGGAGCAGCAGGTCGAACGCTACGAGGATATAAAGCAGATCGAGGCCATGCTTCCGGAAGAGAAGCGCAAGCACTTCGATGAGCTCATCGAGCCGTGCATTCGCTGCTATGCCTGCCGCAGCGCCTGTCCGGCCTGCTACTGCCCGACCTGTTTCGTGGATGAGTCCAAACCCCAGTGGGTTGGGAAGACGACCGACCCGACGGATACACGTACCTTTCATTTCCTGAGGGCCTTCCACGTTGCCGGACGCTGCTCGGACTGCGGCGCGTGCGAGCGCTCATGCCCGGTCGGCATCAAGGTGCGCGAGTTTACGAAGAAGCTCGAAAAGGAAGTAAAGGAACTCTACGGCTACGAAGCGGGAATGGTGCAGGACCTGCGCCCACCGCTCGATGTCTATCGGCCGGACGATCCCGAACCGTTCCTGTAGTATTCACCCCGGTAGGGGAGGCTTTCAAACCTGCCGGGTTCCCGGCAGGCGCGGCCTGGTCTTGACAGATAGAGAAGGGACAGATCAATGTCTGAGATGTTTATCGCGAAAGGTGACTTTCCCGCAATAATAGAGCGGTTGATGAGCCGATACCGGGTTTATGCGCCCGTAAAGAATGGCCGCCATTACGAATTCGCAGCCTTGAAGGAAGCGGGCGCCGCAGACCTTGGTTTCAAAAACACCCGCATGTCGCCGAAGGCAATATTTTACCCGCAGGCGGAGCGCATGTTCGAGTACAGCCTCGCCAAGGATGATCCCGAGGTCAACATAGTCAAGGAGACCCCCAAGGATTTCTCGCCTCAGGTGGTTCTTGGCATTCGCCCTTGCGACGCGAAGGCTTTCAGGCTCGATGATGCGAATTTTTGCTCCGACAAGTTCAAAGACCCATGGTGGGCCCAGAGGCGCGAGTCGACTACCCTTATCGGGTTCGCCTGCAACAGCCCCTCTTCGACCTGCTTTTGCACCTCGGTTAATACCGGCCCCTTCGATACGACAGGCCTTGACGCCATGCTCGTGGATACAGGGGACGGGTATGCGCTCCAGGTAATTACCGAAAAGGGCAAGAACGTTCTGGGGATCCTGGAACTGAAACCCGCCCCGGCACAGGTGGCTGGGAAGGTTGAGGAATTGAAAGCAAGCGCCGAGAAAAGCGTCGCCACGGCCTTCGATCCCCCGGCGATAGCCCAGCAAGGCACGCTCGATATCTTCAATGCGCCGATCTGGGATGAAATTCACTTCGCCTGCCTCAACTGCGGTACCTGCACCTTTATGTGCCCCACCTGCTGGTGTTTCGACATCCAGGACGAGGTGCAGGAGGGTACCAAGGGCGACCGGCTGCGGCTGTGGGACTCCTGCATGTTTTCGCTCTTCACCTTCCACGGTTCGGGCCACAACCCACGTAGCCAGAAGGTCCAGAGGGTGCGCCAGCGCTTCATGCACAAGCTCAAGTACTATCAGGACAAGTACGGCACCGGTACGGCCTGCGTGGGCTGCGGCCGATGCGTTCAGGCATGTCCCGTTAATATCGACATTCGGCAGGTCGGCCGCCTCATGGGGTCGGGCTGTTCGTGTCCGGCTTAGAGCCGCATCGCTACGGAGGAATCAAGGTGAATAACCCCTACCTGCCCTATCCGGTCCGAATCGATTCCGTGATAACGGAAACGGAAGATCGCAACCTGAAGACTTTTAAGTTCATCTTCCTAAACCCGGAAGACGAAGAGAAGTTCAAATATACTGCCGGCCAGTTCGCCATGCTCTCGGTCGCGGGCCAGGGCGAGATTCCTATCGGTATCGCCTCATCGCCGACCGAGAAAGGGTTCATCAAGTTTACGGTAAACAAGGTCGGCCGGGTCACCACCTTCATGCACAACATGAAGGCGGGCGACATAATGGGCGTTCGCGGCCCGTGCGGCAACTGGTACCCGTGGGACATTCTCGAAGGCAAAAACCTCGTGATAATCGGCGGCGGTTTCGCATTCACGACTCTGCGCTCGTCGATTGTATATATGCTAAATCCTGAAAACCGCTCGAAGTACGGCAAAATCGACGTGGTCTACGGCGCGCGCCATCCCGGCCTGCTCCTCTACAGGGAAGAGCTGGCGGCGTGGGAAGCCCGCGACGACATCAACATGCACATTACCGTCGACGGCACAACCGACCCCAACTGGAAATACAACGTGGGTTTCGTGCCCGCTATTACCAAGCAGAAGGCCCCGAGCGCCGAAAACTCATACGCGATCATTTGCGGTCCGCCGGTAATGATCAAGTTCACCCTGCCCGTTCTGACCGAGTTGGGCTTTCCTCCCGAGAGGATCATCTCCAGCCTCGAGATGCGGATGAAGTGCGGAATCGGCATCTGCGGCCGGTGCAATCTCGGCACCGAATACGTATGCAAGGACGGCCCGGTTTTCACGCTTGAGAAGCTGTCGAAGTTGCCAAACGAGTACTAATTCCCTCTGGCCCACACGAGGGTCTCGAAGGGTTAGGTTTGCGCCGCCTGTCTTTGGTGCAACCCCCGTTTAAAACCGAAATAAACCGCCCCCGGAACACGACTTTGCCGTGTCTCGGGGGCTTTTTCGTGCTTTTCCGTTACGGGTATGAAGGGTTAAAGATTCTGGTTTATTAATTACCCGATTTGGAGCAATATATCCCAACTTTGAAAGCAGACCGTAACTTCCAATTTACACCGGCGCCGCACCGGCAACCAGCTATCTGAACCACCAACCGGAAACCCGTAACCCGCAACGGCTAGAAATGACCAAAAAACTGGACACCAAAAAGAAGACCAAAACCGAAAAGCAGGAAATCGCCTTATCCAGCGATGAGGCCGAAGAGCTCCAGATGATTGTCGACCGGCTGGCCGTCCAAAATCCGGAAGGCGGGAGCTTCGAGCGCTACCTGCTTTCGCTTAAGACAGCCCTTGGGCAAAGGCCCCATCTAGCGGCGGTGCTCATTGACAGGCTCAGCAAAAACCCCAATCCGACCGCTTTCCGCACTTTCCGGGCACTCGAAGGCGTGGTGGAGAGTTCTCCCTACCGAAGACATATCAAGCAGGCGGCTTATCGCTTCTCGCAGCGCGGATTTGCCGCCGAAAAAGAAGAGGCGCCGCCCAAAACGGTTGTCCTCATCCAGGGCGAGGAAAAACACCCTCAATGCAATTTCTTTCTCGTTCATGGCACCTTGTGGCTTGTCTCGGCACTGGTCCCCGGAGGTGGGCGCGCGCCCTATTCGCTGATAACGGCCTTCCTCGAGGTCGATTACGAATCATTAAACGTAAAGATCATCGTGAGTACCCATAAGTTCTACAGAGAATATCTGCAAAAAGTTTCCCAGCACGCCCTCGCTAACAAGGCCGTTGAAATTCCCGCCTGGCATGCCGCACGGCTCTTTTTCGAGATGCTGGACCTTTCGGCCTCCAAGGACGCCAATCGCGAGGTCGAGCTCGCCCGGAATATATTCAAACGTTATTACGACCCTGAGAGAAGACCCTACGTTTATGATCTCATGGCTGAAATCGCGGAGCCGGAGCGCCATCTTCCTGAAATAGACATTCCCGAGTTTCTCAAGGACATGGACCTAACCTGGCTCAGGTTTTCGAAAGAGGACATTCAGCCGGCCCATGAGAAATTGAAGGACCTTGAAAGCCCGCTCCTGGTCGTGCCCCGCGAGGTCCAGATCGAGCGGCGGGAAGCGCTTCTGCGCAGCACCGCGGACACACTGTGCACCGGCGACACGCGCCGCCTTTTCCAGCGCTACTTCGAAGAACAGGCGATGGGGCTCAAGCTTGCCGGCTTCGAGGAAAGGGCCAACTGGTCCTGGATCATCGCCCAGCACCTGCAAAGTGACTCCCCCGCCGGAGAAAACCCGGCCGCTTACCAGATTGTCATGTATTCGATAGAATCTTACTGGCCCGGGACCATCAAGCGCGAACAACAAGAGCCTGAGCACCGGCATGAGGAACGCCGGACCGAGTCCGGAATTATCCTGCCCTGACGGAAAGGCGGAGCGATGGAGACAATCCAGGTTAAGACCCCCTCCCGCAGCGCAGTCGTTGACATAACATCCAAAGTTGCCGCCAAGCTCAAGGAAATCGGCGCAACCGACGGCGCCTGCCTCATCTACACCCCACACACCACAGCCGCCCTGACCATCAACGAAGGGGCCGACCCCGATGTGATGGACGACGTCCTCACCGCCCTGGAAAAGCTGGTCCCGTGGGACAACGCCTACAAACATGTCGAGGGAAATTCCGCCGCGCACATCAAATCGATCATGGTCGGCGGAAGCGTCCAGGTCATTGTCGAATCCGGCCGGATCGTTTTAGGCACCTGGGAAAAGATCTTCCTGTGCGAATTCGACGGACCTAGAACGAGGAAGGTTTTCCTGAAGTTTCAGGGAGAGAGGCCGTAGCAGTAGTCCTATTTGATCGTTGTGGCGGTCGGAAATGATCGCAACAGCAATAAGGATGCGACCTGTCGTAAGCAGATCCAAGCGCCGGGTTATGACGGGGTCTCCTACTGGGCAGACTGGGTCTCCTTCTGGTTATGGCGAG
>DBMO01000040.1:29156-54141 GCA_002298995.1 Desulfarculales bacterium UBA696
TCCCGACCGAAGGTCTCCAAAGATTTTGTAATTATAAGAGAGTTGGAGACCTTCGGTCGGAAATGGTGGCACGGTCGGGAGACCGTGTCACAACAGGAGAGTTCGTAGTTGTAGCTGTGATTTGGGCGACCATCACCTACCGGTCGGCCAGCCTGTTTACTTCCCCACCATCGCCCTGATCTCTTCCCGGATCTGTTTAAAAGTCAGCCCGCAGCGGCTTACCGCGAGCAGCCCTACTGCCCAGAGCGGCAGGGTAATGATAATAAAGACCATTACGGAGAAGGCGGCGGATGCAACCTTGTCGCATCCGAACAGCATAAGTCCGGTCACGCACAACAACTGATAGGTGCCCACGTTGGAGGGTGCGCTGGGCAGTAGTGTGCCGACTCGAATCAAAAGGAACACGGCGGTTCCGACCATGAATGAGGTTTCCAATCCAAACCCCAGCATCACGAACCAGAAGGCGAGGATCTGGAATATCAAAACCAGGGATGAGACAAGAAAGGACAGGTAAAACCACTTCGTTCCCGCGAGGAGGTGTATTTCATCACTGATTTGCCTGAATAATGACACTATTATGTGAAGAGGCTTCCAGCCGATCTTTTTGCCGTTTTGAACGGAGTTGGGCTTGGGTTTCCTTAGCAGAACAACGTAGACAAGAATGCCGGTTACCACCAGGACGGCAATTCCCACATTGTCGGCGAAGTTCAGGACCTGCTCGGGTAATTCATCCAAAATAATAGCTGTTATACCAAGAATGATCCCCAGCCAGATAGCGTCAAACAGCCGCTCGATTACAACCGAGGGAATTGCGGCCATAAATCGTATCGAAAGCCACCGCGAAACCAGGTATGTGCGCACCAGCTCGCCCATGCGCAAGGGGAGCACTTCATTGGTGAAAAGGCCGGCGTAAACGGCCTTTGCCGCATCCATCACCGTGATTGGTCCGAAATGGCGAAGCAGCATTTGCCACCGCTGCCCCTGGAAAACGTATCCCAGTATGTCACAGGCGACAGCGGGCACAATCCACCACCAGTTTATGGTGGAGGCATGCTGCAGGAGTTCACGGTAACCGATATCATGAAAGACCCACACCAGGCATAGAACTGCCAGCAGGCACCCGAGGAGCGGCTTCAAGATGCGCCGTGGACCTTCCCGCCTGGTCGGATAAGGTGAGGCAAGCTGAATCGAGTCTTGTTCCATGTTATCTCTTATCGTCAGTTTGCTACTGAATCGTGACTGATTCGTCCGAAGTGATGAATTTTTGAGGTAGTTCGTTCTAAATCGCTAGTGGGCAATCTTCGACAAGTGCGCGAAAGGTTTCCCGGATGGATGAGCGCTGCGTTTGGAGAATTTAATTCATTGCAGCAAAGACCGATATGCCCGCAATCACAGAACCTTTCAATAGTAACCAAAAGAGGGTTCCGATGCAAAACAAAAGGTTTACAGAACTTTACGAATTGATGATCGCGCTTGTAAAACGCGTAAGCCTCGAAGCCTGGATTTCACGAACCCGGAATTTGAAAGTTCTTCAAAAATATGTCCGAGCGCCCTATCGAGCATCCCCCCTTTTCCGTACCGAGATGATTATCATTTGCTTCAGTGGAACGTCCCCCATCGAATTTTGGATAAACCTGCCCCGTAAGCCTTGGAGGTATCTATGCCCCTCGTGAACGAACTCGCGTCATTTGTTGCCAGGTCTCAATATGAGAACCTATCGGATAGCGCCCGGCATCAGCTTAAAATTCGAGTGCTGGACAGCCTGGGCTGCGCGATAGGAGCACTCGATGGTGAGCCGGTAAGGCTCGTTCGGCAGCAGGTCGAGGATTTCGGCGGGAGGCCTTCCTGCACGCTCATTGGCGGACAGCGCACCTCCCCCGACCGGGCCGCCTTCTACAACGGCGCCCTGGTCCGATACCTCGATTTTAACGACAGCTATCTTGCAAAATTCGAGACATGCCATCCCAGCGACAACCTGGGGGCCGTGCTTGCAGCATCGGAATACGCCCAAAAGTCTGGAAAAGATTTCCTGGCGGCGCTCGCCGTTGCCTACCAGGTCCAGTGCCGGCTTAGCGACGTCGCCCCGGTACGGGACAGGGGATTCGACCACACCACGCAGGGCTCCTATGCCGCCGCCGCGGGAGTCTCCAGGGCCCTGGGGCTCGATGCCGACAAGACGGCCAACGCAATCGCAATAAGCGGCACGGCGTTCAACGCTCTAAGGGTTACCAGGACCGGCGCCCTGTCACATTGGAAGGGGCTGGCCTATCCAAATACCGCTTTTGGGGCAACCCACGCGGCTTTTCTCGCCATGCGCGGCATAACGGGGCCGCTGGAGGTCTTCGAAGGCAACAAGGGCTTCATGGAAGCCGTCTCGGGTCCGTTTGTGATCACCTGGTCACGTGAGGACCTCGAACGCGTAACGTCCACCATAATCAAGAAGTACAACGCCGAGGTCCATTCGCAGTCCGCAATCGAGGGAATCCTGGAGATGAAGGAAAAGCACGGCTTCAAACCCGAGGATATCCTTGGCGTCGAGCTCGAAACCTTCAATGTCGCCTTCAATATCATCGGCGGGGGCGAAGAGGGCATAAAGACGGTTGTGAGGACCAAGGAAGAGGCCGACCACAGCCTTCCTTATATCCTGGCCGCCGCCATACTCGACGGCACGGTCATGCCCGAGCAGTACAGCCCCGAGCGCATCGCACGAGACGACGTACAAAACCTGCTCAAGCGCATTTTCGTCCGCCCCCGGCCCGACCTGAGCGAACGGTTTCCCTTCGAGATGCCGTGCCTGATTAGGGTTAATCTCAAAGACGGCCGGATACTCGAAAATGAAAAAAAAGATTACGAAGGATTCTACACCAGGCCCCTCAAATGGGAGGGGGTCGTTCGAAAATTCGAATACCTGAGCCGCCCCTACCTGAGCAATGATCTGAGCAGGAGCATCCAGGAGGCTGTCGGTGCCCTTGAAAATATCCGGGTAGCTGAACTGACCGAACTTCTGGCGAAGGTGGGCGCTGACAGGACATGACCCAGGGGCAAGAGCAACCGGAAAGGAGGGTAAAGCCGTGGCAGGCGAAAAAACCGAAAGGGCATTTTCATTCATGGAGCTAAACAGGCGCGACGAAAAGCCCCGAAACACCGGCATAACCGAGATCCGGGGCCCCTACTACACTCCCATGGGCAAAAATTACCTCGAAGACGTGCTTGAAACCATGGGCAACTATATCGATTCGCTGAAGTTTGCCGGAGGGTCTTTTTCTCTAATGCCCCGGGCAGCGGTAAAGGAACTGATAGACCTCTGTCACGACCACAATGTGCTGGTTTCCACCGGCGGATTCATCGAGCGCGTGCTTTCCATGGGCACCAAGCTTGTTGACCGCTACATGGATGAATGCGGCGAGTTGGGCTTCGATATAATCGAGATCTCGGCCGGATTTATCAGCGTCCCCACCGAAACGATCATGCGGCTGATAGAAAAGGTCCAGAAAGCCGGGCTGAAGGCCAAGCCCGAGGTAGGCATCCAGTTCGGGGCGGGAGGCGCGAGCAGGATATCGGAGCTTGAAGCGGAAGGGACCAGGGACCCCGAATGGGCCATCATTCAGTCCAGGAAATATCTGGACATGGGCGCCTACATGATCATGATCGAATCCGAGGGAATTACCGAGAGCGTCAGTGCGTGGCGGACCGAAATACCTCCAAAATTCATAAACGCCCTCGGCCTCGAAAACATAATGTTCGAGGCCGCCGACCCGGATGTTTTTGCCTGGTATATTCAAAACTACGGCCCAGAGGTCAACCTGTTCGTTGACCACAGCCAGATCGTCCAGCTCGAATGCCTCCGCTCAGGCATCTGGGGCACAAAGAGCCTGTGGGGGAGAGTGCTGACCTACAGAGAGTGAAAAAATCCTTTTGAAGGAGCGGCGGAACCACAAACCTTAAAGCTAAAGCCGGATAGACATTCTCGACGCTTCGGAATGGCGGGTTTAAGTAAGACTTGCATTCGCCATAAAACTTTTTCAATTATTCGCGTGAGTTCGACTCCACGCTCTCGCTAAGCTGAAGCCGTTTCAGCCACGCACGAGGCCACCTCGACGGGCCAGTTTGCCTTTATGGAGGTGCCGGTGCCTTCCTTCGAATTTATCACCATGGTTCCGCCGGAGTACCCGACGCGCTCGCTCATGCTGATTAATCCGAGGCCCTTTTCTTCCTTCCCGGAGAGCAGTGCGGCATCGAATCCCCGGCCGTTGTCCTCGATTGTCATCCGGATCAGGTTGTCCCGCTTTTCGAGCTTCAACATCACCTTGTTTGCGCCGCTGTGCTTGGCGACATTATGAAAGGCTTCCTGTACCACCCTGAAAATAACGATCTTCAAAGGATCGGGGATATCCTTCTCTTCGACCAAAATATCGATCTTTACCGAGACGGCCGGGTAAACGGACTGAAAGTTGCGGGTAAACCACCCGAGGGTCGTCAACACGCCGAGGTCATCCAGCATCGATGGGCGCAGGTCCGCCGTGATGCGCCTGGATTCCTCCATCGCGTGCCTCACCAAGCCAATTATCGACTGAAGCATGTCGGGGTCGAATCCGGATTTTCCGGCGGTATTTAACGTATTTTCGCACCCGATCTTGATACTGCTGAGCAGCGAGCCGATGCTGTCGTGGAGTTCCCCCGCGATGCGCTTCCGCTCCTTTTCCTGGGCCGATAGCAGCTTTGAGGAAAGAAGGCGCAGCCGGTTCTCGGACTCCAGAAGCGCTTCTTCGGCTTTCTTCCGCTCCGAGATATCCTCGATCAGACCTATGCCCCCTATCACCGAATCGTCGAGGGCAAATATGGGGCCGAAATCCGCTTTGAGGTCGGTAAGCCTTCCTCCCGTTATCGAGAGATAGCTGCCTTCATAGCAGGCATAGCGGCCTGAGAGGCAGGTCATCACCGCCGCCTTTATCTTCTTGTTCTTTAACGACGAGAGCAGATTCAAGCCGATGAATCGCTCTTTGGAGGAACCCCATATCTCGGCTATCTTCTCGTTGCAGGCCGTAACGGTGCCGCCGGCGTCAAAGTGAAAAATACCAAGGGGCGAGTTTTGAAAAATCAGCCGGTACTTCTTCTCCGACTCGCTGAGCGCTTTTTCCATCTGCTTGCGTTGGGTGATATCGTTTCCTATGCATAGAACTCCGCGAACATTCCCATCCGCATCGCGCATGGCCTTGTTGGTCCACGCCACCCAGACGCGGTTTCCGCCCCGGCGCATGTTTTCGTTCTCGCTGGTGGCGAATTTATCAGGGTTGAGGCACAATTCCTTCATGGACTCCGACATATTGCGCCCGTAGGTGTCCATAGCCGGAACGATTGTCCCAACAACATTACGGCCCAGGATTTCTTCCTGGGTGAAGCCGAAAAAACTTTCCGCAAATTCGTTAAAAAAGGTAATATTCCCAAGTGTATCAAGCCGGAGGATGATGCTGTTTGCGTTCTCTACCAGCTCACGGTATTTTTCCTCGCTCTTGCGCAGTGAATCAACCACCTCTTTGTGGGTTGTTACGTCACGGATGGATTCAACGGCCCCGATGACTTTTCCATCCGCGTCGTAGAGCCGGGATGCCTTTCCCCAGAGGAAGGCCCCTTTGCCGTTGTATAGAGCCGGGCTGAAGGCCTCGGCAAAAAAGGTATCACCATCACAGTGGAGGTACGAATAACACGCTTCGGTCCCTTCCCCGGTACCCAGGGCATAGTCGATCACAATCGGCCGTGGCTGGTTGTAGAAGGGGATGGAGTAGGCATAATCACCCTTGCCGAGTATTTCGAACTTAGGAACTCCGGTCATCTCCTCGATTGCCCTGTTCCAGGCGATGACTCGTCCCTTACAATCTATGACAAAGGTTGGGTCGGGCAGAAAGTCGATTATGTCAATTAGATGGATAGGCGGTAATCCGGCGGACTGCGGGGTGTAGCCGATTTGAGCTGGCTGGCTGGGTCTCGAATCATCCGAGTCTGGCGGGAACATGGCCGAAAGGCCGTTGCGGCCTTTTTGACGGGCTTTCACCACAACCACCTCCGAAAGACAATGAGCAAGAGCGATCAGAGCAGGAACAGGAAAGCAATGGGGCTAATACCGATCCTATACCATAGATTTTTCACATTAGGAATCAATTTGGGACGTTTTTCGATCACCCTGGACTTACCGGGATTTTTCGTTTAAGAAACGTCGGATTCCTCCTTAAAATCGGAGATGCCGGAGGATTCCCGGGAAACTAATTTCAGCGGCGGAATCGCGGTATTCAACCATTTTCACCTGACGAGCCGGAGGACCCATGGCTTCGGGTCAATCCCGAATTCTCCATACCAGTGAATTAACCAAAGCGCTATTGGAGCGCCTCGTTGTTCCGGCCCTGATGATCCTGTTCATGTTCCTCTTCGGAACGATCGGGTTTCTGATAGTGGGCGGAGGCAAATGGAGTGCTTTTGACTGCGCCTACATGACCAGCATAACACTTACGACGGTAGGCTACGGCGAGGTTCTCGAAGAGATGGGAACGGGCTCCCGCCTTTTTGCCATGGTGCTGATGTGGTCCGGCATGGGAGTCATACTGTATGCCGTATCCGCGATTACCGGTTTCGTGGTGGAACAGAACCTGTCGAAATTGCTGAGGGAGCGAAAAATGGAAAAGCGTGTTGCGGCGCTTAGAGATCACTATATCGTCTGCGGTGCCGGCAAAACCGGCGCGAACGTAACCAGGGAAATGATAAATTCGAGGCGCCCCTGCGTTGTTATCGAAATAAAACCTGAACGGGTCGAATGGGTACGGAACCAATTTGATGGCGTGCATGTCATTTTGGGGGACGCAACCGAAGAGGAGGTGCTGAAGCGCGCCGGAATCGAAAAAGCGGCCGGTGTTCTGGCGGTGCTCGGCGAGGACAGCCACAATCTTCTCATCACCGTGCAGACCCGCTACGTGAACCCCGATATCAAGATCGTGGCCCGCTGCCATGAAAATAACCTGACTGATAAATTCTACAGGGCCGGAGCCAATTACGTGGTAAATCCGGCCCACATAGGCGGAATGCGGATGGCCAGCGAAATGGTGAGGCCCCACGTGGTCTCTTTCCTGGACAGAATGCTGAGGGGCAAGGACACATCGGTGCGCGTCGAGGAAGTTTCCGTTTGCGAGGCATCTCCCTGGGTAGGGTATTCCTTGAACGACCTGAGGATACACGACAAAACCGGCCTGATGCCAATAGCGATCAAGCACCCGGAAGAAGATGACTTCAGGTACAATCCTTCACAGGATGATACACTCAAGCCCGGCAGCGTGGTTATCGTCATCGGAAACGCCGAGCAGGTCTCAAACCTCAGAGGATTCTGCTCCGACCCCGGCTTAGCTGAGGAAGACGAAAAATTCATGGATGAGTGAAAGAAGAATTCTGGGAATCTTAGGGATTTAAGGATTTTTGGGATTCTCCAGCCATCGTGGTCAGGAGACTCGACCCATAACCTGAGTTCTAAATCCGCTCAACTAAATTCCTGAAAATCCCTTGATCCCTCACATCCCAAATCCCTTAAGTCCCTAAAATTTCCTTAATTCCTTAAATTCCCAAAATCACTCAAATTTCCCCCAAAGTACCTATATTAATAAGAAACCTTTGATTCAGCCAATGGGACTTCCCCTACATGAAACGCCATGTAAGTAGAAGCTCTCCTCTGGAAAGGGGTCTGGATCATGTTTATCTTCAGCGTGAATTGTTTTATTGGCAGTCAAGTGCAATGGCTGCCAACCGGCTACCCGGCCCTGAGTTGCAGGTAAGCCGCCACTTATTTTAGAAAAGGAGGAATTCCCATGGCTAAGGCTGTTGGCATAGACTTAGGAACAACCAACTCGGTTGTGGCAGTATGGGAAGAGGGTAAACCGACGGTTATCCCAAATTCCGAGGGCTCTCGCCTCACGCCCTCCGTTGTCGCATATACCGAAGACGGGCAGCGCCTGGTAGGCCAGGTCGCCCGCCGGCAGGCGATACTCAACCCGGAGGCAACGATCTATTCAGTCAAGCGCTTCATCGGCCGCAAATGGGGCGAGGTGGACGAAGAGGCGAAGATGGTCTCCTACAAAGTGGTGAGGGGGCCAAATGACACCGTCAGGTTCGAAATCCGCGGAAAACTGGTCTCTCCCGAAGAGGTTTCGGCGCAGATCCTTCGGAAACTTGCTGACGACGCTTCCAAATACCTTGGCGAAAAGGTGACTGAAGCGGTTATCACCTGCCCCGCCTATTTCAATGACGCGCAGCGCCAGGCGACCAAAAACGCAGGTGAGATTGCGGGTCTCAAGGTCCTTCGAATAATCAACGAGCCGACGGCGGCAGCCCTTGCATACGGCCTGGAGAAAAAGAAGAACGAGACCATCCTTGTGTTCGACCTTGGCGGCGGCACGTTTGATGTCTCCATTCTGGACGTCGGGGACGGGATCGCCGAGGTGCGCTCCACTTCGGGTGACACGCACCTGGGAGGCGACGACTTCGACAAGAAAATCGTGGACTGGGTTGCGGAGGAGTTTAAAAAGGAGTCCGCGATCGATCTTCGAAAGGACCGCCAAGCGCTTCAAAGGCTCTATGAGGCCTCCGAGAAGGCAAAAATCGAGCTGTCGAGCGTGACCGAGACTACAATAAACCTGCCCTTCATCACTGCTGACGCAAGCGGTCCCAAGCACCTGGTGATGAAGCTCACGCGTGCAAAGCTTGAGTCCCTGACCCACGATCTCGTCGAGCGCTGCCGTGGGCCGGTCGAGCAGGCCCTGACCGACGCACGGCTGACCGTCAAGGACATCGACGAAGTCATCCTGGTCGGAGGCGCCACCCGCATGCCCGCGGTCCAGGAACTGGTCAGGAAGCTCACCGGCAAGCAGCCCAACATGAGCGTCAATCCCGATGAAGTCGTGGCGGTGGGCGCGGCCATTCAGGCCGCCGTACTGAAGGGCGAGGTGCAGGATGTCGTGCTGCTCGACGTGACGCCGCTCTCCCTGGGAGTCGAGACTCTTGGCGGAGTCATGACGAAGCTCATCGATCGCAATACAACGATTCCGGCAAGGCGGGAGGAAATCTTCTCGACAGCGGATGACAACCAGTCGGCGGTGGATATTAACGTGCTGCAGGGCGAGCGGGAGTTGGCAAGAGACAATCGCGCGCTCGGCAGATTCCGCCTCGAAGGGATACAGCCCGCCCCACGCGGGATGCCTCAAATCAAGGTGAGTTTCGATATCGATTCCAATGGCATCCTGAGCGTGACCGCGCGCGACCAGCAAACGGGAAAAGAGCAGGCCATAACCATCTCGGAATCCACCAATCTCTCGAAGAGCGACGTAGACCGGATGGTCCAGGATGCCCAGGCCAACGCGGCCGAGGACAAGCTGCGCAGGGAAACCATCGAAGCCAGAAATAAGGCCGATACCCTCGCCTACCAGCTGGAGCGCACGTTGCAGGACTTGGGCGAGAAAGCCCCGGCGCACGAGAAAGCGCGCTCGGAGCAGCTCATCGAGGAAGCTCGGGCGGCGGTAATGGATGAAAGTACGAGCAAGGAGCGGTTTCAGCAGCTTGCCGGTGACCTCCAGCAGGCACTCCAGATGATAAGCGCGGCCGCTTACCAGCAGGCCGGCGCTCAGCAGGGCTACGCGGGTCCCGAACCAGGTGGGCCTGAACCCGGTCCAGCCGGCGGATACCGCCCCGGCCGTCCACCCAGGGGCGAGGACGTGATAGATGCGGAGTACACCGAACACTAGACGGAGGGCGGAATAGGACGGGCCGGCGGATGTAGGTTGGTCGAGCGGTGAATGGTCCCCAATCCGAGATCATTTTCAGAAAACGAAATCCAGCTCGGCGGCGGGTTATTGGGTTTCGCCCTCGCTCGGCCCAACCTACGGTGGTGCATGGATTCGGCGCGGCGGAAGAACAAAGTTGCATTCCGAATGAATTAGTGATTGATTTAAATTCGGGTGCCCGGCGCGCATCGTCAGCTGCTTCTTATATTTATACGCCTTGCGCTCCCGCGGTTCGAGTAGCCTGGTCCCACCGCGTATACGAGCGCCGCAATTCTGTTCTATACTACCAGGGGGAGAAACCGCGGTTTCGGGATAATCGACAGTCCACGTGGAATTCTTATTGAGGATGGCGGGGAATCTATGGCGGTCAAATTCAGGGACTATTACGAAATCCTGGCTGTAAAAAGGGGCGCAAGCCAGGCTGAGATTCAGAGGGCCTACCGGAAGCTGGCCCGCAAGTATCATCCTGACGTAAACAAGGCCAAGGATGCGGAAGACAAATTCAAAGAGATAAACGAGGCCTACGAAGTACTGAAAGACCCCGAAAAACGCAAAATGTACGATCAACTCGGTCCTGAATGGCGCTCCGGCCAGGAGTTCAGGCCGCCTCCGGGATGGGATTTCCGGCAGCAGGGCTTCCGAACGGCTGGCGGTCAGGGTGCACAGGAATTCCAATGGGGCGGCTCTGGAGGCTTCAGCGACTTTTTTGAATCCCTGTTCGGCGGCGGGGGTTTTCAGGAAGGGGTTCGTGGAGGCAGGGGAGGCTTCGGCAGGCAGGGGACTGTTTTCCGCCAGGCCGGATCGGACCAGGAAACCACCCTCCGGATAACTCTCGAGGAGGCATTTCAAGGCGCCGCCAAACCTATCATCCTCCAGAGCCAGTCCATAACCCCTGACGGGCAGATACAGACTCAGGAAAAGCGCTATGAAGTGAAAATACCTCCGGGAATTCTCCCGGGGCAGAAGATTCGCCTGTCGGGTCAGGGGGGGGCCGGAGTCGGCGGAGGCCCCAGCGGGGACCTCTACCTGAAGATCGAGATCGAACCGCACCAGGTTTTCACCCTCAATGGACGGGACCTTTACATGGAGGTGCCCGTCACGCCCTGGGAGGCTGTTCTGGGGGCTGAGATCAACGTCCAAACCCTCTCGGGCACAATCACGTTGAAGATCCCTCCGAGCACTCAATCCGGACAAAAGCTTCGGATTCGGGGAAAGGGAATGCCGAACCCCAAGGGCCCGCTGGGCGACCTGTACGCAACCGTCGTGGTCAAGGTGCCCACGAAGCCGTCTCCAAAGGAGCGGGAGCTGATGGAAGAATTGAGACAGATATCCGGTTTCAATCCTCGACAGCAATAGGGCTTTAACATGGCTGAGATGAGATACCTTATGGTTCGGGTGGAAACGGGCGACTGGCCTCCCTATTGCACCCTCGGCGAAGTAGCCTATCGCGCCGGGCTGCATCCGGAACTCGTCGAAAAATTCATTCGCCTCGGGTTGATCGAATTCGCCGAAGAAAACGACGACGGAGAGATGCTCTTCGATGCCTCCGTTGTTCCTCTAATCAGGCGCATAATGAGGCTGCGCAACCAGCTGGGGGTAAATTACGCAGGCATCGGAGTCATCCTCGAATTGCTCTCGCAGCTCGACCTGATGGAATCGCGCATAGAAGAGCTGGAAAAGAAATTGGGGATTTAGGATTTAATCTACGGAGCTTAGTGCCATGGATATTAACAAATTCACGCTCAAATCGCAGGAAGCGGTACAGGCTGCCGAAACCAAGGCAACACGCTTCGGTCACATGGAAGTCGATGGAGAGCACTTGCTCCTGGCAATGATCGAGCAGCCAGACGGCCTTACATCCAAGCTTGTGCAGAGGATGGAAATCCCGGTCGACCAGATGCGGCGAAGGCTCGAAGAGGAACTCGCCAGAAGACCGCGCGTCAGCGGACCCGGAGTCGAGCGTGGAAAGATCTACATCAGCCAGAGGCTCAACAGGCTCCTCAATAACGCGCAGGAAGAGGCGCAGCGCCTCAAAGACGAGTACGTTTCGGCTGAGCACATCCTGCTTGCATTTCTCCAGGAAGGGGCAACTACCAGCGCAGGCAGGGTCCTCCAGGAATTCGGGATCAACAGGGACGCCCTGCTCCAGACCCTTACCTCGATCCGCGGCTCCCACCGGGTTACGAGCGCCAGTCCCGAGGGCACATACGAAGCGCTTCTAAAATACGGACGCGACCTCGTCGAGGAGGCCAGGAGCGGTAAACTCGACCCGGTAATCGGGCGCGATTCCGAAATCCGGCGGGTGGTACGAATCCTTAGCCGCAAGACCAAAAATAACCCGGTGCTGATCGGAGAGCCCGGTGTTGGCAAAACGGCCATAGTCGAGGGCTTGGCCCACCGCATCGTAAGGGGTGACGTTCCCGAGGGGTTGCGGGATAAAACGATTTTTTCACTCGATATGGGCTCCCTTGTTGCCGGGGCGAAATTTCGCGGCGAATTCGAGGAGCGCCTCAAGGCCGTTCTTCTCGAAGTGAAGGAAGCACAGGGGCGAATTCTCCTCTTCATAGACGAGCTTCACACCATTGTAGGCGCGGGGCGGGCGGAAGGCTCGATAGATGCCGGCAATATGCTCAAACCCATGCTGGCCAGAGGGGAGCTTCACTGCATCGGGGCAACCACCCTTGACGAGTACCGCAAGAATATCGAAAAAGACGCCGCCCTCGAGCGCCGGTTCCAGCCGGTCGTGGTCGAACAACCAACGGTTGAGGACACCATCTCGATTCTTCGCGGTCTAAAGGAAAGGTTCGAGGTCCACCACGGGGTCAAAATCCAGGACATCGCCTTGGTGGCATCCGCCGTTCTCTCGAACCGCTACATCAGCGACCGTTTCCTGCCGGATAAGGCCATCGACCTGGTGGATGAAGCCTGCGCGATGATCCGCACCGAGATCGACTCAATGCCCGCCGAACTCGACGAGATAACCAGGCGGGTGACTCAGCTCGAGATCGAGGAAGTGGCCCTTAAAAAAGAACAGGACAAGGCCAGCCGCACGCGCCTTGAAAACCTCAGAAAAGAGCTTGCCGAACTTCAAGCCGGGGCTGACGCCATGAAGGCGCAGTGGGAGATGGAAAAAGAGGCGATAAAGAGGGTGCGGGCGATCCGGGAAGAAATCGAGAAGGTGAACCGGGAAATCGAGGCCTCTGAGCGCGAGTACAACCTCCAGAAGACCGCCGAGCTCAAATACGGCAAGCTGCCGGAACTCCTGAACAAGCTTCGTGAAGAAGAGGCTCGGCTCGCGGATAAGCAGTCGGGACAAAGGCTCCTCAGGGAGATGGTAACCGAAGACGAAATAGCTGAGATCGTATCGCGCTGGACGGGCATTCCCGTAACACGCCTGGTCGAAAGCGAGCGCGAAAAACTCCTGCGCCTTGATGAAGTACTCCACAAGCGGGTCATCGGTCAGGACGAAGCGGTCCAGCTCGTCGCGGATGCTGTAATCCGCGCAAGGGCCGGCATAAAGGACCCGCGCCGCCCGATTGGTTCCTTCATCTTCCTCGGCCCAACAGGCGTGGGGAAGACCGAGCTTGCCAAGACCCTTGCCGAAGCCCTCTTCGATACCGAGGAAAATTTGATTAGGATCGACATGAGCGAGTACCAGGAACGGCACACGGTATCGCGGCTTATCGGGGCGCCTCCGGGATACGTGGGCTATGAAGAAGGCGGCCAGTTGACCGAGGCGATCCGCCGCAAGCCTTACTCGGTTATCCTTTTCGATGAGATCGAAAAGGCGCACACCGACGTCTTCAACGTCCTGCTCCAACTGCTCGACGACGGCCGCCTTACCGACGCCCAGGGACGCACCGTGGACTTCAAGAACACCGTCGTCATAATGACCAGTAACATAGGATCGATGTACCTCATGGACGCAGTAAACGAGCGGGGCGAAATTACCCAGATTGCGCGCGAAAATGTCATGGCCGAGTTGCGCCGTCAATTCAGGCCCGAGTTCCTGAACCGGGTGGACGACATAATTTTGTTCAAGCCGCTTACCCTGGCAGAGATCGAGCAAATAATCGACCTGCTCGCCGAGGACCTCACGAGAAGGCTAAAAGACAGGCGCATGACCCTGAACCTTACGGAAAGGGCCCGCGAATTCATAGCCCGCGCCGGCTACGACCCCGTCTACGGTGCGAGGCCCCTGAAGCGCTACCTCCAGCACGAACTCGAAACCCGAATCGGCCGCGCCCTCATCGCCGGCATGATCCCCGACGGAGCGACGATAAACGTCGATGTCCAAAACGACGAACTGGTGGTGACCCACACCGCCGAACTGGAACTGGCAACCCCGGCCGAAGAACCGGCGGCGTGAAGGTGCGACCGGTGAAGGTGCGACCGGTGAAGGTGCAGTGAAATAAAGGTGCGATAGAGTTGAGATGCAATGGGGGTGCGATGAAGTAGAGGGTTGCCGCCATCGCAACACCTGATTTTGATTCAGGGGCCAATGATCCAACGAGCGTGCGCTGAAGTTGAGAGTTGCAGTAGATGAGGTTGCGATGAAGTAAAGTACAAAAAGTAGTAGTGGAGTAAAGGTGCGGCAAGGAATAGAAGCGACAACCGCCCTGAAAGGGCTTCGTAATCCAGCCCAGGGTCAGCGGCAGCGCCACCCTGGGTAAGGCGTCTCTCGACCGTTCAGCCCTGAAAGGGCTGCCTAAGTTTGGGGTGATGCGACGAGAATGACTCAGGTGTTACTGTTCAATCCCACACGTATTCTTCTTTAAACGAGAGTCCGTTTTTTCGCAAAAACAGGCGAAACTCATCTTGGAAGGAAAGCTTCTCATGGTGTTTAGCCTGATTCATGATGTACCCATGTGTTGCAGAAATGCCTGAAAAACTCACCGAAAATGCGCCATAACCATTCTGCCATTGGAAACGTGCAAATTCCTGCCCCTTGGTCTTGATCCATTTTGACGAGCTGCGCTTAATCTCCGCGATGATTTTAGCGACAGTATTCGTACGTGAGAATCTGCATAAAATGTGAACGTGGTCCGCGCAGCCCCCGATAATACGAGCCGGACAGTCGTACTCTTTCATCACGGCAGCCAGGTATGCATGCATTTCGCCGCGAATGTTCTCGTCAATCAGAAAGGGGTGGCGGTTCTTGGTTGAAAAAATTATATGTATGTGGATCTGGGCGAGGGATTGAGCCATTGCGACGACCTTCTATGGAACCCTTTCAGGGTTCATGTTATCCGTCGTACCCACATACCCAGGGTGGCGCTCCCGCTTACCCTGGGCTGGGTTATTTAGCCCTTTCAGGGCGGGCCTTTAGGTCTGATCATAGATGATCTTCAATCACGTGGGCTTTACCGCTGATTGAGATAATTAGCAAATTGCAAATGCAAGTAGTCAAACGCAAATTGGTTATTTGACAAAATAATATCTCATCACTTTAATCCGATACGGGGTTTTCGCAATTCGTGATGTGCCGCAGGCAGCAAGGTTTTCCGCCTTTTTCTCGGGTCGGCCGGCAAACTTCTCTGGCGAACCCGGCGAGCATCTAATCCCGAGCAAAAAACGGTTGCAAAAAGCCCATGCGTGACTAAACTCAGGCCCATATTGTCCGCTTATTGCGACCTTTTCTACATAACTTGCTGGCCTCAAGAAATCTTCCATGGAGGTGTGTATGCTCTTTTCGAGGCGATTCACCCTTTGTATCATCTCAAGTTTCTTAACCATGGCTTTGACCGTTGGCCTTAATTCGAACCTGGCAAACGCCGAGGAATTCCCAATTTCTTCAAAGGGCTGGCAGGCAGCGGTGACAAGTATCGAAGGGGTTAACACGTCAACCGCGATGGCAATCGGGGAAGTAAAGCGCGGCAATGCAGCCGAATACTGTGAAAGAGATCCCGGAAGCATAACCAGGAAACATGGCGGGAAGCTTACAAAAACAAAATGCATCGAACAGGTGTTGCGGGATGAGAAAGGCAAAAGCTACTCAGCTTTTGCTGACTGCCCAAAGAAAACGATTATGTCCGATAATCGTTCATACACCTTGATCGGGACTGAACCGGGCGCTTTTCCCGAGTTCAAATGGCGCGACAATCAATCCGGAAAGATACTGGACGGATCGAACGCCAGCGGCGCCCCAATCATAGAGGGACAGTTTCGTCTGCTGTGCCCGAACTTTATCCTGGGGAGGTAGTAAACTAAACTATCTCTCCGTCCCTTCAGCGCTCCATTGATCCGTTACGGCAAACTTTCCGCCCGCCTCCGGTTTTTGAATCGCCCTGAACCGGACGTTTTTCCCGTCTATCGAGACCCCGACAAAGCTCAGATTGTCGTCACCGTGAGACATCCTCCCGGCGTTTCCGGCATTGATGTAATAGATACTCCCGTAGCCGGCTCCGGTAATACTCCGCCGGGTATATGAGTGCGTATGGCCGCCGATTACCGCTCTCACCTTATCGGCATGGCTCAGCAGCATCCCCCAGAATGGGTCGGACGATGCTTCCAGCGGCGGATTTACTTCATGGATACCGATGAATACGTGGTCTGCCTTCGCGGCGGAAATTATGGCCTTTTCGAGCCATCCGAGCAGTGCCGGGTCCCTGAGGTCCTTACCGTATGCGGTGTATCTGTCAATAGCAATGAACCTCACATTATTGAGGTCAAAGTAGTAGGTAGCGCTCGATTTGTCGAAGAATTCGAATGGGAATTTGAGTGAGGGCAACACCTGCTTCAGCATGAATTCAACGTCGGATGGTGATTCATGGTTGCCCCTTACCGGGACATACGGGACGTTCCCTCCAATTATTTCTTTGTAAATCCCGAAGCTTTTAGGAAGCGGGTCCAGATCTCCAATCGCTGCAACAAACGCGGGCGTAGGGAATTTCGGGTCCGCGGGCTCGTTGATCTTTAGCTGATCGAGCGCGGCCCGATACCCTGGATATTCCGACCTGCAGTCGGCAAAGAAGGCAAAGGACCACGGCTGTGCCCATGCATTGGAGGCCGACGAACCAGCGAGAACAAGGATAAGTAAAAGCGCCGGCACCACCAGCGCCTTTCTTGAATGAGCAAGACCTTTGAATTTCACCTGGAGTACTCCGCTAAAAGTAGAACCAATAGTGGATTGGCGTGAGCAGAAGCGAAAGCCGACCTGCAAGTTAAGCTCAAATCACCAAGCTATCTGCTCCGGTAGCCGAACCCCAAAAAAAGAGGGCGCCGGCAAAAACCGGCGCCCCATTCTAGATCAATTTCCTAAATTTTCAAATATGATGTACTTCAGCCGAAGCGGCCCGATCTAATTAAAACAGGCTCTTTGCCGCGGCTTCAGTCAGGTCCATGAACTGGTTAAAGAAAAGCCCGAGATAGACCATCAAGCCCACCAGGACGAGGCTCATAGCGCGCGTCATTCCATCCACCCGAATTGCGGGGAATTCCTCTACCGGCTTCAAGAGGTAAGCGGCCTTGATGACGATCAAATAGTAATAGAGAGATATAGTGGCGTTGATCATACCGACGATGGCAAGCCACAGATAGCCCTTTTCAACGGCGGCGGCAAATACCAGAAACTTCCCCGTGAAGCCCGCTGTGGGAGGAATGCCGGCAAGGCCGAACAGTCCCATCATGAGCGTCATTGCAAGCAGCGGGGATCGCTTGTGAAGGCCGGCCAACTCTTTTATCTGAAGGTTGTGACCATCGTCCGCGATCTTCATGATCACCATGAAGCAGGCATAATTCATCACCAGATACGCCATCGCGTAGTAAATCGCCGCGGCATAGCCCCTCTCGCCAAGCGCCAAGATGCCCATCAGCATGTAACCGGCATGGGCGATACTCGAATAGGCGAGAAGTCTTTTGATGTCCTTCTGGATTAGGGCAACCAAGTTGCCAAACGTCATCGAGAGGACGCAGAGAACAACCAGGAAATTTGCCAGCGCGGGGCTCGCGCCCATTGAAAATCCGGTGAAACGGATAATCAACGCAGCCGCGGCCATCTTCGAAGCAGTCGCTATGTAGGCGGTCACCTGGTTTGCGGAGCCCTGGTAAACATCGGGCGCCCAGATGTGGAACGGGAAAACAGCCAGTTTAAAGAAGAAGCCGGCCAGTGAGAGCACCAGTCCAACTATTGCGACCGGCTGTCCTAACAGCGCGGGCAGCTTCACAACGATCTGACTGACGTAGGTGGTGTTGGTTGCGCCGAAGAGCAGGCTGATGCCGAAAAGCATCATAGCCGAGGCGGTAACACCGATCATGAAATACTTGACCCCGGTTTCGGAGAATTCATCGGCGTTCCGGCGCATTGGCACCATCAGGTAGAGTGAGTACGAAGAGAGTTCGATGGCTACATAGATCGTCAGCAGCTCGACCGAGCTTACCAGCATCATCATAGCCAGCGTGCAGATGAACATGAGGAAGTAGTATTCGGCGTGCTGCCTGCCGTCGATCCCCTTCAGCTCGCTCGATGAGAATATGACCCAGAAGGTACCCATCGCGAGCAGGACCTTGAAGACCTGGCTGAAGAGATCCACGCGGTAGCAGTCGAAAAAGAGCATGCCATGCTGGCGCGAAGCGGCAACCGTGACAATCAAGCCTATTCCGGCCAGCGTGAGCGCCCATTTCTGAAGGGCCCATGGTTCGGACGTCTTTTTCAGCGAAAGGCCGAAATAGATGAGCGCCGCTATAGTGAAATAAAACTCGGGAAGGAAAAGAATAAAATCATTCATCATCTTGTTCCGTTACCTCGCCTCCAGCGGGATTATACCGTAACTGTTCAGGCCCGCGGTGCATTCAGGAATTTAGAATGAACCAACGAACGGGATTACAGCACTCTGAATTACGTCAAGCATCACCTTCGGGAAGAACCCGAAGAAAAGAATGACACCGATCAGAATAATTCTCGGCACGGCCAGGAAAGGAGAAACATCCGGGAGGTGCGCGAATTTTTCATTCTTCTCGCCGTAGAAAGTCCTCTGCACGACGCGCAGCATGAACAGCGCGCTTATGATCAGGCCGACCAGGGCGAAGATACCGCCCACCGGGAATACCTGAACGGCGGCGATGAACACCAGCAGCTCAGCCCAGAAACTGGCCATGAGAGGCACACCGATACCGGCAAGCGCGGCTATGATGAAGAAAGCGGATGCTATGGGCATCGTTTTCGACATGCCGCCGAGTTCCGGAATAACCTTTGTGTGCGTCTTATCGTAGATGTACCCGACTGAGGAGAAGAAGAGAGCCGTCATGACGCCGTGGGCGAACATCTGAAACACAGCGCCGTTAATTCCACTGACCGTCATCGTTGCAAGCCCCAGGCCCACAATACCCATGTGCGAAACCGATGAGTAGCCGATGACGTATTTCAGGTCAGTTTGCGCCAGGCCGACAAGCGCCCCGTAAACAATTCCGATACAGGCAAGGAGCGCCATGAGGTCCGACCAGTAGCCCAGGCCCTGGGGACAAAGCGTCATGCCAATCCTCAGGATGCCGTATGCGCCGAGCTTCATCAGAACGCCGGCGTGGATCATACTTACAGCCGTCGGAGCAGCAACGTGGCCAACCGGCGACCATGTATGGAACGGCCATACCGCGGCAAGGATTCCGAAGCCGAGGTAAAGCATTACGAAGAGAATTTTCTGATCGTAAAGGCTAAACCCGATTCTCTGAAGCTCGAACAGGTCGAAAGTAACCGCCCCGCCCTGCACCCATGCGTAGATGATCGCGGGAAGGATAAGAGCGCTTCCGGCAAGCAGGTAAAGGGTCAGCTTCATCGCGCCGTATTCCTTGCGCGTTCCACCCCAAATCGAGATCAGCGGATACATCGGGAAAAGCGATACATCGTACCAGACAAACATCCAGAAAAGGTCCATCGACAAGAACATGCCGTAGACCCCGGCGACCAGAAGGAACATAAGAGCAAAGAATTCCTTCGCCCTGTATTCGAGTTCCCACATGGTCCAGACGCCCGTGAACAAAACCACGGCGGTCAGGAGGAGCATCGGCATGTTGATGCCGTCAACGCCATGGAACCAATAAATCCCGAGGCTCTTCACCCAAAGGACGCGCTCGACGAACTGAAGTCCCCCTTTGTTGTGATCGAAATTGAAATAGAGCCACAGAGTAAGAATCAGTCCGACAGTTGCCCAGAACATGCTGACCTGCTTCACCAGCTTGGTTCGTTCCGGCGGGATGAGCAGGATCGAGAACAATCCAAGAACCGTTGACATCAGAATTGCCGTTAAGATTGGAAAACCGGCCATCTCCATCGAAGTCATTGGGTACCTTTGCGCAAAGTGCTGTTTGAGTCCAAGTCAGGTCGGACACTTCATAACCGCCCGCCTGCCGTAAACCATTGGCTGGATGGTCCCTTTCGGGCCCATCCGCCAAAAATTATTCTATACGAGGCAGAACAACATCGCTAAACCGGCAACCAGGACCATAATCAGCAGGTTGTACTGCAGCATACCGGATTGCATGAAGCTAAATATCCGGCCACCCGCTTCGGTAAAAAAGCAGATGCCGTCGATGCCGCCGTCTATGATCCTTCTGTCGTTTCGGGTAAAGATGTTGGTAAGACCCGAGTAGATTGCGGTATCAAGGAACCACCTGAAGAAGGCGTCCATGTACCAACGTGCATCGAAGAGCTTCCACACGGGCGGGAAGTAGCTCAAAAAACCATTGCGGCTGGCGCCCTTCCTGCCGAACTCGAACCAGGCAAGTATAATTCCCAGAAGCCCGGCAGAAATGCCCAATATCACGAGCAATTGATGGCCGACAACCCCGCCGTGTGCTTCCCCACCAGCGGCCGCCTGAGTGGACGCGTGCTTGACTGCGCCGCCTCCGGCCATGATGTAGCCTTGTAGCGAGTGCTCGGTAAATCCGAGAACAACCGTCACGCAGGCAAGGATCATAACCGGCACGGCCATTGCCCAGAAAAGCCCGCCGTGATGCTCTTCCTTATGTCCGTGCGAATCCATTTCGTGAACCGCGTGCTTTTCTTCGATCCCGCCCTTTGGGAACAGGAGGTAAAAAATCAGGCGGAAACTGTAATATGCGGTGAGAAATGCGCCGAAAAGGCCTGCAAAAAGCCAGATCGGGCTAGCTTGAGCGTTCAGTGCGGCAAGAATTGCTTCCTTGCTGAAGAATCCCGAAAAGGGAGGCACACCGGAGAGGGCGAGGGCGCCCACGGTGATACAAATCATCGGGATAATCTGCCTGCGGCCGCCCTGTTTTCCGATAACCCTCATATCATTTGTGTGGAACTCGTGAATGAAGATACCGGAACAGAGGAAGAGCAGGGCCTTGAACCCGGCGTGGGTGGTCAGGTGAAATACACCGGCAAAGTATCCGCCGGCGGCAAGCGACATAACCATCATACCGAGCTGGCTAACGGTCGAATATGCCCACACCTGCTTGAGATCGTAGGTGGTCATGGCCATCGTCGAGGCAAGCAGCATTGTGACCGTACCAATTGCCAGCGCAACGAGCATTGCATCGGGTGAGGCCGCAAAGAATGGGAAAATGCGGCTGAATACGTACACGCCGGCGGCAACCATCGTTGCCGAATGGAGCAGGGCGCTGACCGGGGTAGGACCTTCCATCGCGTCCGGGAGCCAGGTAATGAGCGGAAACTGCGCGCTCTTACCGACAACCCCGCAAAAAATCAGCATCGCCGCCATGGTGATGAAGCCTGTCGTCAGCGTTCCGGTCCCAGGGGCTGAGTTCAGGTCGGGAATCCCAAGGTTTCCAAAACCGAGCGTCAGTATAATGATGCCGAGAAAAAAGCCGACGTCACCAACGCGGGTCATTACGAAAGCCTTCTTGCCAGCCTGGGAGGCGCTGAATTTCTCGTAGTAGAAACCGATCAGCATGTAAGAAGCAAGACCTACCAGTTCCCAGAAAATAAAGAGCTGGATCAGTGTGGATGCAATGACCATGTTCATCATCGCCCAGGCGAACAGCGACATAAATGCATAGTAGCGGCTGTAGCCCGGATCGCCCGACATGTAGCCCAGCGAGTAAATCTGGACCAGACAGGCAACCACCGCGACGATGGTAAGCATCAGCGCACTCAGCGGGTCAAGATAGTACCCGAAAGTCAGATGAATATTCCCCGAACTCATCCAAGCGGTATCGAACCGGAACGCGTGGGACGCCGAGGCCACCTTTGCCAGGTTAAACAGCGCGCAGATGGCGGCCACGACGATTGCCGTTACTGAAATGCGGCTCGACAGCATGGGATTGTGCCGAGTTAAACACAGGATGACCGCCATTGACAGAAACGGCAAGCTTGTTCCGATTACTGTGGCGAGCAGGACGGGGTCTTTGAAAATTGCGTCCATAAGCCGTCTATCCTTTCAGCCTTTGCGCCTGTTCGATATTAATCGAATGCATCTTGCGGTAGAGAGCCAGAATAATGCTCAAACCGATTGCGGTCTCAGCGGCTGCAAGCCCCATGATAGCCAGGGCGATAACCTGCCCTACTACAGGCTCGGGGGCAAGAAACCGGTTGAAGGCCATGAAATTCAGGCTTGCGCCATTGAGCATCAGCTCAACCGAAATGAGCATTCCGATGAGATTGCGCCTCTGCAGAACGCCCACCAGGCCAATCGAAAAAAGAAACGCTGAAATGATGAGATAAGTATTCAGACTGTTCACGAACTCAACCTCCGGCTAAAACCGGCCGTGATAATCGCGCCGATAATTGCTACAAGCAGCACGAGTGAAATCACTTCGAACACCAGTTCGTATCGCGTAAGAAACATGTGCCCGATGGTGACCACGGAGAAATCCGTGCTGCGCTCGATTGCCGGGACCCAATTAGTCTTGAGGGCAACGCCCGCCAAACCCACGAAGAAAACGGCACTGGCCGCAACGGCCATCACCACCTTCGGCATCGCCCTTGGAGGAGTCTCCAGGTGGAGCGGACGTGAGAGCATGATCGCAAATACTATGGCGATGCATATTGCCCCAACGTAGATAAGCAGCTGCATGAGCGCGATGAACAAGCTGCCCAGGAAAAGGTAAACACCCGCCACCCCTGTCAAAGCGAGGGCCAGGCCGAGGACGTTGTAAAGAATGTTGCGCGCAAAGACCGCAATGCAGGCTCCCGTCATGGTGAACCCGATCGTAATCCAGAATGCCGCTTGCGCCAGAGCGGTCAAGCTCGAGGAGGTATCCATTCTGATCCTTCACCGCCTTAAAATGTTTGGAGCACCCGTCGGACATATACTGACCGTGTCCGACAACTTCTTCCTGTTTTTCAGATTCAGCTCGCCGGCTGACCCGGCGTCATCCGCACCTGCCGGTAGACCGAACCTGATTAGCCGGAGTGCGGGCCCAAGCTGCTCCCTCCCCCGACGGGGACATTATGATGGAAAAAACCAATATTCTCACGGCGCACAACGGCGCCGTTAAAATTATGCAGAAGCCTCCGCGCCCTTGCCCTTCGGTTCCACAACCGGTTCCCTGGACTGCTGGGCGCCGTTGGTCAGACGGGCGATAAGATCGAAGACACAGTCGGCCCGCGTTTCCCCAACGATCTGGTATTCCTTGGAATACTGGAGCGTTTCGGTGGGACAGCTCTCGACACAGATCCCGCAAAGACTGCACTTGCTGAAGTCGATTTCCCAATAGACGGCTGCCTTGCCCTTGCCGCCAACCACCTTTTCACCCTTAACCGTGATTACACCGCTCGGACACATCTTCTCGCAGGTACCACAGGAAATGCACTTGTGGGTGCCGGTCTCGGCGAAAGTCTTGAGCTCGATGTGGCCCCTGTACGAGGTCGTCATCTCGAGCCTCTTGCGCGGATACTGCACGGTAACAAGCGGGTGGAACAGGCGCCGGAAGGTAACTTTCATGCCCTCTACGAGGCTCCAGCCGCCAACGAGTAATTCATTCACATAGCTCATGGTTTTAGTCCCAGTCCGATATTAGAAAAGTTTCAGCGCTACTGCCGTCAACATCAGATTGGCCAAACTGAGGGGAATCAGGACCTTCCACGAAAAGTTCATCAACTGATCGAACCTTACGCGGGGGAAAGTCCAGCGCACCCACATAATCACGAAAATCAGAAAGTAGGTCTTAATCATGAACCAGACTATACCGGGCAACATCAGGCTGAATCCGAAGGGACCCTGCCATCCGCCGAGGAACAGGCTGGTTGCAACAGCGCACACGACAAACATATTGGTGTATTCAGCCAGAAAGAACAAACCGAAGCCCATGCCGCTGTACTCGGTATGAAAACCGGCAATCAGTTCCGATTCCGCTTCGGGAATATCGAAGGGCGCTCGGTTGGTCTCGGCCGTGGCGGCGATGAGATAGATGAGCGCGGCAAGCGGCTGAATGAATATAAACCAAACCTTGCTCTGAGCCTGGACGATATCGCCGAAACTAAGCGAGTGCACAACCAGACAAACGCTCATTACCGAAAGGAGCAGCGGGATCTCGTAAGCGACGTTCTGGGCAACCGAGCGGATAGCGCCGAGAAGCGCGTACTTGTTGTTGGAGGCCCACCCGCCGGCAAGAATCGCAAGGACGGTAAACGTCGAAAACGCAAAGACAAGAAGGACGCCCACGTTCATGTCGCGAATGATCATCGTGGGGCCGAACGGGAGCACCAGGAAGGCCATAAGAACCGGCCCGAAAACAAGGACCGGAGCAAGCAAAAAGAGCTTGGTGTCGGCCTTGAAGGGGATAATAAGCTCTTTTCCAATCAACTTGACACCGTCGCAGAGCGTCTGGAGCAGGCCGTGAGGGCCAACCTCCATCGGTCCGGGACGGAGTTGAATATGACCGGCTACCTTGCGCTCGAGCCAGACCAGGAAAAGCGCGTTCACCTGGGCAAACCCGAAGGCCAGCAATAGGCCAATTATTAAGCGGAACGCATCAGAACCGAACAATTTGCACCCCTTTCACGTCTGCTTATCTGTCGATTTCCGGAATAACCACGTCGATGCTGCCGAGAATTGAAATCGCATCGGCCACCAGAGTATCCTGCAATACGTCAACGAGCACGTTGAGGTTGCCGAAGCTCGGGACCCGGATATGGCAGCGGTACGGGCTGGTGCTTCCGTCGCTTACGATGTAGTAGCCGGTAGCGCCGCGCGCACTCTCAAACGCGAAGTAAACCTCGCCTTTAGGCGGCTTTATTCTCAGAGGAACCTTCTCAG
>DBMO01000056.1 GCA_002298995.1 Desulfarculales bacterium UBA696
AAGCCTGTGACCACCCTACAGTTTCTTCCTTCCACGGGGTAGGAACATATCATGGTATTTATGAAATGCAGTACTTAGGGAGCGGGAATGGAAGACAGGGCTTTCGAACAGGGTCCGATCCGGCCCCCGAGTGAGGCGGGCAGCCTTCTTCTTCGTTTCACGAGGAACTGTCCCTGGAATAATTGTACCTTCTGCCCGGTCTATAAGCAGGCTACGTTTAGCAGGCGCTCGCTTGAAGAGATAAAACGGGACATCGATTCTGTTGCGGCAATGGCGGAGGATGTCCGCGCCTTCTCGGAAAAAAGAGGCCACGGGGGAAGGGTCACGCGGGAGGTGATGGGCGCCCTTTTCGCGGATCCGCGGATCGGAAACTATTGCAGGCATATAGCTGTGTGGCTCTACTCGGGTCGGGGAAGCGTTTTCATCCAGGACGCGAACAGCCTTATTCTGCCTTCCGGACTCCTTTCCGAGGCCATCGGATATCTCAGACAAAAAATCCCCGGCGTGAGGCGAGTTACTTCTTATGCCCGGAGCAGCACGCTTGCCAGGAAAGACCTCTCGGAGCTAACCCGTATCCGCCTCGCCGGTCTAGACCGCATCCACATAGGGATGGAAAGCGGATCGGATCGGGTGCTTGAATTTGTAAATAAGGGCGTTACCGCACAGGAGCATATCGAAGCCGGCCGCAAGGTGATAGACGCCGGCATCGAGCTTTCCGAATATTTCATGCCGGGGCTTGGCGGCGAGGCCTTCTCGCGCGAGCACGCCCTGGAATCTGCCAGGGTGCTGAGCGAAATCGATCCGCACTTTATAAGGCTCAGAAGCCTTCGAATCCCGCGCGCAGTGCCTCTTTTCGAGGACAAACAATCCGGCCGCTTTACTTCGATATCGGACGACGATACGGTCCGGGAGATAAAGCTGTTTATCGAATCGCTTTCCGGGATACGCAGCAGGCTCGAATCAGATCACGCCATGAATCTTCTCGAAGAAATCGCTGGAAAGCTGCCGGAAGACAAAGAGGCGATGCTCGGCCTGATAGACCGATACCTTGGCCTGCCTCCAGAGGAAAGACTTATGTATCGCCTGGGGCGCCGGGGAGGGGCCTTGAGGTCAGTTGACGAATTGAACGATCCATCCATACGGCAACGGCTGCGAGCTGCGTTAAATGAGATTGCATCGGGCGGTGATCCGGAGGAGCTTATAAAGGAATTAGGAGACCAATACATCTGAAACAAACCATGCAGGGGAGTTCTTCCTATGAATGAAGAATATACAGGTGTTTTGAAACAAGAAGGTGATTGGTGGATCGGCTGGATTGAAGAGGTCCCAGGTGTGAACTGTCAGGAGCGTACTCGGGAAGAACTCATCGAAAGCCTCAAGGTAACTCTGCGAGAGGCGCTGGAATTCAATAGGCAGGATGCTTTGTCTGCCGCCGGAAGGGACTTTCAGGAAATTAAGATCGCCCTATGAAAAGAACCGAGTTCCTCAGGCACCTCCAGTCTTGCGGGTGCGAGTTCTTGAGAGAGGGTGGCCGGCATTCCTGGTGGCATAATCCAGCACTCAACAAGAGGTCTGCAATACCCAGGCATTCAGAAATCAACGACTCTCTTGCCAGGAAGATATGTAGGGATCTTGGAGTGCCATTTTTGAAATAAGCCGTAAATTTGTATCCAGGCGCGGGCCTAATCCGCAACAGGCAACACAATGAAGCTTCTCATGTTCTATTCCCGCGAATTTTGGGTAAAGCCCTTCGAAAAGGCTGCGGAAGATGCGCCGGAGGCAGTGGAGGAGAAGGATTTCCGCGATGCGGTGGTTATGTTTTATCATGCGGAGGCTGAAGATGAGGGGCGGGAAGACCGGGTGATCGCAAAGTGGGTCAAGAACGCCAAATGGCTTGCGGGGAAATTCGACACGAAGACGGTGGTGTTGCACTCGTTTAACCACCTCTCACAGAGCAAAGCACCGATTGAATGCGCCGCATCGATGAAGTCCGAGGTAAGAGTCCGCCTCGAAAGGACCGGCTATGCGGTCTTCGAGACCCCTTTCGGGTGGCAGAACGAATGGAAGCTTCACGTATCGGGAGAGTCTCTGGCCAAAGTATTCAAGGAGATTTGAGGGAGCATGGAACGATTTCTGGTTGCCATTGATTGCATGGGGGGCCGCTGCAAGGTGGTCGATTACCTGATCAGGGTCCTTAAGGAGACCCGCTGCTGCGAGTTCGTCTTCTTCCATATACTTCCAACGATATCTCCCGACAAGCTGAGGAAGGAAGAGGTCCTGCGAATCGAGGCGATTCATGCCCAGAGGCCCGACCTCGCCGGATATTTCTGGAAGGAAGAAGACGAAAAAGATATGTACCGCGCCTTTGCTCTGGCACGAGAGACCCTTGTCAAAAGCGGGTTTTCCGATGAGCATATATCATCCCGGTTCTGCGTGGAATCGGGAGATATTGCCGATATCATCATCGCAAAAGCCGCCGAATTTGGCTGCACGACCATAATACTTGGCCGAAAGAGGCTTAGCAGGGTAAAGGAATTCCTGCTGGGAAGCGTTGCCGTTGCGGTCCTGAAAATGGCGCGCGGCGCGGCCGTCTGGGTAGTGGAGGATTAACGCGATCCAAACCATCGCCGGAACCGAAATCCGCGAGCATTTCGATTCCCCGGCGGCACCGCAACAGGAGAAAGCCATGACGAAAAAAGAGGTTTTCAAAAACATCGGCTTTTGTACCGACTTTTCCGAAAACGCCGACTTTGCATTCGAGATCGCGCTACAGCTTGCGGAGCAATTTGGGGCAAAGCTCAATATAGTTCACGTGATGGTAAATTTCTCGCTCGCGCCTCCGGTGCACGCGACCTACATGCCGATAGAATACGATCCCAATTTCGTGGAGGAGGTCACCGTGGCGGCCCAGACCGCGATCAAAGGAAAGTACGCGAGCAAGATTCCCGCGGGAATTCAGTCCGAGGTCCATCTGTTGTCCGGGTATGCGTCGACGGAAATACTCCGCGTCTCGGAGGAAGAGCGATTCGACCTCATTGTGATGGGTTCCCACGGGCTGACCGGTCTGGCCCATGTCTTCTTTGGAAGCGTTGCCGATAGAGTAGTGCGAAAAGCAGAATGTTCCGTACTGACTGTGCGTTCGAGAAAAGCAGGCAAGAAAAGCGAATCAGGTGATTGAGGAATTCATGAATTTTAGGAATTTTAAGGGTTAGCGGATTTAAGGGACTGAAGGATTGAAGGCTTCAGGGATCCGGGAATTCAGGGATTAAGGGTTCGGATAAAGGATGGATTTTAAAAAACCTGTTCTGGTGACCGGGGCGGCCGGTTTTATAGGTTTTCAGTTTGCGCGGAAACTCCTTGGCGAAGGTCTGCCGGTCGTTGGCGTGGACAGCGTGAACGATTATTACGATCCCACCCTGAAGTGGAAGAGGGTGGAGATACTCGAAGGCTGTCCAGGGTTTGAATTCATCCGGCTGGATTTAAGCGAGCGCAACCCGGTTCGGGACCTTTTCGCCGGCGGCCGCTTCGACACCGTGGTCCATCTTGCCGCCCAGGCAGGGGTCAGGTATTCGCTGGTAAACCCGCATGCATATACTCAATCCAACATAACCGCCTTTATCAACATTCTCGAAGGGTGCCGCGCCTCGCGTGTGTCGCATCTGGTTTTCGCCTCGACCAGTTCGGTTTACGGCGCCAACGAGAAGATCCCCTTCTCGGTGCACGACAACGTGGACCATCCCGTCTCCCTGTACGCCGCGACAAAGAAGGCAAACGAGTTGATGGCCCATACCTACGCCCACCTATACGGGCTGCCCTGCACGGGCCTGCGCTTCTTTACCGTCTACGGACCCTGGGGGCGGCCCGATATGGCGCTTTTCCTCTTTACCCGCGCAATACTTGCCGGCGAGCCGATCGATGTATTCAACTACGGCCGTATGGGACGGGACTTCACATTCATTGACGATATAACGGCGGCGATGCGCGTGATAATGGAAAAGCCCCCTCAGCCCAACCCCGATTGGGACGCCCGCTCGCCCGATCCCTCGACAAGTTTTGCCCCTTACCGAATCTACAACATCGGAAACAACAAACCTGTAAAGCTCCTGGATTTCATAGCCATAATCGAGGAATGCCTCGGGATCGAGGCGAAGAAGAACTTCCTGCCGATGCAGCCGGGGGATGTCAAGGAAACCTGCGCCGACATCGAGGACCTAGCGAGGGACTTCGGCTTCCGCCCCTCGACCCCGCTCAGGGAAGGGGTTTCGCGGTTTGTGGAGTGGTATAAATCGTACTATTCGGATGGGGCTTCCGGCGAAAAACCCAACAAGACATGACGATGCATTAGCCTGCGGCCTTCATTGGCCTCACTTTAAGTTCAATTCGCTTTTCCCATCGAATATCATTGATGCGAATGCTGTATTGGTCTTCCCTGTCCCCCTTCAGAAGTTCGAGCCGATTAGCCGGTGGAACCCGAAGATCATTCAGGTCTTTCAATGGCCGGCCTTTAAATAGTATCGCACGCCAACACTATTATCGACTCCTCAAGAAATGCCCATAATGCAACGTGTGATTAATGATCTGCGATTTAATCTTCTCCACCGGCATTCTTTCCCTTATCACGAACCGGTAGAGTCCCGCCCTGGAAATGTCCCCCAACAGCAGGACGCCCATGAGGCGCTTTCCATCGGGTGAAAATACAAGTTTTCTGTAAGCCCCGCGTGATTCGTGTACGTGGGTTTCATAGTCCAGGCCGCTCGTGTGCACGATTCCCATCGAGACGAACGAAACCCCTGCAACCTGGGTTGCGTTTAGTATGCCGAAAGTGCCGCCGTATGCGGTTGGTCTTCCGGCCATATTTAATCCGGCGCAGCGACCCATCTCGACGGCGTTGGTCCAAAGCGCCGTGACTATTCGCCCGCCGGTCACCGGATCGACGGTAACGGCGACGTCTCCGGCTGCGTAGACGCTTTCGGCGCTAGAGGCTGTAAACCGGTCCACCACGATGCCGCTGTCGACGTGGATGCTTTCGGAATCTGCAAACGCCGCGTTTGGCCGGACCCCTTTGCCGATACACACCGTTTCGCAGACGATCTCGCGTCCGTCGTCCAGGAGGACCCCTCTTACCCCGGCGGAGCCGGATAGAATCCGGCTGGCTGAAACGCCGGTTTCAATTTCGAGGCCGGCCTTGTTCAGCGCGTCCCTGATCAGAGCGGCGTCGCCGGGTTCCATGAGTTGCGAGAGGACCTGCGGTGACTGTACGATCAGCGTAACCTTGATTCCACGTTCGAGGAGGGCAAATGACGCCTTGAGATTGAGAATCCCGCCGCCGAGCATTACCGCGCGGGTGGTTCTTCCGACCCTTCCCGCGGCTGAGCGCGCATCGGCCAGGGTGCGCAGGGTAAAAACTCCTTCAGCGCCGGTGCCTTCGATTTCAGGCGGAACATATGGTCTGCTGCCGGTTGCAATAAGAAGCCGGTCGAATTCGACCTTCTCTCCGCTTTTGAGTTCAACCGTCCGCGCCCGGCTGTCGATGCTTTCCACCTTTGAATTCAGCCGAACGTCTATCCCCGCGCCGCGGTAGGGGCCCTGCCCGATCAGCGCCATATCGGCGGCCTCTTTTTTGCCGCTTATAAGAAACGGGATCAGCGGCCTGAAGTATGGCGGGTCGGATTCATCCGAGAAAACCGTTACCGGCCCGCTTTTGTCAATCGAACGGATGGCTTCGGCAGCCGCCATGCCGGCGGCGCTCGCTCCGACTATTAGGTAGCGCTTTTCACCGGATGCCATTTTCATCCCCCTTGAGGTCCAGCCATTGCCGTCGAGGCGGTTTTGCGCACATCGCTCGAAAAATCCCGGACGGTCCGGTAAACCAGCGCCTTTGTCGGGCAAGCCGCAACACAGGCCGGGGTCTCGCGGCCCTCGCAGCGGTCGCAACGGTATGCCTTGTGCTCTTCTAACTGCCTTCCCACCACACCGTACGGACACACCATTACGCAGGTCCAGCAGCCGATGCACTTGTCGGCCCGGGTTATTACCGCACCCTCTTCGTTTCGCCCGATCGCGCCCGCTATGCACGCGTGCATGCACGGGGCGTCCTCGCAGTGGCGGCAAAGAACGGGTACGGGTGTATTTGGATGGACCGCTTCAACATAGACTCGATGCCGCGGCCGGGGTTGTTCCGCCATTGCACCATAGAGGGACTTGCTCTTCGAATGTGCAACGGCGCAGGCCAGTTCGCATGTGTGGCATCCCTGGCAGCGATCCAGCCGGACGAATATTTCCCTGGGCTCAGTCATGACAAGCTCCTTCGATTCAACGATAACTATCGTCCCGGTGGGCACGAAAATGCCGTGCCCACCCTACGAATTATATGCGTTCCCCGGTTGTGGCACGGCTGGGAGACCGTGCCACAACTTGGCTCCATGGTAGTGCGCACTCTCTGATTTAAAGTCCCAATCCGGCGCGGCGCTCATCGATTGCCGCTAGGAGCTTCTCGGCCGCGGATTCGGGATCGAGGTCAACGATAAAGTAGCCGCCGGTAAGGCCTTTTACTTTATCCGTCAGCACCTGGGTGACCAATTGGCTGCCGAGTACGGGCAGCATGACCCCGACGTGGGTCGGCAAACCGGCCGCCACGGCATAAGCCCCGATCGAGACCGCTTTCTCGGATACCGCCTCCGCGGCGGATGCCACTACCGGGAGCTTATCGGTATCAACGCCCAGGTATTGGGCAACCGCCACTGTCAATGCAACGGCGCGGGAGTTGTCCACGCAGGACCCCATGTGCAGAACAGCAGGCAGCGGCCCGCCCAGGCCGTTTGCCTCGCCGATTGCCCTGAGCACCGCCCGCAGACCCTCGCCGCACAGCTCGTCCGTATTCGCCGGGTCCATGAACCCGTGACGCATTAGCGCGCCCGCGCCGCAGCCCGTTGCCAGCACGAGGACATTTTCCTTGAGCAGCTTGCGGGCTATTGCGATGAAGTTGCTATCCTGCGGGACCTTTACGTTGTTGCACCCTGCAAAAAGGCACACGCCGCGGATATTTCCCGATTTGATGTTATCGATTACGGGCTTCAGCGGATCGTTTGCATCCAGTTTAGCGAGGGCGGAAACTATTGCTTCAACCGAAAAACCCGCCACAACCGGAGTTTTAATTTGTGGAATATCGACAGGCTTGCCTTTGCGGCGCTTGAAGTTCGCGATCGCTATATCGTAGATCTCATCCGCGCGCTCGGCAGCCGTTTCCTCTGTAAAGGGAATATGCTTCGCGCCGGGGATCTTTCCGATTTCCATCGTGGTGATAAGGGTTGTGCCCATGCACTCGGCAACAGTTGCAACCGAGGGCATGATGCACTGGTAATCAACAACCATGGCGTCGAGCGCGCCGGTAAGGATCGCCATTTCCTGGCTCACCGAGTGGGTGCAGGCCGGGATGCCGTGACGCATCATGACCTCGTTCCCCGTACAGCAGATGCCGACGAGGTTGATGCCCGATGCGCCGGCCGCCATGGCGGCACCTTTGCGGGACTCCGCCCTGGTTACCAGCAGGTCGGACAGGAGCGGATTGTGCCCGTGGAGCGCGATATTTACCGCATCGGCCTTGAGGGTCCCAAGATTTGCCTCGGTTACGGTCGGCTGGGGAATTCCGAAGAGGATGTCCGCGAGGTCGGTTGCCATGTAGCATCCCGCAAGGTCGGCAACCCCGCAACGCAGGCCCCCGAGCAGAAGATTTACCGGATCGGAGTCAACGCCGTAGAGCGTGCGGTGCATTATCTCGGAAACCTCGTGGTCAATCCCGACCGGCACCAGGCCGAGATCGGTCAGGACCTTTGCCCGCTCGGGGTTTACAACCGTTGCGGCCCACAAAACAGGCGTGTCCTTTTCGTGAAAATCTGCCAGCGCCGCCCTTGCGACGTCGCCGGCGACATCCATATCCGAACGCCCATCAACCTGGATGCTTAACCGGGTGGCTACGGCCCTCAGCTTTTCGACCTCTTTTATCGAATAACTTGGGGCCTGCCCCTTTGAAACCTTCAACAGCGCATGGGCAAGATGCCTGGCGTGGCCGGAATGGGCCGCGGTCCCGGCGGCGATTGCCCGGTCAAGACCTCGCGCAACCATGGTGTCGGCCGTGGCGCCGCAGATGCCCTCGGTCGGGCCTTCCCCGAATGGGTCGATCCGGCAGGGGCCCTGAAGGCAATGGCGGCAGCACAGTCCCGTATCGCCGAACCCGCACTGAGGCAGCATGGCCTCGTAGCGGTCCCAAACCGTTTTCACTTCCAACTTTGCCGCCTTGGCGATCATTTCCCGGACCGCCGGGTCAGCGCTTTTAACGTTCAGATCTTTGCCGTCCGGCATGGCTACTCTCCCTATTCTAAAAAGACGAAATAATACAAACCCTTAGTCTCAAGCCTAAATACATTCTCGTGAAGGAGGTACCCTATAATACCTCAAACCCGGCCATTGGTTGATAAATTCCGAGCAATTTTCTTGGAGTAGAATGAGTGTCATTTAAAGCGGAATTGCGCGAATAATCAACTACAATCTCGACATTCCAGGTAAATTCGATAGTTTCTCAGAGGGGGGCGGGCGATGAAGAATTCGGGGGAGCAACGCTCCCCCGAATCATTTGGTCTTTCTCTTCTAATTTGAGCGGGTTTGCTTGTAATACCAGTCAAGCTGTCCGGTGGAGCTGTCCTGGTCGAGGTTTTCTTCTCCGACCCGTTTTTTTCCTTCGGCGGCTGGCAGCACTTCCTTAAGTTTCCACTTTCCATCCAAACGCCCGAATGTCCAGAAATCCTCGAACGGGGTCACGTCCTGGTCCCTGCTGACGGTCGTGCCCGATTTATTCACAATTCTTTGGGCATGGGCGCTGATCCTGACCGTGAATTCGTCCTTCTCGTTTTCCTGGAAATTCCTCACCAGAATCAGTTCGACTTTTCGAGCGCACAGGTTGCGGTACTCAACGCTCATGCCCTCGGCCTGCCATTGGTGCAGCTGATCGGCCAGGCTTCTTGAGACTTCCGGATAGAGGTCTTCCGAGGGAACCTGTTTCGGGTCTCCGCCTTCGCGTGCCAGGTGGACTTCCAGAAATATATGTCGGGCGCGCTCGAGCATTGCGGTCCGGTCCCAGAGTTTGTCGGTTTTGGCAAGGAAATTAAGCAGGCGCTCGATTCGGGTCGCTTTTTTCTCGACCCCCTTCTCGATCCACGGACCGGCCTCGCCGCTCTTGCCCGCCTCTTCGCCGTAAACTCCCTTAATTGTCTGGTCTGTCAGCATCTCGACGAAATTTTCGTCCTTGAGATAATCCGATTCTCCCGACTGCTCAACCTCTCTTAGCAGCCATTTACCGTCCATCAAATGGAATGTCCAAAATTCCTGGAATTTGGCCGCGCTCTTGTCGCCGCGGAGAAAATTTCCGGTCTGCTCATCGACATAGTAGTCGCGCGCCGAAGCGCTGATAAGCGCCGTAAATTCGCGTTGATTGGGCTTTTCGGTGTAGCGGACGTTTACGATGTCCACGCTGTCCACCTTCACGTTTTCTATCTTGTTGATCTCGTGATCTTTTTCCATTCCGCGAAGCTGCGCGACGTGTTCTTCATAGAGGGAGGCCATCAGCAGCGGCTGCATCGGGTCATATTTGCGGTTCCCCCAGCATTCCTGGAGCTTCAGGAAAGTGGACGTGACGATTTCCCGGAGCTTGTCCTGAGCAACCGCCGGGTCCTGGGCCGAGAGGAACTTCAGCAATTTTTCGGTCTTCGACGCTTTGCGGGATATTTCGGATTTGCTGTAAATGAAATCCAGGTTCGCTTTAATGGCCTTCCTGGATTTACTTATAAAATAGAGTACCGAGCCGAAAATTACCCCAAAAAACCCGAAAAATATCATGGGGACCCACCACGGGGCTTCCTCGGAGCCGCTTCCCGAACTGCTTGATCCTGAATGTGAACCGGAACTGGAGCTGGAACTACTTCCGCCCTTGTTGTGAACCACGAAATTGGATGCCAGGAAAACATGCGGCTCGGCAACGCTGAGGTTATAGACCTCGCGCTCCTCGGCGCCCTCGGATATCGACTCGACCACTCTGGCCTTGACGCTGCCGTCCTCCAGGGCATCGACGAATGAGCCCCGAATCAGGTCGCCTGCTTCACGAAAATCGCCGTCGGTGAGTTTTACCGGGTGGTCAATCGTGGTATGGAGCGTGCCTCCGCCGGTCTTTAGAGTCAAAATACGTGACTTGGCCGAATGAATGCTTTGGACTTCCACCGGCGACTGTTTGCCATCGGCGCTCATTCCAATGACCACGTCTCCCGGGGAGAGGCTCTCGATCGGCACCTCTTTGTCGGGGGTGCGGATTAGAGTGCCGGGCGGAAAGCATCCTCCCCCGCCGCCCTTGTTGTGTACCGCCATCTGGCCTGCAAGGTAGGTGTGGGGAGCGTCTGTTTGAATGTTATAGACCAGGACGCGTCCCGGAACTTTTTCTATCGAGATTATGCGGGTCGGTTGAAGGGCTTGTCCGTTCCAGTGGAAAATGAAGTCGCCGGGGCGCATGACCTCGACCGTCTTGTAAGTGCCCGCGGCCACCCAGAAGGGGTGTTCCTTGGTTACACGCAAACTGCCGGCTTCGGTTTTCAGGATCAGGTGCTCGTGGACAATCGACTTGTGTACGTTCCTGACCACCGAGCGAACCAGCTTCCCCTCATCGGTAAAGGCCATGATGCTGTCATCGAGCCTGAGGGTGTTTATCGGCACCTGGGTCTCGTCCGCTTTCAGAACGAGTGTATCGGGCAGAAAGCACCCCTTGTTGTGCACCGCCACGCCTTCGGGGAAGAAGACCCCTCCCGGCATTACCAGCAGGTTATAGGCCGGCTTGTCCGCATTTGAAGCACGGATCATGGAGACCATGCCGGGTTTCAACTCGCCGTCCACGTCCGTGAAGACCTGGTCCCCATGCTTGAGGTTGCCCGCGATCCGAAATTCTCCGGGACCGGTCATTATCGGGTGTTCAGGGGTGACCTTGAAATTTTTCCCGCCAACGGTAAGCTCCAGGTATTGTTCGACGTCGAGCTTGGTGACGTTTTCAACGCGCACCGCCTGGAAAGCCCCGCCATTCAGTCCGAGGACCATGTCGCCGGGTTTGAGGCTTTCGATTGGCGCTTTACCCTCCGGAGTCAATACCTGGGTCCCTTCCCTGAGGCACCCCCCACCGCCCCGCGCCCAGGCAGGACTTGTGCACAATAACGCCAGTACGATGACAATGAATCTCAGTACCAACTGCATTCTCGCTCCCTTGAGTAAGTAGCCGTGTTCCGATCATGGTCCGGTTCGCGGAGACGGCAAGGCACATTAGTGAAGGGCGGCAATGACTCCGCCGAGCACGGCGGCTGCTATCACCACGCTCACACCCAATATTACAGCGGCAACCACCCTGCCGTAATACTCCGCGACTGCCTGGTTACCCCGAGCAATTTCCTTCTGCTCGTCTATATTCGGAGTGAGCTTGTCCACCAGGCGCGGAATAAAGGCCGTGGATGCCAGAACCAGAAGTATTCCGGCAATACCGCCAACTAACGAGAATACAATCGACCAGATAAGGTTCAGGACCGTGTCAGCCATGCATTATCCTTTTCTCCGATGCTTACTGATTAGAATTTCACCTGCGGGACGGCGCGCTCCGCCGCCTCATCCAGCTGGAAGAAAGGTTCGGCTATAAAGCCGAAATTTCCCGCAATCAGATTTCCCGGAAACATCTCTACGCTGTTCTTATACTGCATTGCGGCATCGTTATAGTACTGGCGGGCAAATCCGATTTTGTTTTCCGTTCCGGAAATTTCATCCTGAAGGGCGATGAAATTCTGGTTTGCCTTGAGGTCGGGATAGGCCTCGGCAACGGCAAAAAGCGAGCGGAGGGTCTGGGAAAGCGCATTTTCGACCATTGCCCGCTCCGCGACGCCTCCCGAAAAGGAAACCGCCTGCTGGCGCGCCTGCACCACGGCATCGAGTGTCCCCTTTTCGTGGGCGGCGTAGCCTTTCACCGTTTCGACCAGGTTCGGAATGAGATCGTGCCTTCGCTTCAACTGCACGTCAATGCCGCTGTAGGCATTCTTGACCGCGTTTCGGCCCTGGACAAGCTTGTTGTACAGGACGACGACATAAAGAACCACCAGGACGATGACAGTCAAAAATATCAGTGCCCCTAACATTCTTACACCTCCAGGATTGATGTTCCGCCAGCTTTCCTGCCGCTTTCGTCCGGAGACGAACCATCGCTTTTTCGCATATATAGCACTAGGCCGCAATTGTGCTCAAATTGAAACGTGCATCGGCATTAGATTATTCTCTTTTTAGGTAATAATTCGGCACATGTTTGTTTCGCTTCAAACAAAAAGCGATTACTCACTCGGATGCGACACGATCTTGGAGGAGGAGCTTGCAGGACGGGCGGTGGCGCTCGGCTATGGCAGCGGGTGGCCGGATAGCTCGCCTAGCCGGGCGCGAAGAAAGACGGTAGTCCCCCACACTCAGTCCCGTCTCGATTTCCCCGTGCCGCCGCCGAGCTTCCTGTGCTCGCGCACCCGGATATGAATCCGGGCTACCCACTGATTGGGACCCCGAGTCGTGTAGGGTGGGCACAATTCTCACTGTGCCCACCGGCTTTACGCGGTAAAATAAATCGGTGGGCGCTAAAGCATTGTTCCCACCCTACCTGGGCCCTGGCTGGTGCATCGGTTGAGAATGCTGCCTGCCAACCCATGGTGATTCGGGACACTCCATTGACACCCGATGGGCTTTCCCCATAAGAGCGGATTGACGCATTCAGGCGGCTTGCGGTATACTTCGCTCCGGTCGGCAGTTCACCCAGGCGTCGCCGCCCCGTAAGGGGTGCTAAACCTGCCTTGATACCTCAATCGACCGGACACCTTATCCCGTGCCGCGTCGGAAGACGGCGACCACCGACATCATCCCACCCGGACCGGCACGCCTGTCGAGGATAAGCTATGTCCAGAACACTCTTTCCATTTCATTCGAATGACATTTCCGCCCTGGCTAGGTCTCTCAAGAGCCAACTTGCCAATTGCGAATCTCAGCCGAGCCATCTCGAACTTTTGAACATGCTGGTCCGTGCAAACGGCTACCGCAATTTTCAGCATTACCGTGCCGAGATTGCCGCCCGTGAGCAATTGGACCGCCGGCCGGCAACACCTGAACCCGAACCCGTAGACTTTGCCCGCGTAAAGCGCCTGATCGGAATGTTCGACCAGGAGGGAAAGCTTGTGCGCTGGCCCTCGAAGCGCAGCCAGCAGGAACTTTGCCTTTGGTTTATCTGGTCCAAAATCCCTGCGCGGCAGGTGTTGTCTGAAAAAGAAATCAACCAGCTGCTAAACGATAGTCACCATTTCGGGGACCATCCCCTTTTGCGACGGTGGCTCTGCGATTATGGAATGGTGAGCAGGACCCGGGACGGCCGGGAGTACCGCCGGGTGGAAAAGAGTCCGCCCGCCGAGGCGCTCGAATTAATCCGCCGGGTCGGGTCGGAACAAACAATGTAGAAACAAAAAGGCGGGGTGGCACTTATACCGTAGGACCCGGATAGCCCGGATAGCTCGTCTATCCGGGCTATCCGCTGATTGGGACCCCGAGGCGACATTAGGCGGTAAGACCGCTACAACACCCGATCGACCCGGGGTATCTTGCGAAGGCGGTGGGAAACGAAAAATGAGAGAGGGATGCCAAGGGAGGTGACCAGCAGGAACTTCGGCAAAGGTCCCACCGGCATTCCACCTGTACCATACTGGAGGGCCACCACGATTGGCACATGCACCAGGTAAGCGCCGTAGGCGTCAGTGCCGAGCACTTGCCAGAACGGGGTGGTTGTGTTGAAGCGCTCCCGAAAGAGTGTGCAAAGCCCTACTATAAGCCCTGTCGCGATGAAACATTCGGCGGCTACCATGAAGATGCCTCTTGCAGCCTGCGGGAGAGTAACCAGGTGGTATCGAACCAGACCCCCGGCGATGATAGCCCCAATGCCGATCCAGAGCCACCGCAACCCCCGTGCCTTGGGAATGGCTTGGAGCCATCCCCTGCTCATCGCCAGCGTGCCCAGCACGAAAAGGCTGAGATACTGGGGGAGGTGGGCCGGCTCCGACATAATAAAGCCGAGCGCGAATACCCAATCGTCGATGGGGTACCAGGTCCGTACGAGCAAGGTTACCAGCGTGAGGACAACCGCATATCCGAGGATTGCGAGGTCGCTGGGCGCCTCTGCCCCGCTTTGCACCTTCGCCGGAGTAGCGGGGCAGCGCCGGACGAGACGCCACACGGCGTAGATGAAAGCGTAAACCAGCAGATGCTCAACGAACCAGAGATGGCCGAAGTTGATGTCGGGCCAGATGGGTCCTATGAAACCGGCGGGCTTCGGCGCCATCCCGAAGTAGATCCGGGTATAGTAGGTCAGGAAGGGCAAGGTGCCGCCCCGGAAGTTGATATAGGAGACGTACATCAGAAACGGGTTTACCAGCAGCACGAAAATTATCAGGGGTACGCCGAAGCGGAGTGCCTTGTCTTTTAGAAAGGAGGCTCCACCCTTACGCTCGTAGGAGCCGGGAACGAAGTAGGCTGAGATGAAGAAGAAAAGGCCCATGAAGAAGCTGGAGTTCACCCAAAAAAAGAAGCCCAGATAAGGCCAGCGTTCCGGATTCTCGTAGTTCCAGAAACCACCGGTGTTGCCATAGGCCTGGCCGACGTGATGAGCGATCACCATGAAGGTCAACGCAACTTTCAACCTGTCCAGTGCCCAGAGACGAGGCGGGGGTGATAGTGATGAAACTGAAACGGTGGCCTGCAATGGTCTAACTCCTGATGTGCCGCTGCGAATATTCTAAATTCGCCGCGATTTTCCGTCAGGTTGTTGTTAAAATTGAAAATTCCATAGCCTATTGTGCTGTGGCGCACGGATAAAAAGTGAAATTATTCGTGCTAAACCGCAGCTCCCGCGTCAGGCTTCCTCCGGATCTTTGCTCAGCCGGCAAGTTTTCCTTTCACAAATCAGGGAGCCACACTTATATAACGGTCAAGACGAATCAAAAGAAAAGACGGAATTAACCGCGGAGGGCTTCGTGGGGTTTCATACAAGGTCCGGCCAGAAAACCCCAGCAAAGCGGCGGCATGTGGTGCGGTAGAAGTGGTGATTCTTTTTCTTACACCGGCTGGTTCGAGCGTGATTTCATGGCTGGTCCCCGCGACCAGCGAGGTTTAATCAATGGACGCCGAGACCGCCTTCTTGAGAAGGTCCAGGTCCGAGCTTGAAAGAACGCTCGATGTCTGGGGATGTATGGACCTGGATTCGAGCCTGTCGGCAAGGGCCGACAAAATCAGTTCCAGTTTTCCGGGGGGATGGGAAGGTGCTTGGGACTCGGCTTCCCGCGAGGATTCTTCCACTATCCGTTCACTCGCTTCGGGAACACTCTGACCAGCGAGACATCGATAAATCCTGGTAAACTGCGCAGCCTCGCCCGGATCGCCCCCAAGTGCAGCCTGCTCTGCCAGGAGCTTGAAAACGATGCTGCTCTGCCGCATCTCCCGTTCGACTTCGAGTAGAACCCGCTGTGATTCCTCCTGATCCCCAAGCTCCATTAGCGCCATTCCGAGCAGCACTCGGGGCCTGAGATGTTCGGGGTGATACTTGAGACCATCACGGCATATCCGCACAACTTCCTGCCACTCTCCCGCGGAGTAGAGCGCCTCGGCCAAGGATTCGAAAATCTTGGACGAGGGATCGAGCCTGAGCATTTCCCTGTAAATTTGTATATTTTCGGAAGAACCAGTCATTCTTGCCTCCAAGCGCTAAGTTGTGCGAATAACCCTGCTATGGCACTGATTATGTTCCGGAAGCCCCTTGATGGCAAGAGAGTTTTCGGGGAAGGTTCTCCCGGCGGCATGGAAGTATCAGCCGAAAGGGGATGCCCCGGCCGTCATTTCAACCCGCAGGCGGGTAGCGAGAATGTGTGCAAGCCTCAGAGGCTCGGGGATTCGGTAGCGGCGGACGCACCGCGCAACCAGCTTTTTGGCCGAAGGAATGTCGGAGAGGTGGCCAGGAGAAATGTAGAGCGGCTTTACGCCGTCTTTGGAGCAGTAAACCAGCCCGACTTGTTCATCTCCGAGCATCAGCGCCGCGCTTCGGCCTTTTTTGAGACTGAATGGAATATGTTCCCCGCACAACCTGCTTTTAGCGCATCCGACAGTCGGAGTATCGAGGCACAGCCCCAGGTGTGCCGCAAAACCAAGCCTTCGCGGATGGGCTATGCCCTGCCCGTCGCAAAGAAGGATATCGGGTTTTCTATCGAGTTTGCGGTAGGTTTCGAGAAGCGGAGGGACTTCCCTGAACGACAAAAGCCCCGGAACGTAGGGAAACGCGGCCCGCGAGACGATATGCACCGATTCGAGAGGCGACAGGTCCGGCCAGGTAAAGGTGAGCATAACCGCAATGAGCCGGTCGGTGGTCTTCGAGTAGGCAATGTCGGCCGCACCAACGACCTTGAAGCGCGGGGGCAGAGGCCTGATGGCAATTTGACCGGCGAGTTGTTTTTGGAGTTCTATTGCCTCCCTTGGAGACAGATTCCAGTTATTGCAGTCCAGCGGCATTAAAATCCCAATCCATAAATAAAAAGAGGCGGGCCAGCGGCCCGCCCCGGTGAAATCGCTATTTGGATACTAACTGCACCGCGAAAACCCGCACGAGCGGCACACAATGCAGCCGCCTTCGTGTTCCACCGCGCCGCCGCAGTCGGGGCATGCGCCCATGACATCGGATACCGCGGCTATCTTGGCTTCCGAGTGCTGGTTGAGCACCTTGGCTATACCGTCGGAGCAGGACACCACCTGTTCGCCGTTTCTCCAGGTGGGCGAGGGGCAGCGGATGCCGATCAGCTGCTTGATAATCGCATCAACCTTTACGCCCGAGCGCAGTGCAAGCGAGATGAGCCTGCTGGTGGCTTCGATCTGGGAGTAGGCGCAGCCGCCGGCTTTGCCCATTTGCGCGAAGACCTCGCAGAAGCCGTACTCATCGGAGTTGATCGTCACGTAGAGCTTGCCGCAGCCGGTGTTTACGCGCTCAGTGACGCCGTTTGTCGTGTCGGGGCGCGGACGGGGCTCGACCTGCGGGTAGTTCTTGCGCTGGATGTTTAGCACCTGGACGTCGCGGCTTCCGTCGCGGTATATCGTTAGGCCCTTGCATCCCGTCTTGTAGGCCATGATGTACGCGTTGTAGACATCTTCCGTAGTGGCGTCGAAGGAAAAGTTGATCGTCTTGCTGACCGCGTTATCAGTATATTTCTGGAACGCCGCCTGAATGCGGATGTGCCATTCCGGATCGACTTCATGCGAGACGACGAAAACATCACGGACGTCTTCGGGAATTTCCGCGAATTTTTTTATTCCGCCCTGTTCGGCGATCCTTCGCATGAGGTCTTCCGAATAGAATCCGCGTTCCCTGGCAATTTTCTGGAAATACGGATGGGCTTCGACAAGTTCCGCGCCGTCGAGCACCTTGCGAACGAAGCTGATGGCAAATATGGGCTCGATGCCGCTCGAACACCCGGCAATGATGCTGATTGTGCCGGTGGGGGCGATTGTCGTGGTCGTGGCATTCCTCATGTGGAGAGATTCCGGCCGGTCGAAGATGGACCCGGAATAATTCGGAAAATTCCCCCTGGTCTTGCCAAGATGGATCGAGGCCGCTTTGGACTCGTGCTGGATGAAGCCCATCACCTCTTCGGCCGTTTTGACGGCTTTTTCGGAGTTATAAGGTACGCCAAGTTCGATCAGAAGATCGGCGAAACCCATCACCCCGAGGCCGATCTTGCGGTTGCCCCTCGTCAGTTCGTCGATCTTGGGAAGCGGGTACTTGTTGGCCTCGATAACATTATCCAGGAAGTGCACCGTCGCCCAGACCACGTCCTTCAGGTGCGCGTAGTCGATTTTGCCGTCCAGGACCATGTTGGCCAGGTTGATCGATCCCAGGTTGCAGGATTCATAAGGCAGGAGCGGCTGTTCCCCGCAGGGATTGGTGCTCTCGATTTCCCCGATCTCGGGAGTGGGGTTGTCGCGGTTCATGGCGTCGATGAATATGATGCCCGGCTCGCCGTTTCTCCAGGCCGACTGGACGATCGTGTCGAATACCTCGCGCGCGGGGATTCTTTCGATTTCCTCTCCCGTCCTGGGATTAGTCAGCGCATAGTCGGTCCCCGCTTCGACGGCCCGCATGAATTCGTCGGTTACCGCGACCGAAATATTGAAGTTAGTGAAGCGCTCGTTATCGTGTTTGCAGGTAATGAAGCGCTGGATATCGGGATGGTCCACCCTGAGGATGCCCATGTTTGCGCCGCGCCTCGTGCCGCCCTGCTTGATCGTCTCGGTTGCGACGTCGAAGACGGACATGAAGGAGACCGGGCCGCTCGCGACCCCCTGGGTCGAGAGGACCTTGTCGTTTTCCGGGCGTATGCGGGAGAAGGAAAAACCGGTCCCACCTCCGCTCTTATGGATCATCGCCGCATGCTTTATCGCGTCGAAGATCGAGTCAATCGAGTCTCCGACCGGCAGAACGAAGCATGCCGAAAGCTGTCCGAGCGGTCGTCCGGCGTTCATGAGAGTGGGGGAGTTCGGCATGAAGTCGAGGGATGTCATGAGGTTATAGAACTTCTTCGCGGTCTCCTCGACTGTGTCGGGACCTTCGAATTTGGCGTCCGCCGAAGCGATTGCCAGAGCAACCCTCCAGAACAGGCCCTCCGGAGTCTCTGCAAGTTCGCCATCCTCGCCCTTGGCGAGATAGCGCTTTTTCAATACCGTCAATGAGTTGGGTGTAAGCTTCAGGGCCGCTCCTCCAGCCGGCTGCTGAGTTGCCGGCTTGCCGTCCGAGCCTGCGGAGTAATCTTGTTCAACATAGGAGGACACAGAGAAAACCTCCAAGTTTTCCATTAATTATATCCTTATAGTAGACATTTTTGAAGAAAAGGAAGGAAAAAACAGCCCCAGTTTGTGAGAGTTTCATACCGGTAAAATGCGCTCGGAGTCAATGAGGCGGGTAAAATAAATATCGGCGGATTGGGGCGAAAAGGACCGGATTTAGATCTTTGTCTGATCTATCGCTCAAATTGTAGGAAAATCTCCCGCAATCGCAGCCGAGCAGAACCATATTCTCCAAAACGGCTCCAGCAAAGGGTTTGCCAAAGGGATAAAAATCCCTTGCCGCAAATTTTTTGCGCCGCAAAAATCACGGTCTGTGAAAATCGATACAGATTTCTGATGTTGCCGGCTGTCAGCATTGCGGTGCGAAGAGGAAGAAAATCGCGGGGCATGAGAAGCCGGATGTTGGCTTACTCTTGAATGTAAAGATATAAAGGGCGTCCCCTATTACCCTATTACTAATTTTTCAAAGATCACGGGCATCGGCTCATTGGTTCCGCACCGAGGCTCCCCCCATCTACTTCATGATTATGGAGATCTTTGCTGGAAGCCGAAGTAAGCCCTTTTTTCGGCACTCTAATCGCACTTGTATTGCACCGTTGCCGCACCGTTAATGCACCATCTCCGCCCCCTTGCGCGCTCGCTTGGCCGGGTTTACATCACGCTCGATCATCGTGCCCGCATTGCTCATTGGAGTCTTCATCGCCCACTGCCCGCGAATGTCCGGACTGCATGCCGGACCGGCCCAGCGCTTCGTCGAGAAAAATTTGACCTTGAATCAGCATCCTCCTATAGCGCCCGGCCATTTCAAGGCCCGCCTCGATGCCCCGGATCACCCTGACATCCAGCTGCTTCGGGTCCGCCGCCAATTGATTCATCCGCCTAAGGCACGCCTTTTCAAGTGCTTCAATGCCGTCTCGAACAGTTGCCGAGGGCTCGCCGGGGGGCTTACCGCGCGGATCGGGCGCTCTTTTGGCGTCATCCATCGCGGTCTTTCGGGCAAGGGACTCCATTGCGACAAATGCTATAACGTCCCTGGGGCCGGCTGTTTCAAGGCAGTTATGGAGCAGCTTTTCCCTCAGCAGGTTCTTCTTCGTGCCGATCTCGTGAAGAATCCGGCTGTTTTCACGCCTTTTTTCGGCCCAGCCCAGTTTCTTTCCCCAGTACTTAAGCTGTCTCGGTGAGACCCCCGTAATATCGCTGACCTCACTGAAACTGTGCCCGCTGATGCAATAGAGGCGTTCGGCCAGTTGCACCGTTTCGGTTGAAAAACTCTTCGGCACCGCGTCTACCCCTGCTCAGATAACGGTTGATGCGCCGGCGGCCGCGTTTGCCCGCCAATCCTGAAGACGGTCAACGGCCTTCAATATCTCTCACTAAAGCCTTGCCTCCCGTGCGCTTAGCACACGTTTTTTACACGTATGGATAATTTGGCAACTGGTTGACGGGGCCCCCGTTTCTTCCTTGTCGGGCGGGTCTAAGACTGACAGACGCGGGTGGCGGGTGGCCCGGAATTATTTCCGGGCGCGGTAGCGCAAGAGGGGCTCCTCTGCGTGCGGGTCGCGCGTGCGGGTCGCGCGTGCGGGGTCGGGCCAAACTAACCGGCTGAAAACCCTTGAAATAATGTCCAAATAGTGGCTTATATGGGGCTTAGAGGTGGATTTTGGCATTGAAAATGATCGTCTAACCCACGCGAATGATTAGCCATGCTCAGAGCAAAACGACACTCGGCATCAGCCCTAAGGGCCGCAAAAT
>DBMO01000075.1 GCA_002298995.1 Desulfarculales bacterium UBA696
CCATGTATCCGGTCCATAGACCCCTCCCGCCAGGGGAGGGGAGTTTTCCTTCAATTTCGGTGCATTGAACTTCTATTCCGGATTTGGGCAACACCCTCTCCTGACCGCGCCACGCTCTCGACCGTAGGTCTCAAACTCTTTCAACACCGGTCGATGAGCCGTAAGTATCATCTCCCTTCGATGACCTCGTTGAAACTGAGCGGCCTCGGATAGGATTCGATACTTCACAGTGGCTGAGATATCCTTGGAGACCTTCGGTCGATGCCGCCGGCAAGGTCGGGAGACCTTGCCACAACCGATCTTAATGCTGCATTTGAGTTTTGTCCCGGGAGGTCCCTGATGGGCGACGGTTCCGAAAAATCCGAAAAGTCTGAAAACAGGCTCTTTTGGGAGGAACAGGAAAGACTGCTCGACCAGCTCGCAAACGAGGCTGTGATGCCGGGAGGCGAGGCGGCCGTCGAGCGCCTTACAAAGCAGGGCAAAGAGCCTGTTCGCCAACTGATTGGAAAACTCATCGACCCCGGGACTCAGTTTTATGAGCTAAGCCGAATTGCCGGGTTCGGCATGAACTACCCCGGCGTAAAAGATGTGCCCTGCGGCGGGATCGTTACGGGAATCGGCAAAATTCACGGCTCCTGGACGATGATAATCGCAAACGACAGCAGGGTAAAAGCCGGGACATATTTTCCGATAACACTTAAGAAACACCTGCGGGCCCAGGCCATGGCCGAGCAGTGCGGCTTAAACTGCGTCTATATCGCCGATTCCGGCGGGGCCTTCCTGCCGATGCAGGCTGATGTTTTTCCAGATGACGGACATTTCGGCTCCATGTTCTATAACATGGCCCGAATGTCGGCGCAGGGACTCAAGCAGATAACCCTGGGCACGGGCGGAAATACCGCCGGCGGGGCTTATATCGTCTTCATGGCCTGCGAGGCGGTCATGATCGACGGCATGTCCTACTCATTCCTTGGCGGGCCGCCGCTGGTCAGGGCTGCAACTGGCGAGATCATCTCGGCCGAGGACCTGGGAGGCGCGAAGGTCCACACGCAAATATCCGGAGGCGCCGACCATATGTGCCGCAGCCAGGACGAGGGGATCGAAAAGGTGCGGGAGATCCTCTCCATGGAAAAGCCCCAAGTGTTGAAAGTTCCCAGGTTTCCCGAAGAACCGCCGGCTAAACCCGCTGAATCGATTTATGACCTCTTCCCGGCGAGCATTTATCACGGCGTCCAGATTCGTCCCTTCCTGAAAGCAATCTGCGACGGCGGCCATTTCATTGAATATAAGAAATCCTATGCGGCGGGCCAGGGGGATAACATTGTAGCAGGAAAGATGCGCATCAAGGGCATAACAGTCGGCGTTATCGCCTCCAACATGCTTGGGATTATCTTTACCGAAGCGGCGCGGAAGGCAACCGAATGGATTGTGCGGTGCAGCAATGAGAAAATACCGCTTCTTTTCGTTCAGAGTTCCCCTGGATATATGGTCGGCTCGGAAGCCGAACAGGCCGGCATAGGAAAGTACGGGGCCGACATGGTAAGGGCGGTCTCGTGCACCCGGGTCCCCCGCATCCAGCTTGTGGTAGGTCCGGATAATGGGGCGGCCAACTACGGGATGTGCGGACGCGCCTACAGGCCCCATTTCCTCTTTTCGACAATGCGGGGCCACACCTCGGTTATGAGCGGAAAATCGGCCGGCGAAGTCCTGCTGGCCCTCGAGGACAAAAAAAGGGCCGATTCCGGCGACCCCATGTCCGACGAGGAGAGGCAGGCATTCCGCGAGAAAATGATAGAAAAATACGATTCCGAAGCCCACCCCTTTTTTTGCGCGGCAAGGCTTCTAAACGACAGGGTGCTGAAGTTCCGTGAAATACGCGACTGGCTGGCAATGGCCTTCGAAGTGAGCCTGCTGAAGCCGGTGGGAGAGTCGGTGTTTGGGAATTTCAGGTTTTGACGCCGTTTAGCAGAGAAATGGGCTCTTGCCCATTTAGGACTATGAAATTGACAACCGGGCGAAATGGCTTGACCTTCAATTTTGAGAAACCGAAAAGTGATTGGTGTAGTTGCTTTTCACAACATTTGACAGAATGAAGCATAATGTCCAATGTCAGGCAATGTCAGTCTGGGTTGGGTTACCATAAGTAAATCTATAAAAGGAGAATGACTTTACATGAAACGGTCTCTTGTCGAAGGGTATGCGCTTGCGGTTTGCTTCGCGACACTTTCCTGCTTTGTGATTGCTTCTGGAATAGGAATTTATGACATTATAGGGATAATAAATCCTGAATTTACCATAGGAGCATATATCTATGATCGTCATCAATCGGACGAGGGATTTTCAAAGCAGTTGCCAAAAGACAAGATTCCTGCGGGAGAGGAGTTAACAAAACTACGCGAGGCCAGTTATCAAGAAGCACTTCGATCTGAGAAACGAAGTAAAATTCAGAGCCTTACTCAGGTTTTCATATTTGTTTTTATAGATATTATAGTCTTTACTATACATTGGTTCATCGGAAAACGTGCGCGGTCATCCAATCAGACGAACACTCAGGAGCCTATTGAGTAGTTCAACGACGAATGAACATTAGACATTAGAATTAAAGTGTCCGAAATCATCTAATCCGGAGAAAAAGGGGGTGGTGGCAACTCAGAGGGCGGCTTCGTCAGATTTAGGCCGTGCCGAGCTGCTGGTAAGCCTTCTTTGCTTTTCCTTTGCCTTGGTATGTAGTATCTTAAAACAGTGA
>DBMO01000065.1 GCA_002298995.1 Desulfarculales bacterium UBA696
AAGCCGCTGGATTCCCGCCCAGAAGCACCGCGGGAATGACGATCCTTGATTGTCGCGAAAGTGAATCACACATCCGATTTGGGCCACGCGCCGTCCCGACCGGTGCCGGGCGCGGTCAGGAGACAGTGCCCTCACATAAAGCCCTAACATAGAGTTTATTTGCTTTAAGCTTGGCCGGGTTTCGCCAAAACCGCTCATCCTGAACCGATTTACACAATTATTCATGGCAGTCTTTAAAGTGTTGGCAAAAAGTGTCAATTTGGTTTAAAAGTGAAATAAATGGCAAACTCTCCTGAGGAAGCGGGCTGTTTGGTACCTTCTGCCTGCGCGCCCCATGCGGTGCATTGGTGGGGTCTTCATCCGCCTGGTATGTGAATCTTTGGACATTGAGCGGGGAATCCGCTTGACAACACTTTGTGAACGACTAGAATGACCGAATTACGGTCAAGTGGAAGCGAACCAGGGGTCTATTCAAAGTTGACATGGAGGATAGCTGAAATGGGAGTAACTGCGGACAAACTCAAAGAACTTCGCGAGCGTGAAGCAAAGATCAAGGAAATGGGTGGCCCCAAGGCTGTTGCGGCGCAGCTCGAACGCGGCAAAATGACCGCCCGTGATCGCATAAATTATTTCTTTGATCCCGGCACCTTCCGTGAACTTGACATGTTCATGAAGCACAGGGGAACCCTCTTTGGGATCGACAAAGTGGATGTTCCCGCCGACGGCGTTATCTCCGGATTCGGCAACGTAAACGGGCGCCAGGTTTTCGCATTCGCACAAGATTTCACGGCCCGCGCGGGCAGCCTCGGCGAAATGCACGCCAAAAAAATCACCAAGGTGCAAGACCTGTCCCTGAGAGCCGGAAAGCCGTGCGTAGGCTTCTGTGACTCGGGCGGCGCGCGTATCCAGGAAGGCGTCGATTCTCTTTCCGGTTACGGCCAGATTTTCTATCGGAATGCCATTGCATCGGGCGTGGTTCCGCAGATCTCCGCTATCATGGGACCCTGCGCAGGCGGCGCGGTTTATTCCCCCGCCATGACCGATTTCATTTATATGGTAAAAAACACCGGCATGATGTTCATTACCGGTCCGGACGTCATCAAGTCCGTTCTCGGTGAAATCATAACGCAGGAAGAGCTTGGCGGCGCGATGACCCACAACAGCAAGAGCGGTGTGGCCCAGTTCGCGGCGGAAAGCGATGCCGACTGCATCGATCAGATAAAGGCCCTGCTCGATTATTTCCCGAGCAACAACATGGAAGATCCTCCCTACGTTGATTCCGGGGACGATCCCAACAGACTGTGCCCGGATCTGGATACGATAATTCCGGACAGCACCATGGGCGCCTACGACATGAAAGATGTCATCCGCTCGATTGTCGATAACGGCGAATTCCTCGAAGTGCACAAGTACTTCGCGATGAATATCCTCACCGGTTATGCCCGCCTCGGCGGCAATGTCATCGGCATCATTGCTAACCAGCCCAAGGTACTCGCCGGATGCCTCGATGTCGACTCATCCGACAAGGCGACCCGCTTTATCCGGACCTGCGACTGCTTCAACATCCCCATGTTGACAATCGCCGACGTTCCCGGATACCTCCCCGGCAGGCAGCAGGAATGGGGCGGAATCATTCGTCACGGCGCAAAGCTTCTGTGGTGCTACTCCGAAGCAACCGTGCCCAAGATCACCCTCGCCACCCGCAAAGACTACGGCGGATCTTACCTGGCGATGTGTTCGAGCGACCTCAGGGCGGATTTCTCCTTCGCGTGGCCGACCGCCGAAATCGCGGTTATGGGCGCAGAGGGTGCGGCAAACGTTATCTTCCGCCGCGAGATCAAGGAATCTCCCGATCCAGTTGCAAAGCGCAAAGAGATGATCGACAACTACAAAACAGCCCTTTGCAACCCCTACGTCGCGGCTTCCCGCGGGTACATCGACGGCGTGATAATGCCTTCGGAAACAAGGGCGCGCCTCATCGAGGCTTTCGCGGTAATCGCCAACAAGCGCCAGGCGCTTCCGCCCAAGAAACACGGCAACATTCCTACATAAGCAGATAATTCGAACTGCCGTTTCAGTTCGAACCGGGCTATACCAGAAAACCCGCCCCTCACACGAGGGGCGGGTTTTCGCTTTCCTGACAAAGAATCAACGGAGAAAGCCATGTCCCTTGAACCCTTACCTTTCCACGACTGGCTGGTTGGGCTTCGCCGACATTTTCACCGGCATCCCGAGACCGCGTACAAGGAGGTGAAAACAGCCGCAAAAATAGTTGAGGTGCTCGATGGCCTTGAGATCGCCCACAGGACTGGAATTGGCGGCACGGGGATAATCGCCTCTCTGGAATCGTCGCGCCCGGGACCGACCCTGGCGCTGCGCGCGGACATCGATGCGCTTTCGCTCGATGAGAAGAGTGATCTTCCCTACCGGTCGATAGTACCCGGGGCGATGCACGCATGTGGACATGACGGGCATATAACCATTGCGCTCGGAACGGCAAAATTGCTCATCGAGCGAAACTGGCGAGAGAGGGGCAAAGGAAAGATCCTTTTCATCTTTCAGCCCGCCGAGGAGGGCGGGGCCGGCGCTAAGGCGATGCTTGACACCGGTGCTTTCGATTCCGAATCGGTGGATGCCGTTTTTGCGGGACACATGCATCCGGAGATTCCCGCCGGGCAGATCGGGATTGCTCGCGACACGAGCAACGCCGCCTCGGACAATATCGTTATCACAATCACCGGCAAGGGCGGCCACGGCGCTCAGCCCCACCTCTGCATCGATCCAATCGTCGCCGGATCCCACCTGCTAACCCAAATGCAAACCATCGTGAGCCGATTCGTTCATCCCATGGACAGCGTGGTAATTACGATCGGAAAATTCCACTCCGGCTCCGCAAGAAACATCATCCCGGAGGAGGCGGTACTGGAAGGAACCGTGCGCACCCTGCGCCCCGAGGTGCGTGAGGCGGTAATGAAAAGAATCGGAAAACTCGCGCAAGGAATCGAGGCCGGGCACGGTGTATCCTGCAAACTGACCGTGATTGGAGGCTATCCGCCTTTAATCAATGATTCCAGACTGGTGGAATACTCAATGAGGGCCGGGCGCAAGGTACTCGGAGATGAAAATGTGCACTCCGAGCTAGCAAGAATGGGAGCCGAGGATTTTGCCTACTTTGCCCAGAGGTGGCCGGGTGTGCTGGTGCGCATCGGCTGCCGCCAACCCGGCCAAGAGTTTGTGCACGGGTTGCACTCCCCCTGGTTCGATTTTGACGAATCCGCCCTCGATGTGGGCGTACGGCTGTTCACCGAGATGATCGAGAACTACAAATAACCTCTCCGGCAGCAGTGAGGCGGCCTGGAGTAGACTGCCTCCTATACTATTCCAGGCATAACCTGCACGTCCAGGTCCTTGGGGAGCAATTTCGGGTTATTGGGATCTGAAATATCAAATAGATTGCAGTCAATCACAAGGTCCGCCTCATTGCCGCATATCGTGCATTCACATTCCTGTCTGATGGGAATCATGTCGAACGGCCTCCATATTGGGATTTATGGACTAGAACAAAAGGCCCGGCATCGATCAGGTTCAGCTCGAATCTAATACATTTCGACAGCAGCGAATTCCCGGCCTTAAATTCAATCAAATTATGCCGTTTGACAAAGTCAACCGTGCCGGGCCCCGTGCGTGGTCGAACCGGAAGGCAGCCGTTCGAGACTCTAGTAGCCGGCGTTTTGCCAGAAATTGACCGGCCCTCCGTCCGGGCCCGGATCTATTGCAATTCCATCGTAGCCGAAGGATAGCGAGGATGACGGCGCGGGAATAGATAGCCTTTTATGGAAAGGAATAGGATCCAAAGTACTTCCGCGCTCTGTTGTAAGCACGCTCGTTTCCAAAACCCCGCCGGAATCATCTAGAAGGATGGCGCGCAAACGGAAACGGTTCAGCACCGGAAAGCCCAGGGCAATGGAGTCCTTGAACCGGACGGTGCCGGATAGGTCCAGACTGCTCCCTGCGCGGACGCAGCTATAGTCGATCGCAAGATCTTGCCCCTTCCAGGTTCCCGAGCCTTCCCCCTGGGAAATTGAAATCCTGTCCTCCGGCGCTATCGTTTGCTCCCGCAAACTCGACGGCATTGTCCGGCAGCCGGAAAAAAGAAAAATGAAACAAAGCGACCAAAGCGAAAATAAAAGAGCTTTTCTCATATCTCCTCCAGAGCGACAGGGCTGGACCGGATTAGTCACACATCGACACAATAAGATTGTAATACATTTCAGAGGCAAGCAAGACCTGGTGGAAGGGAACCGATTCATCCGGCGAATGTGCCTGTTCGAGCGAACCCGGCCCCAGGATAATCGGTTTGATTCCAGCCTCCCACAAAAGGTTTGCGTCCGAATGGCTCCGGAAGGCCTGAGGCTCCCATGGGAGTTGGCAATCTTCATAGACCCGCTTAAGCGCCTCGATGAACTGGCCTTTTTCCGGAAGCTCGTATCCGGAGTGCACATTGTCGAAGTTAAGGGAGCCGTTGAATTCGGGGTTTTCTCGCCTTTCGCTATCCAGGATCTCCTCGAATTCCATGATTATTTCCCCGAGGGGGGCCGATGGCGGCAGGTGAATATCGAGCCAGGCGTCGCACCTTTCGGGAACTGCGAACCCGGATCGCGAACTCGACAGGTCCCTTATGTTGTAGACGAGGTCGGGCCTTTTTTCGCCGATGTGGCGCGAGATGCGCAGTAGGAGGCGCAGCATCGCCTCTACGGGGCTGTTGCCGGGGTTTGCAAGTGATGCATGCATTCTTTTCCCGCTGGTGGTTATCTGGATTTCGAAGTAGCCGTAATGGCCGATGCATGGGCGCAGGTCGGTCGGCTCACCAATCAGAGCCCAGGGAAAATGATACTCTTTAACCAGTCTCCTGCTCCCATCTCCATCTTCCTCCTCGCCGGCGACCAGCGCAAGCGCCATGGGCAGGCGGCCTTGCTCCTGCCGCCAGGCCGCGAGGTAGGCTTCGACAAGCGCCGCACAACCTCCCTTCATATCTGCCGCGCCAAGTCCCTGAATTGTTCCGTCTTCCTCATGGCAGCCAAAATCATCCAGGTCGTATGCGGGCACGGTATCCAGGTGCCCCAACAGGACTGTCGATACCTCTCTATCCGGTGGAATCACCACCAGGTTCGCCCGGCTGCCGGAGATCTTCTGAAGCCGGACGGGAAGCCCGCCGCTTTTGAGGTAGCCGTGCAGAAAACCCATGATTTCCTGCTCTTTGCCGGTCGGGCTGTATATATTTACGAGATTTCGCAGAAGGTCTTTAAGGTTCTCGGGATGATCGGACTGGAACATCCTCTGTCTCCGTTTTGGTGGAGGAGGCGCGTTTTCCGTTTCTTCTCTCCCTGCCCCTGTACTGGTCGAGGTTCATGGCAAGGTATATGTGCTCCTGGGGATGGCGAAAACCCATTTTGCGGAAAAAATGCAGCGCCGGCAGATTGTCCGCCTCGGTGTCCACGAGCATCATTCTTACGCCCTCTTCCACCATAAGGTCGCGGAAGCGGTTGAAGAGCTTCGAGGCGATGCCCGCATCGTGAAATTCGGGCTCGATTCCCAGCCACACCAGGTAGCCGTACTTCCAGGCCGAATGGCTCTTGGTCACCGTTGTGCCAAGTACGAAGCCGACCAGCAGTTCCAGGTCGTCATCGGTTTCCGCAACCAGGCAGTACTCCGAATCGTTTTGAAAGAAGTTTATTACCTCGTACTCATCCCAGGTGCGGAAAAGATTGGGTGAGCCCTTTGCGGTGAAAAGCCTCTCTCCCAAATGAAAAACTGTTGCGATGTCGTCAATTTCCATCTGGCGAATGATTATGTTCGCCTTCTTCTTTTTCCGATCTGAATCTTCATCTGAATCCATACAATCCTTACTTGGTTTTGTGACCTTTCGAGGAGCGGTCCTTCCTCATTGCCTCCGCGACCGCGAGTGAAATTCTGGACCGTCCCGAGCCGGATACCCTTATGGACCTTATCAGCTCTTTTCGCTTCAGGTCCCCATACTTGCCGAACCTGCCGCTCCGGGCCATTTTCCTTCCTTTCTCCTCAAAAAAATCGTAATTAGATACCGGTTAATGTAACTACATATTCCAATTATACACCTTTTTAACGCCGCTGTAATTTTCGAAGGAGCTTCGATTTGAATTTGGGACTGCTCGGATCGATTGACCTCACGTGGACCTTCTGGTCCAGCCTCATGAGCATTGTGATAATCGACCTTATCCTGGCCGGCGACAATGCAGTGATAATCGCGATGGCGGTAAGGTCACTGCCGCCGGAACAGAGGCGAAAGGGGATCATCTACGGCGCCGGGGCAGCCGTCGTGCTCCGGGTGGTCCTGACTTTTTTCATTTCTCAGCTGCTCCAGGTCCCCTATCTGAAGCTCGTCGGCGGTTTACTCATTCTGTGGATAGCGGTCAAACTCTTTGTGCAGGGGGCGCCGGGTGAGGAGCTGCACCGTGAGGCGACCACCCTCTTCCAGTCCATAAAGATCATTATGATTGCCGACATCACCATGTCGGTCGATAATATGCTCGCCGTGGGCGGCGCTTCCCACGGCAATCTCTTTCTGCTCCTGTTCGGTCTCGGCCTCTCAATCCCCTTTATCATCTTCACCAGCGGCCTTCTTTCGATGCTAATGGATAAGTACCCGGTAATTATCTACATCGGCGCCGCCATACTGGGAAAGGTGGGAGGAGAAATGATCATGACCGACCCGGCGGTTCAGAATCTGCTGAATCCATCCAAACTATTCAGCTATGGCGTGGAAGCATTCATGGCTATCGGGGTGATCGTTTTGGGGAAATTTCTCCTGTGGCGGATTATCAGGGCAGGAGAAGCTTCCGTGGAACAACCGGAGCCCGGGAACCTAGTTGAGCAGGATGCCGAAAAGGATAAACAATGGCGGTAGTTACCATATCTCGGGACCTCGGCAGCGGAGGCCGAAGGGTTGCAAGGGCGCTCGCGGATGACCCGGGCCTGCGGTGTCTCGATCATGAGGCGATACTTGCCAGGATCAGGGCCGCTGGCCTTAGGTGGGAGACCTGGACCGAGTCATTTGACGAGCAAGCCCCGCGCCTGTGGGAGAAATATGACCGGTCTTTCCGCGGGTTCATAGCCCTTGTCCAGAGCACCATTCTTGATGAAGCCGCCGCCGGCGGGGTGGTTATCCTGGGACGAGGCGCAAACTACCTGCTCGCGGACACCCCCTTCGCGCTGAGCGTTCGCGTCGTTGCGCCGATGGAAACCAGGATTTCGCGCCTTGCCGATCGCGAATCAATCGATAGCGAATCGGCAAAATGGCTGGTTGAAAAAACCGACCGCGAGCGAGCCGGCTTTCTTCTCACCGTGTACGGCAGGGACGGAAGAGACCCGGCCGACTATGACATGGTTTTCAATTCAGGCAACATGTCGCTTGACGAGATAACAGGGGCCGTGAGGAAAGAAATACGGGAGAAGGAAAAGCTCAAAACAGAGGCCTCGATGGAAGCGCTAAGGATGAAGGCGCTCGCGGCCTCCATAAAGGCGCGTCTTCTTACATCCCTCCCGTTTTTTATGCCGACGCTCGAAGTCGAATACTCCGGCGGAAGCATACGCCTAAGAGGAGTAGTGAGGCTCCCGCGAGAGCGGGAAATGGTGATGCAGACCGCAAAAGCCGTCGCTGGGAAGGTGCCGCTATCGAACGAGTTGAAGTACAGGCAGTAACGAATTCATCCTAGAATTCAATCCCTTTTTGCGCCTTTAGGCCCCGGTCCTGGTAGGGGTGTTTAACCTGCTTCATTTCGGTAACCAGGTCGGCCATCGCGATCAGTTCCTCGGGTGCGCCTCTTCCGGTTACGACTACGTGCAGGCCCGGCGGGCGGGCTCGCAGCGCATCGAGGACGGGATCGAGCGGGATCAGGCCATAAGAGAGGACTACGTTCAGCTCATCCAGGATGATGATTTTAAAGTGTCCCCGCTCCATCTCGGAAACCGCCTCCGCCCAGCCCTTTGCCGCGAGCTTTCGGTCTTCGTCAAGACTTTCCTTTTTCCAGGTGAAGCCAGTTCCAAGCTGTTTCAGAGTAATATCGGACATATTCTCGAATGAGCTGAGTTCACCGTAGGACCACGCGCCTTTTATGAACTGTAGGACCAGGACCGGCATGCCATGCCCCGCGGCCCGCATCGCCATTCCAAGGGCGGCCGTGGTTTTCCCTTTGCCGTTTCCGGTAAAAACTACGAGCAGACCCTCTTCCACACTCATTTGTGCGTCTCCACTGGTCGAACTGCGGCCACGGAAAGCCGCCCCATAAAAAAAAGCGGGCAAGATGCCCGCTTCAACTATCGTAAAATGTACAATTGCTCTAAAACTCGGAAACTTACCTCTACTCCGAAGCCTTGGTCGGAGCCGGGGTGGGAGCAGCTTTGGTCTCGGTGCTCTCCGACTTGGTCTCGACCTTGGATGTGCTCTGGTTCTTTCCAGCATAGTCGGTCGTGTACCAGCCCGAACCTTTCAGGTGGAAAGTACTCATGGAAATGAGCTTGCGGAGCTTGCCCTTGCAGATGGAGCATTCGGTAAGAGGCGGATCGGAAAATCTCTGCATGGCTTCGGCCGTCTTCCCACATTTAAGGCATTCGTATTCGTAGATAGGCATTTCCGGCAACCTCCTGTTACAACTTATTTCGGCAAAATCGTATAGCAGCTAGAGTATAAACTATTCCGTCCAGAAATTATAAATGCAAACCAAATCTTGTCAAGAGATATGCTGCATTCCTAGCGTGTGCGCGACCCGGGGCCAGGTGATACCTGAGTAAGCTGGCCGTTCGAAACCTGCAGGATAATATACTGCCGATCGAGCTCCCCTTTGGGGCTGACAGTGTAAGTTCCGGCAACTCCCTTGAAATCCTTGGTCCCTAGCATTGTCTGAAAGACAGCGTCACGGGTTACCTCGCCTCGCACTGCTTTCCTGGACTGGAGCAGCAAAATCAGGGCATCGTATGCCTGAGCCTCCAAATACGATGGCGTGGCGCTGTAGAGGGATTCGAATTTTTCCCTGAAGCTCTTTACCAGCGGCTCCTGCGATTCGGGGAAAAAGGAGGCTGCGAAGAGGGCTTGTTCGACGTAGACACCCCCGGCCTGCACCAGCGGGGCTTCACTCCAGAGATTGGTTCCGAGCAGTGTTACCCCCACTATGTCATTGTAAGGGAGCTGAGGCCCTATCAGCGCAACGGACTGGACCTGATCGGGAATGAAGAGCGCCTCGAAAGGTGTTCCTTCAAGTGCATTCAGAGGAGCGTTTTTCTTGGCTATGGTCATAAGTTTTTGGAGCGGCTCGGCAAAGTCGGTGCTCCTCTCCTTGTAGGAAGCGCTTGCGATCATGTTGCCGCCCTGCTCCTTCACCACTTCGGAGAATACCTTCGAGAGTCTTTGCCCATACCGGTCGTTGGGAAAAAGGCACGCGAACCGCTCATACTTGAGCTTTTCACGGCAGTGCCTCACAAGTGTTCGAACCAGTTCGCGACTGTCGATAAATGTGTGCAGAACATAGGTGCTCTCCGCCTCGTCCTCTTTTTGAGTAAGTGCAAGCAGAGGCACTCCCTCGCTGTTTGCGAGCGGTATTACATCCTTGGCCGCCTGTGCGCCGAGCGGCCCGATAACGGCAAGCACCCCATCTTTGGCCGTCATTTCCTGGAAAGCCGCTAAAGCCGTTTCTTTATCGTTTCCCGCATCTTTTATTGCCAAAACTATCTGCTGGTCCGGGAACCTCTCATTCCAATCGGCGACCGCCATATTCAATCCGCGGACAACCATGTCCCCGTACTTGGAATTTGGACCATTAAGGGGAACGAGCACCCCAACCCTATTCGAATTAAGCGGTATATTGGATTTGGCTGCCGCTCCCGCCCCGGCCCCGGCCTTTGCAACGACCTTTGTTCCTCTGATGGAGGCCTGGATTTCGGGCGCCAGCGGATGAGAGCCGTTTTGGGCGAGAATCGCCCTGAGCCTCTCCTGCGCCGCTTCCATCTGGCCTTTTTGAGTCTCGATCTCCGCAAGTCGAAAATCCAGGAATACCCTCATGAAATCGGACACCTTCTTCCTGGACAGCTTCTTTAGCGTACCCTCGTCGGCCCGGCTGAGAAACCTGAGCGTCGCGCCGGTGAGTGTTTTTTTCTGCTCGGGCGTGTTTGCCGCCGTGAAACCCGAGGAAGCCCAGTCCATGCAGGTCTCCAGATCATTATCATCCGAATAGATGCTTATCATTAGATCGGCGAGGCGGACGCGCACCGATGGGTCCGTTGACGTCTCCCAAAGCGAGACCGACTCCTTCATGACCTGCTTTTTTTTGCCGGTTGCGGCGTAGAGCCGAAGCTGATTGAGTCTGGCACTTCCGATGTCATCCCACCTGGGGTATGCATACACGAGGTATTCGAAGTACTGTGCCGCGCGCTGGTACTGTCCCTGGGAGAGGTAAACCTCACCGACACGGTTGAGGGATTTTGCAGCCGTGGCGGTGTTGGGATATTTTTGTACGATCTTCTCCCAAAGGCTTATGGCATTGGGGACTTTCCCATCGGTAAACGCCTGCTCCGCCTGCTTGTATAGCGAATCAGCCTCCGGTGGCGAGGTCTGGGAAAATGGAGGAAGCTGCTCTTGAGGCGGGACTTGGCCCCCTCCGCCGCAACTTACAGCAATCAACAAAATGATGACCAGAGAGACAACGCCTTTTAATTTACTTAGCATAAGAACCGCCTCGCGAGAACCTCACCGAATCAGGATGAGATTATATTCACAACACCAATGCATTCGAATCGACCGGGGCAATAAATAGAATAGGGCACGCGGCGAGCGCGTGCCCTTTACATACATCGGAAACCTCGGATTGGAAAGAACTAACCTCGGGGAAAGACCGGATGTCCCCGGCCCGGATTACTTCTTAACCTCTTCAAAATCAGCGTCGACCACGTCCTCATCAGGCTTCTTCTGCGCTCCCTCGGGACCGGGACCGCCTTCCCCTCCGGGCGCACCCTGTTGGCCGGCCGCATGCTTGTATGCCTCTTCAGCCACCTTGTGCGAAAGCTCCGTCAGGCGGTCCGAATCCCTTTTTATGGCATCCTTGTCGTCGCTTTCCATGGTCTGGCGCAGCGTTGCGATCTGGGATTCAATATCCTGCCTGGTTTTGGCGTCGACCTTATCGGCCATATCCCTTAAAGTTCTCTCGGTGCTGTAAATGAGGGTGTCGGCCTGGTTTCTCGCCTCGACAAGTTCGCGTTTCTTCTTGTCCTCTTCAGCGTGGGCCTCGGCTTCCTTGACCAGGTTCTTGATTTCCTGCTCGTTCAGCCCACTCGATGCGGTTATCTGGATGGACTGTTCCTTCTGAGTCGCAAGATCTTTTGCCGAGACATGCACGATTCCGTTCGCGTCGATATCGAAGGTCACCTCGATCTGCGGGATTCCCCTCGGTGCGGCCGGGATGCCCACAAGCTCGAATCTGCCAAGCGTCTTGTTGTCTCCGGCCATTTCGCGCTCGCCCTGGAGCACGTGAATGGAGACCGCGGTCTGACTGTCGCTTGCGGTCGAAAATATCTGGCTCTTGCGAGTCGGGATGGTAGTATTGCGCTCGATCAGCTTGGTCATAACTCCGCCAAGGGTCTCGATGCCGAGCGAGAGCGGGGTCACGTCGAGCAGCAGGACGTCTTTCACGTCGCCGCTCAGCACGCCGCCCTGGATGCCTGCGCCGACCGCAACCACTTCGTCCGGATTTACCCCCTTGTGAGGCTCTTTTCCAAAAAATTCCTGGACCTTCTGCTGTACGCGGGGCATACGGGTCATGCCGCCGACTAGGATTACCTCTTCGATCTGATTTCTCGACAGCCCGGCATCCTTCAGCGCCTGCTGCATGGGCGGCCCGAGCTTATCGATCAGGTCATCCACCATTGATTCGAGCTTGGCCCGCGTGAGCTTTATATTCATGTGCTTGGGGCCGGAAGCGTCAGCGGTAATGAACGGGAGATTGATTTCGGTTTCCATTGTCGAGGAAAGCTCGATCTTCGCCCGCTCGGCAGCTTCCTTGAGGCGCTGGAGGGCCATTTTGTCGCTTCTTAGATCGATTCCGTAGTCTTTTTTGAACTCGAGCGCAAGCCACTCCATTATGCGCTGGTCGAAGTCCTCACCGCCTAGATGCGTGTTGCCGTTGGTGGATTTTACTTCGAAAACGCCCTCGCCTATTTCAAGGATCGAGATATCGTAGGTGCCGCCACCTAGATCGAACACCGCTATCTTCTCATCCTTTTTCTTATCCAGCCCATAAGCCAGCGATGCGGCGGTCGGCTCGTTTATGATTCGCAAAATGTTGAGACCGGCGATCTTGCCGGCATCCTTGGTGGCCTGGCGCTGGCTGTCATTAAAATAGGCTGGAACGGTTACAACCGCGTCGGTTACCTTTTCGCCCAGGTAGTCTTCCGCCGTCTGCTTCATTTTCATCAGTATGAATGCGGAAATCTCGGTCGGGCTGTAGTCACGTCCGCGAATCTGGATATGCGCATCGCCGTTGGGAGCGCGAACTATCTTGTAAGGAAGGACTTTAATGTCGTCCTGGATTTCTTTGGTCTCGAATTTACGGCCTATCAGCCGCTTGACTGCAAAAACAGTATTTTCCGGATTGGTTATCGCCTGCCGCTTGGCAACCTGGCCCACCAGCCGCTCGCCCGTATCGGTGATGGCCACCATCGAAGGCGTAATGCGGCTCCCTTCCGCATTCGTAAGCACCTTCGGCTCTTTTCCCTCCATGATTGAAACTACCGAGTTGGTAGTACCAAGATCGATTCCTATAACCTTACTCATCCTAATCGCCTCCTTCGAGCGCACGTTTTTTACGGCTGGTGTGTAATTTCAAATATATTGCTGCAAACCCAAAATAGGATAAAATATCGTCTCGAGCTATTCGGCGCCCCCTTGCTCTTTTTCCCGCGAAGACACCGCTGATCCGGAATTGCGTGCCACCCCAACCATGGCGGGCCTTAGAAGCCGCTCCCCCAGTGTGTATCCCTTCTGGAATTCCCGCGTTACGGTCATGTCCGGGTGCTCGGAAGTGGTCTCCTGGGTAACTGCTTCGTGACGCGTGGGATCGAAGGGCTGGCCGACAGACTCGAACCGGCTGCCCCCGAATTTTGCGAAAGCGTCCAGAAAACCCTTGAGAGTCATTCGTACCCCGTCAATCAGGCCCTTGCACCCCTCTTCCTTCTCCCCGTGCTCTATGGCCCTCTCCAGGTTGTCTATAACGGGCAGAAATTCCCTCATGATGCTTTCGTTCGCGTAGCCTATGCTCTCCGCCTTTTCCCTTTCGAGCCTTTTGCGCGTATTATCGAACTCGGCCGCCAATCGCAGTATCCGATCCTGGGCCTGTTTCAGCTCATCTTCTTTTTGCGCCAGGGCGTTTTCGAGATCCCCGCCTTCCATGTCGCCGTCAACCAGTTCGGGTTCTACTACAATCTTCCCCTGCGGGTCTAAACCGCTATCCCTTTTAGCCTCTTTGCCTGGCATCGAAAACCATCCTCCTTTGTCCCGAATAATCCCCTCAATATAAGGTCCCGACGGGTAAAAATGTCTAACCGGCTGAAAACTTTTTTTAATTTTCGTCGGCAAGTTCCAGGATCTGGCTGATGAACCTGGCCGTGAATTCCACGACCGGAACGATACGCGAGTAGTCCATCCGCAACGGTCCGATCACCCCCAAAACACCGAGCGGCCGGTCCCCTCGGCCGTAGGGAGACGAGATAAGGCTCATCTCCTGCAATCCCTGGAGTTCATCCTCGGTGCCGAGAATTATCTGAATCCCCGCGGAAGCTTTGAGAGTAACGTCAAGCAGGCGGATGATCCTCGACTTGTCCTCAAAGGTGTGCAAAAGCCGCCTCATGCGGGCAACATCGGCAAATTCCGGATTATCCAGGAGATTTGACTGACCCTCGATGTAGACTTCGCTATCATCGAGGCTGCTGTCGTGCATCGCCTGCCGTGCCATTTCGAGGGCGCGAGAGACAAGCTTATCAAAAAGGGCCTTCTCGCTTCGCATCTCCTCGCGAATGCGCTCTTTTACACTGGATATGGGCAGGTCCTGAAGCAGCTCGTTCACATAGCTGCTGTATTTGTCCAGCTCCCTTTGGGTTATTTCCTCGGTCCACTCGATATTGGTCTGGTGGACAAGGCCGTCCTTGGAGATAAGAATCACCATGACCTGCTGTGGCCCGCTGCGGATAAATTCGATGTGCTTGAAGCGGGTGACCGTAAGCTTGGGCCACAGTACTACCCCCGCCTGCCTGCAGTACTGGGACAGAAAACGCGAAGTGCGCTGCAGAAGGTCCTTTACGTCCCTTGGCCTCTTGCGGAGCTCATCCCTGATGAGATCGCGCTCCTGCCTCTCCAGCTGCTTGGACTGCATAATCGAGTCGATATAGATGCGCAGGCCCCTGGCGGTTGGAATTCGGCCCGCCGAGGTGTGGGGCTGGTGGAGAAGACCGAGTTCCTCGAGGTCCGCCATAACATTTCTAATTGTGGCCGGGCTGACATTCAGGGCGCTTCTTTTGGATATAGTCCTGGACCCGACGGGTTCACCGGTTTCGATATAATCGGTGATAACCGCTTCCAACACGCTCTGATCTCGTTGAGTGAGTATAATCAACGGCCAACTCCTCTGTTGGTAGCACTCAACCACATAGAGTGCTAGAAAAACCTAGTGATATTTCTTCTCTTTGTCAAGACCTCTCAAGCACTGCTCAGCTGAGAAACCCGCGGAATTTCGGGAGTGGCGCCCCGAGGGAGGAAAAAAGACAAAGCCTTATCCGCCAAATAGTGTCGCCGATTATACTCTTTTCTGATGGTTAATTAAATGCCGTAGGCGAATAACGGGATTGAGCGTGCTTAAATGACAGCGAGGCACCATCCAGGAAGAAATGATGCCTCGCAGTAGGGGGGCTATGCTCGGCGCTGGTTTATGATATGGATCGGTCACTCGAACTTGAAGGAGAGCTTGACGCGCGCGCGGTACTCCACGACTTTTCCGTTCTCGATTCGCATGTCCAGCATGTCCACCGAGGCAATTCTAAGGTCCCTCAGGCTCTTGGTCGCTCTTTCCACCACTTCACTTGCCGCTTCCTCCCAGGAATTCGGGCTGGTTCCGACGAGTTCGACGATCTTATAGACGGACATACCTGCTCCTTTGTTTTAGGTTCACAGCTTAGCGGAAAACAGGGAGAGGCCGGTTCTCCCTTTGGTTGCAGGCATTTGAATTCAAATTTAGATGCAGAGGTATTCAACAAAATGAGATTGGAGCGTGTCTTGATTACGGATCAGTGAATGTCAAATTAAGTAATCATCAACCTGTATAATGCAACCGAGCGGAGATGACTTCCAGAATTGGATTTTCGGTCCGGCCGCGGTGCAAAGGCGATTGTGCTATCCGGGAATTTGCTCCCTGCTGTTTTGGCGAAGGATAGATGCGGTTGTGGCGTCGCATTCGGGGCGGATTTGGAGGAGAATTACCGAGGCAATGACAAGCATGCCGCCGATTATTTGCAAGGGGGCCAGGGTCTCCCCCAGGAAGAAAAAGGCCAGGAACCCGGCGGCGATTGGTTCCAGCGTCGCGACAACGCTTGCCCTGGTAGATCGGACCATGCTTATTCCAAGGGAATAGAAGCCGAAAGGCACCACAGTCCCGAAGACAACGATATAGAGCATCCAGAACCACTCCACGGCGCTGTAGGACCGGGTGAACGCTCCAAGCGGCGGCATTGCGATATTCCAGAAAAGGGCGGCGAAGGCCAGCGCATAAAATACGACCGTCCACGGATCGTACCTGCACATCCCGCGCTCGCTGTAGATTGCATACCAACCATACGAGAGGCCGGCGGCAATCCCTACCAGTATTCCCACCCTGTTTTGAGAAAGCAGGTCCACGTTGTACGCCCCGACCGCAAGGTAGCAGCCCGCAACCGACAAAGCCACCCCGATCAGAGTCTTGCGCGTCAGTTTTTCGGGAGCGGCGAAGGCGTACCATATAGCAATGAAGATCGGAGCCAGGTATTCGAGAAGAATCGCGACAGCGACGTTTATCTTGCTGATTGTAAAGAAATAGGTGAACTGGACCATTGCCATGCCCGTGATGCCGAGAATGGCGAAGTAGAGGAAGTCTTTCCTTGAAATCATCAGCAGGCGAGGCTTGAAGGCGAGGAGGAAAACGAAAAGGCACAAGGTCGAGAGGGTCACCCGGAGCTGAACGAGTTCGAGGGGCGTAACTCCCCGGTGGAACAAAAACTTGCCGGAAGCACCCGATCCCGCCCACAGCAGGGCGGCAATTATGACATACATATAACCTTTTCGAGGAATAAGGCCGGAAGGTTCGGAAGGCGGCATTTCAGGGGTTGCTCCGGGCAAGCAGTTTTACGAGGTTTCCGCCGAGAACGGCTTCCAGTTGCTCGTCGTTAAGATCGAGGCGCAGGACCTTCTCCAGCTCGGATTCCGGGTCCCCGAACGGGAAATCGGACCCGAACATTATACGATCATGGCCGTGGCGGCTTATATAGTCACGTATGTCGGCGTCGGGCGCAAGCGCGGTGTCGGCGTATATATTCGGCATCTCAAAAATTCCTCGGCGCCGCAAAGATTCGTATCCGCCGTTGAGATATCCCAGATGGGGAATTATCACCAAAACGCCGGGAGCAAGCTCGTTTATGAAAAAGAGGGTGTTCGCGAACTCTTCCTCGAGCAGGACGGGCATATTGCGCCTGCGGATCTCTTCGATCGCGGCCGCGCATCTCGGGTCATCGTAGTTATAGACAGGCTCGTCGGCGTGCCTGTGCCATTTTATTCCTTTATGGCCGGGCCTTATTTGTTCGACCGCGAAATCGTTCCAGATGAAGAAAAAGGGGTAGACAATGAAATCCGGTGAGCCGAGTCCCAACAGATATGCGTTCGATTCCGCCCGCTGTTTTTGCCACTGCGGAGAGTCCCGAAAATCGGGATCATGGCGGTCGTAGATCTCCATCACGGGCGAAATAGCCGTGAAACCCCCTATTCTCCCCTCGCGCAAACAGGAGCGGTAGTCCGGAAGGTCCTGCGGCGGAAACCGGTCCAGCCGCCCGCAGTGCGCGTGCGCATCGATGATCATGGAAGCCATCCGTTTAACCTGGTTTTGGCAAGGTCTCCCGACCTGGTTCTGGCGCGGCCTTCCGAGGCTGTTGCCCAAATAGCCGTTTTTAAAACTGCTAAGTGAATAGGCAGGCGTGTGCCTAACAACGTCATTCCCGCAGCGCTTCTGCCCAGAAGCGCTGCGGGAATGACGATTTTCGATACCGTCCCGGAACGTGAATCACCCATCTGATTTGGGCAACTCGCCCTCCCAACCGTGCCAGAACAGACAATGCTGAAATATGATAGCGATGCCGATTGTATTTCACATCGTGCAAATTCAGCAAGGGATGGAATCCGAGATAGTGAGCAGTGGTGAGATTGTCGAATAAATCATTGCGATTTTGGCACCTCCGATCCCGCACAGTCTACTATCATGTCGTCCTCAATGAGCACACCTTTGGCGATGGAATAAGCCGATGTTCCAGCAACACTCGGACAGCACAGAGCATCACGCCGAGAGTAGTATCCTGTTTTGATTTCGATAACACCATCGGCAACTGCGGCCAATTCAACACCGCGGTATCCCTTACCACCTACCCTAGCATGTGCGAGGTGCTGCATTAAGGGTCTCTTAAATGCGACAATATAAATGGTCCAATTGTTGCCTTCTTCGAGTGTATAGCGTACCACAAGGTCAGGCACTTTGTCCCCGTCGACGTCCCCGAACATGTACCTGCGGGTTTCGCGATATTCTCGGCGGTTTAGTGATGTGTGTTTATGGCTCCGGATACGTTCTTGGCTTTTAATGAAAGAATCGACCGCCCTGATTTCTTTTTCTTTGAGTATTGGTGAAGAAGGGGGGCCATCGGCGAAACATGTGCCAGAAATTATCAAGAAGAAAAGGATGAGGATTATTAACATATTGGACTGTTCCGTGGTTCCGACCACCATTAGGCCGTGAATTCCTTTGGGCGACTACTGGACGATCTTCATCTAAGATTTCGGCGTCCCTGCCTGGTCGTACGCCAGGCACTTCACCCAGTGGCTGGGGGCGACCTCGATAAGCTCGGGGGCAGACTGAGCGCAATCGGGCATTGACTGGGGACACCTGGGCTGAAAGAGGCAGAGGTCCGGAAGAATCGGCGCATCGGCCTCGGCGCCAAGCTTCCGGCGCTCTTTAGCCCCATCGGGGTCCATTACCGGAACGGCGTCAAGCAGCGCCCGCGTGTAGGGGTGTTTCGGGTTTTGGAACAGTTCCTCGGTTTCTGCCATCTCGACAAGTTGGCCGAGGTACATTACGGCGACCCGGTCGCTTATGTGGCGCACGACCGACAGGTCATGGGAGATAAATAGGTAGGTGAGCTGGAATTTTTCCTGCAAATCTTCGAGCAGATTGATCACCTGCGCCTGGATCGAAACGTCCAGCGCCGACAGGGGCTCATCGCAGATAAGCAGGTCAGGATTGATCGCAAGGGCCCGCGCTATCCCTATCCTCTGTCTCTGACCTCCGCTGAACTCGTGGGGATATCGGTTTATCTGCTCCGGGCGAAGCCCGACGACTTCCATTATCTCCCGCACCCGCTCGGCGCGCTCGGCCGAAGTCCCGATGTCGTGTATGATCATTCCCTCGGCAATGGTTTTGCCGACAGTTCGGCGCGGGTTCAACGAAGAATAGGGGTCTTGAAAGATTACCTGCATCCGCCTGCGAAGCTGGTGAAGCTGCTCGCCTTTAATCGATGAGACGTTTTGCCCGTCAAAGAAGACCTCGCCTTCGGTGGGAGGTTCGAGCCCCAGAATGACCCTTCCGAGGGTCGATTTGCCGCACCCCGATTCCCCGACCAGCCCGAGCGTCTCACCCCGTTTTATGTCGAGGTCCACGCCGTCAACCGCCTTAACCACCCCGACCTGGCGGCGAAGAAGCCCGCGCGTGATGGGGTAATGTTTCTTTACCCCTTTTACCTGCAACAAATTGACATTTTGTAACAAGTCCGCACCTCCTAGTAGAGCCAGCAGCGGACGGGATGTCCGCCTTCAGGGGCAGCCAACGGGGGTTCCTCGCGAAAGCAGCGGTCAAACGAATATGGGCACCGGGTGTTGAATTTGCATCCCAGTGGAAGTGCCAGCAGGCTCGGGACAACGCCTGGTATTGCTTCGAGTCTTTTTTTTCCCCTGCCCTCGCGGCCCGGAACCGAGCGCATTAGGCCCTGTGTGTAAGGATGGAGCGGATTTTTGAAAAGCTCCTTTACCCTGGCATGCTCTACCACCCGCCCCGTATACATCACGAGCACTTCCTCGGCCATCTCTGCAATGACCCCGAGATCGTGGGTGATGAGCAAAATGGCCATACCCTCCGTCTCGCGGAGCATATCGAGCAGAGCCAGGATCTGCGACTGAATGGTTACGTCAAGTGCCGTCGTGGGTTCATCGGCGATTATCAGACGCGGTTTGCAGGCAATCGCCATCGCGATCATCGCCCTCTGGCGCATGCCGCCGCTCATCTTGTGGGGATATTCCCGAACCCTTATCTCGGGCGAAGGAATCCCGACCTGACGTAGCAACCGGAGTGTCTGCTCCGCCGCCTCCTTTTTCGAGATGGGCTTGTGGCGGAGGAGGACCTCGGATATCTGCTCGCCGATCCGGAAAACGGGATTAAGAGATGTCATCGGTTCCTGGAAAATCATCGAGATTTCATTTCCACGAACTGATTCCATCTCCCTTTCGGGCAGGCCGAGCAGATTCTTTCCGCCAAAGAGCATTTCTCCGCCGGCAATTATCCCCGGAGGCGGGATAAGCCGCATAATGGAAAGCGCCGTAACGCTTTTCCCGCACCCCGACTCCCCCACGATCCCTATAACCTGGCGCTCGGAGATGGAAAAGCTTACCGAATCGACCGCCCGCGCGGTCCCGGCTTCGGTTAGAAAATAGGTCTTGAGATTTCTTACTTCGAGAAGGGCTTCGGCCATCATTTTCCAGTAAATAAACCTTGAGAACGGTCAAGAACCATGTGGGAGAAATGGGAGTTTCCCACCCCGGTGAGCCTACAAAATAGTGCTAAAGCGGCCGGAATCAATTCCACAGCCACCTGATTGAGTATACGCGCCGCGATGATTTTTGGCAAGTATACGGATCAAAAGCGAAAAATCAATTTGGAGCAGGGATTTTCACCACGAAGGACACGAGATCGGGTTTGTAGGTTGAGTTGAGCGGAATAAGAGAACTAACCATAAACTCTGTTTTCGTGCTCTTCGTGCCCTTAGTGGTTTAAAAGCTATCTTTGTGTCCGTTGGTCTATCCCTGCGTGTGCACAAAATCGTAACCGTGCACAAATCGTAACCTTAGTGCGCAAAAATCGTAACCACCCCTCCGGGCGGGTTTTCGCCACGCTGCGATTTGCCAATGTTTTCGCCATTTTGCGGCGTGGTACGCTTATTGCCATAGTCATCCTGGATTCATTCGATTTCGATTATGCGATCACTTCGCCAATGAGGGAAAAATGGGAAGAGTTCTTATGGATACCGCAAACGATCTAACTGGTGAGGAGGCGCCGATTAAGTCCGGCGCAAACGGTTCCGCCCAGGAATCCGATGCCAACGCTATACCGCGCCCGGAATTCAAGCGGGACGCAGGCACAAGGAAGGCGAACCCTGCCGTGAACTTTCGCGCCCTGCCCGTCCAGGACCCGGTCCTCAGACCGGCATTTGAAAAGCCCAAGACGGCCGGCATAGCAGAGTTCTATCTCGTTCCGCCCAAACAGGTTCCCATCGAAGAGGGCATCCGGCCGGCAGTGAGAGGCAAGTTCATTTTCGTCGGGGCCGAAAAATTTTACATCCGGGGCGTAACTTACGGCCCATTTCACCCCGACGAGCAGGGCTGCGAGTACCACGATCCCGAAACAGTGGACCACGATTTCGCCTTGATGGCCCAAAACGGCATCAACTCGGTGCGCACCTACACCGTGCCGCCGAGATGGCTGCTCGATATAGCCCAAAAACACAACCTGCGCGTCATGATCGGCCTTCCATGGGAAGAGCACATCGCCTTCATGGAAGATGAAACGGTCATGAAAGATATCGAGGATCGCGTCAGGGAGGGGGTACGCTCCTGTGCGGGACATTCCGCGCTGCTCGCAATTACGATAGGTAATGAAATTCCGGCCTCGATCGTGCGTTGGCATGGGCGACGCCCGATCGAACGCTTCCTCGAGCGGCTCTACAAGGCGGCCAAAGAGGCTGACCCCGGCGCCCTGATAACCTACGTAAATTTTCCCACGACCGAATATCTCGACCTGCCTTTCGTCGATTTCGTTTCGTTCAATGTCTATCTCGAGACCAGGGAGAAACTGGAAGGCTACCTGGCGCGTCTCCAGAACCTCGCGGGCGACAAGCCGCTGATCATGGCCGAAATAGGCTACGACAGCATGCGAAACGGCGAGGACAAACAGGCCGCGACACTCGTCTGGCAGATACGGTCCGCCTTCGGATCGGGGTGCGGCGGTGTTTTCATTTTCTCGTGGACGGACGAATGGCACCGTGGCGGCTTCGATATAGATGACTGGGGATTCGGGGTAACAGACAAAGACCGCAACCCCAAGCCGTCAATGGCGGCTATCACAAAGGCTTTCGCCGAGATCCCGTTTGCTCCCGACCTCGACTGGCCGAGCATTTCGGTCGTTGTCTGCACCTATAACGGCAAGCGCACCATCCGCGACTGCCTCGAAGGGCTGAAAAAAGTCGACTATCCCAACTTCGAGGTCATCGTTGTAAACGACGGATCGAGGGACGGGACCGAAGTGATCGCCAAGGATTACGGATTCCGGGTAATTTCGATCCCCAATGGCGGCCTGAGCAACGCGAGAAACGTCGGAATGCGGGCCGCAAAAGGCGAGATCGTCGCCTATATAGACGATGATGCCATTGCCGACCCGCAGTGGCTTACCTACCTTGCGGTGACCTTCATGACGAGCGATCACGTAGGAGTGGGCGGCCCCAATATCGCGCCCTCCGATGACGGCCCGATTGCCGAGTGCGTTGCTAATTCGCCTGGAGGCCCCATCCACGTGCTGCTGTCCGACCAGGAAGCCGAACATATCCCCGGCTGCAACATGGCCTTCCGGAAAGCCGCGCTTGAAGCAATCGGCGGGTTCGATCCAACCTTCAGGATCGCCGGAGACGACGTGGATCTTTGCTGGCGAATCCAGCAACGCGGATGGACCATTGGCTTCAGCCCGGCCGCAATGGTCTGGCACCACCGCAGAAATTCGGTCAAGGCCTATTGGAAACAGCAGTTGAACTATGGCAAGGCCGAAGGATATCTCGAACGCAAGTGGCCGGAAAAATATAATGCCGCCGGTCATATCCCCTGGGCTGGACGACTCTACTTCAAAGGTTTTGAGCAGCTTCTTGGCTGCTTTCGCGGGCGGATCTACCAGGGCACCTGGGGAAGCGCCCTCTTCCAGTCGATTTATCAACCGGCCCCGAGCCTTCTATGGTCGCTGCCGCTCATGCCCGAGTGGTACGTTATAGTTGCCGCGCTCGGTATTTTGTCGATGCTGGGGATCGAATGGTCTCCCCTTCTTTTCATGCTGCCCTTGTTCTTTGCGGCATTGACCCTGCCGGTGTTTCACGCGCTTTCCTGCGCCTCGCGCCTGAGCTTCTCTCCGGATATCGCGACAGCTGACCGGCTCAAGCGCCGCGCGCTTACCGCCGCGCTCCACCTGATGCAGCCGCTCGCCCGCCTCTCGGGCCGCATAAAGCTCGGCCTTACCCCATGGAGAAGATGTGGCTTTGCAACGGGAATTTCCGCGCCGTGGCCCTGGCCCAAGATGTTTACGATCTGGAACGAAAAATGGCGCTCACAGATCGACTGGCTGGAAACCCTGGAAGGCGAGATCAAGGGACTTCGCACCGTGGTGCTTCGCGGCGGAGACTACGACAGATGGGACCTGGAGCTTCGCGGCGGGATCGCCGGGTCGGTCCGCCTGCTGATGGCAGTTGAAGAACACGGCGGGGGAAAGCAGTTTATCCGGATCAAAAGCTGGCCCCGCTGCGCTCCGGCCGGAATTATAATTACGCTCCTTTTGGCGGGCCTTGGCGCCTTTGCCGCACTCTCCCAGGCATGGTTTACCTGCGGGGTGTTGAACGGCCTGGCAATTGTTTTCATGATGCACATCATCATGGAATGCTCGTCGGCGATGGCCTCGATTGTGGAAGTCTTCCGGCGGAGCCAGGATAAGTAAGAGTTCAAGTAGAGATTTATTGAAAGAGAATTTAGGGTTTCAAAGGGGGCTTCATGCCCCCTTTTTTTTGTCGATGATTCTCGGTTGTCGGTTATCCTCGGTTACGGCAAGGTCTCCCGACCTTGCAAGCCGCGTTGACCCTGGTCCCGTCAAGGAAGGGGAATTTGCGTTGAAGCTCTTTTGGGCAACAGCTCCTTTTGGCCATTCTCGCCTGCGATTTTGTTCTCTGCCACAGCCCCTTAAATCCTTTCTCTGGCAAAAATAGCGCTCAGTGTGTAAATTCTCACGGCACTCATAATTATAATGGAACTGTTTGCTAACCCCTGCCAGGAAGGCACATGGAGCGCATCTGGCAAAAAAACTATGATCAGGGAGTACCCCTTTCGGTAGAGTACCCGGAAACCTCCCTGCCGCTCATGCTTGAAAAGACTGCCCGGGTTCAGCCGGAAGCCCTTGCAACGGAGTTTTTCGGAGCCCGGCTGACTTACGGGGAGCTTTGGGACCAAATCCTTCGCCTTGCCAACGCCCTCACCCTTCTGGGTGTAGAGCAGGGGTCCAAGGTTGCCATAATGCTTCCCAACTGCCCGCAGGCGGTTATCGCCTACTATGCGGCTCTCTGGCTCGGGGCGGTCGTGATTATGACCAACCCGCTCTACGTGGAACGCGAGCTGGAGCATCAATGGAAGGATTCCGAAGCGGAATTTCTGTTCGTGCTCGACCACCTCTACCCCAAGACGGCCAAGGTCGTTCCAAAGACCGGAATTCGAAAGATAATCGCAACGGGAATTCGCGAATACCTCCCCTTTCATCTGAAATATCTCTATCCAATAAAGGCCAGGATAAAAAAACTTTTTACCGCCGTCCCATACGACGGGAGCGGCATCTTCAACTTCACCAAGCTGGTGAAGTCCCACCGGCCCGACCCGGTCCCCTGCGCAGCTTCACCGGATTGTCTCGCTCTTCTCCAGTACACCGGCGGCACAACGGGGGTTCCCAAAGGCGCAATGTTGACGCACCGAAACATTCTGGCAAACGTCCTGCAACTCGTTGCCTGGTTTCCGGACCTCAACTGCGGCCGTGAGCGCTTTCTGGCCGTTCTGCCTTTCTTCCACGTTTTCGGCCTGACGGTTGTCCTCAATTTTGCGATCTACACCGGGTGCGCCATAATCATCATGCCCCGGTTCAACGCCGATGAGCTTATCGACCTGATAGAGAAGAGAAAGCCGACCATCTTCCCGGGCGTTCCGGCAATATATTCGGCCCTTATGGCCCACCGGCGGATAGACTCTTTCGATCTTTCATCGATTCGGCTCTGCGTCACCGGCTCGGCCCCTATGCCGGTTGAAACGCTCAGGCGTTTTGAGGAAAAGACCGGAAGCATCATCACCGAAGGGTACGGCCTGTCGGAGTGCAGCCCCGTAACGCACGCAAACCCGCTCTATGGGACCCGCAAGGTCGGGTCGATAGGGATTGCTCTTCCTGATACCGACTCCCGGATCGTCGATCTGGAGACAGGAACCAGGGTTTTGCCGATAAATGAGGTCGGAGAACTCACGGTCCGGGGGCCGCAAAGGATGTCCGGGTATTGGAGAAGGCCCGATGAAACCCAAAAGGCGGTGCGGGAGGGCTGGCTCTACACGGGTGATTTGGCCTACATGGACGAGGACGGCTACCTTTTCATAGTGGACCGCAAGAAAGATATGATCATATCGGCGGGATATAACATCTATCCCCGGGAAATAGACGAGGTGCTTTATGAAAATCCGAAGGTGCGCGAAGCCGCCGCAATCGGGGTCCCGGACGAGATCCGTGGGGAGGCGGTGAAAGTCTTCATCGTGCAGGCCGATGGGCAAACTCTTACAGTGGACGAGGTCATCGCGTGGTGCAAAGAAAGGCTTGCGCCCTACAAAATACCCAAATACATCGAGTTTCGCGATTCACTCCCAAAGACGATTGTCGGAAAGGTGCTCCGGCGTGAGCTTAGAGGCTGAAAACCACTGGAACAAATGGAAGGTGCAACTTTAGATGGACCGCCCCGCAGTCCTCCCGCCGGATCGCAAATGGAACCTCTTCCACGCCGCCTCGGATTTTTTTCTGTTTCTAAACCGGTCCTATCCCCGCGCAGCCGCCCTTGAAATGGTCGGGAACAGGTACAATCTGAGGGCGATAGAGCGTCAACTTCTCAGCCGGGGCGTCTTCAGCCGAAAAGAGGCCCTCGCCAGGCGGGCAAAACGAGAGATGGGCGACAACTGGCGCGGAGAACTCCTGGCGGTGGATGGCCATAACATCCAGATAACCGTCGAGAGCCATATCATGGGGCGGGTGCTCCTCAGGGCAAACGACGGCGCAATGCGCGACCTGGCGGGGCAATCGGCGAAGTTTCGCCTGACCGAAACCAGCGCAATGGCAATCGAAATGATTTTTCGCTTTCTGCGCGAATTCCCCCCGAAAGAGGTACTTTTTCTATTCGACGCCCCTATGAGCCGAAGCGGTGAGACGGCATCCATCTACCGGGAAAAAATCCGCGGCGCCGGGCTGACCGGTAAGGCCGAAGCGGTAATGGTGCCCGAGCGGGAGTTTCCCGAAACCGATTGCGTGGTGGCATCGAGTGATCACGCCGTAATAGATGCCGCCCCAAGGTGGATCGACCTGGCCTGCCGGGTCATCGAATATCCAGGCCCACCCGAGATAACCGTCGACTTTTCCCAGTTCCTGGATTCACGAGGTGCGGAAGAGAGCGTGTTTTCCGACGGCGGACCCTTTTGGTGAGGCGCCTGATTTCTACGAAAAAACGAAATCAGATACTCCCCGCTGCTCAAACCAGGAATGCTGGATCTAGTCGAGCCCATGCACCGTTTGCCATTTAGGCGAGTTCCTGCTAAGGGTGGGACTTGTCTACCGAATGGGATTGCAGCAGTGACATCCCGTGTTTATGAGAAACTTCGACGCACGGAACATCTCTATTTTCCCCGGACGGGCATTCAGGCACCGGGCGAACCCGGAAAGGCATTGGAAAAATGTTGGAAAACGGGGAACGGCACTCAATTTTGTGCCCCAATTGCAGAAAGCTCATAAGCACCAACGAGCCCGCATGCCCCTACTGCGGCATCAGGAATCCCGGAGCCCGCTGGAGGAATAATTTTCTTACGAGAGGCCTCTCGGGCGGGGACCAGACCATCAGGCTGATTATCTATCTTTGCGGGGCGATGTTTATCCTGTCTGTCCTTATAAGCCCCCGCTCCATAGGGTTTGCAATGAACCCGCTCAGCTTCCTCTCGCCCGGCAACGAAAGCCTGCTGCTGCTGGGTGCTACCGGTACTATCCCAATCCGTGCGTACCATCGATGGTGGACCGTTATTTCCGCCATTTACCTGCACGGGAGCATTCTGCATATCCTTTTCAACATGATGGCGCTGCGCCAGATTGGACCTCTGGTGCTCCAGGAATTCGGCGCTTACAGGATGCTCGGCATTTTCACTCTTACCGGGATCTCCGGATATGTGGTTTCCTACCTTGCAGGGGTACCTTTTACTATAGGGGCATCGGGAGCTGTCTGCGGACTCATCGGCGCGGCCCTTTATTATGGAAAGAGCAGGGGCGGCGCTTTTGGGCAGATGGTATATCAGCAAGTTATCGGCTGGGTGGGCGGGATTTTCCTCTTCGGGTTTCTTTTCCCCGGCATAAACAACTGGGCGCACGGCGGAGGGCTGCTGGGAGGTATCGTATTCGGGTTCCTTCTGGGCTATCAGGAAACGACCCGGGAGAATTCCTTCCACAAAATGCTGGGGGCCGCCTGCATCGTGGCGACACTTGCAACTCTTGCCTGGGCTGTTTTTACGACCCTTCTAATAATTATTTCCCAGTAAATGCGGGGCAAGCATTATTTACGGAGACTATAAATGGTTGAAATTTTCAGCCGCGCCAATCGATTTCGGGGGCCGGTAAGGGCGGTGATACTGGACTGGGGCGGCACGGTCGTGGATTTCGGCAGCTTTGGCAATGTCGAGCCTATCATCGAGGGCTTCAAGGAAAACTGGGTGGTGATCTCAGCCGAGGAGGCCCGCAGAGGCATCGGGTTGTCAACGTGGGACCATATCGGGGCAATCCTTCGCCAGGAATCGGTCCTTGAGAATTGGAACGATGTTTACGGCGCTCCGCCCTCAGAATACGACATGAGAAAAATCTTCATGTCCGTCGAAAACTTCTCCTCCGCCTCCGCCGGCATGCATGCCCAGCCTGTTCCCGGTCTTCCTGAATCGGTATCGCTGCTGCGAGAGGAGGGAATCAGGATCGGTTCGAGTTCCAGCCGCGGTTTTCAGGCAGTTGACGCACTTTCCGAAGCCGCGCGGGAGTTTGGATACTCGCCCGACTCGATGGTTTGCTCGACCGATGTTCCAGGCGGGCGGCCCTTCCCATGGATGTGCTTTCAAAACGCGATTAATCTTGAGACTTATCCTCTCGAATCCATGGTAAAAATCGGCGACACGGTTCCGGACATCCAGGAGGGGTTGAATGCCGGGATGTGGACTGTCGCGGTCACCAAGACGAGCGGCGAATTGGGGATGAGCCTCGAAGAAGCCGGTCGGACCGACCCCGCCGAACTTGGCATGAGAATCTCTAGGCTGGAAAAAAGATTTCTGGATGCCGGAGCGCACTTTGTAATAGAGGGAGTATGGGACTGCCCGAGAATCATTCAGGAAATCAACAAGTTGCTAGCGGGAGGTGAGAGACCGTAGGAGGTTGCCGGTTCGCCGGCGATGTGCAAATTATGGGGTTAGCGGCCTGTTTCAACCGGCAGAGTCGCATCCCGCCACGAAGACCAGCCGTTTACCAGCACGCGAACGTGTGAATATCCTTTTGCGGAGAGTGCAAAGGCGAGGTCCTTCGAGAGTTCACAGGTTTCGCCGTCGCAGTAGGTGATAATGAGGGAATCGGGGGTGATCTCGGGCAGGAGGCCGGGGTAGAATTCGTCGAAATTCTGGGCGGGAAGATTCAGCGCCCCCTGTATGTGGCCGGCCTGGTAGTCCTCCGGAGAGCGGGCGTCAAAGAAGATTGCCCCGCCGGTCAGAAAAAGGGCCCGAGCCTCCTCGATTGAAACAATGGCATCCTCGGAGGTCTTTAGCGCGCGCAGTTCCCCTTTCGGCGACCAGTCACCAACAAGGGGCAGCCTGTCCTTTCTGAAATGATTCACGGTAAAGGCAAGAACAGCCGCCATTGCCAATATCGCAATGCTCTGCCATACCGCGACAAACAATCTCACTTTCAGATTAACACCCTTGCCTCTGAACAATCCCTTGAATCCTATATTGTTATGTCTCAGTGCTCTCCGCTAACTCCGCGGTGAAGGCCCCTAAGTTCTTCCCCCGAAGATTGCCGTACCGATCCGCACCAGGGTGGCGCCTTCCTCGATCGCGACTTCGAAATCACCGCTCATGCCCATTGAAAGCTCGGACAACTTCTCCGGCAAGGCGCTCCCCTGCCTTAGCCGGTCCAGCAACTCACGCAGGCGTCTGAAATAAGGCCTTGCGCGCTCGGGCTGGTCGAAGAATGGCGGGAGGGCCATAAGCCCGCGAATATCGAGCCTCTCGAATGCCGATGCGCGGCTGAAAAAGGCCGGCAGGTCCTCGGGTGATATTCCGCTTTTGGTCTCCTCCGCGCCTAAATTTACCTGGATCAGGACGGGAATTGTCCTCTGCATTTTTTCCGCATGGCGGTTAAGTTCCAGCGCCAGGCTTTGGCGGTCGAGCGTTTCTACCCAGTTGCAGCAATCGACGGCGAATTTTGCCTTATTTGTTTGAAGATGTCCTATGCAATGCCATGACACGGGCAGATCGGAGAGGAGTTCTTTTTTCCGCCGCGCCTCCTGGATATAATTCTCTCCAAGGATCGTTATGCCGGCATCGACCCCTTCCCGTATCCGCTCCACTGGAACCGTCTTGGTTACGCCGACGAGCTTCACCCCCGCGGGGTCACGCCCTGCCTTTTCGCACGCGGCCTCGATCCGCTTCCGGACCAGCGCCAGATTTTCCGCAACCGTTTTCATGGTCAGGCAGTCTAGCACAACTGACCTCCCGATCAAGTGCCAAGCCATGGCGAATGTCAACCGGACAAAGGCATAATGATAAATGGCTAGGCGTTCTCATCGTGTTGACAATATCCTGGAACTACTTATAAAAGAGTAAAAGTCAAGTGGATTGATATATACCTTTGGGAGGTGAGCAACAATGCTTGCATGGGCAATAGCATTTTTGATTGTAGGTATAATTGCGGGGGTTTTCGGCTTTAGCGGAATCGCGGGAACAGCTACCTGGATCGCTCAAGTCCTGTTCTTTGTTTTCCTGATTGCTTTCATCGTATCGCTTTTCTGGGGCCGCGGCAGAACGGGGACTCGCACGTAAAATCATAACCCGGTCTCCCTTCCAGGCCTCGGTTGGCCTGGAACCGCATCCTAATTTTCGGCATGGAAAGGGAGAGATTTATCCGCCTCTCCCTTTCTTCGTCTCTAAAATTCCTCAACCCATTTTATTCCAAGGTCTCTCGGATCCCTTAAATCCTAAATTCCTGAATACCTCAATCCCTTTGGCACACCCCTTGCTCAACTCCATTGCGAGCTGAAACAAACGGCCAAATTAGACTCGGAACGGCGGCGTTGATATGTTCAGATTGTGCGCAAAATCCAAGTGTATCCTCCTGGGACTGACCATTGCGATGCTGGTCTGGGCGCAGGCCCGCGCCGATGAGCTAGGGGCGGGAGGCACAAAGATTCTGGACATGCGGGTGTCGTACAAAGGGGAAATGACCCGTCTGATTTTTGACGCGGATGGACCTCGTCCCAAGCAGGTCGGCCCCGCCTCGCAGAACGGCATATCCGTATTTTTCGATCAAATTACTGCAAAATTCCCTGACAAAAGAATAGCCGAAGCTTCATCGAAAGCCAAAGAGGTGTTATTCCGAAGAGAGAGCGGATTTTTCGAAGTTGTCTTTCGGCAAAAGAATGTTTCAGTCAGCCACACGATAATTCCGGGCAAGAAGCAAAACAGGTTCACGCTGGTTTTGGAATTGACGACGGAGAAGCCGAAAACCGCCGAGACAAAGGCCCCTGCGGAGGTTGATACGGCGGCGCTGGAAAAAGAAAAAGAGAAGGAAAAAGAGAAGGAGAAATCCGTCCAGGCCGAAGTGATCAAGAGGATTGAGACACAGGAGCTGTTCGGATCGAAAGCGCCATCAAGTCTGAAAGGACTTCTCCAGGCCGACGAGAAAAGAAGGGGCGACGTTTCGCCGGAGCGCTCCACAGCTAAATCCCAGCCTTTTGTTGAAACAGACGAGAAGACGACCGAGCTTTACTCGATTGCTGACGACCAGTTCGAAAGTTGCCGGCGAAATCTCGTTCTTTGCACTTCGGAAGTGATCGATGCTTACTCAGCGGCGCTAAAAGCCGGACCCCGGTCGTCGCGGGCGCCGCTCGCACTATACAGGACAGGGCTCGCCTATTGGACCATGGGAAATTACACCAAGGCAGAGAAGACCTTCCGGCAGGTAATATCGGAATGGCCGGACCAGCCGCCGGTGTCGCGAAGTTTTTTGGGCCTTGGTGACATTCAGAACAAGAAGCGCGCCTACATCGAGGCGATGGAATCCTTTCGCGCGGCAGTCCGCACTGCATTGGAAAAGTCAGACAAATCCGCTGCCTATTTCGAACTGGGCAGGGAATTCCTTCTGCTCGGCGCGCCGAAGGAAGCCATCGATATGTTTACCCAATGCGCGGGCAACGACCCTGACTACTACACGGTCAAACCTGAGTTGATGCGCCTTGTGGGGGAGGCGGAATTTTTCCTGGGGGCCTATGACAAGAGCAGGGAACACCTGCTAAGGTACATAAATTTGCAGCAAAGCGCCCCCGAACAGGACTTGGTCTACGCAAAACTGGCCGAAATCTTCCTCACCCAGGGAGAAGCGTTGCTGGCCAACAAGTTGTACTCTTTCATCGAAAAGTATTTCACGGACTCGGAAGGCGATCTTATCAGCAGGGTCAGGCAGGCGGAATTGATGGAGAGGCTGGACGAGCATCGTTCCATGAAAACCTACGAGGCGCTTTGCGCAAAAGACCTCTCGCCGAGCCTCAAAAGGGTGGTTTTGTACAAGCTTGCCATGCTGAACTGGAAAAAAGGGTCCCTCGATCGCAGCCTGGAACTTTTGGATGAGGCTTTCCAGGGCAGCGCCGAGATTGTATCGACCGGCAACGAGATGGCGGCGCTTCGCGATAAAATCCTTAAAGACCTTGTGAAAAAGTATTACGCCGATCAGAATTATATGGGGATAATCCAACTGCACGACAGGTTTAGAAAAACCTTCGACTCGATGCAGCAAAGCCCCGAGGTGCTGGAAAGGATCGCGGAAAGCTATGCCGCGATGAAATTTTACCCCAACGCGCTGCAGATCTACGATCGACTCTTCGCCAAAATCCAGAAAAAAAACGACGATCAGCTTCTCAAATGCGCGCTCTATTCGCTTCGGATGGAGGACAACGACAGGGCTTCGCAGTTTTGCAGGCAAATCCAGTCCGAAACGCTGGATGCCAAAAAATCCGAAATCCTGGGGCATGTTTCCTACCGCGAACGCAAGACTGCGGATGCCTTAAAGAATTTCAGCAAGGTACTGCAAAAGCAGAAAGAATTTGACCTCTGCGACCCCGATTCTTTTCAGAGCTACGGGCAAGTCCTTCTGGAGCTTAAGAAGTTCGACGAAGCGATACCGATCCTCCAAAAGGGACTGGAGCGCCTCAGGCCCGATGATAGTGACGGCCAGCGGGCCATCCTGGTGCTCTTGGGGAATTGTTACAACGAACTGAAACAGTATGCAAAAGCGGCCGAGATGATGGAAAAGGCCCTGCGCTTCGCCACTGAGGAGCGGGCCAACGAGCTGCTCTATGAAACGGCAAAGCTCTACGTTGCCGCCGGACAGCCGGAAAAAGCCGTACAGAACCTCAATCAGCTCGTGGGAGCACAGAGCCCGTTCTGGTCGGCAGTCGCCCAGCAGCAGATAAATTCCATTCAAATGGCGCTGATGAACCAGTCGCATTGACATTGAGGAAATAAAGAATTGAGAATTTTGGAATTTATGACGCGCCCACCATACACCGACAGGCCGTTAAGGCACGAGATTTCCTTCATGGGACGCCGGATTACGGGATGAATGTTCTCCTTATTGAAACGGATGCTTCGGATGCTCGAACTCTTTCCGCTTTCCTGAGAGAGCAGGGGCACCTGTGTTTTATCACCGACTCGCCCAAGTCGGCAAAGAACATGGTCAAGAAGGAGTCCCCGGGTCTCGTTCTGCTTCACCTGAACGGCAATCCCGCACAGGCCATCGACTTTCTGGAAGCGGCGCAGACCCTCGAACCGCCCGTCCCGGTCATAGTTCTGACCAAGAAGCCCAGAGTCGATGACGCGGTGCAAGCCGTCAAGAAAGGGGCATACGATTTCTGGACAAAACCTTTCCCGATGGACCGTCTCTCAAAGGTGATCGAGATGATCGAGGCGGGGAAAGTCCCGCAGCCGGGCACGAGCATCGCTGCTGGTCGGGCTTTGGGTCCTTCGGACGATCCTATAATTTCGGCGGACCCCATAGTAAGCGCTTTAAAGGCGCTCGCCAGAAAAATTGCACCCAGCAACGCCACCGTTTTCATCCAGGGGGAGAGCGGCACCGGAAAAGAACTCTTTGCCCGCTATATTCACCAGCAAAGCGGGCGCAGCGACAAACCGTTCGTGGCGTTAAACTGCGCCGCGCTGCCGGAGACGCTGCTCGAAAGCGAGCTTTTCGGGTATGAAAAAGGCGCCTTTACGGGTGCGATAAGAAACAGGGAAGGCAAATTCGAACTGGCTCATACCGGAACCCTCCTGCTCGACGAGGTGACCGAAATTCCGCTCCATCTTCAGGCCAAGCTGCTAAGGGTACTCCAGGAAAACGAAGTTGACCGGCTCGGCGGGAAGTACCCCGTACCGGTTGATGTGCGGGTCGTTGCGACAACAAATATTCGTATAGAGGACCAGGTAAGGGAGGGAAGGTTCAGAAAAGATCTCTACTACCGCCTGAATGTCATTCCACTCCGCATTCCGCCCCTTCGCGAAAGGCCGGTCGACATTGTCCCCCTGGCGCAATTCTTCCTCGGAAAGTACAGCTCGGAGAACAGGAGATGCGCCGCCAAAATCGCGCCCGAAGCACTCAGGAAACTAAGCGAGCACCCGTGGCCCGGAAATGTTCGCGAACTGCAAAACATTGTCCAGCGAGCTGTACTCATCTGCGACTCGGCGGTGATCGATCCCGAGAGTATAATCCTAGACCCCGGCGAAGAGGAGGTAGCCGCCTCCACACCCGATGTGGCGCTCATGCCTCTTTCCGAGATCGAGAAAATGATGATCCACAAGGCCCTTAATTCGTGCGAGGGGAATCGCACAAGGGCCGCCGAAATCCTCGGCATAAGCGTCCGCACCCTGCGAAACAAACTCAACGAATATCGCCAGACCCTGGGGGTTTAGCACCCGCGCTGCAGTCCTCCCTCCGCTAACAGAAACAAAACCGTAAGCGCAGAATATGGGGGCAAGCTTTCCAGCCTGTCGTCGCCCTTATTGTCAATACTTTGACCGAGGTTTGACTCCTGCTCCGCGTCATTTCTTTGTCCCGTCCTCGCCGGGGGCTGAAAAATAATCCCGGGCTTGCCGGCGAATCGCTCTGGGGCTAGCTTTCATAACCTCCCTTGCTTTGTCTGTGAATGGTACGGGATTTGCTCATCAGTGGACTGAACCCTTACCAAGGAGTTTTTGAGTATGAGCAGCGGCATAATATTCGACAAGACGGCCAAAATGATCCAAGACCGGCTTAGCCTGAATTCGTTCAACCAGAAACTGATTTCGGGCAACCTGGCCAATATCAATACGCCCGGCTATACCGCCAAGGAGGTCTCGTTTGACAGCGCTCTTCGTGAATCTCTCGAAGAGCAGGTCCTCCAGATGGTTCGATCCAGTGGATCGCACATTGCCCCGGAAAATCCGGTGGAGGCAATGAAATCTCCCGAAGTCACCGAGTCCGGGCCGGTGGATCTGGACAACGAGATGGTAAAGCTTACCCGGAACAGCATCGAATACCAGTTTATGGTCAGCATGCTGAACAAGAAGTTCACCATGTTGAAAATGGCCATAAATGACGGAGGCGCATGATGGACTTTGATTCCGCGATGAAGATCAGTGCATCCGGGCTGACGGCTAACCGCACCTGGATAAACGTGCTCTCCACCAACCTTGCCAACGTCAACACCACGAAGACGGCCGATGGGACCCCGTACGCGCGAAGAACGGTAGTCTACGAGAGCACTGCCGCCGGAGGCTTTGCCGAGCAGCTTTCGTCGGTAATGGACCAGGGCGCCGAAACGGTCGAGGTGGCGGACATCGTTCCCGACGAACGTGAGTTCAAGCAGCTCTACGATCCCGGGCATCCGGACGCGGATACCAACGGAATGGTGCTGATGCCCAACATAAATCCGGTTGAGGAAATGGCGAACCTTGTAAATGCCAGCAGGTCCTACGAGGCTAACCTGGCCGCGCTCCAAACCGCCAGGATGCTTGCATTGAAAGCCATAGACATCGGCGCCAAATAATAAAGGAGAGGGCACATGCGCATCGATCCATTGATTAGGAACCTCGCCCAGGAAACTGCCCAGGTGAAGAAGCCGGCGGGTCCGGGAACGGACTCCTTCACAGATCAGCTAAAGTCCAAGGTTGCCGAAGTGGACCAATTGCAGCAAGGGGCCGACCAAGCGATGGCGGATGGGGCCCTGAAAGGGGCCACGAACATCCACGAGACGATGATACGTCTCGAGGAGGCTGACTGTGGGCTGAGGCTGCTTACCAAGCTTCGCAACAAGGCCATCGATGCGTACCACGAGATGATGAGAATGCAGTTCTAACCTAGTCAAACGGGCCTTCAGCCATGAACCAGTTCGAGCTCTATTTCCAAAAACTTCGCGAATACTTCGGGGGCCTCTCGGTCCCGCAGAGGATCTCCTATTTCGGAGGCGCGGCCATTTTCATAGGCGCCCTCGTCTTCCTGGTCTACATAGCCAACAGGACCGATTACAACGTGCTCTATTCGGGGCTGTCCCAGTCCGACATGGGCGAGATAAGCCAGGCGCTCAAAGCTAAAAAGGTCCCCTACAAGATCAGCGACGGAAACATAGAGGTTGCGAGGGAGCAGCTCTACGAAACCCGGCTGAACCTTGCCGCCGAAGGCATCCCAAAGGGAGCCGGTTCGGGCTTCGAGATCTTCGACCAGCAAAAGCTGGGAAGCACGGAATTCGTGCAAAAAATCAATTACCAGCGCGCGCTCCAGGGGGAACTAGCGCGGACGATCAATGGAATGAACGAAGTCATGGAGAGCCGGGTCCACCTGGTCATGCCCGAAGAGAGCCTGTTCAAGGAGGACCAGAAGCCTCCCAGCGCGGCGGTCGTGCTTAAGCTGCGCCCGGGAGCTCGGGTAGAGCAGAAGCAGCTCCAGGGTATCGTCCACCTCGTCGCGGCAACCGTTCGAGGGCTCGAAGAAAGCCACATAACGGTCATGAGCACCGACGGACAAGTGCTATTCAAGAAAAACGCCGGCGAACAGTCCGTGCAGGCGAGCAACGCGCAACTCGAACGCAAGCAGAAAATGGAAGAGGACATGCGCCAGAAGGTCCAGTCCATGCTCGAACAGGTGCTCGGGGCCAACAAGGTGCTTGCCCGCGTAAACCTGGACCTTGACTTGAACCAGGTACAGATAGCCGAAGAAACATTCAATCCGGACAGCGCGGTTATAAGAAGCCAGCAGCGCAGCATCGAGGGCAGCGAGGGAAAAGAGCCGGCGGTTAAGGGAAATCCAGACAGCCCGATCAACCTTGAAAGCAAGCTTCTCCAGAGCAACTCGACCCAGACTACCGAGACGCCCAAGAGCGCAAAGCAGTTCAATCGCCAGCGTGAAGTCGTAAACTACGAGATCAACAAGACCAGCAGGCAGATTGTCCAGATGCCTGGAAATGTAAAGAAAGTCTCCGTTGCCGTGATAGTTGACGGCCATTACGAAAACAAGGCCGGCGCCGACTCAAAGGCAAAACCCGCATACATCGCCCGCACGGCCGACGAGATGAAGTCCATCGAGGACCTCGTAAAAAAGGCGGTCGGCTACTCAGACACCCGCGGAGACCAGATTACCGTATCCAACATTCCGTTCGCTTCCGATGTCGCGGAGATGGTCCAGTCGGAGAACAAATGGCTGCAGATGGTCAAGAGCTACCAGAAAGTGATCATCAATGCGGCCCTGATACTCCTCGTGCTGTTCTTTGTCGTAAGGCCGCTGATGAACAAATTCAAAGAGGTTGCGGACGATATGAAAAGACTTCCCGCGCCGCAGCAGGGCATCGAAGAACAATTGTCCGCTCTTTTGCTTGACCAGCCCAATCCGCAGCTATCGATCAGAAAACAGTCCTCCGCTCTTGTGAAACACAATCCGGAGAAGGCAACCGAAATAATCAGGTCCTGGCTCAAAGACGAGGTCTAGACATGGCGAAGGATACACAGAAGATGAGCGGTCCGATGAAGGCCGCAATCGCCCTGCTTGCAATGGGCGAGGAGTCCTCGAAGCTCATACTGAAGAAGCTCTCGACTGACGAGATCAAAGAGCTGAGCATGCATATGTCCAATGTCCAGGGCGTGAGGAAGGACACCGCCGACGAGCTGCTCCACGAATTCACCACCCAGTTTCGCACCGAAGGCGGTATCAACGTCGCGGGCGACGATTTCGTGAAACATTTGCTGCCAAGCGTAATGCAGAGCGATCAGGCAAAGGCGGTCATAGATAAAATCGAAGAGGAAAAACAAAAACTGCCCTTCAAGCACCTCAAGGATATCGATCCGAAGGTGTTGGCCGGCTTCATAAAAGGCGAGCATCCGCAAACCATTGCCATTGTAATTTCGCACCTAGGATATCTGAAAGCCAGCCAGGTGGTAGGCTACCTTCCCGAGCACCTCCAGTACGAAATAATAACCAGGATCGCAAACCTCGAGACGGTACAGCCGGATTTAATCCAGGAAGTCGACGAAGTGCTCGAAAAGGAGCTGATGTCGATTGGCAAAAGGGGCCAGCAGATAGGCGGGGTCAATGTTGTCGCGGAAATCCTCAACCACTGCGACCGCCGCACCGGGGATAATATCCTCCAGTTTCTGGAGGAATCTGACGCGGACATGGCCGAAAAGGTCAGAAAGATGATGTTCGTCTTCGACGACCTCGTGCAGGTGAACGATCAGGGTATACGGGAGCTTCTCAAGGAGATCAGGAACGAAGAGCTCACCCTGGCCCTCAAGACGGCCTCCGAGGATCTCAAGACAAAGATGTTCAAGAACCTGTCCCAGCGCGCCGCACAGATGCTCCAGGAAGACATGTCCATGATGGGGCCGGCGCGCCTCAGCGAAGTGGAAGCCGCCCAGCAGTCCATACTCAACGTGGCGCGGCGGCTCGAGAAAGAAGGGAAACTCTTACTTGGGAAAGAAGCCGGTGAAATGCTCGTCTAACCTGCTGAAGAATCAAGCGGAGGAAACGGTATCCCCGTTTGGATTTCCGGTGATCGAAAAGAGCGGCGGCGGAAATACGAACTCCCTTGACGAGGAGCTGTGTTCACCCGAACCGGTTGATTCCGAGCCGGAGGCGAGCCCCGAGGAACTTTATCGAAAAAAGCTTCTCGAATTGGAGCGCCTAGGCCAGGAAATCGAGAGGGACGCGTACGCGAAAGGCTTTGCCCAGGGAGAACGGGACGGCCTGGAATACGGACAGAAAACCATACAGGTTATAAAGTCGCAGATCGAGCGCATTACTGCCAATCTCGAAGAAATTCCGGCCCATGTTTACAAGGATTACCGCAACTGGTTCATAGTAACGTGCATCAAAGCCGCCAGGCGGGTGGTCAGAGGCGAACTGGCCGCCTCTCCCCGAATTGTGGCCCGCGTAGTGAGTTCCCTTCTTGATGAAGCCGAAGAGCACAGCACGCTGACCCTGTATCTGCACCCGCTGGATATCGAATTCATGGAAAAGCGCGCCGACACGGTGATAGGCAAGGACGGCAAACACCTCAAAATCAAGGCGGACCCCGAATTGGAACGTGGCGGATGCAGGATCGAAAGCGACATCCAGCTTCTTGACGCATCAGTCGACAGCCAATTCAAGATATTGGAAGCTCACCTTCTAAAAGAGAAAGGGCCGGTTGAGCCCGAAGGGACGGCTGCCAATGGATGAGGCGGATTATCTCCGATTAAGGGGCGATAGCCTCCCCGACCCGAATGCCTGCATTCTCCGGGAAAAATACGGCAAAATTGTGCAGCTTACCGGAAATTTGCTCGAAGCCGAGGGGCTTTGCGCGGCAACGGGTGATATCTGCGGGATCGTTCAACCGGGCTTATCGCGGCCGATGTTCGCCGAAGTGGTTGGCTTCGAGGACCGCCGTGTAAAGCTCAGTCCCCTCACCCACATTGACGGCATAAAATCAGGGAGCCTGGTCAAAGTCCACGAAGCGGCCAATTCCGTGATGGTATCCGAAGCGATGCTCGGGCGCGTGCTCGACGGCCTCGGACAGCCCCTCGATGACGAGACGCCTATTGTTTCGAGCACCCTTTACCCGCTTAGCGGGAAAGTCGCAAACCCTCTCGAGCGCCCCTTGATAACGGAGCAACTCGATATCGGGGTTCGGGCCATAAATTCGCTGCTCCCCATCGGGAAGGGGCAAAGGATTGGAATATTTGCCGGCTCGGGCGTGGGCAAGAGCACCCTTCTCGGAATGATGGCAAGGTACACGAGCGCCGACGTAAACGTGATCGCCCTGATCGGCGAGCGCGGCAGGGAATTAAACGAATTCATAAAGAATGATCTCGGCCCGGAAGGGCTCAAAAGATCGGTCGTCATAGTGGCGACATCCGACCAGCCCCCGACGGTGCGAATCCGCGGCGCATTTCTCGCCTGCGCCATATCGGAGTACTTCAGGGACCTTGGACGCGACGTGCTCTTCATGATGGATTCGGCCACGCGCCTTGCCATGGCCCAGCGCGAAATCGGCCTTGCGGCAGGCGAGCCGCCCACTACCAAAGGCTACACGCCAAGCGTGTTCAGCCTTTTGCCAAGGCTTTTCGAGCGGTCGGGGAATTTCGAATCGGCATCCATCACAGGGCTCTACACGGTGCTCGTCGAGGGCGACGACATGGAGGACCCGGTGGCGGACACCCTCAGGTCCATCCTCGACGGCCACATGGTCTTGGACCGAGGATTGGCCCAGAAAAGACATTTTCCGGCAATAGACATACTCAGAAGCGTCAGTAGATTGACGGACCGTCTTCTTTCCCCAATGCATAAAGAGCTTGCAACGAGATTTTTTCGCGTTCTAGCCGATTACAAGGCGAGCGAGGACATGATCCGGATCGGGGCCTATGTCAGGGGCAGCCGGCCGGATACCGATTATGCGATCGACATGATAGACAGGGTGAACGAGTATTTGCGGCAGCCGGTCGAGGAGTGCTCTTCCATTGAAGGCTCGCAACGAAGCCTCGAAGAACTCTTCGAATAATGTCACGGGCGTAGGGTCCTTTTGCGCCCGCATGGAGAAATGGTGGTCCAATGGCCTTCAAATTTCGCCTGAAGCCGCTTTTGCGGCACAGGGAGTTCAAGTTCAGGGAGTCTCAAACGGCCTTCGCATCGGCTGAATCGAAGCGTATACGCATAGTTGACGACATCGAAGAGCTCAGGGAGAAGATCCGCTCCGAGGGTCTGAAATTCGAGCACGAGCAGGAAACGGGGATCGAAACTCCACGATATCTTTATTTCAGGGCTTATCTGGACAATTTGGACCGAGAATTGCTTAAACTTTATAAAGAATTGGAGAAGGCCGCCAGGGAGGCTGAAGCGCGGCAGATAGAAATGATCGAGTGCGACAAGGAGGTTAAGGTGCTCGAAAGCATCGAAACCAGGGACAGGGAGGCCTACAATTACCAGGTTTCCCGGGCGGAGCAGAAGAAATTGGACGAGTCGGCAATTATAAAAGGCTTCCGCAACAGGGACGGGAGGGGAGAAAAATGAAAAAACGAAGATTGCGTCCGAGCCTGCTTTCCGTTCTCCTGTGCGCCATCATAGCGATCCTGTTTGTGAAGCTCGCGGTAATTGTCGCCGGGAATTTTGTCCTGACTGAGGTGGTCTCCCCGACCAGGGACGAAGCCATCGCGGGCCAGGAAAAAACGGCGCGCAATTCCGGGGCCGAGCCTGACAAGAGCGGTACGAGTCTGGTTTCCGAATCATTCGCATCAACCCCGCCCGCCGATAAATCTGTAAAGAATACAAAATCCGCCCAGGCTGCCAATCCGGCTGAAGCGCTTACTTTTATCCAGCAAAGGGAAAATGAGCTTCGCAAAAAGGAAGAGCAGCTAAAGGAAAAAGAAGAGCGCCTCTCGAAAATAGAAAAGGAAGTCGAACAGAAGACAAAAGAGCTTCTCTCGATCCAGAAAGAAATCCAGTCGTTTAGAACCGAAAGGCAGGACGTTCAGAATACGAAGATCAAGGGACTTGCGAAGATCTACGGGACGATGAAACCCAAGGAAGCCGCAAAGCTCCTGGAAAATCTCGATGATAAGCTCGTCATGGGAATCATCTCGACAATGACCTCGGACGAGGCGGCATCAATCCTCTCAATAATGGAAGTAAAAAAAGCCGCCAAGATATCCGAAGCTTTGTCGGGGCGTTGAGGATCAACAGGGTCTGCCGAATATTCAGGATGGGCAAGGATTTACCGTGCCCACCGACTCGCGCGCGGGGTCGCAACCGAACTGAATGTGGGAACCACACTCTTGCCTTTCACGCCCAGATATGAATCCGGGCCGCCCTTTCTATCCCCCATACCTTCGCCAACTTACAGATTGGCTGGACTTTCCGTTTGGGCAACATTCTCTAAACCGTTGCCCACCCCAACATTCAGCGCAAGCGTTGAAATGTGGGGCAGGTTTTCCAGACCGCCGTGTTATATGAGGGGCGAACATCCGAAAGGGCTTGCAAAGCGCTGCAGGATAGATAATATTTGGTCCGCCAAAGACCAATATTGGCTTTTTTTATAAAGGCTTAGCGTCCATTATGAGATACTTTCGCCCGGCGACCCGATTTCGACAGATATTCATATTTACATTTCTCGGGCTGCTTCTCACCTTTGGCGCCGGATGCGAGACAACTACCCCCTACTCGAATCCTTACATACAACCGCCTCAACCGCCGGCCTACTCGCCCCAACAATCAACATCGCCCTCGCGTGCCGCAACCGCCTCCACAAAGCCGAAAGTGGTCGAAGGCAGCATGACCTATGTCGGCGGTCCGAAGGAGGTAATCCACGAAGTAGGGCCGCTCGAAACCGTCTGGCGCATCAGCAGGATGTACGGAGTAACCGCGGACTCCATCTACAAAGCCAATGGACTGCATTCCGGCGTTTGCCTTAAAGAAGGCCAAAGACTCACCATCCCGAATGCCCGCATGCTGAGGCACGTTGTGAATCTTTACCGCAGCAGCCAGTGGCGCTATATCATCATACATCACACCGCCACATGGAAAGGCAACGCCAAGGCAATCAATGCCTCGCACGGGGACCGCGGCTTCTGGAACGGCCTGGGTTACCATTTTATCATTGACAACGGGACAATGGGAAAAGGTGACGGGCAGATCGAAATGTCTCCCCGCTGGATTCGCCAGCAAGAGGGGGCGCACTGCAAGGCCTCGGGCATGAACGATAAATCGATAGGCATTGCGCTGGTGGGCAATTTCAATATCGAGGCTCCGACCCCGAACCAGCTTCAGTCCCTCACTTACCTCCTGAAAACCCTTAGCGCCTACTACAACATCCCGAGCACCAATGTCCTGGGCCATCGCGAAGTGGAAGGGGCCAAGACCGAATGCCCCGGAAATAATGTCAATCTCTTATCTGTCAGACAATCTCTAGCGGGCACATCGCCCCGGAAGCGGACGGCAAGATAAAGCGGCGGGTGTCTCACGGCAGATTCTTCAATCTCTCTCAATTCCTCGATTCCTGAATCTCCCCATCCCTTGAATTACTAAAACCCCTGAAGTTATTTAAATCCTTAATCCATCCACGGCTTGAATCCGAGCTTTTCGAGGTATTCTCGGTCGAGTCTTTTATCGCTGTCGGCGTCATTCTTGCCGTGTTCGAGCGAATTGGCCAGATGGACTATGGTAAGCGTGCCGAATCCCTGGTTTGGGGACTTGCTTGGTATGTGATGGAATGCTATGGCGTCAACCATGGACTCAGAGAGTCCCCATAACCCCATCAGATATGCGCCGACCTGTGCGTGGCTTGTCCCGAGGATTCGCTGCTCGGCTTCCCAGAGAGGGCAGCCGGAAGACTTCTCCATGGCGTCTATCTCCTGGTACTTATGGGGAATCCTGTCCCAGAGGACCAGCTTGCCCACATCGTGGAGCAGCCCCGCCATGAAAGCCTCGTCGATTTTGCCCTGGTCCATATCGTTTTGGGTGGCTATCGTTCTCGCCATCATGCCGGTTGCAATGCTGTGGTTCCACAACTTGCCGATGGAAGACTCAAGCGCCTTCGAGCAGTTGAAAAGCGAAAAGATCTTCACGGAAAGGATCAGGGCTTTTATCGTCTCGAGTCCCAGGAAAAGAATTGCGCCGGAGATGCTTGTGACCGCCTGTGGATGGCCGAAGAAGGCGGAGTTTGCCAGTTGCAGGATCTTGGCCGACATGGCCAGGTCCTTTGATATGATCTCTCCGACCTTCTTGAGGGAGCAATTGGGTGAGTTAACCTCCGAGACGACTTCGGCATAGAGTGAAGGAAGACTCGGCAACGATTCCATTCTGGAAATTGCATCCATCAGCAATTTGTCTTCGAGTAATCCCCTCATTGCGCAGGCGCGCGCGATGGAACTCTTCAGCAACTCGAGATTAACGGGTTTAAGGAGGTATTGGTGAGCCGGAATGGCCGATTTGAGCGTCGTCGTCTGGTCTGATCGGTTCGAGATGAGTATGCGGATCGTCAGCGGGCAACGATCCCTTATGCAGTTCATAAATTCGCCGTTAAAAGCCTTTACTGCACCAATGCCCGCTACAAGCACGTCGAAGCTGCTGTCTTTTCGCAGGAATTCAAGTGCTTCTCCCGCTTCCGCGGCGAAGTGGATTTCCCACTCTCCGCTCATGCAGGAAACCATCTTCTGCAGATTTTTCAGCTCCTTTGGGTCATCGTCCACGAATATTATTTTTTTCTTCATCGCGCTTTTGCCACTCCTGCCCCGGCGGGTTTAGCTTCCTCCCAAACCACGTTCGATCCATTTTACATTAATCGGCATAAAATGTGCCAAAATTTAATGGTGCTTCGCTGAGGTCTTCTCGATGAACCGCAAGGAATGTTTTTCAGATTAGACGAGCTGCTGGATGATACAATCAATTGGAGTCACCGCTGGAAAAGCTACCGGGTTTTAGAAACAAGGCGCTGCTTAGGGTGAAAAAACACACCGCGCCAAGTATTAATACCATCCTAAAATAAGGCTGCCCAAGGGTCTTCCTCTCGAAGACGAGCAGTACCGTCATGCGGACCCATTCGATGCTCCCCAAACAGAGGAAGATTTGCACAATTCTCAAAACCCACTGCCTTTTCACGAAGACAAGAGGCACAACGGCCAAGCTGAGAGCCATGAGCGCAATATTTTGCATGCGCAGAAAATGAGCCGCGAGTAAAACCATGCTCAAAACCGCTGGGGCCAGTCGGAAACGACGCTTCATGCTACCTGCCCTTCGACCCTGTTAATCTTGCTCGATCCGCCCGTCGCGCTTCATCATCTCTCTGAAAATTATCAGCTTCTGGACGTCCTGGGTGCCTTCGCCAAGCGAGGCGGCCCATGCGTCCATGGGAAACTTGTGAACGGGGTGCTCGAAGACCACCGAGGCAGCGCCAAAAAGGTCCGCCGCCCAGATTCCGATTTCTCGGGCAAGGTCCACCGTCAGGTACTTGGTAATCGAGGCCCCAAGCCGGAAATCCCGCCCGGTGTCCTTCTCCCAGCAGGTCTTGAGCAGAGTAAGCTTTGCAGCTTCCAGGCGCGCGTAAAAGTCCGCGGCCTCGAAGGACTTTGCCTGAAAATCGATCACCTTTTGTCCGAAGATGGACCTTTTCTTTGCGTGATCCAGCCCGTTCAGGAACGCACCCGCCGCGGTGCCGAGCGTCAGGGCGCTTATAGTTATCCGGCTGTTTGTAAAAATTTCTAGCACCTGCTGAAATCCCCTGCCCCTTTGGCCAATGAGGTCCCGGTCGGGGACGAAGACTTTTTTGAGCTGAATGCGTGTGAGGTCCGAGGGGATCCAAACCTTTTTATTAAGAGGCGTCCGGGATACTCCATCAGCCGAGAGGTCCACCAGAAACATGGAGATGCGGCTGTTCCGGGGGGCATCCGGGTCCGACACGGCGGTAATTAGCGCATAATCGCTGATATACCCGTTTGTGACATAGGATTTGGTTCCGTCGAGCACCCAGCCTCCGTCGACTTTAACCGCGGCTGCCCCAAGGCTTGCCACGTCGCTGCCCGCGGTCGGTTCTGTGTTGCCGACGCAAAGCAGGAGTTCACCCCTCGATGCCGGTGGTATGAGGCGGCCCTTCTGCTCCTCGTTTCCGAAAAGCAAAACCCCCTTGGCGCCAATGGAGATCTGAACGAGAACGGCAACCCCCACTCCGGGCGAGATAGTTCCAAGCTGCTCCATGAAAAGCGACTGCTTTAAAACCGGCTGCTCCCTGGGGGAGCCGTTTTCATTATCGAAGCCGAGGAAGCGTTCCCCTCCAAGGTCACTGAAAAACTGTCGGGGGATCTTTCCCTCCGAATACCACGACGATATTTTGGGAGTAAGGCGCTTTGAAATAAAAGATTTAAACCGCTCGAGTTCACCCATGTATTCTGTCGGGATATGAAAATCCATTTCGCTTCTCCTGATGTCTTATAGCGCGGCAATTGAGCCGGAAATATAATGCACTGCACGGCCGCCGGAATAGCTTCATGGACGGCCTTGTAGACAAAATTAGTGATTGGACCACCGGGTCTCAATGGCCGGAGCGAAATTAAAGGATGGAGGCAGAATCAAGCTGGAGGGCCTTTTCGCCCATCTTGAGGACCTGCGATAGTTCTGGACAACGGCCCCAATCCTCTATATATTCCCCCGATCAAACACCGGGGCTCGTACCAGAAAAGAGTGCCACGGCATCTGCCGCCGCTTCGGCGGATTGGGGAAATCTCAAATCTTGCTCCCGTCTTAGCCGGGTTGACGAACTGATGAGTAAATGGAACGGTTTTCGATTCTAAAGCTAATCCGCCTAATTCTTATCTGCATGGCAATCATATACATTTCCAATGAGGTAATCAGGGACTTCGTCTGGACCATACACATCGACCGCTTCAATCTTAGTGCGAGCGTTAAGCCGAATGGAGGGGAAGAGTGGATGGCGCAGCCCATTCGTACAGCCATCAAAGGTCTGAAATTTCTTGGGCTGAGTGAATATTCGATAGCGGGAGATTTCGTATTGGAGCCCGGACTCTACCAAGGGATCTCGGTGGCCGCCTGGCCCATAAGACTGAAGTGGATGGGTAATCTCAACGTGTTATTTGAAAAGGACATCGACCGGACAAGGCCTTACCGGCTCTTGTGGGAAGAGGATAATGTCTGTATTATTGAATATCTTCAATAACTGCGCTCTTGCACTGTGGATTTTGGTAATAGCGGCGCTCGGCAGCAGATATTTCAGTCGGTGGGGAGAACTATCTCTTTACAGGGCTTTTATAACGGTAACTTGTCTAGTGTATCTGGCAGTACTTGCATGTATTAAACTCAGCTATTTGGTTCTATTCATCAATATAACACTGCCGATAGGCGTTGCCCTGCTAATTTGGAGCCTGTTTACAGGCCGAATTCATCTTAATTATCTTCCTATTCTTTTTTTCCTGATAGTCGTCCCACTTGCCTTGCGAATTCTTTTCCTCGCGATTGAAACTACGGATGGGCGCGCCATCTGGCTCTTTCAGGCAAAAATGATCTATTTTTACGGACAGTTCAGCAGGGATAGCGGCCTGACCGAAGCAGCCGTCGCTTTCTCACACCTCGATTACCCCAAACTGGTGCCCTGCCTCGGGGCGGTGTCACTATCACTGGCGGGTTTCTGGAATGAGTACGTGCCCAAAGCCTGCCTGTTGGTTTTGCTTGTCGGATTCGTGCTTGGGGTCGCGCGCCTGCGCTCTTTTAACCCGATACTAAGGGCCTTCCTCATTCTGGCAATCGGTCCGCTCAATTTATTCCAGTTGTCCCTCTGGAATGCGATGATGGACGGATGGATTGCGTTATTCGCACTTCTAGGCCAGGCTTTTTTGATCGATTATCTTTATGGAAAAGATGTCGAGTCCCTTAAGGCCGGCTTGATGACGATCTTATTGCCGGCTCTTATCAAAAATGAAGGTATGGTAATAGCTTTCCTTTCCCTGTTTGTTTTTGCACTTCTCTATCTTACGGCATTGAAAAAGAGCTGGCACATCGAAGTGAGTTTCCGGCGCTGTTTCAGCCTCGGAACGCTTTTGGTCATCGTCGATTTTCTGGTATGGACGGTTCACAAGTCATCCTGGGGCCTTTCTTCTCAATATCAGATCAACAACCTTGACTGGGTGAAAAAGGTTGCCGAGAGACTCAATCTCCATGATATTGAAGCCATTTACATCCAGCTTATACACCTGCCTCAGATCGATTCGCTGGCCCTGCTGGTAATAGCCGCCCTGGTGCTAGGTCTTATATTGAATCGCAAATTGAAGGTAGCCGCCGGCCCTGAGCTTTTGTTCCATATTTATTTGCCCATGATTACCGCTTGTCTATACCTCGGAGTACTGTTTGTTATATACTTGTCCACCCCTCATCTGTTGAGCTGGCACCTTGTAAGTTCACTGCCCAGGGTGGCCTTGCCGATCATGGTGTTGATGGTTTTTGCCCTGCAAGGCTGTTGTACCCTGCTGCTATCGAGGTTCACCACACAGGGCGAACAGATGGTATGCCGATTAATCGAACTGGGGAGTAGATGCCGGATTCGCAACTGAAACGATGCCTGAGTGTAGTTGTCCCCTGCTATAACGAAGAGAAAACGCTCGAGGAATGCATCAGGCGGCTACTCGGCATACAGGACGACGGACTCTCGCTCGAGGTGATAATAGTCGATGACTGTTCGACGGATGAAAGCCTGACAATCGCACGAAGGCTTTCGGAGCGGCACGGCGAGATCACGGTTTTGCGCAACACGGTCAATTCCGGCAAGGGCGCCGCGTTGAGGACCGGGTTCAAGGCTGCTACCGGGGATTTCGTCGCCATTCAGGATGCCGACCTGGAGTACGACCCAAAAGACATCAGAAGGCTTCTGGTTCCCCTTATCAACGGAGACGCGGATGTCGTTCTGGGTTCGAGATTTGCCGCGTCGAAGACCAGGAGGGTGCTCTACTTCTGGCATTCATTGGGGAACAAGCTGCTTACCTTCGCTTCAAATATGTTTACCGACCTTAACCTGACGGACATGGAAACCTGCTACAAGGTCTTTCGCCGTGAAATCATCCAGGCAATAGAATTGAAGGAAGACCGGTTCGGATTCGAACCGGAAATTGTTGCAAAGATAGCCAGAATGAACCTGCGAATCTACGAAATGGGCATATCGTACTACGGGCGCACCTATGAGGAGGGCAAAAAAATTGGCTTTCGGGACGGCATCCGTGCGCTCTACTGCATTTTCAAGTTTAACGCGCACGCCCTTCCGATGCCGGTCCAGTTCTTGGCCTATCTGTCGATAGGCTCCATTGCGGCCTGTTTGAATCTAACTCTTTTCATGCTCCTTCTCTGGATGAAATGGCCGGTATTCTCCTCTGCGCTGGCGGCGTTCATACTTGCCGCCGCTCTAAATTATCTTCTCAGCATTTCGCTAATTTTCAGGCACAAGGCTCACTGGAACTCCTTGACTGAGATACTGATATATAGCCTGGTGGTCTTTCTGGCCGGCTCGGTTGATATATCCTCGACTATGTTTTTAATGAACCTGGGATACTCGGCTTTTGGGGCAAAAATTATAGCGATTGCAATCACCGTTCTATTTAATTTTATCGCAAGGCGCAGGCTGGTTTTCCCGATAATGCCGGCAAAAGATAAGACCAAACTCGAACCGGAGGCAGTCAAAAAGCTCCGGGAACAGAGGCTGCCGCAGTAATATGGATAAATCGAGCGAAATAGCGGGATCGAGAGCCGAGGAATTCGAGTATCTCGGGGAAGACCTTGACGATATGTCGTTTGCCCCGAAATACCACCAGTGGATACTCGATGAGTTCAGGCCCCATGTCGGCAGAGACATTCTCGAAGTAGGCGCCGGGACCGGAAATTTTTCCAAACTCCTCCTGGACGAGACGTTGCCGATGTCCTTTACCGCGCTCGAGCCTGCCTCACGAAACTGCAAGTACCTTGGGGCCAACCTCGATGGCTACCCTCAAGCCAGGGTCGTAAACGGATTCTTGAGTGACTTCGCGCCGATGGTTACGGCCCAGCTCGATACCATCTTCTACATAAATGTCCTGGAGCACGTCCTCGATGATTGCGGTGAGTTGAAACTCGCCTCGAAAATTCTCAAACCCGGTGGAGTGATTTGCATCTTCGTTCCTGCCCTGGGCTGGCTCTACAGCAGCTACGACGCCAAAGTAGGGCACTTCAGGAGATACTACAAGGAACAACTGCTGGGGACCATCCGGGGCGCGGGCCTCGATCTCATAAAATGCAAGTATTTCGATCTGCCGGGGGTCTTCCCGTGGCTGGCGCTCTTCCGCATCATGGGGCAGGAGTCCATCCGCGCCGGGCGCGCTTCTTTGTACGACAATCTGGTGGTCCCGACCGCGCGAAGATTGGAGCGGGTTTTTCCGCCCCCTTTCGGGAAAAACCTGCTGGCGGTTTGCAAAAAGTCCTGACTAATCCCCGAAGATAAAAACCCTTATATTCCTCCACGCCGACTTTCGAAATCTTCTGAAGGATTGTTCCATTCTCCTGCCGATCCATCTCTTTTGCGGCATCTGGTATGGCTGGGGGTGGGATGTTTCGGGGATAATTACGGCTGCATGGGGCTGGCGGTTTGAGATTTCTTTGATCTGGGCTTGCAGTCTTGCAATCTCGCTTGATTTTTCACGCGCAAAACGACAAACCCAACTCGGGATGACCTTCTTTTCGACGATTTCAGAAATAAATGCGGTGTAGCTGTGATGCCAGTGGGTCCTGTCTTTTTCCAAAATCGTGTTGGCGCCGTGGAAGGAAATGCCGGCGATAAGCATCGGTATGCTGACAATCTCACACGAACAGCTGGCAACCAGGTAGAGGGCATAATCTTCGGTATAATCGCCGAGGAACCTGAACTTCTCAAAAATCTGCTTTATGACAGCAACAGGGTAGATGATAGAGCATACGGGTATTTTATTATCGCCCATTATACATTCATGGTACTGGTCCGTTTTGTAGGTCCCGACCCTTTTTGACTTAACTGGAAAAGTCTTTCCCTCTTCCCATTTCTCCTCGAAAATCGCCGAGTCCCCGATAAAGATGGAATCATCGGAAAGAAACGCCGGAAGATGCTGGATGGCTTCGGGGTAGATGAAATCGTCGTCATCTACAAACCATACGAAGGAGGAATCGTCGCGGATCAGGCTGAGTGCGTTTTTCATGGCATAGACGCGGGGATATTGTTTATCGTTCGCACTGTCCGAAACGGATATGTCAAGATCGGCATATTTGCTCAAAAGCGTTTCAATATTGGCTTCGCGCGTCTGAGGGTCGGCATTGTTCACGGCCAGCACGACCTTTAAAACCAGCCGGTCACCGCAGCAGAGGGCGGCGATTCTGATTGAATCAAGCAGCCTGAAGAGCTGGTTCATTCTCCCGAGCATCGTCCGGGTCACAACGGTGACTATTTTTTTGGGACGTTCGATGTAAGTATTTTGTACGACCTTATCGATCAAGCCGTAATAATCCAGCCGCTTGTCTTTTCGTGGGTCCGTTAAATAGTCTATCGTGTTGGATAAGTTAACGGGGCCGTGGTTCGTTTTGATGGTTTTGTTTATGAAAGATTGGGACACGTAGTTTCCGAATTCGGCGCCTGAATATTCTTTTCGGAACTGAGGATGATCGAATTCGGCCAGGTCCATTACATACAAATGAGAATCAACGGCCGAGACCAATCCCTTTTTATAGCATTCCATAATTAGCGCCAGGGCGTGGAGGTGGACCCCCTGAAGTGAGGCGGGCAGTCTTATGCCGAGGCGCCTTAAATTGGATATGTTCAGCAACAGGGTGTTCGGGTCCAGGAATGTTGCCGGCCTGGGTTTGGCCGACGAGCATGGAATAACGGTGGAAGAAACATTTCTGAGGTAGCGCAGAGGCTTTTGGGAAAAGTACTCTATGCCGCAGTTTCCTATAACTCCCCATTTCTCGGGACCGAATTCCCGGTCGGCACCCCCGGTGGCCCCATCGAGGGCAAAACCCAAGCCCATGGGCCAGATGAGATCGTTACAACTGATTAGTGCATATTCATCGGGGCAATTGTCGATTACATCGTTCAAGAGTGAATAGAAGTTATGTCCCTTGAGCACATTAATCGGGCCGAACCCATATTTGTCACTCCATTCCAGTATCTTGGAGCGAAGATTTTCATCCCTTATGAATCTATATAAAGAACAGCTTCGAGTTGGTTGCATCATCTATCTTTCGACGTGATATACGTTGTAGCCGAGAACTTTTATCTTGTTTGCGTAAACCATCCTGGAAGTCAGATTCAGGAGAGCAGGCTCATCGGCCATTTTGGATTTGATCTGTTGGAAAGACCTTATCGCCTCACTCTTGAAATCCTCCGGGTACCAGGTGCCCTTTAGCAGCCTGGTTGCCTTTTTTTCCCCCTCGGGACCCCAGAACTTGTACATTAAATATATGAAATTCCTGGCGCACCAGAATTGCTCGAGATAAAACCTGTCATCCCTGTACTGGTAATGTGCCCCGGTAAAATGGTAGGCGACGGCGTCCCTGCAATGTATGACTTCGTACTTGTTCAACCATGCTCGCCAGGAAAGATCCACGTCCTCGCAATACATCCAGAAATTCTCGTCAAAACCCCTGGTTGCCCTGAAAAAAGACGATCTGACGAAAACGCAGGAACCGCTTGCCCAGGGAGTATGTCCCGTTGATTCCTCATATTCCTTGGGGTGTTCGAAGGGCAGTTGCCTGGCTTCAACCAGACCCGCGCTCCTGTTTGATTCAACGGTTCTTACAAGCTCGAATATACAATCTTCATGGCAGTAAACATCGGGGTTTATCACGAGGAAATAGTCCGCCGGGGCGACTTTTTCAAACGCGAAATTATGGGCCTCTCCAAATCCGCAGGGTGTGTCCTTGCTGATTTCCCGGATGGTAACCTTCCCCACCCGGTCCGGTCCATCGTATATCCTGCCCACCCCGGTATAGTTGATCAGATGGAGCGATATCCGCGATACCTGCCGCTGGTCGCGCAAAGAGGGTATTAACCATGAGCGGACTTTCCCGATCTCTTTTGAAGAGACCGAGCAGAATACGTCAACTACTTCAGCCATTCGGCACCTCGGATTATCCTGCGGGAACGTTCTTCGAAGTATCCGGTTTTCGAGTTTACCACACCCGCGGCCTCTGGGTTATTGCCGCCAATCTTTCCCGGAGTAAATACCACACGCCCGGATGAGGGGTCAACCGAGGAATTACTGCCTGTTCATTACATCTCTTGCCTGATAAATACTGATCCGTATTAGGAAAAAGTTCATCTATATTGAAGTTTACTGTGTCCGGATTATCTCTTGTGCTCTCCTGATCCCTTTGATATTGTAAAAAGGGGTTAGAACGATTGGTTGAGAGTCGGCCCTTATGGTGGCCGAACCATTTTAAAGACTGGAGAATGACGTGGTTCCTGCTCATATGATTGAAGAGAATATAGGTGATCTATCGGTCTTGCAATCAGATCGTTTAAATTATAAGAGGATAACACAGCCTGACAAATGGCTTGAAATTGCATACCAATTGCTGGCGGATCATTTCGATTCCAACCTTCTTCATTCTTATGATCAATATGTCGAATGGATAAATGCCGGAGAAAAGTATCCGTTTCCCCTCCTGATGTTAGTTTCATACTATTCCAGAGGCGATCAGGCGATGATTGCCGGTGTCGTTTCAGGCAATATCATGGAGGTGAGGGAGGGTCCCGCAAGATCTGAAGACAAAAACCGGAGCTTCATATGCGCAATCGGCCATCAGGCGAGGTCGCCTGTCCTGGTCTCTAAAGGAATCAGGGGGTGTGATGCCGACCTGTTCGATGCCGTCATAAAAGAGGCGCGTGAAAGCATCTCGCACCTGGGGGGAAAGTTTTGCTATTCGGTTTTGGAAGCCGAAAGAGGGACGATTGATTTCTACTCAAAGCTCGGATACCGATGGCCGCGGGCAGTGTCTTACTTTAGACCGCCCATCCATTTTCTGGAGGATGGTACTCCGGCTGCCCCGGAATTTCCCGAAATAATAATGATAAGGGCTGAAAATCCCAATCTTCCATCGACTGCCATCGAGAAAACCTTCCTCGAAAAAATCATTCGCACAATTTATCTCAACCGGTCTTTGCACAAGCCGGAGCAGGTTTTGCAAGCCGACGCTTTTTCAAGAGCAAGTGAGTACGTTATGGGGAAAGTGTTTGGGAAGGTGCGCGGCAGTATGCCGGAGTCGCAATCGGTGGATCTTGTTGAAATGCGCGTCAACCATGGCGTCGAGAGAAAGCATTTCCGAACCTTCGCTCTCGGCCAGGGATTGGAGCACCGGTTCGAGCTGCTCGAAAGCCTGGATCTGGGAAAGATCCGGGATTTCGATGAAATGTTGCAGGCGATGAGCCACATGGCTTTCGGCGCGCGCACATTGGGTGAAGCATTCGAGGTGCTTTACGCGATGTGCTCTGATCCCGGATGCAAAGTGGTGCTGACCCTATCCGGGGCCCTGAGCATAGCCAAACTCGATCTGATTATAAGCGAGATGATCGAGAGGGGGCTTATTCACTGCATCGTATCGACCGGGGCCATTTTGTCGCATGGTTTCAATGCCGAGCGGGGAGCGCCTCATTTCAAGGTCCCCTCGGGGGTTTCCGATGAATGGCTCTTCGAACACGGGTATGACAGGATTTTTGATACAATCGAACTGGAAAGCTCACTGGATGAGACCGAACAGATGCTGGCCGCCATTCTTTCCAGCTATCCCATCGAGCAGCCCTTGTGCAGTTCGGAACTCATTCGCCTGATAGGAGAATGGCTGGTCCGAAAGAACCCTTCCCAGGGCATTATACAATCGGCTTACAAAAACAACGTTCCGATCTTCGTCCCGGCATTCAGCGACAGCGAGTTGGGGGTCGATTTTGCCATTTTCAATCATTACAGGCGCCGCGCCAACCTGCCCGAAATTACATTCGACCCCTATCTGGATTTCAACGGGTATTGCGAGTTAGTCAAAAATGCCGCCACTCGAGGAATACTCACCCTTGGCGGAGGAGTGCCCCGCAATTGGGGCCAGCAGGTGTGTACGTACATCGATGCAATTGAAAGACGCCAAAAGGGAATTTCGTCACTTGACGTGCGCTTTAAGTACGGCATCCGTATCTGCCCCGATCCCGCCTACTGGGGGGGACTCTCGGGCGCCACATACTCGGAGGGCATAACCTGGGGAAAGTTCATGGCGCCGGATGAAGGCGGCAGATTCGCTGAGGTATACAGCGATTTTTCTTTCGTCCTTCCATTCCTTATCAAGGGATTGTTCCAGCGATTAGACAAGCAATCGCATTAGATAATCAAAGTAATTCAACAACTTATCTCCGATATTTTGGGGCATTTCACCCGCCGGCCGGTGTGAACTGACCCAAAGACCCGAAATGCGGGTTGGATCTTTTTCCCGTGAGATGCCATAAATCCTTTAATTACTGGCACTTGAGCAGTTGGAGCTGAAAGGCACGGAAATTGCTCAGGCCTTGGCATTCACCCCAGAATCATATTCCCAATCCAGTTGTAGAAGTCCAAATTCCCAAAAGGGGGAAAAGTTTGTGATAACAGAGCTAGAAAGATCGCCTGCTGGGCGGGCGGTGATGAAGATGGCAACGGTTTTTAATTCAGCTATTAGGATCTGCTATACGAAAGGCATGAAAGGCTCTATACCAAATCAGTCCCTGCAAATCATGGCAACAATCCAATTCTAAATATCTCATGGGAGGAAGAGTCAGTGAAAAGGGCATTCAGCAACTTGCTTATTAGGCCGACTACGGTGAAAACGATTCTGCTACTGGTTTTTCTGTTCATTTTGTCTTCATCTGCTCAAGCAATTATACAGGGCAGCAAGCACGATTTTTCCGGAAGAGGTTGGGGAACGGACGAAATTTGCATATTCTGCCACACTCCCCACCATGCAACCGCTGTCAGCAACGTTGGCTCAGACCCCAGCCAAACCTGCGTGGGTTGTCATTCCTGGTGGGATCGGGGCAAAGCCAAAACTTATGCCAGCTCTCAGCTCTGCAATCGCCACATCAGCACCGCGGTGTATACGCTATACAGTAGCGCCACCCTTAAAGATACACCCCAGCAACCAAGGGGACCGTCCAAGCTCTGCCTCTCCTGCCACGACGGAACCATTGCGATAGATTCTTTTGCAATGCACACCGGGACCAATTTCGTTTCGGGCCCCCAAAAGATTGGCACCGACCTTTCCAAGAGCCATCCCATAAGCATCAAATGGGACCACCAAACGATAAAATGGGGCAGCAGTTATGCGAGTTGCACCGGCTGCCATCATAATCAGCCGGTGCCGTCTGGTCAAAACGGCGCTTACACGGGTCTTCCTTTCTATGGCTATTCCACCCAGATGTACCTGGAGTGCGGCTCCTGCCACGAACCGCATAACAAGGGCACTTATCCGAAGATGTTAAGGGCGGATTTGGAACAATCCAAATTGTGCATGATTTGCCACGAAAAGTAGTTCCATCACAAAAAGCAGCACAAGTAAGTCGGCCGGGAAGATCCCGGCCGACTTACTGATCCAATCCAATTCCCGGCCTCATTTCCTGCGTCCCGGAGCCTCGCCCCCTTGTCCACGATTTCTGATAGGAAGATCTTTCGAAGAAATAGTCTCCAGGCGGTCCCTCTCTCTCATTGACAAGCACTGCCCAATCCTTAAATCCATCATAGATGCAGACCGGCGTCAGTGCAAAGGCTTGGCAACCCCGGGAGAGACCGCCCATGAAAACCGACTTCAAAAAATCTTCGGCCTTACGGAAAAACACAAAGGCGATCCATGCCGGGTCCGTCGAGCATTCTATTTACGGCGAAATTTCAGTGCCGATATTCCAATCATCCACCTTTGTTTTCCCGAGCGCGGCAGACGGGGCGGCAAGGTTTTCGGGAGAGCAGTCCGGCTATATCTACACGCGTCTTGGAAACCCTACCGTGAATGCCCTGGAAGAGAGCATAGCGGCGCTTGAAGGGGGCTTTGCCGGGATTGCGACATCAACCGGCATGGCGGCGGTTGGCATAGTTTTTCTCGCCCTTCTGAACCAGGGCGACCACATCGTCGCCACGAATTGTATTTATGGAGCCTCGCGAGTCATGCTCGAAAAGGAACTTACAAGGTTTGGGGTTAGGTCCAGCTTTGTTGATACTTCCGATTTTTCGGGGATCGAGCGAGCGCTGCTGCCGGAAACCAGGATGATTTTCGTCGAATCGCCCATGAACCCGAGCATGAAAATAACCGACCTTCGCGCCGTGGGGCGTATCGCTGCAAAACACAAGATCCTTTACACGGTGGACAACACTTTTGCCGGCCCGTACCTCCAGCGCCCTATCGAGATGGGTGCGGATATAGTCATAAACAGCCTGACAAAGTTTCTCAACGGCCACAGTGACGTTATTGGCGGAATGATCGTAACGGCGGGAGAGGAACTCTACAAGAAGATCAGAAGGGTATCCCAGGTTTTCGGCACGACAATGGACCCCCATCAGGCATGGCTAATTTTGCGCGGGGTGCGGACAATGCCCCTTCGCGTCGAGCGGGCGCAGGAAAATGCGATGAAGCTCGCCCGGTTTCTCGAATCTCACCCGAAGGTAAGCTGGGTAAGCTATCCGGGGCTTGCCGGCCATCCGCAGCACCGCATTGCAAAAAAGCAAATGGATGGATTCGGATCGATGATCTCCTTTGGTGTGGCGGGAGGTATCGAAAGCGGCATTACCGTCATGAACAATGTGCGGCTGATAAAGCTTGCCGTTTCACTCGGAGGGGTCGAATCGCTCATCGAACACCCCGCGTCGATGACCCATGCCTCGATTCCAAGGCAGCAGCGCGAGGAGGCCGGAATCCTCGATGAGCTGGTGCGCCTCTCCGTTGGATGCGAAGATTACGAGGACATACGGGACGACCTGAACCAGGCGCTAAATGAAATCAGGGAGCCCAAAGCCCTGAAACCAAAACCGGCGGACGGGCGGCAAAACAGGCGGCCAACGCGGCGCTAGCCGAGATACGCGAAGAGATCGGCGGTGAAGGTCCCGTACTTCCGGATCTCGATTTCATGCTTCGTTGCGAATGCTCCCACGGCCTCCAGCCTCGTGTTATCGTTGACCATCAAGCCGCTTGTAAAAAGCCCTGACCTGTGCTAGCAAAAGTCCCCTCAGCCCGAATTCGCAAGATCCAAACAAAGTGAAAGGACCACCTTATAATGGCCGAAATTTTTCCGTTCAGGGGACTGAGCTACAATACCAGGATTGTCGGTGGCCTCGAAGAGGTCGTAATTCCCCCTTATGATGTAATTTCCCCGGAAGAACAGACGGCCTTCCACGAGAGAAATCCCTATAACATGATCCGGCTTGAACTCGGGGCGGCGAGCCCGGAGGACAGCGACCGCGATAATGCCCACACCCGCGCGGCGGCATTCATGAAGGAGTGGAAGGAGCGAGGCGTCTTAGTTAAAGAAGACCGGCCGGCGATCTACTACTATGAACTCGATTACAGCAACGGCCCCGGTGTGCTCAAGACTCGCAAGGGGTTTTTGTGTGTGCTGCGATTGGAAGAATTTTCCCGCGGCGGCGTTCTGCCCCACGAGAAGACGTTTAAAGCTGTAAAGGAAGAGCGGCTTTCGTTGATGCTCGCCTGTAAAGGCAATCTAAGCCCGGTATTCGCCCTCTATTCCGATCCCGGCAAAAAGGTCATCGACTCGCTTGCTTTGGGGCGAGAGGAGGCTCCGGTTGCTTCGTTCACAGACCATGCGGGCATGAACCACCGTGTCTGGCCGATAACCGATCCCAGGGTCATCGAAGAGGTCCGGGGGGTGATGCAGGACAAGGCCATCTTCATAGCTGACGGCCACCACCGCTACGAGACCGCCCTCAATTACCGCGACATCATGCGCGGCCGTCACCCGGAGGGCAGTCCAAGGGCCGCATACGAATATATAATGATGTACCTCACCGACATGGAACAAAGCGGGTTGACTATACTGCCAACGCACCGGCTTTTGAAAAATCTCGGCGGTATGGCCTCCGGCCAATTCATTGAGAAGGCGCGCGAGTTTTTTGATATCCAGCGCTTCGAGACTGCAAACGGCGGTGAGATGAAATGGAAGAAGGCAATCGAGGCCGGCGGCTCCCTGGAGGAAACCACCATCGGTTACTACTGCAAGGAAGCGGACTGCGTTTTCGTCCTTACCTCCAAGAAAAGGGAAGTCTCGACGGCTCTCGAAAAGAAGGGACTTCCCGCCCTTTTGCATACGCTTGACGTGGTGGTGCTCGACCAGATAATCCTTAGAGACATCCTGGGCCTTTCGGAAGAATTTCTCGGCAGCGCAAACAATATCAGCTTCATGCACGATTTTTCAGAGGCGCTCGAATCTGTAAAATCCGGAAAATTCGATGCAGGCTTTTTCATAAATTCGACCAGAATCGGGCAGGTGCGCGACATCGCGACCGCCGGCCTGATTATGCCGCATAAATCCACCTACTTTTACCCGAAGGTGATAAGCGGCCTGGTGATAAATCCTCTTTGCCCCGATGAGGAAATCAGCTGAAGGGATGGACAGACGCTAACCCGCGACACGCTTTTTGGCGGAAAGCTGACGGTATGCCAGGAAAAGGAGGGCTACCGCTTCTCGATAGATGCCGTTTTGCTGGCCGGCTTGACGTCTATCAAGCCCGATGACCGCATTGTCGAACTGGGGACCGGCTGCGGGGTCGTGCCGATGGTGCTGGCTTACCGGAAAAAGAGCAGGCACACCATTGTGGGAATTGAAATCCAGCCGGAGCTTGCACGGCTGGCGCACCGAAGTGTGGAAGAAAACAGGCTCGGGGAGCTGATTCAAATAATTGAAATGGACTTTCGCGCTGTAGCTGCTCATTTTGAACCGGGCAGTTTCGATCTCCTGCTGAGTAATCCCCCCTACAGAAAACCCGGAACAGGAAGAATAAACCCAAACAGGCAAAAAGCGATTGCGCGCCATGAACTTAGCGCCACATTGGCGGACGTGTTCGCCGCCGGGGACAGGCTCTTGTCCCGGGGCGGAAGGGTCGCCCTGATCTACCCAGCAACGCGGATCGGCCACCTGATGAATGCGGCCCACGAGCGGGGATTCAGCCCCAAACGCCTCCGGATTATCCATTCGCGCCCAGGCGGCCCGGGCAGGCTCGTGCACGTCGAGTGCAGCAAGGGCGGGGGCGAAGAGGTCCGGGTTGAACCTCCCTTTTACATCTACGGAGAAGACGGCGCCTACACGGAGGCGATGAAAAAAATGTACGAGGATTAGGGCTATTTCATTTATTTATGCGCCACCACTTATATGCTGCTTTCCAAACTGCTACAATTGGCACTATTTGCGGCAAAGAGGAAAGCCAGGATATCAAGATTAATGAAGGATTACTGAAAAATGTCCAAACGCAGAGCGTATATCCGCTCGGTTGGCCGCTTCCTTCCGGAACGCAGGCTCACCAACACCGATCTCGAACGAATGGTCGATACCAACGATGAATGGATACTTACCCGCACCGGGATTTGCGAGCGCCGAATTCTCGATCCGGGCCTGGGCAATTCATTTATGAGCGTTCGGGCCGCGCGGGAGTGCCTCGAACGAGCCGGGGTGAGCGCGAAGGAAGTTGAAACGATTATCGTCGCAACGGTTACCCCGGACAGGCTCTTTCCGGCAACTGCCTGCGTAATCCAAAGGGAACTGGGCGCGAAAAACGCCTGGGGCTTCGACCTCAATGCCGGGTGCTGCGGGTTTCTTTTCGCCATCTCAACCGCAACCCAGATGATCGAATCGGGCAGAAGCGGCAAGGTGCTCGTTATTGGAAGCGATGTTATGAGCACGATAATCGACTACGCCGACCGGAACACCTGCATTCTCTTTGGCGACGCGGCCGGGGCCGCGCTCCTGGACGTATGTCCCGAACCAGATCATGGCATTCTGGATTTCGTCCTCCATACCGACGGCTGCGGCGAAGACCTGCTTCACATGAAAGCGGGCGGAAGCCGCAGACCGCCATCTCTCGAGACGGTCGAGAACAAGGAACACTATGTGTCGCAGGAAGGCCCCGCCGTTTTCAAGGTCGCCGTTACAGAAATGGCCAACGTCGCAGCCCGCATACTTGAAAGAAACGGCTTGACCGGCTCGGATGTTTCTCTATTCGTGCCGCACCAGGCGAATCTTCGCATAATAGACGCGGCTGCCCGCAGAATGGGCATAGATAACGGCCGGGTGGTAAAGAATATCATGAAATTCGGAAATACCACGGCGGCGACCCTTCCCCTGTGCCTCTACGAGGCAGCGGTCGAGAAGAACTACGACATCAAGCCCGGCGACTACGTGGTCATGGCGGCATTCGGAGCCGGCTTCACCTGGGGCAGCGCCCTTATGCGCTGGTGGGAGTAAGTTGCGGTTCTATTTACGGTTGAGCGTGGAAAAGGACCTGCGGGAATTGGTGGAAAGCTCGCCCCCACAGTTGTGGCGTGGTCAGGAGGGGCTGTTGCCCTAGTAAGATATTTCGAAAATGTCGAGTTATCGTCGTATGACGCCTCGCGATTGCAATCAGTGGGTAGCCCGGATTCATATCCGGGTGCGGAGCACAAGAAGCCCGGCGGCGGCGCCGGAAATCGAGATGGAACCGGATGTGGGGACCACCCTCTTGCGCTTCGCGCCCGGATATGAATCCGGGCCACCCCTTCTACCCTCATACCCTCGCTAACTTATAGA